>JAWDKM010000020.1:0-1967 GCA_032464575.1 Roseobacter sp. HKCCA0434
GAACAGGCGGCTCATGTGGCTGTGGGACGAGAATCCGCAGGCGAAGGCGATCTGGCTGAGCGACAGGCGCCGGTCGGTGAGGAGAATGCGGGCCCGCTCCAACCGCCGCTCGCGGACATAGGCAAAGACCGGACGGCCGATCACCGAGCGGAAGGCGCTCTGGAACCAGGAGGGGGACATGGCCGCAACAGACGCAATGCGAGCGACCGAGAGGTCCTCGCCCAGATGCGTCTCGATATAGTCCACGGCGCGGGCGATGCGGGGGTCGGTGCCGATATCCGAGACGATGGAGGTCCGCCGGTCGAACGCGAGCGCATGGGCCGCGAGGGCGATGCTGAGACCTTCGATGTAGAGACGATCGGGCTCCCCGATCCGCAGGTGACGGATTGCGAGATCCGCGAGGATCCGGAAGGTCGGATCGGTTTCATCGACAAAGAATTCCGGAGGGGTCCGACAGGAGCCGGAGCGCTCCGACGCAATTTCTGTCATCCGGTCACGATCGATCTCCAGAAGGCATTCCCAAGTGTCGTTCTTTGCTTCGATCCTGACATCGCCCTCCCGATGAAACATCGCGCGGGCTCCGAGTGCCTGAATATGTGACTGGTCTACTCCGCCACGACGAAGATGGACGATTTCGTCGCCGGCGTGGGGCGGAACATTCAGCGTCGGTTGACACGCGTCGATCCTCACATCGACGCAACCGGGCGGCATCGCCATGATGTTGAGCCCGGTCAGTTCACAGGCATGCCCGCGGACGGTCAGATGCGGGACGACGGACCCCGACCCGTTGGAGATATCGAAGACCATGTCGCTCATGGCATGTCCTTGGGGCTCACTGCATCTCGCGGATTAACACAGGCGGCTCACAGAACTGTAACGGGTGAACGTGCATACAAAGCGCGTTCGGCGAGCGATGCGTGCCGCCTGATCAGGAGACGCGCAACATGCCCGAATTCATGTCCCAGGACATAGGAAGGACCGGGCGCGGGTTGAAGGAGACGTGATCGTGCGGTCCCCGGGTATCCTCGGCCTGCCGGTCCCGCCGAAGACAGATCGTGCGTGTCGAACGGTCCAAATCGAGCGCGTTCCCCACGCTGCCTCGTCCGAGCGTGCTGTCCAAGCAAGACGCCTCTCCTGTCCAATTGGAATGTCGCGACGAGCGGCTAGCTTGCCGGACAAGACACGACCGACAGAGAACAAAGGACCGCACATGCTTCGCCAGATCGCCCGCCCCGCCACGGCCCTCTGCCTCGCTGCCTTCGCGATGGCCGCCCCGTCACCGGTCGAGGCCCAGGAAGGGGGCGAGATCGACACCGGCTACCTTACCGCCGAGTTGAACCTTCCGCCCGAAGACGTCGAGGCCGTGCGCCAGGTGGTTCTGCGCCTCAACCATGCGCTCGATGCTCAGGATTTCGAGCTCTACGGCAGCTTCTTCGCGCCGGAGGCGGAGTTCGTGACCGGCTTCGGTACCTCCACGGGCCCCGAGGGCATCGCCGAGGCGATGGCGCAGTCGAGCGGCTTTACCTCCGGCAAGCGCCACGTGTCGGCCAACCTCGTCATCAGCGGCGAGGGCGACCGGGCGGTGGTGACGAGCTATCAGGTGGTCTTCGAGCGGGTCGAGGGCCTGACCTATGCCGGCTCGGCCTTCAACATCGATACGCTGGAACGGCGCGACGGCGAATGGCTGGTCGTGCGCCACGACAGCACACTCGATCCGGCGACGGCCGCGGTGGTCGAGGAGATGATGGGCGCCTCGGGGAACTGAGCCGCATCGACACACCATCCATCCAGACAAGGAGCTCCACCATGACCCGTGCCATCACGCTCGCCGCGAGCGCCCTTCTTCTCGCCGTGCCCGCCTTCGCCGACACGGCCGACAGCCAGGGCGGGGGCGGGGCCGCCACGGCCGCGACGGGGCAGGACACCGGCACCCAAGCCTATCTTGCCTCCGGCCCGTCGGACGGCCT
>JAWDKM010000021.1:0-1726 GCA_032464575.1 Roseobacter sp. HKCCA0434
GCCATCGCGGGGGCCGCCTCCCTCGGCAACCCGGCCCTCGGGGATCCCTCCCCGGCGGAGGACTCGATCAACCGCGTGGCCTCGGACGTGCGGGTCCAGATCCTCGAGAACGTGGCCCACTGGGTCATGGAGGAGGCGCCCGAGCGCACCGCGGCGCTGATGCTCGACTTCCTCGGCGACGGCACGCCCGCCGCCGACTGACCACGCCCCATCAAACAGACCGGAGAGACCCTATGCGACCCACCCTTGCCATCCTTCTGACGACCGCCATCCTGCCCGCCGCCGCCCTGGCCCAAGCCACGATGGAGCCGCCCGAGGGCTTCGAGCGGGTGGACCTGACCGGCAACGACGAGACGCTGACCTGCATGACCGGAGGCACGGGCGAGCCGGTCCTGCTGCTGCACGGCTGGCCGCAGACGGCCGCCGAATGGAAGCCGATCCTGCCCGCGCTGGCCGAGGCCCACACCGTCTATGCCTGCGACCTGCCGGGCATCCGGGGCAGCACCAACGCGGACGGCGACTTCACCAAGGCGGGCATGGCCGACGACATCCGTGCCGCCTTCGCCGAGGCGGGCATCGGGCCGATGCACGTCGTGGGCCACGACATCGGCGGCATGGTGGCCTACCCGCTGGCCCACGCCTTCCCGGACGACGTGGCCACGGTCACGATCATGGAGGTGCCGCTGCCGGGCACCGAGACCTTCGCGCAGACGATGGGCTCGCCCATGGCCTGGCATTTCGCCTTCAACGCCGTCCCCGAGGTGCCCGAGCGGATCGTCGGCAACGATGTCGAGTACTTCGTCACCCACTTCATCGAGTCCTTCTGGCGCGCCGAGGGCGGACCGGGCCCGGAGCAGACCGAGCCCTACGTCGCCGCCTATTCGGACCCCGAGACCCTGAGCGCGGGCTTCGAGTTCTACCGCGCGCTGACGCAGGACGCCGAGGACAACGCGGCCAAGTTCGACACGCCGCTGCCCATGCCGGTCTTCACGCTGTCGGCTGGCGCGCTAGCGCCCGTGCCCTACGTGACGATGATGATGGAGCCGCTGGCCGGGAACGTCTCCGGCGGCGCGGTCGAGGGCGTCGGTCACTGGTTGACCGAGGAGGCCCCTGAGGAGACCGCGGCCCGGCTGCTGGAATTCCTAGCCGCCAACCCGATCGGCGAGGGCGGCTGAGATGGCGGGGGGTGCGACCGGTCTCCCGCCGCACATGCTGCCGACTTGATGACGGATCGCGGCGTGCAGGTGGTTCCGCTCGTCGGCACTGCCCGCGCGCAGTTTATGACGATGCCAGGATCCGTTTCTCCGCCATCGGTTGGGCGCCAGTCATCCCCGCGTCCATCGTGCAGAACATCGCCCGTTAGGGTACGGACCCGCGACCGAGGCGATCGGTTTCGGGAGGTCGGTTCAGGTTGCGTCCCGTGGTCACACCCAAGCGGAACGGCCCTGAGCGCCACGTCGGCCTCCGCCTTACATGTGCGTCTCAATGTGCTTAGCTGGCTGCGCGCTCGCAAAAGACGAGACCTCCGCGATTGACGCGCTCGCAGGCGATCCTATCGATTGCCTCGGTTCCCGCCATCTCGCTACCTTATATCGATAAGTCATTCGTTGAATGGTGACGAATATGAACGCGAATTCAGATGAACTGGCTAGGGTCAGGACCCATTGATCTCCGCTTAGGAGCATGATTCACGGTTCGAAAAACGAGCGGTGACCATGTCCGATCT
>JAWDKM010000022.1:0-1304 GCA_032464575.1 Roseobacter sp. HKCCA0434
GGGGAGTGAAATAGATTCTGAAACCACTTACTTACAATTAGTCAGAGCCCGTTTATGGGTGATGGCGTACATCTTGCAGTATGGACCGGCGAGTTATGACAGCATGCGAGGTTAAGCAGAAAAAAGCGGAGCCGTAGAGAAATCGAGTCTTAATAGGGCGTCTTAGTATGTTGTCATATACCCGAAACCATGTGATCTATTCATGAGCAGGCTGAAACTTGGTTAACCCCAAGCGGAGGGCCGAACCGTAGTACGCTGAAAAGTGCCCGGATGACTTGTGAATAGTGGAGAAATTCCAATCGAACTTGGAGATAGCTGGTTCTCCTCGAAATAGCTTTAGGGCTAGCGTGTAGTGTTAAGTAGTGGTGGTAGAGCACTGAATATGGAATGGCCTCGCCTAGGGGTACTGACTATAATCAAACTCCGAATACCACTATGTATTGCTATGCAGTCGGAACCGGGGTGCTAACGTCCCGGCTCGCGAGGGCAACAACCCAGATCGCCGGCTAAGGTCCCAAAATCGTGTTAAGTGAGAAAGGTTGTGAGGTTTCATAAACAACTAGGAAGTTGGCTCAGAAGCAGCCACCTTTTAAAGAGTGCGTAATAGCTCACTAGTCAAGAGACCTTGCGCCAACAATTTAACGGGACTAAAACACGATACCGAAGCCGCGGGTAATTATATTTACGTTAGAGGAGCGTTCCTAGGGCAATGAAGTCAGACCGTGAGGACTGGTGGAACGCTAGGAAGTGAGAATGCCGGTATGAGTAACGATTCGTAGTGAGAATCTACGACGCCTATTGGGGAAGGTTTCCTGGGCAAGGTTCGTCCACCCAGGGTTAGTCAGGACCTAAGACGAGGCTGAAAAGCGTAGCCGATGGACAACAGGTTAATATTCCTGTACTTTCTATAATAGTGATGGAGTGACGGAGGAGGATAATCTTACCACTTACTGGATTGTGGGGTAAGCGTTCACTGGTGACTGTAGGCAAATCCGCAGTCTATAACCGGGAGGCGTGATGCATAGGGTCAAACCGAATTAGATAATTCCACACTTCCAAGAAAAGCTTCTAAACTTAATATTATGGAAACCTGTACCGAGAACGGACACACGTCCCCGAGATGAGTATTCTAAGGCGAGCGAGAAAACTAGTGTTAAGGAACTCTGCAAAATGACCCCGTAAGTTCGCAAGAAGGGGCGCCTAAGGTAACACTTAGGCCACAGTAAATTATGAGGGGCAACTGTTTATCAAAAACACAGCTCTCTGCTAAACCGCAAGGTGATGTATAGGGAGTGAAGCCTGCC
>JAWDKM010000023.1:0-1240 GCA_032464575.1 Roseobacter sp. HKCCA0434
TGACCTGAGCCCCTGAATTTCCTTCGTGGACTGGTAGGGTCCTCGCGACTGAGAGGACTGAGAACGAAGGCGAGATTCAGCGACGAGCGGATCATTCAGATCATCAGGGAACAGGAAGCTGGCGAGCGGACTGCAGACGTTTGCCGACGGCATGGGATCAGCACCGGGACGTTCTACAAGTACAAGGCGAAGTTCGGAGGCATGGAGCCGTCGGACGCCAAGAGGCTTCGAACCCCGGAAGACGAGAACGCGAAGCTGAAGGAGCTGCTCGCCGAGCGACTGCTGGATAACGCGCTTCTGAAGGACGCCGCTTCAAAAAAATGGTGACGCCCGGCGCGAAGCGGAAAGCCGTCGCTCATGCTCGGGAGGTCTTCGAGGTGAGCGAGCGTCGGGCGTGCGATGTGCTGGGAGCGGATCGGTCGACTGTTCGATATCGAACGCGGCGGCCTGATGATGGGGCGCTGCGCGAGAGGATCCGCGCCTCCCGCCTTTGCTGCCATTCGGCCGTAGCCAGCCAAATTGGCTGTTGTGCCGACTGTTGATGCGATCGAGTGCATAAGCTCAATTCTAGTGGGTGCCGATCTACTTGAGAACCAGCACGCGCCGAGGAGAAGCAGCAGGTGCGCCGTAGAGGTGGGCGCAAGCGCGCCCTGGGAACGCGGGCGCCGCTGGCGGTCCCGGACCGCCCGAACGAGAGGTGGTCGCTGGACTTCGTCTCCGACGCTCTCACCGATGGGCGCCGTTTCCGCATTCTCGCAGTCGTGGACGACTTCACCCGCGAATGTCTGGCGCTTGTCGGCGACACGTCGCTTTCAGCTCAGCGCGTGGCGCGGGAACTGGACGCGACCATTACGGCCAGAGGCCCCCCGAGGACCGTGGTCTCCGACAATGGGACGGAGCTGACCAGCATGGCGATCCTGCGCGGGAGCCAAGACCGGGATGTCGGCTGGCACGACGTCGCTCCCGGCAAGCCGACCCGGGACGCCTTCATCGAAAGCTTCAACGGGCGCCTGAGGGACGAACTCCTGAATGAGACGCTCTCTGCGACGCTCCGCGAGGCCCGCGCCGGTCTTGCCGCATGGAAGGAGGACTACAACCAGGAGCGCCCTCGCTCGGCCCTCGGGAACATCCCGCCGGTCGAATTCGCAGAGAAGACGAAGATGGAAAAACGGGCCGCATAGGCCCACTGATGCAACCGAAGGACCCCTCGATCCGCTGGAGCGAACGCGGGGCGCAGGTC
>JAWDKM010000024.1:0-1175 GCA_032464575.1 Roseobacter sp. HKCCA0434
CTTTCGCTGCGATCGTCACGAACGTCCATTATGATTGGCTATACTCGCGGAACGCCCACCGTATGACCACCTGCGACCCGACATGAAAGGCTGTGACCATGCCCTCGGCTCTCCTTCTCGGCGGCACCGGCCAGATCGGCCTCGCGGTCGCCGCACGTCTTGCATGCGAGTGCTGGGAGATCCGGCTTGCCAGCCGCACCGCGCCCGACCTCGACGGCCCGTGGCGGCACGCGCCCTGGGACCGGGAGGAGCCAGCCGCGCTCGTACGAGCACTCGGCGAGGGCGCGGACCTGCTGCTCGACTGTGTGGCCTTCGATGCAGCGCATGCCGAAGCCCTTCTCGCCGTGCAGGAATCGGTGGGCCACCTCATGACCATCTCCAGCGCGAGCGTCTATCGCGACGAGGCCGGTCGCACCATCGATGAGGCGAAGGAGACCGGTTTTCCCCGCTTTCCCGAGCCGATCCCGGAGGACCACATGACGGTCGAGCCGGGGCCGGAGACCTACTCTACGCGCAAGGTCGCGATGGAGCGGCGGCTCCTGGAGGGCGCGCACGTGCCGGCGACGCTACTGCGGCCCTGCGCGATCCACGGCCCCCACAGCAAGCACGCCCGCGAGTGGTGGTTCGTGAGGCGCCTGCTCGACGGGCGGACGCGCATTCCGCTGGCCTATGGCGGGCGGAGCCGGTTCCAGACCACCTCCACCGCGGCGATCGCCGAGGCGGTGCTGCACGCATTCCGAGGCGGCGCGCCCGCCGTGCTGAACGTCAAGGACGCGGATGCGCCGACGGTGGCCGAGATCGGCCGCACCGTGATGGACGCGATGGGGAAGCACGCCGACCTCGTCGGCCTGCCCGACGAGATCTACCCGCCCAAGGGTGGGGCCACGCCGTGGTCGGCCGAGCGGCCGATGGTGCTCGCGTCCTCCGCGCCGACAGCCGGCACTTATGCCGAGACGGCGCCGGAGGCGGTCGCCTGGCTCACACGAGCGACGCACGGCCGCGACTGGCGCGCGGTGCTGCCGCAGCTCGCCGCATATCCGAACGAGCACTTCGACTATGCAGCCGACGACGAGGCGCTAGAGCGAGAGGGGGCAGCCCCCCTCCACCATTAGGCGTTTCTTGGGTGCAGTGGAGAGAAGCTCCGGCCGGGAATAGCTCGTTCGTTTCAATTCCGT
>JAWDKM010000025.1:0-1163 GCA_032464575.1 Roseobacter sp. HKCCA0434
GGACCGGCGAGTTATGACAGCATGCGAGGTTAAGCAGAAAAAAGCGGAGCCGTAGGGAAACCGAGTCTGAATAGGGCGACTTTAGTATATTGGCATATACCCGAAACCAGGTGATCTATCCATGAGCAGGTTGAAGCTTAGGTAAAACTAAGTGGAGGACCGAACCGTAGTACGCTAAAAAGTGCCCGGATGACTTGTGGATAGCGGTGAAATTCCAATCGAACCTGGAGATAGCTGGTTCTCTTCGAAATAGCTTTAGGGCTAGCGTATAGTATTGTTTAATGGGGGTAGAGCACTGAATGTGGAATGGCGGCATCTAGCTGTACTGACTATAATCAAACTCCGAATACCATTAAAATTAAGCTATGCAGTCGGAACGTGGGTGATAACGTCCACGCTCGCGAGGGAAACAACCCAGATCGTCAGCTAAGGTCCCAAAATTGTGTTAAGTGAGAAAGGTTGTGAGATTTCATAAACAACTAGGAAGTTGGCTTAGAAGCAGCCACCTTTTAAAGAGTGCGTAATTGCTCACTAGTCAAGAGATCTTGCGCCAATAATGTAACGGGACTCAAACACAATACCGAAGCTACGGGCACATTATGTGCGTTAGGAGAGCGTTTTAATTTCGTTGAAGTCAGACCGTGAGGACTGGTGGAGAGATTAAAAGTGAGAATGCCGGCATGAGTAACGATTCGAAGTGAGAATCTTCGACGCCTATTGGGAAAGGTTTCCTGGGCAAGGTTCGTCCACCCAGGGTTAGTCAGGGCCTAAGATGAGGCAGAAATGCATAGTCGATGGACAACAGGTTAATATTCCTGTACTTGGTAAAAGAATGATGGAGTGACGAAAAAGGATAGTTCTACCACTTACTGGATTGTGGGGTAAGCAACAAGAGAGTTATATAGGCAAATCCGTATAGCATAATCTTGAGTTGTGATGCATAGTGAAGACTTCGGTCGAGTAACGAATTGAATGATTTCATGTTTCCAAGAAAAGCTTCTAGTGTTAATTTTTTATCAACCTGTACCGAGAACGAACACACGTTCCCAAGATGAGTATTCTAAGGCGAGCGAGAAAACCAATGTTAAGGAACTCTGCAAAATAACCCCGTAAGTTCGCGAGAAGGGGCGCCTATTTTTAATAGGCCACAGAAAATAGGGGGG
>JAWDKM010000026.1:0-1047 GCA_032464575.1 Roseobacter sp. HKCCA0434
GTCGCAGGTGGTCATACGGTGGGCGTTCCGCGAGTATAGCCAATCATAATGGACGTTCGTGACGATCGCAGCGAAAGTCCGGTTTGTCCGCTTCGCGAAGCTCCCGAGCTCCTAGATGCTGCACCTCGAGCGAACGGCAGTTCTGCAGAACGCGATTGCGAAACCGGCGCATCCCGCCAAGGTCGGCTCCGGGCCGCCCTACGTGGAGCGGCCCATCGGCATCAGATCTCGACGGCTTCTGAGATCGCCAACGCGTCTTCGAGCTCGACCCCGAGATACCGGACCGTGCTGTCGATCTTCGTGTGTCCAAGAAGGAGTTGGACCGCGCGGAGGTTGCCCGTCTTTCGGTAGATCTGCGCCACCTTCGTCCGGCGCATCGAGTGCGTCCCGTAGGCACTCGGCTCAAGCCCGATCGATGTCACCCAGTCGCGAACCAAGCGCGCGTACTGACGGGTCGAGATGTGGAGCGACTCGTGGAAGCGACCCGGCCACAGGTGCTCCTGCCCGATCATCATCTGATGCGCGAGCCAGTGCTTGATCGACTTCCGCTTGCCTTCCGTCAGCTCGAAGCGCACCGGCTTCTGCGTCTTGCTCTGCAGGACCGAGGTGCGCTCCTTGACTTGGCCGGCGGCGTAGACGTCCGCGACCTTGAGGCGGACGAGGTCGCAACCCCGGAGCTTGCTATCGATCGCTGTGTTGAAGAGCGCGAGGTCACGAACGTTCTCGGCGATCTCGAGCCGCACCCGGATGGCCCACACATGTTTCGGTAGCAGTGGTCGTTTCTGGCCGACGATCCGTCCCTTGTTCCAGGCGGGACGCCGAGGCCGAATGGCAGGTAGGTTCACGAGGCGCGTGCCGGTCGTCCGAACTACCGCGCCCCATCACATTGTCAACCCGACGTTGGCGAGGTCAGAATATCGTAGGTCCGCTGTTCTGCGGAACATGGCGGGAACGAGCCCAAACCTACTGAATGCTGCACTTGCACGAAAGTCGGCATTGTATGTGACGCCGTTTGCCCAGCAGGCATCAGGTTGTGCGATGCCCCAT
>JAWDKM010000003.1:0-616407 GCA_032464575.1 Roseobacter sp. HKCCA0434
AATCTCGCCTTCGTTCTCAGTCCTCTCAGTCGCGAGGACCCTACCAGTCCACGAAGGAAATTCAGGGGCTCAGGTCAACGGCCCTCGACGCCTATTCTCCGGGCGTCGATACACTTCTCGCGGGCCCGCGCCAGTGAAAGGTCGGAGGCTCCGTAGCGACCGAGGAGGATGGTCTCTCGCCGTCCATTGAGACGGTAGTCGAGACGAAAGGTAATCCTCTCGGACGGCGCGACATGAGCTTACATCCGTCCCGGTCACTGGCTTTGTAAGGCTCTCTCTTCGGTTTCAGTTTCTTGAGGGCGACATCGGCGAGCATGGCGGTTCCTTCCGCGAATACCGTCAGCTCAGCCCGGTGCCTCCTCCACATTTCTCTAGCGATATCAGCTACATAAGAAAGAAAGACTACCTTCAACTGGGTTTGTACGAGTGACGGTACGCGCGTTGGCCGGACCTGGGAAGCCTCGCTCGTCCCGTCAGGTGGACCGTCAGAAATCACGCTTGCGCACCGATAGTCCGCGATCGTTCTACGCAGGAAAGTCTTTCTGTCTCAGAGGGGATACGGTCGGATTGTCGATTGTAGCCGATAGCGTCCGAAGCCTCGGAATCACTCCCACTCGATGGTCCGCAAGAACTTTACGTCACTGTATTCTATAAGAAGAAATCCAACTTCACGCTGGTGACCCGCCGGGCGTCCCTACGGGATAGTTACGCTGTTGTTTTGCAATCATTTTTTGCTGTCCCGCCGCATTCAAAAAAATCCGTACTTTCGCTGACTTTCGATCCATAGGCAGCGCTAGGGCCAGGACCCGTGAATCTTGATGTAGGCTTCTGCTTCACAGCTCGAAAAGCGAGCGGTGACATAAGCAATCTGTCTTGGCTGACCGACGCGCGGATGGCGCGTCTCGAACCCTACTTCCCAAAGTCCCACGGCAAGCCCCGCGTCGATGATCGACGTGTGCTGTCCAGCATAATCTTCATCAATCGCAATGGCTTGCGCTGGCGCGATGCGCCGAAGGAATACGGGCCGCACAAGACGCTCTCCAACCGTTGGAAGCGATGGAGCGAAAAGGGCGTGTTCGCGCGGATAATGGCAGGGCTGGCTGCCGAGAACCCCGAGGAGAAGACGGCCATGATTGATGCGATCTACCTGAAGACCCACCGCACGGCGACCAGTCTGGCGGTGAAAAAGGGGCGCGGTCGCCTGATCGGGCGCACCAGGGGCGGTATGAACACAAAGCTGCACGCTGTCACGGACAGCGCAGGGCGCCCGATCAGGTTCTTCATCACGGCCGGCCAGGTCAGTGACTATGTCGGCGCTCGGGCTCTGTGCAGTTCTCTGCCCGCTGTCGACTGGCTGATCACCGACCGGGGCTACGATGCGGATTGGTTCCGCAAAGCCTCGCAGGACAGGAGGGATACGCCGCTGCATCCCCGGCCGGAAGTCTCGCGACAAAGCCATCCGGTATGACAAGCGTCGATACAAGCGTCGCAACCGGATCGAGATCATGTTCGGCAGGCTCAAGGACTGGTGCCGCATCGCGACCCGCTACGACAGATGCCCAACGGTCTTCCTGTCCGCCATCGCGTTGGCCGCAGCCGTCATCTTTTGGTTATGACCTTTAATGAGTCTGGAGCCTAGCTTGTCTTTGGCAAACTCCTGGGCGAGACGAGATCCGAGCTTCACCAAGCCGATCTATGTAAACCTCTTCGATGACGCGATCGTCGAAGACCGTGGGGATGTTTTCAGCTTCATCTGGCCCCGGCGCGCCGCAAGAACGGCGAATGAGCATCGCAACCGCAGCCTCGCTCGGAAGACCGGGCGCGGCCTACATGCATCTTTCGCTGCGATGGCGTCTCACCCGCCCAGATCGCTTACCAGCAAATCGATCATACGCCTCGCGCGGGCGGGCAGGGCGCGGCCGGAAGGATAGACGATGTAGGCCGAGACGCCGATCCAGTTGTGGTCAGCGAGAACCTGTTCAAGCGCGCCGGACGCCAGTGCTTCCTCACAAATGAAGTCGGGCTCCAGGAGGACGCCGAGGCCATTTTTTGCGGCAAGGACAAGCGCGTCGCCATTATTGGTTAGGAACCTCGGCTTCATGCCGACGGTCCTGCGGTGGCCATCGACCGTTCTGTAGCTCCAGGGCAGAGCGCCCGCGCTCGTGCGATACCCGAGGGCCGGATAGTCCCGTAGCGCGTCGGGAGAGACCGGCCTGCCATGGCGATCCCAGAACTCTGGGCTGGCCGCAACGACATGCCGGACATGGAAGAGCTTGCGCGCGATCAGGCTGGAATCCTCCAGGTTGCCGATCCGTACGGCGAGGTCGACGCCTTCGCCGATGAGGTCGATCCGCCTGTCGCTGAGATCGAGCTCGACCCGCAACTCCGGTGCCTCCGTCATGAGCCGAGCGGCCACCGGGGCGATATGCTTGAGACCGAAACTCAGGGGAGCCGCAATGCGAAGCAGGCCCTTCAGCTCCGATTGTTCGTCGCGGACAGAAGCGTTCGCCTCTGCGAAATCGCCTAGCAACCGCAAGCTACGCTCATAGTACGTCTCACCCAACGCGGTCAGCGAGAAGCCACGGGTCGAACGGGTCGCCAAACGCACCCCGAGACGCGTTTCCAACTCGTCCAGCCGTCGGCTGACCGCGGAGACCGCGATGTTCAACCGGCGCGCCGCCCCGCTCAGCGATCGGCTCTCCACGACGGCGACGAAGGTTTCGAGTTCGAGAAATCGGTCCATGGCAGCTTTCTAATATCAAGAAATCTGATTTCAGAAAACCTCTTCTACTTCCCCGTTCGAGAACGCCGATATCTCCTGCATCCCAACACGGGAAAGGAACAGGACATGTCCAGCCAACTGACCTACAAGAAAGGCGTCGTGACCGGGGCAACCAGCGGTATCGGCTTCGAAGCCGCCAAGGCGATGATCGACAATGGCGCCGAAGTGATCGTGACAGGCCAGAATCCCGAACGCGTTCATAAGGCCGCGAACCGTCTCGGCCCCAAGGCCCACCCGGTCGTTGCTGCATCACAGGACCCAGATGCTGCCGTACGCCTGGCCGAACACGTGAAAGAGATCTTCGGCAAGATCGATTTCGTCTACGCCAATGCCGGTGTCGCCTGGCCCGCACCACTCGGTGCGATCGAGAGCGCACAGGCCGCCGAACAGCTTGCCATCAACGTCACTGGACCGCTGATGACCGTTCAGGCGCTGAAGCCGCTTCTGAACGATGGCGCAAGCGTGTTCTTCACGACCTCGAACCTCGATCAAAAGGGCATGCCTGGCATGGCGGTCTATTCGGCTTCGAAAGCAGCGCTGCGTTCTGTCGTGCGAACGCTCGCCGCCGAACTCAAGGATAACGGCATCCGGGTGAATTCCATTGCACCCGGACCGATCGAGACACCGATCTACGCCAAGATCGGCATGCCCGAAGATCAGATGAACGAGATGGCGTCCGGCATCGTCACCCAAGTGCCGATGGGCCGCTTCGGTGCGCCCAAGGAGATCGCCGGGGCCGCCGTCTTCCTCGCCTCGGACGCGTCGAGCTTTATGCTGGGCGAAGAGATCACCATCGATGGCGGCTGGTCGAACCTGTGATCCCACCGCCGGTAGAGAGGAGAAATATCATGTTCAAGCTCGTCAAACATGCTCTCGCTGCCGCAGCCTTGTCATTAGGATTCATCGTGCAACCGGCCGTGGCCGATCTGCGGATCCATACCTACAGCTCGCCGGACCCCGACTCCGTCAACACCTTCGCTGTAGAGACTGAAGAAGGCCTGGTGGTCATCAGTACGCAGAGGACCTTTTCTCAGGCCCAGCGGGCGATCGTGCGCATCGGTCAGCCTGTCACTGCGATCGTCATTCCGGTGCCGCAACAGACCATTTCGGCGGCCTTGCTGAGTTCCGCGAGGCCTTCCCGGACGCAGAGGTCTACGCGTCCGAAGCAACGATCCGCAGCCTCCGCACCGACGGCGAAGGTTACATCGCGAGCCGGAAGGCCGTTCTCGGTGACGACTTTCCGAGCCAGGAACAGGTGATCGCCGCACTGCCGGAGGCGGTGCTGGCCGACGGTGATGTGCTCGATTTCGGCGATGTCACATTCGAAGTCATCGAGGTGCCGAACGCCAATGCGCCCACCAATACACTCCTTCACGCAGCGGACGAAGGTGTTCTGTTCTCGGTCGAAGTCGTCGAGGATGGCGTTACGGTTTTCCTGAAAGACGCGGACTTGAATGGCTGGATCGGTGTGTTGTGGGAGCTTGAGGATCGACTGCCCGAGCTGGAAACCGTCTACGGCGCACACAATGCTCCGGCACCTGCGGACTTCGCCATCGCACAGCAACTTGCGCATCTCACCGCCTATCGCGAGGCGCTCGAAACAGCGCTGGCCGACGGGGAGATGTCAAATGATGAGAGCACGGAAGCCACTGCGCGCATCGAAGCAGCGTTCCCAGACCACGCTCGCGTGGCACGACTGGAGCGCGCTGACCTGATCGGCCTCAACCTCGACTGGCAGGCCGAGACGCGCCGTAGCAACTGACGGTTGGCATTCGTCCGGCCCCGCTCATGGTCCGAGCGGGGCTGACTTCGCCCAATGCTGACGCAACTCATTTCAAAACGGCACTAGCTGCGACCAGATCCAATGCAGGCCCGGAGATCAAATGGTCGACAGTTCTTTACTCCAGGTAACCGTTTCAGCGATCCCCAACTCAGGAACAGGCTTTCTGGGGAGGCCGTGTATAGAGTAGACGTCTGCTGTTATAAGATGAAAGGCAAAGTCATTCGCACCGCAACCAGGGCTACCAAGAGCCCCGGCGATGTCATTCGATCTGGAATAGCTAAAATATTGCCCGATTGGGCGATTAATGCGGAGGCGCGGGTTCCGCTTTGTCAAAATCTAGTCTTTTGCGGAGAGAGACGCCTTCTTCATCTGATCTTTCACCAGAGCGTGTCGGCCCTACTCATACCTAGCCTAGACGTGGCAGCCAGATCGCCAGCACAGGGAACATTATCAGCAGCGCGACGAGCAGAAGCGAGCAGAGAATGAAGGGCATCGCTGCGCAATAGATCTCTCGCATCGTCGTGTCCGACGGTGCAACCCCTTTCATGACAAAGAGCAGCAAACCGAACGGGTGCGTAGTGAAGCTGATCTCGAGCGCCAGCAACATGATCAGCCCGAACCAGATCGGGTCGAACCCCAGTTGCGTAGCCAGCGGAAAGAAGATCGGCACCGTCAGCAGCATGATGGAGATCTGCTCCATGAACATGCCGAGGATCAGCAGGACGCCGAACATCACCAAGAGCATGGCGACCGGGTCGAGCTCGAACCCCGTGGCCCAGGTGATCAGGCCGCGTGACGCCCCGGAAAAGGCGAGGAGCTGGCTGAACGTCGCGGACCCGAACACGATGAGATAGGCCATCAGCGTGACCCGCAGCGCACCGCGCACGGAGTTTCTCATCGCCTTCCAGGACAGGCAGCGGTAGAGGGTCGCAAGGATCAAAACGCCGAGCGCGCCGAACGCGGCCACTTCCGACGGGGTGACGATGCCGTTGATCATCATGATCACGATCACCACCATTAGGCCGATCATCGGGACCACGTCGCGGAACAGCAGCTTGATCTTTTCGCCCACGGAGATCAGCGGCACGTCGTAGGGCGGCGCAGCCTCCGGATCGAGACGGGTCTGCAGATAGATCGCGCCGACATAGAGGGCGGCAAGGATCAGCCCCGGGACACCCCCGCGATCAGGAGCGCGCCGACATCGATCTGCGCCAGCGTCGCGAGCAGAATCGCAAGGGAGGAGGGGGGTATGATAATCGCAAGCCCCCCGGTGCCGAGGATCGGACCGATCGACATGTGCTTCTTGTAGCCGCGGCGCCCCATCTCCGGCACCATCAGCGAGCCCATCAGCGCGGTGAACCCCATGGAGGAGCCCGACAGCGTCGAGAATCCCGTGCCCCCAGCACGGTGACGTAGCTCAGCCGCCCCGGCAGCCGGCCCAGAAGCCGGTCGATCGCGGAGAACATGCGCCCGCCCAGCCCCGTCTGGGAGAAGACCTCGCCCATCAGGAGGAACAGCGGGATCGGCACCAGCGCAAAGGTCGTCAGCGCCCCCTAGCCGTTGTTGAGCAGCTGCGCGACACCGCGCTCGCCCCCCATGAAGACCCAGGCGCCAAGGATGTTGGCCGCGAGGAACGCCAGCGTCACCGGCATGCCGAGCGCCATCAGCAGCATGACGCTGCCCACGAGCAGCCCGAGCGCTTCGTACCATTCCATCATTCGTGGATGCCCGCCTCGCCGTAGTGCAGAAGCTCGCGTCCGAGGACGAAGCGGGCGAACTCGATCGCCATGAAGCTGAAGGCGATCGGGAAGGTGATCGTCAGCAGCCAGCGCGGGTAGAAATAGGCCCGCACGTCGAAGTCGTTGCGCTCGATATTGGTGAGGAACAGCTGCAGCCCGTGCCATGCGAGAGTCAACGAGACGGCCACGCAGGCGAGCGCCACGACGCTGCTCACGAAACGGCGCACGGCGGCGGGAAGCGCCGCTGTTAAAGGCTCTACATGCACATGCCCCCGTTCGCGCACCAGCCACGGTGCGCCCAGCATCGTCATGTAGAGAAGCCCATACTCGGCAGAGGTGAAGAGCCACGCGAACGGTTGCATCCCGAGATTGCGCATCGCGACGGAGATCACGACGGACACCATCAGCCACACCAGCGCGAGCGCCGCGGCGACGGCCATCGTGTAGAGCAGCGCGTCATAGGCACGGATTACGGGGCGCATGCGACCTCCTGGTCAAAGGACGGCCGGGGCGCATCGGTGACGCGCCCCGGCCCGGATCTGCCGGGATCAGTCCGCGGACGGATCGTAGAACAGCTCGATCAGCCGATCATAGTCGGAGGAGGGTGCGGGGTTCTCCTCCATCAACTCGCGCATCCGGTCCCACGTGGTCGTGCGGGCGGCGGCGAGGTAGTTGGTCCGCGCCTCGCCCTCCAGCTCCACGACCTGCATCCCGGCCTCGTCGAGGGCGGCGAAGTCCTCGTCCCGCTTGGTGCGCAGCGCGTTGACGCTGTCGATCCGCGACCAGATCAACTCGTCGATCCATCACATGGATGAGCTCAACGGGCTCGGCATCACCTCCGTCTCCGACGCGCGCGGCGGTGGCATGGAGTTCCCCGAGAGCGACCCCTATCAGGTGGTCCGCTGGCTGCACGGCGAGGGGTTGCTGACCACTCGCATCGGCTACCACTCCTTCCAGCAGGTGAAGGGCGAGGGGCTTGCCAACTACCAGGACTGGACCTCCCGCATCCGGGCCGGCCAGGGCGACGACATGCTCAAGTTCGTGGGCGCGGGCGAGAACCTGACATGGGCGTCCTACGACTACGAGATATTCGCCGATGCCCGGCCCGAAATCGATGCGGATGCCGAGGAGATCCAGACGCGGATCATGACCGTGCTCGGCGAGGCGGAATGGCCCTTCCGCCAGCACGTCACCTATGACGAGACCGGCGACCGCCTGCTGCCGGTCTACGAGGCGATGGCGCGGGGCGCGGGACTGACGCCCGGCTGGTTCGTCGACCATGTCGGGACCTTCAGCCCTCGCAACCTCGAACGGATCGCCGTGCTCGGCGGCGACATCGCGCTCCAGAACCGGCTGCAGTTCCAGGCCGAGGACTTCGTCGTGAACTACGGGGCGGAGGCACTGCGGACGACACCGAACTTCCGTGCGATCTTCGACCTCGGCGTGCCGGGCGGCGGCGGGACGGACGCGACGCGGGTGACCTCGTTCAACCCGTGGTTCTCGATTCAGTGGATGTCGACCGGCCTCTCGCGCGGCGGCCTGCGGATGTACGAGGACGCGAACCTGCTGACCAGGGAGGAGGCGCGGCGCCTCTGGACGGTGGGCTCGGCCTGGTTCACCGGCGATGCGGGCCGCAAGGGTGCAATCGCGCCGGGCCAGATGGCCGACTTCGCCGTGCTCGACCAGGACTACTTCGCCGTGACGGATGCGGAGATCGCCAAGCCGAAATCCGTGCTGACGGTCCTGGGCGGCGAGGTCGTCCACGGCAAGGATGAGTTTGCCCATTACGACCTGCGCCACATGCCGCCCATCCGTCCCGACTGGTCCCCGGTCATCCTGCAGGGCCGCAACCTTTGACACCCCCCTCGGCCCCGGTGCGCGACTGCATCGGGGCTCGCGGATCCGACCGAAGACAGGGAGACAGCCCATGCCGGATATCGTTCTCTTCAACGGACGCATCACGACGTTCGACCCCGACCGGCCGGAGACCACCGCGATCGCCATTGCCGATGGCAAGGTCGAGGCGACCGGACGCACTCAGGACATCATCGCCACGGCGGGCGACGCGGTGAGGATCGATCTCGCTGGGCGGCGCGTAATCCCCGGGCTGATCGACAGCCACACGCATATCATCCGCCAGGGCAACAACTTTGCCATGGAGCTGCGTTGGGACGACGCGCCCTCGCTCGCCGACGGGCTCGCGATGCTGAAGCGTCAGGCTCAGCGAACGCCGGTCGGGGCTCGGGCGGCCCGTCCGGTGACGGCGTCGCGTCCACCTCCGCGAGCAGGAAGGCCGTCGTCGCGCAGCGCCACCTGGCTCACCGAGATCCCGGGAAGCCGCGCCTGACGTCAGATCATCCGCTTCCCGTCATCCGCTCAGATGCGCCGCTTCCGCGCCCGCTTCGCCATCCGCGCCCGCCCGTAGTGTCCACTATCGCCAATGGACACTAGGCCTATGCTAGCGACTCAGGCAGGACACGCAGGCCGGACGCCTACGATCGAACCACCGTAGATTGTTGCTTCCTATACGAAAAACTACGCCAGAGTGTCCAATCCCTCACTCCCACTCGATGGTCCGTAGGAACTCTAAGCACTGTCCTTTATAAGTAAAAATCCAACTTTACTCTAGTGATCCGCCGGGCATCCCGACGGATAGCTAAGCTTCTGTTTTGCAGTCATTTTTGATGTCCCGCCGCATTCAGAAAAAATCCGTACTTTTGCTGACTTTCGATCCCTAGATGGCGCCAAGCAGCTCACAGTTCCTTTTCGGACCCCTCCGTTTATACCGTCCTTCAAATCCGGTATCTATGCCAGGCGGGACCCCCAACCCGAAAGGTCGCATGAAGCGCGGACCAGAAACGGGGTGAGGTACCGTGTGAGCATATCATCGGTGGCGATCCGCTGCGGATCGACAGGCCCGGTCACGGGAAGTTCTTCCTAGGTAAGGGTGTGCGCGTTTTGTGCGATGGTTCCCTAAGGAGCGATCGTTCGTATCGCGGCAAACAGTGCAGCCTGCAAACAGGCATTGTTGGCGGCGGAAAATGGGTTATTCGGGCAGGCTCCTCGCCATATGTGTTGTCGCGAGATGCACGGTGGTATCGAGCTCAGCGAAGGAGAAGCCGCCAGCATGTTCGCGCGGCAGCACGATGTAGCGGCCCTCTGCGCAAGCGCTCAGCATCTCGCACCATGCCGGAAACACCTCAGCCATTCGAGCCGCAGGATCGACCAGCGTGTCGCCGTAGGCGATGGTGTAGGTGTCGAACAGGAAGTCGGCATCGAGATCGGAGAGCACTTCCGGGCTGACGATTTCGCCCCAGACCACGCCGCGATCTGCCATCTCCTGCGCCAGGGGAACGCGCTCCAGACCGAGTTGTCCGAGGATATGCGTCAGGCCACCATAGCCTGCAAAGACGTTGAGCTCGCCCTCCCAACCCTGGATCTTGGCGTAGGTTGCGCCGCTCACATCGGGGAGGGCCATCCGCGCCCGCTCCAACGTTGCCTCGAAGGCGGCGTTCATCCGCTCCCATGTTGCCAGACGTCCCGCGGCGTCCGCGACACCGCGGGGAAAGGCGAGCGGATCCTCGACGTCGTTCGGGATGAAGACGGTGGGGGCGATTGCCTCGAACTTATCCCGGGTCTCCAACTCCCACTCGCGGCCGATGATCAGATCGGGCTCCAGGGCTGCGATCGCCTCGAAGTCCATGGCATCGAAGGTCCCGATGTATCGGATGCCGGAGTTCTCGAAGTCCAGCCCGTGGACAAGGCGCACGCTGCGCATGAACGGCCCGTCATCGCCCAACCGCCCGTGGCTGCCGACAACCGGCGCACCGACCTCGACGAGGGTGAGTGTGACCTGCTGATCATGCAGTCCGACGATCCGCTGCGGGCTCGCCGGAATGCAGGCGGTTCCGCCGAGATGCGAGAAAGCGCGCTCGCCACCAGCGCAGTCCCGTGCTTGCGCTGGAGCTGCGATCAGGAAAACGGAGGCAGCGAAGAGAGCGGCCCGCATCATGGTCTTGTCCCTCCGGCTGAACCCGCGTCTGGCTGCGCATAGGGGTTCGAGAGGAGCGTGGTCAGTGCGAAGATCGCGGCACCCACAGCGTCATAGGACGGTGTCGTCAGCTCCTCCCGCGGCAGAACGATGTGACGCCCCTCGCGGCAGGCGGTCAAAGCGTTGCAGAAGCCTGGAAACACATCCTCAAGCCCGGCGAGCGCGTCCTGCGGTGTCTCGCCCCGGTCCGTCCGGTAAGTGGTGAAAATCCAGTCCGCGTCGAAGTCCTGCAGCCGCTCGGCGGAAAAGCGCGGGCAGGTGCCGCTCTCGGCCTCGGCGATGATGGACGACGGATTGAGGCCCGCATCCCGCAGGATGAGCTCGAGGTTGCCATAGGGCTTGCAGGTCCAGAACTCGCCCTCCCGGCCATGTAGCACGCTGTAGGTCGTGCCCGCGGGGATCAGTCCCGAGAGCTGCGCGATCTGTGCGTCATATCGGGCGCGGTTTGCGGCCAGCCGTTCATGCCGACCGAAGAGCTCGGCATAGAAGGCCTGCGCGTCGTGCAGCGTGGCGTCGGTCTCGTAAGCGACGGTGGGCGCGATCAGCGAAAGCTGGTCGAGGCTGACTTCATCCTGCCAGTCGGGCCAGACAATGAGATCGGGCGCGAGGCTGGCGATCAGCTCCAGATCGACGGGAAAGTCGCCGACATAAACGATATCCGAGTTGTGGAAGTCGACGCCGGTGGCAATTCCGGACGCACGGATCGTGGGTTCGCCACCCTCCGGCATGGTGCCCTGGCTGCCGACGGGCATCACGCCGAGCTCGATCATCGGCACGGTGACGTTCTTGGAGCCGAGCGAGACAACACGCTGTGGATCGACGGGGATCTCGACAGTTCGTCCGAGATGGTCTGTGAAGATGCGCGTCTGGGCCCATGCGGGAACGGCCAGAAGCATGGCGCAAGCAAGGATCAGTCGGGTCATCGTGGTCATCTCCGGATGTTGGGCGAAGCCGAAAGGCAGGGGTGTGTTCATCCGGGTGGCGCAAGCCCTGGGCGGCCGGCCACATTGGTGACGATGTAGTAGATGTTGGCATCCAACGTTCGGAACGACAGCGCCACGTGTTCCAGCGGAAGGACGATCAAGCGGCCTTCGGCACAAGCCGTCATCAGGTCGCAAAAGCGTGGGAGCACTTCTTCGAAGGCGTCGAGCGTCGAGACGGGGCCCACTTGAGGTCCCTGATCGATCCGGAAGGTGGTGAATACGAAATCGGCATCCTGGTCGGGAAGCGTTTCGGCACTCATCACTTCGCCATCCCAGGTCGAGCCGCGCGCCCGCATGGCCACGCCATCGCCGATCAGTTCGAACCCGAGGTCGTTGAGCGCGATCGTGAGCGCACCGAAGTTGCCGTAGACATGCAGATCGCCGCCATACGCGGCGAGCTTGCTGTATGTGTAGCCATGATTGCCAAGCCAGCCTCGCGCATCTTCCACAAGGGCGTGATAGTCGACGAGCAGGTCTTCGAACGCGTCCATCCGCCCCGTTGTGTCGGCGATGTCGCGATAGAGTTCCAGGCCGCTCTGGCTGTCGTCCAGCATGACCGTGGGGGCGATCTGCTGGAGCCGGTCCACGTGATCTGCATCGTTGCTGACCAGACCGATGATGAGGTCCGGTGCCAGCGCGGCGATCGCCTCGAAGTCGGGAGCGCCTTCGTGGGTGAAGGCGATGTCTGAATTGTCGAAATCGATCTTCATGACCGTACTGACCATGCGCAGGTAGGGCGTGCCGTCCTCGGCCAGGGTCCCCTGGCTGCCGACCAGAGGCGCACCGAGTTCGATGAGTGGTGGGGTAACCGAGCCGGAATACATCGACTGTATGCGCTGCGGATCGACAGGAATGTCGACAATACGGCCCAGCGCATCCTCATAGCTGCGCATTTCCTGCGCGACGGCAGGTAGGGCCAGCAGCGCTGCGATCGCGATTGTGCAAGCTATCGACGTCATGAAGGCCTCCGGGTTTGGAGGCTGGCTGAGGCGCGTGCGCCCTGGCTCGCCGTTGAGATCAGTCGAAGTCGCGCCCGGCCGTGAGCGCGGTCAGGAAGTCGATGGACCGGTCGAGGGACGCGAAGGTGTAGCCCACGAGGATGTCGCGCTCATACCAGTAGACCTCACCGTCGAGGCTGCGCCAGAAGGGAGCGGTCTCGTCCCAGAGCGTCGTGAGCCTCGGGATCGTCTGGCCGAAGCGGGGAGCATGGCTGGCAACCAGCACGTCGCCGTCGAACTCCGCCATCCGCTCGACGCTGATACCGTTCATGTTGTCGGTGGCGTCAGCTTGCACAGACGGCTTCGCGAAGCCGATATCCTCGATGACCTGCGCGATGGCGCCCCAGCCGGGGTAGTACCACAGCCCATCCTCCCAGATGTCGAAGCGCGAGACGGTGATGTCGCCGGGGTTGCCTATGATGTCTCGCGCCTCCGAGATCCGGGCCTCGTATCGGGCGCGCTCCGCCTCAAAATCGTCGGCGACGCCTGCGGCATCGGCCAGGAACTCCAGGTTCCCGAAGAAATCGAGCACATCGGGCATGAAGACGGTTGGAGCGATCGCGTTCAACTGGTCCGCCGCCTCCGACTGGTATGTCCGCGCGATGATCAGATCGGGGCGCGCCGCGGCCACCGCCTCCACATCCGGCGGATTGTGACTGCCCAGATCGATGAGATCCGCCGCTGCAACGACGTCCTCGCCAAAGATGTCTGAGGCGCCGCGCACGTAGCGATGCCCGTCTTCCGGATCGTCGCGCATGACGGTGGCGATGATGGGCGCATCGATATCCATCAGCGCGGTCGTGATCGAGTCGTCGCGCAGGGACGCGATGCGCTGCGGCTCCTGCGGGATACAGGTAGACCCCAATGCGTGCTCGAACCCACGAAAGCCTTCAGGACAGTCCTGCGCTGCGACAGGACCGGCAAGTATCGCGATGGCTGCGATGCGGATCATGTGGTGACTCCGGTTCCACGAGGCTTCATTCGACAACAAGCTCCCGGTTTAGCGTCGGATCTGTCAGCGCGGCGGCGATCTGGTCGAGGCCACTCATCGCCTTCCCCCAGGCCGATCCGACCATCGCGATGCCATTGAGGGCGATGATCTGATCCGCCTGCGCCACGGGGAGCACTTCGACGAGCGGATGGCTCGTGAAGGCCTGATGCGCGTCCGAGGTGCCTCCGTCATCCGCATCGAAGACGAGTTGGAACACCACGTCCGCCTCATGCGCACCGATCGTCTCCATCGCGCGATATTCGCGTTGCGTACCGAGGTTCTGTTCGGGCTCGGGGCGCACGGGCTGAAGGGCGCGCAGCACCATGCCGAGCGCCTGCGTCGGATTTGCCGGATAGAACTGATCATCCTCCTCGGCGTAAGTCAGGAACGACGTGGTGGTCATCTGCAGCGCGGCACCGAGGTCGATGCGGACGGCCTCGGCCTTCGCCGCGAAATCAGCCTGCAACGCTTCTGCCCGCTCCGTTCGGTTCACGAGATCCGCGAACTGCATCAGGGCGGCGTCGAGGGGCTGTTCGAACATGTCGATGACGACGACCGGCGCGATGCCACCAAGCATTTCGGGTGCTTCGGGCGGCCAGGGCGAGGCGACGATCAGGTCCGGCTCCATCGCCGCGATTGCCTCAGGATCGATCGGGCCACGATAGGATCCAACCCATTCCACCTCGGATGTATCATAGCCGTCCATGCGCCGGAAAACGCGCGTCCCATCCGCCTGAACGTTCCCGAGGCTCGCGACGGGAACGACCCCGAGTTCCATCAGGGGCAAGAGGGCGTTCTGGTAGTGCAGTGCAACGATCCGCTGCGGGTTTGCCGAAACACAACTGGTCCCGGCTGCATGATCGAAGCTTCGTTGCCCATCAGCGCAGTCTTGCGCAGCGGCCGCGAAGGGAAGCAGTGAAACGAGAAGCGGTGCGAGAGCGCGCATGGCCTGGTCTTTCGTGTCTTTCCGGAGCTAGCTGGGTTCAGGTGGTAGACGCTGGCGACGGCTGGGACCGGAGGATGACTTCGGTCGCGCGCCAGACGGTGCGCGTCTCCGGAGCCTGGCCCGAATGCAGATCCACGCAGGCACCATGATCCGCTACCTCGCCACGAGCCAACGTGACCTCCGCACATCGCTCCGCCACCTCGACGTTGAAGCGAGGCGTGTCTTCAGGACTTGCAAGAATAGTGACGTCGGCCGTTCCCCAGATGCCGATCTCGGCAAGGGCGCGCAGCCCGGCAACCTCGGCCACCTGCGCGATCGGGTCCAGTGATGATGCGCCGCGATAGCAGGGGAGGTAGGGGCGATCCTCCGCCTCCGCAGCGAGCAGAAGGGCTGCGTGGATGGGCGTGATCCGCCCGTATTTCCGCCGCACCGGCAGGACGAGCGCGCCGGCGGCAATGCGGCAGCCGCCCAGATGAGTGCACTCCCAGACGTCGAAACGATCCCCGGCCGCGGCAGCCAGCGCCTTGTAGGCAGCGAAACCCCATTTGGCGCAACATCGATCGTGAACACCATGGGTACAGACGAAGACCGTCTGTGTCTCGAGCGGTCTCGGGCCGAAACGTCCAAACTCGTCACCGGCGGCGATGGCGGCGAGGACGTCAGGCAGATCCTTGGGCACAACGTCGATACCGATGTTTTCCGGAAAGAGGAGGGCGCGAACCGTGTCGTCCACATCATCCTTGCGATCAATCAGGTTGACCCGCCGACCGCCCGCGAAAACAGCCTCCAGCCCGTCGGCCACGGCTCCTTCCATCCCATCGGCAATTCGCAGTGAATGCCGCCAGCGCCCCTTGGGCCAGCGCAACCAGAGCGTTCGCTCCTGATGAGCGCCGATCCCCGCGAGCGGCGTGCCTGCCGCCTGGGCATAGCCGGCGCAGAACCGGTTCGGGTCTGCGGCGCCCAGCGTGGCCGGTGCAATAGGATCGGGCTTGGTCATAGCTGGCTCCGCGCCTGAGATCGCAGGATGAGCCAGACGAAGACCGGCGCTCCGATCACCGCTGTGACCAGTCCTGCGGGAAGTTGCACCGGGGCAAAGAGCAACCGTCCCAGAAGGTCGGCGGCGCCTACCATCAGCGCCCCGGCAGATGCGGAGAGTGCGAGGTGCAGCCCCGGCCCGGACCGGGCAAGCCGCCGCGCAATATGAGGTGCGACGAGGCCGACGAATCCAAGAGGTCCGACTGCCGCGACGGCCAGGGCCGCGAGCGCAACCGATACGATCACCAGCAGGTTCCGGTCGCGCCGGACGGATGCGCCGAGCCCGACTGCCACCTCCGGGCCCATGCGAAGCGCAGTCATGGGCCGCGCAGACCAGATGAGGATCGGCACAAGAAGGGCGAGGCCGAGGGCGAGACTGCGCACCTCTCCCCAACCCGCCGCGTGAACGGAGCCGGCAAGCCACCCGAGGGCCGCCAGCGCCCGGTCGATCTCGCCATAGGTCAGCAGCGCCTGCGTGCAGGCTGAGATGAAGGCAGCGACACCGATGCCGGTGAGGATGAAGCGCATCGTGGCGCCGCCGGCCCGTCTGGCGGAGATCGACAGGATTACCACGGCGACCGTCAGCGCACCTCCGAACGCCAGGAGAGGGCGCAGCGTCGGCGGCGTCTCCGGGAAGGCGATCAATGTCGCGACGACGGCCAGCCCTGCGCCCTGACTGACGCCGACGAGGCTCGGATCGGCAAGGGCATTCCGCGTGACCGTCTGCAGGATCGCGCCGGACAGCGCCAACAACGCGCCGGCCATCGCCGCAACCAGCGCGCGCGGGAAGCGGAACTCCCAGACCACCGTCGTCGCCGTATCCGATGGCGCTGCACCGAAAAGGGTGGCGACGGATTGGACCGCTGTCAGGGGGAAGCTGCCCGACATCAGGGCCGCGACCAGCACACCGAGGCTTGCGAGGAGCAACAGCGCCGCCACCGACAGCGCCCTCGCTGGCACGCGAAAGGTGAGAGGGCCGTCGAGCCGCTCCACAACCCCGGCGGTCATAGCCGCGCCCTCACGAGCCAAACGAAGAACGGTGCGCCGAGAAAGGCGGTGACAAGGCCTGTCGAGATCTCGACCGGCGCCAGCACCAGCCGCGCCACGATATCGGCGATCAGCATGTAGAGCGCGCCAGCAAAGGCGCTCCACGGCACGACGCGGCGGTAGTCCTGACCGATGAACAGCCGGACGACATGCGGTATGACAAGCCCGACGAAGCCCATCGGCCCTGCCACGGCAACCGCCGCTGCGGTCAGGGCGACGACCGCGAAAAGGACCGCGACCTGCAGTTTGCCGACGTCCACGCCAAGACCGGTCGCCGTCTCCTCTCCCATGGCGAGCGCCGTGACCTGGCGGGCGCAGACAAGAGCGACCCCCAGTCCCGCAAGCGCCCATGGCAGGGCCCAGAGTGCGGTCTCGATCCGACGCCCCGCCAGCGTACCAGTGAGCCAGACGCGAAGCTGCTCGAAGCTTTCCTCGTCGATCAGGTGCAGGACGGAAATCAGCGCGCCCAGAAACCCGGTCAGCGCCGCTCCTGACAGCACCAGCGTAAGCGGTGTCGCGCCGCCCGGTGCGGCTGAGGCAACGCCCCACACCACCATCGCGCCGCCAAGCGCACCAAGGGCTGCGAAAACCGGGATCGAAGCCGCACCCCCCAATCCCAGAAAGCCATGGAACAAGACGACCGCGAAGGAGGCCCCGACCAGCAGGCCGAGCAGCCCCGGATCAGCCAGCGGATTGCGGGTGACGCCCTGCATCAGCGCGCCGGCCACCGCCAGTGCTGCGCCTACTCCGATCGCCACCAGCGCGCGTGGCATCCGCAGATCGCGAACGACGACATGATCGAAGGTGCCCGCATCATAGGCGACCAACGCGTCCAGCACGGTGCCGAGCGGGATGGTCTTCGCGCCCACTGCGATGTGCCAGCCAAAGGCGAGGGTCAGCGCCGCAAGTGCAGCGATCCAGGGAAGGGTGCGAACGGCAATCATGTCGCAACCTTCGGAATGCAGACAGGCCGCCCGCTGCCGGGATCGATAAGCACCGTCGCGTCGAGACCGAAAACCCTTCTGAGCGTAAGCTCGTTGAAGACGTCGGCAACGCTGCCCTCAACCTCGATCCGCCCGCCGCGCATCATTATGAGGCGGTCGGCGAACGCTGCGGCGACGTTCAACTCGTGCATGACGATGACGAGCGTCCGACCCTCGTGATGCGCGATACGGCGCAGAAGCGTCATCAGCTCGACCTGCACCTTGAGATCGAGGAAGGTCGTCGGCTCGTCGAGAAGCAGGATAGGCGTCTCTTGCGCCAGGACCATCGCGATCCAGCAGCGCTGTCTCTGGCCGCCGGACAGGGACTCGATGGGCCGGTCGGCCATGTCGGAGACATCGGCCGCTGCCATGGCAGCATCCACGGCCCGCGCGTCGTCACGCGACCATTGCCGCAGAAGCGACTGGTGCGGGAACCGGCCCTGGGCCACCAGTTCACGCACGCGCAGTCCTTCGGGAGCGATCGGCCCCTGCGGCAGCAGGGCGAGACGCTGGGCGACAGCCCGTGTGGGCAGGGAATGGATATCATCTTCGCAAAGCGTCACACGGCCGATGGACGGCTTGAGAACCCGCGCCATCGTCTTCAGCACCGTGCTCTTGCCACAGCCATTCGGCCCGACGATTGCCGTCAGCGCGCCGTTCGGGATCGCGAGCGAAATCTCGTGGATCACCGGGGTGCCGCCATATCCCGCCGACAGGTTCTCGACCCGCAAGTCCGCCTTGAGATCAACCACAGGCTCCGCAGGAGCCCGCGGCTTTGGCACAACGGCATTCTGTAGTCGGAGATCCAACGGCGCGCCCTCAAGCCTTGCTTGTTGCGGCTGGCGTTCGGCTTGCCGTTCTGCAGTGCACTATATCCGAGTATATCAGTCGGATAAAGGCCCGGTTTTCAATCCACCTTGCTCGCCGATGGCTGCATGAAGCACGGGGCGAGGTCTTCGCAGAACTCCTCTCCCCTAACGGGGTTGCCGCTGCTCCGTCCCACCCACGTGAGCGCGCGCCGGAGCAGGACGCTGACTGCGTGCTGCGGATACCGCCAGCGATCCAAGGATCATCAGGACGCCGAACCCCTTGCTCCAACTGAGGATCGGGACGGACGGGAGCCATCCAGCGGCCGCCGCTACAGCTTCAAAGAGCATGCTCGTCAACGGCAGGGCTGCCATCCCGGCGAGGTAGTTCGTCGTTTTCACTCGGTGTATGGCCATGAGCGCGAGAAACATGGACGGCCCGCGCAAGAGTATGCCGACGAGGATCGCCGCCACCCACAACGCCGGATCCAGCAGGATTGTTGGATCAGCGATCCAGGCCAGATCGCTCGGCAGCAGCCAGGTCAGGCCCGGGAAGGCCTGCGATAGCATTCCCAACGCGAACACGGCTGCCAGCATCGCCCCTGCGCTTGCGAGAAGCATGGCTCCCGTCAGCGCCGCGCGCTGCCGCCGATCGTCGGTTTGGTTTTGGGGATGAAGCTCCGCAATCAGCGTCGAGAGCACCACGCACAGTTCCGACAGCAACATCAGGATGAGAGCTGGATTACGGAACCCGCCCTCCAACGAGGCGGCCAGCAGCAGGAGACCCGCGAGGATGATGAGATGTCCAGGCAGCTCCGCTCTCCGCGGCGTTCGCGACATCACCAGCCAGACGATGAGCACGCTGGTGGGAACCGAGACGATGGCGAGGAACGCCGCGTTCGCAGTCGTGGTGTGGAGCAGCGCGGCTGTAAAAAAGGCCGCCGTTGCAACACGAAGGACGCCGTAGAGCCAGGTGATAGGTTTGCCCAAGGTGCGCCAAGCCCCGCACATCCGACCCGAGGCCAGCATCAGGAACAGCCCACCCGCCATCATCTGGATGAAGGTGAAGAGCCAGGGGTCCAGCGTCAGACTGACCAGGATGATCCGACTGACGACAAGCAGGACCGACCAGCTTACCAGCGCGGCTCCAACGACAAGTATGGCACCGGGCATCGCGAGATCTCTCAGGCTTTGAGCGCTGCGCGACAGACAGCGGGTTGGGCCGGCTTGCTCGAACCGTCCGCCTTCATGGAGTGCGCGGCATGGTTCACAACCCCGCAGCGGAGCCGAAAGGTGGTTCCATCGCCATCCGTCCTGCGCAGACGGAATGATCCTCGAACCCGCTCCCCAAACGGCAGGCCCCGATGACAAAATCGTAGCGGGTCACCTCATCGCAGGGTGCATTCGGCGTCTCGAAGGTCGCGCTCACTGCGCCACCAGGCGGCACGTTCATGAAGGAACTGCCCTTGCTGCGCCCCACCTGCTCGTCCTCCACGAACGACAGAAAGAAGCCGTTCACTTCGGTCAGGGGCGCATCCGTCTCATTGGTCAGCGTGACCGTTATCGTGCAGTAGTATTCCCGCAGGCCCGTGTCCGTCAGGGTGAGCCGGTAGTCGGCCAACGCGGTCGTGCCTGAGCCAAGGCCCAAGGCAAGCACCGCAGTCCGGATCAGCGTGTTCCGCATAGGGGTCTCCACTCGTCTTGAAATTCCGTTTTCGGGGGCACCCGCCAGCTCGGCAGGATGGGCCGTCGGCATGGCTCTCGCATCCACAGCAGCGCGGAGCGCATTGCAGAGCGGCAGTCCTCCCGCCGAGGCAGCGAGGGGTAGGGTTGGCATGAAGCGAAAGCCCGGGCTGTTCGTCGACGGCATGCATGGATCTCCATCGGAGAGGGTGCAAACATGCCTTGGACCAGCCTGGGTCCCTCTAATCTGACAAATTCAGTCGAATAAGCAAGCTCGGTCGGCATCATGCTCCTGCCGACCCGCCATTGTCTGTTCGGAGACCGAGCCACCGGGCGTGATCCATCCTCATCATATTCCGACAGATTTTATCGACAATAACGCTGTGATGATGTAGCAGCCCTTCGGACCCAGCCCCAATGCCAGGCGATCTCGAAACGACTCTTTTGGGGGAGCTCGCCAATGGCGAATGACGTGGGCCGCGTGCCGAGTGGAATTCTGATCGGCGACCAGCGCAGGGATCAGATCCTGCTGGTTCAGGACATCGACGGTGATGGAGCCGGAGCGGGAGGTGACGAGACCACCGTCTTCTTCGACGGTGAGAATGCCTCAGGGCTCGAAAGCCCGACGACCAACGTCTTCACTCTCCATCAGGCCAGCGACACGTCGGTTTACTTCGGAGACGGCGGCAGTGACGCCGTCTACCGCCTGCGCGATCTGAACGGAGATGGAGATGCGCAGGACACGGACGAGGCCATGGTTTGGCTCTCCGCAGCCAATGCAGCGGGCCTTTCGATAGTGACGCCGAATGGCGTGCACGAAGGCGCCGATGGTGCGATCTACGTCGCGCATGCCGGCACCGCCTCCGCCCCGCAGGACGCCATCTACCGCACCGTCGATCTCAACGGCGACGGGGAAGCCAATGATATGGGCGAGGCGACGGTCTGGCTCGACGTCCAGACGGTCGTCGACACGGCTGTTCCCTTCGATCTCAGCTTCGATGGAGATGTCGCGTATCTCAGCGATCTCGCAGGCACTGCGACGGACGTGATCTACCGGATCGAGGACGTGGATGGTGATGGCGCGATCCAGGAGGACGAGGTCGCCGCCTACGTTACCGACGACATGAGCTTCGGCGCGCCGGTCGACATCGCGAACGCTGTCGGCGTGGACAGTGCGCTTTACACGCTGACCTGGTTTCCGGATGCGGGCGACATCGTGCGGCTCTATCGCCTCGCCGATCTCGACGGTTCGGGCCAGATCGACGACGCGTCTGAAGCGGTGGAGGTTTGGAACGGCGATGCAATGCCGGACGGCTTCGCCATCGATATCGGTTTCTCGGTTACCGCCGACGAAGATGACCGCCTGGCGCTGACTGCGAACACCTTCGCGGGCGACGGCAACGTCGTGGAGCTGACCGACCTAAACGGAGACGGGGACTATCTGGATGCGGGCGAGACGGCTGTCTTCGCCTCCAGCAGCTTCGACGGTCAGCTCGATCGCCCCCGCGCGGTGGAGTTCTATGAGGGCGCGCCCAGTCCCGCGGCGACAACCGTGGGTGGGGGTAACCACTTCTCCGTCTTCCTCGACCGGGCGACGAACACGCTCTACACGAGCGGGGAGAATGTCGTCGGCCAGCTCGGCATCGGCAGCACAGGATTCGACGTGAAGACGACGGTGGAGGTCGACCTGCCCGAGGCGTTCGATGCCGAGATCGTTTCGGTCTCCGCCGGTCTGCTCCACACCACGTTTCTGACGGATGACGGCGACGTCTACGCCTTCGGCTTCAACAACAACGGGGCCTTGGGTCTCGGCGATGAGGAGACACGGACAGAGGCGGTGCTCGTCGAGGCGCTGGACGATGTCGATGTGGTCGGCATCGTGAACGGGAATGGCACGTCCTACGCCATCGCCGCCGACGGCGCGCTCTATGCTTGGGGCTCGAATTCGAACGGGCAACTCGGGCTCGGAGATCGGGAGGAGCGCCTCACACCGACAGTCGTTGAGGCCCTGTCGGAAGAGACCGTCATCGACGTCTCGGCAGGCACTTCGCACACGCTCGTTCTGACCGCAGATGGCCAAGTCTATGCCTTCGGGAGCAACCGGGATGGCCAGCTCGGCGCGCCGGAGGGGCTGGATGCCGACGGCACGCCGCTCCGCCGGGTCGAGAGCCCGATCTTGGTCGAAGGACTGCCGGACAACGTGGTCTCGGTCACAGCGGATACCCTGACTTCCTTCGCCGTGACCGCGGACGGGCGCCTTTTCGGCTGGGGCGAGTCCCGGACGGGCCAGCTTCTGCAGGGCACTGATAACGGTGACGGAACCTTCACTGCGGACCCTGCAGACGTGCTGTCGCCTGTCGAGCTGACCGGCATTCCGGGCCATGTCGTCGATGTGAAGGCCGGCGCGCGCTGGGTGATGGCCCTGACGGCAGACTGTGACGTTTACGGCTGGGGGCCGAATGATGTGGGGCCGACCGGTGGTCTCGACGGTGACCCGGCGGCGGAAAGCGATGCGATCTTTTTCCCGACGCTGATCGCGGAGCTCGATGATGTGAACGTCGTGGAGCTTCAGACCGGCCCCAACTCCATCATCGCCGTAAGCGACACGGGCGAGATCTTCACGTGGGGCTCCAATCCGGACGGGCGGCTCGGCTTCGCCACCGATGGATCGGTCTATACTCCGCAGCAGGTCGAGCTCGGCGGGCCGGCAGACCCGTTCCTCGTTTCTGCAACGCCCGGTGACAACGATCGCGATGTGTCCAACGAGGCTCGACTGAAGCTGGAGTTCACGGAAGACGTCTTTGCGGGCACCGGCATGCTCACCCTCGTGGACCGAGACACCGGACAGCGGACTGAGATCGATGTGACCGACGGGCGTCTCGTCACCTTCGATGGTGCCACAGTCAGTGTGACGCCGCCGGAGCACCTGGACGCCGATGCACGCTACGCGGTGGAGATCGATGACGGTGCGTTCGTCGATGCCGATGGAAACGCCTATGCGGGCATCGCCGAGAACGACGTTTCGACCTTCAACTTCTCCACGTCCGAGATCGAGGCTTCATCCCCCGATGATCTCAAAGGCGGCTTCGGCGACGACCTGATCCGGGGCGGAGCGGAGGACGACCACATCAGCGGCCGCTTCGGTGACGACATCCTGTCGGGTGGCGGAGGCGATGACCGCATCTTCGCGGGCTGGGGCGACGACTTCGTGCTCGGAGGCGACGGAAACGACCGACTGTACGGCAGCCTGGGCGATGACGACCTGCGCGGAGGACGCGGCGATGACGATCTGAAAGGAGGCTGGGGCGAGGACACACTCTCGGGTGGTGCAGGCGATGACGATCTGCGGGGCGGCTGGGGCGCGGATGCCTTTGTCTTCGATGGCGGTCACGACACGATCCACGATTTCGATACCGGGTTTGAGTTCTGGTTCCTCTCGCGCCCGTCCGAGACCATCATTCTCGACATCGACGGCCTCGACAGCTTCGAGGCGCTGATGAACACGGCATCGCAATCGTGCCGCGACGTTGTCTTCGACGTGAGCGAAGAGGACAGCCTGACGCTCCGCGATGTCCGACTCGCTCACCTCGATGCAGATGCGTTTGATTTCATCTGACGATGTGAAAAGGGGCGTTGAGCGCATTGAACTCTGGAGGTTTCGCCACGGTTTGGCGCTCAACGACCATCGATGAAATCATCGTGGGCAAAACCGGTCCCTGTCATCGGTCCAGCGGCGCAGTTCAAAGGCGACATTTGTGCGGATGCTGATCGCCGTGACCGCGGCGATCAGCGCCATGATCAGGATCTGGTAGCGGATGGCCTCCGCCGGGTCGGCACCTGCGATGATCTGGCCCGACATCATACCGGGGATCGTCACCATGCCGGTTGCTGCCGTCGCGGTCACCACAGGCAGCATTCCGGCGATAACGGCCTGTCGTGCGGTGTCGCGCGTCGCCTCGGCAAATCGACGGCCAAGCGCGAGTTGCGCTTCGACCTCGGCGCGACCGTCTCGCAGCATGCGATGCAGGGTCGTGACGGCCACGGCGCTGCCAGTGATCGAGGAGCCGACGGCCATGCCGAAGATCGGCACGACGAGCCGCGCCTCGTACCACGGATCCGGGGATACAGTGAGCAGCACGCTCGGCAGGGCGACCAAGGCGCCAGCCGCCATGAGGATCGCGACAGATCTCAGGATCACCTGCCTCTTCCGCAGGCCGCCGACCCGGTAGGCTGTCTCTAGCCCGCCCAGCAATGCGATCGCGGCCAGCGCCAGCACCGTCGTCAAGGCATCGTTGCGGGCCAGAAGCCAGCCAAGAATTGCAGCAAGAATCGTGAGCTGCAGCGCCATGCGAGCGAAGGCGGTGATGAGCTGCCGCGGGAGCCGCCGGTCGACCGCAACGACAAGAGCCGTCGCGGCGATCAGGGCCGCGATGAAAACCAGCCCTGAGGTCCCGATGGAAGGGATCATCCGGCTAGAGCCTCCAGCGACACCCGCCGGGCGCCAAGCCGCTCGGCCTGTTGCGTGTCATGAGACACGACAACGGCACAGCGCGTGGTCCCCACCACGGACGCCAACCAGCCTTCGACCCGTGCGGTCGCCTCCGGGTCCAATGCCGATGTCGGCTCATCGAGCAGGAGCACCTCCGGAATAGGTTGAAGTGCTCTGAGCAGGGCCAGCCTCTGCCGCTCCCCGGTCGACGTTTCGGTGATGCAATGCTCCAGCAGACTGATGTCGAGGCCCAATACATCCAGTGCGTCGCGATCGGGCGGCTCTTCGAAATGGTCGCCGACGCGCGGCGCCCACCAGGCGGGTTCGGCAGCACAGTACCGGACACGCGCCCGCCAGTCCGGTCCCGGCATGTCCGGGCGCCTTCGTCCGTTCAGGGCAACATCGCCTTCGGCGGCATCGAGATCGGCGAGGGCGCGCAGCAGGCGGCTCTTGCCGCTGCCGCTCGGGCCGGAGATGCAGAGGATCTCGCCGGGATCCAGCCGGAAGGTGAAGCCGGACCCGCCGGGCCACCGGAGATTCCGCACTTCTAACATGCGCCCTCGCGCGGATAGGTGAGGCACAGCGGGCGGCCGGTCCTTGGGTCTGTCATGATCGTGCAGTCCACGTCGAAGACCGACCCGATCAGTTTCGGATGGAAGAGGGTTTCGGCGTCGCCCTCCGCCACCACCCGCCCCTCTTTCCAGAGCACGATGTTGTCCGCGTGGCGGGCGGCGAGGTTGAGGTCGTGCAGGACCATCACGATCGTCCGCCCGTCCTCCCGGTTCAGGCGTGCAACGAGGCTCAGAAGGTTGTGGGCATGGGCGACGTCAAGGTGGTTGGTCGGCTCGTCGAGCAGGATCGCCGGGGCGTCCTGCGCGATGACCATCGCGATCCAGGCCCGCTGAAGCTGGCCGCCGGACAGCGCCCTAAGCGCCTCGTCGGCACGTTGGCTCAGATCGCAAAGGGCCAGCGCCCGATCCACAGCCTCGACGTCCGCTGCCGAGGGTCCGCCAAAGCGGGCACGGTGTGCAAAGCGACCGAGCATGGCAAGCTCCCGAACCGTAAGCTCCTCCGGCGCGGAGGGGGCCTGGCCGAGCATCGCCATCTCCCGCGCCAGCGCTTTCGCGGGCCACGCGGCGAGCGGTTTGCCCGTAACCTCGATCGCCCCTTTGCTCAGCCCGATCAGGCGGCGGAGCGCCTTGAGCGCCGTCGACTTTCCGCTGCCATTCGGGCCGCAAAACGCGGTGATCCCGCCTTGCGGCAGTCTCAGCGACAGATCGGCGATGACCGGCGTTCGGCCATAGCCGATATCGGTGCGCTCGAACCGGGCGAAGGGGTCAGACATGGGCAGGACGTCTCAGCAGAAGATAAAGGAAGTAGGGCGCCCCGATCAGGGCCGTCACCAGCCCGGTCGGAAGCTCAATCGGGGCAAAGGCCAGCCGAGCCACGATGTCGGCGCATAGCACGATCGTCGCACCCAACAATGCAGTTGCCGGCAGGTGCAGGGCGGCGCGTGGCCCCACAAGCCGGTGGGCCGCATGCGGCGCGATGAGCCCGACAAAGGCAATCCCACCGGCGAAGGACACCGCCGCCGCGGTCAGCCCCGCCGCCATCGCGAGTGCCACGATGCGGGTTGCAATGGGCATCAGCCCCGTCGCCATCGCGCTCCCACCATCAAGCAACATCTGATCGAGCGGACGCAGCATCAGGACGAGCGCGGGCGCGGCGATTACCAGCACCCCGGCCAGCACGGCAACGTCCGCCCAGTGCGCCTGATGCACCGAGCCCGCAAGCCAGATGAGAGCTTGTCCGGCCCGATAGACAGGTCCCGCAATCATCAGGAGCGTCGCGATCGCGGCGCAGAACGCGGCGACGGCGACGCCGTAGAGGATCAGCTCCCGCGCCTGCCAGCCACGCCGCTGCGCCAGAATGCCGATCACGGCCGCGGCGGCGAAGGCGCCGAGGGCCGCGGCCACCGGCTGCCATGCGATGGACACCGTCAGCGCATTTGCCTCATCGGAGAACACCAGCAGGAAGACAAGCACGCCGACCGCCCCTCCATCGACGAGCCCGAGCACCGCCGGCGACGCAAGGGGATTGCGGGTGGCGCGCTGGAGGAGCGCTCCCGCCAAGGCAAGGGCGGCGCCCGCCAGCAAAGCCAGAAGGGCACGTGGCGCCCGAAGCGTACTGACGATGATCGCATCGGTGCGGCTCCCTTCCCCGATCAGCACCGCTAGGATCCTCTCGGGCCCGATCCACGAGCTCCCCAGCCCGATGGCGGCAGTGAGGGCCATGAGCAGCCCGAGGCCGAGCGCGGGGATTGCAGCGGATCGGCTCATGCTTCGGCCCGTCCGGCGCGGCGGCGATCGAGGAGCACAATCAGCGTCGGCGCCCCGATCAGAGCGAGCAGGACACCCACCGGCGCTTCGCCGGGCATGATGACCAGCCGCGCTGCAATATCGGCGACGAGGCAGGTCAGCGCGCCGAGCAGAGCTGCCGTGGGCAGCAGCTGCGCATGACCGCGCGCGCCCATCAGACGGGCCAGATGCGGTGCGAGAAGGCCCGCAAACGCGACCGGCCCCGCCAGCGCGACGCAGAGACCGGCCATCAGCGCGGCGAGCCCGAGGCCCACCAACCGCGTCCGCGTCACCGAGACGCCTATGGCCTGCGCGGCCTCGTCCGACAGCGCGAGCGCATCCAGCGCACGGATCATCGGCACCAGCGCGACAATGGTCAGAAGCAGGAGGGACGCGCCCGGCGCGAGCGCCTCCATGGGTCGATCGGCAAAGCTCCCGGCGAGCCAGAACAGCAGCGCTTCCAATGCCTGTTCATCCGTCACCAGCAGCATTTGCGTCAGGGAGGCGAGCAGTGCTGCCACGGTGACACCGGCAAGAAGCACCTGTCCGGGCCCCACCGCGCGTGCCGAGAGGGCGAGGCCGAAGACCAGAAGGCTTGCCAGCACCGCACCTGCCGCCGCAATGGCGCTGAGCAGCAGAAAGGCCTCGACACCGAAGAGGCTGAGCGCCGCGACCAACGCGAAGGCCGCACCTGCGTTCACCCCCATCAATCCGGGCTCGGCCAGCGGATTGCGCGTGCAGCTCTGCATGACCGCCCCCGCAATGCCCAGCGATGCGCCGACGAGACAGGCAAGCACCGTGCGCGGCACCCGCAGGTTGCGGATCACGATATCGGTCGTCTCATTCGATGGAGAAAACAGCGCCGTGGCGACGTCTCGGGGGCCGTAGGTATTCAAGCCAAGATGCAGGCTCGCGATCGCTGCCAGCGCCAAGAAAGCTCCCAGAATGAGCAAGCGCGCTGCCACTGGCTGATACCCGACTGTTTCGCTTGGTATTGACTCGATTTCCGGGAGCCGTCAAGAAATCCGGTAAATCCAGACGCAAGGCAGCCTGCGCAACCCACGTCTCCACCATGCAATCCAGCGCCCGTTCCGGGCCGGTCGGAGCACATCATGCGGTTGATCGCCTTCACCTTCTCGTCCCTCCTCTGCGCCGTCACTGCCATCGCCCAACCTGTCGAACACGCGATGGGAACGACCGAGGTGCCGGAGGATCCACAACGCGTCGTCGTGCTGACGAACGAGGGGACGGAGGCGCTGCTCGCCCTCGGCATCACGCCCGTGGGCGCGGCACAGTCCTGGACCGGCGATCCGTGGTACGACCACATAGCGGCGCGCATGGGCGATGCTGCCCCGCTCGGCAAGGAGAACCAGGTCAATCTCGAGCTGCTGGCCGCGCTCGAACCCGACCTGATCCTCGCCAACAAGCAGCGACACGAGGAGATCTACCCGCAGCTCTCCACCATCGCCCCGACTGTGGTGTCGGAGCGTCTGCGCGGCGACTGGCGCGCGAATTTCGAGCTCTATGCGGGGGCCGTGGGCGAGGCGGAGACGGGCGCGAGCCTTCTCGCGGCGTTCGATGAGCGGGTGCAGGAACTCGCCGACGCGCTCGGCCCCCGTCTCGACGAGGAGGTCTCCGTCATCCGCTTCATGCCCGGGCACATCCGGATCTACCAGAAGGACAGTTTCTCGGGCTTTATCCTGCAGGAGATCGGCTTCGCCCGGCCCGAACTGCAGGACGTGGACGAATTCGCGATGCGCGTGGGCAGGGAGAGCATTCCGCAGATGGGTGGCGACCGCATTTTCCACTTCACCTATGACGCAGGCGACGGCGAGGGTCTCGCGAATGCCGAGGATGCGCTGTCCGACCCGCTGTGGCAGACGCTGCCCGCGGTCCAGCGTGGCGATGTCGTTCCTGTGAATGACGCGGTCTGGAACACTGCAGGCGGCATCCTCGCGGCAAACCTGATGCTCGACGATATCGCGCGGATCTACGATCTGCCCGAGCAGTGATCGTCAGGACGCAGCGAACGCCACCAGCCTCGTCCTGGCCGGGTGCCCTTCATCGAGAAGGTCGCGGGTGGTCGAGATCAATGTGACGACGGCCGCCGGGCGCGATTGGAGATCGAGGATCGGCGCGGCAAGCGCGAAAAGGCCAGGGATGAAGTCCTGATCGGCCATCGCGAGGCCAGATTCGCGAACGCTCATACGCAGATCACCGAAGTCTTCGAGGGTGCGCTCGGGTGCTTCGGCTGCAACGACGTCGGTCAGCAGCCGGTCCGGCAAATGAGCCATGAAGGCATGCCCTGTCGCCGATCGCGTAACCGGCAGGACGGAGCCTAGCCCGAGCATCGTGACGAGCGGTACGGCTGCCTTTTCCCAGCGCACGATCGTGGGACCGAGATTGCCCCAGACGGCAAGCAGGGCCGTGAACCCTGTGGCCTCCACCAGTTCCGGCAGCGCATCGGCGGCACGGTTCACCGGATCGATCCGGGCGATCGCGGCGGTTCCGATCTCCGCCGCGCGCGGACCGAGGTCATAGCTACCGCTTCGGCGATGCTGAACCATGCCTGTCTCGACGAAGCTCGCCAGATAGCGATGCACCTTGGCGGGTGCCATCCCGACCTCGGCTGCGAGCTGTGAGAGCGCCATGGGACCAGGGTGGCGCGCAAGAGCCGTCAGCAGGTTGACGGAGACTTCCACCGACTGCACGCCGCGGCCGCGGGTCGGGCTCTGATCAGTCACGATAGGTCTCCAGCAAAGCTCGGATCTTCGGTGGAAGAGGCGCCTTGGTGAAGCCACCGTCAGCCTCTTGGCGGACGCATACCCGATCTTCGCGTCCCTCGGCAATCGCGCGACCTGTATCGGTGAAGGCGTAACCGAGCGAAAAGCTGGACGTGCCCATCCGAGTGATGCGTACGGACAGGTCGAGGCGAGCATTGGGGCGCGCTGGCGCATGAAACGTTGCGCCGGCGTCCCGCAAAGGCGTGGCGAAGACACCATGCGCTGGAAGCGCCGCCTGATCGAACCCAAGCGATGTCGTCATCTCGTGAAAAGCCGAATCCATCCAGCGGAAGAACGTTGGATAGAACACGATGCCAGCCGGATCGCAGTCCCCCCAGTCCACTAAGCGCTTCGTTTCAAAAGGCAAATCGCCCCTCCCTCTCGGATCTCTTGACTTACGTATAATGTAACTGATTACGTATAGGAAGATGCCGGAGAGTGTCGCGAGGAGGAAGCCATGAGGATCGCCGTGATCGGCGCGGGTCCAGCCGGGCTCTACGCTGCCATTCTGCTCAAGCGGATGCGGGCTGATCTGGACCTCCGCGTCTACGAGCAGAACCCGCCGGATGCGACCTTCGGCTTCGGGGTGGTCTTCTCGGATCAGGCGCTGGACTTCCTGAGAGCTGATGACGCCGACACGGCTGATCTGATCGAGCCGCACATGCAGCGCTGGTCCGACATCGTCCTCAACCATCAAGGGACCCGGATCACCATCGACGGCATCGGCTTCGCCGGGATCGGGCGCCTCGAACTGCTGCAGCTCCTGCGTCAGCGGGCAGCGGAACTCGGCATTCATCCCGAATACGGCGCGCGGATCGGTGTTGACGCGCTGCCCGACGCTGATCTCATCATCGGCGCCGATGGGCTGAACAGCATCGTCCGGGAGGCCGCACCGGCCGCGTTCGGCGCACGGATGGAAGAGCTGGACAATCGGTTTGTCTGGTATGGCGCCGACCGCGAATACGATGCGCTCACGCAGACCTTCATCGAAACGCCACATGGGCCGATGAATGCGCACCACTACAGCTACGCGCCCGGGCGCTCGACCTTCATCATCGAGATGGGGCCTGACACGTTCGCCTCATCAGGCTTCGCGAACATGCCCGAACCGGACTACCGGGCCGCATGCGAGGTCCTCTTTGCGGAGCATCTGGAGGGCGCGTGCTTGGTCCCGAACAATTCGGTCTGGCGCCGCTTCCCGAACCTCTCATGCGATACCTGGTATCACGACAACCAGGTCTTGGTCGGGGACGCCTTGCACACGGCACACTTCTCCATTGGCTCCGGCACGCGGCTCGCCCTGGAGGACGTGATCGCGCTGGCGCGTGCACTGGAGGACGCCGATTGGAACATATCCGCCGCGCTGCCCGCCTATCAGGCGGCGCGGGCTTCGGTGCTTGCCAAGATCACTTCGGCTGCCTGCCGCTCCGCCGCTTGGTACGAAGATTTCGGCGACCATATGGCGCTCGACCCCTGGCCCTTCGCGCTGAGCTACATCCGGCGGGCAGGCCGTCTCGACAGCGCCCGCCTCCGCCAACTGGCCCCGGACTTCAGCGCCGCGTTGGAAGCCCGTGGTATCGACCTGGAGGCCGCGTGATGACACCCGAAGCCCTCGCCGATGCGACGGAATTCGTGCTGCCCGAGCGCTACAACGCATCGCGCCTGCTCTGGGATAATCTGCCGGAGCGCGGGGACCGCACCGCGGTTATCCACGAGGGGGACCGGCTGACATATGTCGAGCTGGCGGCTGAGGCGGCGCGGATCGGCAACCATCTGCTCAGCCTTGGATGCAGACCCGGCGAGCGTGTCCTTCTCTTTCTGGATGACGAGCCGGCCTATCCGGCGGCGATCATGGGGGCGATGCGCGCTGGGCTGGTGCCGATGCTCATCAACACCCTCTCGCCCCCCGACCTCATCCGCTTCTTTCTAAAGGACAGTGAAGCGGTCGCTGCTCTCGTGTCCGAGCCGTTCGTGGGTCTTTTTTCCCCGGGAGCCATGGAGGGAACCCAGTGCAGGCATGTGCTCTCCGCAGTCGACCGGCCTTGGGCGGAGGCGCCCACGGTTCTTGAGGAGCACCCCACCGGTCGCCGCGATATGGCGTTCTGGATGTATTCCTCCGGTTCGACCGGGCGTCCGAAAGGCGTGGTCCACAAGCATGAGGATGCCGCTTATACGGCGCACACCTATGCGCGGCGCATCCTGCGCATCGGTGCTGAAGATGTCTGCTTTTCCATCCCCAAGATCTTCTTCGCCTATGGCTTCGGCAACTCGGTGACCTTCCCGATGAGTGTCGGGGCGGCCGCTGTCCTGCTCTCTGGCCGCCCGACGCCCGAGCGGTGCTTTGCCGCCATACGCAATGGGCGTCCGACGCTGCTTTTCGGATTGCCCACGCTCTACACCGCACTCGCCGCGGATCCCGGGATCGAGACGGCGGACATGTCCAGCGTCCGGCTCTTCATCTCGGCCGCTGAAGTCCTGTCCTCAGAGCTCGCGCGGGACTGGAAAGGCCGGTTCGACCGCCCGATCGTCGAGGGGCTCGGCTCCACGGAGATGCTGCACATCTACCTGTCGAACGACGCGGACGAGCAGCGGGCGGGGTCTGCCGGGCGCGTCGTGCCAGGCTATGACGTGCGGCTCGTGACGCCCGAAGGGCGCACCGCATTGCAGGGTGAAGAAGGTGTCATGCAGGTCATGGGCCTGTCGGGTGCGGAGTTCTACTGGAACCGCCCCGATAAAACCGCCGAGACGATGAAGGACGGCTGGCTCGACACGGGCGACCGTTTCATCCGGGACCCCGACGGTTTCTACTTCTTCCGGGGTCGGGCCGACGATCTGGTCAAGGTGTCCGGGCAATGGGTCCATCCGCTGGAAATCGAGTGGGTGCTGAACGACCACCCCGATGTTCGAGAGGCTTGCGTTCAGGCGGTCGAGCTGTCGGATCGCCGTTTGACCATCAAGGCCTGGATCACGCCCGTGGACACCGGCAGCGACGCGCTCGCCGGCGATCTGCGTGCCTATGCGAAGTCCCGCCTGCTTCCCCACAAGTACCCGCGCGAGATCGTCTTCCTGGATTATCTGCCGAAGACCGGGACCGACAAGATCGACCGGCAGGCGCTGTTGCGCATGAACGCCTCCGAAAACCCGCCCGCACAGACAGGAGAACTGACATGAGCCTCGAGACGCCGCCAGCCACGACTGCGGAGCGACAGGCCTTCTACGACGCGATCGAGCCCGAGTCGATGCGCGCGCTGTGGTCGGTCATGGCGGGGATCATTACGCCGGAGCCGAAGTCCGACTGCCTGCCGGTCAAATGGTCTTACGACAGCGTCCGCGCCCGGCTGCTGGAGGCGGCGGACCTGATTACCGCGAAAGAGGCCGAGCGCCGGGTGCTGATCCTGGAGAACCCCGGGCTCAGGGGTTCGTCGAAGGTCACGACATCTCTCTATTGCGGCATCCAGTGCGTCATGCCGGGCGAGGTCGCCCCGGCCCACCGGCACACTCAGTCCGCGCTGCGGTTCGTGTTGGAGAGCGCGGGCGGCTTTACCGCCGTGGGCGGGGAAAAGACCGAGATGTCGTTCGGCGATTTCGTCATCACGCCCAACTGGGAGTGGCATGACCACGGCAACGACACGGACGCGCCGATCTTCTGGCTCGACGGGCTCGACATTCCAGTGGTCCAGTTCCTCGATGCCAGCTTCGCAGAGGGATTGGGCGAGGACCAGCAGGCGATCACGCAGCCAACGGGGGACAGTATCGCCCGCTACGGCGCCAACATGCTGCCGCTGGGCTACGAGAAAGCGGCTCCGACCTCGCCGATCTTCAACTATCCCTATGAGCGGTCGCGCGAGGCACTGGAGCAGATGCGCAAGGCCGAGGGGTGGGATCCGTGCCACGGGCTAAAGATGCGCTACACGAATCCGGTCGACGGGGGCTGGGCCATGCCCACCATCGGCACGTTCCTGCAGCTTCTCCCGAAAGGCTTCGCCACCACGCCATATCGCTCGACCGACGCGACGGTCTACGTCGGGGTGGAAGGTGCCGGGCGCGCCCGGATTGGTGATCAGGTCATCGAGTGGGCGCCGCGCGACGTGTTCGTCGTTCCCTCCTGGCACGAGGTCGTGCACGAGGCGCACGAGGACGCCGTCCTTTTCTCGTACTCCGACCGTCCGATCCAGGAGAAGCTGGGCCTCTTTCGCGAGCGGAGGGGCAACGCATGAGCTACGTCTTCCCGCCTCCGCCCCAGGCGAGCGTTGCGGTGCGCGGCACCGACGACCGCTTTCCGGTCCGCCGTATCTTCTGCGTCGGGAGGAACTACGCGGCCCATGCCCGCGAGATGGGCCGCGACCCGGACCGCGAACCGCCCTTCTTCTTCACCAAGCCCGCCGACGCGGTCGTCGATGCGCCCGCGACCATTCCCTATCCGCCAGAAACGGAGAACCTGCACTACGAGATCGAGCTTGTGGTCGCCATTGGCCGGGCGGGCACGGACATTCCCGAAGAAGCCGTTATGGACCATCTGTGGGGTGCTACGGTGGGGATCGATCTGACACGCCGGGACCTCCAACTTCAGGCCCGGGAGCAAGGGCGCCCGTGGGACTGGGGCAAGGCCTTCGATCACTCCGCGCCCATGGCGCCCTTGGTGCCGATCGGAGACGTGCCCAGCGTCGAACAGGGGCGCATCTGGCTTGCCGTGGACGGCGAGATGAAACAGGACGCAGACCTCTCGGATCTCATCTGGTCGGTACGCGAGCACGTCTCGATCCTATCCCGCTCCATGGCGCTGGCACCTGGTGATCTGGTGATGACCGGGACGCCCGCGGGCGTCGGTCCGGTCGGTCCCGGCGACCGCATCACCGGTGCGGTCGAAGGACTTGCCGAGATCGAGATCTCGATCGGAGCTCGGGCGTGACCCTGGTCCTCCACAACTTCTTTCGCTCGTCGACCTCGTTCCGGGTGCGCGCCGCGCTCAACATGAAAGGGCTGTCCTACGACTACGTATCCTATGCCCTCCGCAAGGGCGAGGCGCGCGCTCCCGACTACCTCGCGTTGAACCCGCAAGGCCTGGTGCCCACACTGGAAACGCCTCGTGGGTCGCTGACGCAGTCTCTCGCGATCCTCGAATGGCTGGATGAGACCAGCCCCGAACCACCGCTGCTTCCGGACGACGCGTGGGGCCGTGCGCGTGTGCGGAGCCTCGCGCACGCGGTCGCCCTCGACATCCATCCCGTAAACAATCTCCGGATCCTTTTCGCCCTACGGGACCGTTTTGGCGCCGACGAGGCCGCGCAGGCAGACTGGTTCCGCCACTGGGTCGCCGAGGGCTTCACTGCCATCGAGGCGCGCCTCGCGCAGGAGCTCGAGACCGGGTCGTTCTGCCATGGCGAGGTGCCCGGCCTCGCTGATTTGTGCCTGGTGGGACAATGCCTGAACAACCGCCGGTTCGACGTCGACATGTCGCCTTATCCAACGATTGCCCGGATCCACGCTGCCTGCATGGCGCTGCCTCCCTTCGCGGAAGCCGCACCCGAAAATCAACCGGACGCCGCCTAAGCGGCGCCAGCTCGAAACCGTCCATAGGGAGGACACCATGAAACACCTTCTGACCGCAGCGCTCCTGTCGCTCGCCATGCCGGTGAGCGCACAAACCGTCTCGATCGCAACACTGCCGCAAGGCTCGGTCTGGAACACCATGGGCAACGTCATAGCTGGGGCAGTGCGCGAGGATGGCGTCCGCATGGTCGTCCAGCCCTATGGCGGTAACCTCGCCATGATGCAGGCGCTGGAGCAGGATCTCGCGGAGTTCTCCATCAACGACATCAATGACGTGATCGCCGCCGCACAGGGCATCGACCACTATGACGGTCAGGCGCTGAGCGACCTGCGGGTCGTCGCCAAGCTCAACCCGCTGCCGATCGGGCTCTACGTACGGGCCGACAGCGGCATGACGGACATGAGCGAACTCGAAGGCAAGCGCGTATCCTCCGGCTGGGACGCATTCCCGCTGGCCAACTCACACGTCGCCGCGATCCTGTCGACTGGTGGGCTCAGCTACGATGATGTGACCGGGGTACCGGTGCCCGGTCTGATCCGCGGCTCAGATGATCTCGCATCGGGGCGGACCGATGCGGCCTTCTTCGCGGTCGGTGGGCCGAAGGTGGCAGAGGTCGCCGCAACGGTCGATGGCGTTCGCTTTCTGGCGGGCGCATCTGACGAGGCCGCGTTGGAGCGGATACAGGCGATCCGCCCGGCGTTCTACTTCTCTGAAGTGCAGCCGGCGCCGTTTCGCGTCGGCGTCGATGAGCCGATGACGATGGTGACATGGGACAACGTCCTGGTCGCCGGCGCGCATGTTTCAGATGAAACGGTCACGGCGATGCTCGAAGCGCTGGCTGCGCGCAGTGCAGAGATGGGCGAGGCCTATCCTCCGCTCCGCGCCTTTGCGATCGAGCAGGCCTATGTGAACTATCCCGGTGCCACCTGGCATCCGGGTGCCGTCGCCTTCTTCGAGGGTCGGGGTATCGGCCAGCAGGATCTCTGAGCGATGACAAGGTGGGCCGGACGGATCGGCGGTGCCGTCGCGGCGCTGCTCACCTTGGCCGCCATCGCCTGGGCGGCTGACCTCCCGTCCCGGCTCGGCTTTGCACCTTACTCCGAGCAGTTCCTCGCCCTCGTCCTGGGTTTGTCGCTGGTATTGGTGTTCCTCCAGAAACCCTCCGCTGAACCAAGGTTGGACTACGCGCTGGCGGCCATTGGTGGAGGGGCGGCGCTGTGGGTCATGGTCACCTATCCAAGTCTGATTGCGCGTCAGATGTCGTTGCCTCTCGATGGGCTGCTTCTGGGTGGTGTCCTGGTTCTGCTGGTGCTGGAGGGCCTGCGCCGCACCGTCGGCTGGGCGTTGGTGCTGGTGGTGGTGACCATTATCGTAATCGGCCTTCTGGGGCACCACATCCCGGGTGCATTACAGACCCGCGAGGTCGCGCCGGAGCGCCTCCTCCTCTATGTCGGCTTCGACGCGAACGGTCTCTTCGGCAAGGTGCTCATGGTCGCGGCCGCCGTGGTCATCACCTTCGTCCTGTTTGGCCAGCTCCTCTTGAAATCCGGCGGCGCCGACTTCTTCAACGACATCGCCATCGCGACGATGGGTCGGCGTCGCGGCGGTTCGGCCAAGATCGCTGTGGTCGCATCGGGTCTCTTTGGCTCGATCTCCGGCGTTGTCGTCTCCAACATCGTAGCGACCGGCGTGGTGACGATCCGCATGATGACCCGGTCGGGCTACCGCCCTCACCAGGCCGCCGCGATCGAGGCTGTGGCGTCGACCGGCGGGCAGATCGTGCCGCCTGTCATGGGCGCGGTCGCCTTCCTCATGGCGGATATCCTGCAACGTCCCTATGCGGAGATCGTGGTCGCCGCGATCGTGCCGGCGCTTCTCTACTACGTCGCGGTCTTCGCGCAGGCCGACCTGCAGGCGGCCAAGGACGACATCGCCCTGGTCGATCCATCTGAGATCCCGTCTGCCCGAAGCGTGCTGCGGAAAGGCTGGGTATTCTCAGTGCCATTCGCAGCGATCGTCCTTGCCCTCTTCACCTTTGGTCAGCGGCCCGAGACGGCGGCGCTCTGGGGGGGCGGCACCGCCCTCGCGATCGGGCTCCTCATCGGCTACGGCCAGCGCATGAGGCTTGCGGAGGTCTGGTTGGCGCTGATTGAGACCGGTCGGTCCGTCACCGACATCATCATGATCGCCGCCGCCGCCGGTTTCATCATCGGTGTATTGAATGTGACTGGATTAGGCTTCGGTCTGACCTGGGTGCTCGTCGATCTGGGCAGCGGCAGCCTGTTCCTGCTGCTCCTGATCGCAGCAGTCATCTGTATCGTGCTGGGCATGGGGATGCCCACTGTCGGGGTCTACCTGCTGCTTGCTGTCCTCATCGCGCCGAGCCTGGTGCAAAGCGGCGTCGATCCGATCGCGGCACACCTCTTCATCTTCTACCTCGGCATGATGTCGATGGTGACCCCGCCTGTCGCGATCGGTGCGTTCTTTGCCGCCTCCATCGCCAAAGCACCGCCAATGAAGACGGCATTCACGGCGATGCGCTACGGCTGGACGGCCTATGTGATCCCGTTTCTCTTCGTCATGTCACCGACCTTGATCCTGCGGGGACGACCACATGAGGTCGCCCTCGACGTTACCATCGCCATCGTTGGCGTCTACGTCGTCTCTGCCGCGGCGGTAGGTTGGCTGCGCGGCCCGCTTCAATCCTGGAGGCGCGCTTCCCTTGGGCTCAGCGGCGCTTTGATCCTCGCGTCTATCGGAAACGGGTGGCTGGTGATCGCGGGCCTTGGCGCCATTTTCCCCGTTTTGTTCGGCGCTTCGTCGAGATCACATAAACCTGTGATCGGCGAGTAGGTTTCACAGCATCTTTTTGAACATGAGCTCGGTGTGATGTTGCAGGCCTTTATCTCGTAGTAAAAAAGCGGGGTGAGAAATTTTTTGTAATTTATCGGAAGCTCTCGTACGCAAATGCGAATATCCATTTTGCGCCCGATTTTATACCGTCCAATATACCTTCAAGTATTGAAGCTAAAGCGTTTTCGCTGTGAGGGTCAACCGGAAATATATATATATCAATGGCTTGGATCAATCAGGTGTTGGTGGGCTTGGCGCTATGTATAATAAACCGGAAAGCCGAAAGCCCTTGTAAAGTATACGAAAAAATACGCTAGTGTATCCGATCCTTCACTCCCACTCGATGGTGCCCGGCGGTTTCGAGGTGATGTCGTAGGTCACGCGGTTGATGCCGTCGACCTCGTTGATGATGCGGGTCGCTGTCTCGCCCAGGAAGGCGTGGGAGAAGGGGTAGTAGTCCGCCGTCATCCCGTCGACGCTGGTCACAGCGCGCAGCGCGCAGACATGGTCGTAGGTCCGCCCGTCGCCCATCACGCCGACGGTGCGCACCGGCAGGAGCACCGCGAAGGCCTGCCAGATCTCGTCGTAGAGGCCGTGCTTGCGGATCTGGTCGAGGTAGACCGCGTCGGCCTTCCGCAGGATCGCGAGCTTGTCCCGCGTGATCTCCCCCGGGCAGCGGATCGCGAGGCCGGGGCCGGGGAACGGATGCCGGCCGACGAAGGCGTCCGGCAGGCCCAGTTCGCGACCCAGGGCGCGGACCTCGTCCTTGAAGAGCTCGCGCAGCGGCTCGACCAGCGCCATGTCCATCCGTTCGGGCAGGCCGCCCACGTTGTGGTGCGACTTGATCGTGACGGACGGGCCGCCGGTGAAGCTGACGCTCTCGATCACGTCCGGATAGAGCGTACCCTGCGCCAGGAACTTCGCCCCGCCGACGGATGTCGCATGCTTCTCGAACACGTCGATGAAGAGCTTGCCGATCGTCTTGCGTTTCACCTCCGGATCCGTGACGCCGTCGAGCGCGTCGAGGAACAGGTCCGCCTCGTCCGCGTGGATCAGCGGGATGTTGTAGTGGTCGCGGAAGAGCGTCACGACCTCCTCCGCCTCACCCTGCCGCATCATGCCGGTATCGACGAAGACGCAGGTGAGCTGGTCGCCGATCGCCTCGTGGATCAGCACCGCGGCGACGGAGGAGTCCACGCCGCCCGACAGCCCGCAGATCACCTTTTCGGAGCCGACCTGCTCGCGGATCTGGCGGATCGCCTCCTCGCGGTAGGCGCCCATGGTCCAGTCGCCCGAGAAGCCCGCGAGATCGGTGAAGTTCTTCAGGAGCCGCGCGCCGTTGACCGTGTGATGCACTTCCGGATGGAACTGCACCGCGTAGAACTTCCGCGCCGGGTCCGCGGTGATCGCGTAGGGCGCGTTCGGGGACGCGCCGATCACCTCGAAGCCGGGGGCGAGTGCGGTCACCCGGTCGCCGTGGCTCATCCAGACCTCCTCACGACCGGTGGAGAACAGGCCCGTGAACATCGCGTCCTCGCCATGCCCGCCGGTGGGCTCGACATAGGCGCGGCCGAACTCGCGCTCGTGCCCCGCCTCCACGCGGCCGCCGAGCTGCTCCATCATCACCTGCTGGCCGTAGCAGATGCCCAGCACCGGCACGCCGGCCGCGAAGACACCCTCCGCCGCGCGCGGGCTGCCCGCCTCCGTCACGCTGGCGGGGCCGCCCGACAGGATCACCGCCTTCGGTGCGAAGTCGGCCAGAAACGCATCCGTCACCTTCTGGAACGGATGGATTTCGCAGTAGATCCGGGCCTCGCGCAGGCGACGCGCGATGAGCTGCGTCACCTGGGAGCCGAAATCCACGATGAGGAGGCGGTCATGGCTCTGTTCGGTCATGACCGCCCGTTACGCCAGAAGGCGGCTTCTGGCAAGCGGCGCTCAGGCCGAGGAAAGGCGCCCCGACATGCGCCAGACCACTGCCGCGCCGATCGCAAGACAGCCGAGGAAGAACGGCGCGCCCAGCGAGGACGGTGCGATGGACAGGACGAACAGACCGATCAGGACGTAGCAGGAGAAGAGGAGGAGGACGGCAAGACGCATCATGGGGTGTACTCCGTGGGGGGCGGAAGCTGTAACCGTGGTATCGTGACGTGGCGTCAGGTTTGGTGCGAATTGTCACCAAATCGCTAACGATCGGAGGAATTTGCGTCATGAAAGCGTCTTTCAACTGTCACGTGTGCCGACGAGAGTGCCTCGCGTCAAATAACGCCCCCCAACAGAGCGAGGTAACATCATGACGACGCATCTTCTTCGGGGGACAGCACTCGCAACGCTGTTCGCCGGTGCCGCCCTGGCCCAGTCCGTCGATCTCGGCCCGCGTCCCTATTTCCTGGTCGACCAGATGCGCGACGGCGAGCTGAAGTCCCAGCTTCAGGCCTGCGAAGGCCCGTGGGAAACCTCTTCCTTCTCCATCGGTCACCGCGGTGCGCCGATGCAGTTCCCCGAGCATACGGTCGAGTCGAACGTCGCCGCCGCGCGCATGGGTGCCGGCATCCTGGAATGCGACGTGACCTTCACCGAGGATCTGGAGCTGGTCTGCCGCCACGCGCAGAACGACCTGCACACCACGACCAACATCCTGGCCAGCGATCTGGCGGAGACCTGCGTGACGCCGTTCACCCCGGCCTCCGGCGACACGGAAGCGGTGGCCGAGTGCCGCACGTCCGAGATCACGCTGGCCGAGTACCGGACGCTCGAAGGCAAGATGGACGCCGCGAACGCCGCCGGCACCACGGTCGAGGAGTACATGGACGGCACCGCCGGCTGGCGCACCGACCTCTACGCCGCGACCACCGGCACGCTCATGACCCATGCGGAGTCCATCGAACTCTTCGACAGCCTCGGCGCCGATTTCACGCCGGAGCTCAAGTCGCCCTCCGTCGAGATGCCGTTCAACGGGTTCTCGCAGGAGGACTACGCCCAGAAGCTGGTGGACGAATACAAGGCGGCGGGCATCGATCCCTCCCGCGTGTGGCTGCAGTCCTTCAACCTCGACGACGTGCTCTACTGGATCGAGAACGAGCCCGATTTCGGCGCGCAGGCCGTGTATCTCGACGACCGCTACGAGGCGGAGGACGAGGATGAGGGCCTGATCGACCCGATGGACGCCTCCACCTTCCGGCCCACGATGGCCGAGCTCGCCGAGATGGGCGTCCAGTACATCGCGCCGCCGACCTGGATGCTGGTGACCCTGGACGATGCGGGCGAGATCGTCCCGTCCGTCTATGCCGAGGAGGCGCAGGCCGCCGGTCTCGACATCATCACCTGGACGATCGAGCGCTCGGGTCCCCTGGGCACCGGCGGCGGCTGGTACTACCAGTCGATCGCGGACGCGGCGGTGGAGCGCAATGACGGCGTGATGATGGAGCTCATCCACGTGCTGGCCCAGGATGTGGGCGTCGCGGGCATCTTCTCCGACTGGCCGGCGACGACGACGTTCTACGCCAACTGCATGGGTCTGGAGTAGGACCCGAAGGGCAGGGCGGTCCGCCGTCCTGCCCATTCCCGGAGACGAACCAAGCAGGCCGAGGATATCGCGGCGCAGGAGCGGCACCGGCTCGCCATGCGAGCCATGGTCTCGACGAACTGCTTCCAAGCGTGCGGCCCGACCTCCCGGCTCGATGACAGCGGCGCGAGCCTCGACGCCATCGCAGCCCCCAACGCCTTCCTCGACCATTCCAGGGCGCACCGGGCCGCGGCAGAGGTCAACCTCTATGCCATCCATGTCGGCGAGGTCTTCCGCAAGGCGCTGGGCGGCCGCTGGATGCTGCCGACGGACGACCCGAAATACGCCTACTACCGGCTGCCCGTGCTCGACGACGAGCCGCGCTCCACCATCTGGCCGATCACCCTTGTAACCGCGTCCACTTCGCGCCGGACAGGCGAATACATCTGTCGGGTCTTCCGCAACGCGGTCGCGCGGCCCTAGCCCCGGCGGCCCGCCCGTGATAGGCGCGACGGGCCCAACCGGATTGCTGCCGTGCTTCGCCCTGCAACCTCACCGCCGCACCTGATCACGCTGATCTTCGCGACCGCGCTGTCGGTCGTGACGCTCAACCTCTTCCTGCCTGGCCTGCCCGCCATCGCGGCGGAGTTCGGGACCAGCTACACTACCGTCAGCCTGTCGCTGAGCGGCTATTTCCTGGTGACGGCGGTGGTGCAGCTCCTCGCCGGGCCGCTCTCCGACCGCTACGGCCGCCGTCCGGTGATCCTCGGCGGGCTCGCGGTATTCTCCGTCGCCTCCGTCGGATGCCTGCGCGCCGACAGCATCGAGAGCTTCCTGTTCTGGCGCGTGTTCCAGGCGGCCGTCGCGTCGGGCGCGGCGCTCTCGATGGCCGTGGTGCGCGACACGGTACCGGAGCGGGAGGCCGCGCGCCGGATCGGGCTGATCGGCATGGCCATGGCGCTAGGTCCCATGGTGGCGCCCCTCGTCGGCGGCCTGCTGGGCGAGGCCTTCGGCTGGCGCGCCTCCTTCGCGCTCTACGCCACGCTGGGTTTCGCGCTCCTGCTCATCGTCTGGGCCGATCTGGGGGAGACCAATGCCAGCCGCGGCCGGCCGCTCAGGGCGCAGATGGCGGACTATCCGCGGCTGCTCGGCGACGGGCGCTTCTGGGGCTATGCGGTCACCAGCGCGCTGTCGCTGTCCTGTGTCTTTGTGGTGATGCTGGGCGCCCCGGCGCTGGGCGCGGCCGAGGGCCTGTCGCAGGGCGCCGTTGGCCTCGTGCTCGCCGTCACGCCGGTGGGTTACATCCTGGGAAGTGGTGCCACCACGCGGCTGGCGCGGCAGCTGCCGGGACCGCGGCTAATCCTGCTGGGCAGGTTCATCGCGCTGGGCGGCATGCTGCTCGCGCTTGCCCTCGCGCTGACGGGCGTGCCGCTGCCGGCCTATCTCGCCTGCTTCGCGGCCATCGGAATCGGGAACGGGCTGACGCTGCCGGCTGCCTATTCGGGCGCGATGTCGGTGCGCCCCGACCTCGCGGGCAGCGCCGCGAGCCTTGTCAGTGCGCTCAACGTGCTCGTCGGCGCTGCGGTCACGGCGGTGGCGGGGGCCGTGCCGGGCCTCCTTGCCGAGCGGGCGGGTCTCGCGCTCCTGCTCATAGGCATCTGCACGGCGGCGCTGGCGGCCGCCCTCTTCACGCGGCGGACGGTGGGGCAGGGCGCGGTCGCCTGATCGAGGTGCACCGCCCGTGGGGATGCTATCGGAGTCGGGACGGCGGCCGAGACATGCCGCCGCCCCGTTCCATGCCATATCCAGGGGCTTGGACACGGCCCGGCTTCCCACGAGTGCCGATGCACGACCGCCGTTCGGTAGCACAGGCATGCGGCGTGCACGACAATTCCACTAGAGCGTCCGCACCCCCGTCCGGGCAACCTGTCGAAACCGATAGGAGGTCACAGGTCGATCAGACCGTGCGTCAGCGCGATGGCCAGCGCCTGCTCGCGCGTGGCCGCACCCAGCTTGCGGCGCGCGGCGCTTATGTGCATCCGCACCGTCACCTCCGCGATGCCGCAGCGCTCAGCGATCCGGTCGTTGCGCAGTCCCTCGCCCATGAGCCGGAGGATCGTCCGCTCGCGCGCGGTGAGCGGACGTGTCCGCCGCCGGAAGATGTCGCCGAACCGCGCCCGCCCGAACCGCTCGGTCAGGAGCGACAGCGTCAATCGCAGCAACGGATCTCCGTCCTCCGCCAGCAGCTCGCCCAACGGCCGGTCGGAAGCGATGTTGACCACGCAGCGCACGTCGCTCCGCGCGGTGCGGGAGGCGCGACCGTAGGTGGACAGATGCCCCTCACCCCGGACGCTGTCGTAGATGTCGCGCAGCGGCGGGGGCCCGCTCGCGTCGAGGATGTCCTGCGCGATGATGTCGGTACTGCGCCGGGCATGGCGGACGATGGGATCGTGGCGGGCGAAACCCTCCCGCACGTAGGTTGCGGTCCAGTCCGCGGACATGGTTGAGCGCATCCACAGGATTTCCCCGCTGCGCGCGTCGATCTCGCCCATGTTGATGGCGGATACGCCGTAATCGCGCAGGCGTTCGGTCGCCTGCGCCCAGCCCGCTTCATCGGGCCCGCAGGAGGCCAGCACGTCGAGGCGATCGATCAGGCGGTTCCGGTAGCACACGACACATTGTTTCGCGTCCGGCCGGATCCTGCAACAGTCTTGCGCGGCCAAACAGGCGCAACAGTCCGTTCCAGAAAAAGCGACGCCGCGCGGCCCGCGCCGTCCGTTCCAGTTCTGCAAAGAGCGCCCGCTCCTCGGCATAGCTCGTCTGTTGCCGCGGCGGGAGCCGCAGCGGCTGGATGACAGGCATCATTGGTCTCACTCCGATCTGAATACCCCCAAGATGCGCATCGCCATGCCGCTTGCCCATGGCCAGGGACGCGAGTACCTTTGCATTCATGCAAAACGCTCTCGCCTGGGACGACATCGCCCTCTTCTCCGCCGTCGCCCGCGCCGGCAGCCTCACCCGCGCGGCGGAGGAGGCCGGATGCTCCGTCGCCACCCTCAGCCGCCGGATGAAGGCGTTCGAGCGGCGCAGCGGCCGCCGGCTCTTCCTCCATGGCGCGCAGGGCTACACCGTCACGGCGGATGGCCGCGCGCTGCTCGACCGGGCCCGGCGGATGGAGGCGGTGGCGGCCGAGATCGCGACCTGGCAGGCGGAGGGCATCCGCCCCGTCCGCGTCCGCATCTCCGCCGGCACCTGGACCGGGCTGCGCCTGGCCGAGGATCTCTCCCGCGTGTGGCAGCCTGGCGGGGGCTGGGTGCCCGAGTTCGTGCACTGCAACCGCGACATGGACATCGCCCGGCGCGAGATCGACATCGGCATCCGCAACCGCCGCCCCGAGCAGCCCTGGCTCGCCGGACGGCGCACCGGGGTCATCGAACACGCGGTCTATGCGACATCCGAGGAGGTCACCGGCTGGATCGGCGGCAGTTTCGAGACCGCGCCGCTGCCTTCCGAGGCCTGGGTCTTGCAGAACTACGGCGACAAGGTCGTGACCACCGCCAACGATCCGCAACTGCGCATGATCATGGCCGAGGCGGGTCTGGGCCGTGTCGTCCTGCCCATGTTCGTCGGCGAGACGCGGCCCGGGCTCATCCGCCTTTCGGACGCGATCGAGGAGCTGACCCGCGACGAGTGGCTCGTCTGCCACCACGAGGCCCGGTTCGAGCCGCCGATCCGCGCCGCCCTCGACATGCTGGCGGACATCCTGTCGCGGCGCGACTGGACCGGCGTAGCCCCCGCGGCCTAGAGTTCGCGCAGTTCCGCGGAGGCCCTCCTTGCCCGATCCCGTCCACGCCGTCCTGACCGGAGACGTCCTGCGCTCCGGCAAGCTGCCGCCCGGCGCCCTCGACCGCCTGTTCGAGGTGATGGAGGCCGCCGTGGCCGACCTCGCCAAGTGGGATCCCGCGCCGCGGACCACACCGCTGTCGCGCGTGCGCGGCGACGGCTGGCAACTGGGCCTCGGCGATCCGCTCTATGCCGTGCGCGCGGCCTTCTACATCCGCGCGCGGCTGACGGCAGTGGACCGCGATTTCCGCACCCGCATCGTCATCGCCACCGGCCGCTTCGAGCCCTGGGACGGCGCCGACGTCGCCCGGACCGGAGGCGAGCTGATCCGCGCCGCGGGCACCCGCCTCGACAGGATGCGCCGCCGTCCGTGGCTCGACATGCTGCGCGCGGGCGATCCCGACCCCGCCCTCACCTCCGCCGCCATGGCCCTCGCCGACGGAGTGTCGCAGCGTTGGACGCAGGCGCAGGCCCGGGTTCTGTGCCATTCGCTACAGCCGGACGCGCCGGATCACGCGACGATTGCAGAGCGTATGAGCCCCCCCGTCCGGCAGCAGGCCGTCACGGCCCACCTCGTGCGCGCCGAATTCGAGGCGATGGAGCATCTGTTACGAGCTATTGAACAACGCGATTCATTTGTAAAATGATTTACAACCGAATTCGGTTGTTAATGCGAAAGCAGCCTCCAGAGGCTGCAAACCGGAAAGCAGCCGCTCAAGGCTGCAGACATGCAGGCCACCGATGATCGAAACCCTCGTCCCGCTGCTCTTCGCCCACATGGTCGGCGACTTCCTGATGCAGCCGGGCGTCATGATCCGCCGCAAGCGCGAGCCGCTGATGCTGCTGGCCCATGTGGCGACCCACGTCCTGCTCGCCGCACTGGCGCTGGGCACGGTGCCGATCTTCGCCCTCCTGATCCTGGGCGGAACGCATCTGGCGATCGATATGCTCAAGCTGCGCTTCGGCGGTGGATGGCGCGGCTTCGCGCTCGACCAGGTGGCGCATCTCGCGGTGATCGGCGGGCTCGCCCTGGTGCTGCCGGACCTCTGGTCGTGGCCCGTTCAGGAGGCGCTGCCGGTCATGGCCGTCGCCGCGGGCCTGATCGCGGCCCTCCAGATGGGCCGGTTCGGCATCGGCGCCTTCATGGACGACCTGATCGCGGGCGATACGGGGTGGGAGGGGCCGTCAACGGGCCTCAAGGACGGCGGCACATACATCGGCCTCGCCGAACGCCTGCTGATCTTCGTGCTCGTCCTGCAGACCCAGTTCGCCGCCATCGGCTTCCTGATCGCGGCGAAGTCCGTGCTCCGCTTCGAGGCGACCCATGACAAGCGGCAGGCGGAATACGTGATCGTCGGCACCCTCGTCAGCTTTGCCTGGGCGATCCTCGTCGGCCTCGCGACGCAGGGTCTCCTCGACCGCCTCGCCGCTTGAGGTCCGGGCCGGAGCATCTTATCTTTCCGCTCAGGTATTCGAGGAGTGCTCCGATGTTCGCCATCCCCGGCAAACAGGCCGTGACCATGACCGACCGCGCCGCCGCGCAGATCCGCAAGCTCATGGAGCATGGCGGGACCAAGGGCCTGCGCGTCGGCGTCAAGAAGGGCGGCTGCGCGGGCATGGAATACACCATGGACTACGTGGACGAGATCGACCCCCATGACGAGGTGGTCGAGCAGGACGGTGCCCGCGTCATGATCGCGCCCATGGCGCAGATGTTCCTCTTCGGGACCGAGATCGACTATAAGACAGCGCTTCTGGAGAGCGGGTTCGAGTTCAACAACCCGAACGTGACCGAGGCCTGCGGCTGCGGCGAGTCGATCAAGTTTGCAGGAATGTGACGCTCAGCCACAGGTTGCATGGATCGGCGGAAAATCGCTTTTGAAGTGTTTGTAACGCCGGGCGGGATGGCCATAGTGCCGGAACCAAACATTCTCACCCCCCGGAGAACGTCATGCACCGCACCCTCCTAGCGCTCCTCTGTCTCTGCCCCGTGGCGGCCCTCGCACAGGTCGTCGACCAGACGCCGCCGCCCGACGTGCTGCTGCCGCCTGCCGCCTCCGCCGAAGCTGCGCCGACCGAGACGATCGCGTTGGCCATCCAGGACGTCGTCTCCGACACTCCCAACCTCGCGCTGGAGACCAACGCGCAAGGTGAGGAGATCATGGTGATGCTCTCCGACGTCCTCTTCAGCTTCGGCGAGGCCGCGATCCGGCCCGAGGCCGAGGCGACCCTCTCCGCCGTCGCCGAAGTGCTCTCGGGCATGGAGGGCGTTGTGATCGAGGGGCATACCGACGTGATCGGCCCCGCCGACTTCAACCTCATCCTCTCCGTCCAGCGGGCCGAAGCGGTGCGCGACTGGCTGGTCACCGCCGGGGTGCCCGAAACGACGCTTGAGGTCGTCGGCCGCGGTGAGACCCAGCCCCTGACGCCCGAGCGCCTGCCCGAGGGCATCACCCGCCGCGAGGAGCTGTCGCTCAACCGCCGCGTGGAGTTTGTTCTGCCATAACAACCGGGTTACACAGGCGGCGGTCCACCAAGCACAGGAGCGCCGCCATGCCCGCCATCCGCCCCCTCGTCGCCGGAAACTGGAAGATGAACGGGCTCCGCGCCGCGTTGTCCGAGGTGACGACGCTCGCCCAGATGCACCCGACGCCCGCCTGCGACGTGCTGATCTGCCCGCCCGCGACGCTGCTGGCCCCCATGGCCGAGGTCGCCGCGGGCACGTCGGTCGCGGTGGGCGGGCAGGACTGCCACGCGGCGGCCTCCGGCGCGCATACCGGCGACATCGCGGCGGAGATGATCGCGGATGCAGGCGGCACCGCCGTCATCGTCGGCCATTCCGAGCGCCGCGCCGACCACGGCGAGGACGACGCCACCGTCCGCGCCAAGGCCGAGGCCGCGATCCGCGCCGGCCTCACCGCCATCATCTGCGTGGGCGAGACCGAGGCGGAGCGGGACGCGGGCCGAACCCTCGATGTCGTGCTGGGCCAGCTCGCCGGCTCGCTGCCCGAGGGCTCGCTCGGCGCGAGCGTCGTGATCGCTTACGAGCCCGTCTGGGCCATCGGCACCGGCCGCATGCCCGAGCTTTCCGACATCACGGAGGTCCACGACGCACTGCGCAGCGATTTGGCGAAGCACATGCCTGAGGCCGAGGCGGCCCTCGTCCGCCTCCTCTACGGCGGCTCGGTGAAACCGGGCAACGCGGCGGAGATCTTCGGGGTCGAGAACGTGAACGGCGGCCTCGTCGGCGGCGCGTCACTGAAAGCCGCCGATTTCGGCCAGATCGTCGCCGCGGCCGGGTAGAGAGGTCAAAGGTGCACCGCCCCGGACCCCGATCCGGGGCCGCCCAATGCAGGGCGCCGCGCCCTCGGTCTCAGCGTCCCAGCAGCAAAAGGTCCCGGCGCTGCGGCCGGGACGGTATCAACAAGACCAACCGCCCCGGACCCCGATCCGGGGCCGCTCTGTTCAAGGCACCAGCACTAGCCGAGACAGCTACAAATCAGGCGTGGCCGCCCATCAGGCTGCGGGCCTGGCCGATCCAGTCGTCGCGCATCGGGCGATCCTTGAAGGCGGTCAGGCGGTTGCTGATCTGCTGGAGGTTCTCCTCCGTCAGCTCCGCGATCTGGGCGAAGCTCGTCAGGCCCATCTCGTGGAGTTCGGCGGCGAGCTTCGGACCCACGCCCCGCATCCGGGTGAGGTCGTCGTCCGCGGCCGGAGCCGGGGCGGCCGCAGCCTCGTCCGCGGCGCCGACGGCCTCCGTCACGTCCTCGAACTCCGCATCCTCGATATGGCCTTCGGTCAGGACCGTCGCGCTCTCTCGCGTCGGGGCGAAGACCTGGGGGGACACAGCACCCCACATCATGTCCTCGAACCGCCAGTCGATGCCGAAGAGCGGGGCGGCCGGTGAGAAGCTGACCCAGTAATCGACGAGCGTCTCCCCTTCACGGGGCAGAAGAACGGCGGGAATACCCATCATCATGTAGAACTCTCCCTCGGCGATGGTGCGCCGCAACATTACCGCGAAGCGTGTTGCGGCGCAAATGCCCCGTACGTCAGGCCGCGGCGCGGGCGATGCCGTAATGCCGGGCAAGGCGCCCGAGCGCGATCTTGAGCACCACCTTGCCCGAGCGCGCCGACCAGCCGAGCCGCTTTTCCGCGGCCTCCAGCCCCTCCAGGAAGCAGCAGCAGCGCAGGACGATGTCGCCGAGCCCCGGGCCAAGTGCGGCCAGCGCCGCAGTCACCCGGTCGCGCGAATCCTGCGGTCCGGCAAGGCCGTCGCCGCCGGGCAGCACGCCGTCCGCGGGCACGAGGAACCGGTCCCAGTTCTGACCCACCCGCGGGCCCATCTGCGCGCGCTCGAAGGTCTCGCGCAGGCGCTCGCCCGCCTCCAGCTCCTCCCCGCTCAGGAAGGGCCGGCCGTCCGGCCCCCTGCGCCGGGCAAGGGCTGCGAGCGGGCTTTCGGCGAGGTTCACGGTCAGCGTGCGGGTGGTCCCGTCCGCCTCCATCACCTCGCGCGGGGCCTCGTCGCGGTGCTGCGCCGCGAAGGGGCTGTCGCCCTCGCGCCGCTCGCGTTTCGCCGCCGCGTCGCCCGCCAGCAACCGTTTCAGCGCGGCGCGACCGGCAGAGGTGATCGCGTAGCGCATGACACGCCCCTTCGTCTCCACCGCGATCCAGTCGCGCAGGCGGAAGGCTTCGGCGATCTCGACCGGGCAGGTCGCGATCCGGGTCATGCGGCCTGAGGCGGTGCGGAAGACCACCGCCTTGTCGAGGCCGGAGGTCACGGCCAGAAATGCCATGCTCTCGCTCAGCCGCCGCAGGATACGCCGGGCTTCGCGCTCGACCTGCGCGTCGGTGAGAGTGTCGGGGGAAAGCGCCTGATGGACCATTGGGAAAATCTCCTCGAGCGGCAGACCCTGCGTCCCCTGCCTGTCCGGCAGCCGCGCCGCCGCCCGATCGAGTGCGTGATCGAGCAGACGATCCTCCCTTAGAACCTCGACCCGAGAAATGGCGCGGGCGAGCGTCGAGGGGTGATGTCCCAGCCACCGCGCCAGCCTGCGCAGCGGCACCGACAGGCCGACATGGGCGAGGTAGCGATGGTAGCGGGTCGCGGGGCGGGACCCCGCGGGCCGGCGCGAACCGGTGGGAAAGGATGACATGGACAAAGGATCAAACCGAATAGTGTGATGCTGAAAATAGCGTCGGTAGGGAAACGTTAATCCGGCGAATCCTACCAAAGCGTTAACCAAGGTTATCGGCGCGCGCTGCGACGCCGCTGCACGCAACACCCCCGCGCTTGCGGCGAGGCTCCGGTGGTTCTCACGACATCACCAGGAAGCCGCCATGTCCGATCTCGCCGACTACCTCGCCACGCTCCGCCGTCCGCGCACGCTTGTGGGTGCTGCCCGCCGGGTCGCCGCGGCACCGCCGCTCAGGTCGCCCCTGCTGGTGGAGGAGGAGGCGCAGCTCGATGCCGAGCGCCGGGCAGGGTCCGCGGCCTATTCGCCGCTGCGCCACGTCCGGGTGCTGGGCGCGCTGATCGCGCGCGCCCGGGCGGAGGCTCAGGCGAAGGCGTCGGGCTCCGCCGCCTTGCGCCGCGCCACGTAGTCGGCCAGCGCCTCGGCCACGCCCGGATCCATCTCAGGCGCTACATACTCGTCGAGCATCCTGCGCACCCGGTTGGCGGCGAGCGCCTGCGTATCGGGCGCGCCGTCATCGGCCCAGGTTTCGTAGGGCCGGTAGTCGAGCAGGCTGGAACGCCAGAACGCCTCCTTGAAATTCGCCTGCGTGTGGGCGCACCCCAGATAGTGCCCGCCGGGCCCCACCTCGCGGATCGCATCCATCGCCTGGCCGTTCTCGGAGACATCGACGCCCGCGGCCATCGAATGCAGCACGCCGAGCTGGTCGGCATCCATCACGAACTTCTCGAAGCTCGCGACGAGGCCACCCTCCAGCCAGCCGCAGGAATGCAGCATGAAGTTCACGCCACCGGTCAGCGCGGCATTCAGCGTGTTCGCCGTCTCGTAGCCCGCCTGCGCATCCGGCAGCTTCGCCCCCGTGAGCCCGCCGCCTGAGCGGAAGGGCAGGCCCAGCCGCCGGGCGAGCTGGCCCGCGCCCCACAGGATCTTCGACGCCTCGGGCGTGCCGAAGGTCGGCGCACCCGAATTCATGTCGATCGAGGTGACGAACGCACCGAAGATCACCGGCGCGCCCGGCCGTACGAGCTGGGAATAGGCGATCCCGGCCAGCGCCTCGGCCAGCACCTGCGTCAGCGTGCCCGCCACGCTGACCGGCGCCATGGCCCCGCCCACGATGAAGGGGGAGATGATGCAGGCCTGCATGGCCTCGGCATAAACCTCCAGCGCCCCCATCATCACCGCGTCGAAGGTGAGCGGCGAATTGATGTTGATCAGCGAGGTCATGTGCGGCGCCTGCGTCGCGGCCTCACCGAACAGGATCTCGCACATCTCCACGCTGTCGCGCGCGCGGGACGGTTCGGTGACGGCGCCCATGAACGGCTTGTCGCTCAGCGTCATGTGCGCCATCAGCATGTCGAGATGCCGCTTGTTCACCGCGACATCCGTCGGCTCGCACAGCGTCCCGCCCGAATGGTGCACCCATTTCGACAGGTAGCCGAGCTTCACGAAGGTCCGGAAATCCTCGATCGTCGCATAGCGCCGCACCCCGTCGAGATCGCGCACGAAGGGCGGGCCGTAGACCGGGGCGAGCACCAGGTTGCGCCCGCCGATCGCCACGTTCCGCTCCGGATTGCGGGCATGCTGCGTGAATTGCGACGGCGCGGTGGCGCAGAGCTTTCGGGCCAGCCCCCGCGGGATGTGGACCCGATCGCCCTGCACGTCGGCGCCCGCCTGCCGCCAGCGCTCCAGCGCGGCGGGGTTGTCGGAGAAGGTGACGCCGATCTCCTCCAGCACCGTCTCGGCGTTCGCCTCGATGATCTCCAGCGCTTCGGGCGTCAGGATCTCGAAATCGGGGATGTTGCGCGTGATGTAGCGCGCGGCCTCGATACGCGGGGCGGAGCGTTCCGCCCGCCGTGCGGCCCCGCCGCCGCCGCGCCGCCCGCGGCGTCCCTCGCGCATCACCTCGCCCATCCTGGTCCTCCAATTCATACGGTGGAGGCAATCTAGACGGCCCGGCGCGCCCGCTTCGGAGGATTCCGCCTCTCCGGCGCACGGAAGCGACATCGCCGCCGCGTGAACCCGCGCCCGCCCCCGTGCGTTGAGGCTCCTGACCGGAACAGGAGGCACCGATGCGCTCGACCACCCTGATTGCGACCTTGGCCCTGATCGCCCTCGCGGGCTGTTGGGAGGACGAGGAGGAGACCGGCGGCGAGAATACCGCGGCCCTCGATGCCGGCCTCGGCGACGAACTGCCCGCCGAGGTCGCGGGCGCGGAGGAGACCGCGCCGCTGACCGATGCCGAGGCGGCCGCCCTGTCCGCCGCCCGCGCCGAAGGGGAGGAGATCGCGGCCGCCCGGCGTGAGATCGCGGCCCAGGTCCGCGCCCTGCGGGCCGAGGCCGAGGCGAGCCTCGCGGTGGCCCGCGCCGACCGCGCCACCGCGGCCGCCCTGCGCGCCGCCCGCCGCGCCGAACTGGCAGCGCAGGAGGCCGAGGCGCGCCTGGCAGCACTGGAAGAGCAGACCGAGGCCGAGATCGAGATGGAGATCCCCGAGGGTCCGCTCACCCCCTTCCTCGGCGCCTGGGCCATTGATCCGGCCGCGGATGCGCCGGACTGGGTGCTGGGGCGCGACGCCCTCATCTGGTCGCGCGGCGCCTGCGCGCTGGCCTCGGTTCAGGAGGAGGGAACGTCGGTCCGCGTCGAGCTCACCGGCTGCGAGGGTGGCGGTACGGACCGTGTCGTGGCCTTTGAGCCCGCCGATCCGGGCATCCGCGTCCTCACGCCCGACGGCCCCTTCGAGCTGACGCGGGTCGAGTGAGCAGGATTACATGAAGCCCAGTTCGAGCCGCGCCTCGTCGCTGAGCATCTCCATGCCCCAGGGCGGCTCCCAGACGAGCTGGACGTTGACGGTCTGGATGCCCGGCAGCGGCTCCACCGCCTCGGCCACCCAGCCCGGCATCTCGCCGGCCACGGGGCAGCCGGGGGCCGTCAGCGTCATCAGGATCTCGACATGGCCCTCCGGGGAGATGTCGATCGTGTAGACGAGGCCCAGATCGTAGATGTTCACCGGGATTTCCGGATCGTGCACGGTCCGGCATGCCTCCACGACGTTGTCGTAGAGCGGATGATCGGTCGTCGACGGCTTGATGAGGGGGGCACCCTCCATCGGGGCTTCGGCATTCATGCGATGCGCTCCGGGTCCTAATTCCTGACGGAAGATATAGGGAAAGCGCGGCAGGGCGTAAAGGCGACCATGGTTGGCTGTCACGCTCCGGCTCGACCGGAGGGTCCGTTGTCGGCGGGATCCTCGGGCCGCGCCCGAGGACGACCTCCGATCCCATCGGCTGCGCGGACGGCAGATCTGCGCCTCCGGCGGGGATACTTGGCGCAATAAGAAGACGGCGAAGATGACGGCGAAGATGACGGGCCGAGTTGACGTCCGGCGCGCGGCGCGGCATCTGGCGGCGTCCGCTACGGAGAGCCCATGACCCGTTTCAGCTTCCACGTCGCCGCCACCGACGGCAAGGCGCGCACCGGCGCCATCACGACACCGCGCGGCGAGATCCGCACGCCGGCCTTCATGCCGGTGGGCACCGCCGCCACGGTGAAGGCGATGCTGCCCGAAAACGTGCGAGCGACCGGGGCGGACATCCTGCTCGGCAACACCTACCACCTGATGCTGCGGCCCGGGGCGGAGCGGGTTGCGAAGCTCGGCGGCCTGCACCGCTTCATGAACTGGGACCGCCCGATCCTCACCGATTCCGGCGGCTTCCAGGTGATGAGCCTGAGCGATCTGAGGAAGCTCACCGAGGAGGGCGTGCGCTTCAAATCGCATATCGACGGGTCGGAGCATTTCCTCTCCCCCGAGCGCTCGATGGAGATCCAGAAGCTCCTCGGCTCCGACATCGTGATGTGTTTCGACGAATGCCCGGCGCTGCCCGCCGATCGCAAGCGGATCGAGGAGAGTATGCGTCTGTCCATGCGCTGGGCCCAGCGCAGCCGCGACGCGTTCGGCGACCGCCCCGGCCACGCGCTCTTCGGCATCCAGCAGGGCGGGCTGGAGGAGGACCTGCGCGCCGAGAGCGCCGAGGCCCTGCGCGGCATGGACTTCGACGGCTATGCGGTTGGCGGCCTCGCCGTGGGAGAGGGGCAGGAAGCGATGTTCGGCTGCCTCGACTACGCACCCGGCCAACTGCCCGAGGACAGACCGCGCTACCTGATGGGCGTCGGCAAGCCCGACGACATCGTGGGCGCCGTGCAGCGCGGCATCGACATGTTCGACTGCGTTCTCCCCTCCCGCTCCGGCCGAACGGGGCAGGCGCAGACCCGCTTCGGGCAGGTGAACCTGAGGAACGCACGCCACGCCGAGGATCCGCGCCCGCTCGACCCCGACTGCACCTGCCCCTGCTGCACGAACTACTCCCGCGCCTATCTCCACCACGTGCACAAGTCGCAGGAGATCATCGCCTCCATGCTGCTGACCTGGCACAACCTGCACTACTACCAGGAGCTGATGCAGGGCCTGCGGGACGCGATCGCCGCCGGCACGCTCGACGCCTTCGCCGCCGCCTTCCACGCCCGCCGGGCCCAAGGGGACATGGAGCGGCTCTAGGACACACCCGTCACGGCGCCGGGCACTGTGGCATTTTCGACCAGGTCTGATCCGCCGAGCGCGACGCCCGCGGCAAGGCACAGCCGGCCGCGGCCGTAACGGCCTGTTTCCCCATGCCGATTCGCGCCCACGCGCCGCCTCCTGCGTCCGGGCCCGGTTCACCCTCCCGCGACCGCGGGAGGCGCCCCGCGACGGCGCGGCCCCGCTTCGGGCTCCAGGGCGGCCTTGTGCTTGCCACGGGCCGCGTCCAGCATGGATCGAAACGAGTCGCGAAGCGCCCCCCTTGAACGCTTCGTGAACGGTCCACACGTTAAGCCCCCCAGACGGGGAGGACCGAGCTGCCGATCATCGGGGCGGGACCTCCTGCGAGAAAGGATATCTCATGACCGAGACCACCAAGATCACGCTCCCTGTCCTGCCGCTGCGCGATATCGTCGTGTTCCCGCACATGGTCGTGCCGCTCTTCGTGGGGCGCGAGCGGAGCGTGAAGGCCCTCGAGGCGGTGATGAGCGATGGCAAGCAGATCCTGCTGGCCGCGCAGAAGGATCCGGGTGAGGACGAGCCGACCACCGGTTCGATCTTCACCACCGGGGTCCTCGCCTCCGTCCTGCAACTCCTCAAGCTGCCCGACGGCACCGTGAAGGTGCTGGTCGAGGGCAAGACGCGCCAGCGGCTCGAGGCGATCCGCGACAACGGCACCTATTTCGAGGCCGACGCGACCGAGATCGACGAGACGGTGCGCGACCAGCAGGCCGTGGACGCGCTCACCCGCAACATCGCCCAGGATTTCGAGCGCTACGCCAAGCTCAACAAGAACATCCCCGACGAGGCCGTGGCCGCCGTCGGAGAGATCTCGGAGGCCCACAAGCTCGCCGACACCGTCGCGGGCCATCTGGGTGCCAAGATCGAGGAAAAGCAGGAGCTTCTGGAAACCGCTGACCTCGGCGAGCGGCTGGAGAAGATCTTCGGCCTGATGCAGGGCGAGATCTCCGTCCTGCGCGTGGAGAAGAAGATCAAGTCGCGCGTCAAGAACCAGATGGAGCGGACGCAGCGCGAGTACTACCTCAACGAGCAGATGAAGGCGATCCAGAAGGAGCTCGGCGACGGCGACACCAACGAGGATGCCGTCGCGGAGTACGAGGAAAAGATCGCCGCGACCAAGCTGTCGGCCGAGGCCGCCGAAAAGGCCGAGGCCGAGCTCAAGAAACTGCGGAACATGAGCCCCATGTCCGCGGAAGCCACGGTCGTGCGCAACTATCTCGACTGGATGCTGTCGATCCCGTGGGGCGTGAAATCCCGCGTGAAGAAGGATCTCGGCCGGGCCGAGGACATCCTGAACGCCGACCATTACGGGCTGGAGAAGGTGAAGGAGCGGATCGTCGAGTATCTCGCGGTCCAGCAGCGCTCGTCGAAGCTGCGCGGCCCCATCCTCTGCCTCGTCGGCCCGCCGGGCGTCGGCAAGACCTCGCTGGGTAAGTCGGTGGCGAAGGCCACGGGCCGTGAGTTCATCCGCATCTCGCTGGGCGGCGTGCGCGACGAGTCCGAGATCCGCGGCCACCGCCGGACCTATATCGGCTCCATGCCCGGCAAGATCATCCAGTCGATGAAGAAGGCGAAGACCACGAACCCGCTCATCCTGCTCGACGAGATCGACAAGATGGGTCAGGACTTCCGCGGCGATCCCGCCTCCGCGATGCTCGAGGTGCTCGATCCGGAGCAGAACGCCACGTTCAACGACCATTACCTGGAGGTCGACTACGACCTCTCGAACGTGATGTTCCTGACCACGGCGAACTCCTACAACATGCCGCGGCCGCTGCTCGACCGGATGGAGATCATCACCCTCGCCGGCTACACGGAGGAGGAGAAGGCCGAGATCGCGCGCCGTCACCTCCTGCCCAAGCAGCAGAAGGGCCATGGCCTGAAGAAGGGCGAGTTCGAGCTGCAGGACGAGGCATTGCTGGAGATCATCCGCACCTATACCCGCGAGGCGGGCGTGCGGAACCTCGAGCGTGAACTCGCCAAGCTCTGCCGCAAGGCCGTGACGCTCCTGGTGAAGAAGGAGACCGAGAAGGTGGTCGTGACCGCCGACAACCTCTCCGACTTCCTGGGTGTGAAGCGGTTCAAGTTCGGCCTCGCCGAGGAGGAGGATCAGGTGGGTGTCACCACCGGCCTCGCCTGGACCGAGGTGGGCGGCGACCTGCTGTCGATCGAGGCGCTGCGCCTGCCCGGCAAGGGCCGGATGAAGACGACCGGCAAGCTCGGCGACGTGATGAAGGAGTCGATCGACGCCGCGGCATCTTACGTCCGCTCCCGTTCCGTGGAGCTGGGCGTGAAGCCGCCGGAGTTCGAGAAGCTCGACATCCACGTCCACGTGCCCGAGGGCGCGACGCCCAAGGACGGGCCGAGTGCTGGCATCGCGATGGTGACCTCAATCGTCTCCGTGCTCACGCAGATCCCGGTGCGCAAGGACGTCGCGATGACCGGCGAGGTCACGCTGCGCGGCAACGTGCTGCCGATCGGCGGACTGAAGGAGAAGCTGCTGGCGGCCCTCAGGGGCGGCATCAAGACGGTGCTGATCCCCAAGGACAACGCCAAGGACCTCGCCGACATCCCGGACATCGTGAAGGACGGGATGGACATCATCCCGGTCTCCAACGTGACCGAGGTGCTGAAGACGGCGCTCACGCGCTTGCCCGAGCCCACCGAGTGGGACGAGGCAGCGGAACTCGTCGCCTCCCGCGCCGAAGGCCCGCAGGCCGGTGCCGGCCTCGGCGCCCACTAAGCGCCTGACCCAAAACGACAAAAGGCCCTGGAGCATCCCGCTCCGGGGCCTCTTTCTTTGCCCTGAAGTCTCTCAGTTACCATCCCGGCCGAAGCGCCGGGACCGCTTCCCCCCGAAGCACCTCTCGATCACGCTGCACCGCGCAGCACACCGCTCCGAAAGACCCCGGATCCGGGGGGGGAGGCGCAACACGCCCCTCACTCCGCTGCGTCGCGCCCCATCGCGCGGTAGAGCGCGGGGTTGATCACTACGCCCTCGATCTGCGGGAACACCCCGGCCGCGTGCATCCGCCGGATCGCGCGGGTGAAATCCTCCGCGCTTTCCCAATGGGCCACGTTGATGAAGGTATAGCGCGCCTCCCGATCCAGTGCCCGGTGCAGCGTGGTGTCGATGTAGCCCGGTTCGCCACTGAGGAAGGTGCGCGCCGCGCCCCACGCCTCCAGCGTTTCGGCCTCCCGGACCGGCGGCACCTCGAAGAGGTTGATCAGGGTCACGTCCGCGGCGGCGGGGCTGGCGGCGATCAGGGCGCCGGCGAATGCGTTACGGAATATCGTCATGATGCTCTCTCCTGTAACATAGTATACTATGTATATTTGCATAGGACGCTATGGAAGTCTAGCCTCCACCCCATGCCCTTCGCGAAACGCAGCTCCGCCGGTTACGTCACGAACCACCTCGCCCGCCTCTTCGCCCAGCGGCTGGCCGAGGCGATCGCGCCGCTGGGCCTGTCGCCCGGCGTCTTCCCCGCGCTGCTGGAGCTGTGGGAGCAGGATGGCCGGACGCAGGCCGAGCTCGCCCGCGCGCTCGACATCGAGCAGCCGACGATGGCGGCGACCCTCGACCGGATGGAGCGGGACGGGCTGATTCGACGGGAGCCGGACCCCGAGGACGGACGCCGCCGCCGCGTCCTGCTGACCCAGAAGGCCCGCGCGCTCCGCGTCCCGGCCACCGAAGCGGCGGGGCGGGAGAATGCGCGGGCGACCAAGGGCTTCTCGGACGGGGATGCCGAACAGCTTCTCGCGCTGATGCACCGGGCCATCGCCAATCTGAAGGCAGGCGGCGACGGCGCGATTGACACGGGCCCGCCGATGGAGGGAAAGCGGGGACGCACCTGAACAGGATCACCCATGACCGACCTTCCCGACGACGTGCCCGCGACCCCCGAGACGCCCGACGCGCCGCCGATGCTGCGAAAACGGGAACTGGTCGAGCGCGTCGCGGAGCTGACCGGCCGCAACAAGGCCGAGGTGCGCGCGACGCTCGACGTGGCGTTTGCCGAGATGCGCACCGCACTGCTCGAGGGCCGCGACGTGCAGCACCCCGCGCTCGGCCGCGTCCGCGTGAAGGTGCCGAACCGGCCCGGCGCGCAGACCGTCTATCGCCTGATGCCGGGCAAGTCCGCCACGTCGGACGCGTCCGAAAACGGGGTTGAAGGCCCCGCCGTCGCGGAGTAGAGCGCAAGGCAGGGGCGGTTAGCTCAGTTGGTAGAGCAATTCGTTTACACCGAATGGGTCGGCGGTTCGAGCCCGTCACCGCCCACCATACACACCCTTGATATGCGTCGCCGGTCTGGTGCTTGTGGTTCCGCCGGCAGCGGCTGGACGCTTGCCGCGAAAACCGGCCGTGTCCTTTCGGTGCGGCGACTGCGGAGCAGCCCGGATGGAAGCGGACCCGGATCTCAGCGCAGGGCGAGCCCGTCGGGGCCCGGCGTCGCCTGCCGCAGGTCGAGGCCGTACATGTCGCGTCCCATCTGGATCGTCGCCTGCCGGACGGCGTCGCGCTGCTCTGCCGGAGCCTGTGTCATCGCAGCGTCCTTCGCACCCGAGATCATGGCGGCCTGGAGCAGGATCGGTCGGATTGCCGCTGGCTCCCTCGACCCGGGCGCGCAACGCCTCGATCTGCGCCGGGCCTGGCGTGCTGGTCTGCAGGTTCGCGGCGTTGTGGAGTTCGACCATGTAGGCGGTCATCGCGTCGCCCAGATCGCGGGTGGTGAGCCCGTAGGGAGCTGGAGCCGCGAAGAAGTCCATCTGCCGCAGGGCCGCCGCCCCCCGGGCGCGCCGCCGTTCACCGCGTCCGTCACGAGGGCGATGCGGCGGAACGGGCGCGGGAGCGTGGGCAAACGATCTCCTGCGGGAAATGCGTCTGGCGGTAGAAGGCTTCGATGGTTTCTACCTGTACGAGATGACAGGGGCTTGTCAGCCTGCCGGTCAGACGAGGAAGCGGTCGGGCTCCATGGCGATGCGGTAGTAGAGCCCGCTGTCCGCATAGCCGGTCTCGAGCTCGCCCGAGAGGTCCTGGGGAATGATCTGGCGCAGCAGGATCGAGCCGAAGCCGCGGCGGTCGCTGGACGGTTCGGTGCGGCCACCGTGCTCGGTCCAGCTCAGCACGAACCGGTCGCCCTCCGGTCCCCAGTCCACCTCGATCTCGCCGCCGTCGCGGCTCAGCGCGCCATGCTTGAGCGCGTTGGTGCCCAGCTCGTTGATCATGAGCGCCACCGACATCGCGCCGCGCGCGTTCACGTTCACCGGGATGCCCTTGAGCCGGATGCGGTCACCGCCGCCACCACCGGCCTTCGCCCCGAAATCGCGCACGGCGTCGGAGACCAGACCGGCGAGATCGGCGGAGCGGAAGTCGCGCTCGGCCAGCCGCCGCTGGGCATGAGCCATCATGTCGATGCGCTGCTGGATCTCCTCCACGAAGTGCTCGCGCTGCGGCCCGGCGCCGTCGGAATGCCGGATCAGGGCGGAGATGTTGGAATACATGTTGCCCATGCGGTGCTTGAGCTCCGCGATCACCACCTCCTGATCGGCGAGGCGGGCGAGATCCTCGTGCGCGCCGATCCGGGCGCGGATCTCCCGCACCAGGGTGGAGGCGAGGTCCACCAGCGCGTCGAGCTTGTCGGCCGGCAGCCCGTCGCGCGGCTCGGTGTCGAGCACGCAGAGCGAGCCGATGCACTGTTCCGGCGTCAGCCACAGCGGCGCCCCGGCATAGAAGCGCAGGTGCGGCGGCTCGGTGACGAGCGGATTGTCGGCGAAGCGCGGATCGGCCGCGGCATCGGTCACGACCAGCGGCAGCCGCTGGCGGATGGTGTGATCGCAAAACGCCACCTCGCGGGGCGTCTCGTCGACCTCGAGGCCTATTTTCGACTTGAACCATTGACGATCCGCATCGACGAGCGAGATCAGGGCAATAGGACAGCCCGTCACGGCGGAGGCGAGCCGGGTGAACCGGTCGAAACGCTCCTGCCGTTCTGAGTCGAGAAGATCGGTCGCGCGCAGCAGGCGCAGACGTCTCTCCTCCTGAATGTCGACGTGGGCCGTCATGGGTTCGGTTCCTGTCGGGCCGTCGCGTGCGAGCATGTGCTCTCACCGCAAGCCGGCAATGTCAGAATACGCGAGTCGGGCCTGTCATGTCAGTAGGACAAACGCTACCCAAGCACACAAAATGGTTAACAATAGTAAATAAAATAAGGGCTTTTTCTGTGTCCGGCGGCGGGGCTCCGCCGATGGTCCGCAAAAAAGAAGCGGGCGGCCCGCATTCGCCGCTTGACGCCCCCCCGGCCCCCCACATAAACACCGCTCACGCCATTCGAAGCACGGCTTCGGAGCGGCGGAAGGTGAGCGGTTGTAGCTCAGTTGGTTAGAGTACCGGCCTGTCACGCCGGGGGTCGCGGGTTCGAGCCCCGTCAACCGCGCCACCACCTTCCCCGACCCAACCTCACGTTTGGCGGCCCTGCGCGGTTGTAGCTCAGTTGGTTAGAGTACCGGCCTGTCACGCCGGGGGTCGCGGGTTCGAGCCCCGTCAACCGCGCCACGTTTCCCTCCCCCTTCCCAGCAAGTCCGCCGGATCGTTCTGCATATTGTCGCAGAGAGGGGCCGAAACCCGCCGTCCGGCGTTGACCCCCCAATGAGGCAGGTTTAGACCCCTTCCAAACCGAGCACGAACGGATGGTCCGATGGACGAGCTTCTCCTGCGCGAATACCTGCCGATCCTCATCTTTCTGGGCCTTGCCATCGCGCTGGGTCTCATCCTGATCCTGGCGGCGGCGGTGGTCGCGGTGCGCAACCCGGATGCGGAGAAGGTTTCGGCCTACGAATGCGGGTTCAACGCCTTCGACGACGCGCGGATGAAGTTCGACGTGCGCTTCTACCTCGTCTCCATCCTCTTCATCATCTTCGATCTCGAAGTTGCCTTCCTGTTCCCCTGGGCCGCATCGTTCCCATATCAGGGGGAGCTGGGGTTCTGGTCGATGATGGTGTTCCTCTTCGTGCTGACCGTCGGCTTTGTCTATGAGTGGAAGAAAGGGGCCCTCGAATGGGAGTGAGCACCGCAGCCAACACCGCCGGTGCCGATCGCGAGGTCGCGACGCGGCAACTGTCCAACGAGCTGGCCGACAAGGGCTTTCTGCTCACATCGACCGACGACATCATCAACTGGGCGCGCACCGGTTCGCTGCACTGGATGACCTTCGGTCTGGCCTGCTGCGCGGTGGAGATGATGCACACCTCCATGCCGCGCTACGACTTGGAGCGGTTCGGCACTGCACCGCGCGCCTCCCCGCGCCAGTCGGACCTGATGATCGTCGCGGGGACGCTGACCAACAAGATGGCCCCGGCGCTGCGCAAGGTCTACGACCAGATGCCCGAGCCGCGCTACGTGATCTCCATGGGATCCTGCGCCAACGGCGGCGGCTACTACCACTACTCCTATTCTGTCGTGCGCGGCTGCGACCGCATCGTGCCGGTGGATGTCTACGTGCCCGGCTGCCCGCCGACGGCGGAGGCGCTGCTCTACGGCATCCTCCAGCTCCAGCGGAAGATGCGCCGCACCGGCACGATTACGAGGTAAGCGATGACCGAGGCACTCCGCGAGCTGTCCAGCCAGATCGAGGCCCGGCAGGGCGACGCCGTGCTGGCGACCGAGATCGTCGACCATGCCGGTCATGCCGAGCTGACGGTTACCGTGATCCCGTCCGCCATCGCCAGGTTCCTCGCCTTCCTGCGCGAGGATGCGGCCTGTCAGTTCCAGACGCTGGTCGACATCACGGCGGTGGACCATCCGGGCCGCGAGAAGCGGTTCGATCTGGTCTACCACCTGCTCTCCATGCGCCAGAACCAGCGCATCCGCGTAAAGGCCGGCGTGCGGGAGAAGGAGATCGTGCCGAGCATCACCGGCGTCTACCAGTCCGCCGACTGGTACGAGCGCGAGGTGTTCGACATGTTCGGCATCCTGTTCTCGGGCCATCCGGACCTGCGCCGGATCCTCACCGATTACGGTTTCCGCGGGCATCCGCTGCGCAAGGACTTCCCGACCACCGGCTACACCGAGGTCCGCTACGACGAGGCGGTCAAGCGCGTGGTCTACGAGCCTGTGAGCCTCGTTCAGGACTACCGCAGCTTCGACTTCATGTCGCCCTGGGAGGGCGCGGACTACATCCTGCCCGGCGACGAGAAGGCGCCGGACGAGGCGAAGAAGTAGGCCGCGCACGTGTCATATGCTGACGTGCACGCCTTTCATACGCGACGTGCACACGACTTTTCGGCCTGAGGAGGGCTGAGCCATGGACGGATCGAAATTCGACGACGTGCTGACGGGCGAGCAGCAGATCCGCAATTTCAACATCAATTTCGGGCCCCAGCACCCGGCCGCCCACGGCGTGCTGCGCATGGTGCTGGAGCTCGACGGCGAGATCGTTGAGCGGTGCGACCCTCATATCGGCCTGCTGCATCGCGGCACCGAAAAGCTCATGGAATCGCGGACGTACCTGCAGAACCTGCCCTATTTCGACCGGCTCGACTACGTGAGCCCGATGAACCAGGAGCACGCCTGGTGCCTCGCCATCGAGAAGCTGACGGGCACCGACGTACCGCGCCGCGGCCAGCTGATCCGCGTGCTCTATTGCGAGATCGGCCGCGTTCTCAACCACTTGCTGAATGTGACCACGCAGGCGATGGACGTGGGCGCGCTCACGCCCCCGCTCTGGGGCTTCGAGGAGCGCGAGAAGCTCATGGTCTTCTACGAGCGGGCCTGTGGCGCGCGGCTCCACGCGGCCTATTTCCGGCCGGGCGGCGTGCACCAGGACCTGCCTCAGGCGCTCTGCGACGACATCATGGCGTGGACGGAGACGTTCCCGGCTGTGCTCGACGACATCGACGGCCTGCTGACGGAGAACCGGATCTTCAAGCAGCGCAACGTCGACATTGCGCTGGTCAGCCAGCAGGAATGCTTCGACCTCGGCTTCTCGGGCGTCATGGTCCGCGGCTCCGGCCTCGCCTGGGACCTGCGCCGCGCGCAGCCCTACGAGTGCTATGACGAGATGGAGTTCCAGATCCCCGTCGGGACCAACGGCGACTGCTACGACCGCTATCTCTGCCGGATGGAGGAGATGCGCGAGAGCGTGAAGATCATCCGCCAGTGCATCAGCAAGCTGGAGGAGGTGAAGGGCGAGCCGGTCCAGACCAAGGGCAAGATCTCGCCCCCGTCCCGGCACGACATGAAGACCTCGATGGAGGCCCTCATCCACCACTTCAAGCTCTACACCGAGGGTTTCCACGTCCCCGAGGGCGAGATCTACGCCGCCGTCGAGGCGCCCAAGGGCGAGTTCGGTGTGTACCTGGTTGCGGACGGCACCAACAAGCCCTACCGCGCCAAGCTGCGCGCCCCGGGCTTCGCGCATCTGGAGGCGATGGACCACCTTTGCAAGGGCCACCAACTCGCCGATGTCAGCGCCATCCTCGGCTCGCTCGACATCGTGTTCGGCGAGGTGGATCGGTGAGATTCACGAAGGAATAGCAATGCTCCGCAGACTTCATCCCGAACAGCCCGACAGCTTCGAGTTCACCCCGGCCAACAAGGTGTGGGCGGAGAAGCAGATCGCCAAGTATCCCGAGGGGCGGCAGGCGTCGGCCATCATTCCGCTGCTCTGGCGCGCGCAGGAGCAGGAGGGCTGGCTGTCCCGGCCCGCGATCGAGCATGTTTCGGACATGCTGGGCCTCGCCCATATCCGCGGCTTCGAGGTCGCGACCTTCTACTTCATGTTCCAGCTCGCCCCCGTCGGCGAGGTCGCGCACATCCAGGTCTGCGGTACGACCTCCTGCATGATCTGCGGGGCCGAGGACCTGATCGCCGTGTGCAAGGAGAAGATCGCGGAGAAGCCGTTCCAGACATCCGCCGACGGCAAGCTGAGCTGGGAGGAGGTCGAGTGCCTCGGCGCCTGCTCCAACGCGCCCATGGCCCAGATCGGCAAGGACTACTACGAGGACCTGACCGCCGAGAGCTTCGGCGAGATCATCGACGCGCTCTACGCAGGTAAGGTTCCGACGCCCGGTTCGCGAAAGGGCCGCTTCGCCTCCGAGCCGCTGTCCGGGCTGACCTCGCTGACACAACATGCCGAGAACCGGCAGGCCGCCAACATGTCTGTCGCCCTCGCCACCGAAAAAGGTGATACGATCGCGCGGATTACGGGCGATTGACGGGAGGGACCGACGCCATGGCCGATCCGAATACCAAACCGATGTCCAACGTCGCGTTCAGCCTTCTGGTGAGCGTGGCGGCAGCAGTCTTCGTCGCGATCCTCATGATCTTCCTGTTCGACATGGCGGTGAGCGCGGGCCTGTTCATCGGCGCCATGGCGATCATCGTGGTCTTCGCGATCGTGATCTACATGTCGGGGGGCGAGGCGAATTCGATCCCGACGAGTGCCGCGCAGCCCCGCGACACCGTTCCGGCCGCCGAGCCGGAGCCGGTCGCCGAGCCTGCGCCCGAGCCGGCTGCCGCGGCGGCCCCCGAGCCTGCACCCGAACCCCAGCCGGTCGTCGAGGAGCGCTTGCCCGAGCCGGCGCCGGAGCCCGAGCCCGTCGATACCGCCGAGCCGGTGCCCGCCCCCCGCGCGGCGGAGGAGGAGGTGGCTCCGGTGGCCGAGAGCGCGCCCGCACCCGCACCGGCGGACGTGGCGCCCAGCACGGTGGCGGATGCCGACAAGCCCGCGACGCTCGACGCGCCGCGCGAGGGTGGTGCCGACAATCTCAAGAAGATCAAGGGTGTCGGTCCAAAACTGGAACAGCTGCTGCACCGCATGGGTTTCTATCATTTCGACCAGGTCGCGAACTGGACCGATCGGGAGGTCGCCTGGGTCGACGAGAACCTGGAGGGGTTCAAGGGCCGCGTGACCCGCGATGAATGGGTGGCGCAGGCCAGGATCCTCGCCGAGGGCGGCGAGACCGAGTTTTCGGCGCGGGCGAAGTAGACGGCCCGAGCCCGGGCGACGGAGTGACGTATGGACGAGGGGCGCGAGGCCCGGCTAAAGCGGCAGACGCGCCAGGCGGCGTTCGTGATCGCAGGCGGCTTTCTGGCGTGGATGGCGCTGAGCTGGCTGGGCGGCATGATGAACTGGCCGCCGCGCTTCGCCATCCTGGCCGATCTTGCGATGCTCGCGGCGCTGATCTGGGCGCTGGTTGTACTGGTTAATGTCCGGCGGGCGCGCCGGAGCGAAGGGGACTGAAATGCTGACCGATCAGGATCGCATCTTCACCAACATCTACGGCATGGCCGACCGCTCGCTGAAGGGCGCGCAGGCGCGCGGTGCCTGGGACGGCACGGCGGACCTCATCGGCAAGGGCCGCGACTGGATCATCGATGAGGTGAAGGCGTCCGGCCTGCGCGGCCGCGGCGGCGCGGGCTTTCCGACGGGGCTCAAGTGGTCCTTCATGCCGAAGGAAAGCGACGGGCGGCCGTCCTACCTCGTGGTCAACGCGGACGAATCCGAACCCGGCACCTGCAAGGACCGGGAGATCATGCGCCACGACCCGCATCTCTTCATCGAGGGGTGCCTGGTCGCGAGCTTCGCGATGAACGCCCATGCCTGCTACATCTACATCCGCGGCGAGTACATCCGCGAGCGCGAGGCGCTGCAGATCGCCATCGACGAGGCCTACGATGCGGGCCTGCTCGGCAAGAACGCCGCCGGTTCGGGCTGGGATTTCGACATCTACCTGCACCACGGCGCGGGCGCCTATATCTGCGGCGAGGAAACGGCCCTGCTCGAGAGCCTGGAGGGCAAGAAGGGGATGCCGCGCCTCAAGCCGCCCTTCCCGGCGAATACCGGCCTCTACGGTGCGCCGACCACGGTCAACAACGTGGAATCCATCGCCGTCGTCCCGACGATCCTGCGCCGCGGCGGCGCGTGGTTCGCGGGCTTCGGGCGGGAGAACAACGCGGGCACCAAGCTCTTCGCCATCTCCGGCCATGTGGAGAACCCGTGCGTCGTCGAGGAGGCGATGTCGATCCCGCTGCGCGAACTACTCGACAAGCATTGCGGCGGTGTGCGCGGCGGCTGGGACAACCTCAAGACGGTGATCCCCGGCGGCTCGTCCGTGCGCTGCCTGCCGCACACGATCTGCGACGAGGCGATCATGGATTTCGACTGGCTGCGCGGGCAGGGCTCCGGCCTCGGCACGGCGGCGGTGATCGTGATGGACCAGTCCACGGACGTCATCAAGGCGATCTGGCGGCTCGCGAAGTTCTACAAGCACGAGAGCTGCGGCCAGTGCACGCCGTGCCGCGAGGGCACGGGCTGGATGATGCGCGTGATGGACCGCCTCGTGACCGGCGATGCGGAGCCCGAGGAGATCGACATGCTTCTCGACGTGACCAAGCAGGTGGAGGGCCACACGATCTGCGCCCTCGGCGACGCCGCGGCCTGGCCGATCCAGGGCCTCATCCAGCACTACCGCGAGGAGATCGAGGACCGCATCAAGGCCAAGCGCACCGGCCGCATGGGCGCGATGGCGGCGGAGTAGAGATGGCCGAAGATATCTCCAACCTCATTCTCGAATACATGAAGCGCTTTGACCGGCGACTTGCCCATGTCGAGGACGATCTGAAGGACATCAAGTCGAGGCTCTCCTCGATCGAGGAGTCGGTGGTCCGTCTCAACCGTCAGGCCGACCGGATGGACGCCCGGATCGAGCGCATCGAGAACCGCCTCGACCTAGTTGAAAGCTGAGCAATGACCGACCTTCGCAAGATCATCATCGACGGGGCCGAGATCGAGGTCGATCCGGCGCTCACCATCCTGCAGGCCTGTGAGCAGGCGGGGGTGGAGATCCCGCGCTTCTGCTATCACGAGCGGCTCTCGATCGCGGGCAACTGCCGCATGTGCCTCGTCGAGGTCGTGGGCGGCCCGCCGAAGCCCGCAGCGTCCTGCGCGATGCAGGTGCGCGACCTGCGCGGCGGCCCGGACGGCCAGCCGCCGGAGGTGAAGACCAAGAGCCCCATGGTCAAGAAGGCGCGGGAGGGGGTGATGGAGTTCCTGCTCATCAACCACCCGCTCGACTGCCCGATCTGCGACCAGGGCGGCGAGTGCGACCTGCAGGACCAGGCGATGGCCTATGGCGTCGATTTCTCCCGCTTCCGAGAGGAGAAGCGCGCGGCGGTGGACCCGGATCTGGGCCCGCTCGTCGGCACCAAGATGACGCGCTGCATCTCCTGCACCCGCTGCGTGCGCTTCGTGACCGAGGTCGCGGGCGTGCCGGAGATGGGTCAGACCGGGCGCGGCGAGGACAGCGAAATCACCTCCTATCTCGGCCAGATGCTGACCAGCGAGCTTCAGGGCAACGTCATCGACCTCTGCCCGGTCGGTGCGCTGACGAGCAAGCCCTACGCCTTCACATCCCGCCCGTGGGAGCTGAAGAAGACCGAGAGCATCGATGTGATGGACGCGCTCGGCTCCTCGATCCGGGTCGATACGCGGGGCCGCGAGGTCATGCGGATCATGCCGCGCAACCATGACGGCACCAATGAGGAGTGGCTGGCCGACAAGTCCCGCTTCGTCTGGGACGGCCTGCGCCGCCAGCGGCTGGATCGTCCCTATGTGCGCCGCGACGGCAAGTTGCAGGCGGCAAGCTGGGGCGAGGCCTTCGCGGCCATCGCCGAGGCGGTGAAGGGCAAGAAGGTCGCCGGGCTCGTCGGGGATCTCGCGCCGGTCGAGGCGGCCTTCGCTCTGAAACAGCTCGTCGAGGGCTTCGGCGGCTCGGTCGAGTGCCGCACGGACGGCGCGAAGCTGCCCGCGGGCAACCGCTCCGGCTATGTTGGCACGGCGAGCGTCGAGGATATCGAGCACGCGGATCGCATCCTGTTGATCGGGACCAACCCCCGCAAGGAAGCGCCCGTTCTCAACGCCCGCATCCGCAAGGCGTGGCTGAAGGGCGCGAAGGTCGCGATGATCGGTGCCCCGGCGGACCTGACCTACGACTACGCCCATATCGGCGAGGATCGCGCGGCGCTGGCCAAGCTCGTGGAGATGGATCATTCCGACAAGCATGGCACGCCCGGCGTGATGATCGTGGGGCAGGGGGCGCTGAGCGGCCCCGACGGCGCCGCGGTGCTGGGCCACGCGATGGAGGCGGCGGAGGCCGCGCAGTCGAAGCTCCTGATCCTGCACACGGCCGCGGGCCGCGTCGGTGCTATGGACGCAGGCGCCATGACCGAGGGTGGGATCGACGCCGCACTGGACGGCGCTGAGGTGATCTACAACCTTGGCGCCGACGAGATCGAGATCGGTGCGGGTCCCTTCGTGATCTACCAGGGCTCGCATGGCGATCGCGGCGCGCACCGCGCTGACGTGATCCTGCCGGGCGCGGCCTACACGGAGGAAAACGGCATCTTCGTGAACACCGAAGGCCGTCCGCAGATGGCGTTGCGCGCCGGCTTCGCGCCCGGCGAGGCCAGGGACAATTGGGCGGTGCTGCGGGCGCTGTCGGCGGAACTGGGGCAGGTGCTGCCCTTCGACACGCTGTCGGAGCTGCGCGCGAAGCTCTTCAAGGCCGTGCCGCATCTCGCCGAGATCGACACGGTGCCCCAGAACGCGTGGACCGCCGAGCCCGCGGGCGACATGGGCCGCGGCACGTTCGAGAGCCCGGTCAAGGACCACTACCGCACCAACCCGATCGCCCGCGCCTCCGAAGTGATGGCGGAGCTGTCCAGGCTCGCCCACGAGCGCGACCTGCCGGTGGCGGCGGAGTGAACCGGTGCGCGCGGCCGCCCTCTTCGTCCTGACGCTGGCGGCCTGCGCGAACCCGCAGGCCACCGACTATCAGGGGGAGCCGATCGAGCGGGCGGCGCGCGACCTCGGCTTTCCGTCGCGGATCGTGGAGCTGCCGGACGGGCGGCGCACATACGAGTGGCAGATCGAGCAGGTGGCGAGCGTCGGTCCGATCAAGCCGCAGATCGGCGGGATCTCCGTCAGTTCGCGGGGCGGGGTCGGCGTGGGGGTCGGGCTGGGACGCGACCGCGTCTCCACCGGCTTCTGCTCCTACATCTTGACGGCGCGGCCCGAGGGCGAGACCTATATCGTCGAGGGCGTGAACGATACGGGGAGGTCCTGCCTGTGAGAGCGCTGGCCCTGATCTGCGTGGTCCTGAGCCCCCTGGCCCTCGCGGCCTGTACGGCGCCCGGCACGCAGGGAAATGCGCCCAATGCGCGCGCGGTCTACTCCCCGATGATCCAGCGCACGTCCTACGTGGTGGAGACCGTGTTCCCGCGCGAGCCCGCGAGCTTCTGCGCGGCCTACGCGCTGGTCCCGCCTCCGGCCGCGGGCGTGCTGAAGATCGAGGACACGGTGCCCGCGGGGCGCGGCGGACAGATCCCGGGGCAGAGCGACACGACGCCCGGACCCTATTCCGTCTATTCCTTCTTCAACGCCGATGCCGTAGAGACACTGCGAACCGTGGACGGCGCGCTGGCCGCCGAGATATTCGACGACGCGATTTCCGAGGAAACGCTGCGCACGACCTGCACTGGGTAGAGACATGGACTTCTGGGACACCAATTTCGGCATCTTCCTCATCATCCTGGCGCAATGCCTCGCGGTGACGGTCTCCGTCCTCGTGGCGCTGGCCTTCCTGATGTATGCCGACCGCAAGGTCTGGGCCGCGGTGCAGATGCGCAAGGGCCCGAACGTGGTGGGCGTGTTCGGCCTGCTGCAGAGCTTCGCCGACTTCCTGAAATACATCGTGAAGGAGATCGTGGTGCCCGCGGGCGCGGACCGCACCGTGTTCTTCCTCGCGCCGATGATCGCCTTCGTGCTCGCCGTGATCTCCTGGGCGGTGATCCCGTTCGCGGATGGCTGGGTCGTGGCGAACCTGAATGTCGGGATCCTCTACATCTTCGCGATCTCGTCGCTGGAGGTCTACGGCGTCATCATGGGCGGCTGGGCGTCCAACTCGAAATATCCGTTCCTGGGTTCGCTTCGCTCGGCGGCGCAGATGATCTCCTACGAGGTGTCGATCGGCTTCATCATCGTGGGCGTGCTGATCTCCACCGCGTCGCTGAACCTCACGGACATCGTGCGGGCGCAGGACGGGGATTACGGGATCTTCTCGTGGTACTGGCTGCCGCACTTCCCGATGGTGTTCCTGTTCCTGATCTCCGCGCTGGCCGAGACCAACCGCCCCCCGTTCGACCTGCCGGAGGCGGAGGCGGAGTTGGTGGCCGGTTACCAGGTCGAGTACTCCTCCACCCCCTTCCTGCTCTTCATGATCGGGGAGCTGATGGCGGTGGTGCTGATGTGCGCGCTGATCACCATCCTCTTCTTCGGCGGCTGGCTGAGCCCGGTGCCGGGCCTGCCCGACGGCGTGTTCTGGTTCGTGGCGAAGGTGCTGTTCTTCTTCTTCATCTTCGCGATGGTGAAGGCCATTGTACCGCGCTTCCGCTATGACCAGCTTATGCGTATCGGCTGGAAGGTGTTCTTGCCGCTGTCGCTGGGCTGGGTGGTTCTGGTGGCGATCTTTGCACAGTACGGCTGGTTCTGGGGCGCATACCAGCGTTGGGCGATCGGAGGGTGAGGATGCGCCGGATCCTTGCGGCATGTCTGCTGGTCGCCTCCGGCGCCGCGGCCCAGGAGCCGGGCGCTGATTTCGAAGCCGATCGTCAGAAGCTGAACGCGCTGCACGAAGCAGGAGACTACACGGGCTTCCTGCGCCACTACGTTCGCGTCATCGAAGGTACGGATTTCATTTCTCCGGAGCGTTTCTCGCTGACAGGTCAGATGGGAGAAATGACGGTTCGGCTCATCGATCACGTCGACGCGCAGGATCAGGTCGAGATCCTTGGAGCTGCCATTCCGCTGGTGGAGGAAGACGAGCAGTATCTCGGCCGTCCCTACCTATATATCACCTATGCCGATGCTCAGATGCAGGTCGGCGATGTTGAGGGTGCAGTGCGCAGCTTGGACGAGGCAGACACGGCCATGGAGCGGTTCGACTCCTTGGGCTGCCTGCCGGGGGCCAATGTAACGACCTGTCCCTACATATTGCCGTCGATATCCGAGTTACGCGACCGCGCAAGCAATCTGCGCCGCGAGTTAGAGGGTTAAAATCAGCATGGCCATGACATTCGACCGCGCCGCCAAGTACTTCCTGCTGGCGGACTTCTTCCAGGGGTTCAAGCTGGGGCTGAAGTACTTCTTCAAGCCCAAGGCGACGCTGAACTACCCGCATGAGAAGGGCCCGCTCTCCCCGCGCTTCCGCGGCGAGCACGCGCTGCGCCGCTATCCCAACGGCGAGGAGCGGTGCATCGCCTGCAAGCTGTGCGAGGCGATCTGCCCGGCGCAGGCCATCACCATCGATGCCGAACCGCGCGACGACGGCTCGCGCCGCACCACGCGCTACGACATCGACATGACGAAGTGCATCTATTGCGGCTTCTGCCAGGAGGCCTGCCCGGTCGACGCCATCGTCGAGGGGCCGAACTTCGAATTCTCGACCGAGACGCGTGAGGAGCTCTTTTACAACAAGGAAAAGCTCCTGGAGAACGGCGAGCGTTGGGAGGCGGAGATCGCCCGCAACCTCGAGCTCGACGCGCCCTACCGCTGAGGCCTGCGTCATGGGTGCATGGGGAACAGGGCCACTCGAAAGCGATACCACGCTCGATTGGCTGGCCGACTACGATGGCGCCGGTGCGGCGGCGGTGAGGGAAGCGTTTGAAGCTCAGAAGGAGCAGGCGGGCGGAGAGTACATCGATTCCGATGTGTCGGAATGCGCCTGGATCGCGGCGGAGGCGGTTGCGCTTGCCCACGGACGTCCGCATACGAGCATGTCAACAAATCCGAACGCGGCCCCGTTGCAGCGTCATCTGGATGCGGTGCGTGCGGCGGACCTGCGTGATGCGGCCATCGAAGCAACCACGTTGATGCGCGCCGACCAGTCCGAACTGCGCGAGCTCTGGACGGAAGACGACGCATCGGACGGCAATCCGTGGCTGACAGAGATCGCGGACCTGGAGGCGCGCCTGAAGGATGCGCCGGCTTGACGAAAGCGGCAGTGAAGGTCGACGCTACCAGGCTGATACTGGAGCCATTTGCCGGGGCGCGGGAGGACGACATGGGAATCGAAAGACGGCGCGCGGAGCATGTCGAGCGTTGGGAGGCGGAGATCGCCCGCAACCTCGAGCTCGATGCGCCCTACCGCTGAGGCGGGGACGATGGGGGCCTGGGGCGCGGGCGTCTTCGACAACGACGATGCGGGCGACTGGCTCTACGAGTACGAGGAGCGTGGCGCCGACGCGGTGATCGAGGCGTTCGCCACCGTGCGCGACTCGCACGCCGCCGGTTATGTGGAGCTGCCCGAGGGCGGGGCCGCGGTGGCGGCGGCCGAGGCGGTCGCCTTCGCCCTCGGCCGGCCCGATCCCGAGATCATGGACAGCATCGCCGCGACGCTGAGCCGCCACGCGCCGGCCGTCGCGGCCCTTTCCGACATCCGCAGCCGCGCCCGCGACGCCCTGTCGCTGGTGATGGAGGAGGAGGCGACCTCGGAGCTTCTGGAGCTGTGGATGGAGGGCGGCGAGGACGGGGCCGGGGACTTTCTGGCCGCGATTGCCGCCCTGAAGGCGCGATTAGCGTAACACCTTGTCGTCTCGGTCTTGAGCCGGGACAGCACAGCCGATAGAGAGACGCCGAACCGGCGCAACACCCAAGGGACTGCCATGACCGTCGCAGCCGTCATCTTTTACCTGTTCGCGATCACGCTGGTGGCGGCGGGCCTGCTCGTCGTCCTCGCGCGCAACCCGGTGCACTCGGTGCTGTGGCTGATCCTCGCCTTCTTTTCGGCCGGCGGGCTCTTCGTCCTGATGGGGGCGGAGTTCATCGCGCTGCTGTTGCTCATCGTCTACGTGGGCGCGGTCGCGGTTCTGTTCCTCTTCGTCGTCATGATGCTGGACGTGGATTTCGCGGAGCTGCGACAGGGGATTGCGCAGCACATGCCGATCGCGCTGCTGATCGGCGTGATCCTGGTGATGGAGCTGATGCTGGTGATCGGCGTCTGGGCCTTCGCCGACGCAGCGCCCGAGCTGCGCGCGGCCATCGCGCCGACGCCGTCGGAGACGCAGAACACCGTGGCCCTCGGGCAGATCATATACACCGACTACATCTACCTCTTCCAGGCGGCGGGGCTGATCCTGTTCGTCGCGATGGTCGGCGCCATCGTGCTGACCCTGCGCCACCGCGTCGACGTCAAGCGCCAGAACGTGCTCAAGCAGATGTACCGCGACCCTGCCGAGGCCGTGGTGATGAAGGACGTTAAGCCCGGGCAGGGGCTCTAGGGGATGACGCGCCGGCAACGCGGCTGGTTCGCCATCACCCTCGCCATCGCGGTGGCGGTCTTCGTGGCGATAACGGATTGATCAGGGGCCGTCCGGGCCCGGAGAAGAACGCATGATCGGACTTGAACACTACCTCACCGTTGCCGCCCTGCTGTTCGTTACGGGCATCTTCGGCATCTTCCTCAACCGCAAGAACGTCATCGTCATCCTGATGTCGATCGAGCTCATGCTGCTCGCGGTCAACATCAACATGGTGGCGTTCTCCACCTTCCTCGGCGATCTGGTCGGGCAGGTCTTCACCCTGTTCATCCTGACCGTCGCGGCCGCCGAGGCGGCCATCGGCCTGGCCATCCTCGTCTGCTTCTTCCGCAACCGCGGAACGATCCAGGTCGAGGACGTGAACGTGATGAAGGGCTGACATGTATCAGATCATCGTCTTCGCGCCGCTGATCGCGGCCATCATCGCGGGCTTCGGCTGGCGGATCATCTCGGAGAAGGGCGCGCAGGTCGTGACGACCGGCGCCGTGATGGTGGCGGCCGTGCTGAGCTGGGTCGCCTTCCTCGGCTTCGACGGCGAGACGCAGAGCGTCACGGTGATGCGCTGGATCGACAGCGGGTCGATGGTGGCCGACTGGGCCTTCCGCATCGACCGGCTGAGCGTGACGATGCTGGTGGTGGTCAACACCGTCTCGGCGCTCGTCCACCTCTACTCCTTCGGCTACATGGCCCACGATCCGGAGTTCCACGAGGGCGAGAGCTACAAGCCGCGCTTCTTCGCATACCTCTCCTTCTTCACCTTCACGATGCTGATGCTGGTGACGGCGGACAACCTGATCCAGATGTTCTTCGGCTGGGAGGGCGTCGGCGTCGCTTCCTACCTGCTGATCGGCTTCTACTTCCGCAAGCAGTCGGCGGGCGCGGCGGCGATGAAGGCGTTCATCGTGAACCGTGTGGGCGATTTCGGCTACCTCCTGGGTATCTTCGCGATCTTCCTGCTGACCGACAGCGTGGAGTTCTCCACCATCTTCGCCGAGGTGCCGGAGCTGGCCGGGACCACGATCAATTTCCTGGGCGCCGAGCTGCCGGCGCTGGAGGTCGTGGGCATCCTTCTGTTCATCGGCGCGATGGGCAAGTCGGCGCAGCTGTTCCTGCACACCTGGCTGCCCGACGCGATGGAGGGGCCGACGCCGGTCTCCGCCCTCATTCACGCGGCGACGATGGTGACGGCGGGCGTCTTCCTCGTCTGCCGCATGTCGCCGATCTACGAGGAGACGGTCTTCGCCTCCAACTTCATCGTGACGCTGGGCGCGATGACGGCGTTCTTTGCCGCCACGGTCGGCCTGGTGCAGAACGACATCAAGCGGGTGATCGCGTACTCCACCTGCTCGCAGCTCGGCTACATGTTCGTGGCGGCCGGTGTCGGTTTCTATCAGGCGGCGATGTTCCACCTGTTCACGCACGCGGCCTTCAAGGCGATGCTGTTCCTCGGCGCCGGTTCGGTCATCCACGCGATGCACCACGAGCAGGACATGCGGAACTACGGCGGGCTCAGGACCAAGATCCCGGTCACGTTCTGGACCATGATGATCGGCACGCTCGCCATCACCGGCGTGGGCATCCCGTTCAGCTACGACCTGTTCGGCGTGCCGATCGGCCTCGCGGGCTTCGTGTCGAAGGATGCGATCATCGAGGGGGCCTTTGCCGGAAGCGCCTACTTCGCCTTCTGGGCGCTGGTGATCGCGGCGCTGTTCACAAGCTTCTATTCCTGGCGGCTGATCTTCCTCACCTTCTACGGCGAGCCGCGGGGCGATGCGCACACGCACGACCACGCGCATGAGAGCCCGCGGGTCATGACCGTGCCGCTGATCGTGCTGGCGGTCGGTGCGATCCTCGCGGGCACCCTGTTCTACAAGCCCTTCGTGGGTTCGGGTGCCGATGCCTTCTTCGGCCCGGCCATCGCGCAGCAGGGCGCGCCGTCCTACGGGGACGACCACGGCGAGGATCATGGTGAGGACCATGCCGCCGAGGAGAGCCATGGCGACGACAGCCACGGTGAGGCATATGCCGACGGCTCCCACGGGCCGGACGTGATCGACAACTACCACTACGTTCCGTGGTGGGTGAAGCTGTCGCCGTTCCTCACCATGCTGTTGGGCCTTGCGACCGCCTACCAGTTCTACATCCGCGCGCCCGAGACGCCGGGCAAGCTGGCGCGGACGCTGCCGGGGCTCTACGCCTTCCTGCTCAACAAGTGGTACTTCGACGAGATCTACCAGGTGTTCTTCGTCCAGCCGACGCAGTGGCTCGGCAAGTTCCTCTGGAAGAAGGGCGACGGCGCGACCATCGACGGCGGGATCAACGGGATCGCCATGGGCATCGTGCCGTTCCTCACGCGGCTCTCCGGCCGGGCGCAGTCCGGCTACGTCTTCCACTACGCCTTCGCGATGATCCTCGGCCTCGCCGTCATCATCACGTGGTTCGCCATCCGGGGAGCTTCCTGAGATCATGGACGGCTATCTGCTCTCTCTCATCACGTTCACGCCCGCGATCGGCGCGGTCATCCTCGGCCTGCTGCTGCGCGGCGAGGACGAGATGGCGGTCCGCAACGCGAAGCTGCTGACGCTCGCCGTCACGGTCTTCACGTTCCTGCTGTCGCTCGCGGTGCTGACCGGGTTCGACCCCTCCAACCCCGACTTCCAGTTCGTGGAGGAGACGGAGTGGCTGGGCGGCCTGACCTACAAGATGGGCGTGGACGGGATCAGCGTGCTCTTCGTGATGCTGACCACCGCGCTGATGCCGCTGGTGATCGGGGCGAGCTGGAACGTCACCCACCGGGTCAAGGAATACATGATGGCGTTCCTCCTTCTGGAGACGCTCATGATCGGCGTGTTCTGCGCGCTCGACCTCATCCTGTTCTACCTGTTCTTCGAGGCGGGCCTGATCCCGATGTTCCTGATCATCGGGATCTGGGGCGGCGCGGCGCGGATCTACGCCGCGTTCAAGTTCTTCCTCTACACCCTGCTCGGCTCCGTCCTGATGCTGATCGCGATGATGTACATGATCGCCGATGCCGGCACGACGGACATCGTGCGTCTGCTGAGCCACGAATTCAGCTACGGCACCTTCACCTTCGCGGGGATCGAGATTGTGGGGGGCGCGCAGCTCCTCCTCTGGCTCGCCTTCTTCGCGAGCTTCGCGGTGAAGATGCCGATGTGGCCGGTCCACACCTGGCTGCCGGACGCGCACGTGCAGGCGCCCACCGCGGGTTCCATGGTGCTGGCGGCGATCCTCCTGAAGATGGGCGGCTACGGCTTCCTGCGCTTCTCGATCCCGATGTTCCCCGTCGCCTCCGACATGATGGCGGAGTTCGTCTTCGCCCTCTCGGTCATCGCGATCATCTACACCTCGCTGGTCGCCCTGATGCAGGAGGACATGAAGAAGCTGATCGCCTATTCCTCCGTCGCCCACATGGGCTTCGTGACCATGGGGATCTTCGCGGCGAACCGGCAGGGCTTCGACGGTGCGATCTTCCAGATGATCTCCCACGGCTTCATCTCCGGTGCGCTCTTCCTCGCGGTGGGGGTGATCTACGACCGGATGCACACGCGGGAGATCGCGGCCTATGGCGGCCTCGCGAACCGGATGCCGGCCTTCGCACTCGTCTTCATGCTGTTCACCATGGGCAATGTGGGCCTGCCGGGCACCTCGGGCTTCGTCGGCGAGTTCCTGACGCTGTCCGGTGCCTTCCAGGCGAACACATGGGTCGCTCTGCTCGCCTGTACCGGCGTGATCCTCAGTGCAGGCTACGCGCTATGGCTCTACCGCCGGGTCGTCTTCGGCGAGCTGGTCAAGGAGAGCCTGAAGTCGATCCAGGACATGGACCGGCGGGAAAAGCTGCTGTTCGCGCCCTTCATCTTCTTCACCCTCCTGCTCGGCGTCTATCCGAGTGTCGTGACCGACATCATCGGGCCGAGCACCGAGGCGCTGCTCTCTTCCTACGAACTCGCGCTGGCGGAGGCGGAGACGCTTCTGGCCGAGGCGCACGATACCGCTGCGGAGCACTGAGATGCTGGCTAACGACATTTCCACCGTCCTGCCCGAGCTGCTGCTCGCGGGCTATGCGATGGCGGCCCTCATGTTCGGCGTCTTCTTCGGACAGGACCGGCGGGGCGAACTGATCCTCGTGGTCACCGTCGCGGTGCTCGTCGTCATCGCCTTCATGGTGGGCACGGGCGATCCGGGGACGCGCATCGCCTTCAACGGGGCGTTCATCGACGACGGGTTCTCGCGCTTTGCCAAGGTGACGCTGCTGTTGGGGGCGGCGGTGATGCTGCTGCTGTCGCGCGAGTACCTCAAGCGCGTGGAGTTGATGAAGTTCGAGTTCCCGGTGCTGATCGCGCTCGCCACCGTGGGCATGATGATGATGGTCTCCGCCGGGGACCTGATGGCGCTCTACATGGGACTGGAGCTGCAATCGCTGGCGCTCTACGTGGTGGCCTCCTTCCGGCGCGACTCCCTGCGCTCGACGGAGGCGGGGCTGAAATACTTCGTGCTGGGCGCGCTGTCGTCGGGCCTGCTGCTCTACGGCGCGTCGCTGGTTTACGGCTACACAGGCACCACCGTCTTTGCGGGCATCGCCACGGTGATCGCGGAGGAGGGCGTCGGCCTCGGCCTTCTCTTCGGCCTCGTCTTCCTCGTCGCGGGTTTCGCGTTCAAGATCTCCGCCGCGCCCTTCCACATGTGGACACCGGACGTCTACGAGGGCTCGCCTACGCCGGTCACCGCCTTCTTCGCGACGGCGCCGAAGGTCGCTGCCGCAGGCATGTTCGCGCGCGTGATGATCGACGGGTTCGCGGGTGCCGTCGCGGACTGGCAGCAGATCCTGACCTTCCTTGCCATCGCCTCCATGTTCCTCGGCTCGATCGCGGCGATCGGGCAGACCAACATCAAGCGGCTGATGGCCTATTCCTCGATCGGGCACATGGGCTTCGCGCTGGTGGGCCTCGCCGCCGGCACGCCGGAGGGCATCCAGGCGCTGCTCCTCTACATGGCGATCTACGTGGTGATGAACGTGGGCACCTTCGCCTTCATCCTGAACATGGAGCGGGACGGCCGGCCCGTGACCGACATCTACGCCCTCGGCCTCTATTCCCGCGTGCGGCCGGGCCGCGCGCTGGCGCTGGCGATCCTGATGTTCTCGCTGGCCGGGATCCCGCCGCTCGTCGGCTTCTTCGCGAAGTTCTACGTCTTCCAGGCCGCGGTGGCGGCAGGGCTGGTGCCGCTGGCGGTGCTCGGCGTGATCGCGAGCGTGATCGGGGCCTACTACTACCTCCGGATCATCTACCTCATGTATTTCGGGGACGAGGTCGACGCGCTGACCGGCCGGATGCCGGTGACGCACGGGCTCGCGCTCGGCGGGGCGGCGCTGGTCATGGTGCTGGGCGCGCTGCCGGTGGTGAACCTCTTCGGGGTCGAGGCGCTGGCGGCGGAGGCCGCGGCGACGCTGTTCAACTAGATGGACATCTGGCCCGCCGCTTTCGGACGGATCACCGTCGAGGAGACGGACAGCACGCAGGCCGAGGCCGCGCGGCGGATCGAGGCGGGGCAGGCGCTGCCCTTCTGGGTCCTCGCCCGGCGGCAGGTCGCGGGCGTCGGCCGCCGGGGCCGGGCCTGGTCGATGCCGGAGGGTAATTTCGCGGGCAGCGTCGCCCTGCGCCCCGGCGGGCCGCTCGCACGCCGCGCCTTGCGCTCCTTCACCATGGCGCTCGCCCTGCGCGACGCGCTGGTGGAGCTGACGGGCCAGCCCGCGCTCTTCTCCCTCAAATGGCCCAATGACGTGCTCTGCCGGGAGCGCAAGCTTGCCGGCATCCTGTTGGAGAGCCGGGGCGACGCGCTGGTGATCGGCATCGGCGTGAACCTCGTCGCCGCCCCGCCGCAGGCCGCGTTGGAGGAGGGGGCGCTCGCCCCCGTCGACCTTGCCACCGCCGCCGGGATCCGGGTGACGCCCGAGGCCCTGCTCGACCTCATGGCCGCCGCCTTCGCCCGGCGCGAGGCGCTGCTGGTCTCCGAGGGGTTCGACGCCCAGCGGCGCGAGTGGCTGGCCCACGCCGCCCGCCTCGGTCAGCCCATCGTCGCGCGGCTCGCCGACCGGACGCTGACCGGCCGCTTCGACGGGGTGGACGGCGAGGGCGCGCTGATGCTCGCCACGCCCGGGGGCATCCAGCGCCTGCCCGCCGCCGACGTGCATTTCGCCTGAGGAGGGAGCCCATGCTGCTCGCCATCGATGTCGGAAACACCAACACCGTCTTCGCCGTGCACGACGGCAAGGGCTTCGTAGGCGAATGGCGCTGCTCGACCTATCACCAGCGCACCGCGGACCAGTACTACGTCTGGCTGCGCCAGCTCATGGAGTTCAACGGCTTCAACGGGATCACCATCGACCAGGTTGTGATCTCGTCGGTCGTGCCGCAGGTCGTCTTCAACCTGCGTGTGCTGTCCGACCGCTACTTCAACTGCCGCCCGCTGGTGGTGGGCAAGGCCGACTGCGATCTGCCCGTCGACGTGCGGGTGGACGAGGGCACCGTGGTCGGCGCCGACCGGCTGGTGAACACCGTGGCGGGCCACGACCGGTTCGGCGGCGATCTCGTCATCGTGGATTTCGGCACCGCGACCACCTTCGACGTGGTGGACACGGACGGCGCCTATGTGGGCGGCGTGATCGCGCCGGGGGTGAACCTCAGCCTGAAGGCCCTACATGAGGCCGCAGCCGCGCTCCCGCATGTGGACGTGACCAAACCGCAGCGCGTCGTCGGCACCAACACCGTCGATTGCATGCAGTCTGGTGTCTTCTGGGGCTATGTCGGCCTTGTCGAGGGCATCTGCAAACGGATCCGGGGCGAACGCGACCGCCCGATGAAAGTCGTCGCGACCGGGGGGCTTTCGACCCTCTTCAACCAGGGGACGGACGTGATCGATCACATCGACACGGAACTGACCATGCACGGTCTCGTCCTCATCAACGATTTCAACAGAAAGACTGTGAATGAGCAAAACGGATAGCCTCGTCTACGTCGCCCTGGGCGGCGCCGGCGAGATCGGGATGAACATGTACCTCTACGGCTACGGGCGGGAGGGCAAGCGGCGCTGGATCATGGTGGATGCGGGCGTCGCCTTTCCGGATATGGATAGCTCGCCCGGCGTGGACCTGATCACCGCCGATCCCGAATTCATCGTGCAGCGGGCCCACGCGCTCGACGCGATCTTCATCACCCACGCGCATGAGGACCATGTGGGCGCCATCGGGCGCCTGTGGCCCGAGCTGAAGGCGCCGGTCTACGCCCGCGAGTTCACCGGCGAGATCGCCCGCGGCAAGATGGAGGAGGCGGGCCAGAACCCCGACGAGGTGCGCATCGTCGCCCCCTGGCCGGAGGTGGTGGAGGCCGGCCCCTTCAAGGTGGGCTTCCTGCCGATCAGCCACTCGGTGCCCGAGACCTCGGCGCTGGTCATCGACAGCCCCGCGGGCCGGGTGCTGCACACCGGCGACTGGAAGGCGGACCGCGATCCGCAGGTGGGCGAGCCTTACGACCCCGACGCGATTGCCGAGGTGGCGAAGGACGGGCTGCTGGCGCTGGTCTGCGATTCCACCAATGTGTTCTCCAAGCATCCGGGCCGCAGCGAGAGCGAGCTGGTCGAGCCCATCACGGAGCTTCTGCGCAACCAGCCCGGCATGGTGGTCGCGACCACCTTCGCCTCCAACGTCGCGCGGCTCCGCACGCTGGCGCTGGCCGGGCAGGCGGCGGGGCGCTCGATCGTCGTGATCGGCCGCGCGATGCACAAGATGCTGGGCGCGGCGAAGAAGACGGGTCTGCTCACCGACTTCCCGCCCATCCTCGACCCGAACGAGGGGGCGGACCTGCCGGCAGAGAACGTGCTGGTGCTGGCCTCGGGCTCCCAGGGCGAGCGGCGCGCGGCCTCGGCCCAGCTCGCCCGCGGCGGCTACGGGAAGCTGGAGATGCGGGACGGCGATACGTTCCTCTTCTCCTCCAAGACCATCCCGGGCAACGAGGTCGCGGTCGGGCAGATCGAGAACGCCTTCGCCCTGCTCGGCGTCGACGTGGTGGGCGAGGAGGGGGGCCTCTACCACGTCTCCGGCCACGCCAACCGGCCGGACCTGCTGGAGATGCACCGCCTCACCAAGCCGCAGTTCCTGATCCCGATGCACGGCGAGTACCGGCACCTGCGCGAGCATGCGAAGCTGGCGCAGGGCACGCAGATCACCCCTGTCATCGCGCCCAACGGCACCATGGTGGACCTGTCGGGCAACGACGCGAAGGTCGTCGACATGATCGAGACCGGGCGCCGCTACGTGGACGGCTCGGTCAGCTACGGCGCGATGGACGGCATCGTGCGCGACCGGCTGCGCATGGCGATGCGGGGACTCCTGGTCGTCAACGTCGTCTTCGACGACCAGGCCAACCTGCTGGGCGATGCGTGGGTCGAGGCGAAGGGCCTCTTCACCGATATCGACGGGGAGGAGGCGGCGCTTCAGGGCGAGCTGGAGGCCGCCATCACCAAGGAGCTCGCCGGGGCCCGCCGCAAGGTCCGCGCCGACGACGATCTGGTGGAGCGACTGGCGAGCCAGGCGGCATCCAACCGCACCAACCGGATGATCGGGAAGAAGCCGGAGGTCATCGTGATGATCAACCGGCTGCAGGACTGAGGGCAGGGCCGCGGCGCACCGCGGCCCCCGATCTCACTGGCCGTCGCGGCGGTAGAGCACGACCGGCAGCAGGGCGCTGTCGGCCCGGGCCATCCGCGCCGTCTCCTCGATCCCGGCCTGCGTCGCGTCGCGATAGGCCGCAAGCTCGGTATCGGAGACCTCGCCGGAGCCGTCGCTGTCGATCTCGCCGAACTTCTCGGCCAGCTCCTCGGGCGTTTCCTCGGCCTCGGACGGGTTGGGGGAGATCTGCTGGAGCGCGATCTGCGGGTCGAGCTGCAGCGTGACGCCGCTCTCCTCCATCGGGTCGCGCAGCACGACGAGCGCCTCGTCGGACGTCTCCCCGGCCGCGGCCGGGATCAGCTCCGCAGGCGTCTCGGCGGCGGCTGCCTCGGTCGCCGCGGGCGCCGTGCCGCAGCTCTCGTACTCGGCGGCGCTGACGATGCCGTCGCCGTCCGTGTCGATGCGGTCATAGGCCCGGATCAGGCCGTCCGGCGCCTCGTTCGGGGTGATGACGCCGTTGCCGTCGGCATCGGCCTCGGCGTAGGCCACGGCGCAGACGGTGTCCGCCTCTTGCGCCATGCTCGGGGTCGGTACGGCCATCATTCCGATGACGGCCAGATAGGTCAGGTCGTGCTTGAACTGGATCATGTGAAAACTCCTCGGGCCTCTTGTCGCTTCTCCGGCGCGCAATCGGGTGCGCCGTCCTTGGCCTCCCGCACCCGATAAATGCGAGCGAGTGCCCGACGTTCCCTTCTCGATTGCGTTTGTGAAGTAGATCACAACCTTGGGATGAACAGGCTGCGACTAAAGCAGCTTTTCGCGCACAATTTTCATCGTTTTGCAAAGATGAGGAGGATCCATGAGCGGGATCCGGCACGTCCGCTCCCCAAAACGAGAACACCTCCCGCGCCGTTGAGGGCAGGGGAGGTGCGATGGTCTTCGGCGAGACGCGGGATCAGGCGGCGGCGCCGGTCGATCCCTCTTCCGCCTCGGCCTCGACGGCGGTCTCCGCGTCGTCCGCCTTGGCGCTCTTGCGCGTGGGCTTGGGCAGCTTGATCTCGCGCAGCATGAAGGCGGGGACGTGGTCGCCCATGCCGACGATCCGGTTGTCGTCCCGCCGTCCGCGGCCGCGACCGCTGCGCTCACGCCGGCGGGGCTCCTTCTCGGGAGCCTGCGGCTCGGTGGCGACCTCCACCGTCTCCTCCGCCTTGCGGGACCGGCTGCGGGAGCGGGCGCGCTTGGGCTTCTCCTCCTCCGCGCCGTCCTCCGCCGTCTCGGGCATGCCGGTCAGCGGGCTGTCGATGCGGGGGATCTCCTTCTCCACGAGCTCCTCGATCTTCTCGAGGTACTTCTGCTCGTGCGGGAAGCAGATCATCACCGCCTTGCCCTCGCGCCCGGCGCGGCCCGTCCGGCCGATGCGGTGCACGTAGTCCTCCGAATGGATCGGCACGTCGAAGTTGAAGACGTGGGACACGTTCGGAATGTCGAGCCCGCGGGCTGCCACGTCGGAGGCCACCAGCAGCTTCAGATCGCCGCCGCGGAAGCCGTCGAGCGTCTTCATCCGCACCGACTGGTCGAGATCGCCGTGGATGGCGGCGGCGTCCATGCCGTGCTTCTTCAGCGACTTCGCGACGATGTCCACGTCGCGCTTGCGGTTGCAGAAGATGATGCCGTTCGTGAGGTTCTCCTCCGCCTCGATCAGGCGGCGCAGCACCTCGCGCTTCTCCCCGTCCGCGCCCTTCTTGCCGGAGGGTTTGTGAAGCACGACGGCCTGCGTGATCGTCTCGGAGGTCGTGGCCTGCCGCGCGACCTCGACCCGCACGGGGTTGTGCAGGAAGGTCTCGGTGATCCGCGTGATCTCCGGCGCCATGGTGGCCGAGAAGAACAGCGTCTGCCGGGTGAAAGGCGTCAGGCCGAAGATGCGCTCGATATCCGGGATGAAACCCATGTCGAGCATCCGGTCGGCCTCGTCCACCACCATGACCTGCACGCCGGTCAGCATCAGCTTGCCGCGCTCGAAATGGTCGAGCAGCCGGCCCGGCGTCGCGATCAGCACGTCGACGCCGCGGTCGATCAACTTGTCCTGATCCTTGAAGCTCACGCCGCCGATGAGCAGCGCCATGGTGAGCTTGTGATACTTGCCATAGATCTCGAAGTTCTCGGCCACCTGGGCCGCAAGCTCCCGTGTCGGGCAGAGGATCAGCGAGCGGGGCATCCGGGCGCGTGCGCGGCCCTGCGCCAGGATCGAGATCATCGGCAGCGTGAAGCTGGCCGTCTTGCCGGTGCCGGTCTGGGCGATGCCCAGCACGTCCTTGCCCATCAGGGCATGGGGAATGGCTTCGGCCTGGATCGGGGTGGGCGTCTCGTAGCCCGCTTCCGTCACGGCCTTCAGAACCTTCTCGTCGAGATCGAGATCGGTGAATTTCGTCATGTAGATCCTTCGCGCGGTGTGAGTTGCGGCTTCATGTTTGGCCGCTCTCATCCACAGCGACCGGTGCCACCCGAATTGGTGGCGCTTCAATGACTGCGCGGCATATGACAATTTCAGCCGCCGGAGTCAATAAAACAGCCTAAAGCCCCGCTGCTCCGCTGCGGAATTGCGCCAACAGGTCGCGCAGGACGTCCCGCGCATGGGTGACGCGCGGGGTCCGGAGCGCGCCGCGCGACCAGGTGAGGTAGAGCGGATTGGCGGGCGGCTCCGGCGCATCCAGCCGCGCGAGCATGCCAGTGCGCACGCCATCCGCCGCGACGTAGTCGGGCAGCACCGTCCAGCCAAGCCCGGCCTCAGCCATGTCGCGCAGCAGCCGCAGGTCCGGTGCCGTGGCGCGCGGCGGCGGCAGGGTTCCGGACACATGCCCTGCGGCCGCGATGACCGTGCGGATCAGCGGCAGGTCCGTATCGTAGGCGAGCGGGGCATGGGCCAGCGCGTCCGCGAGACTCGGCGCGCGCTGTGCGGCGATCCAGCGCGGGCTCGCCACCGCCAGCAACCGCTCCTCGGCGATCTGTTCCGCGCCCAGTGCCGGGTCGTCGGGGGCCGATGCGGTAATGGCAAGCTCGGCCTGCCCGTCGGCGAGGGCGGCATAGATCGCCTCCGCCCCGCCGAGTGCGATCCGCAGGTCCACCCCGCTCTCCGCTAGCCGGGTGAGGGCGGGGACGAGCGCGTGCTGGACGAATTCCGGCGGACCGATCAGGCGCACGATGCCCTCGACCCCCGCACCCCGGGCGCGCAGGCGCGCGTATCGCGCCTCGATCCCGTCGAGCGCACCGCCCACCGCATCGGCCAGATCCTCGGCCATCGGCGTCGGCTCCACCCCCCGCGCGTGCCGGGTGAAGAGCGGCCGGCCGAGCTGATCCTCCAAGAGCCGGATATGGGTGGAGGCCGCCGGCTGGGTGATGCCGAGCCGCGCGGCGGCAGCAGAGATCGAGCCGGTGCGGCGCACTTCCAGAAAGGTGCGAAGGGGGATGAGCGGAACCATGCCATAACCTGATCTATGGCGGGTACGCATTTCAATGATTTTTCCGGCGGGCCCTGCCTGCCCATCTTGGGTGCACCGCAACCCAAGGAGGTTCCCATGACCCGCAAGGCGCTTTTCGTTCTGACCTCGCACGACCGCATCGGCGAGACCGGCCGGCCCACCGGCTTCTACTGGGAGGAGCTGGCGCTTCCATACCTGGAGCTGACCGCCCACGGCTACGACGTCGAATTCGCGAGCATCGAGGGCGGGGCAGCCCCCGCCGATCCCGGTTCCGCCAAGGAGGAAGGGCGGCCCGAGCCCGTCGCCCGCATCATGGCCGATGCCGACGCGATGGCGCGCATCGCCGACACCACCCCGATCGCGGAGGTCGACGCCACCGCCTACGACCTCGTCTACCTGCCCGGCGGCCACGGCACGATGTGGGATCTGGCACAGAGCGCCGATTTGGGCCGCGTGCTCTCCACCGCTTGGGCGACGGGCGCGGTGGTCGGCGCGGTCTGCCACGGCCCCGCGGGGCTGCTCGCCGCAAGAGCCGAGGACGGCAAGCCACTCGTCGCCGGGCGCCGCGTCAACGCCTTCACCGATGCCGAGGAGGTCGCCGTCGGCCTCGCCGAGACCGTGCCGTACCTGTTGGAGACCCGCCTGCGCGAGCAGGGCGCGGTCTTCGAGGCGAACCCGCAGCACTTTGCCGCCCATGCCGTGCGCGACGGGCGGCTGGTGACGGGGCAGAACCCGGCCTCCACCCCGGCGGTGACCGCACTTCTTCTTGAAGCGCTGGAGGCACGCGCGGCCGCCTGAGCGGTTGATGCGCGGGCGTGGCGCGGCTAAGCACATTGCGGCTCGACAGCAGGAGACCGCGATGACCTACACCGCCGCCACGCCCGAAGCCGAGCTGCCCAAGGGGCTGCGGGGCGTCACGTTCCTCACCGTCACCGGCGTGACCCACTGGACCGACCGCACCTTCTCCTTCACCTGCCAGCGACCCGCGAGCCTGCGCTTCCGCTCCGGCGAGTTCGTGATGATCGGGCTGGTGGACGGGGAGCGGCCGCTGCTGCGCGCCTATTCCATCGCGAGCCCCGCGTGGGAGGAGCATCTGGAGTTCTACTCCATCAAGGTGCAGGACGGCCCGCTCACCTCCCGCCTCCAGCATCTGAAGCCGGGCGACGAGATCGTGATGCGCGCAAAGCCCGTCGGCACGCTGGTGCACGACGCGCTGACGCCGGGCAAGCGGCTGATCCTGTTCTCCACCGGCACCGGCATCGCGCCCTTCGCCAGCGTGATCCGCGACCCCGAGACCTACGAGAAGTTCGACGAGGTCATCCTCACCCACACCTGCCGCGAGGTGCACGAGCTCGACTACGGCAAGGACCTGATCCGCCATATCGAGGAGCACGAGTTCCTGCCGGAGATCGTGGGCGACAAGCTCACCCTGATCTCCACCACCACCCGCGAGACGTCCGAGAAGACGGGTCGCATGACCGACTGGCTGCGCGACGGCCGCTTTGCCGAGGCGACGGGCGCGCCCCTTGATCCGGCCACCGACCGGGTGATGATCTGCGGCTCCATGGCGATGCTTCAGGAGCACAAGGCGATCTGCGAGGCGGCCGGGATGAAGGAGGGCTCGAACTCCGACCCCGGCGATTTCGTCATCGAGAAGGCCTTCGTGGACTGAGCGCCACACCTTCGGCCCAACCGCATCCCGGCCTTGCCCTGCCGGCCCGCCTCTGCCCAACTGGAAACGCTGCCGGGGGGCGGCATTCGCGGGGGATATCGGGGCTCTCTTCTTTCGGACGGCAGTTTTGTCGCAGTCCCTTTCGGGGACCGGTCACGTTTGGGCAAGAAACGTGCCTTCAAATGGCCCGAAACCTCCTGCGTCTTGGGGCGTGAGACCCGCTGACAAGAACGAGGGGACGAGTGGTATGCTGGACTTTCTGATCGGGGCCGTGATGGTGCCGCTCTCATTGATCCTGAGGCTGGTATCGACGATCCGCGATGCGGGCCCCGTCGGCGGGGCGATGATCGTCGCCGGCATCGTGGTCGGTATGCTGGCGCTGGCCTGGATCATACGGGAACTTGGCGGGCGCAAGATCGTGCGCACCGCCAGCCGCTCGCGCCAGTACATCGGGGCCGACGAGCTGCGCTCGATGCGCCACTCCCGGATGGACCGCCCGATGCGCTGAGCGGCTAGTGGACGTGCCCGGCATGGGGGTGCCGGGTGGCATCCTCGGCCAGCACGTCGACCTGGACCTCGACGGTACCCACGGGCTCGATCGTGATGTCGAGCGGGAAGGACTGGCCCTCCTCCAGCGGGTCGTCGATCTCCGACAGCATCAGGAACACGCCCTGCGCGTCGAAATCGACGTCGTCGCCGGCCTGCACCTCCATCTCGCCGAGCGTCACGGGCGCGCCGCCGGCGGTGAGGGAGACGCCCATCACGGTGGCCGCGTCGCCGTGGTCGGTGGCGCCGCCGGTGACGAAGACCGGCTCGTCGCGCTCGTTCTCGAACTCGAAATAGATCGGCGCGGGGCCGCGCCGGGTCGCCGGGGTCCAGGCGTGGAGGATGCGCACCCCGTCGACCTCCGAGAGGTGCGCGTCATCGTCGTCGTGGCCGTCGTGATGCGCGCCCTCCGCGTGCTCGTCATGCTCATGCTCATGCTCATGCTCATGCTCATGATCATGATCGTGGCCATGATCGTCCTGGCCGAAGGCAGGGGCGGCAAGAAGGGCGAGGATGAGGGGCAGGGCGCGCATGGCAGGCACTCCGTTCTGATATGTTATCACGCTGTTATGTTATCACATTGCACCTAGGGCGCGTCGATGTCGGTTTTGCGACACTCGCCCCAGCCACTGAACCTCCCCGGCCCTCCGAGGCACTCACGGACAGTGTGGAATGCAGAAGGAGCGAGCAGCAAGATGGCAATGGCAAGTCCGGGCCAGTGGAAGGCCGAGTGGGAAAACGCGAAGAAGGAGTTCAAGGTCGCCGCCAAGAAACGGCCGCCCGGGGACAAGTTCATGACCCGTTACAGCAAGAGCACGTCGGTCACGAAGGCCTTCGGCGAGCTCGACAAGGCGTTCGCGCCGCTCTACGGCGCAGCCCCCGACAAGCGTCAGGCTGTGCTGAAGAATTTCAAGGCGAAGCTGAAGGCGGCGGAGAAGGTCGGCGACAAGTACATCGACCACCTCGTCGCTGTCATCGGCGAGGAGAAGAGGGCCGCCCGCTCCAGTGCCGAGAAGAAGAAGGCCGCCGACCTCGACTTTCACCTCGAGATCTTCTCCAGCATGATCGACATCTGCCTCGCCTCCGCGACATCCGTTGTGGAGAAGACCGAGGACCTCTGGGCCAAGGAACATCGGGGCATGGCGGCGATCGTCTCGTCGAAGAAGCAGTACCTCGCCAACATTCCGACGACGATCAAGAAGGCGGCGCGGTGGCTCACCATCCAGCAGCGCGATCCGGACGTGAAGGGGTTCAATGCCGGGATCACGACCGCGACGCGGGACGTCTATGCCCAGGTGGGCAACTTGCAGAAGCTCTACGATCGGAACTCGCAGGAGTGGAAGCAGATCTACAGGCTGATCATGCCGATCGATGCATGGGCCAACAGGGACAAGAAGCTGCCCGACGGCACTTCCCCCGACAGGGTGGCCGAGGAACTCGCCCAGGTGCGGCGCAACCTCGCCCTCATCGCGCAATGGTACGAAAAGGCGAAGAAGGCGGTCTGAGACCGGGTGGTGCCACGCCTGCCGTGAGTGAGGCATCCATCACGCTCACCGCGCCGCCGTGATCCATGGCGCCGCGATGCCGGAAACGGGCTCGCGGGTCCGCGCTCGAACCCGAGATGGATCGAGGCGGGCCCGCTCCTGCGGGACGACGTTCGGGCCGGAGCCTCCCGTCGGCTTCCGGTGGTAAAGGCACTGTCGGAACGAGGGGCGCGCGCAGGACACCACCCCGCCCGGGCATCCTGTTACCCTTTTGCCGCGGACGTTTCATACGGGTTTCGCGACCGGCACCGTCGTGCCCTTGCCGGTCCGGCCTGCCGTCAGGACAGAGGCGGCAGACCGTCCCGGTCCATGTGCGGCCCGCCCGCGCGGGCCGCCTCGACACGCGCCCAGATATCGGCGCCGCACCGCTCGCCCTGCGACCAGACGCCGGTCAGGAGGTAGCGAAACCGTTCGGAGGCCGATGCCCGCGCCTCGATCCAGTCGATGGTTTCGGGTCCGCGATAGGCGATCAGATCTTCGAGCGGCCCGGCTGCGACGTCGGCGGCCCCTTCGACAGATCTGACCCTTGAGAGCAGTGCATCCAGCGTGGCGAAGATATCACGCAGGTCGCCCGCTTCGGTGATGCGATCGTTCAGGCAGTTCCACGCCCAGAAAAACGTATCGCGATCGGCATCCGACCCGCGATCTCGCAGTATTCGAGATAGGCGTCCGCAACATGATCGGGTCGGAAGGCTCCATCCGGTGTGCGGCAGGGCTGCTTGTCCTGCTCATACATGCAGTGGAGGCACGCCCACCCGTCAGGCATCAGGTCAGCATTTCCTTCGTCGCCGTCAGCTTCAGGTCCGGCCAGTCGCGCTCCACCCGGTCGATGTCCCATTGCAGGCGGGTGAGGTAGACCGGGTCGCCGTCATGGTCGCTCGCCATATGACCCTTGTTCTGGTTGGCGAAGCGGTCGATCTCCGCCTGCGGGCCGGAGAGCCAGCGCGCCGAGGTAAACTGCGTCGGCTCGAAGCGGACGGGCAGGCCGTATTCCAGCTCGATCCGGCTCGCCAGCACCTCGAACTGGAGCTGGCCGACGACGCCGACGATGGCACCCGAGCCGATCATCGGCTTGAAGATCTTGGCGGCCCCTTCCTCGGCGAACTGCTGGAGCGCCTTGTCCAGATGCTTCGCCTTCATCGGGTCGCCCGCGCGCACGCTTTGCAACAGCTCCGGCGCGAAGGACGGGATGCCGGTGAAGCGCAGGTCCTCGCCTTCGGTCAGCGCGTCCCCGATGCGGAGCTGCCCGTGGTTCGGGATGCCGATGATGTCGCCGGCCCAGGCTTCCTCGGCCAGCTCCCGGTCGGAGGCCAGGAACATCACCGGGTTCGACACCGCCATCGGCTTCTTGGAGCGGACGTGGTGGACCTTCATCCCCCGCTTGAAATGCCCGGAGCACAGGCGGACGAAGGCGACGCGGTCGCGGTGTTTGGGGTCCATGTTGGCCTGCACCTTGAAGACGAAGCCTGCGACCTTCTTCTCGTCGGGGCCGACCTGCCGGGGCTCGGCGGGGCGCACCTGCGGTTCCGGGCCGAAATCGCCGATGCCGCGCATCAGCTCCTGCACGCCGAAGGAGTTGATGGCAGAGCCGAACCAGATCGGCGTCAGCGTCCCGTCGAGGAACGCCTGCCGGTCGAAGGCGGGCATCAGCTCGCGCACCATCTCGACCTCCTCGACCAGCTTTTCCAGGAGGTCGGCCGGCACGTGCTCGGCGAGCTTGGGATCGTCCAGCCCCTCGATCTTCACGCTCTCCGCCTTGGTGTTGCGGTCCGCGCGGCTCATCAGCTCCAGCCGGTCGTTGAGCATGTCGTAGCAGCCCAGGAAGTCGCGGCCCGAGCCGATGGGCCAGCTTGCCGGGGTCACGTCGATCGCCAGGTTCTCCTGGATCTCGTCGATGATCTCGAACGTGTCGCGGCTCTCCCGGTCCATCTTGTTGCAGAAGGTCAGGATCGGCAGGTCGCGCAGGCGGCAGACCTCGAAGAGCTTGCGGGTCTGGCTCTCGACGCCCTTCGCGCCGTCGATGACCATGATCGCCGCATCGACTGCGGTCAGCGTGCGGTAGGTGTCCTCTGAGAAATCGGAGTGGCCCGGCGTGTCGACCAGGTTGAACCAGTAGTCCGCGAACTCGAACGACATGGCTGAGGCGGAGACGGAAATGCCCCGGTCCTTCTCCATCTGCATGAAGTCCGAGCGTGTGCGCCGCGCCTCGCCCTTCGCCCGCACCTGTCCGGCCATCTGGATAGCACCCCCATAGAGCAGGAACTTCTCGGTCAGCGTCGTCTTGCCCGCATCGGGGTGCGAGATGATGGCGAAGGTGCGCCGCCGGGCGATCTCGGCGGGCAGGTCGGGGGCGTTGTCGTCACGGTCCAGCATGGGCGGGGATATAGGCGTGTCAGGAGAGATTCGCGAGCGCCTTCGGCGCGTCGCCGATTCGTGCTACGCTGAGAACGTTATGTGAACATTCAGGGAGGGTGTGATGGACACCAAACAGATCGCCGACAAGCTGGTGGAACATTGCCGCAACCACACCGAGGCGCAGGCGCTCGACGAACTCTACGCGACGGATGCCGTCTCGGTCGAGGCCGCGGTCCCGCCGGGCATGGACCGGGAGGCGAAGGGCGTCGACGCCATCAAGGGCAAGCACGAGTGGTGGAACTCGAACTTCGAGGTTCACGGCGGCACGACCTCTGACCCGATGCTCCATGGCGACCGGTTCGCCGTGATCTTCGACGTCGACGCCACCAACAAGGAGAGCGGCGAGCGGACCCAGATGCATGAGGTGGGCCTCTACCACGTGGACGGCGGCAAGATCGTGCGGGAGGAATTCTTCTACGCGATGTGACGCCCATCGATCGCCGTCCCGGCCGTGGCGCCGGGACCTTTGGCTGACCGTTGCGACGCTTCAGCCAGAGGCCCCGGATCACGTCCGGGGCGGTCGCTCGTTGACGAACCCTACCGCCCGGCGGCACCGCCGGGCGGCGCCCGACCCTCCCCACGGGAGGGCGCTTTTGCTCCGTATCAAACAGTTCTGCCGCCGGGAAACTTGCGAAGATCGTCCTCGGCGGGATGGTTGCGGAACGCCCACCCAGGGTCGGGCGCGGCCCTCATCCCGTCGTTCAGCGCATGTTGATCCGCAGGGCCCCTGCGGCCACGAACGGAAACGCCGCGAGCACCAAGAGCGACGTGCCTGCGAGGAAGGGCAGGGCGGCGCCCGCCTCCAGCCCCTGCGCCGCACGGCTCACGACCTGAGCGCCGAAGATCAGCGTCGGCACGTAGAGCGGCAGCACCAGCAGCGACAGCAGCAGGCCGCCGCGCCTCAGCCCCACCGTGATCGCCGCCCCGATCGCGCCGAGGCCGGAGAGCGCCGGCGTGCCGATCAGCAGCGTGCCGACCAGCCACGGCTGCGCCGTGTCCGCGAGGTTCAGCGTCAGCCCCAGCACCGGGGCCGCGACCACCAGCGGCAGGCCCGTGGTCAGCCAGTGCGCCAGCGCCTTCACCGCCACCACGGCCTCCAGCGGCAGCGGCGACAGGGCGAGGATGTCGAGCGTGCCGTCCTCGTGATCCGCCTGGAACAGCCGGTCGAGTGACAGGAGGCAGGCAAGCAGGGCGGCAACCCACAACAGCCCCGGCGCCACGCGGCCCAACACCGCCTGATCCGGCCCGATCCCGAGCGGGGCGAGCAGCACCACGACGAGGAAGAAGGCGAGGCCCAGCCCCGCGCCGCCGCCCGCGCGGACGGCCAGCCGGATCTCGCGGGCGAGCAGCGCGCCGACCGCGCTCACGTCCAGGTCCCGTCGAGAAAGGGGTCGGTCTCGGTCCGCCGCTGCGGCGCCTCCAGCCGCAGCTCGCCGAGCTCCAGGCCGAGGTCGATATGGGTGGCGATGATCGCCATGCCGCCCCCCGCCAGATGCTCGCGCAGCAGTCCTGCGAACCGCGCCGTATGCTCCGCATCGAGCGAGACCGTGGGCTCGTCGAGCAGCCACATCGCGCGGGTGGCGAGCGCCAGCCGGGCGAGGCCCAGACGCCGCTTCTGCCCGGCTGAACACAACCCCGCCGGCCGCTCCGCCAGCGCCTCCAGATCGAACCGTTCCAGCGCCGCCCGGGCATCCCCGCCGGTCATCGCCGCCCAGAACGCGAGGTTCTCCCCCACGCTCAGCGCCGCCTTGATCGCGTCGCGGTGGCCCGCATAGGCGATCCGGTCGAGATAAGCGTCGGTGCCGAGGGCCGCACCCTGCAGCTCCACCCGCCCCTCGCAGGGCAAGAGGCCGCAAAGCGCCCGGAGCAGCGTCGACTTGCCCACCCCGTTCGGCCCGCGCAGCGCGAGCCCGGCGCCGGGGGAAAGCGCGATGTCGAGACCGTCGATCAGGAGGCGCCCCGCGCGGGCGACCCGCAGGGCGGAGGCGGAAAAACTCATGTCCCAGCCCTAGCGAAGCGGGCGCGGAGGTCAAACCCCTTCCGCGGTATGCAATTGCACACTGAACTCTTGCACCGCGCGGAGAAATGCGCCATGTCAGCGTCAGGAAACGCGGCGGACCCTGTCGAGGTGCGCGCGTTTCGTCCTAATTCCAGACGGGAGCGGCCCCGTGCGGCCCCCGGACAATCGAGGAAAGGGAGAGGTCCCCATGCCCATCACCGTCGGTCACGACACGAACAAGACCCGCCGCACGCTGGAGGCCGGAGGCGCCTCCGTCGCCTACTACTCGATCCCCGCGGCGCAGGAAGCGGGCCTCGGCCAGTTCGACCGCCTGCCGTCCGTGCTGAAGGTGGTGCTGGAGAATATGCTCCGCTTCGAGGACGGCAAGACGGTCACGACCGACGACATCAGGGCGTTCTCCGAGTGGGCGGACAAGGGCGGCAAGAACCCGCGCGAGATCGCCTACCGCCCCGCGCGCGTGCTGATGCAGGACTTCACCGGCGTGCCGGCGGTCGTGGACCTCGCCGCGATGCGCGACGGCATCGTCGCGCTGGGTGGCGACGCGCAGAAGATCAACCCGCTCAACCCCGTGGACCTCGTCATCGACCACTCGGTGATGATCGACGAGTTCGGCAACCCGCGCGCCTTCCAGATGAACGTGGACCGTGAGTACGAGCGGAACATGGAGCGCTACACGTTCCTGAAATGGGGCCAGAGCGCCTTCGACAACTTCCGCGTCGTGCCGCCGGGCACCGGCATCTGCCACCAGGTGAACCTGGAGTACCTTGCCAAGACCGTGTGGTCGGATCAGGACCAGAATGGGGAGACGGTGGCCTATCCCGACACGCTCGTGGGCACCGACAGCCACACCACCATGGTCAACGGCGCGGCCGTCCTCGGCTGGGGCGTCGGCGGGATCGAGGCGGAGGCCGCGATGCTGGGCCAGCCGATCTCTATGCTGATCCCCGAGGTCGTGGGCTTCAAGCTCACCGGCAAGATGACCGAGGGCACCACGGCGACCGACCTCGTGCTTAAGGTCGTCCAGATGCTCCGTGAGAAGGGCGTCGTCTCCAAGTTCGTGGAGTTCTACGGCGATGGGCTCGACAACGTGCCGCTCGCCGACCGCGCGACCATCGGCAACATGGCGCCCGAATACGGTGCCACCTGCGGCTTCTTCCCGATCGACGACGTGACCCTGCGCTACCTCACGCAGACCGGCCGCGACGAGGACACGATCAAGCTGGTCGAGGCCTACGCCAAGGCCAACGGCATGTGGCGCGAGCCGGGCTACGAGCCGGTCTACACCGACACGCTGGAGCTCGACATGGGCACGGTCGTCCCCGCGATTTCCGGCCCCAAGCGCCCGCAGGACCACATCGCGCTCGACAATGCCGCGAAGGCGTTCGGCGAATACGTCAAGGGCCAGCGCGCCGGCGACGCGTCCGAGACCGCCGAGGCGCGGTGGGAGGCCGAGGGCGGCCAGCCCGAGCCGGTGGACATCCCCGGCGACGAGGGCCACCACGCCCGCGGCTATGTCGATGGCGAGACCGGCAAGTACCAGATGCATGACGGCTCGATCGTCATCGCCTCGATCACGTCGTGCACCAACACCTCCAACCCCTACGTGATGATCGGTGCGGGCCTCGTCGCGCGGAAGGCGCGGGAGCTGGGCCTCAACCGCAAGCCCTGGGTGAAGACCTCGCTCGCGCCGGGCTCGCAGGTGGTCAGCGCCTATCTGGAGGCTGCCGGCCTTCAGGACGATCTCGACGCCATCGGCTTCAACCTCGTCGGTTACGGCTGCACGACCTGCATCGGCAACTCCGGCCCGCTGCCCGACGAGATCTCCAAGTGCATCAACGACAACGACCTGATCGGTGTCTCGGTGCTGTCGGGCAACCGCAACTTCGAGGGCCGGATCTCGCCGGACGTGCGTGCCAACTACCTCGCCTCGCCGCCGCTGGTGGTGGCCTACGCGCTGGTCGGCGACATGAACGTGGACATCGCCACCGCGCCGCTGGGGCAGGACAAGGACGGCAACGACGTCTACCTCAAGGACATCTGGCCGTCCCAGGCCGAGATCGCGGAACTGGTGGAGAGCACCGTGACGCGCGAGGCGTTCCAGTCCAAGTATGCCGACGTCTTCAAGGGCGACGACAAGTGGCGCGGGGTGGAGACGACGGACAGCGAGACCTATGACTGGCCCGCGACCTCGACCTACGTGCAGAACCCGCCCTACTTCCAGGACATGGCGCAGGAGGCGGGGACCATCGCGAACGTGACGGATGCCCGCGTGCTCGCCATCCTCGGCGACATGGTGACGACCGACCACATCTCGCCCGCGGGCTCCTTCAAGGAGACGACGCCGGCGGGCAAGTACCTCACGGATCGCCAGGTCCAGCCGCGGGAGTTCAACTCCTACGGTTCGCGCCGCGGCAATCACGAGGTCATGATGCGCGGCACCTTCGCCAATATCCGCATCCGCAACGAGATGCTGGACGGCGTCGAGGGCGGCTACACCAAGGGTCCGAACGGCGAGCAGATGTCGATCTACGACGCCGCGATGGCCTGGCAGGAGCAGGGCGTCCCGCTCGTGATCTTCGCCGGTGAGCAGTACGGTGCGGGCTCCTCGCGCGACTGGGCGGCCAAGGGTACGGCTCTGCTGGGCGTGAAGGCCGTGATCGCGGAGAACTTCGAGCGTATCCACCGCTCGAACCTCGTCGGCATGGGCGTGATCCCGTTCGAGTTCACCGGCGGCGACACCCGCAAGTCTCTCGGCATCACGGGGGAGGAGACGGTGAGCATCACGGGGCTCGAGGGTGACCTCAAGCCGCTCTCCAACGTGCCCGCGACGATCACCTATGCGGACGGTACGACCAAGGAAATCGAGCTGAAATGCCGGATCGATACCGCGGTCGAGAAGGAATATGTCGAGAACGGTGGCGTGCTGCACTACGTGCTGCGCAACCTCGCCAAGGCGGCATAAGCCTCTCTGCATGAACGCGAAACGGCCGTCGGAGCGATCCGGCGGCCGTTTTGGTTTGCGGGTCTGGATCTGGCCGCAACCTAGGTCTTCGGATCGGTTTCCAGCAACCGGAGCGCTCCGCCACCCGCCTCCACTTGTGACCACTCCGAAAGCCGGGCGCGCGCCTGACCGTGGGATGGCGCCCCGACCTCGGAACGGCGCACTTTATCCCAGCAAAGTCATTGGTGGTTGCGATCTGCGTGCCCCGCTGCATAGCGCCAGCCCGTCACGCTGGAAGCGTGCCTCCGGCACGACAACGGGCAGGCGCTCGCCCGGCGCCTTCGGCTTGTTCCGGGCGGGATGGGGCTCTTGGAAGGGACTCGAAAAGACACCGTCATGGTCGGGCCCGACCCGACCATCTCCCGGTCATCGAGGCGCACATTCAATTCCGCGCCAAGATCCAACCCGTGATCTCCTCCAACGCCCCATCCGCAAAGGCATGACGCCCCTCCAGCAGAAAGCGCAGCTCCATGCCCCAGGACCACTCGCTGACCAGCTGCCGATTGTAGGGCCCCGCCTTCAGCAACCCATGCGTCGCATCGGGCACCACGATCACGCGGTTCGCAGGATGCCGCCCCTCGACCAGATCGCGATACGCCTGCGCATCGTGCGCGGCATCCACGTTCAGATCCTCGGCGCCCCAGATCGCCAGCAGCGGCACGTCGAGCACGGCGAGGTCCCCGTGCGCATCCTCCGCCCGGTTGCGCCGGATGAACCCCCAACGCGCCTCGCTCATCCCATCGGGAACCGCCGCGGCCTCGAAGACCTCCGCGTCGAAGATCCGTTCGTCTTCAAGCGCGACATCCGCCACCATCCGCTCGATCTCGGCGGCGGCCATCCCTTCCAGCGCCAGCCGCGTCCGCGCGTAGTACTCCCCCTGCTGCTGCCAGGACACCGCGGGCCCAACGAGCACGAGGAAATCCGCGTCCTCGGACCCCAGCTGCGGCAGCACCCACCCGGCCTGCGAGAACCCCAGCGCGCCGGTCGCGACCCCTTCGAGCCGCGTCCGCAGTTCTCCAAGCGCTGCCCGCGTCTCGGCCGCGCGGTCGGCCATGGACTGGTCGAGCCACGATCCCTCCGACGCGCCGACCCCGGGCTTGTCCCAGGACGCGACCGCGATCCCCGCATCGAGCAAAACGTTGATAGTCGGAGCATACCCATTCGCCGAGGTCCGATCCTGCGGCCCGTCGCCATGCACGAGAAGGACCGCCGCGAGCGGCGCACCCTCCGGCAACCAGAGCGTCCCCGTCAGCCGGTCCCCTGCGGCCGAAAGCACGAACGGCTCCGAGGCGCGGCGAGCAAGGTCGTGGTCCTCCAGCCGCCAGAGCAGGAGGAGCGCGAGTGCCGCGATAACGGCGCCGCCGACAAGCGTTGTTCGCCAGTTCATGCCGGATCTCCCTCTCCGTCCACGAGCCGATGTGGGCGGTCGAACCGTCCCCGTCCAGCGGGGCGCGTCATGTTACGGGTTTCCGCACGCGGGCCAGATCCTGTAACGTTTCGCAAGCGAACCGAAACCGCCGACGGAGCATCCGATGAAGGGCTTTCCCGACCTGCCGCCGATCTGGTTCGCGGGCTTCGCCGCCGCCGTCTGGATCCTGTCGCGGAGCCTTCCGATCGTGTCGTTCGACAACCCGGTGACGGACCTGCTCGGCGCGCTCCTGATCCTGGCCGGGCTCGGCCTCGCGGCATGGTCGCTCTACTGGTTCCGCCGCCGCCAGACGACGTTCGAGCCGCATCACACGCCCACCGCCCTGATCGTGGAGGGGCCGTTCCGGCTGTCGCGCAATCCCATCTATGTCGGGCTTGTCGCGATCCTCGCGGGCTACGCCCTGCGCCAGGGCGCGCTCGCGCCGCTCCTGCTCCTCCCGCTGTTCTGGGGTGTCCTGCACCGCCGCTTCGCCCTGCCGGAGGAGGCGGGGCTGCGGGCCGCCTTCGGGTCCGAGGCCGAGGCCTACATCGCGGCGACGCGCCGCTGGCTGTGATCGCGATCACGCCGCCTCTCCCGCTTTCTTGATTGGACGATGACTGCCGCGAGGCATAGCCATTAGGTCCACCACGAGGAGAAAGACCGCCCCATGCTCCAGCTTCCGCGCCTCCTGATCCTGACCGTTCTCACGCTGATCGCGGCGCCGCTCGCGGCGCAGACGCGGCCGGTGGTGGTGGAACTCTTCACGTCGCAGGGCTGCTCCTCTTGCCCGCCGGCGGATGCGTTCCTCGGCGAGCTCGCCCAGCGGCCGGAGGTCATCGCGCTGTCGCTGCACGTGGACTACTGGGATTATCTGGGCTGGCGCGACCCGTTCGCCTCGCCCGCCATGACGCGGCGCCAGCGTGCCTACGCGGCCGCCCATGGCGAGCGCTCGATCTACACCCCGCAGATGGTGATCCACGGCCAGGTCTCGGCGATCGGCCACCAGAAGGAGCTGGTGAACGCGGCCATCGCCCGGCTGGCCGGAGAGCCGGCGCGCGCGCGCGTCGTCATCCGTCCGTCCAACGGCAGCATGCTGGTGGAGATTGCGCCGCTGGGACCGGTGGAGCCGTCCATCGTGCATCTGGTCAGCTATGCCGAGCCCCAGCGCCAGCAGATCGCGCGGGGGGAGAACCGGGGCCGGAACCTCGCCTACCACAACGTCGTCACCAACTGGATGCGGCTCGCGGACTGGAGCGGGGAGGAGGTCGAGTTGACCGCACCCGTGCCCACCATGGCGCGCGGTGTCGCGGTGATCGTGCAGGAGGGCGTCGCGGGCACGGTGATCGGGGCGGCGAAATACGAGTTCTGAGCGCGCCCCGCTCCTTCTGCCTTGCCGAAAATATCCTCGCCCGGCAGGGCGAAACCGCATCTCAGGCGCGAGCCTACCGCCAGCGGCGGTGAAACCAGAACCACTGCTCGGGCCGCTCCATGATCCAGGACGAGAGCTGGGCGTTGACCGCGCGCATCATCTCCTCCTCGTCGCCATGGGGGATCGGGGCACTGACGACGCTGTCGAAGCTGAGCCCGTCCTCGGCGCGGAAGCTGGCATTGGCGACCAGCGGCACGCCCATGGACTTCGCGAGCTTCGCGGCACTCGTCGTAGTCTCCGCCGGATGGCCGAGGAAGTCGATCAGCGGCGCGCCCGACTGCTTCTGATCGACGAGGATCGCGACGATCCCGCCGGCGCGCAGGTGGCGGATCAGGCCGCGCGTGCCGTCGCGGCCCTTGGGGAAGGCATGTTCGCTGAGCACCTTGAGGGTGCCGACGAAATCCTCGTTGTAGTAGGGGTTGTTGTGGGTGCGGTAGACGCCGCCGATCTCCAGGTCGCGGGTCCGGCCCCAGGCGCGCAGCCCCTCCCAGTTGCCGAAATGCATGGCGGCGATCACCGCGCCGGTCTTCTCGGTGCTGGCCTTCTGGAGCACGTCGAGCCCGGGCCCCCCGGCGCGGAAGCGGGAGGGGTCGGCGATGACGTCCTCCATCATCATCTCCTCGACCATGACGCGGCCGAAATTGTCACCCGCACCGCGCAGGATCTCGGCACGACGGGCCGGCGGCAGGTCGGGCAGGACCTTGTCGAGATTGCGCTCGACCCGGCGCCGCGCCTCGGGTAGCCGCGCGACGAGGTTGCGGCCGACCCAGCCGCCGAGCGCCACGCGCCGGTCGTAGGGCAGCACGCGGATGACGCGCGCCAGCACGCGCAGCATGCCGTTCGACAGGCGGTAGCTCAGGTCCTTGTAGCGGTCGCTCATGTGGGTGGTGGTCCGGGCGGGAGAACTGACGCGCTCCCATAGCATTGCGCGGCGGGGCAAGGCCAGAGGGCGGCATCGCCCGAATGTCACTCGCATTTCGGGGCCGAGCATGTTCAACCTGAGGTTGCGTTTGTATCGACCGGAGATCGTTTCATGTTTCGTATCCTGTGCGCCGTCTCTCTCGCCCTTTTCGCCGCGCCGTCCTGGGCGCAGTTGAGCTGGTCCGACGTGTCGCCGCCCGCCTTGCCGACGCTGGGGCCGAGCCCCCATGTCTTCGACAGCGAGGCGGACGAGGTGGAGGATGCGCCGGAGTTCCGCGCCGCGACGCTGAGCTTCACGCCCGATCCGGAGCTGCGCGCGCGGGCGGTGGAGGAGCTGATCTCCCGCATCGACGCGCGCTCGCCGCAGGATGCGGCCCATCTGGAGGGCATGGACCTTTTCGGGATCATGGCGGGGGCGCTGGCGCCTTACGATTACTCGGTCAACGACCTCGCGGATGCGACGGCGGTCTACATGATCGAGCTCTACGACGCGGCGAACGGTGTCACGGACGATACCGAGGTCGCCACGGCCCATGCGTTGAGTGCGCAGGTGGCGCAGGGCTATGCGGCGATCGCCGAGGACGAGCCGGCCCTGTCCGATCCCGCGCAGGTGCAGGAGCAGTCGGACCTGTTCCTGCTCCAGGCGATGATGATCGCCATGTTGGGCGACAGCTACGGCACCGGGCCGGGTGCCGAGCCGTTTCGGGAGGAGATGGCGCGCACGGCGCAGGAGGTCTTCGGCTTCGATTTCACACAGGCCACGCTGGGACCGGACGGGCTGACCATTCCCGGCGTGCAGATCGCGCAGTAGCTCAGCCCGACCGGTTCTCCCGATACCAGACGAAGAGACCCGCGCCGATGATGAGCGTGGCGCCGGTCCAGGTCCAGATATCCGGCCACTCGCCGAAGAAGAGGACGCCCCAGAGGGCCGCGAGCGCGAGGCCCGAATAGCCGAAGGGCGCGAGCAGCGACGCGGGCGCCGAGCGGAAGGCGAGAATCAGCAGGAACTGCCCGGTTCCGCCGACGAGCCCGATCAGGCCCATCAGAAGCGCGTCCCCGGTGCTGGGCATCTGCCAGACCGGGATGACGAGGAGGGAAGAGACCACCGCGCCGAAGAGGGCGGTGTAGACGAAGCTGGTCCACGGGCTCTCCTCCGCGCCGAGCTTGCGCGTGGCGATGGAGAAGGCGGCATAGCAGCTCGCCGCGCAGACCGGCAGCAGCGCGTAGGGCGTGAAGACGTCGAAGCCCGGGCGGATGATGACGAGCGCGCCGATCAGCCCGCAGAAGAGGGCCAGCCAGCGGCGGATCCCCACCTTCTCTCCCAGGAAGATCATGGCGAGGAGCGTGGTGATCAGCGGTGCGACCTCGAAGATCGCGGTCGCCTCGGCCAGTTCGAGCTCCGAAAGCGCGAGGTAGAAGCTGAAGGTCGCGCCGAAGACGAAGATCGAGCGCATCAGCTGCAGGCCGGGATAGCGGGTGCGCATCAGGCGGGGCAGGCGCGGGGCGAGCAGGATGACCGTCCAGAGCACCTGGCCCGTGTAGCGCGCCCAGACCACCTGCATCGGCGGGTTGTCCGCCGTCAGCCCCTTGGCGAGCGCGTCCATCACGGTGAAGAACGCGATGGCGCCCAGCATCATCAGGATGCCGCGCCGCGGATTGTCGGTGGCAAGGGTACCGGTCGCCATTGGGGCGGTCCTTCTTCCTGAACGGCACCGCGGGAGGCGGCGCACACGAAAAGGGCGGCGCCTCAGGCACCGCCCCGGATCGTGGATGTCGCGCCCGTCAGGTCTTCACGGGCGAGATCATCATGACCATCTGGCGGCCTTCGACCCTGGGCATGTTGTCGATCTTGCCCAGACCCTCCACATCGCCGGCGACGCGGTTGAGCAGATCGCGGCCCAGCTCCTGATGGGCCATCTCGCGGCCGCGGAAGCGGAGCGTCACCTTCACCTTGTCGCCATTGCCGAGGAACTTGGTCACGTTGCGCATCTTGACGTCGTAGTCGTGGGTGTCGGTGTTGGGGCGGAACTTCACCTCCTTCACCTCGATCGTCTTCTGCTTCTTGCGGGCCTCGGATTCACGCTTCTGCTGTTCGTACTTGAACTTGCCGAAGTCCATGATCTTGCACACCGGCGGCGTGGCGTTCGGCGAGATCTCCACCAGGTCGAGCCCGGCTTCCTGGGCCAGTTCGATGCCCCGGCGGGGCGGCACGACGCCGATCTGCTCGCCATCGGCGCCAATCAGGCGGATTTCGTTTGCGCGGATACGGTCGTTGACGCGGGGGCCGGTGTCGCGGGTGGGAGGTGCATTGTGCGGTCTGCGGGCTATGGTCTTCTGGTCCTTCTGTGGTTGACGGATCGGCGCGGTCGCGCACGCCGAAGGGCAGGCCCGGGCCTGCGAGAGACCTTTAAGTGGCGTGGAACCGCATCTTGGTCAATAGTGCCTTGGACCGAAGGGGAGATTTGCGGGGACCTGCTCGATGTTATCCTACCCGGCCGCGGCGATCTCGCTGGTCGCGGCCCTGGCCTACCTGTTCCACTACCGCGTGCAGCCGCCCGGAGAGCGCCGGACCGTCGTGAAGACCGCCGCCCTGGGCGCGCTGGCCGTCGTCAGCCTGTTCCAGGGGGCGCCGCTGACCTTCGTGCTTGCCCTGATCGTCGCCGCCGCCTCGGACGCGATGCTGTCGCTGGAGCGGGGGCAGAGCCTGCGCAACGCCATGGCGCTGGCCGTCCTGTCGCAACTGCTGCTGCTCGCCACGTTCCTGCTGCACTGGCAGGGGATCGACGCGCCCATCGTCGCGGTGCTGGGCCTCGCGGGCGTCGGGGTCGGCTACCTGATGCTGCTCTGGGACGGGCTGGACGGCTACCGGAAGATCATCTGCCTCTACGTCGCCGTCCTGATCGGCACGACCTTTGCGGCACTGGGCATGGGCCTGGAGGCGCGGCTGGCGGTGGCGGGGATGCTGCTCTACCTGATGGCGCAGGTCCTGCTGGGGCTGGAGTTCTTCCTGTTGCAGGGCCACGACTTCGAGCTGTCGCTGACCGGGCCGGCCATCTGGATCAGCTACTACGGCAGCATGCTGCTGTTCGTCCTCGCCTTCACCACGATTGCCGGTTGACATGGCGGTCGTCGGAAAAGCCTCTCACGACGCGTGGGCTGGATGAGCGTCTACCTGGCATTTATCGCGGCCGCGCTGTCCTGCGCGGGATCGCTTGCCTATGTGGGATATTACCAGCTGCGCAGCGTGAGCGTCCCGCGGATGCTGGCCAAGGTTACGGCGACCGCGGGCCTTGCGCTGACCGCGCTGCTGCTGGAGCGCGGAGGGCTGCTGGTCGCGGCGCTCGCGGTCGCCGCGGTGGCCGACTACGTGAAGTCGTTCCGGACCGAGGCGACGCTGATGACCGCGATCTCGTTCTCGTCGATCTTCAACGTCCTTCTGTCGATGTGGTTCGTGACCGAGCACTGGGACGGGCTGTCGGCCCCCTTCGTCGCGGCCGGCGCGCTGACCGGCATCGTCGGGGGCTACGCGATCCTCGTCTGGCCGCATATGGGGCACCTGCGCGGCATCGTTCTGCCCTACATGGTCACCGTGCTGGTGGCTGTCCTGACCGGTCTGGGCGCGGGCGGAAGCGACCCGCTGCTGGCCGTCGGAGTGCTCGCCTACATGCTGTCGATGATCCTTCTGGGCTTCGAGCTGATGCTTTTTCACAACGAGTATCGCTTTTTGAGGGTTGTGGGGCCTATGATCTGGCTGCTCTATTACACAGGCTTGGCACTCTTCGTGCTTGGCGGGGGACGGTAACGCCAACGGGGACTGTGCTGGGGAGCACATCCTGCATCTGACGGGTTCTGCATGTCGCTGTTGTTTCTTGCGATCGCGCTTGGCGCGGCCCTGGACTACGGCCTGCGCCATTCCTGGCGGCTTCCGAATTTCGACCGGTCGATGACGAAGACCTGTGCGACGCTGTCGCTGATCATCTTCGCATCGCTCGCCAACGCGCCGGGGCTGCTGATCGTGGGTCTGGGGTTCGCGGCGATCGGCGACTATTCGGGCAGCCGTGGGCCGTTGCGCTGGATGCTCCTGAGTGCGACGGCCTTCCTCGCCTGCCACACGATGTACGTTCTGCTCTATCTCGAACGCTCATACGCCTTCGCGCCGCATTCGGGGCCGGGGATCCTGCTGGGGTTCACCGGGGTCAGCGTCATGGTGGCGACGTGCTGGCGGACGCTGGCGGCGCTGCGGCTGGCCGTCGTGATGTACACGCCCGTGATCCTGGTGCAGTTCGTCATCGGCCAGACGGTGCCGCCGGAGTTCATGACGATCGCCTACGCGACGACGCTGTTCCTGATCTCCGGCTGCCTTCTGGGGCTGGAGCTCTTCGCCATTCCGCTCGACAGCGGCGTCCGGCGGTGGAGCAGCCCGGTGGTCTGGCTCACCTACTTCGCGGCGCAGGTCCTCGTCATCTTCTCCTTCGTGGAGATCGAGATCTAGCGCGTCCTGCCGCCCGGCTGCTTCGGTCGGGCGCCGCGACGGCGCAGACGCCCGGCACGCCTGCCGGCCCGAAGCGATCTGGCCGGCACGTGTCCTAGCGCAGGTCGGGCGGCGTCGCCTCGGCCGCGAGTTCGGCCACGACCTCCGCGGTGTCGCGCACGCTCGACTGCTTCTCGCCGAGGCGTCGGAGCGAGACGGTGCCATTCTCGACCTCCTGCCGGCCGATGGCGAGGATGACGGGAACCTTGCCAAGCGAGTGCTCGCGGACCTTGTAGTTGATCTTCTCGTTGCGGGTGTCGGCCTCTGCCCTCACGCCCGCGCGGCGCAGCTGCTCGACCACCTCGGCCACGTAGTCGTCGGCGTCCGAGACGATGGAGGCCACGACCACCTGCCGCGGGGCGAGCCAGAACGGCAGCTTGCCCGCCCAGTTCTCGATCAGGATGCCGATGAACCGCTCGAAGGAGCCGAGGCAGGCGCGGTGCAGCATGAAGGGCCGATGCTTGTCGCCGTCCTCGCCAATATAGGTCGCATCGAGCCGTTCCGGCAGGTTCGGATCGACCTGGAACGTGCCGCACTGCCAGACCCGGCCGATCGCGTCGGTCAGCTTGAAGTCGAGCTTCGGACCGTAGAAAGCACCTTCGCCCGGATCGACGGTGTAGGGCCGACCCGTCGCCTTCACCGCGTTTTCCAGTGCCGCCTCCGCCATGTCCCAGACCTCGTCTGCGCCGACGCGCTTTTCGGGCCTCGTGGAGAAGAAGATGTCGAAGCTCTCGAAGCCCAGGTCGCGATAGACGCCGTCGAGGAAATCGACGAAGCGCACGCACTCGTCCTCGATCTGCTCGGCGGTGCAGAAGATGTGGCCGTCATCCTGCGTGAAGCCGCGCACGCGCATCAGGCCGTGCAGCGCGCCCGAGGGCTCGTAGCGCGCGCAGGAGCCGAATTCGGCGAGGCGCAGCGGCAGGTCGCGATAGCTCTTGAGCCCGTGGTTGAACACCTGCACGTGGCAGGGACAGTTCATGGGCTTCAGCGCATTGATCGCCTTTTCCTTGGCGTGCTCCTCCTCGACCTCCACGACGAACATGTTCTCGCCGTAGTTCTCCCAATGGCCGGATTTCTCCCAGAAGGTGCGGTTGAGGACCTGCGGCGTGTTGATCTCCCTGTACCCGCCGGCGCGCTGCTTGCGGCGAATGAAGTCCTGCAATGCCGTGTAGACGGTCCAGCCGGAGGGGTGCCAGAAGACCTGGCCCGGTGCTTCCTCCTGGAAGTGGAACAGGCCCATTTCGCGGCCCAGCTTGCGGTGGTCGCGCTTCGCCGCCTCCTCCAGCATGTGGAGGTGGTCCTTCAGCTCCTGCTTGGTGCGGAAGGCGACGCCGTAGATGCGCTGGAGCTGCTTGTTCTTTGCATCGCCCCGCCAGTAGGCGCCGGAGACGCGGGTCAGCTTGAAGGCGTCCGCCGGGACCTGACCCGTATGGGCGAGGTGCGGTCCGCGGCAGAGGTCCTGCCAGTGCCCGTGCCAGTACATGCGGATCGGCTCGCCCTCGGGGATCGCGTGGACGAGCTCGACCTTGAAGGGCTCGTTCTGCGCCTCGTAATGGGCGATGGCGCGGTCGCGCTCCCACACTTCGGTGCGGACGGGGTCGCGGGCGGCGATGATCTCGCGCATCTTCTTCTCGATCGCGGCGAGGTCGTCGGGCGTGAACGGCTCCTCCCGGTCGAAATCGTAGTACCAGCCGTGCTCGATGACCGGGCCGATCGTGACCTTCACGTCGGGCCAGATCTCCTGCACCGCGCGCGCCATGATGTGGGCGGCGTCGTGACGGATCAGTTCGAGCGCCTGCGCCTCGTCCTTGATGGTGTGGATGGCGAGGACGGCGTCCTGCTCGATGGGGCGGGACAGGTCCACGAAGATGCCGTCCACCGTCGCGGCGATCGCGGCCTTGCCGAGCGATTTTGAGATGTCCGCCGCAACCTCGCCCCCGGTGATCCCGGCCTCGTATTGACGTTGCGCGCCATCGGGCAGGGTGATCGTGATGTTGGCCATGGGGGCCTCCTCGGTTCGGCGCCTACGAAACGCCCGGTTGCGGTTATGTCCCCGTTCTCGTGACAGAGCGTTTCCGAGAGGTCAAGACGGATCGCCGGCGTTCTCGCGTATAAGGTGTGGAGATTTTTTCCACGGAGCCTTTCGATGCGACTTTCCCTTGCCTGTCTCGCCTGTCTTCTCCCGTTGTCCGCCGCGGCGCAGGAGGCGCCCGGCTTCTCGCTCGGCCTCGGCGTGGGGTTCAGCGACAGCCCCTATATCGGCGAGGACGATTTCGAGGCCGACGTGCTGCCGCTGATCAACTTCCGGACGGAGCGGTTCGAGCTCGGCACGGGCGGGGCGTCCTACGACGTGATCCAGAACGGTCCGCTGGTGGTGGACGTGTTCGTGGCACCTCGGTTCTCGGCGCTGGAGGATCCGGACAGCGACGAGCTCGACGGGATCGACCGGGACCTGACCTTCGATGCGGGCGCGGGGCTCGGCTACGCAATCCGGCCGGGGACGCGGGTGACGGCCTCCGTGCGGACCGAGATCACCGACGAGCATGAGGGGCAGGAGCTGCGGCTGGCGCTGTTCCAGGAGGTGCCGAATTTCCCGTTGCGGCTGGGCGCGGGCGTGTCGTTCCTGTCAGACGATCTCGCGAGCTACCTCTACGGCGTCGAGGAGGACGAGGCACGCGCTGGCCGCCCCGCATACGATCCGGATGCTCTCGCGGTGCCGTTTCTGTCGCTCAACAGCCAGGTGCCGCTGAGGAACAACATCTCTCTCTTCGCCGGGGCGCGCATGGCGTTCCTGCCCGACGAGGCGACGGACAGCCCGATCGTGGAAGACGACGTGGTCCTGTCGAGCAATGTGGGGATCGCCTATCGGTTCTGAGGGTATGGTGCCGCCCCGGACCTGCTCCGGGGCCGGCTGGAGTTGCGAACGGTCCCGGATCACGTCTGGCACGGTGAGCGTTGCCAAGGTTGGATACGAAGCGCTGAGGGCCGCGTCTTCCGGGGGGAGGGTGATCCGGCTTCCCGGAAACTATCCGGTGGACAGTTTTGCCGGATCACGGGCGGAGCCCCGGGCGGGCGCGGCCCGGCGGTGCCGCCGGGCTCGAGGTTGTTTCAGCGTCGGCACGGGTGAAGCGCAGTTTATCTGACGGAAGCGGATCCCTCAAACCACGCCTTCGTAGATCTCCAGCGTCGCCTTCTGCATCGCCTCCACCGTGAAGCGGGATCGGATGCGGGCGCGGGCGGCGAGGCCCATATGGGCGCGGCCGCTCTCGTCCAGGGCCAGCGCCGACTCCACCGCGTCGGCGAGAGCCGCCACGTCGCCCGGCGGGTAGAGCCAGCCGGTCTTGCCGTCCTCCACCGTCTCGAGTGCGCCGCCATGTGCGGTCGCGATGACCGGGCGGCCCATGGCCTGCGCCTCCACCGCCACGCGGCCGAACGCCTCCGGCTCCCGGCTGGCGCTCACCACGACGGAGGCGAGCTTGTAGGCGGCCTCCATGTCCGCGCAGTGCCCGACGAGGCGGACGGAGCCCGTCAGCCCGCCCGCGTTCACCGCGTTCTCGAGCTGCCCGCCGAAGCCCGAGCCGCCGTCGTCGCCGACCAGCACGATCTGGCAGTCGAGGAGCTCGCCCCGGCTTTCGGCCCGGCTGCGCAGGAGGCTCGCGGCCGCGAGCATGTCCTCCTGCCCCTTCCAGCGGCTGAGGCGGCCGGGCAGGAGCACGATGGGCCGCGGATCCTCGATCACGCCCCACGCCTGGGCGAGGCTGATGGTGCGCTCGCTCGACACCGCCTCCTCGGCGAAGGTGGTGATATCGGCGCCGCGCGGGATGGTGATGATGCGTGCTGGGTCGACCCGGTGCCGCTCCGCTACGATCCTGGCGACGTAGTCGGAGACCGCGATCACCGGCTCGCCCTTGGCCATCACCGCGTTGTAGCGGCGCTTGAGCGGGAAATCCTCGTTGTAGACGCCGTGATAGGTGGTGATGAAGCGCACGCCCGTCGCCCGCGCGGCGTAGAGCCCGGCCCAGGCGGGCGCGCGGGAGCGGGCGTGGACGATATCCACCCCTTCCTCGGCGATGACCTTGGCGAGCTGGCGGGCGTTGCCGCGGATGGCCCAGGGGCTCTTTGCGCCGACATCGAGGCGGATCAGCTCGCCACCGGCGCGGCGGAGCTGCGGCTCCATCCGCCCGCCGCTGCTGGCGACCAGCGCGCGGTGGCCGGCGGCGCTGAGCGCCTGCACGATCTCGATCGCCCCGCGCTCGACCCCGCCCGATTCCAGCGACGGTACGAGTTGCAGGACGGTCAGCCTTCGGTCACGATCGCGCGCAACTTCAGCAACTTGGGAGGAGTCGATCATGGGGTCCTTCGACATCTTCTCGCCGGATGGCCGGCGAGAAATCGCCTACCACCGCACAATGCCCGCGGGGGTTGAGGGGAACAAGCCCGGGGTCGTCTTTCTCGGCGGCTTCCGCTCGGACATGGGCGGGACCAAGGCGGTTTTTCTGGAGGCGTGGGCAAAGCGCACCGGCCGCGGCTTCCTGCGGTTCGACTATACCGGCCACGGCGACAGCTCCGGCGCGTTCGAGACGCTGGGCATCGGCGAGTGGGCGCAGGATGCGGTAGACGCGGTGTCGGCGCTGACCGAGGGGCCGCAGATCCTCGTGGGCTCGTCGATGGGCGGCTGGATCTCGCTGCTGCTGGCGAAGCGGATGCCGGAGCGGGTCGCGGGCCTCGTCGGGATCGCCGCCGCGCCGGACTTCACCGAGGACAGCATGTGGGCGGGTTTCGACGACCGGCAGCGCGAGCAGCTGATCCACGACGGCCGGGTCGAGTTGCCCTCGGAATACGATGACGGGCCCTACGTGATCACGCGCCACCTGATCGAGGACGGGCGGGAGAACCTGGTGCTGCGTGAGCCGCTGCCGCTGGGTTTTCCGGTGCGGCTGCTGCACGGGACGGCGGATGTGGACGTGCAGATGTCGGTGCCGCTGCGCATCCTCGACCACGCGGACTGCGCGGACCTGCGTCTCACCTTCGTAAAGGATGCCGATCACCGGTTTTCCTCGCCTGACTGCCTCGACCTGATCGTGGAGACGGTGGAGCGTCTCTGACGCCGTCCACCTTGTCCAAATATCCTGTGGGGTTCGGGCCGTCCCGGAAACGCACCGCGTTTCAGGACCGAACGGGCGGAGCGCCGGAATGGCCCGGAACGGGCCAAGAGCGGCGGACCGCCCCTCAGTGCGGCATGACCTCACCGTCCCAGGTGTAGAACCCGCCGGAGCGCTCGGCCGTCAGCGCGTCGAACTGGGCGAGCAGGCCGCGCGCGCTTTCGGCCGTCGAGATGTCGGCCCCGTCGCCGCCCATGTCGGTGCGCACCCAGCCCGGATGGTAGGCGCCGATGACGATGTCCCGCTCGGCGAGCTCCACCGCGAGGTTGGTCACGAGGTTGCTCGCCGCCGCCTTCGATGCGCGGTAGATGTAGCTGTTGCCGCGCGGCCGCGCGTTGGAGCCCATCTGGGAGGAGATGACGGCGATCCTCCCACCCCCGGACATCATGGGCAGGAAGGTGCGGATGGTGAAGAAGACGCCCGCCACGTTCGTCATCATCGACTGCTCCCACGCGGCCGCATCGTAGGCGTCGTCGGCGAGCCCGCCGCGCCCCATCAGCACGCCCGCATTGCAGATCAGCAGGTCGATGGGGCGGTTGCCGAGCTGTTCGGCGAGCAGGAGCTGGCCCGCCTCGGACTTCACGTCGAGCGCATGGCGTTCGATCCCGTCCGGCAGGTCCGCGGTCGAGGGCTCGCGCATGGTGGCGATCACCGTGTCGCCCCGGGCGGCGATCTGGCGGGCGATCTCCGCTCCGATCCCGCGGCTCGCGCCCGTGATCAAGGCTGTGGCCATGGCGCGGCCCTCCTGACGTTGCGACATGAAGATGACGGCTTTGACCTCTGACATGGGCCCGTTATCGTCCGAGGTCAAACGCCGGAAGAGCTTCGTGGAGGACTGTTTATGCGCCGCGCCGCAAAGGTTTTTATCGTGATCGCCGCTCTGGTGGTCGCTCTGTTGTTGCTTGGCCCGCGGGAGCCTGCGGGCGGCGAGATCACCTTCGCCGCGTCGCAGGTGGGCACGGACGTGGACGGCTACCTCGCCGCGCGCGAGGCGGTGTTCGGCGATATCGTGGAAGGGGCGGAGAAGCGGGTGATCTGGGCGGGTGCGCCGGGCGAGCGCACGCCGCTCTCGGTGGTCTATCTCCACGGTTTCTCCGCCACGTCCGAGGAGATCCGGCCGGTGCCCGACGACGTGGCGGCTGCGCTGAGCGCGAACCTCTACTATGCACGGCTCGCCGGGCACGGGCGGGGCGGCGACGCGCTGGCCGAGGCGACGGTGGCCGACTGGCTCAACGACTATGCCGAGGCGGTGGAGATCGGCGCGCGGCTCGGCGAGCGGGTGCTGGTGCTCGCCACCTCGACCGGGGCGACGGTGGCGATGCAGGGGCATTTCGAGGATGACATCGACGACGATGCGGTGGCGGGCTTCGCGATGCTCTCGCCCAATTTCGGGCTCGCAAATCCGATGGGCGACCTGCTGACGCTGCCCTTCGCGCGGCAGTGGGTGCCGATGGTGGCGGGGGAGGAGCGCAGCTTCACGACGAAGAACGAGGCCCATGCGCGCTACTGGACGTCGAGCTATCCGACGGTCGCGGTACTGCCGATGGCGGCCTCGGTGCAGGCGACGGTGCAGCTCGCCTACGAGGACGCGGACGTACCGGCGTTGTTCGTCTTCTCGGATGCCGATCAGGTGGTCGATGCGGCCCGCACGCGGGCGATCGCGGCGGATTGGGGCGCGGCAGTGACGATCGTCAATCCGGAGCCGGGGGAGGGCGACGATCCCTTCGCCCACGTGATCGCGGGGGACATCATGTCTCCGGGCCTGACGGAGGAGGTAACGGCCGCGGTCGTGCAATGGGCGCGCGGTTTGTGAGCTGGGTCCTACGCTGAGGGCCGCGGCCGACGCGGAGGGCGCGGTTCGACGCGACAGACTTGCGGGAGTGTGCTCGGACGGATCTTGTGGTTTGGAGATGAGGGCGGCGCCCGACCCTGGGTGGGCGCGTTCCGACCTTCCTGCTACCTGCCCGGCCCGCAAGGTGACCACGGTTTCGTCTGCGTGCTCCGTTGCAATGCGTCCTCCCGGAGGGAGGGTCGGGCGCCGCCCGGCGTGGCCGCCGGGCGAAACGGGTTCTCAGAGCATCACCCCGACCACGACCATTCCGAGTCCCATCGCGGCGACGCAGACGGAGGCGAGGTTGATCGCGATCAGCGCGCGCAGGCGCGGTTGCGCCTCCTCGGGCGTGAGCCCGTCGCGCTTCACCCGCGCGGCCTCGCGGATGCAGTAGCCGAGGCCGCCCAGGCCCAGGATGGTGGTGATGGTGCCCAGGATGATGAGCCAGGTCATGCGTCGCCTCCGCCGGATTGCCGCCCCGCCTAGCCGGCGCGGCGCGCCCGCGCAACCCCGCCCGGCGCGGCGCGACCCCGCTGGACGCCGCACCGGCCCGCCGATAAGGTCCCGCCCGATTTCCCTTCAGCGTAACGAGGAGCGCGCACGCCCATGGACGTGACCGATATCGAAGACGACGGCCCCACCTCGCAGTACCGCATCACCGTGGGCGAGCTGCGCTCCTTCGTGGAGCGCTACGAGCGGCTCGACGAGGAGAAGAAGGCCATCGCCGACCAGCAGAAGGAGGTCATGGCCGAGGCCAAGGGGCGCGGCTACGACGTGAAGGCGCTGCGCAAGCTCATCGCCCTGCGCCGCAAGGACCCGCAGGAGATCAGCGAGGAGGAGGCCGTCCTCCAGCTCTACCGCGAGGCGCTCGACATGTGAGGGTGGCCGCGCCAGCGAATCGTGGCGCGGCCTCCGGCCATCCCCTAGCCTTGCGACAAGGGCACAAGGCCCGGCAATCCAAACGGGGGTATGGATGCTCAAGTTCCTCGGCCGTGCGCTGCTCGTCCTCATCGTTCTTCTCGTCATAGCGGTGGGGGCGTTCTGGTTCGCGCTGCCGACCGAGCGGATCGGCCGCGTCGCCTCCGACCGGCTGGAGGCTGCGACGGGGCGGACGCTGACGCTGTCCGGCGACTTCTCCCCCACCGTGTGGCCGCGTCTGGGCGTCGCCACCGGCCCGCTCTCCATCAGCAATGCCGACTGGGCCGAGGCGCCGGAGATGGTGACGGCCGAGGCCGCCGCGGTCGCGGTCGACCTGCGGGCCCTGATCGGCGGGCGGATCGAGGTGGAGACGCTGCGGCTGGAGCAGCCGCTGATCCGGCTGGAGGTGGCCGAGGACGGACGCCGGAACTGGGACCTCTCCCCGGTGGAGACCGCGGAGCCTGTAGAGACGACCGAGGCCGCGCCCGAGGCCGACGGTGAGGATGCCGCGGGCGGACCGGCGCTCACCCGCCTCGCCGCCGAGATCGTCGACGGCACCGTGATCTATGATGACCGCGCGACCGGCCAGGTGGCGTCGGCCGAGGAGATCAACCTCACCCTCGCCTATGTCGAGGATCCGGGCAGCGCCACCCTGAACGGCGGCGCCACGGTGAACGGCATTCCCGCGACGATCGACGTGACGGCGGAGAGCGAGGGCCCGCTCTCCGCCCTGGGCGCGCTCGATCTCGTGGCGGTGATCGACAGCGAGCTCGGCGGTGTCAGCTTCGACGGAGCCGTGACGGAGGCGAGCTCCGTCGCCGGGGACTTCACGCTGAGCGTGGCGGACCCGGCAGGAGCGATGGCGCGCCTCGCGCTGCCGCCTCTGCCCGCGGCGGCGGGCGCGATCTCCGACGTGGCCCTGGATGGCAGCGTCGCCTACGGCGCGGAGGGTCTCGCCCTGGAAACGGTGGGCCGCGTGACCCGAGATGCAGTGCCGATGACGCTCGCCGCGAACGTCTCGGGTGCGGCCGACTGGCAGGAGAGCGGCACCCTCGCCGCCGAGATCAACCTCGATGCGGCCGACCACGTGGCGCTCGCCTTCGACGGCACCGTCGCCACGGCCGGGCAGGTGGCCGGGCGCACCAACATCTCCACCCCCGACCTGCCGCGGCTCATTGCCTGGGCCACCGGGACGCCGGCGGACCTGCCGCCCGGCGCCGCGGGCGCGATGACGTTGGCGACGGACCTCGCGGCGTCGGCGCAGAACGTCTCGCTCGACGCGCTCGACCTGTCGCTGCCGGGGCTGGAGGCCGATGGCCGGCTCGGCGTGGCCCTCGCGGGCGCCCGGCCGCGGATCACCGGGGCGCTCGACACCGGGCCGCTGAACCTCGACACCTTCCTCGGCACGCCGGCCGAGACGAGTGGCGGCGGTGCAGGCTCCGGTAGCGGTGGCGGCGGATCGGGAGAGAGCGCGCCCACGCCGATCCCATGGGACCTGCTGCGCCTCGCCGACGCGGACATCGCCCTCGACGCGGCCTCGTTCCAGCGAGCGCCGATCTCGCTCGGCCCGACGACCCTGCGGCTGACGGTCGACGACGGCGTCGCGCGGCTCGACATCACGGAGACGAGCGGCTTCGGCGGGCTGCTCGCGGCGACCATCGACGCCAATGCCGCGACCGAGCGGCTCGACATCACCGCGCGCCTGCGCTCGATCCGGCTGGAGCAGGTGCTCTCCGCCTTCGCCGACAACGACCGGCTTGAGGGGGCGGGCGCGCTGACCCTCGACCTCGGCGGCAACGGCGCGACGCTCGACGACATCCTCGCGACGCTCAGCGGCGAGATCGCCGCGGACCTCGCCGATGGGGCGCTCAAGGGCATCAACATCGCCGAGATCGCGCGCAACATCACCGGCGGCGCGACGGGCGAGGCGGCGCGGACCGACTTCACTGAGGCGCGCCTCTCCTTCGACGTCACGAATGGCGTGCTGCAGGCGCAGGAGCTCTTCGCCCTCGGCCCGCTGGTGCGGCTGGAGGGGGGCGGCACGATCTCCCTGCCGGGCCAGCGCCTCGACCTGCGGCTGCGCCCCCGGATCGTGGGCGACCTGACGGGGCAGGGCGGCGATCTGGCCGCGAGCGGGATCACGCTGCCGGTGGAGGTGAGCGGACCGTGGAGCGACGTGAGCTTCCGCCCCGACCTCTCCCAGCTCGAGGAACTGACCCGCCAGCAGGCCGAGGAGGCGGCGCGCCAGGCAGCGGACGAGCTGCGGCAGGGCCTCACCGAAGGCGATCCCGACGAGGCGCTGGACCGGGCGGTCGACAGCATCACCGATACGCTGCGCCAGGACGGCGGCGGCCTCGACCAGCTCCGCGGCCTCTTCGGCCGCTGACGCTTGCGCTGGGACCCCAAAACCGGCTATCCGAACGCCGTGCCCCTATAGCTCAGCTGGTAGAGCAACTGATTTGTAATCAGTGGGTCGGGAGTTCGAGTCTCTCTGGGGGCACCATTTTACATTTTGGGTCCTTCGGGCCTAAAAACGTAAATGGAACAGATAGTTGGGGCGTTCGAAGCCCCGTTTTCCGATCGTAGGAAATCTGCTTGGCGAAGGCGAGCTTGAGCACGGTGCGCTGGAGTGCGAGATTGCCGCTTTCCCAGAGTTTTGAAGGGTTTGCCAGGAAGGTGAGGGCGCGTTCGAACATCTCTTCGAAGGTGTGGCGCGGCTGGGTGGTGTTTTCGGCCTGATCGGCCAGAACTGTCTTGTCCCGCTCCAGCTGGATGATGCGCTTTTCGTAGGCTGCGATGACGGTGGCATTTTCCGACTCGACGATCCGGTCGAGCAGGCCTTCGATCTGCTTGTCGATCTTGGCGAGATCGGCTTGGACGGTCACCGCGTTCTGATCGGCTTGCGCCTGCCGCTGCGCCCAGGCATCGCGGAACATGGCGGAGGCGACTTCGATCATCGGCTTGGAGGGCGTGAGCGCCGTGAGCTGGTCGACGAAGGCCCCTTCGATGGCATCCTTGCGGATGGACTTGCGATAGCTGGGGCAGCCTTTGGTATAGCAGGCGTAGTACGCATGGCGCTTGCCCGTCCCCGATTTCGACCAGGCGGCCGTATGGGGCTTGCCGCAATCGGCGCAGGTGACAAAGCCGCGAAGCGGGAAGTCGGCGCGGATATCCTTGCGGGTGGGAGCCTTGGCGCTGCCCGCCCGGCGCTCCTGAATGCGTTGGAAGGTCTTGAGATCGATCAGCCCCTCATGCTGGGCCTTGGTGAGGGGAATACCCCAGCCGGGCACCTCTAGGTAGCCCGCATAGACTGTGCGGGTCAGCATATCCGTCACCTTTTGCTGGCGGATCGTGCCGTCGCGCAGCTCCTTGGGAAAGAGCGGCTGGCTGTCGAAGAAGTGCTTGACCTCGACCTGCGTCTCGAAGCGTCCGGAGGCATAGCCTTCCAAGCCCTCCTGCACGATGGACGCTAAGGGCTCATCGCGCACCAGCACTTTGCCGTGCCCTGGCCGCTTCTCATATTTGAGGCCGATCGGAGCCTGGAACACCCAATATCCGTTGAGCAGCCGTCCGCGCATGCGGTTGCGGGTCTGCTCACCATTCTTCTCCCGGTGATGCTGAGCAACTGAAGCGAGCAGGTTCTCCACCAGCAGCGAGTCGCTGTCCTCGCCAAACTCGATGGAGGGGCTTTCCAGCTTCGCCCCGGCAGAGGCTAGTGCGGAGCGCAGCTCCAGATGCGCATCGAGCCCTCGGGCCAAGCGGCTGATATCGTCGATGATGACGATCGTGCCTTTGTGCTTCCGCAGATAAGCGAGCATCGCCTGCATGCCCGGACGGGTGGCGAGCTTACCTGTCATGTCGTCTTTGAAGACCCTCGCGACATCGAGACTCTTATAGGCGGCATATTCGCGGCAGCGGGTTTCCTGCGAGCTGAGACCATCGCCCTCGCGCACCTGTTTAGCACCCGAGACGCGGGCATAGATCACCGCGTGATGGGGTTGTGTGTGTCTGGTCTGTGCTCTCATGCGTCCCTCCGATCCGTGCCGGACTCATCGACAGGGCATGCGCCCGGGGCCGCTGCCGTTTCAAAATCCGATTGTGTTGATGTTGAGGACAAGTCTACCAGATCGGGACTGAGATCGCCCGCATTCTCAGCGTCTTGTCCACAGACTTGCTGGACGGAATGCACGCCAAAGCCGAGATCGACGAACATGGTGACGATGGACCAGAGCGTTTGCAGGAACTCCAGCTTCTGCTCGTCGCTGAGATCACTGGTCTCAAGCATCGCGCCATAGCGCTCCCAATCGACGGTCAAGGTCCGCTTTGACCCGCTGTCAGAGGATGGTGGTGTGGTGTCGCGGGTCATATGCTTGTCCTTTCTGCCGCTGGCGGCTTTTATCCGGGTGCGCTCCTCAAATTGCTGTTCTCACCGTGAGAACATATGAAGAACAATATAGGATAAAAGCCGCGATTTTTGAAGTTTTTTCTTCGCCTTGTCTTGGATGAGCAGGACAATAAAGTGCGGAAAAGACCTCCACCCGAGGTAGAGCGCGGTCGAAACGGGTAACACCACGATGGATCATCAGCCTGTGGCGGATTGGCAGAGTGCCACCACCGATCAGCGCAAACGGCTCTACCAAGCGATCGCCTTGGCCGCGCAAGTGCGGCGGGAAACCGTTGGTGTGACGATCACCACGGCCCTTGGTGCATACGTGCGTATGGGGAAGGACTACGAGAGCAACTTCCGGCAGGGGAAGATCGGGCGCAGCTTATGTCCGATCGTCCATGACTGGCTCGTCAAACACCACCCGATGGAGGCGCGCCAGGCGGCGCCGGAACTCTTTCCGCTCGATCGCTATCATCTCTGGGAAAGAGCGCTCACCGAATACGCCCAACCAAACCATCTGCGCCTCGTTACGCTCAAACGCTCCCTGGGACTGATCCAGCGCGCCGACAGCGTAAAACCGGTTGATGCGACGCTGCGCCTTGGCGACGCGTTCTGCTTCGAAGTGGATGCGCCCTTCGCAGGCCAGCTCTACGGCTATCAGTGGTATGCGAGCATCTGGCATCCCATGCTCCTAAGGCCTGATGAGAAGCCTGGGCCGCTCCGTATCGAGGCGGGTCTGCAACTTCTCCCGCGCGATGCCAGAACGGGTGAGATCATCCCGATGGTCGAAGCGACCGATATCGGCGTTCACCGCTTTGCGGTCGCGATCGTGAAGCGCGGACAGTCCATGCCTGATGATCTCACACAGCTCAGAGAACTGCCGCAGGGCGCGGTGATCGCGACGCAGCGCGTGAGGTTTACGTCTGATTGACCTGCTCAGAACCCCTTAGCGTCTGTCGTAGTGTCCGGCAGGTATAGGATGAGACGCATCAGTCACAGCTCCACGCGCTTCGCAAAGCTTGGAGTGCGATAGCAAAGAGGCCCGCTCCATGCAGAGCGGACCTCCCTCCCAGCGTGAATAGGACCAGGCAGGCCAGGCCCCTGCTGCCCATCATGGCTCGCCCGGTTTGGAGGTGTCGTGCAGGGCTCTGTCGTCAGTGGGGAAAATGGAACCCGATGCACGACACCTTGAAGGCGGGTGGCCTAGGCAGCTTTGCGCGCTTGCGCTGCATCCTCCTGCGGTCTGGACCCGAAGGCGATCTCATCAGCGAGTGCGCGCAGCTGGTGCAAGGTCTCCTCCAGTTCAGGGGTACTGAGAGCCTGGATCTGTGTGTCCAGCAGTGCGCGTTCGCGATCTGTGGTGAGCTTTAAAGGTTTTGTCATAATGTTCGTCCCGTTACAAGATTCAAGTAATATATACGAAAATACTGTAAATACAGAGATAAGTCAACAAAATACTTGTAATAATTACGTGTATCGTGTAAATATATTCCAAATTTATGATTTTATAAAGAATGACTTTTGATAAAGGCAATTGAAGCAATATGATCCTCGCCCCCGCCCAATGCCGGGCGGCGCGCGATCTGCTCGACTGGTCCGTCGAAGACCTTGTCGTTCAGGCGCGCGTCACCCTCGATCAAATCCGCAACTTTGAGAGCGGTCGCAGTTGCGCGCTGCCCGTTATCGAGGCGCTCTATCGCGCCTTCCATGCGAACGGCATTCGCTTCACGCCCACAGGTGGCGTCGACATCGATAAAGATCAGTTGCTGGTGATCGAGGGTGCGGAGTGCTATCTGCGCCTGCTCGAAGAGGTTGAGCGCGTGCTGATCAAGCACGAAGAGAGCACGCGAGACTTGCTCATCCTCTTTGCTTCGGATCGGGTCTCTCCTCCGTCCGTGAATGCGCAGTATCGCCGGATGCGCAGGGCAGGCATTCGAATGCGCCAGATCATCTCCAGCGAAGAGACCTATGTGATGGGGCCTTTCGAAGAGTACCGCACGATGCCCGCGCGCTACTTTACGAATGTCGTCACGCTCATCTATGCCGACCGGGTTGCACAGGTGAATGGGCCGGAGACGCGGATCACGGTCCAGACCGATGCCGCCCTTGCAGCACGGGAACGCAAAACCTTCGAGTTCATCTGGGATCAGGGCGCTCAGCCCACGATGACGGAGGCTGTGGAGCGGTTCGAATGAGCCGCTACTATCCACCGCAAACAGGTCTCTACAAGGTTGTGCCAAAGTCAGAACAGAGCACGCACCGCTGGTCTGACTTCGACATGGCCCGTCTCCAGATCAGTGTTGGTCAACCCTACCATGAGGGCGCGAAGTTCGCGGCAACCCTTGAATGGAGCCTCGGTCGCTTTGAGCGGGTCGTCCTCTGTGTCAACGATACTCTCCAGCGCTACAACGCGATGTTCGAGCGGGGACTTTCTGAGACGCGCGCTGCGGAAGAAGCGGAAACAGCCGGGACGGAATGGATTGCCCGAAATCTTGGCCACGTGCAGGACGATGCCCGTCTGGTGGTCCAGCGTTGGAGCCGTTGGCTCACGCATCCGCGATATCCAGACATTCTAGAGCGCATCCATCATCTCGATGATACGCAGCCTGCATTCTCTGATGCCATCACCGCCGACATCGAGCGGCTTTGGGCGCGCCGCCACGCAACGGATCCCGAGCGATATCCGATGCACCTGCGGGCTGCCTTTGCTGATCTGGCTCGCGCCTACCTGTGCGAGGAGATCGCTGCCTTCGCCCTCATGTACGAGCAACACGAGGCCATCGACATCTATCCCGGCACCAGCCTCTTCGCCGCTCGGGTCGCCCAGGACCAAGACTTCCCTGATGCCCCACCCGGTCTCGGCAAAGGACGCTTCTGCAGGATCGACTTCGCGAGGAATGGGAATAAGCTTAAGCTTCAACTCGGGTAAAGAGGTGGTTGGTCGAGCCATGGGATGAGCTGGCATGGAGGCTCAAAGATTCCAAATGCGAGATTGCTATCGCAGCTTATTCCGGGCACGCACCGCCCAATAGTTCGAGACGCGACTGTGCCGCGACACTGGGTAGCGTGGCGCGAGCTCTTCGAGGTGCTGACTACGTTACGGTACGACCTGGGCCGTCCGTTGAGAGCCCAAGGCGGTCATTGCCATTTCTCGCTGCGCGCGCAGGCAGCGAGAAATTTGCTGTGAGGGCCCGGTCCTGCATTCCGCAGTGCAGTGGCAAACTCGGCCATTCGCGCATCTTGCAGCATCGGCAGGGCAAATCACAGGTCGCGGGACAATGCAGCCATTAAATCTCCGAACTTCGCCGATGCAGTAGGCCTTAGCAGTCGTAGCACGACAATTTCTAACGCGCAGCATCCGCCACCAGTCCGGTCATTCACAGGCCTATATTTTGATGGAGCTGAAGCCTCAATTTCGCTACAGTTTGGTTGGACCAACAAGGCCTTGACAAACTGGATATCTTGCTTCAAAGTTCGCCGCTGAAGTTTTTTCGAAGTTGCAGGTATTTCATTTAGAACGATTGTTTTAAGAACATCAAATCGCAATCTTTGTTTTTGTGTTGAGCGGCGAATTGCTAACCCCCAATTGCTTAGACAAGAAGAGTCAATCGCTTGTCTAAGCAATATCCCTGAGAAAAGTGTGATACGGTCCCTCGAGTACAACATTCGCGTAATCGTACCATGATGGTTTTTTTGAATCCCGCTTTATATAGTGAAAAACACGGTTGCGGTGTTCTCCAAACCGCTCTGTAGCTTCACCTCCATTCATGCGCTCATTGAAAACTCGCTGAGCGATAGTGTGAAGAGACAAATACTCTTGGTCTGTCGATTTCAGAGCTTGAATATGATTGAGATTGGAGCGATTGTCCGCATCCTCATTCCAACACGAAAACTGACGAGGACTTTTGCAAACACTTCGAATCGTACCACGCGAGCGCTTGTTTGCTAGAAATCGATTCAAAATGACATGCGCTACGTTCTCAATGGGCGCATCATCGCCGCTGGAAAGGGCCTCCCGGATTTCTCCTGATAGCGTCCTGACAAACACGTCCATGTCTTCGGACCCGAGCGATTCGCTAGGCGTCACGACCACACGGATGTCTACCACTTCCGAGCGATGGCGGAGATCCTCAGTCACGCGATCGGACTGGTTGCCACCAAGTATTTTTATCCGGGAGTCTGCGCGAGGCGGATCATGCTCCCAACCGTTGAAGAACCCAATATGCCCGATGCTCCTATCCTCACGTGGAAGAAGTACCAATGCACCCAAGGGGATGCCCCCGGCACCAGCATCATCGGCTACGCTCATACCTACATCACCCCAATTCCTCCAATGCCTACTCGCTGCCGGACCGTCTGGGATGGCCGAAGCAGTACCCCCAGCGGCAACCTGGTTGGCATTCCACTGATCGATACACCAGGCAACGAAGAGAGCACACCAATGCGTGATCTCTCCTTCTTGATCAAGATCCGGCGGAGGATTCCAAGCTGTGCCGTCGGCAGCATTGAAGTACTTTGCTGCAGTAGCACGTCCGTCCCCCGAGTGCTCCGACCAATTCGGGTTTGCGTCCCACAACGAGAGTTCTTCAACGGCTTTTGCATACCCAGGCTGCTCGCCCGAACTGGGAGCGACCATAATTTCAGGAGCAAACTCCCGGCCGAGCTCGAATCCCAGGTTTAGAGCATTGGCAAAATCACTCTTTATGGCCTCGTAGGCTTTAGAAACCCGCGCATCACCGCCATTTTCGCCCAAGTACAGCTCATAACGCTGCAACCGTTGCTTCACGCTGTCAGAGGGCGGGTGCTTCTTCAGGATCGTTTTGACTTTTTGTGCGCCGGTGCCTGTCGCCGCCACAGTGGCGATCATTTTTGCTGCATCCGGTCCAACCATGCGCGCCATCAGCAAATCGATGTTGCTTGGTGTGTAGTCTTGGCTCGCGAACAAATCCTCAAAAGCTGTCCAGTCACGGTTGGCCAACCAAAAGATAAAATCGACCTGGCTCAGGGCGTCCCCGCGCCAAAGCTCCGGGTTAGGCCCGACTCGGTCCGCGCCAACATCTGCGATGTAGGCAGACCACTCATCTTCGACGACCCCAAAGAGCCCAAGCGCGGCACCCGAGGACCTATCGGGATCCATTGGGGACATATCGTCGGCGTCGATGTCATCTTCATTGAGTTTCCAAGCGTTCTCGATCCCTGCAAGCGCCAGGATCCACTCGCAGCTTGGAACATCTTGTGTGTGATCTTGCCATTCTAACGCAACGTTGACAGTTCTACGAACCAACTGCCTTAGGGATATCTCCGAGGGTTGGGGCAAAAGCTGTTCGCTAGGAAATTCCGCCTTTCGTAGCCAACGGTCCGGCAAAACGCGTTTTGCTTGCCGGTTTGCAGTTGTATCACGAACACCTTGGTGCTCTTTCCAAGTGACTTTCACCCATTCCTTGGCAGTTTCAGAACCAACAAATTCCGGGTCCAGGATATCCACGCAACCCATTGCACGCCGAATACGGGGCGAAGAAGCATCCGCTTCCGAGTAATAGGACCGCCGTTCAAGATCACTGAAAACATACAGGGCCATCATTTCCTCGCATTCATCTTGAAACAAGTCTGCCGTCGGCCAATCAAGGCAAAATCATACTCGACTACTGATAATTTGACTTGTCTACTAACCATCTTGTGCATCCAGTCTCTCGCGAATTGCTGGCAAGAGCGCAGGCGTTACTTGGTTTGCGAGCCGGGCGCGAAACTTGTCAGCGTCATCTCCCAGAATCGCTGCTTCGTTGGTTGACAGGCTGCTCGAGTCATCCGCCAAGAGCGCGGCTCGCGCGTTTGCAATAATTGTGCGAAACGCTGGCGAAGCTAGCGTGATGCTACTTGTGTTTTCCGGCACATCCGCAAGCTCAGCAAGCCTAATGCTATTCAACAGGAGGTCGATTGATATCGCACCCGTGCCAATTCGCTTCTCATAAACGTTTTGCGCGCCCGCCGAGCAAAATCCGTTTCCTATTGAGGCTCGCTCTCCAGTGTTACGGGTGACGATCCCATCGCCGACAGCTCCGTTCTCGTCGTACTCGAACATTCGTAGATTGACGCGAGTCTCTGGGCCGACGCCGCCCTGGTCGCTAATGCACATGTCGCGCTGAAGCTGACGTAGATCACCATCATCGAAGTTGCGTTCGTTGGTGACGCTAGGATGTAGGTTTGTTGGGGCTCCAAAGTTGTTTGGACCCGCAAGATCGCTAGGGGCAGGTGGCCGACTTCTAAACACTTCATCGGCGCGAGACTCGGCGCTTGGACCGCCACCTATGACGCCGCCTCGGGCAAATGCATTTACGTCCAAAACGATCGAGTTTGGCGTACAGATCCGAAGATAGTTGCGCAACAGAAAGACTGCCCTGCTGCGCGTACTGATGCTGGTCGCGCCTAGTTCTCTTGACAAAGACTGTCGGAATGCGTTTCGCCTTTCGTAAACGATTTCGTGCACAGTTGTGCTTTCAAGGCCTAGGAGGATCGAGTTCTGGTAAGTGTTATAAAGTTCAGTACCAAAGCCGAGTACCAACGCGATATAGGCGAGCGCATCAGACTCTGGCGACGCGATACCCAAGACACCTCCTAAAAATCCGCCAAGTGATACTGCGCCGCGGTTCACCGCTAGTCGTTCGATACGGGTATTGTCGATCCATCGCAAATACCGATCACACCGTAAATCGATATCGTTCATACCAACCAAAGTGATTTCAGTGTAATTAGCAGGCGAACAAGTATCTGAATCTACTGATACCAACCCTGCCAATTTACACAATTCTAAAAAAAATGCATTTTGAGTAACAGCATCTTCGGCTATACTTGAAGGACTGAGCGACAGCCCGGGTCCTTGCGTGCGAAAGCCTTGCTCGTTCGCGCAACCAATCAATCCAAACAAGAGCAATATGCCAACTAAAATCTGCGGCATTATAAAAACTCCCCCGAGAAGAATCGCCAAAAATGCTTAGGGATAGCCAACTACTTGCCTCAATCCAACGAGATTATTGTCGCTCAGTCAATGACTTATTAGGGGCGCTTTTGAAGATGACCACCAAACAAGGGTAATAATGGCTATCTTTCAAGTAGTTACTGTTCGGTGTGTGCGTAGTACCGACATATTTTGCTGGATACCGGTTCCGGCAGGGGCCCCGGAATGCTACCGTATCTTCTGAGTCAGGCCCTATTTCGCCCAAGCTCATGACATTTCATTCTGCATTGGAGCTTAAAGTGGATGTAGAGATTGGAGACGTGCTCGCCGCCCTCGGAGTCATCTTCCTTGTCGCGGTGGCTGCTGAAATCACGATTGAGACGCTTCGAGGCCTGCTTTCCGGCGTCTTGCGAATAACACTTATCGATGAGCCGTTTTTCAAACAGCGGGGCGATTTCAGGGATGCCGTGCAGTCGGTAAGTGATTTGTTCGTCGAAGGTGATAACAACACAAACCGGATGGTCGCGCGCTTGGAAGTTGCATTGGAACGGGCAAAAAAGAACTCGAAAAGCGGGTGGATGAACTTGAAAACTGGTGACTGCGGCCAAGGAATCACCGGGTGCCGGTAAAATCTCTGAAATTTCCGAGACCGCCTCAATATACCTGGCCGAGATTGACGATGCGGCCGATAAACGCGCTGTCGTGATCAAGTTTTTGGCGGGGTCGGTGGCGCTCGGATACTGCACTATCGGAGAAATCGACGCACTTTCACTTCTGAATTTCCAAGCCGGTTCGGTGGCGGGCGAACCCAATACCTCCTACGGTATCCTTCCCACCGGGATCGCCGCCGCAGGGGGCTCGACCTTCTGGCATGACCAGATCGAACGCGTACGCCTATTGCGATCAAGCATGGCCTTTGTCGCGCCAACGCCGCGACAGGCACCAGCCAGTTCGTAACGTGTGGTGCGCATTCATTGCGCGCCACACCTCTCTAAAACTGCGAAAAGCGGTTGGGGCGAAAACCCCACCCTACAACATCCCGTGGGGCGGGGTTCACCAGGGGTGCATTTTAGGCGCACGCATTGTTTTTTGTGTAAGCGTTGCTTTGACCCCACCTGTTACGAGAATGGAATGAGGTTGTTGCCTCGCATGAAAGCGATTGCGCCGTCGTTTTCGAGCTTTCTAACGGCCTCGTTTCTTGCGTCGTTATTGGACGCGAACTGAAACATAGCAGAGAACGGTAAGTCGACATTGGCGCAAACACAGGGAATGGCTAGAAAGTCTGCCCCATGCTTGCCCGTCGGGCGCGCGGCGAATGTAGGGTCACTGTTCAGGCAGAAACTGAACACATGAATGGCCGGTCTAGCGATATACATTGCACCGCAGCAATGATCGCGCCGCGCCTGCGAAGGTACGCTGCGTCAGCGAGGACCGAAAATCGAAGGTCCGGATAGTCCCGCACTGCCGACATCAACAGTGTACCAAATTTCTGTCCCTTTACAGGTGAGAGTCACGTCTAAGTATCGACCACATCATCATTGATCGTGACGGTCAGACCGCTCGTGTCCGACAGCTCAGGATGCTTCTCCCGAAGGCCAGCTAGAATCTTGAGGAGACGGTCATTGAGGGGCTTGAGCCGCGCCCATTCCTTCGCACCTTCGGTGGAAAAAGCGTCTTCCTCTGTCGCGTTATCGATCAGAATGCGATTGATGTCTTCAAAGAACACATCAGCCCCGCCGACCTGATCCCAGAGCTTGGGCAGATCAATCGCTTCCGCGATGAGTTGCGAGGTCACGAAGATTTTTGAAACCACTTTCTCCCGATACGCCTCCATCTCGTCAGGATCGGGGAGCCGATCGGCGGGCAGCTCCGTCAGGCCTTCTTGCACAGCTCTGAAGGTCGCAGGCAGCACGGGCATTTCGACCAGATGGGCGAGCAGCATGAACAGTCGCGTGCTGGGCAAGGGATGGGTTCGCTGCGCGCAGTCTTGCTCATGCCGCTCAATGAGAAACATGACGACGACGATGGCGATCGCCCGCTCGCGAAGCACTTCATGCGCATCGCCACCATAGGCCCCAAGGATGAATTCGGTTGCATCGTGATCGGTCTGTAGTTCGAGGCAGAGCGGCGCGAGCCGTCGCTCCTCCTCTGTAAAACCATCGAGCAGTGGCGGCACGTTTGAAGCGCGTTGCAACAGATCGAACGAGCGCGTCGGGGAGGTTTCGGCAATCTGCTGTGTCTCAAGCAGATGAAAGTGCCCGATGGCGAAATGATTGATCTCATGCTGGATCAGCCAATCAACGGAGGTTTCTATTGCGTCTTCGATACTGCCGGACAGCGAAATCCGGTGCTCAGACGGCATCTGATCCGAGAGGGCCATCAACGCTTGCCAAGCCTCCCGGATTTCCACGACGAAAGATGGCTCGACGGTGATCCGTAAAGCGTGGTTTCGATTATAACAGACACTCACCATCCTGCGGGGTAGCTCCGAACTTTAAAACCAAACCAGTTAACGACATTACGGGGTTGCATCGATATAAAATCTGGGGCTGCCGGCAAAAAAGAATGAAGTATGGAGATATGAAAATATGGATAATCGAAATCAATGGTTGGTATTTCTGACAGTAGCATACTTTTTTATTGCCTTTGTCGTGGCGGGTACAGGAAGGTATGAGGATGAAGTAATTGAGTTTTACTCATCATACCTATCTGCGCTAGCAACAAGCGTGGTGCTTGTCTGGATAGTTATAAACTCGATAAATCAGAAAAAACAACTTGACCTGCAAAGGGTAGAGCTTGAATTAACACGAAAAGTTCTAAATAGAACAGCATCCTCAAATTTCTTTCAATTTGTTTTATCGTATATCGAAAAAATGGATAACGTGTTATCGTCGATCGAGAAAAATATTATCATTATACTCGAAAAGAGAGGAGGCATTCCGCAGAAAAATGCACAGTCTATAAAAGATATAGATAATGCATTCAAATTAATAAGGCAATGTCTGCAAAATGATCCTGGCAATATGTTGAGATCTGAAATTCAAAATTACATTGAAAAGTCCCAAAAAATTAAAGAATTAGTAGATTTATATGAGGATAATGAAAAGGTATTAGCTGAAGAGTTAATTAATGCAAACTACGCACAAAAACTATCCGAGCAGTTTAGAATTATATTGAAGGAAATTTAACCTAGACCTACTCCTTTTGCACTCTTGTCTCTCATCTCCTTTATGTCGAATTCATCTAGTATTTCATCATCATTCAGCTCCGGCATAAGCTCAAACATGCTCTGAGCCGCCGCGCTCAGTTGTTCTGAGTGACTTTTGAATTCGTCTTTAATCGTACTTGTCGTTTTCATTTTTTCCATAAGTTCGTCCTTGTCTTTCTGAAGATCAAATTTTGATTTTTTCTCTATATTCTTTAATCTAGCAATTTCCGCTGTCACAGTCATTATAGCCTCAATTTGAATATTGAGTAAACTACTTTTATTTAAGCCATCGGGAACATTTAGTAAAACTGCGTCACATAGAGACTCAAGCATATTTACTGATAATATTTTATGCTGTGTTCTCTTCGAAGTTTCGGAAATACGCGCTTCTGACTCAAGGGTAAGATGTAAGAAGGGAACGACAAAGTTACGCTGGTATTCTAGTAATATTGCGCTATCCTGGGTGGAAATTTTCTTCTGAGTTGGTACTGGGCCAGTAAAAAGGAAGTTAGGATTCTCAGAATTGGCAATTATCTTAGAGTAACCAAAGGGCAAAGACAGATTCTCGGAGTCGGCCCAATTGCGAATCTCAAAATGAGCAAGGCTTTCATCTCTGTTTCTCGTTCGGCCATTCTGAAACACTTCCATAAGGCGTGTCCGCAAAGGGCGGGAGCGGCGATGAGCTTCGATGAGCTCATCTTTCCCAATTGTTTCAGAACAAGACCGATAATGATGTGAGGCGCATATGCGCGCGAGATTTTTTAGTCCCTCGTGGTGCTTTCCATTCGGTATTGTCCGCAAAAATCGGGAAATCTCTATGGAGTCCATTGTATCAATTTTATCGCGTACACTATTTAACTCGGTTACGATTTCCCCCTTAGATGCTAATTTTGAATAATGATCAGATTCTTGCTGTAGTGATGCCACCATTTCTACTATTGTTGCAGGTGGAAGGCATATTTCTATCGGAGAAGTTGTGCCCATAGATTCGTATATTGAAAGTGTTGTATTGCTACAGCTATTTGGAGATACGATGGAGTTTGAGCTAGGATCATTCGCCTTGTGAGGAAATATAACGCCATAGAGTATGGAAAGATCGGCAATCATTCTAGAGCGACCTGGTAGCTGAAGGTCATCGGATAGATGATTTGTTGCGTTACGAATTTGTCGAATGCTTTTGAGTAAAACCTTTGTAGAGTTATCAGTAGTCATTTTTTGTATCTTTCGTGACATCCAAGACTTCGACGCAGGCATAAGGTCGCCATCTCGAAGGACTGTGATGTTTCCTAACACATTTTGCAATACCGTAGTTGTAATGATTATTTAATTTTGAATTGTCTTGCTATATAGAAAGGATAGGGTGCCCCCCACCCCTTAGGGCTCTAGGTTACTTCATAGTATATCGATTTCTTAAAACAAAAAAATTGTCAATGCGCGGTCATGGATCGCAACGCCGTCCACTCGATCAATCCATAGTCTGTGGATTTCTCGGTCTCTCAATATGTGAGCTGAAGCCTATAGTTTTCGTAATAAACGTACATTGATCGCCGCCTTTACACCGGACGAAACTCCAATCGCCGCATAACACGCCCTCAGCCGCTTGCGCGTCTTCGCCTTCCGTTGAAGTTCCCTTTGGCGAGAAGGCTTGGGGCTGCCGCCCCGAGCGCAGTCCAAGACAAATAGAACGAAGAGATTCCTGCCTTGTCGGTTCCTCCTGAAGGCCCCTCCAACAAGGCAAGAATCTTTCGTCGATTGGTCTTTCCCTTTGCACCCCCGCGTCTCGGCGACGGCCAAGGGTTGCAGGCGCAACCCAGTGCCTCATTGAGAAAGGACCAAAGACATGAAAGACATCAAGACGAATACAGCAGGTATCACGCTCCACGCACAACCCTACGACATCGCGGCCAGCGGCTTCTATTTTGAGAGCTATGGGGACTATCGGCGCAAGGCAAAGGCCCTGCGTAACGATTACGGCCAAGTGGTCGAAGAGTTCGAAATCCAGTTCATCGACGGGGAGCCGATCGATTGCGATCTGGCGCAGGCGGTGGGCCTAAACCAGGCCAACACGAAACGCTTCTTCGAGATCGCGAAAGACTGGAGCGAAGACGACAAGCTGCGCTACATCCTTGCGGTGGGCGAATGCGGGTATGCATTCGATATCAACAGCGACGATCCCAACGAGCTGGATGTGGATATCTACCACCTCGACAGCCTGCGCGCGCTTGCCGAGGAATTCGTGGACGAGGGTATCATGGGCGATATGCCAGAGGCGTTGATCCGCTATTTTGACTATGACGCCTTCGCGCGCGATCTGGCGATGGATTACAGCGAGGCGGAGATCGGCGGCCTGCTGGTGGTGTATCGGTGCGCGTGAGGCCAGACCCTGGCGAAGGTCAAAGCCGACTTTCGCTCCAGTCGATGTACCGATGCTTGTCAGTCAGATGGGCCTGTGCCGTTCGCGCGGCGGCCAGCTTGTCCAGTTCTTCTGCCACCTGATCCAATCCAGCATCACTGAGCGGAATTCCGGAGGGCAGGCCCATTGCCTCAAGCGCCTCGTTCACCTCTTCAAACCGTGCCAGCAGCAGATCAGTGAACAGCTCCCGGTCAAAGGCGTGTCGCTGCGCCATCCGATGCACCATGACATCGCGAACGCAAAAGGCGCGGACCATGGGGTCGGGGTAGCTTGTGTTCCTTTCAAGCGCGCTCGCCGTTCCCCGCAGATATCGAAACAGCCCGTAGACCGCGACAATGGCGAGGGCCGTGCTGTGCTCACGCGCGATCTTCGGATGTCCAACCATGGCCCTCAGCGCCGGATCGGGCGAGGCGGATTGCGCTTCGCTGGCAATAGCCTCGACATATTCGACCAGTAATCCCGCGCCGATGGTATCGGCTTCGAATTCCTGATTGCGCAAGGCCGCAGCGTCCGGCTGCGATGCAGGCCGAACCAGGCGCAGTTCTTGTAATCTTGCCTTGCCATTTTCCGGCAGCAAGGCGGCATGTCCGGCGAGGATATGACTGATCTCATGCAGGAAGACGAACTGCGCTGCGACATCGCTCAGGGTGAGGGCGGCCCGATCCCGATGCGGAGCCGATCTCACCGCGGATGTCTCATGCTTGTGCAGATCATGGGGATCGAGCGCGAAGGCCACATTCTGTGAGATCGCCTCCGCCTCCCCGATCTCCATCCACGGCAGCAGGCTTGCGTCGCCCATGAGCTTGGCGAAGAGGGCGTGCAACAGAGCCGGAAACGCAGCCGCGATCTCGATCTGATATCCGCGTTCGGTGCGACCCACGGAGGCGTTGGCATGATCGAGATGCACGAACTGCGTTTTGATGCGGCGCGGGCCGAGGGGATAGGTGGTCTGGACCGAGTGGGCGATGCGATCATAGCGTCGTTGCAGGCTCTGATAGTGATGCCGCAGCCAGGGCGTCCGAATAGCATCGATGTCGAATGCCGTGGGTTCGGCGGTGGGTGTCATCGTGGATCATGTCCGGTGCAGATCGGGGTCATGAAGCGATCAAAGGCGACTTCAGCGTAACTGCAAGATGTGTGCGGTAGTACCGCACATCTTGAGAAGGAGGACGCTCCGCTCCCCCGTTCTATCCCCCAAGGCAAGACACCGGACGAGGCGTCGAGCCTGGTCCGGTGTCTGCAAACGGAGCGCCGTTTGATCGCGCGTCAGGGAGAGGTCTCTCTCCCCAACACCCCATAGATCAAGCAGGCGCGGCTTGAAGCGCGCCAGCGCATCGCCGCTGGACCCGAGCGAGGGAGATGGCGGCTCTCCCTGCACCCATCGCCTCGGGGGCGATCCTGCCCCCAAGACCCCGGAACATGTTCATGGAGACCAACCGTACGCCGATTGGATGCGCGTGCCGCCGGCGGGCCTGATCCCGCCAGGGGCTGGTCGTGTCGTAGTTCGGTCTCTCGTTCTCAGAACTCGATCCCGCCGCCGCCCGTGACGGCATCCTCGCCTTCGACCAGATTGATCTGGACGATGACGACCTTTCGGTCGCTCTCAGGCTCCGCGATCACCGCTTCCACCTGCCAGTGGCGCGAGCCGGACAGGCGGGTCAAGCCCCGAGCCGGGATCAGATTGCTCTTAGTGAACCCGCCCCAGACATATTGATCGACGGCATAGCTGCCCCAAAGTCGCTCTGAAAAGCGATCCGAGGCCGGGCCGAACTGGTTGAAGAGCGCGTTCACCACATCCTGCTTCGAGGTGTCGACGGCACTTTGCATCAGCACAACGGATGTGACGCCGTGGACAATGAAGTCGCTGTTGCTCATCTCGAACCGCACGATGCCACAGCGATGAAGGCGGGTGCCGTCTTCGCAGTCGAGCTCGTCTCCAAAATGGCCTTCCGCCTCAAGGATCTCTTGCCCAGCCGTGGTGAAGAGAAGCAGGTTCCCGAAGCCGCGCACAGAGGTCTCGAAGCCTTCGTCCGCGAGGATGGCTTCGACCTCCTCCATGCTCATGCCGAACCGGATGCCCAGCAGCTCCAGCGTCTCATTGTCCATCATGCGGATCTGCGCCGCTTCGCTGTTGGCGATGGCGCGGTATTCCTCCGCAGGCAGGCTGATCTCATGGAGCAACTGGCCGCTGCTTTGCTCGAACATGCGCATCTCGACGATCTGGGTGCGTACTTCGCGCTGATCGTCCGGGCCCACGCCAAAGGGCCGCACCTGCATCTCGATCGTCACCCGTCCGCTCGGGCTCAGCTCGCGGATGCGTTGGGCTTCTGCGATCGGCAGCTCCCATTCGTGGAAGGCCTCCGCGTTGTCGAGGATCAGCGCATACGGCCGGAACGGAAAATAGACCCCCGGCGCAAAGACCGAGATCCGGTAGACGCCCGCCGCCGCATCATACTGACCGATATTGCCGCTCACCCGCAGATTGATGCCCTCGATATCGGCCATGCCCTCGTATTCCGAGCGGAGCCGCGCTTCGACGGTGTCGAGCACTTCGGGTTTGTCGAACTCATTGGCTCGGCGGTATTCTCGCGAGGCCAGCGCGTCTTCCCGGAAGTTGGGGGTGTTGCCTGCGAGGAAGGCGGCGAGTTGGCCGATCGTCTCTGTATCGGGATTATCGATGACGCGGGCCTGAGCCGAGCCAAGCAGGGCAGCGCAGAGCAGGGCGGAGGCGGCGGCGGTCTTCAGAAGGGAACGGAGGGAGGAGGCAGGCATCGTTCGGCGGTCCATCAGTTGCGAGGTCATGTGATGGCGCGCTCAAAAAGGGTCCTTTCTGGATAGGGTCCAAATCGCCGGGGCCGGGCCGCTTGGCTCATAGATATCCACAAGAAATTCAAAGCTGTCCGCTCCGCCAAATCACCGCCCACTGGCGCGTTGCGAAAGGGACCCCTTTTGCAACAGCCGATCTCCCCAAATCCCGCTCGCCTAAACCCCGCGAATATCTATCCTCAGGAGGTGATGTTTGCCGCCAAGCCCCGCCGGATCGGATATGTGCGCGTCTCGGATCGTGATCAGACCGAAGCGCTCCAGATCGATGCGCTGACCAAAGCCGGGTGCGATATCATCTACGGCGATCACGGTGTGTCCGGTGCGCGCCTTCACCGCAAAGGCCTGGACGAGGTGCTGCAGACCCTCGAACCCGGCGATACGCTTCTGGTCTGGAAGCTCGACCGTCTCGGCCGCTCGACCCTGCATTTGCTCCAGCTCCTGGCCGAACTGCGTGCGCAGGAGATCGACTTCTGTGCAATCACCCAGGGCATCGATACGACCACTCCCATGGGCCGCTTGCTCTATGCCCAGCTCGCCATCTTCGCCGAGTTCGAGCGCGATCAGATCAGCGACCGAACCCGCGCCGGCATGGCAGCCGCCCGGAAGCGCGGCGTCAGACTGGGGCGACCAAAGGCGCTCAGCGACAGACAAGTACGTCGCATCCGGCAGCGCCTCGAGGCCGGTCAGGCCAGTCTCAGCCAAGCAGCGCGCGAGCTTGGCGTCTCCCGCCAGACCCTTGCGCGGGCGATCAATGCGCAGAATTGACAATCTTTGCCAATATGTGGCATACTAAAGAGATGGAGGATGTCCGATGGCCACGATGAATGTCTCACTGCCCGACCCGATGAAAGCCTGGGTCGAGCGCCAATCCGAAAGCGGGCGCTACAGCAACGCCAGTGACTACGTGCGCGATCTGATCCGCCGGGACCAGGAACGCGCGGCTGGCATTGCCGAGCTGCAAAAGCTGATCGACGAAGGCCTGCAAAGTGGCCCGGCCACGCCATTCTCCCTCGACAGCTTCTTGAGCGACATGCGTCGTCCATCGGATGGGCATGAGCCCAACTGATCCGGCCCGCACATACCGCCTCACACCGCGCGCCCGAGCAGACCTCGGAGACATCTGGCGCTACACCGCGAAAACGTGGAATCCCGATCAGGCCGATGCCTACCTCACAGGCATGACGGCGACCTTCGATACACTCGCTGACATGCCCGGTATCGGACGCTTGTACCACGAGTTCACCCCACTCGTGCGCTTGCATGTCCACCGCTCCCATCTCATCGTCTACCAGGACACGAGTGGGGGTATCGATATCATTCGCGTGCTCCACATGCGCCAGGATTGGAAGGGGATACTGGAGGCATAGGGCGGGACCAGACATTCGCTGCAGGCGCGAGCAATATGAAATGCGCATCACGAAGCAGACATTTGGCTTTCGTTGGAATCTGTCCGGGATTGCCTTTAGGCAATGATGTTTCCGTGGAGAGCTGAGGAGCAAGAAATTTGTGGCTAGCCAGCAAAGGCAAACTAGGATAAAGATCTGAAAAAAGATCTTTCTGAGGTTGCCGAGCATGAAGACTGAGCAAGTCAAGCCCCTACGCCCTGAAGAACTTGCACCCGAATTGCCTAGTGTGGTTGGTGGGTTCTCGACTGTTTTGGCCGATCCTCCTTGGCGCTTCACAAACCGAACCGGCAAAGTAGCGCCAGAGCATCGCAGGCTTGATCGGTATTCTACGATGACTTTGGATGCGATTAAAGCACTTCCCGTTGATAAGGCGTGTGGGAAGAACGCGCACCTTTACCTTTGGGTCCCTAACGCGCTCTTGCCAGACGGATTGGCGGTGATGGAAGCATGGGGCTTCCGATACGTGTCTAATATTATCTGGGCTAAACGGCGAAAGGATGGCGGCCCAGACGGCAGAGGGGTTGGGTTCTATTTTCGAAACGTTACTGAGGTGTTGTTATTTGGAGTCAAGGGCTCCATGAGGACGCTTGCTCCGGCCCGCTCTCAGGTCAATATGATTGAAACTCGCAAGCGAGAGCATTCACGGAAGCCTGATGAACAGTATGACCTGATTACGTCCTGTTCACCCGGACCCTACCTGGAGATGTTTGCGCGGCATCCTCAGAATGGTTGGACTGTCTGGGGGGACGAGGCCGCAGAAGAAGTCGCACCACGAGGGAAAGTGCACAAAGGCTATGAAGGTGGAGCAATTCTACCGCCTCTTCAGTCCAACGAAACTGTCCCTGAGGCGGTCGCTCTCGAAATAGGCCAAGAAGTGCGGCTGCGTTATGAGGGCGGTGAAAGCATCCGAGACCTTGCTGAAGACACCGGCTACTCGATTCAACGAGTCAGATCGTTCCTGAATCTTGCTGAAACGCAAATGCGGCCAAGGGGTAGACCGTCGGTAGCGAAGTCTTCCTAGGGGCTCGAATAGGGTGTTCCGTCCCAAGTACTTTGATTAGCCGCTACAATCAAAACAGGACAGGGACCCATAACGCCGCGCCGAACGCGCATTTGTGCTTTGTCGAAGGCCGTGACTGTCGAAGTCGTTAGATCGATAGGGAGCTTCTTTACCCTTTCTTCTTCAGGTATCGTGTCTTGGTAGTCACCCCAGAGTTTACGCGCCAAATTCAATAAGGGGCGACGATCTTTAGTAATAATGACTCCGGCAGAAATAACCCCGGCTTCATACCAAGACCGATACGAAGCTAAGTCTCTATCGAGGTTGCCGTCTTTAGCGTTCCACTCAACATCAAGAACAACCCTGTTCTTCAAATTGTCCACAAGGTAGCCCTCTTGATAGACTTCCGGGAGCTCTCCGATTTTCTCGCCATCTTTGGAAAAAAGGAGGCCTTTTGTCGAAAGATCCAGCCTGGTCTCTCTCCAACCCCTTTCGTGGAAGGCATTGTCAATCTGCTCTGCAATGTCGCCCCTGTTGCCTCCAGCCCTGAGCCAATATTGAGGCTCTAACCGATAGCTCGATAACACGCTGATAATATCGGCCCATTCGTTCGGACACACTGCGCTCATGACTGCCGATGCTGAATTTGTTTCCATGAATGACCAATGATCCCGCGCTTCACCGGGCATCACATTGGGGTCATCGTATGTGCTTGTTTCAAACAATCGTCGCGCCAATCAATGCTGATGAACACCGCCCCTGGTATCTTCCAGTAACACGCGACACCGCTCTCTCCGCTCGCACGGCAGAGTCAATCTTTGATAGGGTCAACAACGACTAAATTCCTAAATTTATTGACAAAATCTTTATCGTTTAGTGTGATTAGAGCAACGCCTTTTGCGTAAGCTACCGCACCGATCATAAAGTCAGGCAATACGCCATCCTTCTTTCCTTCCCCTTTGCTCCGCCGATATTCTTTGAAGACTTGGCCCGCGGAAAATAGGCCTTCGTCATTTGCCTGAAGATCTGCGATGCCGAGCTCGTCCAGTGCTAGCCGTAGCTCCTCTGCAGAGTTCATCCCTGCTGAGGCTTCAGCAAAAACCACTTCTGTGATGAACACCATGCCGCTCGATTTGTATTTCTGAAATTCCCGCAAGACAGCGAAGTGCGCCTGTTCGTCTTCGTTGAGAAGCGCGATTAAGGCAGATGTGTCCAGGCATGCAGACGTAGGTTCCAATTCAACCCCTCATCAATGCCATGAGATCTGACGAACTCATTGTCGGTTTAATACCGCGCTCGCGGATTTTCGAAAGGGCCCGCACCGAAGCCTCCCGGACAAACATATCGACGTCAAAGGCCTCTAATTCATCGTGATCGAGGATCTCATAAGAAGCGTCTAGCCAATCCATCGTGTTCACAACGCCTGCTGGCAGAGATTTCGGCGCCCTCGGGAGCTTCTTATCTACCAGTCCATATGGGCGCGGATCGTTCGTTCTGCCTGAATTGATGGCTTCAACGGAGCGTTCAAACCTAGCAGGCCCGCCTACAGAAACATACATCTCTAGCAGACGCTTCAGCGCATAGGACTTTTCTACATTCTTACCTCCGGATAGCAGACTGAATTCGAACTCTTCCAGCGCTTCTCCAATGGCAGGGACGTTTAGTCGGCGCGCATAATGAAGCCTGCAGAGACGATCTGCTGCCAAGAAGGAAGCGTTCATCCACCACCGCTCGATGGTATCAGCTACTACTGAGTCTAGACCACCGATCTGATAGAGAAAATTCAAGTTGGTGCTGAGTTTCCGGGAAGTTTTCGCTTTGTACCGGTCATCTCCATCTAAAAATGCCTGGATGTCATCAGCATTGACTTTGGAAACGTCCCACCTGTGTGACCGGGCTAACCCTTCAACAATGTATCGGTTCGACCATAGCGCAGGTCGCTTTTGAAAAGGTCGCGCGCCTTGCCACGAACCAACTAATGAGAGGTTGAATGCGAAGAGCGCCAGTCTGTCAAAATGCGTAGAGTGTTCGAAAAATATTGCTTGAAAGACGAGCTCATCGAAACAAACCCAGTCACCTGAATCGTCCGAGTAGTTGAAGAGAAAGAAATTGGCAGGGATGTAGAAATTGATGTTATGCGCCTCTAGGCGCTGACGAAAATCACTGCGTCTGATGTCGCTCTTGGCATCTCCAAACCCAATCCGAATAGCATGATGGAGCTCGGCCAAGCCTCGGCCATCTTTCCCCCAGCCAAAGTTCTTAGTGAAACTGCCGGGGTGCCAGTCTTCTGAATAGTCTGGCATGATGCCCCTTGGTGCGAATGTCTACGCCTACAATCATTTAAGCATTGGAAGCCATTCGTCAAACTCGGGGATCAGTCGGCCACTGGCACCGAGCTGGCTCCGCAAAGGCGCAACCGTGCGAAAAGACGGGATCTCCAGGCCACAACCGACGCGTGCTGCTTGACTTGCCGCCAACACTAAAACAGCTTGTATCAGCCTTCTGGATATTTGTGAGGAAGCCGTTGTTTAACAATTGGAAAGATGGATTCGCCGAGATCGCCCTCTCGGTAGCAGGATCCATCGGTGCCGTGCTATTGATATCAGCTCTGCTTGCTGCGAACGACAACGCTTTGAAAGCAGGTGCGGCTTTTGCCCGATACTTTGAAGGTGGTCAAGTTGGCTTGACTATCCTTGCTGTGTCAGGAGCAGCGTTCGGAGCCCTTCTTAGGCATCCGCAGAAAGATAAACTTGCCTCAGTCATCATGGGGCTGGTTCTCTTAATACCTATCATTGCCACATCGGTCATTATCGGCTTCAATCCAGGCTTCGTCAAAGGAGGCCTCACGAACACTTTACTGACAACTCTTTGGGTACTTTATGCCTTCATTCACTTGCTTTGGTTCATCTTCATTGTTCGTAGCCCAACCGTGCCCAACGCCCAAGAAGCTGGAGCTGAGCAGGAAGACCGCGTGAGCAGTATCAAGCAAAGGGCAGCAAACCGTGCGAAATGATATCGAAACCCCGATTATATTACCGGTGTCCAAGGTCGAGCAGCCGATTGGCGAATTCTATGTCGGCACGATGGATGCCCGGACACTTACGAAGATATCCTACACCGAGATCCGTGCTTTCATAGAAGGCACGCAAGACAAGATCGCAGGTATTCAGCGTGAACGCTCGCAGAAACGTATTGAAGAGATCAAGAAGTACGTGAATCTAGACTACGCAACTTTCCCAACATCGATCATCATCGCCGTTGCTCCAGAATGTATGCGCCTGGTGCACTATGACCCAAACATGACACAACACGAAGCTCAAGCGTTCTTCGAAAAGGAAGAGGACGAAATTGATGAGGATGCGCATGTCTTTAATCTGCTGCTGAGCTCATTCGGCGACAACAACGAAGGCGAGGATGAGAAAAGTGAAAATGATGACCAGGATGAGAAAGAGACAACCCACATCCCGGTTGAGAAGATTGCTTTCATCATTGATGGCCAGCACCGCGTAGCGGGGTTGGAGGGTCTGGATGATGACAAGGAGTTCGACGTCAACATATCTGTGTTTGTCGGGGCTTCCGAGGCCGACAAGGCAGAAATCTTTGCACGCGTCAATCAAGCGCAAACAAAGGTGAACCAGTCCCTCGTTGTTGATCTCGCCTCCTACTACGAAGAGCGTGGGCCGGTGAAGTTTGCACACGAAGTCGTGCTTGCTATGAACTCGGATGACGAGGGGCCGCTACATGACAAAGTAAAGCGTTTGGGAAAAGCAGACCCAGGTAAGGGGAGGGTTCAGACACTTGCGCAAGCGACAGTCGTAAAGCCTATCGTGGACTACATCACAGCCGACCCCGAAGCAGAACGCAATAAACGCTACAAGGGGATTTTTGGTTCGCGACGGAAGCCCGATGCATGGCGAAAGTTCATTTTCCAGCCGTTCTACGACGAGGAAGACGACGACGGGCTTTTCGTGTGCCTAACTAACTATTTCGGTTCGGTGAAGGCCCGCTGGCCAGATGTTTGGGATAATGCGCCTGCTGGTACTGTCCTAAACCGAACAACCGGCTACGCAGCTCTTATGAAGTTTCTGCGTCCAGTTTACCTGCATCACTGCCACAAACCTAGGCAAATCTTAACAAGGGCGGACTGTGACAAAGTCTTTGGTAAAATCAAGATTGATGCCGAGGAAATCAACCGGGAGGAGTATCTGCCCGGAAGCTCCGGTATTGGAAAGCTGTATCGCGAAATGATGGGGTACATGGATTGGAAATCATAAATCTCGTTATCGAATGTGCCTAGTTGCCGATACTAATCTCAACGAATGAGTGTGCTTGAGCCGAAAAAATCTGCGAGGCAGCGAATGTTTCCTCTGACGGGCCGCAACGCAGCATCGTGAGATGAGGTTGAAGGTCCAGATTGGGCCGCTTCCCATCATTCATTGCATCCGTTTGCTGTGGTTAATTTCGCTTCATACTCCTCCTCTGGCTGGATCACCGCACAGGTGTCACCGCTGGTTCACGATCTAACTTCATCAACAGCTCGCTATCAAAATCCATCTACTGTCCCCACCCTTGATACCCCTGCGGTGGGCAGGGGTTGGGTGTGCCTTCGCCTGCCCGGAAGCGGTCGCATTCGTTGTGGTAGAGCCAGTACCAGATAATGTGGGAGAGGGTGTAGGTGGGGTTGCTGAGGGCTTTGGCCTCGGCCACCCAATCGGTCATGCGGATGGGTGTGCGAGCCTCCAGCCAGTCGGCATAGTCCCAGGTGGATTTCGGCAGGGTGATCAGCTCGGTCGCGCCGTTGGGCAGAGCAACGCCTCGGCTTTCGGGGTGGTAGTCGGGATGATTGGGCACGCGGTGGCGCAGATGATGCATATAGGCTTGGTTGTTCATGCCTGCAGGATACCAAAAAGCGCCCAGAGGCGCTCTAGGTCGATATTCCTAGCAGGGGGGAGGCTCAGCGCTCTTGGCCGTGGTCCTTGTCTGGTTGGTTCACCAGAGGTGTGAAGGCTTTGCTTTGTGCTGGATCGAGGCCATTACGGATGCGCTGCACGGCCTCTTTCGCTTCCGGGGTGGGCGGATCGCGCTGCCAGCCCTTGTCGTAGCGCGCGACGAGATCGCTGTCTTTCCACAGATCGAGCCGTTCGATGCGCCCGCCACCCAGGTTCTGGGCCGCGTTCTCATCGCTCAGGCGGGCCTGGAAACTGTAGGCGGGCAGGGTGAGGACCCGCCCGTCGATGGTCTCATGGCTGGTCAGCTCAGCGGCATCGAGCGCGATGCCTGCCTGCTTCTCCGGCGGTGTGGCCAGGCGTGGGCTCGTCTTGATGCCGGACATGCCCGGCGGGGCGAGATTGAAGGCGGGTTTGGTCACGCCCAGCGGTGGTGTGACGCGGGGCGCAGCATTGTCCTGGTCGCGCAGGGAGTTGGGGTCGATCTCCACCTTCTCCGGCTGCGTCTGATGGGGCTGGGCGGCGAAGGTGAAGGGCTTGCGCGGGTTGGTCATGGATCAGGTCTCCGATGCATATGAGGGCTGCAAGGCAAAGCCGGGCCAAAGCAGTGCTCTGGCCCGGCCCTCTGAGTCATGACTGATCAGCTCGCATGCAGATTGCGGCCCTTGGCTTTGAGCGCCTTATCCTCGAACCACGGGACTTTCGTGCCGACGATCGGGTTCATGTTCTCGATAAAGAGGATCTGGCGGCTTTCATGCAGCCGCATCAGCTCATCCGGGTAGGCCAGCTTACGCTGCGAGGCGGCGCGCGTATCGGTCGTGGTGTTGCTGTCCGACATTGAGAGCCCGCCTTGACCATGGCTCGATCCGAAGGTGCGGGCCACGGCAGAGGAGAAGTTCCACACGGTCGTCTCGCCGCACAGGGCGGAGAAGTATTCCGCCGTCATCCGGTCGTGGCTGCCAAAATACTGGATCACGCCGGCATTGCCGATGAAGGTCTCCCAGCCTTCGCCATAGGTGGTTTTGAGCTGGCTTAAATCCTGCACGATGCCCCAGAGCTGCAAGCCGAAGCCTGCCATCAGCCCGTAGGCCTGCTCGATCATGGCTAGCTTTCCAAGCGCAGGCATCTCATCGAGGATGAAGAGCACGGGCTGTTTGGGCTTGGCGGCAATGTCGCGCGCATTGACCGTGATCGCTTGCTGGATGACGAGACGCAGCCAGCGATTGAAGCCGTGCAGTCGATCAGCAGGCAGGATCAGATAGACGCTCATCGCCTTGCGCTTGATATCCTCAAACCGGAAGTCCGAGGCACTCAAGGAGTCGCGAATGCGCGCCGAGTCCAGAAAGTGCGTATGCGACTGGACCGAGGCCAGCACGTTGGACAGCAGCTTCGGATCCTTTTGCAGGCAGCGCGCTCCAGTGCTCGCCACCACATGATGGGGGGACTGCACCATGCGCTGGAAGAGCTGGGGCAGGTCTTCCCCATCGAGCAGCAGCAGATCACGCACCCGGCCCAGATGGCGCTGGCCATCCTCATGCTCGTCCGTAGCCACGTAAAGCAGGATGCCTTGCAGCAGCGCCACCGCCTCATCGTTGAAGAAAGGATCGCGCTCATTGCCGCGCACGACCAGCGCATCGGCGAGCAGCATGGCATTCTCCGTGATATCGGCATCGCCCTCTTGCAGCCAGTCGAGCGGGTTGAAGCGCGCAGCTTCGCCCGCTTCCGACGCGATCCCCCAGGGATCGAGCAACCGCACCTCTTGCCCCATGGCCCGGCGCGCCTCCGCGGTGATGAGGGCGTTCTCCCCCTTGGGATCGACCACGATGAAGGAGGCGGTTGTGCTCAGCAGGTTGGGGATGATCTGCGAGACGCCCTTACCGCTGCGGGTCGGGGCGACGGTGAGCGCATGGCGATCGCCGTGATAGGCAATCGGATAGGTCGCTTGTCCGGAGCGCACGGTTCCCAGCCGCAGCCCGCCATCACGAAGCAGTCCCTTGGCCATGATCTCCTTGAGGTTCGCCCACATGGCCGAGCCGAACGTGGAGGGCACTTCGCCAAGCGCCTTCAAAAGCTTGCGGACCCAATAGCCAAGCCCCGCAAAGAAGGCGATGACCGAGGCGAGCGCAGTCATGCTCCAGCCTGCGATACCGCTGTCAGAGAGAGCGATCATCGTGATCAGGATGATCGCCATCGCAGCCACAACAGTCCGGAAATACGCAGCATAGGGCGAGAAGAACCAGCCCAGAGCGAAGCCAATAGCGCCGTGTGCTGCAATCACGCCGAAGCGCAGTGTCCCCGACCAAAACCCGTTGGAGGGACTACTATAGGGACTACGTGTTTGACGGAGGAGGTCGTCATAATCGCGCTGCGCATGCCACTGCGCATTGGCCGGATCAGCGAGGATCAACCAGAAGAGGCCGATCCACAGCAGGACCGCGACGGCGGTGACGAACCATTCAGAATATCTCATGACATATCTCCTGATGTCAGGTTGTGAGTGTCATGAGCGTTAGGAAACGAACCGCGCTGCTTGCGCGGGTAGAGCACGGTCAATCCGGGTATCGACGCGCAAAGGATCAATGCTCCAGTGTTGGGCCGGATGGGGAGCGCTCCCCCGGCGCGAAGGGCTTAGTGCGATCCAGGGCTTTGGGCGGTGGTGCGATCGCCTTGGTCGGCTTGCGCGTGAGGGCTTGTCCGATCTGGCGAGCCAGCAGGGTGCGGTCCTGCTTGTGACGGGCGCGTATCTCCACGATCCGGCACTGGAGGGCCTTACGATCCTCTATCTGCGCCATCACCAGCCCGTCGCGCTGATCTTGATCGCGCAAAGCACAGGCCCAGGCCTCCGCCGCATTGCGATCGGCAATCTTGCCATGACGGCCCGTCACCCGGTCCATGAGGCCGGAGAGCCCCGAGCGCAGGCGTTTGGCACGAGCGTCCGTCTCGCGGCGCCGGCGTTCAGCTTGTTTGCTCTTCAAGAGAGCCCGCTCGGCGCGCTGGTCGCGCACCATCGCTTTGCGTTCATCGATGAGCGGCTGCATTTCCCGCGCCTGTTTGGCTTTTGCCTGTGCGATAAACGCCTTCATCTGATTGGTGAGATGACCGCGCATCATCGTGCGCTGTTCTTCGACCGAGGGCAGGTTGTCCGGCGATCCGAAACGAGCCCCCATCTCCTTGGCCTTCAACCCGGCCCAGCGGGGCAGGGCGTAAACATGCCCCTCCAGATCAACGACAACGAAGCCGCGCCGATCGCCTTTAGCCAGTGCAAAGCCCTGATCGCGCAGCGCATGGCCAAGCGCCGTGATCGTATCGGAGCGTTCGACGGCCGCCCGCAATCCGGTCTTGATCTCTCGCGGATCGATCCCCTGCCGTCTGGCCTGTTGCCACTCCGCTAGTGTGAAATTGAGCGGGCTCTTGCCGCCATGAGTTTGAAGGCCTTTGGGCAAGTCCCAGCCATGCTCCAGATACAGCTCTTTCGACAGGCTCGTCAGCTTGCGCCTGAAATGCGGCAGATTGATCGCGCGCATCCGGCCCGCATCGATGCGGGACCAGACGACATGGGCATGCCGCCGGCCCTCCTTCTCATGCAGGATGATTGCGCGGGGCTGGCCATCGAGCCCGAGCTTGGCCTCGGCTTTCTGCACCGCCTCCCTGAACTCTTCTTCCGTACCGGCATGATTCGGCGGCGGGCTCAATGACAGCGAGAACAGATACTGCCGGGCGCGCGTCGCCTTCGAGATCGCATGCGCTTCTCGCAGTGCGCCGTGCAGATCATCCGCCATGAACCCGTGCAGCTCCAGCACGGCCACATGGTCATTGTCTTCCTCATTGAGCAGATGCGCCGCCAGTGCCGCTGCCCCGGCCCGCTGGGATCCTTTGAGGATCATGGCCGCAATCCGAGCGCTTGCATCAGCGTCACCCGCATCCAGGCGATCTCAACGAGTGCCGCCTGAATATCGGCCTCCAGCGCCTCATCCAGCACCAGCGTGCCCTGATTGAGATGCTTCGCGATCTGGTTGAGATTGTTGGCATGGCGCGTCTGGCCCAGCCGGGCGAGCAGTTCGGCCAGGAGCTGTTGCTCCGCAACAGGTGGTTTTGACCGCTTGCGGTATGTGGGGGCCTGATCGGCCAAAACCACGGACTTTATGTAGGACCCGAGAGGCATCGATCCGGCCCGTGCCTCGATCTGCGCCCGTTCATCTGGGGTGAGCCGTAGCGAGAACGGCGCAGGCCGCACGGCCTTCTGCCCGGCGCTCATGGGCGTGGCCCACGCAGCTCAGACCGTCGCGCCTCCACATATTTATCGAACGCCTCTACGTGCTTGAGCTGATCATCCCAATCCGCTATTGCCTCGAACAGCGAGTTCGAAGTTTCACCTTCGAAGCGCACCATTTTGCTTGGCTGGCTCAGGCCGCCAAGATGCTGGAACCTCCGAAGGTTTGAGGAGTTCGAAAGAGGTTCTTCGATCGTATGCTGGGGGCATCGAAGGCCGTTTTCAGAATGGTTTCTTTATGCTTGGATAGCGATCGTCATGAATTTTCCGAGGGCTCGAAAGACAGTTTCTCAGGAACCCGAAAATCTCCTCCACACAACGTGCGGTTTGGCCTCCTAGGTGAGTTTGTCGTTCAAGTGCAGCTTGCCGTCCTCCAGCACGACTGTCTTCGCTTCGGGGGCACTCATCCGGGCTCGGAAACGGAGTTTCGTCCGGTTTGATCGAGGGCCGGTGACCCTGAGCGGAGGGTGTCATCATGCCGAAAGCCCGATGCCCGGCCGCCGCGGTTGCGAGGGAGCGGGCGGTCTTCGAACTCATGACGACGAGGCCGCCCCGCAGGCGGTCCAGCACAGTCGAATCGGTCAAGAAGGAGCCGGCTTCGCCTTTGGCACGGTCGCGCTGGCCGTGAAGGTCGCGTGCAGCGGATTTCATGCGTTCGATGCGCCGTGCGCCGTGGCCGCGCCATCTTACGGCCAGGAAGCAGCCCACGAGGATCCGCCGCGTTCACAAGGCATCGAAGCAGGCCCGCGCCGCACCGCGCATCCCCGCCGGGCTTGCCGCCGAAGGTGACCATGTGCGCCGCAGGCGCGCGGAACCTCCGATGACAGATGACGGCCCGGTCGGGGACGGTGGTCCCGGCGGAACAAGGACGACCCTGCGTGGCGAATGCCGTCGCCCGGCCTCGGATCTCGTCGATCGGACCATCCATGCCCGGAAGCCCGACGCGTTGGGGGCGACAGGACCGACATTCCGGCCGGGGCCGGCTTACCCTGCCTGCCGGCCGTCCGCGATGCGTTCTCTGGGTGGATCGTCGGCTGGGCCATGGGCACCCGCCTGCTCACCGCGTTCGTGTGCCACGCGTTGAACAGGGCTGTCGGTCGGCACCGGCCCCCGGGTGTAATTTATCACGCTGACCAGTGCTCGCGATACACCTCGATTGTGCCCGGCGTGCGCCCGTTGACGGGCCAGGTCGGCGACGCCTCCGGTGACCCGAGATGACAAGGCGTCCTCGCCACGCTTGGATGCGGCCCGCTCTACCGCTGGACGGTCCGTACCGAGGCCGAGGCGCGCATCGCCCCGCTCGGGCCGGGCAACGGTCGGGACACCCCCCGGCCGCCCATATGTGGCGCCCGGATATCTCGGCGACCGGTCACGAAGAAAGGGTTCTCGCCGGACTAGCCCCCCAGAACGGAACCGTCCAAGTCGCCCGGGGGGGGGGTCCGAAACATGCCTATTGCACGGCCGGCCACGGGACCGAGAGTGCGTATTTGGGGAAAGATGAAGTTGACGGATGCGGCGTCGTGGCGAAGGCTTTGCGGGTTTGCACAGGAGAGTTGTCCCATGAGCTTCGAGATCTGGCTGGCCTTCGCCATCGCCTCCGCCGTCCTGGTCGCCATTCCCGGCCCCACTGTCGTCATGGTGGTGAGCTACGCGATGGGCCAGGGGCGCAAGGCGGCGTTGTCGGTGGTGCCCGGCGTGGCGCTCGGCGATCTGGTTGCGATGGTGGTGAGCCTTGCGGGTGCGGGCGCGGTGCTGGCGGCTTCGGCGACGGCCTTCACGGTTCTGAAGCTCTGCGGAGCGACGTATCTGGTGTGGCTCGGCATCTCGATGTGGCGCACGGCGCCACAGCGGCTGGAGGCGGCTCCGATGCGGGGCGGGCGGGTGTTTCGCGATACCTTCATCGTGACCGTGCTGAACCCGAAGGGCATCGTGTTCTTCATCGCCTTCGTGCCGCAGTTCATCGATCCTGCGCTGCCGCTGCTGCCGCAGACCACCATCCTCGTGACGACCTTCGTGGTGCTGGGCGCCCTCAACGCGTTCCTCTGGGCCGTGGCGGCGGGGACGATGCGCGACCGGCTGGCCGGTCCGCGCGCGCAGCAGGCGATCGCGCGGGTCGGCGGCAGCTTCCTGATCCTGGCCGGAGCCGTGACGGCGCTGACCCGGCGCGCCGCGTAAGGGTTGATTTCCGCGCTTTTTCGGCTCATATCCCTGCGGCACGGGGCCGGGGGCCCCGTTCTCGTTCACCCTATCTGGAGAGAGCATGGCCAAGGAAGAGCTGCTTGAATTTCCCGGGGTCGTGACCGAGCTTTTGCCGAACGCGACGTTCCGGGTGAAGCTCGAAAACGGCCATGAGATCATCGCCCATACCGCAGGCAAGATGCGCAAGAACCGCATCCGCGTGCTGGCGGGCGACAAGGTGCAGGTCGAGATGACGCCCTACGACCTGACCAAGGGGCGGATCAATTACCGCTTCAAGTAAGGTGCGTCTGACGCTGGCGTCCGCCTCCCCCCGCCGCCTCGACCTGCTCGCGCAGATCGGGGTGGTGCCGGACGCGGTGACACCTGCCGACATCGATGAGACGCCGAAGCCGGGGGAGCTGCCCCGGCCCTATGCCGCGCGGCTGGCGGAAGAGAAGGCCAGGGCGGTGGGGGGCGAGCTGGTGCTCGCCGCCGACACGGTGGTCGCGGTCGGGCGGCGGATCTTCGGCAAACCGGTGGATGCGGAGGAGGCGGAGGCGTTCCTGCGCCTGCTCTCCGGCCGCCGGCACAAGGTCATCACCGGCGTGGCGCTGAAGGGCGCGAAGCTCTGGACCCGCACGGTGGAGACGGCGGTGAAGCTCAAGCGCCTCTCGGATGCCGAGATCGCCGACTACATCGCCTCGGGCGAGTGGCAGGGCAAGGCGGGCGGCTACGCGATCCAGGGGATCGGCGGGGCCTTCGTGCCCTGGATTTCAGGAAGCTACACCAATGTCGTGGGTCTGCCGCTGACCGAGACGGCGGGGCTGCTCCGCGCCGCGGGCTACGAGGTCCGCTACACCGGATGTGCCGCATGAAGGGCAGCGTCGTCGCCATCGAGCCGCGCGCCGACGGGGCTGGAGACATGGCCGCCCTGATGGTGGACGGGCGGCTCCACGATCTGCTGATCGACCCGCCCGAGAGCGACCGCCCGCAGCCCGGCGCGATCTATCGCGGCATCCTCGATCGCCCGGTGAAGGGCGCGGGCGCCGCCACCGTCCGCCTGCCGAACGGCCAGTCCGGCTGGCTGCGTGAGGCGAAGGGGATCCGTCCGGGCACCGCACTGCTGCTGCAGGTCACCACCCATGCGGAGCCGGGCAAGGCCGCGCCGCTCAGCCCTCGCCCGATCTTCAAGTCCCGCTACTCCATCGTGACGCCCGGCGCGCCGGGGCTGAACGTCGCCCGCTCGATCAAGGAGGAAGAGGCGCGCGACCGCCTCGACGTGATCGCACGCGAGGGGATGGAGGGGGCCGAGGGCCTCGGCCTCGTCATCCGCTCCGCCGCGGCGGAGGCCGAGGACGGCGCGGTGGCCGAGGACATCGCGGAGATGCGGGCACTGGCAGAGCAGGTACTCGCCGATCCCGGCGCGGAGCCCGAACTGCTGGTGAATGCGCCCGGCGCCGCAACGCTGGCCTGGCGCGATTGGCCGACGCCGGACCTGGTGGAGGACCGCGCGGGCAGCTTCGCCGATCACGGCGTGCTTGATGAGATCGAACTGCTCCACTCCCCGCGAGAGCCGCTCACCGGCGGCGCCTGGATGAGTGTCGAGCCGACCTCCGCCCTCGTCGCCGTCGACGTGAACACCGGCGGCGACTTCTCCCCGGCGGCGGGACTGAAGGCCAATCTTGCTGCCCTCGCCGCCCTGCCGCGCGCGTTGCGGCTCCGCGGCCTCGGCGGGCAGATCGTGCTCGACCTCGCCCCCGCTACCAAGAAGCAGCGTCCCGAACTGGAAGCGGCCGCCCGCCGTGCCCTGCGGGCCGACGTGGTGGAGACGCAGGTCGTCGGCTGGACGCCGCTCGGCCACCTGGAACTCAACCGCAAGCGCGAGCGTCTTCCCCTCACGGAGGTGCTGCCATGAGCTGTCCGATCTGCGGCAGGGAGACGGAGCGGAAATACCGCCCGTTCTGCTCGAAACACTGCGCGGACGTGGACCTGTCGTGCTGGTTCTCGGGCACCTATGCAGTGCCTGCGGAGGAGGAGGACACCCCCGACGAGGTCGAGATCCGCCCCGTCTTTCGCGGCGACGACACGGGGTGAAAAAGGCGCTGGACACCCCTCGGAGCCTCGTCTAGATACGCCACACCCGAGGGCCAGCCCTCACCCGTGCCCGGGTAGCTCAGGGGTAGAGCAGCGGATTGAAAATCCGCGTGTCGGTGGTTCAAATCCGCCCCCGGGCACCATTTTCTGTAACGGTTTTCTGCAAGATCTTGAGAGACAGGCGCAAATCGGGCTGGGCCAAGAAAAGGCTGCGGGATTTGCTACAGTTCTTGTCCTAGCGGTTCGACTGTCGAAGTCGTCGGGTCCAGCTTACGACGGGTGAGTAACGAGCCGGCTTGCGAAGCGCTATGAAGCGCCCCTCGTTTCGTAGATGCCCGCCTCGTTCGATTTCTGCTGCTCGTTCTGTTGGTGACAGGCGACAACACTTCGTTGTTCGTGCGATTGCGCTTCGGGTTGCAGGACAGCTGGATACATTCGAACACGTGCTGCCTCGGGGCGTCGCGGGTCAGGCAGGTTCGGCGGCCACACTCGCGCGCACGGCGGCTCATCGGTTCCCCGCGCCACGCATGGAACCCGCTGACATGAACCCGAAGCACTCGGCACATCGCCCGGACAGAGAACTGCCCGCGATGCTCGGCGACGAACGCGTACTTCACCTTGCATCCCTGTCGGAACACGCGGTGGCCTTTTGAAGATGTCGCGCTCCTCGGTCACCCCTGCCAGCGCGCGCGTCAAACGCCGCTTCTCTGCATCGAGGTCCACGCCGGGCTTCGGCGTCCGATCTCCAGACAGCTTCACCCACTTGTAGAGCAAGTGCGGGCTGACCCCAGCCGTAGGGATACCTCCTGCACCGAACAGCTCCGTTCCGTGATCCGCGCGACCGCATCCCGCTCGAACTTGCCGCTGTGATTGCTCGTCACCATCGTCCCCTCCTCGGCCAAAAGCAGGGGAGTAGAGCGTCTGCAAATCCAGGGGGCACCTCAATCGCGAGATATGAACTCACGGCCATTGCCGCGCCTAATCGTCTTGGGGTAGGGGCCATTCTCGCTGGTTCCGCCGTCCTCGGGGACGATGCGTACGTTCTTCGCCCGCACGCTCAGCCGGCGGTTTCTCCAACGTCGTCGTTGCCGGTGTTCTTGAAGGTCCCATTGGTGGTGACGTCTCGATCGCTTTCGAGCGGTGGATCGCAATGGGCGGGTCCCCGCACTACGCAGACACGTCGGGCGATGGTTGCAGCCCGCGAAGCACATCGTCCTTGCAGAGTTGGCCGATCAGCGTGTCCGCCTCCATGACGCCGACCGGGCCGTCTGCATCGAGCAGGGTCTCGAAGCACTCCTGCACCAGCGCGTTCGCTTCCACGGTCACGGGCGTCTCGACGGCCAGCGGTTGCATCAGGTCGCGGGCCCGGAGCACGCCCAGGGGGTTCATGTGCTGCACGAAATCGGCAACGTAGTCGTTCTTGGGATCGGTGAAGATGTCCTGCGGCGCGCCGCTCTGGATGATCCGCCCGCCTTCCATGATCGAGATGTGGTTGCCCAGCTTGAACGCCTCGTCCAGGTCGTGGCTGACGAAGAGGATCGTCCGCTTCAGCCGTTGCTGCAGTTCCAGCAACTCGTCCTGGAGCTTGGTGCGGATCAGCGGATCGAGCGCCGAAAAGGGTTCGTCCATCAACAGGATCGGCGCTTCTGTGGCAAAGGCGCGGGCGAGCCCCACGCGTTGCTGCATGCCGCCCGAAAGCTCTCCCACCTTGCGTTCGGCCCAGTCCGCGAGGCCCACGAGCGCCAGCTGGTCGTCTATCCGCTCGCGCGCTTCCCGCCGTCCGAGCCCCGCAAGTTCCAGCCCCAACCCGACATTCTCGCGCACGGTGCGCCATGGCAGCAGACCGAACTGCTGGAACACCATGGCCACATGATGCATGCGGATGCGGCGCAAGGTGGCGGGGTCAGCGTTGGTGACGTCGACCATACGCTGACCGTCATTGACCTCGACTTTGCCGCGGACCACCGGGTTCAGCCCGTTGACAGCACGCAGGAGCGTCGACTTGCCCGAACCGGACAGGCCCATCAGGACGAGGATCTCGCCCTCCTCGACCGTCAGGCTGCAATCGTGCACGCCGAGAATCTGACCGGTTTCGGCCTGGATGTCGCCCCGCTCCCGTCCGTCGTCCATCAGGGGCAGCGCGCGCTCCGGATGCCTGCCGAACACGATCGAGACGTTGTCGATCCGGACCGCCGTACTCATTTGCGCGTTCCGATGTTCAGCATGCGGTCGAGCATGATCGCGACGACCACGATGACGAAGCCGGACTCGAATCCGAGGCCGGTATTGACCTGGTTCAGCGCGCGCACGACCGGCACGCCCAGCCCGTCGGCGCCGACCAGTGCCGCGACCACGACCATCGACAGCGACAGCATGATGGTCTGGTTGAGACCGGCCATGATCTGGGGGAACGCGTAGGGCAGCTCGACCTTGACGAGGGTTTGCGCCGGGGTGGCGCCAAAGGCGGTGGCAGCTTCCAAGAGCGCCTTCGGCGTGGAGGAAATGCCCAGATATGTCAGCCGGATCGGTGCCGGGACCACGAAGATCACCGTCGCGATCAGCCCGGGCACCATCCCGATCCCGAAGAACACGATGGCCGGGATCAGGTAGACGAAGGGCGGCAGCGTCTGCATCAGGTCGAGCACTGGCCTGAGGTAGCTGTAGAACGCCGGACGATGCGCCGCGTAGATTCCGATCGGCACGCCGATCGCCATGCAGACAAGGCAGGCAGAGAGGACAAGCGTGAGGCTCTCGGTCGTTTCCTCCCAGTAGCCCTGATTCAGAATGAACAGGAACCCGAGGAACACGAAGAGCGCCGTCTTCCAGTTACGCTGCAGCGCGTAGGTAATCGCCACGAAGGCGAGCACTACGATCAGCGGGTGCGGACCCTGAAGCACCCACAGGATGCCGTCGATCATGGCCTCCATGAGGTCCGACAAGGCATCCAGTGCGAAATCGCCGTGGTCGCGCACCCAGTCGAACACGGCGCTCGCGGCGTCGCCCACTGGAATCTTGTTGTTGGTCAGCCATTCCACGGCACCGGTCCCTCCTTGTCGGTCGCGTTCTCTTCAGCGCCTTGCGGAGGCGCGTTTCGATGCGCCGCCCGACATTCGCAGGCGGCGCCTCGACGCCTAGAGGCCCAGATACGCGCGCACCGCCGGCAGGCCGTCCTCGCCCTCCAAGGTCGTCACGCCATCCAGCCATGCGTCCAGGACCTGCGCGTTTTCCTTCAGCCAGGCCTCGGTTGCGTCGGCGGGGTCCGCGCCTTCGTCCAGGATCTGGCCCATGATGAGGTTTTCCATCTCCAGCGTGAAATCCATGTTGGAGAAGAGCGTGCCGAGGTTGGGGCATTCCTCGGAGAAGCCTGCCCGTGTGACCGTGTGCACCACGCCCTCGCCGCCGAAGAAATCCTCGCCACCGGGCAGGTACCTCAGGTCGAAGTTGGAGTTCATCGGGTGGGGCTCCCAGCCGAGGAACACGACGTGCTCGTTGTCTTCGACCGCGCGGGCGACCTGCGCGAGCATCCCCTGTTCGGAGCTTTCGACCACCTCGAAATTGCCGAGGCCGTGCGTGTCCTCCTCGGTCAGGGTGACGAGGTAGGCGTTGCCCTCGTTGCCGGGTTCGATGCCGTAGATCTTCTCATCGAGTTCGTCCGCGAAACTGGAGATATCCGCAAAGCTCTGCAGACCAGCGTCCCATGTGTAGGTCGGCACCGCGAGGGTGTACTTGGTGCCCTCCAGGTTGACGTTGATCTGCTCGATCTCGCCGCTTTCGAGGTATGGGGTGATGACGCTGGTCTGCGCCGGCATCCAGTTCCCCAGAAACACGTCGATATCGTCACCTTCCAGCGAGGCGAAGGTCACGGGCACCGACAGCACCTTGACGTCCACCTCATAGCCCAAGCCATCGAGCACGTGCCCGGCAGTGGCGGTGGTGGTTGTGATGTCGGTCCAGCCGACATCGGACATCACGACGGTCTCGCAATCGGCCAGCGCGGCGCCTGCCGTGACGAGGGCAAGCACGGATGCTGCGGACATCAGTCTCATGGCATTTCCCTGTTGTGTTCGATCTGGATTTATTGATTGACCAGTCAAACAATGGCTGGTTAGGTCCGCATTGCAATCATTTTCTCAGAGTCGGCCCGGGATGAATGTCCAACCGCAACGCAGGGCGGAACTGATCGAGGCGACGATCCGCGAGATCGGCGCGGCGGGCTCGCTTTCGGTGACCGTGGGTCAGGTCTCCAAGCGCGCGGGTGTCTCCTCCGCACTCGCGTTTCACTACTTCGGCGACAAGGACCGGCTGTTCCTGGCCGCGATGCGCCATATTCTCACGGTCTACGGCGAGGAGGTTCGACTGGCCTTGGCCTCGGCCGACTGCCCCCGCGCACGGCTCGAGAAGCTGATCCATGCCAGTTTCAGCCCGACCAGTTGCACCCGTGACGTCGTCGCCGCCTGGCTCAACTTCTATGTCCTCGCGCACCGCTCACCCGATGCGCGCCGGTTGCTTGTGGTCTACCATCGGCGGCTGCATTCCAACCTGGTTCATGACCTGCGCCCGCTGGTCGGTGACGCAGCGCCCGGCATCGCGCGGCGGCTCGCGGCCCTGATCGACGGCATCTATCTGCGCTTCGCCCATCACACCTCGGACGAGCCGGTCGACAGCGCCGCCGCGCATGTGCTCGCCGCGCTCGACAACGAGTTGAGAGCGTGTGGATGACCAGGCCGAACATCCTGATCCTGATGGTCGATCAGTTGAACGGAACGCTGTTCCCGGATGGCCCGGCAGACTGGCTCTACGCACCGAACCTGCGCCGGCTGGCAGCGCGATCGGTACGCTTCGCGAACACCTACACGGCCTCCCCGCTTTGCGCGCCTGCGCGGGCGAGCTTCATGTCGGGGGAGCTTCCGTCGGTCACCGGCGTCTACGACAACGCGGCCGAGTTTCCCTCGGACCTGCCGACCTATGCCCACCACCTGCGGCGGGCCGGCTATCACACCTGTCTGTCGGGCAAGATGCATTTCGTCGGCCCCGACCAGATGCACGGTTTCGAGGACCGCCTGACCACCGATATCTACCCCGCGGATTTCGGCTGGACGCCGGATTACCGCAAGCCCGGAGAGCGGATCAACTGGTGGTACCACAATCTGGGATCCGTCACGGGCGCAGGCGTGGCCGAGATTTCCAACCAGATGGAGTACGATGATGAGGTCGCCTATTGCGCCGCGCGCAAGCTCTACGACCTTGCGCGGCGTCACGATGACCGGCCCTGGTGCCTGACCGTCAGTTTCACCCATCCCCACGACCCCTATCTCGCGCGGCGCAGGTTCTGGGATCTGTACGAGGACTGCGAGCATCTGCTGCCTGAAGTTCCGGCCGTTCCATACGAGGATCAGGACCCTCATTCGCAGCGCATCTTCGATGCGAACGATTGGCGCAGCTATGAGATCTCCGATGAGGACATCCGCCGCGCGCGTCGTGCCTACTTCGCCAACATCTCCTATCTTGACGAGAAGATCGGCGAGTTCCTCGATATCCTCGAGGCGACGGATCAGGAGGCGGTGATCCTCTTCGTGTCGGACCACGGCGACATGCTGGGCGAGCGTGGCCTCTGGTTCAAAATGAGTTTCTACGAAGGCTCGTCGCGCGTGCCGATGATGATCTGCGCACCGGGCATGGACGCGCGCCGGGTCGATCAGCCGGTATCGACCATCGACGTCTGTCCGACGCTGTGCGACCTCGCCGGCATCAGCATGGAGGAGGTGGCCCCCTGGACCGCCGGTCAGAGCCTCGTTCCCGTCGCGGCCGGAACCGAACAGCGCGGTGAGGTGCCGATGGAGTACGCCGCCGAGGGCTCGTATGCCCCGCTCGTGGCGCTGCGCGAGGGGCGTTACAAGTACACGCGCTGCTCTCTCGATCCCGAGCAGCTCTTCGACCTCGACGCCGACCCGCACGAACTGACCAACCTTGCCTGCGACCCGGCCCATGCCGAAGCGCTCGCCCGTTTTCGCGAGAAGGCGGATGCGCGCTGGGACCTCGACCGGTTCGACGCAGCGGTGCGCAAGAGCCAGGCACGGCGCTGGGTCGTCTACGAGGCGCTCAGGAACGGCGCCTACTTTCCATGGGATTATCAGCCGCTGCAGCAGGCCAGCGACCGCTTCATGCGCAACCACATGGACCTGAACGCGGTCGAGTCTCGCGCGCGCTATCCCCGCGGCGACTGAAGCCCGATTGGAACGGACATGACCCACGACACGCAGCCCACCGCGAGCCACTACGTGGACGGCGCCTATCTGGAGGACCGTGAAGGCACCGAGATGGCCGTGATCTTTCCTGCAACCGGCGAGCGGATCGCGATCATGCATGAAGCGACAGCCAAGATCATCGACCGGGCGCTGGACGCGGCTGCGGCGGCGCAAGCCGATTGGGCGCGCAGGCCGGGGCGCGAGAGGGGCCGGGTGCTGATCCGGGCCGCCGAGATCATGCGCGCGCGCAACCGCGATCTCTCGATCCTCGAGACATACGACACCGGCAAGCCCCTGCAGGAGACGCTCGTGGCCGATGCGACGAGCGGGGCCGACGCGCTGGAGTATTTCGGCGGCCTCGCAGGCAGCCTGACCGGCGAGCACATCCCGCTGGGCACCGACTGGGCCTACACGGTGCGCGAGCCGCTGGGCGTCTGCGTGGGTATCGGCGCATGGAACTATCCGACCCAAATCGCCTGCTGGAAGGCGGCCCCGGCGCTCGCCTGTGGCAATGCGATGGTTTTCAAACCTTCGGAAACCACGCCGCTGTCAGCGCTGAAGGTCGCGGAGATCCTCACGGAGGCCGGCGCGCCGCCGGGGCTGTTCAACGTCGTGCAGGGCGCCGGAGCGGTTGGCGCGGCACTGGTCACCGATCCGCGCGTGGCGAAGGTGTCGCTCACCGGATCGGTCCCCACCGGGCGCAAGGTCTATGCCGCCGCGGCGGCCCGGATGAAGCACGTGACGATGGAACTCGGCGGCAAGTCGCCTCTCCTGGTCTTCGACGATGCCGATCTAGATAATGCCGTAGGGGGCGCGATCCTCGGCAATTTTTATTCGTCCGGTCAGATCTGTTCCAACGGCACCCGCGTCTTCGTTCAGCGCGGGATCAAGGATGCGTTTCTGTCACGGCTCACGGAACGGATATCCCACGCTGTTGTCGGCGACCCTCTCGATGAGAGGACGGATTTCGGCCCGCTGGTCAGCGAGGCGCAACTGGATACCGTGCTCGGCTACATCGCAAAAGGAAGGGAGGAGGGCGCACGCCTCGTCACCGGCGGCGCGCGTCTGGACCGCAATGGCTTCTACGTCGCGCCCACTGTCTTCGCCGACGTGACAGACGACATGATCATAGCGCGCGAGGAGATATTCGGACCCGTAATGGCCGTCCTGGACTTCGACCACGTGGACGACGCGATCGAACGCGCCAATGCAACCGAGTTCGGCTTGTCCGCAGGCGTCTTCACCCGCGATCTGACCCGTGCGCACCGCGTGATCGGTGCGCTCCGCGCCGGCACCTGCTTCATCAATTCCTACAACGATGCGCCGGTGGAGATGCCCTTCGGCGGCGTCAAGATGTCGGGCTTGGGGCGGGAGAACGCCCGCGCCGCGATCGAGCATTACAGCCAGCTGAAGTCCGTCTACGTCCGCATGGGCGACGTCGAAGCGCCGTTCTGATGCAGGCGGAGTATGTCATCGTCGGCGCGGGCAGCGCTGGCTGCGCGATGGCCGGTCGGCTGAGCGAGGCGGGCAAACGCGTGCTCGTGATCGAACATGGCGGTTCCGATTTCGGGCCCCTGATCCAGATGCCGGGGGCGCTGTCCTACCCCATGAACATGAGCCGCTACGATTGGGGCTACCGGACGGAGCCCGAGCCGCATCTGGGCGGCCGCCGCCTCGCCTGCCCGCGCGGCAAGGTCATCGGCGGATCCTCTTCCATTAACGGGATGATCTACGTGCGTGGACATGCGCGCGACTACGACCACTGGCGTGATCAGGGGGCCGACGGCTGGGGTTACTCGGACGTGCTGCCCTACTTCCTGCGGATGGAGCAGTGGCACGACGGCGGGCACGGCGGCGACCCGTCGTGGCGCGGCACGGACGGCCCGCTGCATGTCACCCGCGGCAAGCGCGACAATCCGCTGACCTTGGCCTTTGTCGAGGCTGGTCGGCAGGCGGGCTACCCGGTGACAGGCGACTACAACGGCGAACAGCAGGAGGGGTTCGGCCCCTTCGACATGACGGTGTGGAAGGGGAACCGCTGGTCCGCAGCCAGAGCGTATCTCCGACCTGCGCTGCAGCGCCCGAACTGCGAGGTCGTCCGTGCCTTCGCACGGCGCGTGGTGATCGAGCATGGACGTGCCGTGGGTGTCGAGGTCGAACGGGCCGGCCGCATAGAGACGATCCGGGCGGAGACCGAGGTCATCCTCGCGGCCTCCTCCATCAACTCGCCGAAGCTCCTGATGCTGTCGGGCATCGGCCCCGCGGCGCATCTGGCCGAACACGGCATCGACGTGATCGCCGACCGGCCCGGCGTGGGCCGGAACCTGCAGGACCATCTGGAACTCTACATCCAGGCCGCCTCGAGCCGCCCGGTCAGCTTGTTTCGCTACTGGAACCTCCTGGGCAAGGCCTATGTCGGCGCAAGGTGGCTGTTGAGCAAAACCGGTCCCGGCGCCTCGAACCAGTTCGAGAGTGCGGCCTTCATCCGTTCGGCAGCCGGGGTGGAGTATCCCGACATCCAGTACCACTTCCTTCCGCTCGCCGTGCGCTACGACGGCCAGGTAGCGGCCGAGGGACACGGCTTTCAGGCCCATGTCGGTCCGATGCGCAGCCGCTCGCGCGGGCATGTCACCCTGCGCTCGGCCGACCCGGCCGATCCGCCGCGCATCCTCTTCAACTACATGAGCCACGAGAAGGACTGGGCCGATTTCCGCACCTGCATCCGACTGACCCGCGAGCTTTTCGCGCAGGAGGCGTTCGCGCCCTATTTCAAGAAGGAGATCCAGCCCGGGGCCGAGCTTCAAAGCGACGAGCAGCTCGACGATTTCATTCGCGAGCATGTCGAAAGCGCCTATCACCCCTGCGGCACCGCACGCATGGGGCGGCGCGACGACCCGACGGCCGTTGTCGACCCGCAAGCCCGCGTCATCGGGGTTGAGCGCTTGCGCCTCGCCGACAGTTCGATCTTTCCACGCATTACCAACGGCAACCTCAACGCCCCGTCCATCATGGTCGGCGAAAAGGTCGCGGACAGCATCCTGGCGCGGCCGCCGTTGCTACCCGACAACCGCATCTCATGGATAAATCCCAACTGGCGAGACGCGCAGCGCTAGGTGCTTGATCCGAAGGTTTGATAATTCTGTGAAGCCGGATCTCGTGCAGTCCTTCCGCCACGCCTCCGGCTTTCGACAGTCGAGATCCGGTCATGAACAGAGTCCATCGTCCGCTCCAGCCGCCTCCTGCCGGTTATCGTGCAGGTCGGCCCTCACCCGTCGCTCGGGATGGTCGTTTCTCAGCCGCGGAGCTGGCTCGCCATAGTGGAGTTGGAGCTCCACCGGTTTCGTGGACGGTTCCGGGTGAGAGGCCTCCAGCGTCTCGAGGGCGCTCCTTTCGTAGTCGATGGGCGAGAGATATCCCGGAGCCGAGCGACGACGGCCGGGATTGTACCGGCCCTCGATGAATTCGAAGATCGCCATCCGCGCCTCCGCCTTGGTCCGGAACTTCCTGCGATCCGGCAAATCGCATTCGAGCGTGGCAAAAAAGCTCTCGCACATGGCGTTGTCGCAGGCGTCACCGACCGGTCCCATGGACGGCCTGACGCCCGCCTCTTTGCACCTGAAACCGAAGGCCACGGAGCTGTCACGGATTTGTATTGTGAACCCCGATCGCCGTGGTGGATCACGTCCGCGGGCTTGCGCTGGCCGACCGCCATGTTCATCGCGTCGTTCTGAGCGAACCAGGCCGCGGCTTTTGACAGGATACCTCCCTCCTGCCGGAGCTGCTTGTTCTCGCGACGAAGTCGACGCAACTCATCGCGCTCTTCACTGCTCGGACTATCAGCACGCCTGCCATCGTCCCGCTCCGCTTGCCTGATCCAGCCATGAATCGTTGCGATGCAGGGCTCGAACTCACCTGCGAGATCCTCGATGCTCCGCCCAGCCCTATGCAGCTCGAAGATCCGTTCCCGGAAAGCCGCCGGGTACGGGGTCCTTCTTCGCGGCATCCGGACACCTTTCCACTTCACTCAAACGGTGTCCACGAAACCGGGGGAACTCCACCTTCGTCGGGCAACAGGCCGCCATACTTGGCGTTCCACTTGTAGAAAGTCGCCGAGTTGACCCAGTGCGTCCGGCAGACTTAGTCCGTAGGCGCGCCAGCCTCCTGCTCCTTAAGCATAGTGATGATCTGATCCTCGCTGAACCTCGATCTCTTCAGCCGGCTATCTCCTTCGCCGGGACAAACTCCACCCAAATCTGGAAGAGGAAACGGGGTTCCGGTCAATCGAAATAGCTGCCTTTCAACTGCTGCCATTGGTCGGTTGTCTTAGCGGTCCTTCAGCAACACGTCGCCCAAAGCTCGGAATGCAGCATCGGCGGTCGTGAGATCCCGCCGTCCGAAGAAGTTGTCCAATATCGGCGCGAGGACCACGGCGTGATCGCGTTCGGGGTTGGCGCCTGTCTCGTATAGGCCGGCACGGCGGAGCGGTTCGACCTCCGCCGCAAGGGCCATCAGGCGCCGGGTTTCGGCGATCATGGCGTTTTCCGACGGGCTCGCGGCGTCGGGCAATGCGCGGGAGACCGATGCCTCGATGTCGATGGCGGGAAAACGGCCCCGCTCCGCGATCTCCCGATCCAGAACGATGTGACCGTCCAGCAGCCCGCGAACCATGTCCGCCACCGGTTCCTCCATGTCGGAACCCGCGACGAGGACGGTCATCAACGCGGTGATGTCGCCGGCCGAACCCGAGCCGGGGCCCATCCGTTCCACGAGGCGGGCGAGGCGATGCGGAGTGGAGGGCGGATGGCCGCGCAGGCTTGCGCTCTCGCCCGAAGCAAGGGCGACCTCCCGATGGGCCTCGGCAAAGCGCGTCAGCGAATCGACAAGCATCAAAACGTGTGCGCCCCCGTCCCGAAAGTGCTCGGCCGCCCGCACCGCCGTCTCCAGCACCCGGCGCCGTTCCAGTGCGGGACGGTCGGAGCCCGCGACCACCGCCACGCTGCGATCGCGAACCGGTGCAAGGCCCTCATCCAGCATGACGCGCAAGTCGCGGCCGCGTTCGCCCAGCAGCGCAAAGACGATGACGTCGGCTCTCACGTTCCGGGCGAGATCGAGCAGCAGCCGCGACTTGCCGACCCCCGATCCCGCGAAGAGGCCCAGCCGCTGGCCACGGACGAGCGGCAGTATGGTGTCGAGCGCCGGCAACCCGGTGTCGAGGCGCTCCCCCAACGGTCGGCGCGTCAGGGGGTCAGGCGCGCTGGCATCCCCCCGCGCCGCACCCGGGGCGAGCGGCAGCCCGTCCAGCGGTCGTCCAAAGGCATCGAGCACGCGACCCAGCCATCCGGCATGTGGCGCCCGTCCCGGATCGGGGATGGGGCTGAGCGTCATCCCGGGGCGCAATCCGGCGACGCTGCCATGTGGGCTCACGATCGTCGTGCCTTCCTCGAGCGCCACCACCTCGCCGCGGCCCCCCTCCCATGCGAGGAGCGTTCCCAGCCCGACGCCCGTATCGAGGCCGCAGACAGTGATTCGCTCCGCCGCGACCGTGGCGACCCGCCCGGACTGCACCGATCGAGGGATCTCGCGCACCTGTCGCGTCAGATCGGCAAGGGAAAAGGGCACGGCAGGGTCTCCTTTCGAACTGCGCTTACCCTTTGTTCACCCCTGCGAGGTTAAGCCGGGGTTGAGATCGGACGGGAGAAGCCCTGATGAGCACGGATACCTCACTCATGAAGCTCGCCGGCGATGCGGCGCGTCATGCCGTGGCACGGCAATCGGTGATTGCCCAGAACATCGCGCAGGCCGATACGCCGGGTTACCGGGCGCGCGACCTCGTGCCCTTTTCGGACGTGGTCGCTGGCGCGGGCGCTCCGTTCGAGGCGAAGGCGACCCGCACCGGTCATCCGGGCCCCCAGGCGACGGGTGGAGGCTCCGAACTGATTGAGGCCGCGGCGACCGGAGCCGAATCGCTCGACGGAAACACCGTTGCGATCGAGGACCAGATGATGCGGGCCGACGCGGCGCGGCGGCAGCATGACCTTGCCCTCACCCTTTACCGCAAGTCGATCGACATCCTGCGGCTCGGCCTCGGCCGGCAGCGATAGGAAGGATACGTCATGAGCGATTTCCTGCAGGCAATGAGTAGCGCCGCGAGCGGCATGCAGGCACAGACCGCGCGTCTGCGCATCAGCTCCGAAAACATCGCGAACGCCGATACGCCGGGCTACCGCAGCAAGACCACGCGGTTTGCCGAGGTGATGGGCGGGGACGGCATCCGCCGCGTCCAGACGCAGGGCATCGACGTGAGCCAGCGGGCGCTGGAGCGGATCCACGCGCCCGGCCACCCGATGGCGGATGCGGACGGCTACTACGACGGTTCGAACGTGAACCTGATGGTCGAGATCGCCGACGCCCGCGAGGCCCAGCGCAGCTACGAGGCGAACCTGCGCATGTTCGACCAGGCCCGCTCCATGGCCTCCTCGCTGCTCGATCTTCTCCGCCGATAGAAAGGGACCGACATGGAACTGACATCCACACTTGCCAGCCGTGCCTACACCGATGCGCGCACCGCGGCCGCGCCCACCGGCGGCGACCAGCCCGGCCCGGTCGCCCGTGCGGCGGGCAGCTTCATGGAGACGCTCGAAGCCGGGGAGGTCGCGGCGAAGGGGGCGTTGACCGGCGGCGTCGACCCGCACGCGATGGTCGAAGCACTCGCGGCCACCGAGCTTGCGGTCGAGACGGCCGTCACGGTCCGCGACCGGGTGGTCGAGGCCTATAATGAGATCCTGAGGATGCCGGTATGACCGACGCGGCGTTGATGGACCTGCTACGCGATGGGTTGTGGACCTCGCTCGTGGTCTCGCTGCCGGTGCTTGCCGCGGCGCTGGTCGTGGGCCTCGCGATCGGCCTGCTGCAGGCGCTGACCTCGGTGCAGGAGATGACGTTGACCTTCGTGCCGAAGCTCGCGGCGATCCTGGGCGTCTTCTGGATCAGCATGGACTATTCGGGCCGGATGTTGCTGACGCTCTGGGAAGGGCGGATCCTGCCCTCCGTCGCCGGGTCGTAGGAGGCGGGCGATGGACGTCACGACACAGGTCGCCCTGAGCCGGCAGACGGGGCTCGAACGCGAATTGCGCATGATCGCCAACAATCTGGCGAACATGTCGACCACCGGATACCGGCAGGAGCAGGGGGTGTTCTCCGAATTCGTCGACGCGACGCCGACGGGCGACAGCGTGTCGATGAGTGCCCTGCGCACCCGGTTCCAGAGCGAGACACCCGGCGGTCACCGCATCACGGGCGGACCGCTCGACATCGCCGTGGACGGGGAAGGCTACTTCCAGGTCGAGCGCGGCGGGACGCCGCGCCTCACCCGCGCGGGCGCATTCAGCACGAATGCGGAGGGCGAGGTTGTCACGCCCCTGGGCGGGCGCCTGCTCGACGCGGCCGGTGTTCCGGTCATTCTGCCGCCCGATGTTGCCGAGATCTCCATCGGACCTGACGGCACGATGACAGCCGATGGCGTTCCGGTTGCGCAGCTCGGCCTTTTCCTGCCAGCGCCCGGTGCCAGCTTCGAGCGGGAGGACGGCGTCCATTTCCGCTCCGATCAGCCCTTCCGGCCCGTGCCCGAGGGTATGATGGTCCAGGGCGCGCTGGAGCAGTCCAACGTCGTTCCGGTCGCGGAGATGACCCGCATGATCGAGGTGCAGCGCGCCTACGAATTCAGCCAGAGCTTGCAGGAGAGGGAGGACGACCGGGTCCGATCCGTCATCCGCACGCTCGGCGAGCCCCCCCGTTAAGGAGAACCTGTCATGAGAGCCCTGTCGATCGCCGCCACCGGAATGGATGCCCAGCAGATGCGGGTGGAGGTCATCTCCAACAACCTCGCGAACATGTCCACGACAGCCTACAATGCGCGCCGGGCCGAATTCGCGGACCTGCACTACCAGCAGCTCGCCCGGCCCGGCACGATCAACGCCGCGGACGGCACCATGCTGCCGACCGGCGTGCAGCTCGGCCTCGGTGTACGGGCGGCGGCCGTGACCATGAATGTCGAGCAAGGTCCGCTGCGCGCGACCGGCGGCGATCTCGACGTCGCGATCGAGGGGCAGGGCTACATCGAGGTCGAGCTGCCGAACGGGCAGGCGGCCTATACCCGCGACGGGGCCCTGAAGCGGTCCGGCGAGGGGCAGATCGTGACCTCCGACGGCTATCCGGTCGTACCCGACATCACGATACCGGAGGAGGCCCGCGCCATCAGCATCAACGCCGAAGGCGAGATCTACGTCTACTTCGACGACCAGATCCAGCCGCAGCTGATGGGCCAGATCACGCTGGCGGACTTTTCCAACGACAAGGGGCTGGAGGCGCTGGGCGGCAACCTCTTCGCGGAGACCGAAGCGTCGGGCGCGCCGGGGGTCGGGGCGCCGGGCGAGGATGGCCGCGGCACCTTGCGGCAGGGCTATCTCGAGGACAGTTCCGTAGACGCGGTGCGCGAGATGACCGAACTGATCGAGGCGCAGCGCGGCTACGAGCTGAACGCCAAGGTCATCACCGCCGCCGACCAGATGCTCGGCGCCACCACGCAGATCCGCTGATGTCGATGCGCGTTTTCACGATCCTCATCGCCCTGGCGGCCCTTCCCGCGGCTGCGCAGAGCGTCCAGCCGCTCCGCGCGATCCGAGCGGAGACCGTCATCCGGGCCGAAGACGTCGTCCAAGTGGTCGAGAACGTGCCCGGCGGCGTTACGTCCGCCGACCAGGCCATCGGACAGGAGGCGCGGGTGACGCTCTATCCCGGCCGACCCATCTTCGTCGCGGACCTCGCCGCGCCCGCCGTTATCGACCGCAACGACGTGGTCGAGATGCAGTTCGCCAGCGGCGGGCTCGCCATCGTCACCGAGGGCCGCGTGCTCGACCGCGCACGGGTGGGCGACCGCGTCCGGGTCATGAACCTCGCGTCCCGCCTGACCGTCTGGGGCGAGGTCATGCCCTCCGGCCGGATCGAGGTGAGCCGTTGAGGGCCGCGCTCGCATTCCTGCTGCTGTCGGGCTGCGCGACCAGCCCGATCGGTCGCCCGCCGGAGATGACGCCGGTCGACCGGCCCGAGGCCGAGATTGTGGCGGCCGTCTCGCCGGAGCGGCTGGCGCTCGCACGCGCGGCCGTGCCGCCGGAAACCCCCTATTCGGACGCCTCGCTCTGGCGGTCGGGGCCCAGCTCGCTCTTCGGCGACAGGCGCGCACGCACGCTGGGCGACATCCTGACCGTGGTGATCGAGATCGATGAGGAGGCCGAGATCTCGAACGCGACCGACCGCTCCCGATCCGCGGACGAGGCGCTCGCCATCCCGGATCTTTTCGGACTGCCCGCTGATCTGGCCGAGCGCGGCGTTCCGGTGAACCCGGGCGTGGGGCTCACCTCTTCGACCGGCACATCGGGCGCGGGCTCGACCCGGCGGGAGGAGGAGATCACCCTTCGCGTCGCCGCCACCGTGGTCGACGTGCTGCCGAACGGGCACCTGGTGGTGTTCGGCAGCCAGGAAGTGCGGGTGAACTTCGAGCTGCGCGACCTGCAGGTCGCCGGCATCGTCAGGCCGGAGGACATCTCCCGCCGCAACGAGATCACCTATGACAAGATCGCCGGGGCCCGCGTGATCTATGGCGGGCGGGGTCAGATCACCGATCTGCAACAGCCACGCTATGGCCAGCAGATCCTCGAGCGCGTGCTTCCGTTCTGAGGGGAATCCATGATGCGTGTGCTTCTCGTTCTCGCCATGGTCGTCGTCGGTGCGCTGGCCGGCGCCGCCGGCGGCTACGTGCTGCGCCCCGCGTCCCCGGCCCCGGCGCCGGCACCCGAGGAGGACAGGGGCGCGGACGATGCCTACGCCTTCGTCGAGTTCGGCAGTCAGTTCGTCGTCCCGCTCACGCGGCAGGGCGAGATCACCGGCCTCGTCGCCCTGTCGCTATCGGTGGAGACCGAGGCGGCGATGGCCGAGACCGTGATAGAGAAGGAGCCGCGGCTGCGGGACGCCTTCCTGCGCGTGCTGTTCGACCACGCCAATGCCGGCGGCTTCGACGGCGTCTTTACCGAGGGTGAGCGGCTGCGCGACCTGCGCAGCCGCCTCGACATCGCCGCGAAAGAAGAGCTGGGCTCGGCCGCGCGCGGGGTCCTGATCACCAATCTCGCGCGTCAGGACATGTAGCCGCCGTTCTCCTCGGCCCGGCGGGCCTGACGCCGCCGTCGTTCTTTCTCCTGTTCCGTCCTTATCGCCTTGACCGCCATGATGCGGGCCAGGGCGCGACGCAGTTCAGCCTCGGCTTCGATCCGGTCGGCCTCCGCCGTCGCTCGGTCTCGCGCCACCGCACGCAACGCCGCATCGGCCCATCGATCCCACTGCGCACGGGCCGCGGGATCATCCCCGGGCGGAGGGCGGAGCAGGGTCGCGCGGTGCGCCTCGAGCGCCGCGATCCTGCGGCGCAGCTCGGCGTGGCGGCTTTCCGCCCGCAGGCGCAGCGCCTCGATGACGGACCCGACGCGGTCGAGCCTCGCACGGTCGCTCATGTCGCCCGCCGGCGGACATGGTCGGCGAAGCGGATCGCCGCGGCGACCGCGCGGTAGGTCTCGCGCGGCACCTCCGCCCCGATCTCGACCGTCGCGTGCAGGCTGCGGGCGGTGGCAACATCGCGATGGATCGGGACCCCGTGCTCGGTAGCGCGCTCGCGGATCCGCTCCGCAACCTCGCCCTGTCCCTTGGCAACGCAGACCGGGGCGCCGCCGCGCGCCCGGTCCCATTTCAGCGCCACGGCGATATGGATGGGGTTCACGACCACGACGTCGGCGTCGGGGACGTCCTGCAGCATCCGGTTACCCGCAAGCTCCTGCGCGCGGCGGCGGCGCTGGGACTTGGCGTGGGGGTCGCCCTCGGCCTGTTTCGCCTCGTCCTTCAGGTCCTGGTGGCTCATGCGCAGCTTGCGGCGGTGATCGAAGCGCTGCCAGAGCATGTCGAGGATGGCGAGCGGGACGGTGATGGCGAGGATGACGATGAGCAGCAGCCGCAGCGTCCGCCCGATCTCGACGAGGAGGTTGGGCGCCTCGGCGGCACTCAGCCCCACGATCCGGTCGAGGCCGAGGGCGAACCACAGGCCGATCGCGACGCCGATGACCAGTAGTTTCGTCGCGCTTTTGGCGAACTCGAACAGGCCGGTCGGCCCGAACTTGTTCTTCGCGCCCGCGATCGGGCTGATCCGGCTGAGATCGGGGGCGAGCTTCTTCGGTGCGAAGGTGACGGCCCTCGTGGCGGCGAGGACCGCGAGCACGGCCGCGACCGGTCCGAGGAAGAGCGGCGCGAGACCTCGCACGGCCGCACCAGCATAAGCGCCGATGCGCGGGAGCTCGCCGGGCGCATCCGCGTGTGCGAGCGGTGCGGACAGCGCCCCGCCGACATCCCGCACCATGGCCGGTCCGGCAGCGACGATCACAATGAGCAACCCTGCATAGGCGGCGGTGGCCGTCAGGTCGGAGACCTGCGCGATGTTGCCGTCCTCGCGTGCGGTGTCGAGCCGCTTCTGCGTCGGCTCATGGCTCTTTTCGGCCTGATCGGTGTCCCCGCTCAAGGCTGGATCGCCAGCGGATCGGCGAGCAGCGTCGCCATGGCATCGGCCCAGGTGGTAATGATCAGCGGGCCCCCGACCAGCAGCAGCAGGAGCGCGCCGCCCGTGATCGCCGGCGCACCGACAAAGGCGACCATCAGTTGGGGCATCGCCCGATTGATGGCGCCAAGCGCGATGTTGTAGGCGAGCGCCGCCAGCACGAAGGGGGCGGCCAGCGTCAGGCCCAGCGCGAAGGTCTCGCGCACCCGGGCGGTGCCCCAGGTCGCGACATCGGCCGCATCGGGCAGGCGGCCCGGCGGGATCAGGTCATAACTCAGCACCATCGCCTCGGCCGCGCGCAGATGCAGCCCGAGGGTCATTGCCAGCGTGATCCCGGCGAGCGTCAGCACCGCGCCGAGCGCGGGCAGCGGATCGGGCATCGCGCCCGGCCCCATGATCTGCGCGATCGAGGTCGCCTGTGCCGCGATCGCGCCGGCGAACTGCAGCGCCATTACCAGCAGACGGACCGAGAGGCCGAGGACGAGGCCGGCGACGATCTCGATCCCGAGGGCGCTCGCCAGACCGGCGGGAGTGCGGGGCAGCGCTCCAACATCGACGAGCGGGGCGACGATGGCCGCGAAGGCCAGGCCCACGCCGAGCTTGATGCGGGCGGGAACCATCTGGGATCCAAATCCCGGCAGGAGCGCCGCGGTGGCCGAGACGCGGGCGAACACCAGGATGAAGGACAGCATCGCCGCCTCCGCCAGAGGAGCGGCCTCGGCCAGCGCGGTCAGCAACGCGTTCATGCGGTCCCGACCAGCGCAGGCCGCACGCCGCGGTCGATCTCGTCATAGGACAGCACCGGGTTGCGGATGCCCTTGGCCGCGAGGACGGTGCTGACGAACCTCCTCCGGCGCGTCGCGGTGACGATGGCGGGATAGCGGCCGCCCTCGGACGCCTTGTTGATCTGCGCGGCCACATTGGAGGCGAGACGGTTGAAGTCCTCCGGCGGCAGGGCGATGTCGGGCAGGCCGCCCTCGCCGTCGATCTGGTGCGTGCGGAACGCCTCTTCCCAGCCCGGTTCGAGCTGGATGAAGGGCAGCGTGCCGTCCGGCTCACGCAAGTCGGCCGTGAGCTGGAAGCCGAGGCGGTGGCGGACATGCTCGACCAGCATCGCGGGCGGGGTGGTCTGGGCGCCCGCCTCGCTCAGCGCTTCTAGGATCAGCGGCATGTTGCGGATCGATACCCGCTCCTCGAGCAGGAGGCGCAGCACGGTCTGGAGCACCTCGAGCGGCACGCGGTCGGGCACGTACTCGTCGAGGATCCGCCGGTTCGCCTCGGCCCGCCCCGCGTCGGAGGGGGCGGTGAAGGCGTCGAGCACCTTGCGCAGCGCACGGCGGGTAAAGAGGCGGCTGAAATGGGTCTTCACCATTTCCAGCAGATGGGTCGCGATGACCTCGGCCGGAGTGATGGTGGTCTGACCGGCCCGGCTCGCTTCCTCGTGCTGGTCGCGCGGGATCCAGCGGGCAGGCGCGCCGTAGACCGGTTCGGAGACGTCCCGGCCCGGGGGCAGTGCGGCCCGGTCGTCGCCCAGCAGCATCAGGAGATGACCCGGTTCGACCTGGCTGCGCGCGACCTCCACCCCCTGGATCAGGATCGCGTAGTGGCCCGGGTCGAGGCCCGGGTCATCGGTCAGACGGATCTCCGGAATGACGAGGCCATAGAGCTCCGCGATGTGATTGCGCATGTTGACGATCCGTGCGTCCAGCCCGTCGGCGGCATCCATGGCGACGGGTACGAGGTCGGGGGCGACCTTCACGTGGATCTCGTCCAGGTCGAGCACGTCGCCGAGGTTGCGCTCCTTCGGCGCGGCTGTGGGACGGGCCTGCTCCTCCGCCTTGCGCCTGGCCATGAGCGTCCGGTGGCGGCGCGCGACGTACGCGGCCCCGGCGAGGAGAGCTGCGCCCAGCAGGAAGGGCAGCACAGGCAGGCCGGGCACCAGCGCGAACATCAGCATCAATGCCGCGACGGTGCCGAGGGCGACGGGGTAGTCGCCGAGCTGTGCGAGGATCGCCTTGTCGGCGGATCCGGCTTGCCCGCCTTTCGAGAGCAGCAGGGCCGTGGCGATCGAGATGATGACGGCGGGGATCTGGCTCACGAGGCCGTCGCCCACCGTGAGGATCGCATAGGTCTCGATGGCCTGCCCGGCGGGCATTCCGTGTACGAAGAGCCCGATCGAGAAGCCCATCACGAGGTTCAGGAGCGTGATGAGAAGACCCGCGATCGCGTCGCCCTTGACGAATTTCGAGGCGCCGTCGAGGGAGCCGAAAAACGTGGTCTCCTCCTGCTCGATCCTGCGCCGCTCCTTCGCCTCTGTATGGCTGAGCGCCCCCGCGGCCATGTCGCTGTCGATGGCGAGCTGCTTGCCCGGCATCCCGTCGAGCGCAAAGCGGGCGCCGACCTCCGCCATCCGGCCTGCGCCTTTGGTGATCACGATGAAGTTCACGATCATCAGGACGCCGAAGACGACGAGGCCGAGGAAGACCGAGCCGCCCATGATGAACATTGCGAAACCCTCGATCACACCGCCCGCGGCCCCGGTGCCCGTGTGCCCCTCGCCGATGATCAGCTTGGTGGAGGAGACGTTGAGCGAGAGCCGCAGCATCAGGCTCGCCAACAGGATCGTCGGGAAGGCGGAGAAATCGAGCGGGCGGTTGATGAAGAGCGTGTTGGTGAAGATCAGGATCGCGAGGCCGAAGGACGCGGCGAGGCCGAGATCCAGCACCACGGGGGGCATCGGCAGGATCATCATTACGATGACGGCCATCAGTGCGACGGTCAGCAGCACCGTCGGCTGGTAGAGCTGGCGGATGTCGAGCTGTGCGAACATCTCAGCGCCCCAGGAGCGGACCGCGCGCGGCGGTCAGCAGCGGCCCGCTGGCGGCACGCAAGAGCGACGCGGTGCGCTGCGGCGCGGGTGGCGTAGGGGGCGCGTCCGACAGCCCACCGCGGATGTCATCGAAGCGGGTCGCATAGCGCTCCGCATGGACGGGGGTGCCGGAGTGGTAGCGGCCCGCGGCCTCGGTCCAGTCGCCGAAACGTTCGTAGTGCTGGCGCAGGTAGCGCGCGGCGTAGTCGGCATTGGCTTCCGGCTCGAACATCTGGTCGAGGGACGCGAACGCCTCGCCATGCCAGCGCCAGTTGAGCTGGAAGCAGCCGACATCGTAGCTGCGCGCGCCACGGTCGTGGTGTCGCCGGGCGAAGGCGACGGCCTCGGCCCGCGTGTCGAACCAGTGGCCCGCCCCTTCCATGTTCACGGTCCAGGGCCAGGGTTGCAGCGCGCCGTCCACCGGACGTCCCGTTTCGGTTCGCGTAATCGCGCGCATCACGTCGAGCGGGATGTCATGTGCACGCGCTGCGGTTGCTGCGGCATGGTCGCAGAGGGTTGCTTCGGCCCAGAGCGGGCGCGCGGCCAGCAAGGCCAGGGTCAGAAACAGGCGCTGGGCCATCGGCGGATTCTCCTGCCGTCGGGATTGCGACAGGACTACCGCGGCAGGGGTTAGCGAAGCGTTTCCGAAAGCTTGCGGTGCGGTTAACCGACGAGATGCGCGCGGATCCGCTCCGCGATCAGGGCCGAGACGCGTACGTTGCTCTCCTGGGTCACGCCTGCGATGTGCGGGGTCAGGATCAGGTTGGGCACGTCCGCCAGCACGCTGCCCTTGGGCAGGGGCTCATCCTCGAACACATCGAGCGCGGCACCGGCGAGGCGGCCCGTGCGCAACGCGTCGGCCAGTGCGGCCTCGTCCACCACGCCTCCGCGGGCGGCGTTCACCAGCACCGAGCCCTTGCGCACCTGCGCGAGCGCCTCCTCATCGATCAGGTGGCGCGTGTCGGAGGTCAGCGGCACGTGCAGCGAAATCACGTCGGCCCGGCCGAGCAGCCCGTAGAGATCGGTCAGTTCGACTTCGGCCTCCTGCGCATAGGGATCATGGGCGATGACCTGCATCCCCAGCGCCTTTGCCCGCGCCGCGGTCTGTCGCGCGATGGAGCCGTAGCCGATCAGGCCGAGGATGCGTCCGCCGATCTCTCGCCCGATCAGGGCCTGCCGTGGCCACTCCCCGGAGCCGACTTCGGCGGTCGAGAGATAGGCGCCGCGCAGCAGCAGCATCGCAGTCGCGATCACGTATTCCGCGACGGAGGCGTCATTGGCCCCGGTGGCTGGATAGACATGGATGCCGCGCGCCTCGCACCCCTCGACGTCGATATTGTCGAGCCCGACGCCCAGCCGCCCGACGCAACGAATGCCGCTGGCCAGCAGGTCGCCACGCACCTGCGTCCGGTTGCGCACGATCAGCGCGCGGGCCCCCGGCAGCACCGCCGAAAGCTCGTCTGGCCGGTCCACGAGGCCGGGATCGTAGAGCACGTCGAACGCACGGGAGAGATCGTTGACTGCCGCCTCGTCCATGAACTCCGTGATGACGATGTCGGGCATCAGGCAGCCCCTTCCATGGCGATGCGGGGCAGGGTGACGGGCAGGCCGGTGCGCACCGATTCCTCTGCCGCGGCACCGACAGCGACCGCGAGCAGGCCGTCGCGCACCCCGACCTCCGGCGCGCCACCCGAACGGATCGTCGCCGCGAACTTCTCATGCTGAAAGAAGGTCGAGCCGTGGTGATCGCCCGCTGCCAGCACCCGCTTGTCAACGTGGATGTCGTGCACCTCCTCCTGCTTCGTCCCGCGGTTGGAGATGACGAGGCGGGAGGCACGCTCCACCCCGCCCGGGGCGAAGCGGGCGGGGCCGGGCACCATCGCGTCGATGCGCGCCTTCTCCCCGGTAGCGGAGATCACCTCCTGCCAGTAGCTGCCTTCGGCGAACATGCAGAGGTCGAGCATCGCGCGGGAATTGTTGGCGAATTCCACGATGACGTAGGCGTGGTCGAGGATGTCGGGCACGCGGCCCGCGATCTTCTCGTCCGCATGGGCGACGCCGCCCGCGCCGGAGGCGAAGACGCGCACCGGGTCGGACTTCAGGATCAGCCGCATAAGATCGAAGAAGTGGCAGCATTTCTCCACCAGCGTGCCGCCGGTCTGCGCGTTGAAGCGGTTCCAGTGGTTGACCTTGTCAAGGAACGGGAAGCGGTGCTCGCGGATCGAGAGCATCCTGAGCGAGCCCGCGCGTCCGCCCTCGACTTCCTCGATCAGGCGGGCGACGGGGGGCATGTAGCGATACTCCATCGCGACCCAGACGGGCGCTTTGCGGATCGCGGCGCGGCCTGCGATCTCCTCGCATTCAAAGGTTGAGATGCCGAGAGGCTTCTCGCAGAGGATCGGGATGTCGGTGGCCAGCGCATCCAGCATGATGGGGTGGTGCAGGTGGTTGGGCGCGGCGATCACCAGCGCGTCCAGCCCGCCCCCGGCCAGCATCTCCTGATGGGTGAAGTAGGTCCTGGCGTCGCCGCCCGCCTGTTTGTTGGCCGAATGCAGCATGTCGCGGTCGGGATCGGAGAGCGCCACGACCTCGGCGTCATCGAGGAGCTGGATGTTGCGGATGTGTTCGTGGCCCATCATGCCGGTGCCGATGATGCCGTAGCGCAGGGTCATGGCTCAGATCTCCAGAACGGGCAGGCCGAGCGCGCCTGCCATCTCGATAAGCGCGGCGCTGTGGTCGCCATAGGCGAGCGCCATGTGGTGTTCGAGGCCGCTGTCGATGACGTTCGCGAGCGTCTCGGCGGCCGGTTTGTCGAAGCGGACGACGCCGGAGGTGCCGGTGAAGGCCATGGGGCGGTCCAGCATCTCGCCGCCGCTCAGGATCAGCTTGGTTTCGCCATGCGCTTGCGAGAGGCGGACGAAGGTAACGCGGCCGGGCTTCAGCGCGAACTCGTAGAGCAGCGGCATCTTGCGGTTCGTGTGGATCGTAGCCGCCGGGTGCGCGGTGGCCATCGAGGCCGGGGCCTGCCCGCAATGCCAGACGACGCCGGTATTGTCGGCGCTGTCCATGTCCACGAGATCGACGAGGAAGACGGGCGCGTCCGCGGCCTCCTGCAACATCATCTGCGTGACCGCGCCGTAGACATCGGCCTCGCAGGCGCAGGGTACGCGCGCCTCGCCGAGCATCGAAACCGGGCCGCAGACGGCGCCGCCATACTCGGTGAAGGTCTCGGGCCAGCAGCGGATGGCGAAGGCGTCGAATTGGCGGTCCGTGCGGAGCTTGTCGAGTGCGAGTTTCAGGCGCAGGGAGCGGTCGAGTTCGGTCTGGTCGACTTCCGCGAGGCCGTCGAGCTTCCTGTCTGCCTCGGCGCGCAGGGCGGTGGCGGCGGAGGCATCTACGGCGCGGGCGGTGTCGAAGAGGGTGTCGAGCTCCAGCGCCTCGACCTCCACTCCGGTGAGATCGCGTAGGGCCTCGGCATCGTAGGCGCAGGTGTCGAAACCGTCGGGATGGGCGCCGATCCGTCCGATGCGGCGGCCCTTGAGGGCGTTGGCCGCGACGGATGCGGCGGCCGACACCGGCTGCGCCGCGAGCCGCCCGCTCGTCCGTTTCCCTGCGAGTAGCTCATCGAGCCCCTCGCCGTCAGGTTCTGCGTAGAGCCATCCGAACGGCCGTCCGTTCAGGCCGAGCGCGTGGCTCGCGAGGTTCAGCCCGCAGAAGGAGTTGAGCCTCAGGCGGCCGCCCAGCCGCGGCTCCGGCACGGCCCAGATCGAGAGCGGCACGTCGGCGAAGCGGTTCGCGGCCGCGACAGTCATCGAGGCGTCGGTGAACGTGACCTGAAGGATCAGGAGCTGGTCGATGCTCCCTGCCGCCAGTTCGTCCAGCGCCGCGATCGTCGTTTCCGCATCGAAGAGCAGGGCGCGCGGGCCGATCACATCGTGCTCCGTCGCGCCGAGGGCTGCGAGCATCCCCGCCAGCTTCTTTTCCGCGAAGGGCACGTCGAAGGTGGGACGGCCCAAAGGCAATATGCCGATGCGGGCCATCAGATATCCTCGTAGCCATGCCGGAAGCTGACATCGGCAGGCAAGAACGCGGTCTCGCCGCCGAAGCACGGGTGGTCGTGCCACGGCACGGCTTCAGCACTCGTCAGCTCGTTGAGCCCGCGCATATAAGCGACCGCGTCGCCCTCCAGATCGGCGCGCATCCGGTCCCAATCAGGATAGTGCCCGAACGCCTCCAGCCAGATCGCGCGACCGGCGAGGTAGCCCGACGCCCCGGCGCGGTAGGCATGGGCGAGCACGTTGCGGAAGGCCGCCTTGCCCGCGCCTGCACTGAGCATCACCCAGGGGCGGCCGGCAAGGCGGCCCATCTCGTCGAAGAGCTTCTGGATATCTCCGTCATGCTCCGGCACGTCGGAGGCGTTGACCGGGCTTTCCAGCTTGAAGACATCGACGCCGTAATCGGGTTTCGCGAATTCCTCGACCGATTGCAGGACGTGGTCTGCCTTCTTGCCCTGCTGCTCGACATAGTCGGTGGTTTGGTGCGCGTCGTCTGCCAACGGGTAGACCAGCAGCTCGAAGAGGTAGGGGATGTCGTACTTCGCACAGGCCTCGCCGATGCGCTTGGTGAAATCCCTCTGCGCCTGCAGGACGTCGGGGGAGGCATCGGGCCGGTACCAGGCGAGCACCTTGACCGCGTCGCCACCCATCCGCCGGATCTTGCCCACGGACCAGTCGTCGATCTCCGAGGAAAGACGGCCGCCATCCGTCTCCCGAAACAGGCTGTCCTCCAGCGTCACGATCAGGCCCTTTGCGGGGTCATACCGGTCCAGCCCCATGGGGATCGCGTAATGCGGATCGAGCAGCATGGCGGAGCTCTCGCCCTGCAACGTCTCGATCAGCAGCGTCTTGAACTTCGCGACCTCCTCCCAAGGCGCCTCGCCCACGCCATGATGCGTCGCGATCGGGCCCTTGATTGGCGGGCGCTGGTCCACGGCAGTCATGCGGAACCGGCCCGACGCGTCGGCCATCCGGCGCATCCCCCATAGCTTACCGGGCGTCAGTTGCATTCGCGTTCTCCTGAAGAAAGGTGTCGGTCTCGTCCCGGGTCGGGCTGCCGGCGCGGCCCCCCGGACGGGTGCATTTGATCGCGGCGGCGGCATTGGCGAAGCGGGCCGCGTCGAGCTCGGTCCGATGCTCGGCGAGGGCGAGGGTGAAGGCCCCGTGCCAGACATCGCCGGCACCCAGCGTATCGACGACGGCTACGTCAAAGGCGGGGACGTGCCCGCCGTCATCGCCCTGCCGCCAGGTCACGCCGTACGCCCCGTCGGTAACGCAGACCCAGCCGCCGAGCAGGCCCGCGGCGATCTCCAGCCGCTCCTCCACCGTGCCCTCGGGCAGGAACTCATCCAGGCCCTGGCGGGAGAACGCGACGTGGGAGGCAAGCTCCAGGGCCTCGCGCACCACGGGCGCCTCGGCGTCCATCACGCCGGGCACGCCTGCGTTCCGCGCGGCCTTCATGGCGGCGATCGCGCCCTCCGTCCAGCGGGTGTCGGCGAGGGCCGCGTCGAGGGCGGGCAGCGTCCAGTCGGGCTCGTTGGGCAAGCCGGAGCCGCGGAAATTCATGATCTGCCGCTCGCCCTTCCTGTCGATGTAGACGGACGAGTAGGAGGACGACGCCCCCCGGATCTTGGTCGTCAGGGAGGTGCCCACCCGCTCCCGCTGCAGCTCCGCGATGATCAGCTGCCCGACGGGGTCCTCCGCGAGACGCGCTGCGAGATGGGTCTGGCCACCAAGGCGGGAGATCGCGACGGCGGCATTCGCGGCACAGCCGCCACCGACGATACGCGCACCCCGGGCGCGGTACTTCTCGGGCTCTGTCGGCAGCGTGTCGACTTCGAAGATGAAGTCGACGACGGCCTGGCCCGCGATGAGGATCTGCATCATCGGCGCACCTCCACCGGCAGGCCGGAGGGCACGGCCTCGGGCGGGCCGAGGCGTCCTGTCAGCGCCGTCTCTCCGGTCAGCGCATCGAGGAAGGAGAGGATGTCGGCGATGGCGTCCTCGCTCAGTTCGAGAGGTTGAAGGTCGACGGCGGAGCGCAGGCGGGCCCGCTCGCGGCTGTCCTGGAAGCTCAGGAAATCGCCGCCCGCGACCCAGGGGATGTCGGGCAGGTCCACCGCGTCCTGCGCCCATGCATCGAACGACGCCTGCGGGTTCAGGTGATGGCGCACCATCCCTTCCAACGTCGCGTAGGCGCCGTTGTGGCCGTAGGGCGCGGTCAGCGCGACGTTGCGCAAGGACGGCGTGCGGAAGCGGTAGGCGTCCTCCAGCCGGTCGCTTTCCCCCATCCGACCCACGTCGCGGGCGTAGGGATCGAAGCGGCGAGTGCGGCCGGGGCCGAAATGAGGAAGGGCGAGCGCGTGGAACTGCTGGTCGGTGAGCAAGGGCCCGGAATGGCAGGCCGCACAGCCCGCCTCGCCGAAGAACAGGTCGAGGCCGCGGCGCTGCGCCTCGGTCAGCGCCGTCTCATCGCCCGCGAGGAAGCGGTCATGGGGACTGTCATGGCTGCGCCATTCCAGCGTGATGAAGGCGGCGAGGGCATTGGCGATCTCGACGATCGTCACCTGATCCGAGGTCTCGATATGGTCGAAGGCCGCGACGAAGGCGTCGCCATATTCCGCGATGATCCGCACCCGCTTCGCCAGGATTGGCCAGACGTTGTCGATGCGGTCGTAGGCGGCGCCTGCAACCTCGTTTTCCTCGGGGCTGCCGGCCATCTCCACCTCGGAGGTGAGCGGGAACAGCGCCTGGGCGGCCACGATATTGTCGAGGCCGTGGGGCAGCCACTCCTCGGCCGGGGAGTTGAAACCGTTGCCGTAGAGCTCCGACACGCTCAGCCGCCCGTCGTGGAACAGCACCTCGACGCTGGCGTGGCCGAGGTTGAAGAGGGCGGGTGCATTGCGCGGGACGCGCTTTTCCACGGGCGTCTCGGCCAGCGCCACGCGCTCGGTGCCCAGCCCCTCGCCGCCCTCGCCGATGCCGAGCGGCAGGCCGTCGCCACCTGCGAAATCATGGTGGTGGCAGGTCGCGCACGCGATGTTGCGGTTGCCCGACAAGATCGGGTCGAAGAAGAGGAGCCGCCCGATCTCCGCCTGTGCGGGATCGGCGGGCACGTAATACGCGGGGTCGATCGGCACCTGCGCGGTGGCGGTGCTTGCGATCAGGATCAGGGTTGAGGCCACGCCAGGCAGACGGCAGGCTCTGGCCAAAGACCGAAGGAGACCACGATGCCCCTGTTTCGCACCGCCCTCATGGGCGCCATGCTCGTCGCAGGACCGCTGTTCGCCGAGATCGAGCGCGGCCGCGATCTGATGGAGGAGGGGCGCTTCGAAGAGGCGATGGCCGAGTTCCTGCCCGCGGCCCGTGCCGGCAACGCCGATGCGGAGGAACTGATCGGGGTGATGTACGCCATGGGCCTCGGCGTCGAGCGCGACGACATGCGCGCCTTCGACTGGTACCTGCGCTCGGCCATGAAGGGGCATCCCGGCGCGCAATCGGGCATCGGCTGGTACTATGAGGTCGGGCGCGGCACGCCGGTCGACCTGGTGCGCGCCTACATGTGGTACACGCTCAGCGCCATCGGCGGCGATCCGGACGCGGCGATCTCGCTGGAGGAGGTCGTGAAGAAGATGACGCCGGAACAAATCGAACAGGCCCTCGTGATGGTCGATGACTACAGGCCCTGGCTCTATCCGTTCCGGTAGGCGCGGGGCCGTCGTGAAACGGGGCGGCCCGCGCCGCCCCGTCCGGTCTCGTGCGGAGCGCGTGGCTCAGTTCAGATCGGCTTCGAGCCCGGCGTCGATCTCGGCCTCCGCCTCGGCCACGGCCTCGCGCAGGGCGGCGAGCACTTCGGGGCCGCGGTCCACGTTCTCCTCGAACCAGGTGTAGACCGGCTCGGCGGCTTCGGCGAAGGCGGCCATCTCGTCGGGTGTCGGAACGTAGAGGTCGCCGCCACCGGCGACGAACGCCTCATATGCCTCGATCGACTTGCGCTTGGGCGAGGCGAAGGTCGCCTGCTGCAGCGCGTAGAAGCCATCGACCACGACGCGGCGCAGCTCCTCGGGCATCGAGAGGAAGACCTCGTTGTTCATGAACCACAGGGCGCCCATGTAGGCGTGGCCGTCGAGCGTGAGGTACTGCAGGCCCGCGTCCGGGAACTTCATGCCCATGATGTCGGTGATGCCGTTCTTGGAGCCCTCCACGACGCCGGTCTGGAAGGAGGTGAAGAGCTCCGGCCACGGGATCGGGGTGGGCGAGGCGCCGAGCGCGCGCACCAGCTCCTGCGGCAGGTCGGCGACCACCGTGCGGATCTTGAGCCCTTCCATATCCTCGGGCGCCGCGATCCGGCGCTCGGTGTTGGCGAAGTTGCGCCAGCCACCTGTGTTGCCGATCGTCATCAGGCGGATCGCGCCGCCGCTATCCTCCAGCGCCATGTCGCGCATGGTGCGGACGAAATCGCCCTGCATCACGGCCTCGGCCACGCGGTCGTTCTGCATCAGGTACGGAAGGTCGAGCACCTGCACGTAGGGGAAGATGCCGGCCGCACCGCCGGAGGTGGAGATGTAGATGTCGATGGAGCCGTCGGCTACGCCCTGCAGACACTCCGCCCCGTTCGAGCAGAGCTGCGTGCCGATGAAGAGCTCGACCTCGATGGCGCCGTTCGAGGCACTTTCCACGAAGTTCTTAAACACGACGAGACCGTCGTAATCCTCGTCGTTCTCGTTGGAGTTCGCCGTGGCGCGCAGGGTGTATTCCTGTGCGGCCGCACCCAGCGCCGTGCTGCCCAGCACCGCCGCCAGCATCAGCGACTTCAGTCCCTGAGTGAATTTCATGTGTCGTGTTCCTCCTGTTGAACGGATCTGTCTTTGCCTCATCGCCCGCCTACCCGGCATAGCCCAGCAGGCGCGGCAGGGTCAGCGAAATCGCCGGGACGTATGTGATCAGGAAGATCACCGCGACCTCGATGGCGAGGAAGGGAAGGATGGCCTTGGAGATCGTCTCGACCCTCTCGCCCGAGACGGAGGAGGCCACGAAGAGCACCAGCCCCATGGGCGGTGTCGCCAGCCCCACGGTCAGGTTCACGCTCATGATGATGGCGAAGTGGATGGGATCGACCCCCATCTCCGTGAAGATCGGGCCGAGGATCGGGCCGAGTATGATGATCGCCGGCCCCGCGTCGAGAAACATCCCCACGATGAACAGCAGGATGTTGATGAGGAAGAGCAGGATCAGCGGATTGCTCGACAGGCTGAGCACGAAATCGGCCATGCTCTCCGGCGCGCGCGAGAGGCTCACCACCGTCTTGAAGGCCATCGCCGCGCCCACGAGCAGCAGCACGACGGCGGAGGCGAGGGCGGCGCGCTTCAGCACATCCGGGATATCCGACCAGCTCATCGAGCGCAGGACGAAGAGGCTTACGATCAGCGCATAGAAGGCGGCGATGGCCGAGGCTTCGGTGGGCGTGGCGATCCCGCCGAGGATCCCGCCGAGGATGATGACGGGCGTGAGCAGCGGGAAGAACGCCTTGAGGCTCGCCTGCCCCTTCTCCTTCCACGTCGCGCGTTCGGAGGCGGCGGGGAAGTCGTACTTGTCCGCCATGATCTTTGTGACCAGCATCAGCCCGAGGCCCACCATGATGCCGGGCACGAGGCCTGCGGCGAAGAGATCGGCGACGCTGACCTCCATCACGTAGGCGTAGATAATCATGATGCCCGAGGGCGGAATGATCGGCCCGATGACCGAGGACGCCGCCGTGATCGCGGCCGCGAACTTGCGGCTGTATCCCTGCTTTTCCATCGCCGGGATCAGCATGGAGCCGAGCGCGGAGGTGTCGGCGACAGCCGAGCCCGACATGCCCGCGAACAGCATCGAGCTCAGCACGTTGACGTGGGAGAGGCCGCCGCGGAAGTGACCCATCAGCGCCTGGCTGAACTCCACCAGACGGTGCGTGATGCCGCCGCGGTTCATCATCTCGCCCGCCAGCATGAAGAACGGGATCGCCATCAGCGGCGTGGAGTCCATGCCGTTGTAGACGTTGCGGTAGAGCAGCGTGATGTCCCGCATGAAGCGCGGATTGTCGTTGGCCAGCGCCTCCCACCAGATCAGCAGACCCGGCGAGGCGAGCAGGCCGAAGAAGACAGGCAGGCCCAGCATCAGGAACATGAGGAACAGCGGCAGGAACCAGACCAGCATCTATTCCGCCCCCGCCGCGATCATCGCCGTGTCCTGCGGCAGCTTCCGGTCCGGATCGAACAGCGCGATCAGCGACTTCAGCACAAGTTCGGTGTTCACGAGGACCAGCAGCCACATGCCCACCAGCAGCGAGGCCATCATGTGCGACCTCGGCATCTTGTCCCAGCCGAAGGTGATCCCCTCCGACAGGCTCGGAAACACGAAGGTGTAGAGCGAGCCGGTGGTGAAGCTGCCGGAAAAGCCCGTCACCTCGCTCCATCCGATCATGGCGCCGACGGCGAGGACCGTCATCGCCAGCATCAGGAGCAGCAGCGAGAGGATCGCCGCCGGGATCCGGGGCAGGGTGCGCACCGCCATGTCGATCGAGACGAAGCCGCCCCAGCGATAGGCCGACGGCGCGATCAGGCCGGTCATCCACAGCATCAGGAAGCGCGCGAATTCCTCGGTCCAGTTCGGGGCCGCGTTGAACGCGTAGCGCATCACGACCTGATAGAGGATGACGAGCACCATGATGCCGATCGCGATCCAAGCGATGGTCCGGCCGACGCGCAGCAGGACCGAGTTCACGGTCATCAGCCCGCGCAGCAGTGCCATGAGTGCTCCCAAGGCGACATTCTCCCCGCGGCGGCATTTTCGGGCCGCCTTCGACTGACGCTCTGGCGGCGCCGTTTGGGTTCAAATGCTTGGTGATCCGAAACCGGGTGTCAAGGAAAATGGCCGCGTGGCCGTTAGGGAGTCAGGACACGGACCTGCTGCGCGGCGCACAGATGAGCAACCGCAGCTGGCGGTTCGCGATCTGTCACAAGGCTGTTCATCTGGCCGATCTGACCGATGCAGACCGGGGCCGTCCGCCCGAATTTCGCATGGTCCGCAGCGAGGATCACGTGGCGCGCCGTCTCGATGATCGCGGTCGCGACCTGCGCCTCCCTCAGGTCGTGGTCGAGCAGCGCGCCGTCCTCCTCGACCGCGGCGGCGCCGATCAGGGCAAAGTCGACGCGGAACTGACGGATGAAGCTCACCGCCTGCTCGCCCACGATGGCCCCGTCGCTCGAGCGCACGCGCCCACCCGCGATCAGTACCTCCACGCCGGGGAAGGCGCGCAGCTTGTCGGAAAGGCCGACATTGTCGGTGATGACACGCAGACCCGCATGGTCGCGCAGCGCGAGGGCTGCCTGTTCGGTCGTGGTGCCCGTATTGATGAACACGGTGGACCCGTCCGGAATCAGGCGTGCGCAGACCCGACCGATCGCAGCCTTCTGCGGGGCGGCGATCAGCTTGCGGTGCTCGTAGTCGATATAGTCCGCGGCCGGGGCCCGGACCGCGCCGCCATGCACCCGCACGGCCTTGCCGGATTGCTCCAGCGTGCGCAGATCCTTGCGGATGGTCTGCTCGGACGTGCCGAATTGCGCACTCAGGCCCGTTACCGCGACGCGGCCGGTGGCATTGAGCATCGCAAAGATCCTCGACTGGCGTGTGGCGATATCCATTCCGTCTCCGCTGGGGTTGCGGGTGGGAGGGTAGACTGGTGATGTTTCGTTTAACAGATAAATCGAAACATCTTCATGATGCCGGCTTTCGGTCGTCGGCTCTCTCAGAGGTTCTGCGTGAGGTAAGTCTGCATCTCCGGCAGCATATCGGTTGTGAGCTTCACCATCTTCCGGCCGCCACTGGCGCCGAGCCGTGCGGTCCCCAGTGCGATCGAACTCGACGGCTCACCGATCGTCAGCTCCAGCTCCTCGAGCGTGCTGCGCGGGAATTCGAGCAGGGTGCCCGGCTCCCATCCCTCCAGTTCGCGGACGGGAACGTTCATCCGGTGCAGCACGGCGCTCACGTCGACCTCCGTCTCCCGTGCGACGCGGCGCATGTGGCTGCGCCAGAGGTCGGCGTGCTGGTCGCGCTGCTGTGCGCTGTCGTCTCCGCGGCTGGCCTGCAGCGCATCGAGCACGGCAAGCGGGATCACCAGCTCGAAATCCGCGTTGCGCGCCGCCTCCCCGATGTCGAGATTCATGGCGATCACCAGCACGTCCGCATTGTTAGCCGCCAGCCGCACCTGGGTGATGTTCTGCTCCAGGTGCGAGAGCGCCATCCGCCGCTCCAGCGGTGCGCCGAGCGCCGTCTCGATGGCGCTGAGGAAGCATTCGATGGCCGCCGCGACGAAGGCTTCGCTCAGCGCCATGTCGATCGCGGTGAAGGTGCGCGCTGTCGGCACCGGCGCCTGTTGCGGGTCGCCGCCCATGCGCAAATCCACGATGTGGTAAACGAGATCCGAGCTCACGTTCACCATCGCTGCACTCTGCATGCCCGGCATGGGGGCGATCCCGAGCATGGCGGGGATCGGCACGTCCTCGGCCACCCGCGTCAGCGGCCGGATGTCCGTCCGCGTGATGATCGCCCCGACCGTCGAGCGGAAGAGTGTGCGCGCCGAACGCTCCATCGCCGCCGCGAAGTTCGCCGCGATGTCGTCGAGCTGCGGCAGGGGCGTGCGCCGCGGCGGGCGGGTGGAGAGCTTCTGTGCGAGGACGGTTTCGCGCGGCATTCGGGCCTCCGGCTGGTCTCGCCATACGATTAGCCCGCGAGCCTTAACGCAACGTTGACCGGTGCAGCCCGATAAAATGCCCCGCATGTCGCCGGGAGCGGTCGACGCGCCGGGGCGTTCAGCCTTCGACCATGCAGGAGTTCGGACCATGCCGAAGACGAAGGACGCAGCGCCCGTCATCATCAAGCGCAAGAAGGTGACCGGCGGGCACGAACATCACGGCGGCGCGTGGAAGGTGGCCTATGCCGACTTCGTGACCGCGATGATGGCCTTCTTCCTGCTCATGTGGCTCCTGAACGCGACGACCGACGAACAGCGCATGGCGCTGGCGGAGTACTTCACGCCGACGATCTCGATCAGCGCGACCTCGGGCGGCGGCGATGGGGCGCTGGGCGGCGACAGTGTCCTGACCGAGGATACGCTCGCCCACAACGGCAAGGGTGCGAGCCGCCGCCACCCGACGGAGGAGAACGCGGCCCGCGGCGATACCGGTACCGTTCCGGTCGAGGAGGAGGACGCCGGAACCGGTCCTGCGGGTCTAGGTCTGGACGCAGTGGACGAGATGCTGCGGGCGACCGCCGGCGAGGCCCGCTTCGCTGACGATCTGCTCGAACACGTAAATACCCGCATGACGGATGAGGGGCTGGTCATCGAACTGCTCGACCGAGCGGATAGGCCGCTCTTCCTCGACGATGCGCCGACGCCGCGCCTGATCGCGTTGGGCGATCTCGTCGGCTCGGTCCTGCGCCTGCTCATCAATCCGGTTGCGGTCGCGAGCCGATTGCCCGGCGACGGATCGGCGTGGAGCGAAGGTGCGGCGCGCACCGACACCGTGCGCGCCCTGCTGGAAAGCGGTGGGCTGCCACCGGCGCGCATCGCGCGGCTCACCACCGTACCGGACGGGGAGGCGAGCGTCGTGATCACCGTGCTGCGGACCGACCTGCCGCTTTGATTGGGCGCGATTAGGCATTCCTTAAGGGAGACTGGGGCATGGAGGGATCGGACATCGTCGCGTGACTGATGAAAGGACCCAGATCGTGAGCATCTCCTCCTCGATGAATGCCGGCGTCGCCGGGCTCTCCGTAAATGCCAGCCGGCTCGGCGCCATCTCCGACAACATCGCGAACTCGTCGACCTTCGGCTACAAGACGGCGGTGACGGATTTCGCGTCCATCGCACTTGAGGGGAATAGCGCCGCCTACACGGCGGGCGGGGTCACTGTGAACACCTTCCGCAATGTGGAGGCGCAGGGCTCGCTCGTCACCACCGGCAACGCCACCGACATCTCGGTCTCCGGCCGCGGCCTGCTGCCGGTCACCCCGGTCTCCGCGCTCAACGCCGCGGGCGACCTGCCGCTCCAACTCGTCTCGACCGGTTCGTTCGAGCCCGACGTGAACGGTGTGCTGCGGACGCAGAGCGGGCTCGCACTGCTCGGCTGGCCCGCCAATGCCGACGGCTCGATCCCGGCGCAGCCGCGCGACAGCGCCGCGGGGCTGGAACCGGTGCGGGTGACATCGGCCCAGCTCGCAGCGGAGGCGACGACCAACATCACCTTCGGGGCGAACCTCCCCGCCTCCGCGACGAAGGCAGGCGAGCCGGCGACACCCCTGAACATCGGGATCGAGTATTTCGGCAACCTCGGCACTTCCGAAACGCTGACGGCGACCTTCACCCCGACGATCCCCGGCACGGGCCAATCCAACACTTGGACCCTCGAACTCGGCGACAGCGCCTCCACCACCAATCCGATGGCGCATTTCCAGATCACCTTCGACGACAGCCGGACCGGTGGCGGTGTGATCGACACGGTCTCCATTCCCGGCGGTACGCCGCTGAACGGGGAAAGCTACGATGCCACTACGGGGCTGCTCTCGATCAATGTCGGTGGCGGGCCCCTTTCCATCCAGATCGGCCGCCCGGGTCAGGATGGCCAGCTCACGCAACTCTCCTCGGAGTTCGCGCCGATCGCGATCACCAAGGACGGCGCACCGGTCGGCAACCTCTCCTCGGTGGAGATCGACGAGAACGGGCTGATGACGGCAATCTACGATACCGGCTTCTCCCGCACGCTCTACCAGGTGCCGCTTGCCGACGTGCCGAACATGAACGGCCTGCGCGCGCTGGATAACCAGGCCTTCGCGCTCACCAGCGAAAGCGGCTCCATGTATCTGTGGGATGCGGGTGACGGACCGACGGGAACCACGATCGGCTTCGCACGCGAGAACTCCACGACCGACATCGCCGCCGAGCTCACGTCGCTGATCGAGACCCAGCGGGCGTATTCGTCGAACGCGAAGATCATCCAGACCGTCGATGAGATGCTGCAGGAAACCACCAACATCAAGCGCTGATCCCCTAGGAGGAGCTCCAGATGAGCATCGCCGCCGCACTTGCCAGCGCCCGTTCCGGCCTCGCCATCAACGCGCGCGCCGCCGAATTGGTGAGCACCAACGTCGCCAATGCCCTGACCCCCGGCTATGCGCGGCAGGAGCTCGACCGGGTGCCCCGTCTCGATGGCGGCGTCGCCTCCGGCCAGGTCGTCGTCGCGCGGGATGCGGGGGCCACCGCGCTGCGCCTCTCGGCCGACAGCGCGGCGGAGCAGGCGCGAACGAGCGCCGATGCCCTTTCCCGGATCGGTGACATTCTTGGCGATCCGGGGGCCGAGGCGGGGCTCGTCACGCAATTCACGACCCTCCTCGCATCCATAGACGAAGCGGCCGCAACGCCGGAGAGCGAGGCGTTGCAACGCAGCGTTCTGCTGGCGGCGCAAGACACCGCGGAAGCCTTCGGAGACCTGTCCGCGGCCCTCCGCACGGCCCGCGCCGACGCCGACCGCCGTTTGGGGGAGCGCGTCGACGCGCTGAATGCAGCTCTCGGCGGCATCGACAGTCTGAACCGGGAGATCACGGCCGGCCGGGCCCAGCGCCGCGACGTCTCCTCCCTGGAGCAGGAGCGCGCCGAGCTGATCAACGAGGTCGCACTTCATGTCCCGGTTCGCATCATCCGCCGCGACAACGACCAGATCGCGCTCTTCACACCGGATGGCGCGGCCCTTCTCGACGGCATACCGGCGCGTTTCGATTTCACGTCCACCCCGGTGGTGACGGAGGCCCTCGACGTCGCCGACGGCACTTTGGGCCAGGTGCTCTTCAATGGCCGGCCGGTGACCCCGTCGGATCGCGGCAGCCTGCTGTCGGGCGGGGGCCTCGCTGCCGACCAGCTGCTGCGGGATACCACGCTGCCGCGCATCACGGCTGAACTGGATACGCTGGCCGCGGGCCTCTTGCTTCGGCTGGAGGGGGCAGACCCCACCCGCACGCCGGGCCAGTCCGCGCTTCTGGGCGATGGGGCGGTCTCATATGACCCCCTCGACACCGTGGGTCTCGCTGGCCGTCTAGAGGTCAACGCCGCCGTCGATCCGGCACGCGGCGGCGCGCTCTACCGGATCCGCGACGGAGTGGAGGCCGTAGCGCCTGGCGCGCCGGGGGATGTCATCGTCTTGCAATCGCTCTCCATCGAACTGGTCGACCCGCGCCCCGACCTTGCGACGATCGGCGACACCGTTCCGCGGTCGATTCTCGATCATGCCATCCACCTCGCGGCCTCACTGGGAAGCGAGGCAGCCGCCGCCGAAACCGACGCGGCAACGCGGGCCGCCACGCTCGAAGCCGCCCGGACGGTAGAACTCGGCCGTATCGGCGTCGACACCGATGCCGAGCTTCAGCTCCTGCTGGAGATCGAGACGGCCTATGCCGCCAACGCGCGCGTGCTCGACACCGTCGACGGCATGATCCGCACCCTGCTGGAGATCTAGGCGATGACTGTAACCCCCCGCAGCGATCTCGCCGATTTCCTCGGCCTGAGATCTGGTACCGAACGCGTTCAGGCGCAGATCGGCCGCGCGCAGACCGAACTGCTCACCGGCAGATCGTCCGAACCCTATGCGCTCGGCGGGGCTGCGGCCGAGCGTCTCCACGGTATCGACAGTAGGCTCGCGCGGCTGGAAACCGATAGCCGTGTCCTCGCTCTCGCGGCCGGTCGCTGGTCTGCGCAAACCGATGCGATTGCCGAAATGCGGCAGGGCCTGGGCACACTCGCGGTCGATCTGGCCGGGGCGAACGGTCTCGATCAGTCTGCGCTCTCAGAGAATGCAGTCGCAAACGCACGCGACGGTCTCGACCGAACCCTTGCGGCCCTGTCGATACGGTATGCCGATCGGGCCGTTTTTTCGGGCGCACGGACGGACCGCGCACCCCTGCCGGATGCCGCGACCCTACTCGTAGATGCCCGTGCGGCGATCGGCGGCACGGCCGATCCGGCGGCCGAACTCGACACCTACTTTGGTCCCAGCGGTCGGTTGGAGACGGCGCTCTACGCCGGCGAGCCTGCCGCCGGGCTGGTCCTGTCGGGCAGCGAGAGCCTGCCTGCGGATCCCACGGCGCTGGATCCTGCGATCCGTGATCTGCTGAAGGGATACACTGCTGTCCTGCTCTCAGCAGAAAACACGCTTGCGATAGATCCCGGGCAGCGCGCCGATCTTCTCGGCGCTGGAGTATCCGCGCTGGGGCAGGCTCCGGATGCGCTTGTCGCGCTGGAGGCACGCGTCGGACGCTCCGCGGAGACCGGCGAACGACTGCAGGCACGCGCTGCGGCACAACGGACCGCGCTGGCGCTGGAGCGGGATGCGCTCGCCGGAGTCGATCCCTACGAGGCGGCGTCCCGGCTGCAGGCCCTGCAGGATCAGCTCGATACCCTGTTCGTGCTCACCCGCCGCATGAGCGAACTGTCGCTGGCGCGGTATCTGCGATGATGAGGGCTTTTCTCCTAATCGCCCTGAGCGTTCTGCTTGCCTTTCCGGCGGAGGCCGAGCGCGCCCGTATCAAGGACCTCGTGGAGTTCGAGGGCGTGCGCGGTAACGATCTCGTCGGCTACGGCCTCGTCGTCGGCCTCGATGGGACCGGCGACACCCTGCGCAACACGCCCTTCACTGAAGAAGCACTTGCAAACCTTCTCGAACGGCTGGGCACCAATGTCGCGGGCGAGCAGTTCAGGCCGCAGAACGTAGCGGCCGTGCTGGTCACAGGTGTGCTCCCTCCCTTTGCACGCACCGGCAGCCTGATGGATGTCACCGTCTCCACGATCGGTGACGCGGACAGTCTTTTGGGCGGGACACTGATCATGACGCCGCTCAACGCTGCCGATGGTGAGATCTATGCCGTCGCTCAGGGCGCTGTCATCTCCGGCGGGGCGAGCGCCGAGGGGGACGCGGCATCGATCACGCTGGGTGTGCCGACCTCGGGCACGATACCGGCTGGGGCGCGTATCGAGCGAGAGATTCCGTTCGTCTTCAATGATATGCAGCGCCTCCGTCTTGCCTTGCGAACGCCGGACTTCACGACGGCCGCCCGGATCGAGGAGGCCATCAACGGCAATTTGGGTCGAGGACTTGCGCGTATGCTCGATCCCGGTACGGTCGAAATCAGCCTCGGCCAAGGTGTCTCCCCTGCGCGGTTGGTCAGCGCGATGGAAAACATCGAGATCGAGCCCGACCAGCGTGCGCGCGTGGTGATCGACCAGAGATCCGGAACAATCGTTCTCGGCGCCGACGTCCGCATCTCGCGCGTCGCGGTCAGTCAGGGAAACCTCACGCTGCGGGTGGAGGAGGCGCCGCTGGCCGTCCAGCCCAACCCATTCACGGATGGTGGGGAAACGGTAATCGTGCCCCGAACCCGGGTGGGGATCGAGGAGGAGGCGGGCGTTGGCCTCGCACTGGTGGACGACGCCGTAACCCTGCCCGAAGTGATTGCGGGCCTGAACGCGCTGGGCGTCGCACCACGCGACATGATCGACATCCTCAAGGCCATCAAGGCGGCCGGGGCGCTGCATGCCGAGTTCATCGTACAGTGAAACGCGGGCCCAGCGTGGGCGATGCACAATGCTCGATCGGCTCCTCACCGCGGTCCGCGAAGATGGGCTCGCCATCCGGATGCCATCGATGAAGCAGCCTTCAGGAACGATTGCTGGCGTGCCGGGATCAGTTCCTCAGGACGATGCGGTCACGGCGAATGGCGACCTCATCCAGACGCTCGATGAAGGACATGCCCAGCAGGCTCGAGTGAAGCTGACCGGGCCGGGCCACAGCCCCCTCCACGTCGCGGACAACGACGCCGCCGATGCTGATTTCATCGAAGGTCACAGGTGCGACGAAGGAACGCCCGTTCGCCGTCGTCACCGCCATGTTGAAATCGAGCGCGGTGTCGGACATGCCGATACGGCGTGCATCGTCGTAGCGGATCAGAACGAGGGACGCGCCCGTGTCGATCAGCAGTCCAACCGGCGTGTCGTTCACGTCCGCGACGGCGCGAAAGTGACCGTCCCACGCCCGCATCAGCATCACCTCGTTCCGAAGGCTGGGGACGTTGGGCTCGATTTCCACCGGTTGCTCCAGAAGCGACAGCGCGAAGAGGCGGCCGTGCTCGCGGAAGCTGTAGGCGCTGGCGATGACGAGTGCCATGACGGCCCAAAGCAGCGGCTGGATTTGCAGGCGCCCGGTCCGGACATGGCTGCGGTAGAGCGAGATGGCGGCCGCCGTCGTGCACGCCACGAGGGCCATGACGAACTGGGTTTCCGCCGGGACGCTGTCGATGACGCCCGTGACGACAAGCGCGCTGAACGCGATGGCAAGTGCAAGCGTCACCGGCCAGAACATGGCATCTCCAGAAACGTACCCCTCGAATCAAGCCGATCATGGGCCACAACTTGGGGCCGTTTAAAGGCAGTTTGCCTCACCCCGACGGTTTTGTGGCATTTGTCACACGTGCGGCCCGTCCGCCACGGCGTTGCCGGCGCTGACCCGCCGCGCGAGCGCCGAGAGTCTCCATGATCTCGCGCCGTCGCTCCGTCGTCATCCGCGACCACCCCGCGATCTCATCCCGGTCGCGATGGCAGCCGAGGCAGAGCCCGCTGACGGGATCGAGCACGCAGACCTTCACGCAGGGGCTCTCGATTTCCGGCCGCGACCAGACGTCATCGCTCATCTTCGCGCTCCATGTGATTCAGCCTGTCGAGCAATCCCTGAAGGATATAGGACGCCGCCACGCTGTCGATCACCTCGGCCCGGCGGGCGCGGGACGCATCGGCGGCGAGCAGGGCGCGTTCGGCCGCGACGGTCGAGAGCCGCTCGTCCCAGAACGTGATCGGAAGATCGGTCAACGGCATGAGATTGCGAGCAAAAGCGCGTGTAGATTGCGCGCGAGGCCCTTCGCTGCCGTCCATGTTGCGCGGCAGTCCCAGAACGATGCCGGCGATCCGGCGCTCTTCACCTACCGACAACAGGGTGCGCGCGTCGGCGCCGAATTTCGTGCGTTTCAGCGTGCGCTGTGCCGTCGCCACGCCGCGCAGGCCGTCCGACATGGCAAGCCCGATGGTCTTCGTTCCGAGATCGAGACCCATCAGCGCGCCGGTTGCCGGCAACGCTGCGCGAAACGCTGCCACATCCTCGTGAACGCTCACTGAGTTGCCTCCAGCAGGTCGAGCGCGGCGGCATCGTCAGCGAAAGCGGCGCGCGCATCTACCATAGCCTGCTCGGCGGCGTCGACTTCGCCAAGCACGCGGTAGGCCCGGATCAGGCGTTGCCATTCGGCGACGGTGCCGCCCTCGTCGGCAAGGCGCGCGGCAAGGCCGGCGACCATGCCCTCGGCCATCTCGCGCTGGGCCGCGGGGTCGAGATCTCCGGCCGCCGCGACCGCCTCCGCGTCCGGGCCCGGTGCCAACAGTCGAGCGAGATCGTCCGCGGCCGCGGCACGAAGGGTGTCGGGCGTCGAGGCATTTTCGACGAGTGCCGTCAGGCGGCTCCCGGCTGCTGTCCGGTCGCCCGATTGCAGCTCGGCCCGCGCCTTGTAGTACCCGGCCCACGGGTCCCCCGGATCGCGGGCGAGGGTCTGGTCGAGCACGGCCTCTGCCTCCGGCGAGACGTAGCCGCCGGCCGCCACGATCATGAATTCCGCGAGCGCGGACAGATCCTCGGTCCGCGCTTCCGCCCCGAGCAGCGTCACGAGGCGGTCCTGCGCCTGCCGTCCCTCAAGGTGATAGCCGAGCTGCATGTAGGTCCGCGCCAGCAGGCGCAGACCCTCCGCATCGTCGGGGCGGCTTTCGAGCACCGTTTCCAGCTGAGTGAGAAGGACGCGGTCCCGCTCGGGCACCTGCGGCTCCGGTGTGCGGGCCGCGACCATGGCCTCGGCAATCGCCTGCGGGGGCCGCTGCGCCATATCTGCAATCGCCTGCGCCTCGTCCGCACGGCTGGCCAGCGGCGCATCGGGCCGCCCCGGCGCGCCGAGCCAGAGGTAGATCGCGGTCCCGCCGACCAGAACGAAGGCGGTGGAGAGCGACGCGATCACCCGCGTACCCGCCAGCGGCGCCTGGGTCGCCGCCTCGGCGCGTTCCGCCGCGTCGGCGGCCGCGAGCAGCCGGCGCGACAGCTCGACACGCGTGGTCTCGGCCTCCTCCGGTGCGACGACGCCCCGCGCCACATCAGCATCCAGCGTGGCGAGCTGGTCGCGATAGACGACCACGTCCGAAGCTTCGCCCGCGTCCCCTTGCATGCGCAACAACGGTCGGAGCAGGGCCAGCACGACCACGAGGCCGACGAGCAGGGCGACGATCCAGAACAGCATTGGCTCTCCAGCAGGGCTTTCAGCAATCCTACGTATAGCGCCCGGGGTGCTGTCGCAATGCGCGGCGCCCGCGTCGTGAACGGTCCCCGGAGCGGCGTAAAACGGCGCTTGACCGGGCCGCGGTTTTGGCATCACGCAAGGATTGCCGAATTCGACCGGAGCGCCGCCGCCCATGAAACGCTATTCCGCCTTCGCCATCGCCCGCGAGGCCGCCCGCTGGCACAGCGGGTGGGAGAGGGCCTGGCGCTCGCCGGAGCCCGAGACGGAGTACGACGTGATCGTGGTGGGCGCGGGCGGCCATGGGCTCGCCACGGCCTACTACCTTGCGAAGAACCACGGCATCCGAAAGGTCGGGGTGCTGGAGAAGGGGTGGCTTGGCGGCGGCAATACGGGGCGGAACACGACCATCATACGCTCGAACTACCTGCAGCCGGGCTCGATGGCGGTCTACGAGAAGTCGCGGAGCCTCTACGAGGATCTGAGCCAGCAGCTCAACTACAACATCATGTTCTCGCCCCGCGGTGTCCTGATGCTCGCGCAGACAGAGCACGAGCTGCGCGCGTGGAAGCGGACGGCCCATGCCAACCGGATCGCGGGGATCGAGAGCCGCCTCGTCACGCCGCGGGAGATCCGGGAGATCGTGCCGATCATCGAGACCTCCGGCCCGCGCTATCCGGTACTCGGCGGGCTGTGGCAGGCACGCGGTGGCACTGCGCGGCACGACGCGGTGGCCTGGGGCTATGCCCGCGCGGCCTCCGATCTTGGCGTCGACATCATCCAGAGATGCGAGGTCACGGGCGTCGACCGCGATGCGAATGGCGTGACCGGCGTACAGACGACGAAGGGCCCGATCCGCACCGGGAAGCTCTGCATCGTTGTCGCCGGCCATTCGGGCGTGCTGGCCGAGATGGCCGGGTTCCGCCTGCCGGTGGAGAGTGTTGCGTTGCAGGCGCTCGTCTCCGAACCGATCAAGCCGGTGATGGACTGCGTGGTCATGGCCAACACCGTGCATGGCTACATGAGCCAGTCTGACAAGGGCGAGATGGTGATCGGCGGTGGTGCGGACGGATTCAACAACTACACACAGCGCGGCTCCTTTCAGCATGTCGAGGAGACGGTGCGCGCGCTGATCGAGACCTTCCCGATCATCTCCCGCCTCCGGATGCTGCGGCAATGGGGCGGGGTTGTCGACATGACCGGCGATCGCTCGCCGATCATCGGGACAACGCCGGTGCCGGGCGTCTTCATCAACTGCGGCTGGGGCACGGGCGGGTTCAAGGCGATCCCCGGCTCGGGCTGGGCGACGGCGGAACTGGTCGCGGACGGGGCGCCGCGCGCGCTTGCCGCGCCCTTCTCGCTGGAACGCTTCACCGAGGGCCGCATGATCGACGAGAGCGTCGCCGCGGCGGTGGCGCATTGAGTGTCGGAGTGGAACGGTGGGCGGCGGGATACGTTGAGTTGCGGGAGCATCACAACTTATCGGAGTATTCCGCATGGCTCAGAATCCCAACACACCACAACCGGAGGGCAAGGGGGGTGGACCTCAGTGGTTCATCATCGGCGGCGTTGTCATCGCACTTCTCGTCATTGTCCTGTTCCTGTTCGGCGGCGGCGATGAAACCCCCGCAACGGCCGAACCCGCAGGCGACACCGTCACCATCGACAACGGTGCCGATGTCGATGCTCGACCCGAAGCCGAGGCCGCGCCAGGTGGGGAGGAGAACACCGGCGTGCCTGTCGAGGGTGAAGCGACCGTCGAAGGTGGGGCAGATGGGACCGGCGATGCAGACGCCGGCGCCGATACCGAAACGCAGACCGGCAACTGAGGCTGGTCGTAACGGGGGCGGCCTTCCGGGCCGTTCCCGATCCTCAGTAGAGCGCGTCGCCCTCGAACGCTGCCAGGTCGAACTCCTCTTCCATCTCGCCACACTCCTGCAGGATCTCCGCCGCGTGCAGACTGGCCGCACGCAGCGCCTCCCGCTGTGCATCCGGAGGCGGCATTGCGGTGATGACGGGCCGGAACCCGCCGTTGGTGCATCCCCGGGCCATCGCCCGCGCTTCGGCCCGCCGCGCCGCGATCACCGGGCGGAGGGCGGTGGCGGCGTCGAAGCTCTGTCCGTCGAACATGACGTTCTCCCTGAACTGCACGATGTTCCTGTTTTGTACCATCTTCCGCCTAACCGGTCAAACCGCCGGGGCGCCGAGGGTTAATCCATGCTGAAACTGACCTGTCCCTATTGCGGCGTGACCGGCGAGGAGACCGAGTTCCACCCCGGCGGCGAGGCGCATCTGACCCGCTTCGGCCCCGGCTCCTCCGATGACGACTTCCGCGACTATCTCTTCCAGCGGCAGAACCCGCGCGGCATCCATTTCGAGCGCTGGCGGCACCAGTACGGCTGCGGCAAGTGGTTTCACGCAGCGCGCTGCACCGTGACGCTGGAGGTCTTCGGGACGTATTCCGCGCAGGTCTCCGAACCGCCTGCGGATGTCATCGCCGCTATCCGCGCCCGCCGCCCGGACTGGGAGCCTGCCCAATGAGTTCCCGCCTGCCCAAGGGCGGTCGCCTGATCGACCGCTCGCAGAAAGTCTCGTTCTCCTTCAATGGCCGCCACCTGAGCGGCTTCACCGGCGACACGCTCGCCTCTGCGCTGATCGGCGAGGGACAGATGCTGATGGGTCGGTCCTTCAAGTACCACCGCCCGCGCGGCCCGGTTGCGGCGGGGTCGGAGGAACCGAACGCGCTGATGGGCCTCGGCACGGGCGGCGCGTTCGAGCCGAACCGCCGGGCGACGACGGTGGAGCTTGCCGATGGGATGCGGGCCGAGAGCCAGAACCACTGGCCGTCGCTGGAGCAGGATGTGGGCGTGGTGAATGCCGCCCTCTCCCGCTTCTTCCCCGCCGGGTTCTACTACAAGACCTTCATCCATCCCCGGGCGGCGTGGAAGCACGTCTTCGAGCCGGTGATCCGCAAGGCGGCGGGCCTCGGCAAGGCTCCGACAAAGCCCGATAACGACCGCTACGAACATTTCTACGCCTTCGTCGACGTGCTGGTGGTCGGCGGCGGCATGGCGGGCCTGCAGGCGGCGCTGGAGGCCGGACGGGCCGGGGCGCGCGTGCTGCTGGTGGAGCAGACGGCGCATCTTGGCGGCCGCCTCCTCACCGATCCGGTGGAGATCGACGGGCAGGAGAGTGACGCTTGGCTAGAGGCGACGCTGGCCGCGCTCGACGCGATGCCCAACGTCCGGATCCGCACCCGCATGATGGCCGCGGGCATCTATGACCACGGCTACGTGACCGCGGCGGAGGAGCCGCTGCATGGCCCTGGCCACCGCCTCTGGCGCATCCGGGCGGAGCGCGTGGTGACGGCGACCGGTGCCATCGAGCGCCCGATCTCCTTCGCCGGCAACGATGTGCCGGGCGTGATGCTTGCCTCCGCCATCCGGGACTACGTGGCGCTGTGGGGTGTGAGCCCCGGCGACCGGACGGTGCTCGTGACCAACAACGACGACGCCTACCGGACCGCCATCGCCCTGCGCCAGGCGGGGCTGGAGGTGCCCGTGATCCTAGACGCCCGCCCGGCGGCCATCGGCCCGCTCCCGCGGCAGGCCCGCGATCTTGGCATCCGTGTCGAGGTCGGGCGTGGCCTCGCCCGCGTGAAGGGCGGCAAGCGGGTTGAGGCGGTGGAGATCTGCGTGCAGGCGGGCGAGGGCGCGGTGCTCGAAACCGTGCCTTGCGATGCCGTCGCCATGTCCGGGGGCTGGTCCCCGGTCGTCCATCTCTGGTCCCATTGCGGTGGCAAGCTCACCTGGGACGAGGCGCAGGCCCATTTCCGGCCCGATCCCGACCGCCCGCCTACAGGCGCGGACGGGAAGGGCTTCGTGATCGCGGCCGGCAGCGCCGCCGGTCGCCTCGATGCCAAGGGCGCGATGCAGAGCGCCGCGGCGGCGGGCCGGCGCGCGGGGGAGGAGACGGGGTTCACCCCCACCGACGACCCCGCTCCCTTTGCCATCGCCGAGCCCGAGGAACCGATGGAGCCGGTCTGGATGATGCCCGCAGGCGCGGGCATCAAGCTGCGCTCCAAGGCGTTCCTCGACTTCCAGAACGACGTGAAGGTCTCCGACGTGCAACTTGCCGCGCAGGAGGGGTTCGAGAGCGTGGAGCATGCCAAGCGCTACACCACCCTCGGCATGGCGACGGATCAGGGGAAACTCAGCAACATCAATGGCCTCGCAGTGCTGGCCGACAGCCTCGGCGCTGCCATCCCCGAGGTCGGCACCACGACCTTCCGCCCGCCCTATACGCCGATCTCCATGGGCTCCATTGGGGGCGAGGCGCGCGGTGCGCTCTTCAAACCCACCCGCAAGACGCCGATGGATGACTGGCACGACGCGCAGGGCGCTGTCTGGGAACCGGTGGCCGACTGGCGCCGTCCCTACACCTATCGCCGGCAGGGCGAGAGCACGGAACAGGCCGTTCGGCGCGAGATCGTCAACACGCGGAGCCATGTGGGCCTGCTCGACGCCTCGACCCTCGGCAAGATCCTGGTGAAGGGGCCGGACGCGGCGAAGTTCCTCGACCTGATTTACACGAACATGATGTCGAGCCTGAAGCCGGGCCGGTGCCGCTATGGACTGATGTGCACGGAGAACGGGTTCCTGTTCGACGACGGCGTGGTCGTGCGCCTCGCCGACGACACGTTCCTCTGCCACACGACCTCCGGCGGATCCGATCGCGTGCACGCGTGGATGGAGGAGTGGCTGCAGACCGAGTGGTGGGATCTCAAGGTCTTCACCGCCAACGTCACGGAGCAGTGGGCGCAGGTCGCGGTGGTCGGCCCCGATGCGCGCAAGCTGCTGGAAAAGCTCGGCGGTCTCGACGTGTCGAAGGAGGCGCTGCCCTTCATGTCCTTCACCGAGGGCGAGCTCGGCGGCATCCCGGCGCGCGTCTTCCGCATCTCCTTCTCCGGCGAGCTCTCCTACGAGGTCGCGGTGCCCGCGGGCCGCGGCCGCGAGTTCTGGGGCCGGTGTCTGGAGGCGGGCAAGGAGCTCGGCGTCATGCCCTACGGCACCGAGGCGCTGCACGTGATGCGGGCCGAGAAGGGCTTCATCATGATCGGGGACGAGACGGACGGCACGGTGACGCCCCACGATCTCGGCCTCTCCTGGGCGGTGTCGAAGAAGAAAGAGGACTTCATCGGCAAGCGCGCGATGGAGCGGGCGGACCTCACCCGCCCCGACCGCAAGCAACTCGTGGGCCTGCTTGCCGAGACCCCGCAGGAGGTGCTGCCTGACGGCGCCCACGCGGTCGAGGGCACGGACGAATACGGCAATCCGCACACCATTGGCCACGTCACCTCCACCTATTTCAGCCCGACCGTGAACCGCTCCATCGCCATGGCGCTGATCGAGCGCGGGCGGGAGCGGATGGGCGAGGTGCTGAGCTTCCCGGTGGACAAGGACAAGACGATCCGCGCGACGGTGGTCGACCCGGTCTTCTACGATACGGAAGGGGAGAAGCAGGATGTCTGAGAGCTTCGAGGGCCTCGTGCGGGTCGAGCGGATCGATGAGGTCGGTATGGTTGCGATCCGCGGCGACCTGACCGATGCGGCCTTCCGCGAGGCGGTGGAGGGTGCCGTCGGCCCGATTCCCGACATTCGCCGGATCAGCGGCGGCGCGTCCGGCGGCCTCGCGTGGATGAGCCCGGACGAGCTGATGCTGTTCTGCCCTGCCGCCGATGCACCGGCGGCCGCCCTCGGCCTCGCCGACCGGCTCGCCGGGCAGCACCACCTCGCCGTCGACGTCTCGGACGCCCGCGCGGTCTTTCGCCTGACCGGAGCGGCGGTGCGCGACGTGCTGGCCAAAGGCGCGCCGGTGGACCTCGCCCCCGGCCGGTTCGAACCGGGAGAGATCCGGCGCACGCGGCTAGGCCAGGTCGCCGTTGCCCTCTGGCTCACCGACGCGGAGACGGCGGAGCTCGTCTGCTTCCGCTCCGTTGCCGACTTCGTTGCCGAGTGGTTGCGCATCGCGGCGGCAACTGATGCTCCGGTAAGCTTTCACGCCTTGTGACGCTGGGGTTATGGGCAGTTCGCCTTGACGCTCCCCCGGTGCTGGGGAATTGTGGCGAGCGATCCGATACCAACAGGGAAAGCACAATCATGAAAAAGATCATCGTCGCGGCCCTCGCCGCTTCGACCGTCGCCGGCGCAGGCTTCGCGCAGGGCCTCGACATCTGTGTCGAGGGCGCCTACCCGCCGTTCTCCTTCACGACGGAAGACGGTTCGGTCGAAGGCTTCGACATCGACATCGCGAATGCGCTTTGCGCCGAGATGGGCGTCGAGTGCGAGATGGTGAAAACCGACTGGGACGGCATCATCCCCGCCCTGCTCGAGGACAAGTGCGACGCGATCATCGCCTCCATGTCGATCACGGAGGAGCGCAAGCAGGTCATCGACTTCTCTGAGAAGTACTACCAGACCCCGGCCGTCTTCATTGCCGAGGAGGGCCGCTTCGCCGATGACAGCGCCGAGACGCTGGCCGACGCGGTCGTCGGCGTGCAGCGCGGTACGATCCACCAGGACTTCATGGAGGGCGAATACCCGGATGTGGAGCTGCGCCTCTACGCGGCGCAGGACGACGCCTATCTCGACCTCACCGCGGGCCGGATCGACGCAATCATGGCCGACAGCATCGCGATGGACGAGGGCTTCCTGCAGACCGAGGCGGGCGAAGGCTACGCGATGGTCGGCGAGGGCTACTCGATCCCGCAATACCACGGTGACGGCGCGGGCATCGGCGTCCGGCAGGACGACACCGAGCTGCGCGACAACTTCACCGCCGCGATCGAAGCGATCCGCGCCTCAGGCCAATATGACGAGATCGCGTCCGAATACTTCGACTTCAACATCTACGGCGGCTCCTGAGCCGCGCGTAAGCTGAGAAGGGGGCCGGCGGCACCGACCGCCGGCCTTTTCATATGGACCAGGTCATCGCGTATCTCCCGCTGCTAATGCAGGGCTTCGGTGTCACCGTTGCTCTCGCGGTGCTGTCCTTCCTGCTGTCCATCATGCTCGGCGGGCTGGGGGCGGCGGGGCGGCTGTCGCGCTTCGCGCCCGCGCGCTGGCTCGTCACCGGCTACACCACGCTGGTGCGCGGTGTGCCCGACCTCGTCCTGATCCTGCTGTTCTTCTACGGCGTGCAGCGGCTCGTGAACCTCCTCACCCGCGCGATGGAGTGGGAGCGGATCGACATCGATCCTTTCCTGTCCGGCACGATCACCATCGGTTTCATCTACGGCGCATACCTGGTGGAGACCTTCCGGGGCGCCGTGCTCGCCGTCGACAAGGGGCAGGGGGAGGCGGGGACCGCCCTGGGCCTCAACCGCCTGCAGACCCTGCGCCTCGTCACCCTACCGCAGATCATCCGGCAGGCGCTGCCGGGCACCATGAACGTCTGGATGGTGCTCACGAAATCCACCGCCGTCGTCTCGATCATCGGGCTGTCGGACCTCGTGGGCATCGCCAACGATGCGGGCCGGTCGACGCGGGAGCCGTTCTGGTTCCTGCTCTTCGCGTTCTTCGCCTACCTCTTCATCACCTGGGTGAGCGAGCTGATCTTCTCCCGGCTCGAACGCCGCTACGACCGGGGCTTCGCCGATGCGCGTTGATCTGGTCCTCGAAAGCTGGACGCTGTTCGCCGAAGGGGTCTGGGTCACCGCCCACCTCACGGCCCTGTCGCTCGCGATCGGCTTCTGCATCGCGCTGCCGTTCGGCATCCTGCGCGCGCGCCGGACACCGGTCGCGAACCCGCTCATCAAGGGCTATGTCTATGCGTTCCGCGGAACGCCTCTGCTGGTCCAGCTCTACCTGATCTACAACGGCCTGCCGCAGTTCGACATCATCCGCGACAGCTGGGCCTGGGGCATCCTGCGCGAGCCGTGGTGGTGTGCGCTGATCGCCTTCTCCCTCAACTCCGGCGCCTACGCGACCGAGATCATCCGCGGCGCCGTCGTGCGCACGCCGAAGGGACAGATCGAGGCAGCGAAGGCGCTGGGCCTGCGCACCTGGCAGGTCTACGGCCTCGTCGTCATCCCCTCAGCCCTGCGGCGGGCGATCCCGCAATATGGCAACGAGGTGATCTTCATGATGCACGGCTCCGCCATCGCGGCCGTGATCACCATCACCGACATCCTCGGCGCCGGTCGCACGCTGAACGCGCGTTACTACCTCTCCTACGAGGGGTTTCTGACCGCGGCGGTGCTTTATGCGGCGCTGACCGGGCTGATCGTCCTGATCTTCCGCGGGCTCGAGATGAGGTTTCTGAAGCACCTTCGCGCCCGCTAGCCATGCGGACAGTGCATGGCGCGATGGCGCCGTTGTGCGCTGCAAGATAAGGGTTCCTGACCTATCTTTTCCGGGACAGCGGGGTCGTGGGGACTTCGCCTTCCGAGACGAGAGTGTGATCATGAACGACCTGTCCTACATTTCCGACGCCGAACTTCTGGCCATCCGCGAGCGTGCCCACCAACTGCGCGCCCAGGCGGTCCGCGACGGCCTGCGCGCCGCACGCGAGTGGGTCCGCGGCCTCTTCGCAGGCTCCGCGCGCCACGCCTGATCCGGCCGAGGATCGAAGACGAGGGGTCGCTTGCGGGCGGCCCTTTTGTTTTGCAGGACACGTATGTGCCGAAGGCGGAGCCTGGCTTGTCAGCCGGGCGGGACGCCACCACGGATGAGCTTCCGTTTCCCGCGCCCATACGCTACGCCCCGCTCATGACACGCCCCTCTGTCCGCCTCCGCCCGAACCGCGCGCCCAAGCTGCGTTTCGGCTTTCCCTGGGTCTATGCAGATGAGCTGGTGCTCGACCGGCGCACGAAGGCGCTCGCGCCCGGCACCATCGCGACGCTGGAGGATGCGGAGCGGCGGCCGGTCGCGACCGTAGCAGTCAATCCGCTCAGCAAGATCCCGGCCCGCGTGCTCGACCGCGATCCGGACGCGGAGATCGGGTCCGACTGGCTGCGTGCCCGCCTCGCGACCGCGCTCACCCTGCGCGAGACCCTGTTCGACGCCCCCTTCTACCGTCTGACCCATGCCGAGGCCGACGGTCTGCCAGGCGTCATCATCGACCGCTTCGGCGCGGCCGCGGCCATCCAGCCCAACGCCGCCTGGGCCGAGGCGCTGTTCGACGATCTCGCCACCGCGCTGGCCGAGGTCACGGGTGTCACCACAATCGTCAAGAACGGCACCGGCCGGGCCCGCGCCCTCGAAGGGTTGGAGGAGGTGACGGAGGTCGTGCGCGGCACGCTCGATGGTCCCGTCCCCGTGCCGATGAACGGGGCCACCTACATGGCGGACCTTACCGGTGGGCAGAAGACGGGGCTCTTCTACGATCAGCGCCCGAACCATGCCTTCGCCGCGCGGCTCGCGCCGGGGCGGCGGGTGCTCGACGTCTTCTCCCATGTCGGCGGCTTCGCTCTCGCGGCCCTTGCGGCCGGGGCGGAGCACGCACTTTCCGTCGACGGGTCGGCGCCTGCGCTGGCACTGGCCGAGGAGGGCGCACGGGCGGCCCAGGTCGAGGACCGCTTCACCACCCATCGCGGCGATGCATTCGACACCATGGCCAGGCTGGCCTCGGAGGGGCAGGGCTTCGATCTCGTGATCTGCGATCCCCCGGCCTTCGCCCCCAACAAGGGCGCGCTGGAGAAAGGCCTCCGCGCTTATGAGCGGGTCGCGCGGATGGGCGCGGCGCTGGTCGCGCCGGGCGGCTATCTCGTCCTCTGCTCATGCTCTCACGCCGCCGATCTGGCGCGGTTCCGCGAGGTTTCCTTGCGCGGCGTTTCGAAGGCCGGGCGACTGGCGCAACTGATCCACACCGGTTTCGCCGGTCCTGACCATCCGACGCATCCGATGCTGGCCGAGAGCGCCTATCTGAAGGCCATTTTCCTGAGATTGGGTTGATGCGCGTCCTGATCGACGCCTGCGTGCTCTATCCGACCGTGCTGCGGGAGCTTCTGCTGCGGGTCGCGGCCCGGGGTGATTTCACGCCGCTCTGGTCGGAGCAGATCCTCGAGGAATGGGCCCGCGCCGCGCGCCGGGCGGGACCGGAGGTCGAGGCGCAGGCGCGGGTCGAGATCGCGCTGCTCCGCGACCGCTTCCCGCAGGCGCTGGTCGCGGCACCGCCACGAGACGATCTCCATCTGCCGGACCCGGATGATGTCCACGTGCTGTCGGCGGCGCTGGAGGGGCGGGCAGAGGTTCTTTTGACCCGCAACCTCAAGGACTTTCCGACTCGGACACTGTCCCCGCTCGGGCTGCATCCGCGCGCGCCCGATCCGGTCCTGCTGGAGCTTCATGCGGCGCGTTCGCTGGCCGATGAGGTCGAGGCTGTCCGGGCCACGGCAGAGCGCCTGTCGGGCGAAGCGCAGCCCGTGCGACCGCTTCTGAAGCGGGCCGGTCTGCCGCGGCTCGCCAAGGCGCTCAGTTGAGGGCGGGACGCTGGGTCCAACCGCGAGCCAGCGTCTCGATTGCGGCGATCCGTTCCTCGGCCTTTGGGTGGCTCATCAACCAGGCGGGAGTACCGTTGGTCCCGCCTGCGAGGCGGTCGAGCTTTCGGAAGAGGCTGCGCTGCGGCCCGATCCCTAGCTCGATCTTCGTGAGCAAAGCGGCGGCATAGGCGTCCGCCTCGTACTCGTCCTGACGGCTGAGCCGTGCGGCGAGGGCCTGGGTCACGAGATTGGCAATCCAGATGCCGACAAAGGGGATGAGACGGCCCAGAACCATCACGAGCACCATGCGGATCGCGTTCTGGCCGGAGAAATCGAGGAGCCTCCGGCGCGAGTGGCCGAGCGCGACATGGCCGAGCTCATGGGCGATGACGGAGGCGATCTCCTCGGCCTGCACCTCGCCTAGCCTGTATCTGTCGATGAAGCCGCGGGTGATGAAGATCCGGCCATCCGGTGCCGCAAGGCCGTTGATGACTGGGCTGTCCTGGACGTGGACCGTCAGCTTCGGCAGGTCGAGGGCGCGTGCCATCCGGTCCACATACTGGCCGATGACCGGGTCGCGGAGCGGTCGGGACGAAGCGTCGAGCTGGCGCGCGAGGTTCCAGACGGAGAAGCGCCACATGACGAGGCCGGCAATGACGGCGATGAGGATGGGACCCAACGTGATCATGATTTTGGAGATGGGGAGCGGTGGGCCGCGAGGCAATCGTTAACGCCGAAATGCCGCGTATGACATGCGTATGATTTCCGTATGACATCCGCGCACCGGCTTCATGCATCGAAGGAAAGGTTAACGGGGTTTCTCGAGCTCCCCTCCCTGACCCTCCCCCCGGAGTGGGGGGAGGGTATTGCGGTGTTAAGCGGTGCGGACGACGGGGAAGTCGATCTCGGTGTCCGCGACGTGGTTGAGGTAGTTGGTGAAGATGTTGGCCACCACGTTGCCCACGACCTCCACGATGTCGCCGTCGGTCAGGCCCGCGGCGCGGGCAGCGGCGAGGTCGGCGTCGCTCACCCGGCCCTGCGCTTCGGTCACGGCGCTGGCGAAGGTCAGGATCGCGTCGAGGCGCGGGTCGTCGGAATGGCCGTTCAGCCGGTTCGTGATCTCGGCTTGCGGGACCTTCAGGCTGGCCGAGATGGCGCTGTGCGCCGACGCACAGTAGTCACAGGTGTTCACCCCGGCGACGGTGAGGGCGATGGCCTCGCGCGTCTTCGCGTCGAACGAGCCCTTGCCGAGCCCCTCGCCCAGACCCAGCAGGGCGGCGAGCACGGCGGGCTGGTTGCCGGTGACGCGGTAGAGGTTGGGAACCATGCCGACCTTCCCCTCGATCGCGGTGAAGAGGGCGGCGGCGTCTGCGCTCGCTTCGGCGTCGGTGACGGTGTTCAGGCGTGCCATGGTGGCTCTCCTTTCCGGGGCGCTGCGGCCCCCTGATGTCCTGTCGGCATTGTGTCGCTACCGATGACATGTCATATGGGTTACGGACCGATCAGTTAAATACCGAGTTACGGACCGATCGGTAACGTTTGCGGGAGGAGGGCGACACGATGGCCCGGCCAAGGACTTTCGAGCCCGATGCGGCGCGGGACGCGCTGATGGCGCTCTATTGGGAGAAGGGCTTCGAAGGCGCGTCGATGCAGGATGTCGAGGCGGCGACGGGGCTGAAGAAGCAGAGTCTCTATCGCCTCTTCGGCGACAAGCGCGGCATGTATCTGGCCGCCCTTGCCCGCTACGAGGAGACGGAGATCGCCGCCGGGGAGACGCTGCTTGTCGAGGGCTCGGCGCATGAGCGGTTCGCGCGGCTCTTTGCCGAGGCGGTGGACAGGGCGATCGAGGGCGACCGACGCGGCTGTTTCCTGTGCAATGCGAGCCTCGACCAGGCGCAGCTCGATGCAGAGACGCGCGAGGTGGTCTCGCGCATGGTGGATCGGCTGCGGCGGATCTTCGCCGCGGCGCTGGTGGAGGCCTGCCCCGATCCGGCGAAGCGCGCGGTGAAGGCCGCACAGCTTGTCGCGTTCTATTTCGGGCTGCGCGTGATGGTGCGGGCCGATGCGCCGGAGGCGGTGCTGCGCGCGGTGGTAGCCGAGACGGTGCGGGGGATTTGAGCGGTGCCGCTTGTTGGCTCCCCCCTCCCTAGCCCTCCCCCCATGGGAGAGGGGATTTGTGGCGCGAGTAGACGCTTAGCGGACGAGTTCGCGCATGCCGCGGTCGAGGCCCTCAAGCGTCATCGGAACCATACGGTCTTCGAAGATCTCGCGGATCATGCGGATGGAGTGTGTGTAGTTCCAGTGCTCCTCCGGGATCGGATTGATCCAGAGGTTGGACTTCCACTGCTCCCGCGCCCGCTGCAGCCAGACCTGCCCGGCCTCTGCGTTCCAATGCTCGTTCGCGCCGCCGGGATAGGCGATCTCGTAGGGCGACATGCTGGCGTCGCCGACGAAGATGCAGCGGTAGTCGGGACCGTAGGTCCGCAGGATCTCCAACGTCGGGGTCTGCTCGGTCCAGCGGCGGCGATTGTCCTTCCACACGCCCTCGTAGAGGCAGTTGTGGAAGTAGAAATGCTCGAAATGCTTGAACTCCGTCTTCGCGGCGGAAAAGAGCTCCTCCACCACGCGGATATGCGGGTCCATCGAGCCGCCGACATCGAGGAAGAGCAGGACCTTGACCGCATTGCGCCGCTCGGGCCGGGTTTGCACATCGATATAGCCGTGCTCGGCCGTGGCGCGGATCGTGCCGGGAAGGTCGAGCTCGTCGGCAGCCCCGTCGCGGGCCCAGCGGCGCAGGCGCTTCAGGGCCACCTTGATGTTGCGGGTGCCGAGCTCGCGCGTGTCGTCGAAATCCTGGAACTCGCGCTTGTCCCAGACCTTGACCGCGCACTGGTGACGGCTTTCCTTCTGGCCGATGCGCACGCCCTCGGGGTTGTAGCCATATGCGCCGAAGGGGGAGGTGCCGGCGGTGCCAATCCACTTGTTGCCGCCCTGATGGCGCTTCTCCTGTTCGGCGAGGCGTTCCCGCAGCGTTTCCATCAGCTTTTCGAAGCCGCCGAGGGCGTCGATCTCGGCCATCTCCTCGGGCGTGAGGTGCTTTTCGGCCATCTTGCGCAGCCACTCGTCGGGAAGGTCCATCGCCTCTAGCATCTCGGCGGTGCTGATCGCCTCCATCCCCTTGAAGGTGTGGGCGAAGACCTGGTCGAACCGGTCGATGTTGCGCTCGTCCTTCACCAGCGCGGCGCGGGCGAGGTAGTAGAAGCCCTCCACGTCGTACATGACGACGCCGTCCTCCATCGCCTCGAGCAGCGTAAGATACTCGCGCAGGGAGACGGGGAGCTTCGCCATCCTGAGGTTGTCGAAAAAGCGCAGGAACATGTCGTCTCAGATAAACCAGTTGGTGATGAAATCGTAGAGCATCAGCACCACGACGACCGCGATCACGAAGGCGATGCCGTGCCCGATGGCCCAGGTGGCGATGTCACCGGGCTTGCCGCCGCGCTTCTTGGCGCGCCAGCCGCCGATCAGGGCGCCGGCAAGGGCGATGGCGACGAGGTACATGGGCTCTCCTTCAACGTTCGTACTTGATGAAACCGGTATTGCGGGCGATCCGGTCGTAGAGCTGGCGGGCGGTGGCGTTGCCCTCCTGCGTCGTCCAGTAGACGGGGGGGGCGCCTGCGGCGTCGGCAGCGGCGTATACCGCCTCGATCAGGGCGCGCCCGGCCCCGGTGCCGCGGGCCTCGGGGGCGACGTAGAGGTCCTGCAGGTAGCACACATCCTCGATCCGCCAGCCGTGGCGGTGGAAGAGGTAGTGGGCAAGGCCGACGGGCCGCTCGCCGGCTAGCGCGATCAGGCCGTGATAATCGTGGGGATCATCGCCCAGCAGCCGTTGCCAGTAGGTGGCGTACACCTCCTCCGGCCGCTCCGTCTCATAGAACGCGAGGTAGGCGCGCCAGAGGTCGCGCCAGGCGGGCGCGTCGGCGGGGGTGAGGGGACGGATGGTCAGGCGGTCAGCCATGCGAGGGTCACCAGCGTGAGGACGGACGAGATCAGGATCGCCTTGGCGATCGTGTCGGTCCTTACACCGTATTGCAGGGCGATGACAAAGGGCATGGCCCCGCACGGGCCCGCGGCGACCAGCAGCGCGATATCGGCCTTGTCCGCGTCGACCTCTACCAGCAGCAAGAGGGCCGCGAGCAGGATCGGATGGGCGAGCACCTTCACGCCGACCACCGACGCCGTGAGCCCGTCCAGGCGGCGGAGTCCGGCGCCTGCCATGATGATCCCGAGGGCGAAGAGGGAGGCCGGCGGGGCCGCGCGGCCCACGAATTCCGCGAAGGTGAAGACACCTTGGGGCGCCAGCGGTTCGGTCGCGTAGACCGCGAGACCGCCGAGGATGGCGAGGAAGGTGGGGTTGCGCAGCATCACGCCCGCGATCTTCGCCGGATGGCTGGTGCCGGTGCCGATCAGGTCCACCAGCAGCATCGTGCCGCAAAAGAGAAGTGCGACGTCCACCACGATGATGCCCGCGATGGCGAAGGCCGCATCCTCGCCATAGAGCAGCTCCGCGATCGGCAGGATGTAGAAGACATGGTTGACGAAGGCGCAGGTCATGCCGATCAGCAGCGCCTCGCGCATCTCCCGCCCGAACAGGCGGTGGGCGATCAGCGTGCCGGCGGCATAAACCGCGATCTCGGACGCGAGGTAGAGGCCGAGGACGCGATAGTCGAACTCGCCGAAGGGGGCGCGCGCGACGATGAAGAAGACCAACGCCGGCTGGGCGACGAAGAACACGAAGCGGTTGAGGCCACGGGCGAAATCGGCGTCGAACCAGTCGCGCGAGCCCGCGAGTACGCCGAAGCCCAGGATCGCGAAGATCGGCAGGATCGGATCGGCGAGGGTCTGGAGCATGAACGGGTCCGCGATGGGGCGCGACCCTTATGGCAGGCGCCCTGCCGCTTGCCCACGAAAAATCGTCTTGATCGTGAGCTATGACGGGGCAGGGGAAGACCGGGCATGGAAACGGACTGGCTGAGCTGGTCGCGGCGGCTGGCAGCTCTGGCGCAGACGGGACTGAGCTTTACCCGCGATCCGTTCGACCGGGAGCGGTACGAGGAGATGGCGGGAATCGCGGCGTACATGCTCGCGCACCTTGCCGATCTGCCGGTGGAGCACGTGACCGGGCTAATGGCGCCGGAGCCCGAATACGCGACGCCCAAGGTCGATGTGCGTGGCGCGATCGTGGTCGAGGGCCAGATCCTGTTGGTGCAGGAGAGGTCGGACGGGCGCTGGAGCCTGCCGGGCGGATGCGCCGGTGTGGGGCTCTCTGCCTCCGAAAACGTGGTGAAGGAGATCCGGGAGGAGGCGGGGCTGGAGGTTCGGGTCGTCCGGCTCTACGCCGTGCGGCACAAGGCGAAGGGCCCCTATGATCCGGATCTGCGGGACTTCTACAAGCTGTTCTTCCTGTGCGAACCGACGGCGGGCGTGGACGCGCGGGCCGGGTTCGAGGTTGCCGACGCGCGGTTTTTCGCACCGGACGCCCTGCCGCCACTGTCGACCACGCGCGTAGTGGTGCGGGATATCGCGGCGGCTATCGCCAGCCGGGAGGGAGGACCGGCTGACGTGCAGTTCGACTAGGGGGCGTGGACCGGGCTCAGTGTTTGGCCATCCACTCGTCGACTTCGCGCTTGGCCTCTTCCTTGGTCTTGCCGTAGCGCTCCTGGATCTTGCCTTCGAGCTTCTCGCGGTTGCCTGCGGCTTGATCCACTTCGTCGTCGGTCAGCTTGCCCCAACGGGACTGGACCTCCCCCTTCATCTGCTTCCAATTGCCTTCGACCTGATCCCAGTTCATCGCAATTCCTCCATTATCCAAAAAAGAACGGGCTTTGCACCCACCCGAAAAACGCAGGGCAGGTACCGGGCGTTCCCGGCTTCCCTTCTCCTTCGGAAAATATCCGCGGGGGTGAACGGCCGCAGGCCGGAGGGGGTGCGCGCACCCCCCGGTCTTCGGTCCTAGCGGTCCTGTCGGCGCGCCATGAAGGCGAGGCGTTCGAAGAGATGGACGTCCTGCTCATTTTTCAGAAGGGCGCCGTGCAGTTTCGGAAGCGCGTCCTTGCCGTCGCGCTTCAGGTCCTCCGGATCCAGGTCCTCAACGAGGAGCAGCTTGAGCCAGTCCAGCGCCTCGGAGGTCGACGGCTTCTTCTTCAGGCCCGGCGTCTCACGGACTTCGTAGAACTGGGTGAGCGCCTCGCGCACGAGGTGCTGCTTGATGCCGGGGAAGTGGACCTCGACGATGGCGGCCATGACCTCCGGCTCGGGAAAGCGGATGTAGTGGAAGAAGCAGCGGCGCAGGAACGCATCGGGCAGCTCCTTCTCGTTGTTGGAGGTGATGATGACGATGGGGCGGTGCCGCGCCCGGATCGTCTCCCCGGTCTCGTAGACGTGGAACTCCATCCGGTCGAGTTCCTGCAGGAGGTCGTTGGGGAACTCGATGTCGGCCTTGTCGATCTCGTCGATCAGGAGGACGACGCGCTCGCCTGCCTCGAAGGCCTGCCAGAGCATACCCTTGCGAATGTAGTTCGCGACGTCGTGGACGCGCTCCTCGCCCAGCTGGCTGTCGCGCAGACGCGACACCGCGTCATATTCGTAGAGGCCCTGCTGCGCCTTGGTCGTCGACTTCACGGTCCATTCAAGGATCGGCACGCCGAGGGCGCCGGCCACCTGCCGCGCGAGCTCCGTCTTGCCGGTGCCGGGCTCACCCTTGACGAGGAGCGGGCGTTCGAGCGCGATCGCCGCGTTGACGGCGACGGTCAGATCGCCGGTGGCGACGTAATCCTTTGTTCCCTCGAACTTCACGAGCGGCCCCCTCTTCTGTGCTGTCGCCGCGTTGCATGGCACGGAAGGGGCGCTCCACGCAATTGCCCCGGGGTGAGTCGCCGTGCGACGCGGCGTCCCGAGCTTCGCGCGCTGCCGCAACGTTTTTCCCCGCAACCTATTGAACGGGGTTTAACCAACGTTAATGCCGCGGTTCCGACCTGCCACTTCAGGCGTGACATCGGCAGGTTTTCGCTTTATGCCCTGCCACCAGAGGGATGGGGCGAGTGGGATTTGCCCTTCAAGGCAGCGCTCCCGCTCGACGTGAAACGTAGGGTGATCACGATGAAAGCGGAACTGGTTCTGGACTCGGACTACAAACCGGCCGAGGACGAGCCCTTCATGAACGACCGTCAGCTCGAGTACTTCCGCCGCAAGTTGCTCGAGTGGAAGGCGCAACTCCTCTCCGACTCCAAGGACACGGTGGTCGGCATGCAGGAAGGGACGCGCAACATTCCCGATGTCGCCGATCGGGCCAGCGAGGAAACGGACCGGGCCCTGGAGCTTCGGACCCGCGACCGCCAGCGCAAGCTGGTCGCCAAGATCGACTCGGCCCTGCGCCGGATCGAGGACGGCACCTATGGCTATTGCGACGTCACGGGCGAGCCGATCAGCCTCAAGCGGCTGGATGCACGCCCGATCGCGACGATGAGCCTCGAGGCGCAGGAGCGTCACGAGCGCAAGGAACGGGTCTACCGCGACGACCGCTGAGCGCGGACGCAGCGGCGGATTTTGCAGGGGCGGCTCCGGGTGACGGGGCCGCCCCTTTTCGATGGAGGGCATGATGGGCGAGGTGCGGCGCGCGGCGGTGATCGGCGCCGGGATCGGCGGGCTGACGGCGGCGCTGGCGCTGGCGCGGCGCGGCTGCGAGGTGGTCCTGTTCGAGCGGGCGCCGGAGTTGGGCGAGGTGGGGGCGGGACTGCAGCTCGGCCCCAACGGGATGAAGGTGATGGCCGCCCTCGGCATCGCGGATGCGGTGCGGGCGGCGGGTGTGGTGCCCGAGGTCGTGGAGCTGCGCGACCACGACGCGGGCCGCCCGCTGATGCGCCTGCCGATGGGAACGGCGGCGGAGGCGCGCTGGGGTGCCCCGATGGTCAACCTGCACCGGGCCGACCTCGTCGACGTGCTGGCTGCGGCGGTGAAAGACGCCGGCGTGGAGCTGCGCCTGGGCCGGGAGATCGCGGCGGGCGGCGCCGTGCAGGGGGAGGTCGAGGGCGAGCCCTTCGACATGGTGGTAGGGGCAGACGGCGTGCGGTCCGCCCTGCGCGCGGAGATCGGACAGGGTTCCGTCCCGCGCTATACAGGCCATGTCGCCTGGCGCGCGCTGGTCCCGCGCGATCCGGCCCTGCCGCCGGTCACGCATCTGACCATGGGTCCGGACCGGCATCTCGTGACCTATCCGCTCCGCGACGGGTCGCTCGCCAACGTGGTCGCGGTCGCGAAGCGGGCGGATTGGCGCGGCGAGGGCTGGTTCGAGGAGGACGACCCCGACAACCTGCGCACGGCCTTCGCCGGCTGGAATGCGGAGGCGGAGGCAGTGCTCGCGCGGGTGGAGAAGACCTGGCTCTGGGGCCTCTTCGACCACGCGCCGTTGCCGCGCTGGCATCTGGGCCGGCTCGTGCTGCTCGGCGATGCCTGTCACCCGATGCTGCCGTTCCTGGCACAAGGCGCGACGCAGGCGGTCGAGGATGCCTGGGTGTTGGCAGATGCGGTCGGGCGCAGCGGGCTGCACGGCCTCGAGACCTACGCCGCGCGCCGCATCGACCGGGCGACCCGTGTGCAGCGGGCGGCGGTGGTGCAGGGCCGGCTGGACCATCTCGGCGGCCTCGTTCGGCCGGTGGTACAGCTTGGAATGCGGATGGTGGGCAGCGTCGCCCCGGGCTTCGCCGCACGGCGCTTCGACTGGCTCTACGGCCACGACGTCACCGCGGGGTGAGCGGCGTGCGCCTCCGGCAGGGATATTTGGGCAAGCTGGAAGGGGCTTTCGTCGTTGTCCGAACACGCAAGTCCCGCGCCGGCCGCGGGTGCCGGGTCTAGAGCTCGAGCGTGACCTTGATCGGGACGTGGTCCGACGGCTTCTCCCGATCGCGGACATGGGCATCGATCTCGCAGGCGGCGAGGCGGTCGGCGAGTTGCGGGCTCAGCAGGACATGGTCGATGCGGATGCCGTCGTTCTTCTGCCGCGCACCGGCCTGGTAGTCCCAGAAGGTGTAGGTCTCGGGCGCATGCGTCGTGGCGCGCAGGGCGTCGGTCAGGCCGAGGTTGACGATGTTGCGCCACGCCTCGCGGCTGTCGAGGCGGAAGAGCGCGTCGTCGCGCCAGGCGTCGGGGCGGGCAGCATCCTCGGCCTGCGGAATGATGTTGTAGTCGCCCGCCATCAGGAAGGGCTGTTCGGAGGCGAGCAGCTCCTCGGCGCGGGCCTGCAGGCGCTTCATCCAGGCGAGCTTGTAGTCGTGCTTCGGCCCCGGGGCCGGGTTGCCGTTGGGCAGGTAAAGGCCGCAGATGCGGATGCCCTCGACCGTCGCCTCGATATAGCGGGCCTGTTCGTCGCTGTCGTCTCCGGGAAGGCCCCTGGTGACGTCCTCCATGGGGCGTTTCGAGAGGATGGCGACGCCGTTGAAGCCCTTCTGCCCGTGGGTCTCGACGTTGTAGCCGAGATCCTCGATCTCCTGCCGGGGGAAGCCCTCGTCAACGGACTTGATTTCCTGCAGGCAGGCAACGTCAGGCTCGGCCTCCTTCAGCCAGTCGAGGAGGGCGGGCAGGCGCGCCTTGATGCCGTTGATGTTGAAGCTCGCGACGATCATGGGGCCCTCCTGCGGTTCCCTCTCCCTTAGCGGCCGGCAGTGCTGCGGCCAAGCGGCGGGTGCCTCCGGCGGGGACATTTTGGGAAGAGAGAACGGGTCAGGCTTCGGCGAGCCAAGCGCGGGCGTCGGCTTCGTCCTCGGGCACGTAGGTGCGGATCTCGAGGCCGGGGATCAGCGCGCTCTCGATCTCCGCCACGCGGCGCAGCCAATCCTGGTTGGAGACGAGGGCGGCGCGGTCGACCTTCGCGAGGATGGACAAGGCGCGGCCGAGCTGGCCGAACTCCACGGCGAGGGCCCCGGCGGTGGGCAACTCCCAGTCGTTGTAGAGCAGGAGCAGGCGGGCGCTCTCTACCGGTTCCAGCGCTCCCCAGAGCGCGTTGAGCCCGTCGCGCATCGAATCCGCATCGATCCGGCCGGTGACCGTCAGCTCGACGATGCCTCCCTCGACCGGTGCTATCTCGAACATCGTCGGCTCACATGGAGAAGGAGGTGCCGCAGCCGCAGCTCGACGTGGCGTTGGGGTTCTCGATGACGAAGCGGGCGCCGATCAGTTCCTCGGTGAAGTCGATCACCGCGTTCGCAAGGAAGGGGAGGGAGATCTCGTCGATCAGCACCTTCTGCCCGTCCTTTTCCAGCACAAGGTCGTCGGCCGCCTGCGTATCCTCGAGCTTGATGTCGTACTGGAAGCCGGAGCAGCCGCCCCCTTCAACGGCCACGCGAAGAGCCTTGGGCGCGCCGGTTTCGGCGTTGATCTCGGCGAGGCGCGCGAAGGCGCGGTCGCTGACTTTGGGCGGCAGGGAGAGGTCCATCGGTTGCGTCCTCAACGGCATCGTGCTTTCACCCCGAAATAGGCCGTGCGCGGCCACGCCGCAAGGGAGGGAGCCATGCACGCCGCCTATGCCACCGTGCCCGAGGAGAGCCGGGGGCGGCTCCATGCCGAGGCGGAGAGTGCGCATCGGACCTGCTTCCAGCGCGACCGCGACCGGATCATCCATTGCTCCGCCTTCCGACGGCTGAAGCACAAGACGCAGGTCTTCGTGGAGCACGAGGGGGACTATTTCCGCACGCGCCTGACCCATTCGCTGGAGGTCGCTCAGGTGGCGCGGACGATGTCGCGCACCCTGGGATTGAACGAGGATCTGGCCGAGGCGGTGGCGCTGGCCCACGACCTCGGCCACACGCCGTTCGGGCATACGGGCGAGGATGCGCTGGCCGAGGTCATGGCGCCCTATGGCGGCTTCGACCACAACGCGCAGGCGCTGAAGATCGTGACAGATTTGGAGCGGCACTATGCGGAGTGGGACGGGCTGAACCTGACTTGGGAAGCGTTGGAGGGGATAGCGAAGCATAACGGTCCGGTGATGGGCGAGCTGCCCTTTGCGCTAGCCGATTACGATGCGCGGCATGATCTGGAGCTGGAGACCCATTCGGGGGCCGAGGCGCAGGTCGCCGCGATCTCCGATGACATCGCCTACAACAACCACGACCTGCATGACGGGCTGCGGGCGGGGTTATTTACGGTCGAGGACATCTGTGATCTGCCCATCGTCGGGCGGTGCTTTGCCGAGGTGGATCGCCGCTGGCCGGGTCTCGATGCGGAACGGCGGCGGCACGAGGCGCTGCGCCGCGTCTTCGGCGTGATGGTGGAGGATGTGCTGCGGGAAAGCGCCCGGCTCTTGCGCGAGACAGCGCCTAAGAGTGCGGCGGAGGTGCGGGCGCTGGGGCATCCGGTGGTGCGCTTCTCCGACGCGCTCTGGGCCGATCTGAAGGTGATCCGGGCGTTTCTCTTCACGCGCATGTACCGCCACTGGTCGGTGCGCCGGATGCGGCGGAAGGCGACGGGCGTGGTCCGCGAACTCTTCGAGGATTTCATGGACGACCCCGGTATGCTGCCCGACGACTGGCGCGACGCGGCCTGCGACGCCCGCTCCGAAACGATCCGGGCGCGGGTGGTAGCGGACTACATCGCGGGCATGACGGACCGCTTCGCGTTGGAAGAGCACCGGAAGCTGCGCGGGCCGATGGGGCGGGGGTGAGCTTTTCGGCGCGTCATCCTCGGGCCGGACTCGAGGATCACCAGTTCCCGGAGATGGCCGGGTCGAGCCCGACGATGACATTCTCTCGCCACCGTCCCGGCTGAAGCACCGGAACCTTTCTGGGACGGACGCGCTTCGCTGCAGCAGGCCCCGGATCAGGTCCGGGGCGGTATCAAGCTGAATGACTGCTTTGGCTGGCGGCTCCTCCGGGCGGCTCGTTTACGCTCCAATCGGCGCTGTTGGCCTTGCATGAACTCACGAGGGCAACGTCCTCGATCCGGTTACGTTCTATTTGAGCGTTGACGGTACTTGATGCTCTGGTTGATCATCTTGGCTCCGATGCAAAGCTCTGCCACGCTCGCTCCGATGCAGATCGAGGCAACAAACGTAGCGCAAATTATGAATACGACTGCTGCCTCGCAGTGATGTTTGGTCATTGCTTTTATGTCCTTTTCTGTATGGCGCGGTTGAGCTTGCGGTGTGTTTCTGTCGCAATCCATTGGCTTAGTTTCGCCACCCTTTTGTGCGATCGGAACCACTGTGCTTGTCCTATAGTGTGGGTTTATTCGCACCTGAGCATCACAGCGCGTGGCGCGGCCCTCGGCTCTGCCGCACCACGCGCGCACCAATCCGTTGACCTCCCCACCCCCGGTGCTAAACCGCGCGGGCGAAGGAGAGACGCATGAACCTGTTTGCCGAGATCAAGACGCTGGTGCTCAAGAGCCTCGAGGCCATGGCGGCCGAGGGGGCGCTGCCCGAGGGTCTCGACCTGCGAAACGTGGCGGTGGAGCCGCCGCGCGATCCGGCGCATGGGGACATGGCAACGAATGCGGCGATGGTGCTGGCCAAACCGGCGAAGATGAAGCCGCGGGATATCGCGGAGACGCTGGCCGGCAAGCTCGCCGCCGATGACCGGATCGCGAGTGCCGAGGTTGCGGGGCCGGGCTTCCTCAACCTGCGGCTCGCCCAAGGTCAGTGGCAGCGGGTGATCCCGAGCGTGCTGGAGGCGGGCGCGGATTACGGGCGCTCGTCCATGGGCGCGGGCCAGAAGGTGAACGTGGAGTATGTCTCCGCCAACCCCACCGGGCCGCTCCACGTGGGTCATACCCGGGGGGCGGTCTTTGGCGATGCGCTGGCGAGCCTGCTCGACTTCGCGGGCTACGCCGTCACGCGGGAATACTACATCAACGATGGCGGGGCGCAGGTCGATGTGCTTGCCCGCTCGGCCTATGAGCGCTACCGCGAGGCGCACGGGCTGGAGCCGGAGATCGCCGAGGGGCTCTATCCCGGCGACTACCTGATCCCGATCGGCGAGGCGCTGAAGGAGGCGCATGGCGACAACCTGCTCGCTCACAACAACGAAGAATGGCTGCCGGTCGTGCGCGAGTTCGCGACGGCCGAGATGCTGAGGATGATCCGGGAGGACCTCGAAGCGCTGGGCGTCGAGATGGACGAGTGGTTCTCCGAAAAGTCGCTCTATGGCACGGGCCGGATCGAGGGGGCGCTGCAGTCGCTCGACGACAAGGGCCTGATCTACCAGGGCGTGCTGGAGCCGCCCAAGGGCAAGCTGCCCGAGGACTGGGAGCCGCGCGAGCAGACCCTGTTCCGCTCGACGGAGCATGGCGACGACGTGGACCGGCCGGTGAAGAAGTCGGACGGGGCGTGGACCTATTTCGCCCCGGACATCGCCTATCACTACGACAAGATCGAGCGGGGCTTCGACCAGCTCATCGACGTCTTCGGCGCGGACCATGGCGGCTATGTCAAGCGGATGAAGGCGGCGGTCAGCGCGCTGTCGGACGGGGAGGTGCCACTCGACATCAAGCTCACGCAACTCGTGAAGCTCTACAAGAACGGCGAGCCCTTCAAGATGTCGAAGCGAGCGGGGACGTTCGTCACGCTGCGCGACGTGGTGGATGAGGTCGGCAAGGACGTCACCCGCTTCATCATGCTGACGCGCAAGAACGACGCGCCGCTGGACTTCGACTTCGACAAGGCGCTGGAGCAGTCGAAGGACAATCCGGTTTTCTACGTGCAGTACGCCCATGCGCGAATTTACAGCGTGCTCGGCAAGGCGGAGATCCCGGCGGATGACGCGGCGTTGGCCGAGGCGGATCTGTCGGGTCTGGCCCACGAGGCGGAGCTGGCGCTGATCGGCAAGATCGCCGAGTGGCCGCGCCTCTTGGAGACCGCGGCGCGAACGCATGAGCCGCATCGGGTGGCCTTCTACCTCTACGATCTCGCCTCCGAATTCCACGCGCTGTGGAACCGAGGGAACGACGAGCCGGGCCTGCGATTCCTGCAGGACGACGCCGATGCGACAAGGGCACGGCTGGCGCTGATCCGGGCCTGTCAGCTTGTGATCGCGGCGGGACTTGGTATCCTCGGCGTTACCCCGATGAACGAGATGCGCTAAAGCGTGCAACACCGGAGGGGCCGCGTCAGACGGCCCCCTATTTCGGGGTTGGAGCAGGGCCGGACACCAGATAAGGTGTCGGCAGAGGACAGGTATATGCGCGATCAGGCGGACTTCGCGACGGAATCGAACGGGCTGTGGGGTCGCATCGGGCGGGCCGCGGGCGCGGTCATGTCGGTCGCGCTGCTCGTGATCCTGGGACTTTGGCTTTGGCGGATGGGCACGCAGGACGTGACCCAGGTTCCCATCATCATGGCGCAGGCGGGCCCCGCGCGGGTGCAGCCGGAGGATCCCGGCGGCACGGTCGCGCCGCACCAGGGGCTGGAGGTCAACGAGGTGATCGCAGGCGATGTGCGCGAGGTCGGCCCCGAGGATGTGACGCTGGCCCCCGATCCGATGGATCCGGAGATCGTCACCGCCGCCCTGCCGCAGGCGGTGATCGAAGTGCCGGCGGCCGACGAGGAGTCGGAAGTCGCCGAGGACGAGGAGCCCGTCGACCCCGCAGCAGGCCGCGCGCTGCCAAATGCGCCCGTGGTCAGCATCGTGCCACGCGGACGGCCGGGCGGGCTGGAGCCGGGTCGCCGCCCCGCGCCGGAACCCGAACAGCCCGTCGCCATCGAGGCGGACGCCATCGACACGGGTGCACATATGATCCAGCTCGGCGCCTTCGACAGCGAGCAGGTGGCCCTGCTTCAATGGGCGGGCATCCTCGACGCGCAGCCGGACCTGCTGACGGGCAAGCTGCGCTATATCGAGCAGACGACCTCCGGCGGGCGCACGCTCTACCGCCTGCGTGCCGTGGGCTTCGACAGCGAGACCGAGACGCGGGCGGCCTGTGCCGCACTCGTCGCACGTGGGCTTCAGTGCATCCCGGTGCAGAAACGATGACGATGGCCGCGATCTTCGGGCTCGAGGGCAAGATGCCATCGGAACGGGAGCGGGCCTTCTTCCAAGAGGCCGACCCGTGGGGATTCATCCTCTTCGACCGCAACCTCGGCACTCCGGAAGAGATCCGGGCGCTGACCTCCGAGCTGCGGGAGCTGATGGATCGCGACGTACCGATCCTGATCGATCAGGAGGGCGGCCGGGTCCAGCGCCTGCGCGGCCCGCATTTCCGCGAGTGGATGCCGCCGCTCGATTTCGTGGAACACCTGCCCGAGAGCCGGCGGGCGGACGCGATGCGCAAGCGCTACCGCTACATCGCGCACGAGCTGCTCGGCGTGGGCATCGACGTGAACTGCGCTCCGATGCTCGACCTCGCCCGCGACGACACCCACGCCTTCCTGCGCAACCGCTGCTACGGCACCGATCCGAAGGCGGTGGCGGAGATCGGGAAGGCCGTGTCCGAAGGGCTGCTCGCGGGCGGCGTGCTGCCCATTGCCAAGCACATTCCCGGCCATGGCCGCGGCCTGGTCGACAGTCATGAGGAACTGCCCGTGGTCACGGCCGGCCTGACCGACCTGATGAACACGGACTTCGCTCCCTTCACCGGCCTGATCGAGACCGGCATGGCGATGACGGCGCACATCGTCTACGAGGCCATCGACCGTGAGAACTGCGCGACGATGAGCGCGGACGTGGTCACCCATATTCGCGACCGGCTTGGCTTCGTCGGCCTCTTGATGACCGACGATCTGTCGATGAAGGCGCTGTCGGGCTCCTTCGCCGAGCGGACCGAGCGGGCGATTGCGGCGGGCTGCGACATGATCCTGCACTGCAACGGCGACATGGCGGAGATGGAGGCGGTCGCGAGCGCGGCACCCGTGCTCGCCGGAGCAGCTCTCAACCGTGCGCAGGCAGCACTGGCGCAGCGCGTCACGCCCGCGCCGATGGATGTTGCGGAACTCGGTGCTGAGCTCGACGAGCTGGAGCGGGAGGCCGGGCATGCCTGACGACTTCCTGATCCGCGACCGTGAGGAGCGGCTGGCCGCCGAGGCGCTGGTCGTCGATGTGGATGGCTTCGAGGGACCGCTGGACCTCTTGCTGACGCTCAGCCGCACGCAGAAGGTGGATCTGCGCAAGATCTCCATGGTGCAGCTTGCGGATCAGTATCTCGCCTTCGTCGAGGCGGCGAAGCGGCTGCGGATCGAGCTGGCGGCGGACTATCTGGTGATGGCCGCGTGGCTCGCCTTCCTGAAATCGCGCTTGCTCCTGCCCCCCGATCCGGAGGAGGAGGGGCCGAGCGGGGAGGAGCTGGCCGCACATCTCGCTTTCCAGCTCGAACGGCTTGAGGCGATGCGGCGCGTCGCGTCGAAGCTGATGGGCCGCGACCAGCTCGGCCGCGACTTCCTCGCGCGTGGCGAGCCCGAGGACATCACGATGAAACGGCGGGTGGAGTATGACGCCAGCCTCGTCGACCTGATGCGCGCCTATGCCCGAATCAAGACGCGGGACGACTTCAAGCCGCTGCACTACAACCGCGGCGCGATCTACACGATGGAGCAGGCGCTGGAGCGGATGAAGGGCCTGATCGGCGCGGTGATGGAGTGGTCCGAGCTTGAGGACTACCTGCCCGAGGCCTGGCGGCTCGACCCGAAGAAACGGCGATCGGCCACCGCAGCGACCTTCGCCGCGTCGCTGGAGCTGGTGAAGGCCGGGCAGCTCGAATTGCGGCAGGGCGAGACCTTCGGCCGGATCGAGATCAAGAGGCGCGCATGAGCGAGGACGATCTCTCCGAACCCGGCGCACTGGAGACGCTGTTCGAGGCGCCGCCGCTCGCCGAGCAGGAGCGAATGGTCGAGGCAGTGCTGTTCGCCTCCTCGAAGCCGCTGTCGACGCGGGCGCTCGCGACACGGCTGCCGCATGGCTGCGATGTCGCGCAGGCGCTTGTGTCGTTGCAAAAGCGTTATGCGGGGCGGGGCGTTCACCTGCTGCGCTCGGGCGACGAATGGGCGTTTCGGACCGCGGCCGATCTGAGCTTCCTGATGCAGAAGGAGACGGTGGAGGTCCGCAAGCTGTCACGCGCCGCGATCGAGACGCTCGCGATCGTCGCCTACCACCAGCCGGTGACGCGGGCGGAGATCGAGGAGATCCGAGGTGTTTCCGTCTCGAAAGGGACCATCGACCTGCTGATGGAGCTCGACTGGATCAAGCTGGGACGACGGCGGCAGACCCCCGGTCGGCCGGTGACGTTTACCACGACTCAAGGATTCCTCGCGCATTTTGGCCTTGAAACCGCCCGCGACCTGCCCGACCTCAAGGAGCTGAGGGCCGCGGGCCTCCTCGACAACCGGCCGCTGCCGGGCTCCGAGCCCGATGCGGAGGTGGACGAGGACGGTGCGCCGGTCGAGGAGCAGGACGACATGTTCGAGTGAGCGCACTCGGGTGAGGGAACGGAAATGAACGTCAACCAGATCATGAACATGGTGATGCGCCAGCTCATGCGGCGCGGCATGAACTCCGCCTTCCGCAAGGCGGACCAGATGATGTCGAAGCGCGGACAGGCCCCGGCTACCCCCAGCGACCCGCTGGAAGATCGCGAGGCGGCACTGCGGCAGCGCGAGGAAGCGCTGGCCCGCCGTGACCGTGAGGAGGAACTGGCGCGCCGCGAGGAAGAGATCGCCCGGCGCGAGGCGGAACTGCGCGAGCGCGACGGCTGAGATCTGGCGGGCCGGTCCCGGCTCTGCGGCCGGGAGGGTTGAAATGCTTGGCACCGCCCCGGACCTGATCCGGGGCCTTTCACATTCTACTCAGGCGTTTACTCCGAAGCGTCATCCTCGGGCCTGATCCGAAGATGTCCCAAACCGGGAGATGGCCGGGTCAAGCCCGACCATGACAGCTCACCCCATCCGGAAGTGCTTCGAGAGCTTGAGGCCCTGGCCCTGGTAGTTGGAGCCCATGTCTGCACCGTAAAGCTTCGCGGGCCGTTCGGCCATCTTCTCGTAGACCAGCCGCCCGACGATCTGGCCGTGTTCCAGCGCGAAGGGCGCCTCGTGGCAGCGCACCTCCAGCACGCCGCGGGAGCCGGAGCCGCCGGCGCCCGCATGGCCGAAACCGGGGTCGAAGAAACCGGCGTAGTGCACGCGGAACTCGCCGACCATGGCGAGGTATGGCGCCATCTCGGCGGCATGGCCCGGTGGGACATGCACCGCCTCGCGGCTGACCAGGATGTAGAACGCGCCGGGATCTAGGATAATGCGGCCGTCGCTCGCATGGACCTCCTCCCAGAACTCCGGCACCTCGTAATGACCGATCTTGTCGAGGTCGATCAGCGCTGTGTGGGGCTTGGCCCGATAGCCGACAATCGAACCCTCCGCCGGGCGCAGATCGACGGAGAAGCCGAGACCGGCGTCGATATGGGCGGGGACATCGACCAGCGTGGTCTCCGCGTGCAGGGCCGCGAGAGCCGCGTCGTCGAGCTCCGCCTTGCCCTGCCGGAAGCGGATCTGGTTGAGGCGCAGGCCGGGGCGCACGAGGACGGAGAAGGAGCGCGGGCTGATCTCGGCCCAAAGCGGGCCCTCGTAGCCGGCATCGATCCGGTCGAACTCCTCACCCCGGTCGCAGATCAGCCGGGTGAAGAGATCGAGCCGCCCTGTGGAGCTCTTCGCATTCGCCACGGCGTCGATGGACGGGGGCAGGGCGAGGCTTTCCATCAGCGGCACGAGGTAGACGCAGCCCTTCTCCAGCACCGCGCCGCCGTCGAGGCTGATCTCGTGCATGGAAAATGTGGGCAGCCGGTCCTCCACCGTGCCGTCGCCCGGCAGGAAGGAGGCGCGGACGCGGTAGGCGACACGCCCCAGCCGCAGGTCGAGGCTCGCGGGCTGGATCTGCTCCTCCGGGATCGGCTCAGTGGCGCGGATCGCGCCGCGCTCGATCATGCCCGCGATGGCCTGGGAGGGGAGGACGCCGACCGGTTCGCTCATGGAGCTCTCCGCATATGAAAAGCGCCATGGCTGGGGGCCATGGCGCTGAAAATCCTGATGGTCGGGCTAGCGAGATTCGAACTCACGACCTTCCGTCCCCCAGACGGACGCGCTACCAGACTGCGCTATAGCCCGACCGTGCGCCGGGTTGTGCCCGAAAGCGCGGGACGCTTCAAGGCCGTTTTCGCTCACTCGCCGAGGTCCGGCGCGGGGTGGGCGACCATGCGCGCCCGCAGCGCTTCCAGCCGGGTGAGGACGGAGCGCATCTTGGCCGCCCGCGCCGGATCGCCGGCGGGCTCGACCGTGTGCTTCATCGCGGGTTCGCTCATGCGCGTGTCCTCTTCCTCGGTCGCCAGCCCCTCGGCCGGGACGTCATTCCACAGATCGTCGGTCTCGTCGTCCTCGCGCGCGGCTTCATCCGCGCGGCCCCCGAAATCGTCCATCGCCACGCTGTCCGGCGAGAAGCGGTGTGACAGCGTCTTGACCCCCTGTTCGCGCAGCATTTTCTGCACGCCGCGGATCGTCAGCCCCTCGGTGTAGAGCAGCTCCTTGATCGCGATCAGAAGCTGCACGTCCTCGGGCCGGTAGTAGCGCCGGCCGCCGCCCCGCTTGATGGGGCGGACCTGCGTGAACTTGCCCTCCCAGAAGCGGAGGACATGGGCGGGCACCTGGACGATGGACGAAACTTCCGAGATCGTGCGGAATGCCTGTGGCGACTTCTCCATACAGGAACGTCGCGCGGATTACCGTTTGTTCCCGGCGTCCACGCGCTCCTTCATCAGGTGCGACGGGCGGAAGGTGAGCACGCGGCGCGGCTCGATCGGCACTTCCTCCCCCGTCTTGGGGTTGCGGCCGACACGGGCCGATTTGTCACGTACGGAGAAGGTTCCGAAGGACGAGATCTTCACCTGCTCGCCGCGCACAAGCGCATCGGACATGTGCTTCAGCACGTCCTCCACGAGCTGTGCGCTCTCGTTCCGGCTGAGCCCGACCTCGCGGTATACGGCCTCACTGAGGTCCATCCGCGTCAAAGTGTTCTCACCCATCGAGTCACCCTATACCGCTGCGCCATTTGACAAAAAGGTGCGGGAACTGGGAAAGAGAGTCAATAACAACGGGTTGCGCGGAGAACCGCAAGCGTGGGTTCACCAGCGCATGAGCGCGGCGCCCCAGGCGAGGCCGCCGCCGATCGCCTCCATCAGGATCAGGTCGCCTGTCTTTATGCGTCCGTCCTGCCGGGCCTCGGACATGGCGAGCGGGATCGAGGCCGCCGACGTGTTGCCGTGCTCCTGTACGGTGACGACGATACGCTCCATCGAAAGGCCCATCTTTTGCGCGACGGCGGAGATGATACGCAGATTGGCCTGGTGGGGCACCACGAGGGCGACGTCCGCCGGGGTCACGCCCGCCTGCTCCATCGCTGCCATGCCGGAGGCGGAAAGCTTGGTGACGGCGTGCTTGAAGACCTCGCGGCCCTGCATCCTGAGATGCCCGACCGTTCCGGTGGAGCTGACCCCGCCGTCCACATAGAGCAGGTCGTTGAACTGGCCGTCGGAGTTGAGGTCGCTCGACAGGATGCCGGCATCCTCAGGCCCCCCTGCTCCTTCCCGCGCCTCGAGGATCAGGGCGCCCGCGCCGTCGCCGAAGAGCACGCAGGTCGCACGGTCGGTGAAATCGAGTATGCGGGAGAACGTCTCCGCCCCGATGACCATCACGCGCTTTACCTGTCCCGAGACGATCTGGGCATTGGCGTTGGCAAGCGCGTAGATGAAGCCCGCGCAGACCGCCTGGATGTCGAAGGCGTAGCCACCGGCGCCGAGTGCGGATTGCACGCGGGTCGCCGTGGACGGAAAGGTCTGGTCCGGCGTGGCGGTGGCGAGCACGATCGCGTCGAGGTCGCTACCGGTCATCCCGGCATCCGCCAGCGCGGCCATCGCGGCCCGGATCGCGAGGTCGGAGGTCTTCTCCCCCTCGGCGGCGAAGTGGCGCCGCTCGATCCCGGTGCGCGCGACGATCCATTCGTTGGAGGTGTCGAGCGTCTTTTCGAACTCCGAATTCGGCACGACACGTTCGGGCAGATAGTGGCCGCAGCCGACGGGCACTGCACGAATGACGCTCATGGTCAGCCTTCCTGGCCCGCGGGGGCCGGGTGGGGTTTGCCGGACTGGGCGGCGACGCGGGCCGCCACCTGCTCGGTGAACCCGTTCTTGGCGAGGCGGAAAGCGAGCTTGATCGCCGCCGACACGCCGGTTGCGTCCGCACTGCCGTGGGACTTCACCACCGCTCCGTTGAGGCCCAGGAACACGCCGCCGTTCACGCGCCGCGGGTCGAGGCGCTTTTGCAGCCGCCGTAACGAGGTGAGCGCGAAGAGCGCTCCAATGCGGGAAAAGATCGTGTGCTCCATCGCCTCGCGCAGAAAGGTGCGGATCATGCGCGCCGTACCCTCCGCCGTCTTGAGCGCGACATTGCCGGTGAAGCCGTCGGTGACGATGACATCGACGCTGCCGTTGCCGATATCGCCGCCTTCCACGAAGCCGATATATTCGAAGGGGCAGTCGGGCTCCTCGCAAAGCCGTTCGAGGTCGTCTGACGCCTCCTGCAGGGCGGCGCGGCCCTTGTGCTCCTCGGTTCCGACATTGAGCAGGCCCACGCGCGGGCGGTCCAGTTCGAGGCCCAGGCGCGCATATTCGGTACCCATGATCGCGTACTGGACGAGATCGCGCGCATCGGCACGGATGTCGGCGCCGACGTCGAGCACGATGCTGTAGCGCGCGGGGCTCTGCGAGGGCCAGAGAACGGCGATGGCGGGACGATCGACGCCCGGCGCCCGGCGCAGGCGCAGCATGGAGATCGCCATGAGCGCGCCCGTGTTGCCACAGGAGACGGCAACGGTGGCGTCCCCCTTCTCGACGGTCTGGAGAGCGGCCCACATCGAGCTGTCGCGGCCGTTGCGCATCGCGCGCGCCGGTTTTTCGGTCATGTCGATGACACCGACGGCGTGGCGGATCTCGACGATGTCGTCGAGTTCACGCCGCTTGTCGACGAGGGGCCGAAGCACGGCCTCATCCCCATGTACGATGTAGCGAATTTCGTCGTTTTTCTGCGCCGACTTCACCATTCCACCGACGATGGCGGAAGGACCCGAGTCGCCGCCCATGGCATCGATCGATATAACGATGTTGCGTGCCATGGAGTTCTGGTCGCCTTTCGGGACGCGCGCACCCCGCGCGTCCGTTACGTCTTGGCCTACCAGCTAAACTTACGCAGCGTCCTCGTCCAGATCGATTTCGTCGGCGAGTGCGACGACTTCACGATCTGCGTAGTGGCCGCAGGACGGGCACACGTGGTGCGGGCGGCGAAGCTCGCCGCAGTTCGCGCACTCGTTGGGGTTCGCCGCCACCAGCGCGTCATGGGCGCGGCGCATGCCACGCTTGGAGCGCGTCACCTTGCTCTTGGGGACTGCCATGTCTCAACCTCGATCACTGTCGGGGCGATCCTGAAGGCCCCGGAATTTCGCGAAGCGGCTGCGGTTGCGCGGTCTTGCGCAAGGGTGCAGACGCCGTATCCGAATGAGAGCGGCAAAATACGCATCCGCGGCGCAGGCGCAAGGGGATTCTTACGAGCCGCCTCCCAGTTTCTCCTTGAGCGCGGCCAGCGCCGCGAAGGGCCGCTCACCCTCGACTGCGTCGGGCTGCGGCGCAGCGTCGGACGCCTGCTCTGCCTCCTCGGCCCGCGGATAGGCGGGCAAGGCAAGGGCCGCGGCCTCGATCGCGACGAGCCCGAGGTCGAGCGTGCGGGGCATCGCCTCGACCTCATCCTCCTCATCTGCGTCGAAATCCACCTGTTCGGGATCCAGATCGGGCAGGTAGAGCCGGCGGACCTCCTCCGAAATGCGGGCTGTGACGGGCTGCAGCGTGACGACGCAGCTCTGGATCACGGTGGCGTCCAGCCGCCCTTCCAGCCGCAGGGCGCCATCGGCGAGGGGATCGACATGCCCGCGGAAGCGGAAGCGGTCGACGGAGCGGGCGTCGAAAAGAGTCGCGAGAGCGGCGCGTTCCTCCTCGGTCGCGGTCTCGTCGAACTCCATGCGACCCTCGCGCGCGAGGCGGTGCGGCATGTGCGGGCGGGTGAATTCGAGCGGGCGGTTTGGGGCTTTCGCGCGGGCCATGGCTGCTCCTCCCTTCGGAATCGCTGCGGCAGCTCGTTCCGGGTGATCTTGTCAGCAGAAGATGTGCGGGGTAGGTCGGGAAGACAATAGCGACCCTGAGGGAGACCCATCGGACGATGCGCCGCGCCATTTTCATCGCTACCGCCTCCGCGGCCCTGCTGACCGCGTGCGCGCCGAGTTTCCGAAGCCACGGCTACGCGCCACAGGCCGAAATTCTGAATACGGTCGAGGTGGGCATCGACACACGCCAGACCGTTGCGCGCAAGCTTGGCCGGCCCGGTGACAGCGGGATCCTGGAGAACGACGAGTGGTATTATGTCGCTACGACGACGCGCACCTATCTTTACAACGCGCCCGAGGTGATCGAACGCAGGGTCGTCGCCGTGCAGTTCGACGAGCAGTCCGTGGTGCGCGACGTCACCGAGTATACCCTTGCCGACGGCCGGGAGGTCGAGTTCGTCAGCCGCACGACGGAGACGTTCGGCTCCGAGCTTTCGGTCGTGCAGCAGCTTCTGGGCAACATCTTCAACCCGGCCGGTCTGTTGGGTGACGGTGGATCGCCGTAACGCTCAGCCGGTCTTGGCGGCGTCCTTCTCCTCCGCGAAGGTGAGGGCCACGCCGTTCATGCAGTAACGCAGGCCGGTTGGCGCCGGCCCGTCCGGAAAGACGTGGCCCAGATGGCCGTCGCAGCGCGCGCACACGACCTCGGTGCGGCGCATGAAGAAGCTGCGGTCATCATGCTCCTCCACCGCATCGGGCCGGATCGGCTCGACGAAGCTCGGCCAGCCCGTGCCGCTTTCGAACTTGGCATCCTGTGTGAAGAGTTCCTGTCCGCAACCGCGGCAGTGGAAGATGCCGGGGCTCTTTGGGAAGTCGTCATGGCTTCCCGCCCGCTCCGTCCCCTTCCTGCGCAGCACCTTGTATTCGAGATCGTTCAGTTCCGCACGCCATTCGGCGTCCGTTTTCGTGAACTTTTCGTGCATCACTGTTGTTTTCCTTGCATCATGCGTCGGTGTCGCCAATCTCATGGCAGATATAGGTCTTCCGCAGCGGGGAGGAAGCCATGGCCATTTTCGCACGCGGGCGCTACCGGGTTCGGTTCGCCGAAACGCCGGACGACATCGCCGCTGCGCAGCAGCTGCGCTTCCGCACCTTCCGCGGGGAGGGCGGCGGCATAGATGCCGATGACTTCGACGATCGGTGCACCCACGTGCTGGTCGAGGAGGCGAAGTCGGGCACGCTGGTGTGCTGCTACCGCCTGCTTCCGTTCGAGACCGGCAGCGAGATCGGTGAGAGCTACTCGGCGCAGTACTATGAGCTCGACGCGCTGAAGGACTATCCCGGCACGATGGTCGAGATGGGGCGGTTCTGCATCGATCCCGCTTGGCGGGACCCAGACATCCTGCGCATCGCCTGGGCCGCGATGGTCCGCTTCGTGGACGAGCACGAGGTGGAGATGCTGTTCGGCTGCTCCTCCTTCCACGGGACGGAAGCAGAGGCCTACATGGATGCCTTCGCGCTCCTGAAGGACAAGCACCTCGCGCCCAAGCGCTGGCTGCCGCGGGTCAAGGCGCCCAAGGTCTTCCGCTTCGCCAAGCAGTTGCGCCTGCGCAAGCCCGATCTGAAGCGGGCGATGAAGGGGATGCCGCCGCTTTTGCGGACCTACCTCGTGATGGGCGGTTGGGTCAGCGATCATGCGGTGGTCGACGATGACCTCAAGACGCTGCACGTCTTCACGGGGTTGGAGATCAAGGGTATCCCGCCGACCCGCCAGCGGCTGTTGCGGGCGAGCGCCCTCTAGCACGTGCGCGATCTACCGGAGGTCGTGGTCCGTTACCTGTCCGCCTACAACAAGCGGGATGTGGAGGGCATGCTGGCGTGTCTCGCCGAGGACGTGTCGTTCCGCAACATCTCCTCCGGCTCCGAGACGATTGAGCTGACGGGGCGCGCGGCGTTCGAGGAGCTTGCCCGGCAGGGGGCCGCGGCGTTCAGCGCGAGGCGGCAGTCGGTGCTCAACTACATCGTGGTCGACGACCTCTCCGTGCTCGACATCGAGTTCACCGCGACCGTGGCGCAGGACATGGAGAACGGCTGGCGCGCGGGGCAGGAGCTGAGGTTCTCGGGCGCAAGCGCGTTCACCGTGCGCGACGGCCTGATCGTGCGGCTGGTCGATGAGAGCTGAGCGCGGCTGGACGGGCGTGCCAAGGCGTGGCTAGGCTGCCGCCCATGCAGATCGACCCCGCGCTGTTCCGCCCCGACGCCATCTCCGCCGAGACGCAGGCTTTCCTCAAGAGGTTCCGGGAGGAGGTGGCGGAGCTGCCGCCGACCCACACCGTGCCGCCGGAGCTCACGCGGCAGGCCCGCGATGAGGGGAAGGGCGTGTTCCCGGTCGCGGGGCCGGATGATGGCTCGCACTGGCACGACTTCGACGAGGGGCGGCTGCGGATCTCGCCAGGCGTGGGGCCGGGCGTTTACCTGCACATCCATGGCGGCGGCTGGACGCTGGGGCGTCCGTCGCACTACGACCGGATCAACCAGCGGATCGCGGAGCGGACGGGGCTGACGGTCGCTTCGGTGGAGTACCGGCTGGCACCAGAGCATCCGTGGCCCGCCTGTTTCGAGGATTGCGTGGCGGCGGCGGAGCATCTGCTGGCCGACCGCCCGTTCGGCGAGGGGCCGTTCCTCATTGGCGGCGAGTCCGCCGGGGGGCACCTGTCGGCGCTGCTCGCGCTGCGTCTGCGCGGGCGCGGTGTGGCGGGCGTGGTGCTGAACTACGGCTGTTTCGACCTTGATCTGACGCCTTCGGCGGCGAATTGGGGGGGAGGAGCAACTGGTGCTCTCGACCCCGACGATCCGGTGGTTCGTGGACAACCTGGCGCTGGATGCGGCGGGGCGCCGGGCGGCGTCACCGCTTCACGCCGACCTCCGCGACCTGCCGCCGGCGCTGTTCCAGGTTGGCACGATGGATCCGCTCATCGACGACACGCTGATGATGGCGGCGCGCTGGGCCGGGGCGGGGAATGCGGCGGAGCTGCACGTCGCCCCCGGCGGCATCCACGTGTTCGACGCGTTCGAGCTGGAGATCGCGCGGGACTTCCACGACCGTCAGGCCGCGTTCCTCTCCCGCCTTGCCAGAAGCTCCTGATACTGGGCGACATTGCCCGCGATCTTGCCGAAGCCGCTGTGGACGATGCCGCGGCCGATCTTCTGCGCGAGCCAGCAGCGGGTGAAGAGGGCGGTGAGCTCCCGCACCTCCGTGGCCTGCTCCGCGGCATAGCCGTCGAGGAACGGGTCGGAGAGCAGCAGCGGCACGCCGCCCGCGTCGCGCGGCCCCTCGATCGGCCCGGCCTGCCGGGTGGCCGCGACAAGAAAGTGCGACAGGTCGAGGGCCGCGAGCCGCCGCTTGGTGTTCGTGAGGTCCACCGCCCAGGTCTGCTCCAGCCCCAGCATCACGTTATCCGGCGCGAAATCCTTGTGGAACTTCACGAGCGGCAGCGAGCGCACACCCCAGCCACGGGCGGTGCGCAGCGTTTCCTGCGCAAAGCTGCGCAATTCGGGGTTGCGGGAGCGCAGCGGGGCGCCGAGCAGGGTCTCGGCCTGCTTGCCGATATCGACCGGGCGAATTGACGGTGGGAAGGCCGCATGGAGCCGGGCGATCCACATGCCTGAACGGCGTAGGCCGTCGGCGGCCGCAGCAGGGTCGTCGCGGAGCAGGGCGCGGAGCGGTACGCCGTCGACCCGCTCGGTCACGACTGCGGCTTCCTCCGGCACGACGGCGATCGGGGCAGGGACGGTGAAGCCGCCGTGGCCCATCACCTCGCGCAGCTTGCGATGGGCTTCGTGAACATTGCGGGCCACGGTCGGCGGATCCTCACGGCTGAAGCGCTGGACGAGGACCGGGCGGTCGCCCAGCATCGCCTCGAAGGTCAACTTGCCGCTGCGGTTGCGGATGAAGTGGGGAGCGGTGAGGCCCTCCAGCCCTTCGGTCCCGGCGAGGGTCCGCGCCAGCCGGCGCATGTCCGCCCGTCCCCGCAGCCCGTCGATCAAATGCCTCATCCGCCGGTATGGCTCATGTGGCGGCCCATTTCGCCGGCCACCTTCTGGCGCGAATAGTCGAAATCATGGCCCTTGGGCTTGCGATCGATCGCGCGGCGTATGGCATCGTGCAGCACCGCGTCGTCATCGCTCGCCCGCAGCACCTTGCGCAGATCCGCATCGTCGTCCTGGCCGAGGCACATGTAAAGCTGTCCGGTGCAGGTGAGCCGCACGCGGTTGCAGCTTTCGCAGAAATTGTGGCTGAGAGGGGTGATGAAGCCGATGCGGCCGCCCGTTTCCTCCACCCGGACATAGCGGGCGGGGCCGCCGGTCTTGTAGGGGATGTCGACGAGCTGCCAGCTTTGCTCCAGCCGGGCGCGCAGATCCTTCAGCGACCAGTACTGATCGAGCCGATCGATGTCGTCGCCCATCGGCATGACCTCGATGAAGGTGAGGTCCATGGCGCGCGCGTGGCACCACTCGACCATCTTCTCCACCTCGTCGTCGTTCACGCCCTTGAGGGCCACGGCGTTGATCTTGACCTTGAGCCCGGCCTCCATCGCGGCGTCGATGCCGTCCATGACCTGGGCGAAGCGGCCCCAACGCGTGACGTCCGCGAACTTCTTTTCGTCCAGCGTGTCGAGGGAGACGTTGACCCGCCGCACGCCGGCATCGGCCAGCGGCTGGGCGAAGCGGCGAAGCTGGGAGCCGTTTGTAGTCAGCGTCAACTCATCGAGCGCTCCGGTCGCCAGGTGCCGTCCCATCCCCTCGAAGAAGGTCATGATCCCGCGGCGCACCAGCGGTTCACCCCCGGTGATCCGCAGCTTCTTCACGCCCAGATCGACGAAAGCCGTGCAGAGCCGGTCGAGCTCCTCGAGGCTCAGAAGCTCCGCCTTCGGCAGGAAGGTCATGTGCTCCGACATGCAGTAGGTGCAGCGGAAATCGCAGCGGTCGGTCACGCTGACCCGAAGGTAGGTGATGGCCCGTGCGAAGGGGTCGATCAGCGGTGCGGTTTGATCGCTCATGTCCGGGAGAGTAGGGTTGCGCCGGACCGGTTGCAAGAACGCACGCCGGCCCGTTTCACGCCGTGCAAAACGGAGCATAGCATGACCCGGTTTCTCCTCTGCCTCGCCGCGCTGGCGGCCTGCACTCCGGCGGAGCAGCCAGCGCCGCCGCCTACCCCCAACATAGCCGACCCCGGCCAGCCCTCGCCCGTCAGCGGCCGCCTCATCGGCCCCACGGTGGCGGAGGTGAGCGTCGAGGAGACGGGCGCCTGGCTCTCCATGGCCGGGATCCAGCGGGTGGTGAACGGCTGGGTCGTGGATCAGGAAACGGGGCAGGGCGCGCAGGTCGAGCTCCGGCCGGGCGACGACGCCCGGATGGACCGGATCTCGCTCGACGCGGTGCGCGCACTCGGCGTCGATCAGGCGCGGGTCGTGGTGCTCGACGTCTATTACGACGAACGCAGCCTCTGACGGGAGAGCGGAATGATCCTCTACGGACGGGACATGTCCCCCTTCGCGCGCCGCGTGGCGATCTGGTGTGAGCTGCAGGGGCGCGAGGTCGAGCGGCGGCAGTTGCTCGTCGCGGGCCCGCAGTGGGAGGAGATCAAGGCGGTGAACCCGCTGGGTCGCGTGCCTGCCCTCGTGCTCGATGATGGCGAGGTGCTGGTGGAGACGGCGTCGATCATCGATCATCTTGAGGAGACTGCACCCGAGGAAACCCGTCTGCTGCCCGCAGGCGGGGCCGAGCGGCGGCGGACCTTGCAGGACATCGCCTATGCAACCTCCACGGCGGAGAAGATCGTGGCGCTGGTCTACGACAAGGTGCGCCGGCCTGAGGAGTTCCACTACCCCGCCTGGATCGAGCGGCTGGAGGAACAGATCCGCGCCGGCGTACAGGTGCTGGAGGGCCGCGTGCCGGAGGCCGGGTGGCTCTCGCGGACCGATCGGCCCATGGGCGGCGACATCGCGGTGGCGATCGCGGGCGAGATGGTCGAGGTCGTCTTCCCCGATCTCGATGTGGGCGCGACCCCGCGGCTCGACCGGCTGGTGGCCGATATGCGGCAGCTTCCCGCCTTTTCCGGGACGCGGCCGAAGCCATGAGGGCGTTTCTCTACGCGCTGGTCCTGCTGGCCTCCGGCGCATCGGCCGATGAGGTCATTCCGCGCGAGCCCCATGTGGCGGAAATCGGCGCGCGTAAGGTCTCTTTCCTCGCCCGCAGCCTCGACGGGGCGGAGCACTACGTTCTGGAGGGCAGCGACCTCGAAACGGCCCACCGGCCCTGGTCCACCTTCAAGATCCCCAATCTTCTGATCGCGCTGCAAACTGGCGTGGCGGATGGTCCCGATGCGCCGCGGGTCTGGGACGAAGTCCGGCATCCGGCGGGTCGCTGGTGGCCGGACGCGTGGCGGCAGGACCACACGCTCGCGTCCGCCTTCCGCGCCTCGGCGGTGTGGTACTTCGAGGACGTGGCGCAGGATGTTGGCACCGAGGGCTACCGCGACTGGCTCGCCCGCTGGGACTACGGAAATGCCGATCCGGGGCAGGGACGTGACGATTTCTGGCTCACCGGCCCGCTCGAGATTTCCGTCGCGGGGCAGGTCGAATTCCTCGAGCGGGTCCTGTCGGGACGGGCCGGGATCGCGCCGGCACATGAAGTGGTGTTGGCAGAGGTCAGCGCCGACCGGCACCGAGAGGGCCTGCACGGCAAGACGGGCTCCGGACCGCTGGTCGCGGGCGATCTCTCCGGCCCCTTTGCCGGCTGGTATGTCGGCTGGCAGGAGCGAGAGGGCACCGATCCGTTGGTCTTCGCCCTCCATGTCGAGGCCGCGCGCTTTTCGGAACTGCGCGACTTCCGGCGCAGTTTCACCATGCGCCTGCTGGACGAGATCGCAGGATGATCCGGCGGATCGAGACGGATCGGCTGGCGATGGCCCCGCCGGTCGCGGCGGATTTCGACGACCTTTGGGCGCTGTGGCGCGATCCTATGGTGGTGGCGAACATCGCGGGCAAGCCGGTGACCCGGTCCGACGCGCGCGCGCGCCTCCTGCGCCGGATCGGCGAGTGGACGCTGGAGGGGTGGGGCTTCTGGAGCGTCCGCCGCAGGGAGGACGGCGCCTATCTTGGCGAGGTGGGCTTCCTGAACGCGATGCGCGAGCTCGACCCACCACTGCCTGACAAGCCCGAGGCGGGCTGGGTCCTCAACGAGACGGGCCGCGGGAAAGGCTATGCACGGGAGGCGGTGGGCGCGATGCTTGCCTGGGCCGACGCCCATCCGGCCTTCGACGCCACTTGCGCGATGATCGCCGTCGACAACGAACGCTCGCTGAAGCTGGCAGGCGAAATGGGATACGACATCGCCTACCGCGCCGTCTTCAACGGTGGTCCGGTCGAGGTGCTGACCCGCGCGCGCCGCGGACTTGCGCCATAACTGACCTTGCGTTCAGATCGGGCGGCCCGGACGACGCCGTTTGAGGAGCGCCGCATGACCGACACGCCCGCCCACCCCCTGGTCCCCGATCTGGGGAGCTGGGCCGAGATGCGCGAAGCCTTCCACTGGCCGACGCCCGCCCGCTACAACATCGCCGAGGAGGCGTGCGAGCGCTGGGCGCGGGTGGCGCCGGAGCGGCGCGCGATGACCTACCTCCGGCCCGATGGGGAGCTGCGGGACTACACCTACATCCAGCTCAGCCGCGCATCCTCCAGGCTCGCCAACGCCTTCGCCGCGCGCGGCGTGGTCCGCGGCGACCGGATCGCGGTGCTGCTGCCCCAGACGCCGGAGACGGTGCTGACGCATCTCGCCGCCTACAAGCTGGGTGCGGTGGCGGTGCCGCTATTCACCCTCTTCGGCGAGGACGGGCTGAAATACCGGATCGGGCATTCCGGGGCGAAGGTCGTCGTGACCGACCGGATCAACCTGCCCAAGCTGCTGGCGATCCGCGACGAACTGCCGGAGCTCGACTTTATCTATTCCATCGACGAGCGCGAGGCAGGTACCTTCGGCTTCTGGCAGGAGCTGGGGAAGGCGGCCGATGCCTGCCCGGTGGCGGAGACGTCGCTGACCGACCCCGCCTTCATCTCCTACACCTCCGGCACGACGGGCCCGCCCAAGGGGGCGCTGCACGGGCACAAGGTGTTGCTCGGCCACCTGCCGGGTGTGGAGACACATCACGAGCGGCTGCCGCAGCCGGGCGATTGCCTCTGGACCCCCGCAGACTGGGCCTGGATGGGGGGGCTGACCAACGTCATGCTGCCCGCGCTGACCCTCGGCGTCCCGCTGATCGCGCACCGGATGGCGAAGTTCGACCCCGACCACGCCTTCTGGCTGATGGATCGGCTGGGCGTGCGCAACGTCTTCCTGCCGCCTACAGCACTGAAGCTGATGCGGCAGAGAACCGGCCAGGCGACTTTGCGCACCGTGGGTTCGGGCGGCGAGGCGCTGGGCGCCGACCTGCTCGCCTGGGGGCGGGAGCGGCTGGGGACCGAGATCAACGAGTTCTACGGGCAGACCGAGTGCAATTTGGTGCTGGGCAACATGGCATCGAGGGACGCGCCGCGACCGGGCTCCACCGGGCGGGCCGTGCCGGGCCACGAGGTGGCGATCCTCGGCCCCAACGGCCCGCTGCCGCCCGGCGAGGAGGGCGAGATCGCGGTGCGGCGCCCAGACCCCGCGATGTTCCTCGAGTACTGGAAGAACCCCGACAAGACGATGGAGAAGTTCCGCGGCCCCTGGATGCTGACCGGGGACGTGGCACAGATGGACGAGGACGGCTTCGTCTATTTCTCCGCCCGGACGGACGACGTGATCACCTCCTCCGGCTACCGCATCGGGCCGAGCGAGATCGAGGAGTGCCTCGCCAGCGATCCCGACGTGACCATGGCCGGTGTCATCGGCGTGCCCGATCCGGTGCGCACCGAAGCGGTGCAGGCCTACGTGGTGCTGCGCGAGGGAGCGGCGGCCGAGGGCAAGGCGGATGCGCTGATCGCCCGCGTGCGCGAGCGGATCAGTCCGCATGTCGCCCCGCGCGCCGTCGTCTTCGTAGAGGACCTGCCGATGACGGCTACCGGCAAGATCATGCGGCGCGAGCTGCGCGACAGGGCGCACGCGCGGAAATGAGAGTGCTTCTGATCGCAGCGCTCCTGCTGCCGCTCGTCACGAGCGCTGTGATCGCGCTGCGTGCGGCCCTGATCCCGCGGGCCGGAGAGCCGGTGCCTCAGGCCGAGATCGTCGTCGTGCTGGGAGGCGGGGTGGAGGACGGCGCTCTGAAAGGGGCCTCGGCCCGCCGGGTCCGTGCGGCGGTCGAGATGCTCGCGCCGAACCAGCGGCTGCACTTCACCGGCGGGTTACCCGACCCGATCGCGGAGGCCATCGCCATGGCGCGACTGGCCGAGGAGCTCGGCGTCGAACCCGGCCGCATCAGCGTCGAGAGCGAGAGCCGCAACACGATCCAGAACGCCCTCTTCTCGCGCGAGCAACTGGCCGGTCGGCGGCTCGCGCTGGTGAGCAGCGGCTTCCACCTGCCGCGCGCGCAGTTGCTGTTCGGGATCGCCGGGCTCGACGTGGTGGCGCTCCGGCGGGCGGAAAGCGCCGTCCTCTGGCGGCGTGCATGGTCATATCTGCGCGAAGGCCTATCCTTCTGGCTCAATCTCGGTCGGATCGGCGCCTGGCGCCTCGGCCTGATCGACTATTCGAGGTCCTGAGCGACCCGCAGCAGGAGCGCCCATGGATCCAATCACCACCTTCGCCCTCATCGGTCTCGTCGGTATCGGATCGCAGTGGCTGGCCTGGCGGTTCCAGCTTCCGGCCATCGTCCTCATGCTCGCGGCCGGCCTCGTCGTTGGACCGGCGACCGGGCTGCTGGTGCCGCAGGCGACGTTCGGGGAGCTCTTCAAGCCGATCATCGCGGTGGCCGTGGCGGTAATCCTGTTCGAGGGGGGATTGACGCTCAACCTCAAGAGCCTGCGCGACGCCGGGCCCGCGGTGACGCGCCTCGTCGTGATCGGCGCGCCGCTCGGCTGGCTGATGTCGACCCTCGCCATCCGCTACGGCGCAGGGCTGAGCTGGGAAAGCTCCATTGTCTTCGGTGGCATCATGATCGTGACCGGACCGACGGTGATCACGCCGCTTTTGCGTCAGGCGCGGCTGAAAGCGCGGCCGGGGCGTATCCTGAAATGGGAGGCGATCGTCAACGATCCCATCGGGGCGCTCGCGGCCGTGCTCGCCTTCGAGGTGTTCCTCGCGCTCTACGGCTCGCTGACGTTCGGCGGCGCGATCTGGCATCTGGTGCAGGGGATCACGCTGGCGACCGTGCTGGGCTTTGCCGGAGGCTGGGTGATCGCGTGGGCCTTCCGGCGGGGCAAGGTACCGGAATACATGAAGGTCTCCGTCCTCTTCGGCGCCGTTCTGCTGGTCTATGCCGCCTCGGACTACGTGCTGCATGAAAGCGGGCTGCTCGCGGTCACGCTGATGGGCATCTACCTCGCCAACACGCATCTGCCGTCGCTCGACGAGATCCGGCGGTTCAAGGAGCATGCGACGATCATCCTCGTCTCCGGCGTGTTCGTGCTGCTTGCCGCCTCGCTGACGGTCGCGGACCTCGCGACGCTGAACCTTCGCACGGTGCTGTTCGTACTCGCCGTCGTGCTGATCGCGCGGCCGGTGACCGTGCTGGTCTCACTGATCGGAACCGGTCTGCCGTGGCAGGAGAAGGTGATGATCGCCTGGATCGGCCCGCGGGGCGTGGTGCTGGTCGCCGTCTCGGGCCTCTTCGGCACGCAGCTCGTGGACCTGGGCGTCGAGGACGGCGCGCAGCTCACCGCGCTCGCCTTCGCGCTGGTGGCGGGCACCGTGGTGCTGCACGGCTTTTCCATGGCCCCGCTCGCGCGGTTCCTGGGCCTGACGGCGGCGTCGAAGCCGGGGCTGCTGATCGTGGGCGGCTCGCGATGGGCGCTGAACCTCGCCAAGGCGCTGGAGGGGTCCGAGATCCCGGTGCTCGTGGTCGATCGCAACTGGTTCCGCCTGCGTGCGCTGCGGGAGGCCGGGATCCCCACCTATCATGGCGAGATCCTGTCGGAGGCGGCCGAGCACAGCCTTGATCTCGCGCGCTTCGGCGCGGTGCTCGCCGCGACCGACAATGACGGCTACAACGCGCTGGTCGGCACCGATTTCGGACCGGAATTCGGGCGCAACAACGTCTTCCAGATCGGCCGCTGCGAAGGAGGCGAGGGACGGCAGGAGCTGCCCGCGCAGCTTGGCGGGCGACCGTTCGGTCCGGGGACGTCCTATGAAGATTTCGCCCGCCTGATCGCGGAGGGATGGTCCTTCCGCACCACGCGGCTGAGCGAGGAGTTCGGGATCGAGGACTACATGGCCGAGCACCCCGATGCGAAGATCTTCGGGACGATCGGCGACGACGGCCTGCGGCTGGTCGAGGGCGATACGCCGCCGGAGATCCGGCCCGGCACGCGCATCATGGCGCTCTCGAAGAAGCGGGAGGATCGCGGGCAGGGTGCGGTGGCCTGAGGCCTCCGGCGGGCGTACTTCGCGAGAGTGATGGTCAGGCGAGGTGCTTCGTCGCCTCGCGCCGGGCAAAGGCCTTCATCGCGTCGCCATGCGTGTCGAGGAAGGCGTGGACGCGATCCGGGTCGTGTTTCGAAAGCGTGCGCAGCCACCAGCCGACGGCCTTCTGGATGAACCATTCGCGGTCGGCGGTGTAGGCCGCGGCCCAGCCGAGGATGCGCTCGCGGGCCGCGAGGTCAGCTTGGGACGGATGACGCCCTTTGGCCCAGTCGAGCGTGAAGACGAGGGCGGCGCGGCGCTGCCACATGTTCCCGGCTTGCGTCCAGCCTTCGAGCTCGTCGAGGCGACCGGGATCGGCGCGCAGGCGGCGCTCGGCGGGCCTCGCGGCGGCGTCGGCGATGGCCCACGCATCGAACTGCGGCACCCACCGGGTAATCTCCGCCCAGACGGGTGCATCGTCGGGCTTGATGCGGGCCTGGGTCAGCAGCTTCGTCGCGGCGATCCGCGCCTCGAAGATGTCGCTGTCCCAAAGGGCGGCGGCGAGTGCCACCCGCGCGTCGCGGTCGAGGCCCGCGCGCCAGTCGCGCGCAAGCTCCTCCACGGTGCCGTTGGAGATACCCAGATAGCGCCGCTCCGCCTTGTGATAGGCCGCCATCTCCGCCGCGCGGGCCGGATCGCCGCGCACCTCCAGCGCAGCGAGGGCGGCCCGGGGCGTCATGCGCTCTTGCGGCTCAGCAGCACCTGATCGAACTGGCCGTCGGACCGTTCGCGCTGGCCGCGCAGGCGACCGTCTTCCCAGAAGTAGACGACGCGGCGGCCATTGGCGAAGACGACGAGGTTGCCCGCCTCGTTGATGAAGCCCGGACGGCGGTGGCTCTCGGCCCTCAACGCGCCGAAGGGGGCGGTCGTGTCGATCACCACGGCGGAGCCGTCCTGAAAGACCTCCGTGACGTAGATCTCGTGGCATTGCTGGCCGTTCCAGGCGCTGTTGCCCCAGACGCCGAGATATCGGTTCCAGGTTTGCGGGAGACCTTCCTTGGCCGGCTGGACCTCGTTGCGGCCGTAGGGGTCGTCGTAGAGATCGACGGTGTAACAGGTCGGCTTCACGAGCACGGCGTCGGCCAGCGGCTCCGGCCCCTGCGGCTCACAGGCGGCGAGTGCGAGAAGGACGGACGCGAAAACGGCGGTACGGATCATGGCTGTGTCCCCAGATGGCTTTGCTTTTCTACCGGTCGTGGCGGACCGGGCTGCCCGACCCGAATCCTACTCGACCGTGACCGACTTTGCGAGATTGCGGGGCTGATCGACATCCGTGCCCTTCATGACGGCCGTATGATATGCGATCAGTTGCGCCGGTGCCGCATAGACGATGGGTGCGATGACCGGGTCGAGGGTCGGCATGACGAGCACCTCCGCCGTGCCCTCCTGCGCGATGGCCGCACCTTCCGCATCGGTCACGAGGAGCACGCGGCCGCCGCGGGCCATGACCTCCTGCATGTTGCTCACCAGCTTTTCGAAGAGCGCGTCGCGGGGGGCGAAGACGATGACGGGCACCGTCTCGTCGATCAGGGCGATAGGGCCGTGCTTGAGCTCGCCGCTCGCGTAGCCTTCGGCGTGGATATAGCTGATTTCCTTGAGCTTGAGCGCTCCTTCGAGCGCCAGCGGATACATCAGCCCGCGGCCGAGGAAGAGGATGTCACGTGCATTCGCCAGCCACTTCGCGGTCTCTGCGATCTGATTCTCGGTGGCGATCGCCTCCGCCATCAGGCGCGGCAGTTCGTAGAGGGCGCTGACGAGCCGCGCCTCCCGCTCCGGCATCAGGGCGCCGCGGGCGCGGCCGGCGCGGATGGCGAGCGCCAGCAGCACCAGGAGCTGGCAGGTGAACGCCTTGGTCGAGGCGACACCGATCTCCAACCCCGCCCGGATCGGCAGGACGATGTCCGACGCGCGGGCGATGGAGCTTTCGGTGGCGTTGACCACCGCCACGATCTTGCCCGCCCGGCCCTTGCAGTATTCGAGGGCGGCGAAGGTGTCCGCCGTCTCGCCCGACTGGCTGACGAAGATCGCCATGTCGCCGCCGTCGATGGGCGGCTCGCGATAGCGGAACTCGGAGGCGACGTCGATCTCCACCGGGATGCGGGCCATTTGCTCGAACCAGTAGCGCGCGACGTGGCAGGCGTAGAAGGCGGTGCCGCAGGCGACGAGGATGATCCGGTCGACGCCCTCGAAATCCAGATCCTCGACGAAGCCGCCGATGCGATCGCGCTCCGCCGTGGTGTAGGATTGCAGGGCGTAGGTGAGAACCTCGGGCTGGTCGTGAATCTCCTTCGCCATGAAGTGGCGGTGCTCGCCCTTCTCCGCGATCGCGTTGTCGAGGGAGACGGTGCGGATCTCGCGCTCCACCCGCTTGCCGGCGGCGTCGAAGATGCGGGCCTCGGCACGGGTGACAATGGCATGATCGCCGCTTTCCAGATAGGCGATGCGGCGGGTCAGTGGGCCGAGGGCGACGGCGTCGGAGCCCACGAACATCTCGCCGTCCCCATAGCCGATGGCGAGCGGTGGACCCTGGCGGGCGGCGATCAGCAGATCCTCCTCACCGTCGAACAGGAAGCAGAGGGCGAAGGCGCCGGTGAGCTTCTTCAGCGTCGCCGCCGCGGCCTCCTCCGGCCCCATCCCGTCAGCCATGTAGAGGGCGCAGAGCTGGGCGACCGTCTCCGTATCGGTTTCGGTCTGGAGCTCGACGCCACGGTCGTTGATCTCCTTCCGCAGCTCCTGGAAGTTCTCGATGATGCCGTTGTGCACGACCGCGACCGGGCCCGCGACGTGCGGGTGGGCATTCGGCGTGGTCACGGCACCATGGGTGGCCCAGCGGGTGTGGCCGATCCCGGCCTTCCCCTTGATCGGGTCGTCCACCAGCAGATCGGCGAGCGCGCCGAGCTTGCCGACGGCGCGGCGGCGGTCGAGCACGCCGTCATGGACTGTGGCGATCCCTGCGCTGTCATAGCCGCGATATTCCAGCCGCCGCAGCGCCTCCACCAGCAGGGGGGCGGCGGAGTGGTCGGACAGAACCCCGATGATGCCGCACATCAGCGTTTCTCCTTCAGCGATTTGAGGCGGGCGATCAGGCGGGCGCCGAGGCCGGGCTTGTTGACCTGACGCGCGCGCCCGATGGCGAGGTCGCCGGGGCCGACATCGGTCGTCACGACCGAACCCGAAGCGACGTAGCCGCCATCGGCGATGGTGACGGGGGCAACGAGTGCGGAGTTGGAGCCGATGAACGCCTCAGCCCCGATGGTCGTGCGGTGCTTGAAGACGCCGTCATAGTTGCAGGTGATTGTGCCCGCGCCGATATTGCTCCGCTCGCCGATATCGGCGTCGCCAATGTAGGTGAGGTGGTTGACCTTGGCGCCTTCGCCGAGCACGGCGTTCTTCACCTCGACGAAGTTGCCGACATGGGCGTTGCCGCCGACCTCCGCCCCCGGGCGCAGGCGGGCGAAGGGGCCGACCGTGGCACCTTCGGAGACGTGGCAGCCTTCGAGATGGCAGAAGGCGCGGATGGTGGCTCCGGTTTCGATCGTAACACCGGGGCCGAAGACGACGTTGGGGCCGATGCTCACGTCACGGCCGACCACCGTGTCGAAGGCGAAGAAGACGGTCTCGGGCGCGGTGAGCGTGGCACCGGTCGCCAGTGCCTCGTGCCGCATCCGGGCCTGGAAAGCCGCCTCTCCCGCGGCCAGGTCAGCGCGGGAGTTCACGCCCAGCGTCTCCTCTTCCGCGCAGGTGACCACGGCGCATTTCAGGCCGCGCGACCGGGCGATGGCGACGATGTCGGTCAGGTAGTATTCCCCCTTCGCATTGTCGTTGCCGATGGCGGCGACAAGTTCGAAGAGCGTGGCGCGGTCCGCACAGACCACGCCGGAATTGCAGAGGGTTATGGCAAGTTCCTCAGGCGAGGCGTCCTTCGCCTCGACGATCGCCTCCAGTCCTTCGGGGCCGGTCTTAAGGCGGCCGTAGCCACCGGGATCGGCCGCCTCGAAGCCGAGGATCACGACGGCGGCGCCCTCGGCGCGTTCGGCCTGCATCGCCTCCAGCGTCTCGCCGCGCACGAAGGGGGTGTCGCCGTAGAGCACAAAGGCGTCGCCCTCGATTGCCGCCAGCGCGCTGCGCGCCTGGTCGACCGCGTGGGCGGTGCCGAGCTGCTCCGCCTGCTCGACGGTCTCGGCCTCGGGCGCGTAGTCCTCCAGCACCTTCGCCACCTCGTCGCCGCCGTGCCCGGTCACCACCACGGTGCGCGAGGGCGCGAGCGTGTCGGCGGAGCGCAATGCGTGGGCGATCAGCGGCGCGCCGCCGATCTCGTGCAGGACCTTCGGCAGGTCCGATTGCATCCGGGTGCCTTGTCCTGCGGCGAGCAGGATGATCGCGGTGTTCATTCTTGTGGTCCCTCGTTTGAGCGCGGCTTATAACGACGCTGGTACGGCTCGGAAAGCGGCCATCCATCAGCTTTCGTTTCACTCGGTTGCACGGGACGGGGAGGTCACATGCGCACGGCAGTCTTCGATTTGGACGGCACCCTCGCCGATACCAGCGCCGACCTGATCGCGGCGGCCAATGCCTGCTTCGTCGCGCGGGGCTTCGGCACGCCGCTCGATCCGGTGGCCGACGCGCTCACGGCCTTCCGCGGCGGGCGAGCGATGCTGCGGCTGGGGGTGGAGCGGACAGGCGCGCCCGACGTGCTGATCTACGAGGAGTACCAGCGCCTGCTCGACCACTACGCCGCCCATATCGACGTGCACACGGTGCTCTATCCCGGCGTGGAGGCGGCACTCGACCGGCTGGCGGGCGCGGGCTGGGTGCTCGCCGTCTGCACCAACAAGCCCGAGGGGCTGGCCGAGACGCTGCTGACGCGCCTCGGCATCCGCACCCGCTTCGCCGCGATGCTGGGCGCCGACACGCTGCCCGTGCGCAAGCCCGACCCCGAGCACCTGCGCGAGACGGTGCGCCGTGCGGGTGGTGCCGAGGCGCGCTCCGTGCTCGTTGGCGACACGGTGACGGACCGCGACACGGCGCGCAACGCAGGCGTTCCGATAGTGCTGGTGAACTTCGGTCCGCAGGCCGTGCGCACGCCGGACCTCGCACCCGATGCGCTCCTCGATCACTATGACGCGCTGCCCGGAATGCTCGATCGGCTGGTCGCCTGAGCGACGTTTTGCCCTTGACCCCCCGGCGCGGAGGTGCGACATGCTCCGCCGACCCGGGACGTTAGCTCAGTTGGTAGAGCACAGTGTTCACATCGCTGGGGTCACTGGTTCGAATCCAGTACGTCCCACCATCACTCGCTTCCTGCTCCTCGATCACCCTTCACATTTTGATGGGACGTCGATGCCGTCGTGAAGCGGAGCCCAGATGCACGCTTTGGACGCCTGCCGACTTCGACCGCGCCTCGATAACCTCGGCATCCTCCTCCACACGGCCCTTAGCGAAGGCGCAACGGCACCCAGGCCTGCGCCTAACTCCGCCAGTTCGTAGGTGATCGGGGGCGCATACGCCGGTTCTACCCAACGCGTCGAGCGCGCCACGCTCCAGGCCCCGCATGCACCGCCAGCACCCTGGACGATATGCCATTGATGGAGCGGCGCCACGTCCCGACACGGCAGGGCCGCTGCGTCGGGCGCCTAATGATCAGGATCGTCGACTTTGCGGCGATATCGGTAGGGCTGCGGCGGAGTGCATTCGCGGCCGCCGTCCTCGCCGTAAAGACTGCGAGGACGCTGGAGGGGACCAATGCCATGACTTGGCGGGTGCTGACCTACGCGTGTTCGGTTGAGTGCACCTCGTGCCCGACGATCGCCGGCAGCTTGGCGAGGCTTTGGAACCGCCCATGCGGGCGCTGGTGCGGTAGGAGCGACGGGACGGCCCATGCCGGTGCATCCCGCCGAGCGTCGGCGCGCGGCATCGCTGGCGATCCGTACGCCCTCAGCGCCGTATTTCGGTGGAGCCGCGGGGGCAAAGTTCGAAGCCGATATCCTCGATCGTCGCACCCTCGGTCCGGCCGTCGATCCGGGACAGCAGCAGGTCCACCGCGCGCCGCCCCATGTCGTAGCGCGGGGTGAAGACCGAGGTGAGCTGCGGATTCACCGCCGACGAGATGTCCAGGTCGTTGAAGCCGCAGATACCCATCCGCTCCGGCACGGCGATCCCGCGGCGCTGGCATTCGAAGAGCGCACCTGCCGCGAGGTCGTCGTTGATGCAGAAGATCGCATCGGTGTCCGGAGCCTGCGCCAGCAGCTCCGCCATCATGTGCCCGCCCAGCGTCGTCGTTGAGGCCTCGGGCGTGGTCACCTCCCGCTCGGGCCCGGTGGCGGAGCCCGCCGTATCGCGGAAACCCGCGGCGCGCTTTTGCGTGCGCGGATCCATGCGAGCAGCCAGCAGCCCTATCCGCCGGTAGCCCCGCTCGACCAGATGCCGTGCGGCTGCCGCTCCGGCATCGTAGTGCGAGAAGCCCACGATCATGTCTACGGGCTCCGGGTCGATGTCCATGATCTGCACAACGGGGCAGGCCATCTGCTCCAACAGTCGACGCGAGCCCCCGGTCTGGTCGGTGCCCGCCACGATCAGCCCCGCCGGGCGCTGGCTGCGGAAGGTGAGGAGCAGCTTCTCCTCCCCCAAGGGCGCATAGCGGAAGTTGCCAATCTGCGCGGAATACGCCGTCTCCTCCAGCGCGTCGTAGACCCCGCGCAGCACTTCGGAGAACACGCTGTTGGTCAGCGACGGGATCACCAGCCCGATGGTGTTGGATCGTCCCGAGGCCAGTGCAGAGGCGGCCGGATCCGGCGCGTAGCCCAGCTTCTGCACCGCGTGGGCGATCTGCTCCTGAAGCTGGGGCGAGACCTTGTGCGGATCGCGCAAGGCACGCGATACCGTGATTGCGCTGACACCGGCCAGGGCTGCCACATCCGCCAGGGTGGGCCGCTTTGCCGCTGTATTTCCGCTCTTTCGCATGGGCGCATCGTAGCCGCGCATTCGCGAGACACAAGTCCGCTTGACAGATGTTAGCGCTATCATCTAGCGTCCCCGCCAATGAGAACAGAAATCGGGGAGGCGGCGCCGGTGGATGCGCGCGCAGCAAGTGGCCCTTACGGGGCCGTGCTCGTCATGGGCGTGTGCGGATCGGGGAAGACCTCGGTCGGCCGCGCGCTGGCCGAGCGGCTGTCGGCCCGCTACCTCGATGCCGACGACTTCCACCCGCTGCAGAATGTCGAGGCGATGCGCGCGGGCCAGCCGCTGACCGACGCGATGCGCGCGCCCTGGCTGAGCGCGCTGGCCGATGCGGTGGAGGCGGCGCGGCACAGCGGCCCCGTGGTCTTCGCCTGCTCGGCGCTCAAACGCTCCTACCGAGACCTGCTGCGCACCCGGATCGGTCGCCTGCAGATCGTGCACCTGACCGGCACGCGTGACGTGATCGCCGAGCGGATGGCCGCCCGGCCCGACCACTTCATGCCGGTCGCGCTCCTCGACAGCCAGCTCGCCGATCTGGAGGAGCCGGGCGCGGATGAGTGCCCGCTCCTCATCGACGTGCAGCAGCCTTTCACCGCCGTGGTCAACGCCGCCGAAGCGCGGCTGCCGCGGCTCTCTACCCACTGACATCGTGATATCTGGGAGGACACAACGATGAAAACGACCATCCTGACATTGGCTGCGGCCCTGACCCTCGGCTCGGCGGCCGCGGCGCAGGACTTCAACCTGCGCTTCCAGTCCTCGGACCCGGCGGGCAACCCCAACTTCGAGCTGAAGCAGGCTTGGGCCGCGCGTGTAGGCGAGATGTCCGGCGGCCGCATCGCGGTCGAGATGCTGCCCGTGGGCTCCATCGTCCAGCATACCGAGACGCAGGACGCGGTTGCGGCCGGCATCATCGACGGGCACATCACCGACACGTCCTATTTCTCCGGCAAGGACCCGGCCTTCGGCCTGATCGCGAATCCGGTGGGCGCGTGGTCCTCGCCCGACCAGATGCTGCAGTTCATCGAGTACGGCGGCGGCAAGGAGCTGATGAACGAGCTCCTCAACCCTTATGGCCTGCAGTTCATCGGGGCGACGACGCCGGGGCTGGAGGCTTTCGTCTCCTCCGTGCCGCTGACGGGCGTCGATGATTTGGAGGGGCTCAAGATGCGCGCGCCGGAGGGGCTGGTGCAGCGGGTCTTCGCCGCGGCGGGTGCCGCACCGGTGAATCTGCCGGGCTCCGAGGTCTTCACCTCGCTCGACAAGGGCGTGATCGACGCGGCGGACTACACCGTCTTCTCCACCAACCACCAGCAGGGCATGCATGATGTGGCGGGCCACCCGGTCTATCCCGGCTTCCACTCCATGCCGCTGGTCGAGGTCTCGATGAACCTCAATACGTGGGAGTCCATGCCCGCCGACCTGCAGGCGATCATGGAGGTCTCGGTCCGCGACTTCGCCCGCGACATGACCAGCCAGCTCGCCATGCGCGATCAGGTCGCCGTTGCCGAGGCGAATGCGAACCCGGAGATCACGGTCCACAACTGGTCCGATGCCGAGCGTGCCCGCTTCCGCGAGATCGCCGTCGGCCAGTGGGAGGAGGTCGCCGGCCAGTCCGACAACGCCCAGCGGGTCTATGACACGCTGACGACCTACCTGCGCGAGCAGGGCCTGGTGGCCGAGTAAGGCCATCGTCGGGGCGGACCGGGCCAGGGTCCGCCCCTCCTTTTCTTCGGAGGCTTCCCGATGAGCGACGAGCCAGACCTGACCCACCGCACCGATCCCGGCGCAGCCCCCGAGGCCGGGCTGCTCGGCCGTGCGATCAACGCGCTGGGCGGGCTCTTCGCCATCGCCATCGTCGCCTCCGCCGCGATCCTGGTGTTGGAGGTCGTGCTGCGCTACGGGCTCAACGCGCCCACGATCTGGGCGCATGAGACGGTGATCTTCCTCACCGCGATTACCTTCACCTTCGGCGGGCTCTACGTCGCCGCGCGCGACCGGCATATCCGCGTGGTCCTGATCTACGACGCGCTGTCGCCGGGGCTGCGCCGGATCTTCAACGTGGTCATCAGCCTCGCCAACGCCGCGGCCTCGGCCATGTTCGCCTGGGCCGCCTGGCTAGTAGTGGAGCGCGCGATCTGGACGCCCGCGGGCGATTTCCGGTTGGAGACGTCGGGCTCCGCCTGGAACCCGCCGACCCCGGGGCTCCTCAAACTCTTCCTCTTCTTCATCCTGTGCGTGATGGCGGTGCAGTTCCTCGTGCTCGCGATCAACTACGCGCGGAAGCGGTAAGCCATGGAATTCCTCTCCTTCGACCTGCAGGCGCTGGGCATCGAGACCGCCACGCTGCTTATGTTCGCCATGCTGCTGGGGCTGTTGCTCACCGGCATGCCGCTTGCCTTCGTCACGCTGCTCGTCGCGCTGATCTTCGCGCTGGGCTGGTTCGGGCCGACGGCGGTGCCGCTGATCGTCAGCCGCATCTTCTCCTTCGTGAACTCCTTCGTCTTCGTCTCGGTCCCGATGTTCGTGCTGATGGCCGCGATACTCGACCGATCGGGCATCGCGCGGGATCTCTTCGACGCGATGCGCATGGTGGGCGGACGGCTGAGGGGCGGCGTGGCGATCCAGACGCTGCTGGTCGCGGTGATCCTCGCCGCCATGTCCGGCATCATCGGGGGCGAGGTCGTGCTCCTGGGCGTCATCGCCCTGCCGCAGATGCTCCGCCTCGGCTACGATCGCAGGCTCGCCATCGGCGTGTGCTGCGCCGGCGGGGCGCTGGGCACCATGGTCCCGCCCTCGATCGTGCTCATCATCTACGGCCTGACCGCCAGCGTCTCGATCGGCGATCTCTTCACCGCCGCCTTCTTCCCGGGCCTCATGCTGGCCGGCTTCTACGTCACCTACGTCCTGATCCGCGCCTACCTGAACCCGGAGATCGCCCCGATTCCCGAGGAGGGGGAGATCACGCGGGCCGAGAAGATCCGCCTCCTCAAGGGCCTCTTCCTGCCTATCCTGGTCGTCGTCTTCGTGCTCGGCTCGATCTACGGCGGCATTGCGAGCGTCACCGAGGCATCGGCCATCGGCGTGCTCGGCGTGACGTTGTCCACCATCATACGGCGGGAGTTCACAGGCGAGCTGATCTTCGGTGCGGCCAAGCAGACCCTCGCCACCGTCGGTATGATCGTGTGGATCGGGATCGGCGCCTCGGCGCTCGTCGGCGTCTTCAACCTGATGGGCGGGATCCGCTTCGTGCAGGCGCTGATTACCGGTATCTCGGACAACCCGACCATCATCATCCTCGCTATGATGGGGATCCTGTTCGTGCTGGGCATGTTCCTCGACTGGGTGGGGATCGCGCTCCTGACCATGCCGATCTTCGTGCCGATCGTGACGCAGCTCGGCTACGACCCGATCTGGTTCGGGGTGCTGTTCGCGATGAACATGCAGGTGAGCTTTCTCAGCCCGCCCTTCGGTCCGGCGGCGTTCTACCTGAAATCGGTGGCGCCACCCGACATATCGCTGGGCGAGATCTTCCGCTCGCTCCTGCCCTTCATCTGCCTGCAGATCCTCGCTGTGGCGATGCTGATCGCCTTTCCCGGCATCACCGGGCGGTAGTCGCGGGCAGGCGTGGGGCCGCCGCGTCGATCCGGTCTCAGGTCTTTGCCCGCGACGCTGGTGCGCCGGTCAAGGAGATCGAGCGGCGGTGTTCGGCCGGTGTCGTGTCGAGCACCCGTCGGAACGTGTCGGTCATGTGGCTCTGCGACGAGAAGCCGGTGAGCATCGCGACTTCCGCGATCGAACGTTCCGGCTCGGCGAGCAGGGCGCGCGCGCGTTCCAGTCGGCGCAAGATGACGAAGGCGTAGGGACTGTAGCCGGTGGAGTTGCGGAACGTGCGGCGAAACTCCTCGGGCGGCTGGCCCCAGATCTCGGCGAGGTCGGCGATGCGGATCGCTGCGTCGAGATGGCTGTCGACATATGCACTCAGGCGCGCGAGCGAGGAGGTGTCGGCGCTCGGCAGGGGGCGGCGCAGCCGGCCCTGGCCCGACGCGAAGCAGGCGACGACGAGATCGGCGAGCGCCGCGCCGGACGCGGCGCTGCCGGACTGGAGCTCCGCCAGGCGGGCCAGTTCCGCGGCGCCTGCTGGCTGGTCGAGCACCGTGACGTGGACCTGCCGCTCCTGCGACCGGGCCACGATGACAGGCAGCGGTGCGCCCGACCAGCCCAGCCGCGCCGTCGCCCCGGGCGGGATGGAGATCAGGTCGCCCGCCAGCGCGGTGACCTCGCCTACGCTCACCGGCCCCAGCGGGACGGCCATCGCGTGCGCCACGCGCGGCGCGATGATCGAAGCGCCCGGCGCCAGCACCGCCACGGTGCCGGGACGGTCGTCGAAGGAAGCGGTCTGCGCGGCAGGCCCCGTCATGTCGATGTCCGATCTCTGTCCCCGGCATCAGGTAGATCGCGTTTTCGGAACGAAAAGTAACGATGCTCGACAGGATGCCGAGCACCGGGGCAAGGTGTCGCGACAAATGCGAGGGGAGGTGACGATGGGCCAGACATATCGCGTGGTGGTGTTCGAGGGCGACGGAATCGGTCCGGAGGTCATGGCCCCGACACTCGATCTGCTCGACCGGCTGGGGCGCACCCACGACTTCGCGCTCGAATTCGAGACACTGCCGGCCGGGGCGGGCCACTACGCCCGCACCGGCGAGGCTTTGCCGTCGGCCTCCCTCGATGCCGCGCGGGCGGCGGACGCGGTCCTGCTGTCGGCGATGGGCGATCCGTCGGTGCGTTACCCCGACGGGACCGAGATCACGCCGCAGATCGACCTGCGCATCGCGATGGGTCTCTATGCAGGGGTGCGCCCCGTACTGCTCGCACCGGGGCAGGCGGGGCCGCTGCGCCGCGAGGACCCGCTCGACTTCGTCCTGATCCGGGAGAGCACCGAGGGCCTCTTCGCCTCGCTCGGCAAGGGGCAGGTGGAGTCCGATGCGGCGCGGGAGACGCTCGTCATCACCCGCGCGGTCAGCGAGAAGCTGTTCCGCTTCGCCTTCCGGCTGGCGGCGCGGCGTAAGGCGGCGGGACGCGGCCCGGGGCGGGTGACCTGCGTCGACAAGGCCAACGTCTTCCGCGCCTTTGCCTTCTTCCGCGAAATCTTCGATGCGGAGGCCGTGCGGCACCCAGACCTGATCGCGGATCACGCCTATGTGGACGCGGCCGCCCTCTGGATGGTAACGCAGCCGCAACGCTTCGACGTCATGGTGACGGAGAACATGTTCGGCGACATCCTCTCCGATCTCGGTGCCGGGCTGATGGGCGGGTTGGGCCTCGCGCCTTCGGCCGATATCGGGGATGAGAACGCCGTGTTCCAGCCATGCCACGGGACGGCGCCGGACATTGCGGGCCGGGGGCTCGCCAATCCGCACGCGATGATCCTGTCGGCGGCCATGATGCTCGACTGGCTGGGAGAGGAACGTGGCGCTCCGGCGCTGGTCGCGGCCGGGGAGCGGCTTCGGCGCGCGGTACAGGATGTCGTTGGATCGGGGCGTGCGCTGACCGGCGATCTGGGCGGTACCGCGCGCACGGACGAGGCCGCGGCCGCCGTGGCCGATGCGCTGGCGGCGGAGACGGTATGACGCTGACCGTCGCCTGCCTTGGCGCAGGCTATTTCGCCCGCTTCCACCACGACGCCTGGAACCGGATCGACGGGGTCGCGCCCGTGGCGGTGATCGATCGGGATCCGGGGCGCGCGGCGGAGGTCGGATGGCCCGTCTTCGCGACGCTGGGCGATGCCTTCGCCGACGGTGCGCCCGACATCCTCGACATCGCCACCCCGCCCGAAACCCATCTCCCGGCGATCCGCGACGGGGTGGCGGCCGGCGTGCGCCTGATCATCTGCCAGAAGCCGTTCTGCACCGGGATGGCCGAGGCGGTTGCGGCCGTCGAGATGGTGGAAGCTGCAGGTATTTCCCTGATCGTGCATGAGAACTTCCGGTTCCAGCCCTGGTATCGCGTCATGCGGCAGGTCGTGGAGGACGGCAGGCTCGGCGATCTCCACCAGCTCACGTTCCGGCTGCGGACTGGAGACGGGCAGGGGCCGCACGCCTATCTCGACCGGCAGCCGTATTTCCAGCAGATGGAACGCTTTCTCATTCATGAGACCGGGGTCCACTGGATCGATACGTTCCGCTTTCTGCTCGGGCGGCCGGATTGGGTGATGGCCGATCTGCGTCGCCTGAACCCGGCCATCGCGGGCGAGGACGCAGGCCATGTCCTCTTCGGCTTTCCGAAGGGCGTGCGGGCGCTGCTCGACGCGAACCGCCATCTCGATCATGCAAGCGACACCGCGCGGCGCACGTTCGGCGAGGCGGAGCTGGAGGGGACGGCCGGTACGCTCACGCTACGTGGGGACGGCGGCGTCCGGCTGCGTGCCTATGGCGCTACCGAGGAAATGGTCCTGCTCGCCCCGCGCGACTGGCCCGGTTTCGCTGGAGACTGCGTACACGCCCTGCAATCTCACGCTGTCGCCCATCTGAGCGAGGGTACGCCGCTGGAGAATATGGCGCGCGACTACCTCGACGTGCTGCGGATCGAGCAGGCGGTCTATCGCGCGGCCGAGACGGGGTGCAGGCAGACGCTCTGACCCTCAGACTTCCGGTTCGCGCAGCTTCATCTCGCCCCGTTTGGCGAGGCGCTGGATCTCCGCGATGATGGCGGCCTGCGCCTGTTCACCGTCCTTCACCTTGACCTCCTGCATCTGCTTGATGTCCTCGACATACCGCTCCGACAACCGGCGCGAGATGTTCTCGAGGATGAAGGTCGCGCTCTGCTCCTCTGTCTCCAGCCCGGCCTTGAGTGCGGTCAGCAGAATGTCCTCGTCGACGTTGCGCACCACGGTGCCGATGTCCCGGGGCTCCACCCGCGTCACGATGTCGGCGAAGGTGAACATGACGCGCTGCACTTCGGCGGAGAGCTCCGGCTTGCGCTCGTCGAGGTGATCGAGCATCCGGCCACGGGTCGCGCCGGAGACGTTGTTCATCAGTCCCGCGATCAGGTCGGCGGGGCTTCGCGTTGCCATGCTGGCCTGCACCGCGGACAGGAAATCGCGCACGATGACCGTCTCGACCAGGGCGACGACGTCGGGGTCGAGCCGCGGCACGCGCGACAGGCGCAGGACCACGATCTGGGCGAAGGCGGGCTCGAGCTGTTCGAGCACCGCCGCGGCCTTGTCGGCGCGCAGCTCGCTGAGCACCACGGCAGCCGTCTGCGGGTGCTCGCCCTGCAGGAAGGCTGCGACTGCCGTGCTGGGTGCCAGGCCGAGTTGATCCCAGATGGAGCGGTTCATGGTGCCGTCGACATCGTCCATGATCCGTGCGACCGCAGCACTGTCGAGCACCTCCTCGAGGATCCGCCGCGCCGCGTCCGCCCCGCCCGTCATGTCCTGCGCGTCGCCGAGCCCAGCGATGAACTCCTCCGAGACCTCCTTCAGGGTGTCGCTCGGGATCCGCTTCAGGCCGCTGATCGCGACGGCGAAGCGGTGGAGGTGGACCTCGTTCATCTCCCGCAGGAAGGGAGCGGCGCGCTCCGGGCCGAGGGCCGCGATCACGATGGCCGCCTTCTGAGGCTTGGTCAGCTGGGCATCGGTGCCCGCAGGTACGGGCAGGCCCCTTTTTCCGTCGCTCAGGGCGAGGTCGCGCCGGGTCTCCGTCACACGGGTCATGATCCGTAGCTCCGCACCAGCGCGCCGGCGAGCAGGGTCCATCCGTCGGCCATCACGAAGAACGCCAGCTTGAAAGGCAGCGACACCACGACCGGCGGTACCATCATCATCCCCATCGACATCAGGATCGCGGCGATGACGAGGTCGATTACGAGGAATGGCAGGAAGATCATGAAGCCCACCTCGAAGCCGCGCTGCACCTCCGTCAGCAGGAAGGACGGAACGAGCAGGTCGAGCGGAACCTCCGCCTCCACCGGACGGCCGCGCGCGCTGGCCAGTGTCTCGATCGTATCGGGATCGACGCGGCCTTCCATGAAGACCCGGAAGGGTGCGAGGGTGCGGCCGAACGATTCCTCCACCGCGATCTCCTCATTGAGCAGCGGAATAATCCCGTCGGCCCAGGCGGCCGAGAAGACCGGCTCCATCACAAACCAAGTCAGGAACAGTGCGAGGCTCACGATCAGCATGTTGGGCGGTGCCTGCTGGACGCCGATCGCCTGGCGCAGGATGGACAGCACCGTGACCATGAACGGAAAGCAGGTCAGCATGATGGCGAGCCCGGGCGCGAGGCTCAGCACCGTGACGAGCACGAAGAGCTGCACCGTGCGCAGGCTCAGCGACCCGTCCCCCAAGTCGAAGGACAGGGACTGTGCCGCCGCTGCGCCGGGCAACAGCATCAGCAGGCAGAGGAGCGCCGTCCTAGCCACCATCGTGCATGTCCGCCACTTCCGTCAGGCGCACGCCGAGCCGGCCGGAGCCGTCGTCCATCTCCTGGAGCTCGCCGCGCGCGATCAGTCGGTCGCCGACGTAGAGCTCCACAGGATCGGAGATGCCGGTGTCGAGCGTCAGTACCGAATCGCGATGCAGCTTGACGAGGTCGGCGATCATGGGACGGGCGCGCCCTACCGAGACGAGCACCTCGATCGGCACGCCGTGAAAGGCCCGCGGCGTCCGGCCCGTAGTGCGGCTCAGCCCACCATTGCCCAGCTCGCCGAGTGCGGGTGCGGCAGGTGTTCCCTCAGGCGTGCTGTCGTCGGTCATCTTCGTTCTCCTCGGTATGGTGCGGAGCAGCCCGCGCACCGGTGAGCTTGGCTTGCAGCGATGCGCAGATCTCCTCGATGTCGATCCAGGCGAAGGCGGGATCGCTCACGATGCGGGCCTGCCCGGCCTTGAGTTCCGTATCGGCGATGCAGGGCACGCCCTCTGGCAGGGACTGCGCGATCGCGTCGCGCTCCGATGCGCTGGCACGGACCTCGAACGGTGCGTGCGGTGCGGCGGAGAGGCTGGTTCGAAGCTCGTCCGCGACGAATTCCGCGAAGTAAAGACGCGCGGCCGGCGCGAACAGGCGTTCGAGAAGGGCCTCGACCAGCGGCAGCAGGGCCCGCTCCGCTGCGGTCTGTGCGGTGATCAGCGTGATCTGCGCATCCGACAGCGCCTCGCGCAGGGACGCGTCGAGGGTGGCGGCCTGCCGAGCTGCGGCCTCCCGCGTCTTTTCGACCCCGTCCGAGAAGCCGCGGATGTATCCAGCCTCCCGCGCGGCCTCGATCATTTCGGTAGTGGCTTGCGGCGGCCCGGCCGGCACGGTGTGTTGGGGCCTGTCGAAATCGTCCAAGTGAAGAGCGCGCAGGGTCATGCCGGTTTCTCCTCAACGATGTCGGCGTCCATCCACGAGCGCAGCAGGTTGGACGATTCGTCCGCCCGCTCCTCGATCGTCTCGCGCAGGCGGGTGAGCGGCGGATCCGTGCGCTGCTCCAGCGCCGCCATCTCCGGGTTCGCCGCCAGGGCCTTGACCGCGCCATCCTGCGCCTCACCGGGTGGGGCGAGGGCGGGCAGGTCCCCCGGCTCGATCAGTTCGAGTTCCTCCTCGGACCGCCTGAGCAGTATCGGACGCAGCACGAAGAGCCCCAGCACCAGAGCCACCACGGCGAGGAGGCCATACTGGACGAGGCTCATGGCGGAGAGCGTCCCGCCGACGAGGCCGGCACTTCCGACGGTCGTGCCCTCCAGCCCCGGCTCCGGAAACTCGAGGCTTTCCACCGTCAGTTGGTCGCCGCGCGCGGCATCGAAGCCGGTGGCCGAGCGGACAAGCTCTGCCAGCGTCTCCAGCTCCTCTTCCCCGCGGGGGGTCCAGTTCCGTGTGCCGTCCGGCGCGATGTCGACGATGCCGTCGACCAGCACGGCGATCGACATGCGGCGGACCTGTCCGGGTGCGCGCACCCGCTCGCGCAGGACCTCGGAGACTTCGTAGTTCGTGCGCTCGCGCGTCCGGACGACTTCCCGCGTGCTGCGCCCGTTTTCGCCGGCCGCATCGCCGTCGGGCAGGTTGCTGGCGACAGTCACCGCGCCCGGGCCAGGACCATCGGCGTTCTCGATGTCCTCCTCCACATCGGAATGAATGGCCACGCGGCTTTCGGGATCGATGACGCGCTCGGTCACGGTCTCGCTGTCCGGATCGGTCTCGACCGCGACCTCCACGATGGCCCGGCCGGCGCCGACGCGCGCTTCCAGGAGCCGCTGCACGTTCTGGCGCAGGGTCTCGGCACGGGTGTCGGACATGGACTGCGCGAGCCCCTCCTCGCCCGAGGAGATCACGATGCCGGCTGCCGCATCGATGACGGAGACATCGACGGGATCGAGACCGGGAACGGAGGACGCGACGAGGTGCCGCACGGCGTCCGCCTGCGCGACGTTCAGCCCGTCGCGCGCGGGGGTCAGGGTGACCGACGCGCTCGTCCGCGCCCCGCCCCGCCGGAAGGGTCCGTCTCCGCCCATCGCGAGGTGCACCCGTGCGGCGCGAATCGCAGGCGAGGCCACTATGGTCCGCGCCAGTTCACCCTCCTGGGCGCGGCGGTAGGCCGCGTCGAACATCTGAGCCGTTGTGCCGAACCCGGACAGGCCGTCGAGCAGCTCGTAACCGACGCCGCCCTGCGCCGGCAGCCCCTCGCCCGCAAGCGACAGCCGCAGCGTGTCGCGTTCGGTTTCGGGTACATAGATCGCATTGCCGCGCACGTCGAAGCGTGTCTCGCGCCGTTCCAGCGCCTCGATCACCTCCGCCGCCGCGCCACCGTCCAGGCCCGAATAGAGCAACGCCATCTGGGGCGCTGCCGCCTGCCGTGCCAGCAGGAAGACGGCGACGAAGACCGCGATGGCAGCACCGGCCGCAACCAGCCTGGCGCGGGAGGACAGGGCGTCAAGGCGCTCGAGGAACTGGGGCAAGCTCGACCTCATTCTGCGTCGTATGACGGCCGTTCGGGCCGCCTCTCACGTGTTCCTGCCTAGGCCGCCCCGCTTAACAATTGGTTAGTCGTCGTCGGGTTAGGTCAGGTCGAAAGGAAGAGGAGACCCGCGGTGAGCGAGAAAGAGATCGAAACGGACGCATCCCCGAGGAAGGGCGGCCGGCTCACGCTGATCCTTGGCGTCGTTCTCGCGCTGCTCGCGGGGGGTGGAGCCTTCTATGGCGTACGCTTTGATCCGCTGGGGCTCTTCCCGCAGGAGGTGGCCGAGGACGGGGCGGAAGTTGAGACGCCTGCGCCCGCTGCCGCGCTGCCGCAGATGCAGTTCGTGGCGCTTGATCCGATGCTCGTCAGCTTGGGTCCGGTCGCGACGCGGCAGGTCCGGCATCTCCGCTTCGCCGCGACGCTGGAGGTCGTGCCGCAACATGCGGCGGAGGTCGAGCAGCTGCGCCCGCGCCTCGCCGATGTGCTCACCACCTACCTCAGGGCCGTCGACATCGCCGATCTCGAGGATCCAGCCGCGCTGGTCCGGCTGCGCGCGCAGATGCTGCGCCGCATGCAGGTCGTCAGCGGCGAGGGGCGGGTGCGCGACATCCTGATCACCGAATTCGTACTGAGTTGAGGGAGAATCCCATGGAATTCCTTGCAGATGGACTGTTGATCTGCGGCTCGTTGGCCGTGGCGTCCTATTGCGCCGTCCTGTCCGCGCGGGTGCGCGAGCTAGGCCGGCTCGACAGGGGGATGGGCGCCGCGATCGCCGGCCTGTCGGCCCGGGTCGACGACATGCGCCGCACGCTGGGCGCGGCGCAGGAGGCGAGCGGCGCCTCCGTCGACGAGCTCGCGCGGCTCTCTGCCCGGGCCGAACAGGCGGCGGGCCGGCTCGAACTCCTGCTCGCGACACTGCATGATTCGCGAACCGGGGAGGCCCGACCCGTCGCCGCGGCCACCAAGACCGCAGCACCCCAGCAGGATCCGCGCGAGGCGCTCTCGCGCAGCCTGCAGGATGTCTATAAGGCGATGAAGTCATGAGCCGCCGCCGGGGATCCCGTACGCTGGCGCTGGTGGCTATGGTGCTGCTGCTGTCCGCCGGACTGCGCGCGACCGACAACCGGGCCGGCTTCGGGGAAATCGTCGCCGGCTGGATCGGTCCGGCGCAGGCGACGCCGACGGTCCGCACCGAACCCGATCCCGAGGCGGAGAACAGCTTTCTCGCGGCTCTGCAGGCGCGGGAGCAGGAGCTTGACGCGCGCGCCCTGGAACTCGCCGCCCGCGCACGGGAGCTGGCGGAAGCGGAGGACGGCGTGCGCGCCCAGCTTCGCCGGCTCGAGGAGGCCGAGGCTGGTCTGGCCGAAACGCTGGAGCGTGCTGACGGTGCCGCGGATGCCGACGTGCAGCGTGTCGTCGCCGTCTACGAAAACATGCGCGCGGCCAACGCCGCGCCGCTCTTCGAGCAGATGCAGCCCGATTTCGCCGCCGGCTTCCTGATCCGCATGGCACCCGACAAGGCGGCCGAGATCCTTGCCGCCGTCGATGCGAGCCAGGCTTATGCCATCAGTGCCATCATGGCCGGCCGGAACGCCCGGGCACCACGTGACTAGTGTCATTCAGACAGTCTTAACCGGCCCCGTGTCACCGTCGGCATGCAAGGTAGGGGAGCAAGCATGACGGGCGTCGTCGGTCTCATCGTTGTCTTCGTGATGGTCGTTGGCGGCTATCTCTGGGGCGGGGGCAAGTTCAGCATCATCCTTGGCTCCATCCACTACGAGATGATGATCATCGGCGGCTCCGCTGTCGGTGCCTTCATCATCGCGAACGGCATGCACACGCTGAAGACCACGCTTTCCGACATCGGGACCGTGTTTCGCGGCCCGCGATGGAAGGGGGACGACTACGCGGACCTGCTCATCCTGCTCTACGAGCTTTTGCGCGTCGCGCGGCAGAGCCCCGTCCAGCTCGAGGAGCATGTCGAAGCGCCGGAGACGAGTGAGATCTTCGCCCGCTTTCCCCGCATCCTCGCCGATGAGGAGGCGATCAGCCTGATCTGCGACACCCTGCGCGCCGCCACGATGAACTACGACGATCCGCACCAGGTGGAGGAGGTCATCGACAAGCGGATCGAGACCATGCACCACCATGCGCTTCAGTCGAGCCATGCCCTTCAGAACATGGCCGACGGCCTTCCTGCCCTGGGTATCGTGGCCGCGGTCCTCGGCGTCATCAAGACGATGGGCTCGATCGACCAGCCACCCGAAGTACTGGGAAAGATGATCGGCGGTGCACTCGTCGGGACCTTCCTCGGCGTGTTTCTCGCCTACGCCATCGTCGGACCTTTCGCCACCAGAGTGAGGCATGTCCGGGAAGAGGATCATCACTTCTACCTGCTGATCCGAGAAGTGCTCGTGGCCAGCCTGCATAACCACGCTCCCAATATGTGCGTGGAAATCGGCCGCCAGAATACGCCATCCGGCATCCGCCCGAGCTTCGACGAACTGGACGGTGCCCTGCGCTCCGACAGCAGCGCGGCCGCGGCATGAGGGTGGCGCTCATCCTCGCCGGCGCGCTCATGCTCATGGTCGAGCAGGCGTTCGGCCAAGACGTCGCGGCGTTGCGATCGGGCGAGCATTCGACCTTCTCGCGCATCGTGGTGGATGCGCCGCCTCCGCCGAACTGGTCTGCACGGCATCGCGGACGCGACGTGGTGGTCGTCCTGCCTGGCTTGGACCTCACGGGCGCGGAGGACATCTTCTCCCGCATGCCGCGTACCCGCATCCTTTCGGTCCTGCGTACCGCGCGCGGATTGCGACTTCGCCTGGGCTGCAACTGCCCCGTCCAGGCCTTCGCGCTGGACGGCAGGCACGTTGTGATCGACGTCAGGGATCCGGATTCAATGCCTGTCGTCGAACAGCCCGATCTCGTCCGTCAGCCTTCGCGCCAGGCTGCGGAACCCGAACCGGTGGCGGCCGATGTCGGCGATGCGCTTGCGGAAACGGAACCTGCGCCTGACCTCGCTTCGGCAAGGCAGGCGCTTGTGCGGGAACTGACGCGTGCCGCGGACCAGGGGCTCCTCGACTTCATCGAGCCGCCAGAAAGGGATACCGCAGCCCGACCCGGTGCGCGGCCGCAGGGTTCCACCGACGAAAGCTCGCCATCGGATATAGAGACCGCCATCGACACGCTCCGCCACGACGACCAGATCCGGGTGCGAACGGCCTATGACGATTCACCACCTCCGGCCGCAACGCCGCCATCCTGCGGACCGCCGAATATCGGCTTGTTCTCTCGCGTGCCGCTCGAGCCGGACTATTCCGAGGTGGTCGATCTGCGCGCGGCCCTGCTCGGCGAGTTCGACAGGCCCGATCCCGACGTGCTGCGCGACTTGGTGGAGCGCTACGTTGCCATGGGATTTGGTACGGAAGCGCGGGCGCTTCTTGCCGCGTATCCGAACGTGCTCGAAGAGACCGATCTTTACAAGGAAATGGCAGCCATTGCGGAGGGTGAGGTTGCAACAGACGGCCCGCTGTCGACGCTCTCGCGGTGTCCCGGTATTGCGGGCGTCTGGGGTCGCGTCGCCGCTGGCCGGGGCGGGGCCATCGATGAGGCGACGGCTGCTCTCCAACGCGAGGCACTGGGTGAACTGCCTCCCCAACCGCGGGAACTCATCGGCGGGGCCCTTGCCGAAGTTCTTCTGGACACCGGGCAAGCAGAGGCCGCTGCTGGCATCATAGCGCTGTTGAGGAGAAGCGGGCAGTCGCTCTCGCCTCGCGCCGCCTTCGTCGAAGCGCGGATCGCCCTGGAAATGGGCCGCGTGGAGGAGGGAGAGGCAGCGCTTATGGCGCTGACAGACGGGCCTGGCGAGGTTGCGGCGCGCGCGACCGCCGAGCTCGTGGAACGACACCTGCAGCGAGAAGAGGAAATGCCCCAGACGCTGCGTCTCGATCTGCAGGCGGCCGCCTTCATGCTTCGTGGCAGTTCCCTTGGCGAGCGCCTGATCGGCCTCGTGGCCAGGGAGCATGCTGCGCGCGGTGACCTGCACATTGCACTCGAGGCGATTCGCCGGAGTGCTGAGCGGGAGCCGGACCGCCTGGACTTCTGGCGCGAGGTCGCCGCAGTCATCGTGGTCGAGACGGAGCCCGACACGCCCAATTTCGCTCGGGCGCTCACGGATTCCGGTGATCTCATCCCGCAGGACGACCGCGGCGACGCGGCGCGACGTTCGGGTGCTTCGGGCCTAATCATGCTGGGCTTGCCTGGTCCTGCGCTCGACCTGCTGGGTCCGACCCTAGGCCGTGGCGACGAAGCTGCCCGTATTCTCGCGGCGCGCGCCCTGCGGATGAGTGGCGAACCGGATGCAGCGCTGGGCCAGTTGTCGGGGCTGGACGGCGTCGCGGCCAATCTGGAACGACTCGACATCCTGATCAGGTCCGGGGCATTCGAACGCGCGCGGGACGTTCTCGATCGCATCCCGGTGACACGGCGCCCCGAGGCAGCGCGTGTCCTGTTGGCGGAGAGGGAGGGTGCAAACGATCCGGTCGCACCGCTCGAGGTCCCCGATCTGACGGCGGCCGATCCAAGAACGCTGCAAGCAGGCCGTCGGCTGCTTGCGGAAACCGCGGAGATCAGAGAGGGGGCCGGCCAGCTTCTCGTGGCTGAGTGAGCTGACGGTGACGGTTGGGGTAGGCGAATGGCGGAAAGGTTCTCGTCACAGTATTGTGCCGCACGTTGTGCATCATATATGGCTGGAATTGGCCAAGTTCCGAGAGCTTTGACGAGCATCCACGGGCATCCGGAAGCACAACTTGGTGCGCGATGGCATTTCGGCTACTGATCCCCAACCGGACCCGCATCGTCACGAGGGGTAACCGATTGACGGTTCGGGCCCCGGGCGACCTACCGGGACGGCAGAGACCAGGTGAGTGAGGCCCAGTGGGAACGCCAGATCGGCCCAGAGGTCTCCCCCGGCATGAGGCTTTCCATGACGACCGCATTGGCGAGGTAGAAGCCAAGGCTCAGTGTCGGCAAATCGACTTCTCCCGCGGCGTTGGTGGTGAGGGGGATAAGCGTCACCTCGCCCGACGGGGCGCGGTGGAAGAGGTTTATCCGCGCATCCGGGACCGGTGCACCCTGATCGACAAGCGAGAGTTTGGTTGCCTCGCCGAACCAAGGCCTGCCCTCTGCTACGATCTCAGTACGGAGGCCCGTGAGCCTGTCGGCACCCTCAGCGATCTCGCCCACCGGGATCAATGCCTTGGCGTGGCGAACGTATTCCTCTGCAAAACCCGCTGGTGGAAGCCCGCGTGCCGCATGCCGTTCCAGAAGGTCGTCCAGCCCCTCATACTCCGCGAACCGGGCGAAGCGTGCGGGATCGTCGTAGGTGATCACCCGGGCGGATGCCTCGTGGACCACGATGTGGAGCCCCTCCGCCTCGATTTCGTGATGCAGTGCAGGAACATCGCCCAAGCGACCCGACACCGAGTCAACCCCATCGGGGCCGATCACCTCGAACCGCTCGAAGGTTGTCGGCAGGTAGGGCAGGTTGTTGCCCGACAGTTCCTGCCCGACCCGAAGGCGCGCCGTGATCGCATCGCCGGATGCGAAGGTCGCCGCTGTCGGCTCGATCCAGAACTCGTGGCCAACCGCCGGAGTCGCCAACACTACGGCCGTCACGATCGCTCGGATCATGCGGCGTCGTCGGCCGCGTAGTGGACACGGCGCAGCCGGTCGAAAAGGGCGGTCTGAGAGCCGACCCAGCCGTTGATGTCGAAGGCGCGCACACGGGTGCGCAGCCGTTCCATCCGGCCGCGCATCTCTTCGGCATCCATGGCGAGTGCCTGTTCGATGCCGCTGTCCATGCTGGCATGGCTGAACGGGTTCACCGGCACCGCCCCGTCGAGCAGCACGGCGACGCCCGCGAACTCGGACAGCACCAGCACGCCGCCAAGATCGGTGCGGGTCATGCAGAACTCGCTTGCGACCAGGTTCAGACCGTCGGCGAGCGGGGTGATCCAGGCCACGTCGGCGGCGCGGTAGTAGGCGAGCAGTTCCTTGAACGGGATCGCGGTGGAGATCAGCGCCACCGGCTGCCATTCGAAGGAACCATATGTGCCGTTGATCCGGCCGGTCAGTTCCTCGATTCGCTGCTGGATTTCCTCATAGGCCGTCATGTTGCGGTTCGCGCCGACCGAGACATGCATCAACCGGACCTTGCCGTGCAGGTCGGGGCGCTTGGCGAGCAGTCGCTCGAACGCCTCGAGCTGCTGCACGTTGCCCTTCGTGTAATCGGTGCGGGAGACGGAGACGATGAGTTGCTGCTCACCCAGATCGGCGCGGATCTCCTCGACCTTGGCCTCCACCTCGGGCTCCGCAATGCAGCTTTCGATGTAGTCAGTGTCGACCCCCACAGGGGAGGTATCGACGATGATGTCGTGCTCGTGGTGGCGGAGCGCCTTGATCGTGTTGCGCTCGGACAGGGCCATGCCGCGGGGGCTCATCTCCTCGATCGTCGGTGCCTCCTCGATGGTGCGCGACGAGGTGAGGGAGCGGGCCACCGCCTTGAAATTGTTGGAATAGCGCGGGATATGGAAGCCCACGGCGTCGGCCTCCAGCAGTGAGCGCACGATCTCCTCCCGCCAGGGCAGCACGTTGAAGAGGTCGGGGTTCGGGAAGGGGGTGTGGTGGAAGAAGGCGATCTTTACCGATGGCTTCAACTGCCGCAGGTAGGCCGGCACCAGCCACAAGTTGTAATCGTGGACCCAGACGACCGCATCCTCGCTCGCCTCGGCCGCCGCGGCCTCCGCGAAGGCCCAATTCACCTGCCGGAACATCGGCCAGTCCACGGGGTCGTAATTGTAGCGCTCCTTGAAGCCGTGGAGGATCGGCCAGAACGCCTCCTTCGAACTGACGTGATAAAAGCTCTTCACCTGCTCCTCGGTCAGCGGCAGGCGGGAGACGTTGTACTTCCCGTAGCTGTCGTCGATCTCGATCACCCGCTCGAACTCGGGATTGGCCGGGTCCTCGGCATATTTCCACGCGACCCACGACGCCTTTTCCACCCGGCCGAAGAAGCTCTTGAGCGTCGGCACGATCCCGTTGGGCGAGGAGTTCTCGCGCAGCTCGATCCTGCCGTCGACCTCCACCTCCTCATAGGGTTGGCGATGATAGACGATGACGAGATCGGAGCTCATGCTGCCACCTCGTGCACTTCGGGGTGGAGGTCGAAGGCGGCGATCGCCTCGATGATGCCGGCCGCGCCGATCGCCGCGCAGTGGCGCGCTGTCTCGATGTCGCGGGTCGCCTCGAGCAGCGGCTGCTCCGACCCGCCGACGACGGCACCCTGCAGGCCCGTCTGGAACATCGACAGATCGTTGAGCGTGTCCCCCGCGACCAGCGTGCGCCCATGCGCGATGTCGAAATGGTCGAGGAAGCGCAGCAGCGTCGGCCCTTTGCTCACCCCCGGCGGCAGCACGTCGAAATAACGGTTGTCCGAGATCAGCACGTCGAGACCCATGTCACGCACACGCCCCTCGGCCACCCGGTCATAGGCATTCGGGTCGTAGTCGTAGCTGACGCGGTAGCGGAACGGTGTCGGTTGGAGCGTGAGCCCCGCGGCCCCGTCGAGCGCCGCACGCACCGCATCGCCGCGCCCGCCCCAAAGCTCGGCGATCTGCTCCTCCAGCGGCTCGATCACGTGGATCTTGCGTTCCCGCACCTCGGCCACCGTGGTGCCCACATCGCCGATCACGTAGTCGGGCCATGGCACGAAACCGTCGCTGCACAGGCTTTCGATGAACATCGGATCGCGGCCCGAGACGAAGACCAGACCCACGCTGTCGCGCCGCGCCTCGATCCAGTCGTAGAGCGTGCGCCGGTCGTCCTCGGTCCCGCCGAGGAAGGTGCCGTCGAGATCGGTGGCAAGCGTGAAGGTCTTTTGCCCCGCAGGGGTCATGGAAGAAGCTCCTCAAATCTGATCTGGGCCTCGGTTTCGGCCGGGTGAGCGATGGAGATGTCGAGCGCGCGCGGTTCCGCTTCGATCGGCGCGGCCCAGTAGGCGGCGAACGCCTCGCCGATGGGCTGGCCGTCCGCCACGATGGCGCGGACCATCTCGCAGATCGGCATGTGCAGGTTGTGGTGGCGGGCAAGGTCGGTGACGGTCGTCGCGTTCTCCCGCCCCTCGACGACGACGGGCTTGCCGCCGAAGACCTGATCCTCGGCGATGCCCTGACCGCGCTGCGCACCGTAGGAGAAGTTGCGCGACTTTGTGGACGAGCAGGTGAGCATCAGGTCGCCGATGCCGCTGAGCCCGGTCACCGTCTCCCGCCGTCCGCCGAGCACGACGGCAAGCTCCTTGATCTCGGCAAGGCCACGGGTGATGAGCGCTGCGCGCACATTCTCGCCGAAGCCGGCGCCGGCGAGGATGCCGCAGGCGATCGCGATCACGTTCTTCACCGCGCCGCCGATCTCCACACCGATCAGATCGTCGGAGACGTAAGGACGAAAGCTGTCGGTGGTCAGCGTCGTGGCAAGCCGCGCAGCTGCGATATCGGGCATGGCCGTCGCCCCGTCGGCGGCGGAGGTGCAGGCGATGGTGACGGCCGTCGGGTGCTCCGCCGCCGTCTCGACCGCGAAGGTGGGGCCCGAGACGGCGCCGAGCACCCGGCCCGGGGCCGCATCGGCGGCGATGCCGGTCATCAGCAGGCCGGTGCCCGCCTCGATCCCCTTGGCGCAGACGAAGAACGGTGCCTCGGCAGGGGCGTGGGCCGCGGCCAGCTCGCTCGCCTCGCGGATGCTGCGGGACGGGGTGACGATCAGCACAACCTCGGCCCCTGCAAGCGCGTCCGCCGGATCGGTCGTCGCACGAATCCCCTCCGGCAGCGCGATGTCGGGCAGATAGGCGTTGTTGCGCGCGATCTCCCGCACCTCGGCGGCGATCTCCTCGCGCCGGGCGAGCAGCGACACATCGCGCCGTGCACGCCGCGCGACCGCAGCCAGCGCAGTTCCCCATGCGCCCGCTCCAAGGACCGCAACACGGTCGTAGGCGGGCGGGTCCAACTGTTCCGCGGGCGGCTGGTTCTGGATCATGAAGTCTTTTCGGTTATCCGGGGTACCCTACTGAGGGTGGAGCAACAGCGTCAGATTTCAAGCCGGAACACCCTCCGGTTGTGCATTGCGGCAAAACGGCAATACTCTGAGATGGTTCCTGTTTTGCGGGGCTTTTGCCTTGTTCCGGTCTGTGGCCTCGGAAATGATCCGGCGCAGAATACGGAGGGATCTTTTACAATGGCTGTTCTCAGGTTTGGCGCAGGTGTCCTCCTTCTGTCGGCTCTCACAGCTTGCGGCGGCGGTGGAGGAAGCAGCAGTTCGTCGTCGCCCCAGTTCGGGCCGGCGCCGGACGAGGGCCTCACACTTGCACAACTCAGCGACGGCGAGTTCGTGACCTCCCGCAATTCGGGCGGCATCGGCAAGTCGATCCGCTACCGCGAGGATGACGGGACGACTGCGGGTGGCGAGGCCGATGTCGCGGTGAACAGCTCCGAATTGAAGCTCGACGGCATCATCGCAACGGACGATATCGAGACGGGCCTGATCCGCATCGTTTTCAACGAGAGCGAGTCCGCCAACGTGCAGCTTCAGGACGGCGTCTTCGTCGGCACGACCGTGGGAGGAGGCCGGACCGTCAATCTCAAGGCTCTCAACCTGGACGATATCGGCACGGGCGCCACCGACTACCAATCGGTGATTGCGGGCGTCTACGAGTCGCCGACCGCGACCGGTAACCAGAACACGTTCTTCGGCGGCTTCCACGCCGGCTCCCTGGCGCCGACTTCGGTTCTGACGGGGACCAACGTCGTTTTCACCGGAGAGATGAGCGGCCGCTACGTACAGGTCGGCAGTTCGACGAGTGACCCTCTCAACGTGAGCGATGCGACGGGCAACGTCATCCTGACGTTCGATTTCAGCAGCGGAACGATTGTAGACGGCCTCGCAAACTCGTCCATTAGCGGGATCACCTACACCCAGGTCAGCGGAACCGGTCCAAGCGGGATTCAAGGCGACGCGATCGGGATCACCGGCGGCTCGATAACCGGCAACGAGTGGGATGGCACTCTCGAGGTCAGCAACCCGGCTATCTTCTCGACATCTGCGAACGGTACTATCTCGGGCCGCTTCTATGGGCCTGACGGCAGCGAGACAGCTGGCGCATTCCGGTTGCAGGACGAGGGCGGTGACGAATTCCTTGCCGGCGTGGTCGTCGCGCAGGAGTGAGGAGGCCTACTGCGCCGCGTTCGGGAAGAAGAGCTGGGTGCCGTCGAGCCGGTAGGCTGCGATGGCGTCTTGGCCTTCCTCCGACAGCATCCAGTTCACGAAACGCCGCGCCGGTGCCTCAGCCACCCCGGGGCAGTGCCGGGGCGAGACCGGGATGATGCCGTACTGGTTGAACAGTGCGTCGTCCCCTTCGAACAGAAGATCGAGACCGCCCCGATTGCCGAAGGCGAGCCACGTGGCCCGGTCGGTCAGCGTGTAACCTTCCATGCCGACCGCGATGTTGAGCGTCGCTCCCATGCCTGCGCCCGTCTCGCGGTACCACGTGCCCGACGCAGCGGAGGCGTCGATGCCTGCGGCCTCCCACAGCGCCTGTTCGCGGCGATGCGTCCCGGAATCGTCACCGCGAGACAGGAAGACCGCCCGGGCCCGCGCGATCCGGGCGAGGGCCCCGGTCACGTCCGCTGCGTCGGACAGATCCAGCGGGTCGCCCGCGGGACCCACAATGACGAAATCGTTGTACATCAGGTCATGACGCGCCGTGCCGTAGCCTGCGGCGACGAACGCCTCTTCCGCCGCGCGCGCGTGCACCAGCAGCACGTCGCCGTCGCAGTTCTGGGCGTTCCGGATCGCCTGGCCCGTACCGACGGCGACGACGCGGACCTCGATGCCCGTTGCGGCCTCGAATTGCGGCAGGATCGCCTCGTACAACCCCGAGTTCTGGGTCGAGGTCGTGGACTGCACCGTGACGACGTCGGCGGCCACGGGCAGGGCTGTCGCAGCGAGCAGCAACGCGTGAAGTTTCATAGCAGCAGGTCCCCGTCGAGATAGGCCCGCGCCTCGCGCGAGGCGGGGCGCTCGAAGAAGCGTAGGGCGGGGCCATGCTCGGCGACGCGCCCCTCGTGGAGGAACAGCACGTCCGTGGCGAGGCGGCGGGCCTGGCTGCGGTCGTGGGTGACGAGGATGATCCGCACGCCTTCGTCGGCCGCCCGGCGGATCAGCCCTTCGATCGCGGCGGTGGACCGGGGGTCGAGATGGGCCGATGGCTCGTCGAGCAGCAGCAGGTCGGGGGCCGCGCCGAGCGCGCGGACCAGCGCCAACCGCTGCTGCTCCCCGCCCGACAGGGCGCGAGCGGGCGTCGCGGCCAGTCCGGCCAGTTCGCCGAAGCGGAGCAGTTCGGCGATCCGCGCCGGCCGGTCCTTTCGGGAGATACCGTACTGCCGAAGCGCATGGTCGAGATTGGCCCGCACCGATCGGCGCAGCAGCACCGGACGTTGCAGGACGAGCGCCACCCGGTGTTTGTCGGGCGTGGGCGGCCAGGCGAAGTCCACCCGGCCCGAGCGTGGCGCGTCCAGCCCCGCGATGATCCGCAGGAGCTGCGTCTTGCCCGCGCCGTTCGGTCCCAGGATCGCCGTGATGTCCGAGAGCCCGAGCGATGCGGTCACGCCGTCGAGGATCACGCGCCCGCGCCGCGAGAGGCCGACGCCCTCTAGGCGAACGGGAGGCCTCGGCCCGGTTCGCTTGCGCCCGTCGGGACGGAGAGGAACGACGCGCTCAGCCATGGGCCACCTGCCGCGCGACGCTGCCGAGCCCCATGACGGCCGCGTTGATCGAGATCGAGAGGATCAGGAGGATGATGCCGAGCCCCAGCGCGAGAGCGAGCTCCCCGCGCGAGGTCTCCAGCGCGATGGTCGTCGTCATCACCCGGGTCACGTGGTTGATGTTGCCGCCGACGATGATGACCGCGCCGACCTCGGCGAGCGCCCGACCCGTGCCGGCAAGGGCCGCCGTCATCAGCGCGAAGCGTCCATCCCAGAGCAGCGTGCGTGCCTGCGCCATCGGCCCCATGCCCATAGTGGCGAAGAGGTCGCGATACTCCGCATGGAGGTTGCCGACCACCTGCGCGGTGAGTGCTGCCACGATCGGTGTAACCAGGATCGTCTGCGCGATCACCATCGCCGTCGGCGTGTAGAGGAGGCCCAGCGGCCCCAGTGGCCCTGCGCGGCTCAGAAGAAGGTAGAGCGTCAGCCCCACCACCACCGGCGGCAGGCCCATCAGCGCGTTCACCAGCACCAGCAGCGGCCCCCGCCCGGCGAAGCGCCCGGCACCGAGCGCCGCACCCAGCGGGAAGCCGATGAGGCAGGCGATCGCCACCGCGCCGCCGCTCACCTGCAGCGACAGGATCAGCACCTCGATCAGCGCCGCATCGCACCGCGCGATGAGGTCGAAGGCTTCGGCGAAGGCGGCGGTGAAGTCCTGCATGCGCTCAGTCCGGGCTCGCGTGGACCGCCACCTGGTCGAGATGCGCGTCCGTCGGCGCGATGGCGCGGAAGCTCTCGCGCACGCCCGCCCCCGTCAGCTCGCGCGAGACGGCGAGCAGGGTGTTGGGTTTGTGATCGGCGCAGAGCTCGATCATGAATGCGATCTCTTCGGCGGCCGTCGGCAGGGCCGCGAGCCGGTCGGGGGCGCGGTAGCGCTCCACGAAATGGTCGGCGAGGCGGTCGCGCAGGGCGGCGATCTCGGCCTCCGAAGCCTCGGCCACCGCCACGAAGGTCGCGCGCCCGAACGTGTCGAGGTCGAGCCAGCCATTGGCGAAGTCCTGCCGCGCCTTGCCGGTCAGATCGTCCTCGCTCCAGTCCGAGAAGGCGAAACCGCCGGGGATCGCCCACACACCCGTAGGCGCGGGCTGCGTAAAGACCTGCGTGTCCGACACGTCGAGGCGGATGGTCCGGGCGAGCTTGGTCATGGGCGCTCCAGTCGGTCGGTCAGCGGGCGGCCGGTGACGCCGCTGCCGGTATCCACCAGCAAGCCGCCATGCTCGTCGAGACCGACGAAAGTGCCGTCTTCGACCGCCGCACCCTTCTCCGGCCCCTTGGCAAGCCAGGCGGCGTGGACGGGGGCGAGGCCATCGCCCTCGAACCGGTGCAGCCACCACAGCATGTTGCGCGCCCAGCTTTCCAGCAGGACCGGGGCGGTGATCCCTCCGCAACCTTCGTCGTGGAGCGTCGTCTCTTCGGCGTGACCGACATCGCCGGGGCGCATGGCGATCCGCACCGAGAGGCCGATCACCAGCCAGTCCGGCACGCCCTCGCCATGGACCGCAGCCCGCAGCGTGCCGACCGGCGCGCCGTTCACCCGCAACCCGTAGGGCCAGTCGAGATGCACCGCGACCTCCGGCGGCGCCACCGCCCCCAGTGCGTCGGCAAAGGCGACCCCGGCAACGAGCACGGCGCCCGCCGCCTCGATCAGCGGTGTTTCGGGAGCAAGCACCAGCGCCGCCTCCAGATCCGGCCCGCGTGCATGCAGGATCAACCCGGCCTCCACGCCCTCACCCGCCGCCCGGCACGCCTCCGTAAAGGGATCGGCGGCCAGCCGCGCGCGCATCAGCGGCGGCAGCGACAGGTCCGGGGAAGGGGCGGCGTGCAGCACCGGCTCAGCCCGCCCCGTCATCCGTTGCAATCTCGCCGATCACTTCGTGGTTGAGATCCACGCCCTCGGCCGTCAGCACCATGCGCAGCTTGAGCGGCCCCGCGGGCAGAGAGCCCGCCTCCCGCGCGTCGCGCACCGCCTCCTCGATCGCCTGCTGGGAGGTCACGCCCACCTGCTTGAGGAACTTGCGCATGGACATGTTGAAGCTGTCGTCGGTCATGGGACCCTCTCAGTGCAGTTTGGGGGGCGGGGCGTAATCGTCGGCTGTCCGGGGGCGCGGACGCTCCCCGGCGGCGAAGGGGCTGTCCTCGGCGTGGTACTGCGCCGTCACACGGCAGGTGTCGCACATGCGGATCAGGCGCACGCGGTCGGAGCTCGCGAACATCGAGTGGCCTTCGAGCTGCTCCGCGATCCGGTCGATGGTGGATTTGACACCGAAGGGTTTGCCACATTCGGTGCACTCCGCCGGCTCCTCCGCATTGAGGATCCGCCAGTCGAGGGCGGCGGGCGTCGTGTCCATGCGCGGGGTGAGTGCGATGGCGTTCTCCGGACAGGTGGAGGTGCAGATGCCGCATTGCAGGCAGGCATCCTCCTGGAACCGCAGCTCGGGCCGGTCCGGGTTGTCGCCGAGCGCGCCGGACGGGCACAGCGACACGCAGGCGAGGCAAAGCGTGCAGGCGTCGGTGTTCACCTCGACCGTGCCATAGGGCGCGCCGGCGGGGAGGGGCTGCACCACCTCGCCGATCAGCGCGCGGGCGGCAAGGCGCGTCGCGTCCCGCCGGGCGCCGAGGGCGAGCACCGGCGCGGGCGGCGTGCGGACCGGGCCATCGCGCAGGGCCGCCTCGAACGCATCGGGGTCGGCGACGTCGAGCAGGCGGACGTCGGCGCCCAGCGCCCGGGCAAGCTCCGCCTGATCCTCCAGCGCCGCGCGGTCGGTGTGCGGCGTCATCAGGATGTCCACTGCGCCGAAGCCCGCGGCACAGGCCACCGCCATCTCCGCATGGCCAAAGCTGCCGAGCGCGCCGACCTCGAGCGGGACGGCATCGGCGGGCAGGCCACGACCGTAGCGCGCCGAGAGTGCCATCATTTCCGCCCCGTGCTCCCGGTCGTGGACCAGCAGGCGAGGTGCGTCGGTGGACGCCTTTCGCCAGCCCTCGGCCAACGCGGTGACTTGCGCGAAGACGCCCTGCGGCGCCGGATCGTCATAGGAGATCGCGCCGGAGGGGCACGCGGCCGAGCACGCCCCGCAGCCCGCGCAGATCAGCGGATCGACAGTGACGTGCTCGCCATCCGGCGTCAGCGCCCCGGTGGGGCACAGGTCGAGGCAGCGCGTGCACCCGCTCTGAGAGGCTCGCGAATGGGCGCAGAGCGCGGTTTCGAGCCGCACATGCAGTGGCTTCTCGAAGGTCCCCACCAGTTGCAGCGCGTCTGCCACGGCGCGCGCCACCGCGATCGGATCGCGCGGATCGGCACGCAGATACCCGTCGCGCTTGTGATCTGCGGGAAAGAGCGGGCCGCCGCCGCGCAAGTCGAGGATCAGATCACAGGAACTGCGCGCGCCGTCCCGCGGCTCCGAGAACGCAAGCGCTCCGCGGGCCCCGGGATCCAGCGCGCGAAACCCGTCGATGGTCACGTCGAACCGACCGAGGCTGCCGCCCGCCTGCCGCAGCCGTCCCTGGACCAGGTCGTAGTTCGCGGGGGGCAGTGCCGGCGCTACGCCCTCGGGCACCAGGCACGTCACCGGCAGATGCGCGCCCAACCGGCCCGCAGCCTCCAGCGCCGTCTCGTCACGGCCGAGCACGAGGCTCACGCCCTCCGAACTCACGTCGATCACCCCGGGGCCGGAGACCGGACGCTCGGCCGCCGCGATCAGCGCTGCGATCTTCGGCAGTGCGCCGTCCGCCTCGTCCGACCACAACGCGGGTGTGCGGATGTCTAGCGCCACACGCCCGGCCTCGGCGAAGGCGTCGCCGCCCTCCGAGCACAATACCAGGCCCGGGGGCGCCTCGCCATTGCAGAGACGCTCCGGCATTTCGACGACGTCGCGCCCCAGCGCCGTGCGCAAAGCCCGGGCCAGCGCGGAGGTCTCGCCCGCACAGGGACACAGGAGGATCGGCTGGCTCATGGGCTCCCTTCCGCGCCCGCATCTTGCGGCGGACGTCGCGTCATACTCTTATACGCGGAACCGGTAGTGTAAAGGAACGGAGGCTGCGTGGCCGACCACCCTGCGGAAGAGAGCTTGCCCGTCGGCGTCGTCGTGCGCCGCCGCCCCGGCGCGACCCGCTGGGCCAGGTGGTCGTGGCGGCCGGTTGCCCTCCTGCCCGGCGCGGGTTCGGCGGACTGGAAGGAACTGCGCTGCGAGGGCGAGGTCGTCGACTTCCACGCCGGCACGCTGCCGCTAACTGTCCACCGCAAGGAGACGGGAGCGTATCTCGAAGCGCTCAGCGCCCGGCCTCCCTCCGCCTTCGTCGTGCTGCGGCCGGGGGTGGAGCGGCCGGTGCTGCACCTCGTGACCGCCTCGCCCTTCCTCGCGCAGGACCATCTGGATGCCGGTGACGAGATCGTGGAGCGGCTCGAGATGCCGCCGGCGCTCGCTGCCTGGCTCACCGATTTCGTGGATCGGCACCATGTGGACGAACGCTTCCGCAAGCGGCAGCGGGACGAGGTGGATACCGAACTCGTCGAGGACGGCCGGGGCGATCCGCGCATCCGTCAGGCGGCCGACGTCTACCGCAGCCCGGCGGGGCGAAAGCGATGAGCGACGATTTCGCCAGCCGCTGGTCCCGCCGCAAGGCCGCCGTCGCGGCCCGGGATGCCGCCGACGACAAGGCTCAGGCAGAGGCGTCGCGCGAGAGCGAGGCTGCCGAGAAGACCGACGCCGAGCTGCTGGAGGAGCTGGGTCTGCCCGATCCCGACACCCTCGCCCCCGGCGACGACGTGGCGGCCTTTCTGCGGGGGGCGGTGCCCGAGCGTCTGCGCCGCCGCGCGCTGCGCCGGCTCTGGCGGCTCAACCCGACGCTGGCCAACGTGGACGGCCTCGTGGACTACGGCGGCGACTTTACCGACGCGGCCACGGTGCCCGACACGATCGCCACCGCCTATCAGGTCGGCAAGGGTATTTTCGCGAAGCTGGCCGAGGCGGAATCCACCGCGGAGGCGACGCCCGAGGCGATGGAGACGGAGGAGCCCGCAACTGCGTCGGCCGTCCCCGAAGACTCGCCACCCGAGCCAGACATGCATGCTGAGGAAGAGGTCCTCGGGGACGAGCGCCCCGAGGCGGAGACACCGCCTCCCCCCTCGCGCATGACATTCCGGTTCGAGGACTGATGTTCGGCACGCTCGACGCCGTACGGCGTTCCACACTCGCTGCCCGGCTCTCGTCGGAGCGGACGTAGACTTGGTTCTCAGCCTTTCGGAACGAGACGTCCTCCAAGCTCAAGCGCGTCAATCCGTGCCCGGCACACCTTGGGGCCACGCTCTTCCGTAGTGCTCCGGACCTGCCCGTCGACGTGGGCCGATCGGCACCGTCTTCTGTGCAGGTTGCCGAGTCAGCTCGTATCCGTCCCTCAGGTCCAGCTCTCCAAGCCGCCAGACTGCTCCGGAAAAAACTGCTCACCTTCCTCCAGGACTAGGTTCTGCAGCGGTGCGGGCTGCGAACCGCGGACCCCACCAGCCGGCGGGGCGGCCTGCGACTTTGAGTCGGTTCGGAGGCCGGGCTTCGGACGGGGCAAGTGGGGGCATCTCCGTGCTGGAGGCGATCGTGGCGACCTCACTGCCCGATGTGTCGATCGCGTGCGGACCATGCTGCATTCGCACGCGAGCTGCCCCGCCGCCAGATCATTCGACTTAAGTCGTAAGTGCCCGGTTTTCCTTGAGCGCCCGCCCGCCGATGTGTCAGTCTCGCCATGCGACGTTACGGCAGCTTGAAGCGCCTGGCGCCGCTACAGACCGCCGCGAAAGTTGGCGGACGACAAGGGGAGGGGCTTTTGTCCCACGTTGCCAAAGAGGATCTGCTCCGCGCGGATCTCTATGATTTTCTCGGTGCATTGCTGTCTCATGCGCCGGACCGGGCCCTGCTGGAACGGGCGGCCGCCCTCGGCGGGGGAGCCGGTCAGCTGGGTGACGCGGTCTCCTCGCTCGCGCGTGTGGCGCAATGCATGACCCCGGCGGAGGCCGAGCGCGAGTACACCGCGCTGTTCATCGGCCTCGGCCGCGGCGAGTTGCTGCCTTACGCGAGCTTCTACCTGACAGGCTTCCTGAACGAGAAGCCGCTGGCAGAGTTGCGCGGCGACATGGCCCGGCTCGCCGTCGCGCGCACGCCGAACGTCTTCGAGCCCGAGGACAACATCGCGAGCTTGATGGAGATCATGGCGGGCCTCATCCGCGGCCGGTTTGCTGCCGAAGGACAGGCGCTGGAGGTGCAGCGGCACTTCTTCGACACGCATATCGCGCGCTGGGCCCCGCATTTCTTCGCCGATCTGGAAGGGGCGCAGAGCTCCGTCCTCTACGCCCCGGTGGGCACGATCGGCCGCGTATTCATGGAGATCGAGGCCGAGGGCTTCCGTCTGATGGGCGCACCCGCAGCCTGATGCGAAGGAGAGAGACGATGAGCGACACGCCAGAGACCGGACGCCGCAGCTTCCTGAAGCTCGCCGCCACCGCCCCCGTTGCCGCCGCTGCGACCGCCACCGGCAGCACCGCCGCGGCGGAGGAGACAACGACGCCCGACGACACGTCCGTGCGCATGGTCAAGACCGCGCACGTGGAGGCCTATCTGGCCTCTGCCCGTTTCTGAAGACATCCCGCGGGGCCAAGCCGGCCCCGTGACCGAGCAAGACCGGGTCCTGCCATGACCCGCCGCCAGGGAGACCGACGATGCTGAGGAAGAAGACAGGACGCACCACGCGTGCCACCGTGACCGCAGACGCTCCGCGCAGGGGCGTGGACCGGCGGAGCTTCCTGCGGGGATCGGGCCTTGCCATCGGCGGGCTTGCCGCCATCGGCGCGGTCGGCGGACGGGTCCAGAAGGCCGAGGCGGCTGGTGAGACCTTCCAGATCGGCGACATCACCCAGGTGCGCACCGTCTGCACCCACTGCTCCGTCGGCTGCACGGTCGAGGCGGAGGTCCAGAACGGCGTCTGGACCGGGCAGGAGCCCGGCTGGGACAGCCCCTTCAACATGGGCGCCCACTGCGCGAAGGGTGCCTCGGTTCGTGAGCACGCCCATGGCGAGCGCCGCCTGAAGTACCCGATGGAGCTCGTGAACGGCGAATGGCAGCGCCGCTCCTGGGACGAGGCGATCGAGGCGGTCGGCAACAAGATGCTGGAGATCCGCGAGGAAAGCGGCCCCGACAGCGTCTACTGGCTCGGCTCGGCCAAGCACAACAACGAGCAGGCCTACCTGTTCCGCAAGTTCGCCGCCTACTGGGGCACGAACAACGTGGATCACCAGGCTCGCATCTGCCACTCCACCACCGTGGCCGGGGTTGCGAACACGTGGGGCTACGGCGCCATGACCAACTCCTACAACGACATCCACAACTCCCAGCTCATCTTCATCATCGGCGGCAACCCGACCGAGGCGCACCCGGTCTCGATGCTGCACGTGCTGAAGGCGAAGGAGGAGAACAACGCGCCGCTCATCGTCTGCGACCCGCGCTTCACGCGGACCGCGGCCCACGCGGACGAGTTCGTGCGCCTGCGCCCCGGCACCGACGTCGCGCTCGTCTGGGGGATCCTCTGGCACATCTTCGAGAACGGGCTGGAGGACGAGGAGTTCATCCGCACCCGCGTCTGGGGCATGGACCAGATCCGTGAGGAGGTCGCCCGCTGGACGCCAGAAGAGACCGAGCGCGTGACCGGCGTGCCCGGTGCGCAGCTCGAGCGGGTCGCGCGCATGATGGCGGAGCACAAGCCCGGCACCGTGATCTGGTGCATGGGCGGAACCCAGCACACAAACGGCAACAACAACACCCGCGCCTACTGCGTGCTGCAGCTCGCGCTCGGCAACATGGGCACCGCAGGTGGCGGCACCAACATCTTCCGCGGCCACGACAACGTGCAGGGCGCGACGGACCTCGGCGTCCTCTCGCACACGCTGCCGGGCTACTACGGCCTGTCCACCGGTGCGTGGAGCCACTGGTCCCGCGTCTGGGAGGAGGATCAGGCCTGGCTTACCAGCCAGTTCGGTTCCCAGGAGCTGATGGAGAGCACGGGCATCCCCGTCTCCCGCTGGATCGACGGCGTGCTGGAGGATGCGGAGAACATGGATCAGCCCGCGAACGTGCGAGCCATGGTCTTCTGGGGCCACGCCCCGAACTCCCAGACCCGCCTGCCGGACATGCGCCGCGCGATGGACGAGCTCGACCTGCTCGTCGTCATCGACCCGTTCCCGACCGTGACCGCGGTGTTGCAGGAACGGGAGGAGGGCGTCTGGCTGCTGCCCGCCTCGACCCAGTTCGAGACGCGGGGCTCTGCCACCGCCTCCAACCGTTCGATCCAGTGGCGCGATCAGGTCGTCGAGCCGCTGTTCGAGAGCCTGCCCGACCACATCATCATCGCGAAGTTCGCGACCAAGTTCGGCTTTGCCGACAGGATATTCCGCAACATCGCGATGGACGGTCCCGACGAGCCGAACATCGAGGACATCACCCGCGAGTTCAATCGCGGCATGTGGACGGTCGGCTACACGGGCCAAAGCCCCGAGCGGATCAAGGCCCACATGGCCAACCAGGCGAGCTTCGACCGCACGACGCTGCGCGCGGTCGGCGGCGAGGTGGACGGCGATTATTACGGGATGCCCTGGCCCTGCTGGGGCACGCCCGAGATGCGCCACCCCGGCACGCCCAACCTCTATGACATGTCGCAGCCTGTCTCCGAGGGCGGCCTCACCTTCCGTGCCCGCTTCGGTGTGGAGCGCGACGGGGAGAACCTGCTGGCCGAGGGTGTCTACTCCAAGAACTCCGATATCCGCGACGGCTACCCGGAGTTTACCTACCAGATGCTGGTCGATCTCGGCTGGGCCGGCGAGCTGACCGCGGACGAGCGGCGCCAGATCGCCCGCGCCGCGAGCATTCCGGGCTGGGAGGAACTGGGCGAGGCCGGCATGAGCCCGTTCCCGTCCGATTTCGACGAGCGGGCCTCCAGCGTGAACTGGAAGACCGACCTGTCGGGCGGCATCCAGCGGGTGGCGATCGCCCATGAGTGCGCGCCCTTCGGCAATGCGAAGGCCCGCACGGTGGTCTGGACCTTCCCCGACCCGATCCCGATCCACCGCGAGCCGCTCTATACCCCGCGGCGCGACCTCGTGGCGGACTATCCGACCTACGAGGACCGGCAGTTCTATCGCCTGCCGACGCTCTACGCCTCCATCCAGCGGACGGACTTCAGCACGGACTACCCGATCACGCTGACCTCGGGCCGTCTGGTGGAGTACGAGGGCGGCGGGGACGAGACCCGCTCCAACCCCTGGCTTGCCGAGCTCCAGCAGGACATGTTCGTCGAGATGAACCCGCGCGACGCCAACGATACCGGCGTGGGCGAGGGCGACTGGGTCTGGGTCGAGGGACCAGAGGGGGGGCGCGTCCGGGTCAAGGCGCTCGTCACCGAGCGTGTGGCCCCCGGCGTCGCCTTCATGCCGTTCCACTTCGGCGGCTGGTTCCAGGGCGAGGACCTCAGGTCGAAATACCCGACAGGCGCCGATCCATACGTGCTCGGCGAGAGCTGCAACACCGCGCAGACCTATGGCTACGACAGCGTCACCCAGATGCAGGAGACGAAAGCCACCCTCTGCAAGATCACAGCAGCGTAAGGAGACCGGATCATGGCACGCGCTAAATTCCTCTGCGACGCCGAACGCTGTATCGAGTGCAACGCCTGCGTCACCGCCTGTAAGAACGAGCACGAGGTGCCCTGGGGCATCAACCGCCGCAAGGTGATCACGCTCAACGACGGCAAGCCCGGCGAGCGGTCGATGTCGGTGGCCTGCATGCACTGCGCGGACGCGCCCTGCATGGCTGTCTGCCCGACGGACTGCTTCTACCAGACCGAGGACGGGATCGTCCTGCACTCAAAGGATCTGTGCATCGGCTGCGGCTACTGCTTCTACGCATGCCCGTTCGGTGCGCCGCAGTACCCGCAGGCGGGCAACTTCGGCTCCCGCGGCAAGATGGACAAGTGCACCTACTGCGCCGGCGGGCCGGAAGAGAACGGCTCCGAGGCCGAGTTCGCCAAGTACGGCCGCAACCGGATCGCGGAGGGCAAGCTGCCGATCTGCGCCGAGATGTGCTCGACCAAGGCACTGCTCGCGGGCGACGGCGACGACATCTCCGAGATCTACCGTGAGCGGGTCGTGGCCCGCGGCTTCGGCTCCGGCGCCTGGGGCTGGGGCACGGCCTACGAGAAGCCGGGCGCGAGCCAGTAAGGGAGGGTGCCATGTTCAGGACCCTGATCGCGACACTGCTGGCGCTGACGCTGGCGGTGCCTGTTGCCGCGCAGAACAGCGAGAGCGGCGAGACCTCGACGGGGCTCTCCGGCCAGTCCGGGCAGCTTGAAAACATCCTGGAGCGTCAGCGCGCCTTGGCCGAGGGCGGGGAGCAGTTCGACGCAGGCCCCGGCCGCGAGGATTTCGATCTGAACGCGGTGGAGACCGGCAACATCTCCGACGTCTACCGCGAGGTACGCGGCGGCACGGAAGGGGCGGTGCGCTCCTCCTCCCGCGGGCCTGCGGCCGAGACGATGATCCAGACCGGCGGCATGTCCTGGCTGCAATGGCGCGAGGGGCCGGTCAGCACCTATGGCGGCATCCTGCTCTTGGGCACGCTGGCGCTGCTCGCGGTGTTCTACCTCATCAAGGGCCGCATCCGGATCTCCGCCGGGCGCTCGGGCGTCACCATCCTGCGCTTCACCTCGATCGAGCGCTTCACCCACTGGCTGCTGGCGGGCTCCTTCATCCTGCTGGGCATCACCGGTCTGGTGCAGCTCTTCGGCCGGACCCTTGTCATTCCGCTCATCGGGGCAGAGGCCTTCGCGCCCATCGCCATCGCGGGCAAGTTCATCCACAACAACGTCAGTTGGGCCTTCATGCTGGCGCTGATCCTGACCTTCGTGATCTGGATCGTGCACAACATCCCCTCGCGCGTGGACTGGCAGTGGATCAAGGCAGGCGGCGGCTTCATCGGTGGGCATCATCCGCCGGCGAAGAAGTTCAACGCGGGCCAGAAGCTGATCTTCTGGTCGGTGATCCTGCTCGGCGGCTCGATCAGCCTCTCGGGTCTGTCGCTCCTCTTCCCCTTCGAGTTCGCGATGTTCGAGAAGACGTTCGGCTGGCTCGCTGCCGTCGGCATTCCCGTACCCACCGAACTCGCCCCGCAGGAGGAGATGCAATACGCCCAGATCTGGCACGTCATCGTCAGCTTCGTTCTGATGGCGATCATCGTGGCCCACATCTACATCGGCTCGATCGGGATGGAGGGCGCCTACGAGGCCATGGGTGACGGCGAGGTCGACCTGAACTGGGCGCGCGAGCACCACAGCCTCTGGGTCGAGGAGGTGGAGGCCGAAGGCCGCGCAGCGCCGCCCCAGGCCACCCCGGCGGAATAGGAGGATCCGATGTCCACCATGCTCACAGCCTTCGCCGCGATGGCCGTCATCACGGTCGGCGCCTGGTACGTCCTGAACGACGTCGTCGCCTATGACGGCACGGGCGCCTATTCCAACTACTCGGTCCGGCTCGACTGAAACGTCTGACCATCGCGGGAAGGAGCCACGAGCGACCCTCGTGGCTCCTTTTCTTTTGTCGGTCGCGCCTCAGTCCGCCGCCGCGAAATGCGCCATCTGATCGGCACGGGCCTTCTGAAAGGCAGGACGCCCCGTCGCCCGCTCCACATAGTCGCGGCACGCCGGATGCTCCGCCAGCCCGTCGAGGCGGTGCACCAGCCGCAGCACGTCCGCCATCGCGATGTCGGCCACCGAGAAGTCCCCTGCGAGCCACTCACGCCCGACCAGCACCGCCTCCACATGCCACAGCCGTGCCGCAAGGAACCGGTCGAGATGCGCCCGCCCCGGCGTCTGCTCCGCGTCATCGGAAAAGATAAAGATCGTCCACGGCAGGCCCGCCATCTCGACGGAGTTCAGCGCAGCGAACACCCACTGCGCGACGGTGGCCCGCCCGGCGGGATCGCTGGGCATTAACGCCGTACTCCGCTCCGCCAGATGCAGCAGGATCGCTCCACTTTCAAAGATCGCGACCTCACCATCGGTGAGCCACGGCACCTGCCCGAAGGGCTGATGCGCGAAGTGCTCCGCACTCCGCTCCCGAAACGGCACGCTCTCCACGTGGTAGGGCAGCCCCGCCTCCTCCAGCGCCCAACGGATGCGCAGGTCCCGCACATATCCGCGCGGGCTCTCCGGAACCTAGTCGAAGGTCGCGAGGATCAGACCGGGCATACCGCATCTCCCACTGTCGAATGCCCAAAGCATACCGCATCGGATCTCAGGCGAAGACTACCTATCGCCCGGAAATCCGGCCAGTTTCGACGCTGATGGGAATTCTGGCGGAGAGACAGGGATTCGAACCCTGGGTGGAGTCACCCCCACAACGGTTTTCGAGACCGCCCCGTTCGACCACTCCGGCACCTCTCCGCGGTCGTGGGCGTAGATAGGCGAAGCGGGCAGGGGCGCGCAAGGGCGAAAAATGGTCAGGTGCCGTAGGCCGCCATGAAGATGCGGACGCATTCGCGGGCGTGGGGGGCGAAGCTGCTCTCGGGCGGGACGGCCGCATCGCCGAGGAACATGGCGTCGTTTGTCGGCCCGCCCATGACCAGCCAGTTGAAATAGGCGCCGGCGGCCTCCGGATCCGGCACGGCGATCACCCCCTGCGCCGCGTAGGCCCGGAATGCCGAGGCCAGCCGCGCGACGGAGCGGGCCGGGCCGCGGCGGTGCAGCGTCGCGCCAAGCTCCGGGAACCGCTCCACCTCGCCGATTACGAGACGGCGTAGTTGCAGCAGGCGGGGGGTCATCACGATCCGCAACTGCTCGACGGCGAAGTCGTGGAGGAAGTCCTCGATCGGGCGGTCCGGGGGCGGGTCCTCGACCCGGGCGAGCAGCACGTCGCCCGCGCCGCCGGTCATGCCCTCCACCATCTCGATGAAGAGCGTCTCCTTGCTGCCGAAATGGGCGTAGACCGTCTGCTTGGAGACGTCGGCCTCCGCCGCGACCTCGTCCATGCTGGTGCCGGTATAGCCCGTGCGCAGGAACAGCCGCTCTGCCGCCTCCAGGATGGCCGCGCGGGTGCGCGCGCGCCGGGTCTCCGCTCCGTTCGTCATGCGCTTCCCCTAGCCGGACTGCGAGCCTAGCGGAAGGCCATTGACAGATCAAACTGGACGGTCCAGTCTAATCAGTGTGCAGCGATGGAGAGGGCGATGCGTCAAACGACCGTATTCACATGCGCCTGCGGACAGTCGGCGTTCGAGCTCAGCGGGTCTCCCATGCTCGCGGCCGAGTGCTGGTGCGAGAGCTGCCGGGCCGCCGCCAGAACGCTGGAGGCGCTGCCGGATGCGCTGCCGATGGCGGAGCAGGGCGGCGGCACCCGGTTCGTGCTCTACCGAAAGGATCGGGTAACGCCGCTGCGGGGCACGGACCGGCTGCGCGAATACCGCCTGGGTCCGGAGGCAAAGACGCGCCGCGTCGTCGCCACCTGCTGCAACTCCGCGATGTTCCTGGAGTTTCAGGGCGGCCACTGGCTGAGCCTCTATAGTCAGCGTCTGCCCGCGGAACAGCGCCCCGTCCCCGACCTGCGGACCATGATGAGCGACGCGCCCGCGGGGGTGCGGCCCGACGACACCATTCCGTCCTACGAACGCCAGTCCGCCGGCTTCATGTTCAGGCTGCTCGGCGCGTGGATCGCCATGGGCTTCCGCGCGCCGAAGCTCGACTACGTGAAAGGAGCGCTCGATGCCCGCGCCTGACGACAAGATCGAGGTCGAGAACGTGAACACCCCCGGCCGGACGGAGCGGGTCGGCCGGGTGAAGTACGAGGCGATGCGCGCGGCGCTCCTCGCCGTGCTGCCGCAGGGCGCGCCGGGCCTGACCGCGAAGGAGGCGAAGGAGCGCCTGATCCCGCACCTGCCGGACGACCTGTTCCCCGGTGGCGCAAAGGCGGGCTGGTGGATGAAGACCGTGCAGCTCGACCTCGAGGCAAAGGGCCTCGTCGCGCGGGAGAATACGAAGCCGCTCCGCTTCCACCGGACCTGAACGGCACGGCCCCTTTGCGCTTGACTTGGGGGCAGCGATCCACGATATCGGCGGCTCACCCGCTCCGGCCCGTCCGGGGCGCGGTGGTGTATTTGCGAAACGCCCCGGCGACGGGGCCGCTGTCCGAGGCAGACGAAACGCCGGAAGACCCGGGGCCACAGGACGCGACAGACACGAAGGACCACGCGCATGTTCGCGGTGATCAAGACTGGCGGCAAGCAGTATAAAGTTGCCAAGGATGATGTCTTCACGGTCGAGAAGCTGGCCGGCGAGGCAGGGGACGAGATCCGGTTCGAGCACGTTCTGATGCTCGGCGGGGACACCACGACCGTCGGCGCGCCGACGATCGACGGTGCGGCCGTCGTGGCCGAGGTGGTCGAGCAGACCCGCGGCGAGAAGGTGATCTCCTTCAAGAAGCGCCGGCGGAAGCACTCCTCCCAGCGTCGCCGCGGCCACCGTCAGCACCTGACGAAGGTGCGGATCACGGACATCCTCGCCGACGGCTCCAAGGCCCCGGCGAAGAAGAAGGCGGCTCCGAAGGCCGACGCAGCACCCGAGGCCGCTCCTGTGACCGAGGCATCCGCCCCGGCCAACCTGATGAGCGAGGCCCCGGCCGAGAAGGACGACCTCAAGAAGCTCTCGGGCGTCGGTCCGAAGCTGGAGACCACGCTGAACGAGGCGGGCGTCTACACCTTCGCCCAGATCGCCGAGTGGGCTCCGGAGGACATCGCCTACATGGACGAGAAGCTGTCCTTCAAGGGCCGCATCGAACGTGAGAACTGGATCGAGCAGGCGAAGGAACTCGCCGGCGCAGCCGAGTAAGGAGAGAGACGAATGGCACATAAAAAGGCAGGCGGTTCCTCCCGCAACGGTCGCGATTCCGCCGGGCGCAGGCTCGGCGTGAAGAAGTTCGGTGGCGAGAACGTCATCCCGGGCAACATCATCGTGCGCCAGCGTGGCACCAAGTGGTGGCCGGGCGAGGGTGTCGGCATGGGCCGCGACCACACCATCTTCGCGACCGAAGAAGGCAACGTGAAGTTCCACAAGGGTCTCAAGGGCCGCACGTTCATCAGCGTGCTCCCGCAGCAGGAGGCCGCTGAATAAGCCGGACCTACTGTTAGAACAGTTTCGGGGATCGGCGGAAACGCCGGTCCCCGATCTCGTTTCCGCCGGTCCCCTCCACCGCCGCCAACAGGATACGCGGCATCGCCAGAGGGAGGGGGCACATGACCCTGACCGGAAAAGATCTGATCGCCATGGGCTTCGATCAGGGGGCCTGGTTCGGCCCCGCACTCGCGGAGGCCAACGCGCAGAATTTGCAGGGCGATGACCTCCGCCAACATCTCGAACAGATCGCACCCCCGCGAAAGCGGCCGCTGCTGAGCGAGCCCGCCCCCTTCGCCATGCATATCGAGGCCGAAGGGGAGGAGGATGCGGCCAACGTCGCGGCCGTCGAGCGGACCATGGCCAAGCTGATGCGCACCCCGACCCTGGTCGGCGGCGCGGTGATGCCCGATGCCTGCCCGGCGGGGCCCGAGGGCACGATCCCGGTGGGCGGTGTCGCCATCGCGCGCAACGCCATCCATCCGGGCATGCACTCGGCCGACATCTGCTGCTCCGTCATGATGACGGAGTTCCACGATGTGGCGCCTAGGGACGTGCTCGACACCATGCACGCCGTGACCCATTTCGGGCCGGGCGGGCGGCGCAACGGGGAGCGGTTCACGCTCTCCCCCAAGCTGCTCGACGCCTTCCGCGAGAACCGCTTCCTGCGGGATGCGAAGATCGTGCAGGCCGCGCAGGAGCATCTGGGCACCCAGGGCGACGGCAACCACTTCGCCTTCGTCGGCATCTCCTCGGCCACCGGGCGGACCTGCCTGGTGACGCACCACGGCTCCCGCGGGCCGGGGGTGGGGCTCTACAAGCTCGGGATGAAGGCGGCGGAGAAGCACCGCAAGCGCCTGTCGCCGGAGACGGAGAAGGGCAACGCCTGGATCCCGGCCGATACCGAGCAGGGCGGGGCCTACTGGGAGGCGCTGCAACTGGTGCGCAAGTGGACCAAGGCGAACCACAATGGTCTGCATCAGGCCGTCGTGGAGCGTCTGCGCGCGCGCCAGGAGCGGCGGATCTGGAACGAGCACAACTTCGTCTTCCGCAAGGACGACCTCTACTACCACGCCAAGGGTGCGACCCCGGTAGACGAGGCCTTCCTGCCGGACAGCGGGGGCGTGCAGATCGTGCCGCTCAACATGGCGCAGCCGGTGCTGCTGGTGCGCCGGGCCGAGGGGGCACCCGAGCATGGCTTCGCGCCGCACGGGGCCGGGCGGAACCGCTCGCGCACCGCGCACAAGCGCAGCCTGGGCGGCCGCCCGGATGCGGAGGTGTTCGCGGCGGAGACGGCGGGCCTCGACGCCCGCTTCTTCTGCGGACGGATCGACGTGTCCGAACTGCCGTCCGCCTACAAGGACGCGGGCACGGTCCGTCGCCAGATGGCGCAGCATCGCCTCGCCGATGTCGTCGACGAGATCGTGCCCTACGGCTCGATCATGGCTGGCGACTGGGAGCATGACGCGCCCTGGCGCGTGAAGGCGCGCGCCACGCGCGCCGCGAAGGAGGCCGCCGCATGATCGGCAATATCAAGGGTGGCGCTGGCGCAAGCCAGCGCCACCACTTATCTTTTCCGGTTCCGGGGGAGATGATTGGAGCAAGAGCCGTGGAAGGACCTGCCATGGGACCGCACGTGATCGAAACCGAGCGCCTGACGCTCCGCCCCCTGCGTGCCTCCGACGCCGGGCTGATCTCGCTCTACGCGGGTGACGCGCGCGTGGCGAAGATGACGACCCGCATCCCGCACCCCTATCCGCCGGGTGCGGCGGAGACGCTGATCGGCCGCGCGACGCGCGCGGACAGTGACGAGCTGATCTGGGCCATGGACGCGACGAGGATCGAGGGCAGCGAGCTCCTCGGCCTCATCGCCGTGCGCGGCGACGGCGAGGTCGGCTACTGGGTCGGCGCTCCGTTCTGGAAGACCGGCTACGCGCGCGAGGCGCTGGAGGCGGTGATCGCCGACCAGTTCGCCGCGGGCCGCGAGATCCTCACCGCCAGCGTCTTCCAGGACAACGCGCCGTCGGCGAAGCTGCTGACCTCGGTGGGTTTCCGCTATACTGGTATGGGCGAGACCGTCTCCGTCTCCCGCGGCGGCACGGTCCCTACCTGGACCTACGAGCTGAGGGCGGACGCATGGATCGGATCGAAACCCGCCGCCTGACCTTGCGCCGGTTCGAGCAGGCGGATCTTCCGACCGTGGTGGACGCGTTGCGGCGCAGGGACGTCGCCCGGTATCTCAGCAACGTGCCGCATCCCTACGGGATGTCGGACGCGCAGGGCTATGTCTTCGGTCAGGAGAGGCCTGGCCTCTGGGCCATCGAGCACGAGAGATGCCTCGCCGGCTCCATCGAGCTGTCGAACGAACTGGGCTACTGGATCCATCCCGCATTCCACGGCCGACGCCTGATCGGCGAGGCGGCGGAGGCCGTGCTGGTCCACTGGTTCGACGGGAACGAGATGCCCGTGCGATCGGCCTATCACGAGGACAACGATCGCTCCCGCCGGGTGCTGGAGCGCCTCGGCTTCCGGCCCTGCGACGCGCGGATGGCAGCGCCACCGGCGCGGGGCGAATGCGTCCGGGTGATCAGTATGGTTCTCGACCGCACGGACTTCGAAGGGAGGCATGCGACATGAGCAGGGTTCACCTCGAAACCCCGCGCCTGCACCTCGACCTCCTGCGGCGGGACGATGCGGCCGCCTTCCGCGATCTGGTCACCCGGCCCGAGGTGGGCCGAATGCTGCTGGCCTTCCCGCCGGACTGGACGGTGACCGATGCCGAGATCTTCATCGACCGTTGGCGGGACGTCGAGAGCGGGCGGTACCGCCTCGCCATCCGCCGGAACGGCCGGCTCGTCGGTTCTGTTGGCGGTGCGGTGAGGGACGATGACATACCCGTCATCTTCTACTTCATCGACCCGGTGGAGGCTGGGCAGGGCCTCGCGACGGAGGCGCTGACGGCCTTTCTTACCCATTTCTTCGCCCGCCCTGACGTCGCGGAGGTCTACGCAGACGTCTTCACCGACAATCCCGCTTCCGCTCGCGTGCTGGAGAAGGTGGGCTTTCGCCGCACCGGGGAGGGGATGGGTGAAAGCGCTGCAAGGCTTGAACCTTACCCGGTCTGGCTATACCGCCTGTCCCAGTCAGATTTCGGAGTCCGGTCATGAAGTTCCTAGACCTCGCACGGGTCAACATCCGCTCCGGCGCCGGTGGGAACGGCTGCATCTCCTTCCGCCGGGAGAAGTATGTCGAGTATGGCGGCCCCGATGGCGGCAATGGCGGCCGTGGCGGCGATGTGATCGTGGAGGCCGTGGACGGGCTCAACACCCTCATCGACTATCGCTACCAGCAGCACTTCTTCGCCAAGAACGGGCGCCCCGGCGAGGGGCGGCAGAAGACCGGCGCGGATGGCGACGACATTGTCCTCAAGGTCCCCGTCGGCACCGAGATCCTCGACGAGGATCAGGAGACGGTGCTCGCCGACATGACCGAGGTCGGCCAGCGCTTCGTCATCGCCAAGGGCGGCAATGGCGGTTTCGGCAACCTGCACTTCAAGTCCTCCACCAACCAGGCGCCGCGCCGCGCCAATCCGGGGCAGGAGGGCATCGAGGGCGTGATCTGGCTGCGCCTCAAGCTGATCGCGGATGTGGGCCTGCTGGGTCTGCCCAACGCGGGCAAGTCCACCTTCCTCGCCGCAACCTCGAACGCCCGGCCCAAGATCGCGGACTATCCGTTCACCACGCTGCATCCCAATCTGGGCGTCGTCGGCGTGGACGGGGCGGAGTTCGTGATCGCCGACGTCCCCGGCCTGATCGCGGGTGCCCATGAGGGCCGCGGCATCGGCGACCGCTTCCTCGGCCATGTGGAGCGCTGCGCCGTGCTGCTGCACCTCGTGGACGGCACCTCCGACACCATTGCCGAGGATTACCGCACCATCATCGAGGAGCTGGAGCAGTATGGCGGCGGTCTCGCCGAGAAGCCCCGCATCACCGCTCTCAACAAGATCGACGCCCTCGACGAGGAGCTGGTCGAGATGCAGCGCGCCGAGCTGGAAGCGGCCTGCGGCGGCCCCGTCCTCGCGCTCTCGGGTGCGGCCGGCACCGGCGTGACCGAGGTGCTCCGCGCGCTCCGGGCCGAGATCCTCGCCCGCGACGCCGCCGAGAACGCCGTGGAGGAGGGGCCATGGCGGCCCTGACCGAGACCGCGGACCGCCTCGCCACCGCCCGCACCGTCGTCATCAAGATCGGCTCCGCGCTCCTGGTCGACGCGGCGACCGGCGATCTGCGCGCCACCTGGCTCGACGGTCTGCTCGCCGATGTCGCGGTTCTTCGGGCGGAAGAGAAGGCGGTGATCCTCGTCTCCTCCGGCTCCATCGCGCTCGGGCGTGGGCTGCTTGGCCTTGCTGCCGGCGCGCTCCCGCTGGAACAGAGCCAGGCCGCCGCCGCTGTCGGTCAGATCCGGCTCGCGCGCGCCTACCAGCAGGGGCTGGCGCCGCACAAGGTGATGACCGCACAGGTCCTCATGACCCTCGACGACAGCGAGGATCGGCGCCGCTATCTCAACTCCCGCGCCACGCTGCGCACGCTGATCGGCCTCGGCGTCGTGCCCATCGTCAACGAGAACGACACGGTCGCCACCGACGAGATCCGCTACGGCGACAATGACCGCCTCGCCGCCCAGGTCGCCGCCCTTGTCGGCGCGGATGCCCTGACCCTGCTCTCCGACGTGGACGGCCTCTACACCGCCAATCCGCGCGAGGACACGACCGCCCGCCATCTGCCGCTGGTCGAGCGTATCACACCGGAGATCATCTCCATGGCCGGGGGCGCCGGAACCGCAGGTGCCAGCGGCGGGATGCGCACCAAGATCCTCGCCGCAGAAACGGCGCTGCAGGCGGGCTGCGCCATGGCGATCTGCCGTGGTGACGCCGACCGCCCGGTGAGCGCCCTGCGCAGCGGCGCCCGCGCCACCTGGTTCGTCCCGACCGAGGATCCCGCCCGCGCCCGCAAGCTCTGGATCGCCGCCATGCGCCCCCGCGGGACGATCACGGTGGACGCAGGTGCCGCGCGCGCGCTGGTTGCCGGCCGCTCGCTGTTGCCGGCGGGGATCACCGAACTCGGCGGCCGCTTCAAGCGCGGCGACGCGGTCGACATCGTCGGCCCCGACGGCGCCGCGGTCGCCCGCGCCCTTGCCGGCTACGACAGCGCTGAGCTGGCCCGCATCGCTGGACGCCAGAGCGGCGAGATCGAATCGCTTCTCGGTCATCCAGGTCGGGCGCATGTCGTGCACCGCGACGACATGGCGATCTGAAGGCTGGGCTTCCCGCCGCGGCTGAGGTGATCCGCGAACGTTCTACCGCTGGTTTCCAATGGCGCTCGTCCCACCTCAAAATCCAACATTTTCAATTAAGTGTGTGCGTTCCGGCATGTATCCTGAGCCCCGGCAGCCGCGGTCTGCAGCCGCACCGTGTGGGGACGTGTTATGCGTATCTTGAACAGCCTTCTCCTGTCTTTTGCCCTGCTCTGCGGTTGCGACGCATATCCGCCGTTGGCCCGCGTGCCTGGCACCGGCGTGTTGCACGGCTCGGTCAGCCTCGCGGGCAGCTCCGTCCTGCTGCCGCAGCCGAACTCCGCCCTAGCCTTCGCCGAGCCGATGCCGCGTCTGCTCCAGCGCAGCCTCCGGCTGCGCGAGGTCGATGCGGTTCCGGCCGGCGAGCGCGCGGCGATGAGCGCGCTCTGCGGGAACCTCCCCGGTGCGCCCGACATCGTCATCCTCACCCGCTCCCCGGCGTTGGAGGAGATCGACCGCTGCGAACGCGCGGGCCATGCCATCAGTGCGGACCTTATCGCCCTCTATGCCGGTGGGCTGCGCGGGGCGCCAGATTTCTCCCAGCTCTGGATTGCCTTCGATCCTAAGGCGCTCGCCGCCAACCCCGCTGCGGATCGGGCCGTGCAGGCCTTGCGTTACGAGTTCGGCGCGCTCATAGAAGGGACGGAGTACCAGCCGTATTTCACGGCCCGCCGGGGTTGAGACATGACCGACATGGATGTGCGCGGCGTGATGGCCGCGATGGGCGAAGCGGCCCGCGCCGCGGCCGCCGAACTGGCTTTCGCCACCGCTGAGAGCAAGCACGCCGCACTGGAAACCGCCGCCGAGGCCGTCTCCGCCCGCCGGGCCGAGATCATCGCGGCGAACGTCAAGGACATGGAGTACGGGCGGGCCAAGGGCCTTTCCCCGGCCATGCTCGACCGGCTGAAGGTCGACGACGCGCGCATCGACGGGATCGTGGCGGGCCTGCGCTCCGTCGCCGCTCAGGACGATCCGGTCGGCGCCGTTATGGCCGAGTGGGACATGCCCTCCGGCCTCCACATCCGCCGCGTCCGGACGCCCATCGGCGTGATCGGCGTGATCTACGAGAGCCGCCCCAACGTGACCGCCGATGCAGGCGCACTCTGCCTGAAATCGGGCAATGCCGTGATCCTGCGCGGCGGGTCGGAGAGCTTCCACTCCTCCGGCGCGATCCACGCCTGCCTTGTCGAGGGCCTGCGCGCCGCGGGCCTGCCCGAGGCAGCCGTCCAGCTCGTCCCAACCCGCGACCGCGCGGCAGTGGGCGAGATGCTGACGATGACCGACCATATCGACGTGATCGTGCCCCGGGGCGGCAAGGGCCTCGTCGGTCGGGTGCAGGCCGAGGCGCGGGTGCCCGTCTTCGCCCATCTCGAGGGGATTTGCCACGTCTACCTCGACGGCGCCGCGGATCTGGAGAAGGCCCGCCGTATCGTGGTCAACGCCAAGACCCGCCGCACCGGCATCTGTGGTGCGGCCGAGACGCTGCTCGTCGACCGTGCCTTCCTCGACCGGCATGAGGCCGTGATCCGCGACCTCCTCACCGCCGGAGTGGAGGTGCGCGGCGACGCGACCCTCGCCGCCATCGACGGCGTCACCCTCGCGCAGGACGACGACTACGGCCGCGAATTCCTCGACATGATCATCGCGGCCAAGGTGGTCGACGGCGTGGACGGCGCCATCGCGCACATCCGCGCCCACGGCTCCAACCACACCGACGCCATCGTGACGGAGGACGACGCCACCGCCGACCGCTTCTTCCAGCGGCTCGACAGCGCGATCCTGATGCGTAACGCCTCCACCCAGTTCGCGGATGGCGGCGAGTTCGGCATGGGGGCCGAGATCGGCATCGCCACCGGCAAGCTTCATGCCCGCGGCCCGGTGGGTGCGGAGCAGCTCACCTCCTTCAAGTACCTCGTGGAAGGCGACGGCACGACCCGCGCCTGATTCAACTCCCAAGTCTTCCGAGGCGGCGAAGCCCCGAACCCCCATCGCAGTTCGGGCTCGAACGGGTGGAGCCGACGACAGGGACGGTGCCCCGGCCTACCCGCCCATCAGCCGCGCGTCCCACGGATAGCGCGTCATCACTTCGTGGCCATCCCCGGTGACCAGCACCTGGTTCTCCAGCTTCACCCCGAAGGAGCCGCCGACGCGGCCCGAATAGACCTCGGCGCAGAGCATCATGCCCGGAACGGTCTCGTAGTCCGCAACGCCGGGCTGCCAGTCCTCGGGGTACGGGATCGCAGGCCACTCGTCGCACAGCCCGACGCCGTGCATCTTGGAGGCGTAGCGCTGAGGCACGAATGCTTCGGGAAGCCGGTGCCCCCTGTGGGTCAGGTCCGCGAACGGGACGCCGGGGCCGATGAGGGCGGTGTTCTGCTCGATATGCTCGACCGACACCCGGTAGGTCTCGACCTGCTCGCGCGTCGGCTCCGCATCGCCCACGATCCATGTGCGGCTCATGTCAGTGCACATGCCGTAGCAGCCCACCAGATCGGTGTCGAAGGCGAGGATATCGCCCTCCTTCAGCACGCGGGGCCCGCATTCCTGAAACCAAGGATTAGTACGGGGACCGGAGGCGAGAAGCCGCGTTTCGATCCACTCGCCGCCGCGGCGGATGTTCTCGGCATGAAGCACCGCCCAGACGTCGTCCTCGGTCATGCCGGGAGCGACCGCATCCTCCATCGCGCGCACCGACGCCTCGCAGGCATGGACGGCGCAGCGCATGGCCCTGATCTCCTCGGGTGACTTGACGGAGCGGGCCTTCTCCGTGACCTCCTCGCCCTCCATCACCTCGATGCCGAGCGCTTCGAAGGCGCGCAAGCCGTGGACCATGATCTTGTCGATGGCGAGGCGGCGGTTGGTGCCGCAGTGTAGGCGCAGCTCCGCATCGACCTCTGCGGCGAAGGCGGCGGCGCGCGCCTGCGTCCGGTCCCCGTTCGAAAAGTAGAAGAAGGAGGAGGAGCCTGGCCGCGTCTCCGCGATCAGCGGGTTGTGCGCGGTCAGGAGGTTGCTCAGGCCCTTGAAATCCCAGACGATGATGTGCCCGCCCGCTGTGACGAGGCAGGCGCGGAACGGGTTGTGCGCGTTCCACAGTTGCATGTTCGTGGAATCGGTCGCGTACCGGATGTTGAGCGGATCGAAGAGCAGGATCGCGCCGTAGTCGCGGGCCGCCAGATGCTCCGTCAGCCGCTGCAGCCGGGCCGCGCGCATCACCGGCAGGTTCGGGATCTCCAGTCCCGCGGCCGCCCATTCCGCGAAGGCGAGCGGCGTCGGCCCGATCTCCACCCGGTCGTCGTCGTCGGGCGTGCCGTCCGGTCGCAGGCCCGGATTGATTTTTCGCCGGTCGGAGTAGTGCACGGTCATGGAGCGGGTCCCGGAGCTTTTCCGGCAGCTTCCCGTGCGCTTAGCGGTCGATCTGTTCCGTTTCCGTCACCGCGGTGTCGGGATCGGAGCGCTGCTTTTGACTGAAAACAGTTTGTCATATTCGAGGCGCACGTTACCGTGAGCCGACGACGACATCCGAAAATGGAAACCGCCAAGGGGGCAGCCGATGAAGAGCGACCGCGACTTCGATCCTGCAATTCCCGATACGGCGAACCCCCGCGCGGGCAAGTTGCTGCACGATATCCGCGTGCTGCGCGCCCGCGCGACCCGCTACGGCTACACCGCGACGGCCGAGGCGCTGCATCTGGCAGGGGAGATGATGGAGGTCGAGGAGCCGCCGGTCGAGTGTGGCAAGACCTTCGTGCGTTTCGTGGATGGAAGCGGTTCCTGAAATCATCGCGAACGGGCTGACACTGCCCCGCGCACCGCTGGTGCCCTGGATGAACCCGCGCCTGCGTGATGCGCCGGGCGCACAGCCGCTGGATCCCGCGGACTGGCTTTCGCGCGATGCGGTCTTCGAAGGGCAGATGGCCTATCGCGACTGGCTGATCGCGGAGCGGGGCGAGACGGTGCTCGCCCTCGATCCGGCTGGCCGGGCGGCGGCGGAGGAGCTGCTGGACACGGTGCTGGGCGCACTCGGTCCGGGATATCGGATAGGCGATCAGGTACTCCGGCCCGATGGCATCTCGGTGTCCGTCGACCGGGCCGATCCGTTCGCCACCATCGGGCGGCTGGTGCAGGAGGACATGCTGATCCTCGACCGCGATCCGGGCGAGATGGAGCACCGCCTGACGGGCGGTGTGCTCTGCTTTCCGTCCCGCTGGAACCTGGCGCAGAAGATCGGGCGCGGGCTGCTCGGCATCCACGCGCCCGTCAGCTTCTATCCCGACAGCCTCGCCCGACGTGTTCAGCGTTTCTTCGACGCGATCCGGCCTGGGCGGCCGCTCTGGCGCGCGAACTGGCTGTTCTACACCGATCCGGAGCTGCACGTGCCGACGCGCGAGCACGAAAAGTTCGACAAGGGCTGGGACGGCCAGCGCCTGTGGCTGCGCTCGGAACGCCAGACCCTGTTGCGGTTGCCAGTTAGCGGCGCGGTGGCGTTCACCATCAAGACCGACATCTCCCCCGCCGACACGCTGACGCGGGAGGAGGTCGCGGGTGCGCTCGCCGCCGTCGATGCCCTGCCGCCCGCGGAGTTGGACTACAAGGGCGGCGCTCCGATGCGCGCCCGGCTCGCAGCGCTGCTGGAGCAGGCCGCATGAGCGTTCGCGTCGAGGAGGACGGCGACGTCTGGACCGTGATCCTCGACCGGCCCGAGGCGCGGAACGCGGTGGACCCGGAGCATTCGGAGGCGCTCCACGACGCCTTCGTCCGCTTCGAGAAGAGCGAGGCGAAGGCCGCCGTCTTCTGGGGTGCGGGCGGCGCGTTCTGCGCGGGGTGGGACCTGAAATATGCCGCGACCCTCTCGGATCCCGAGCGGTTCGATCGGGACGTCGCCGCGCCGCTCGCCTTCCGCGACGATCCCCTGCAACCCGGTCCGATGGGCCCGTCGCGGTTGGAGCTCTCGAAGCCCGTCATCGCCGCGGTGGAGGGACCCGCGGTCGCCGGCGGCATGGAACTCGCGCTCTGGGCCGACGTCCGCATCATGGCCGAGACCGCCTATATGGGCGTCTACTGCCGCCGCTGGGGCGTGAGCTTGGTCGATGGCGGCACGGTGCGACTGCCGCGGCTGGTGGGGCAGGGCCGTGCACTGGAGATCGCGTTGACGGGCCGCAAGGTGGAGGCGAGCGAATGCCTGCACATCGGCCTCTGCGAACGGGTCGTGCCCGAAGGCGAGGCCCGCGCCGCCGCCGAAGCCATGGCCCACGAGATCACCCGCTTCCCGGAGGGCGCGATGCTGGCCGACCGCCGCTCGATCATCGCGGGGCAGGGGATGAGCGAGCGCGACGCCCTGCGCGCCGAGTGGGAGCGCGGCGCCGCCGCCATCCGCGACGAGGGCGTGGCGGGCGCCGCGCGCTTCGCGAGTGGCAAGGGCCGCGGCGGGGATTTCGGGGAAATCTGAGTGGGGCTGTCGATCGGGCCGGCCCGCGCGGGTCATCGGGGGGAGCGGGCAGACCGCTCGCCAACCGAAAGGACAGACCCATGGCCCGCATCCTCCGCCTCGCGCTCGCCGCGACCTGCATTGCCCTCCCGACCCTCGCCGACGAGGCCGCGACCCTCTCCACCCTGCATGGCACCTGGGCGAGCCCCGCGCCGGAGCCGTGGTACGGCGGATGGGGCACCCGGGAGTTCGTGTTCGCGGACGGGCAGTGGAGTCTCGACTTCGTCCATGCGCTCGATCCCGAGATGACGCAGCGAACCTTCCGCTTCCGCACTGGTGGGGCCTACACGGTGACCGCGCCGTCGCAGGCCGTGCCCGGCGCCTACGAAGCGGTGTTCGACGAGGACTGGAAGCACGTGACCGTCCTCACCGACGATCCGGGCATCCTGCAGGCGACCGGCCTCGCCGCCTGCGACCTGCCGTTCAACCTGGAGGCCGACATCTCCGCCGGGGGCTGCGCCGCGTGGAAGCCCGTGGCGGTCTGCGGCGAGGATCACGACCTGCTGGCACTCACCGACGAGGGTCTGCATTTCGGCGTGCGCCCCGCCGACAACGACATGTGCACCGCCGACCGGCGGCCCACCGCGCTGCTGCCCGCCGTCGTCCGTTACTGAGCCCCGAAAACGAAGCGGGGCCCCGAAGGACCCCGCCGTAACCGTCTCTGCCCGGATCAAACCGAGTAGTAGAGCGCGTATTCCATCGGGTGCGGCGTGTGCTCGTAGGCGTACACCTCTTCCCACTTCAGATCGCAGTAGGCGTCGATCTGGTCCTTGGTGAACACGTCGCCGGCCAGCAGGAACTGGTGGTCGGCCTGAAGCTCCTCCAGTGCCTCGCGCAAGCTCGCGCAGACCGTCGGGATGCCTTCCAGCTCCTCCGGCGGCAGGTCGTAGAGATCCTTGTCGTTGGCTTCGCCCGGATGGATCTTGTTGGTGATCCCGTCCAGACCGGCCATGAGTAGAGCCGAGAACGCGAGATAGGGGTTCGCCGACGGATCGGGGAAACGGGCCTCGACGCGCTTGGCCTTCGGGCTCTCCGTCCACGGGATCCGCACGCAGCCCGAGCGGTTGCGGGCAGAGTAGGCGCGCAGAACCGGCGCCTCGAAGCCCGGGATCAGACGCTTGTAGGAGTTGGTGGACGGGTTGGTAAAGGCGTTGAGCGCCTTAGCATGCTTGAGCACACCACCGATGAAGTAGAGCGCCTCGTCCGACAGGTCCGCGTACTTGTCGCCGGCGAAGAGCGGCTTGCCGTCCTTCCAGATCGACATGTTGACGTGCATGCCCGTGCCGTTGTCGCCCGCCATCGGCTTCGGCATGAAGGTGGCCGACTTGCCGTAGGCGTCCGCCACGTTGTGGATGACGTACTTGTACTTCTGCAGGTTGTCGGCCTGGTCCACGAGGGTGGAGAAGATCAGGCCCAGCTCGTGCTGGTTCGACGCCACCTCGTGGTGGTGCTTGTCGACCTTCATGCCCATCCGCTTCATCGTGGACAGCATCTCGGAGCGCAGGTCCTGTGCGGGGTCGACCGGGTTCACGGGGAAGTAGCCGCCCTTGACGCCCGGACGGTGACCCATGTTGCCCATCTCGAACTCGGCGTCGGTGTTCCACGCACCGTCGACCGCGTCGACCTCGAAGGCCACCTTGTTCATGGCAACCGAGTAGCGCACGTCGTCGAAGACGAAGAACTCTGCCTCGGGACCGACGAAGAAGCTGTCGCCGATGCCGGACGACTTCAGGTACGCTTCGGCACGCTCGGCGGTGCCGCGCGGGTCACGCTCGTAGATCTCGCCGGTGTCCGGCTCGACCACGGTGCAGTGAATACAGGCTGTCTTCTCGGCGTAGAACGGGTCGATATAGGCCGAGCCCGCGTCGGGCAGCAGCTTCATGTCGGAATTGTTGATCGCCTTCCAGCCCGCGATGGAGGAGCCGTCGAACATGAAGCCTTCGTCCATGAAGTCCTCGTCGACCTGGTCGCTCATGACGGTCACGTGCTGCAGCTTGCCCCGCGGATCGGTGAAGCGGATGTCGACGTAGGCGACATCCTCGTCCTTGAGCATCTTCACGAAATCGGAGTTTGCACTCATCGGGTGTGTGTCCTCTCTTCCCTGTCAGTCGTTTGTTGGTGTTGGCCGGATCTGGCCCTGGTCAGAGCGCGTCGGCGCCCTCTTCTCCGGTGCGGATACGGATGGCCTGAGCCACGTCCGACACGAAAATCTTGCCGTCGCCGATCTTGCCGGTCTTGGCGGCGTTGACGATCGCCTCGAGGGCCGGCTCGACGATGGCATCGTCGACGACGACCTCGATCTTCACCTTGGGCAGGAAATCCACGACATATTCGGCGCCGCGGTAGAGCTCGGTATGGCCCTTCTGGCGACCGAAGCCCTTCGCCTCGATCACGGAAAGTCCCTGGATACCGACCTCCTGCAGCGCTTCCTTCACCTCGTCGAGTTTGAACGGCTTGATGATCGCCTCGATCTTCTTCATGTCGGCTTCCCTTTGCCCGTCGGGTTGTCCCGCGTTACCAAGCATCCGTGTGACGCTGTTGCAATGGGTCGGCAGGTAGGCCGCACCCCGGCTGCGTCGATTCACGCAATTCTGCACAAGTATTGTGCAGTTTGCTATTCCGCTGGGCAACTCGGGGAGCCATCCGATGACCGACCTGCTGACCGCCGCCCAGATGCGCGCGCTGGAAAAGGCGGCGATGGACAGCGGGACCGTCACGGGACTGGAGCTGATGGAGCGTGCCGGCCGCGGCGTGGTCGAGGCGATCTGCGAGGAATGGCCGGAGCTTGCCGCCAGCCCGGGTCGAGCGGTGGTGCTCTGCGGCCCCGGCAACAACGGCGGCGACGGGTTCGTCGTGGCCCGCCTCCTGAAGGACCGCGGCTGGGACGTCGACGTTTTCCTCTACGGCGAGGTCGAGAACCTGCCGCCCGACGCGAAGGTGAATGCGGAGCTGTGGCGGGGGATGGGGGGAATAGGCGCGCTCGAACCTGCGCTTGAAGGCACCCTAAGCTCGGAACACTACAATCTTGTCATCGATGCCGTCTTCGGCATCGGGCTCACCCGACCTATGACACTACCGCTCAGCGCGATGGACGGCCTGTGGGATATGTACCCGACTTTGAAGGGCGGTCGTCACAACATTTCGATAGATGTGCCATCGGGCATGGATGCAGACGCCGGAGTTCGTGTCGGCGGAGACAACGTGTTCTTCGCCGATCTCACCGTCACGTTTCACAGAGGAAAGATCGGCCATTTCCTGTCGGAGGGGCCGGAGCTCTGCGGTTCGCTTCGGATAATGGACATCGGCTTGGAGCCACGGCCCGGCATCGGTTGGGTTCTCCGTGCGCCGTCCGATCAGATCGCTCTTGAGGGGGAGCGAAGGGCAGTAGAGCTGACAAAGCCGCAGGGCCACAAGTACGCCCACGGCCACGCCCTGATCCTCTCCGGCGGGGTCGGAAAAGGCGGGGCCGCGCGGCTTGCGGCGCGGGGGGCGCTGCGGATCGGGGCGGGGCTGGTGACGCTCGCGCCGCCGCCTGCCGCGTTGATCGAGAATGCGGCGCGGCTCGATGCGATCATGCTGAAGGCGGTGAAGGACACCGATGCCCTGCGCGAGGTGCTCGAGGACAATCGGCTCAACGCACTCTGCCTCGGGCCGGGTCTCGGCCTCGACCGGGCGCGCGATCTCGTGCCGGTGGCGCTTGCGGCCGACCGCGCCACGGTGCTCGACGCCGACGCGCTGACCGCCTTCGCCGACGACCCGGCCACGCTGTTCGATCTGCTGCATCCGAACTGCGTCCTCACCCCGCATCTGGGCGAGTTCGGGCGGCTGTTCCCGGACCTCAAGGCGAAGCTCGACGCCCCCGCGACCGCCGGCCCCGCCTATTCCAAGGTCGATGCCGCGCGGCAGGCCGCCGCCCGTGCCGGATGCACTGTCCTGCTCAAGGGTCCCGACACGGTGATCGCGGATCCGATCGGGCGGGCCTCGCTCAACGCTTCCGTCTACGAGCGGGCCGCCCCGTGGCTGGCGACCGCCGGGGCAGGGGACGTGCTCGCGGGGTTCATCACGGGGCTCCTTGCCCGTGGTTTCTCCCCGCACGACGCCGCATCGTCCGCCGCATGGCTCCACACCGAATGCGCGCTCGATTTCGGCCCGGGGCTGATCGCCGAGGACCTGCCGGAGCGGCTGCCTGCTGTCCTTGACCGGTTAGGCGACGAGTAACGCCGCTTCCCGCCCTGCCTCAGGCCGGGCACAGGGGCGGGTCGCGACGCGCGCGAGGTCGGGAAAGAGCGCCAGCACCTCCGCCCGCGCCGTCCGATCGAGCGAGGACATGGCCCGCGCGCCGGGATGCAGCGCCTCGGCCGCCACGCCTTCGGCACAGATCACCTCGTGACGGTCGAAGAGGAGGTGGAGATACGTGACCTCCTCCACCTCGACCCGCGTCACGCCCGGCCGACCCACCAGCCGCTTTGCGGCGACCAGCACCGAGGGCACCTCCGCCAGCAGCTCCACGCGCGGCCCGCCGACCAGCAGTCGATGTTGCGGCGACACCAAGAGGTCGCGCCGCGGCAGCCCGGCGCCGAGCGCGCCCGCAGCGATCCGCACCGGCTGGAAGGGCGAGCAGGCAGGCAGGGCCGCCAGCCGCCGCCGCCCGACCCAGCGCACCGGCTGTAGCCCGTGATCGAGAGTGGCGATGAGGTCCCCCGGCCGGATCTCCTCCACCGGCCGCGGCCCCAGCGCCGTCGTGATGCGGGTGCCGGGGGTGAAGCAGATCGGCTCGGCATAGGTGCTCGCATCCGTTCGGTTGCTGCCCTGCGGTCCCTCGCCGGTCTCGATGACCTCCAACTCGACCCCGCGCGGTGGAAAGCCGCCCTCCGGCCCGATGAAGGCCAGCGCCTCGATCGTGCCGTATGAGGGGTTCGAGTTGCTGACGTTAACTGCGATCAGCTCGTAGATGTCGGTGCCGTACTGCACCGTGAAGCGATACTCCGCCTCGATCTTGGTGCCGTCAGCGTAGGTCACGCCGTCGATGGTCTGCGCACCGTCAAGCGCCTGTCCACCGCTGTTGCTCGTGTCGTTGTCGTCGAAGAACGTGTCGTCGTCGCGGACGAAGACCTGCCTCCAACTCGCCGAGTTGAGCGTGATCGTCCGCCCGTCGAGGTGGCTGCCATCGCCTTGCGTCACGCCGTCGAGCTGACCCCCGCCCGAGACGGTGATCTCGCTCTCCTCCAGCACCCAGATGAAATAGTCCACGCCGCACGCCTCACTCTCGGCGCGCGCTTCTGCCGGTGAAAGATGGCGAGCGCAAGGCAGCCCCGGATTCCCCCTAGCGTCCCCGGCGCCCCTCTGCTAAGCGGAGGCCGGTTTTCCGGGGGACGTGCTCCCGAGAGGGCCGATGCGGGCGTGGTGGAATTGGTAGACACGCCAGATTTAGGTTCTGGTGCCGCACGGCGTGGGGGTTCAAGTCCCTCCGCCCGCACCAATCGGCCAGGCAAAGACATGACGGCGCCCGGCGCGGCGCGCGAGACTGAGGTATGAGATGCAGGTCACCGAGACCCTGAACGAAGGCCTGAAACGGGGCTACGAGATCACGATGACGGCCGCCGAGCTCGACGCGAAGGTCGACGAGAAGCTCGAGGCCGCCCGTCCCGAAGTGCAGATGAAGGGCTTCCGCAAGGGCAAGGTGCCGAAGGCGCTCCTCAAGAAGCAGTTCGGCAAGTCCGTGCTGGGCGAGGCGATGCAGGAAGGCATCGACGACGCGCTGAAATCGCATTTCGACGAGACCGGCGACCGCCCCGCGCAGCAGCCCGACGTCAAGATGACCAACGATGAGTGGAAGGAAGGCGACGACGTCGTCGTCTCCGTCTCCTACGAGACGCTGCCCGAGATCCCGGAGGTCGATTTCGCCGCCCTCACCGTCGAGAAGATGAGCGCCGAGGTCGAGGACGCCGCCGTGCAGGAGGCGCTGGAGAACCTCGCGGCCACCGCGCAGAACTTCGAGAAGCGCCGCAAGGGCTCCAAGGCGAAGGACGGTGACCAGGTCACCATCGACTTCGTCGGCAAGGTCGACGGCGAGGCATTCGAAGGTGGCTCCGCCGAGGACTACCCGCTGGTGCTCGGCTCCGGCTCCTTCATCCCCGGCTTCGAGGAGCAGCTGGAGGGTGTGAAGGAAGGCGAGGAAAAGGCCGTCGAGGTCACGTTCCCCGAGGAATACCAGGCCGCGAACCTCGCCGGCAAGGCAGCCACCTTCGACGTGACCGTCAAGGAGGTGGCCGAGCCGAAGCCCGCCGAGATCAACGACGAGCTGGCGACGAAGTACGGCGCCGAGGATCTGGAAGCGCTTAAGGGCCAGCTCCGCGAGCGTCTGGCGGCCGAGTACGCCAACGCCGCGCGCACCGTGACCAAGCGCAACCTTCTCGACGTGCTGGACGAGGCCGTGTCCTTCGACCTGCCGCCGAGCATGGTCGAGGCCGAGGCCAACCAGATCGCCCACCAGCTCTGGCACGAGGAAAACCCCGACGTGCAGGGTCACGACCACGAAAAGATCGAGCCCACCGACGAGCACAACAAGCTCGCCGAGCGCCGCGTGCGCCTGGGCCTGCTCCTCGCCGAGGTCGGCCAGAAGCAGGAGATCACCGTCTCCGACCAGGAAATGCAGCAGGCGGTCTTCCGTCAGGCGCAGCAGTATCCGGGCCAGGAGCGCGCCTTCTTCGAGTTCGTGCAGAAGAACCAGCAGGCCCTTCAGCAGATCCGCGCGCCCCTCTTCGAGGACAAGGTGGTCGACTACATCCTCGAGCTGGCTAAGATCGAGGAAAAGCAGGTCTCCAAGGACGACCTGCAAAAGGCCATCGAGGCCATGGACGAGGGCTGATCGGCCCGTCCGCTATGAATTGAGAGGGAGGGCTCCGGCCTTCCCTTTTCTTTTCGGGCAACGGTTTAAGACTGGACCATTACCCGCCCTTCCTTGAAGGCTCATCGTTGAATACCCGCTTCGCCCGGCGGCACCGCCGGGCCGCGCCCGACCTCCCCCCGGAGGGCTCGTTGGCGATGTCGGACGCACAAAGCGCGACATCCATGCTTGAGAGCGCGGACACATCAAAGCTGTCCCGCAAGCGCCCTCCAGGTCGGGCGCGTCCCTCACCGCGTCGTACGGGCGTCATGGTCTGGCTTGACCGGACCATCTTTCGACTTTTGAGATCCTCGGGGCGAGCCCGAGAATGACCGCAGTGGTGGTTGTCCCAGTGAAGCGCCGCCGTCACTCCCCCAACCGAACCGGACCCAGTTCGTCCCACATGTCGCCCGGCCCCGGGTTGACCCGCTCCGTGCGGCCGCCGAGGTGGCGCATCACGCCCCAGACCGCGTTCAGAGCCGTGGACACCGCGCCCTCGACCCAGCCCGGCGTCCAGCTCACGTCGTCGCCCGCAAGGAACACGCCGCGTTCGTGGCGCGGCATCTCGCCCTGCATGAAGTGGCGGTACATGCGGTGGTTGTAGCGGTAGTGCCCCGGCAGCGCCCCCTTGAAGGCGCCGAGGAAGTTCGGGTCCGCCTCCCAGCTCACCGTGATCGGATCGCCGATGATGTGGCTCCGGATATCGACGTCCGGGTAGATCTTCTCCAGCGCGGAGAGAGCCAGCGCCACCCGCTTCTCCACTGGCAGGGGCAGCATCTTCAGCGCGTCGGTCATCCAGGAATAGGTGAGGCACATGACACCCGGTCGACCCTCGCCCTGGTCGAGCAGGTAGGTCCCCCGCGTCAGCCGGTCGGTGAGGGTCATGCTCATCACCTCCCGCCCCTCGGCGTCCCGGTCCCGCCAGAAGGCGCGGTCTGTCATCACGAAGGTCTTCGACGATTGCATGTAGCGCGTGCGGTCGAGCGCCATCCAGAGCTTCGGCGAGAACAGCGCCTCCTCCGTGTCGATGGCGGTGGTGAGCAGCCAGCTCTGACAGGTGACGACGGCCGCGTCGTAGAGCTCCGTATGCCCCCAGACATCCGTCACGCCGATCCGCTCCCCCTCGCGGAACAGCCGCGCCGCGCCGGGGCGGGGGGCACCGGCGTTCAGCGTCTTCAGCGACGTGCCCGCGGGCCAGTGCATCGGCCCCACCGGCGCGTGCGCCCACAGCCCCTTGGGCACCTGATCCGCCCCGCCGACGATGAAGCGCTGGTTGTCGTCGAGCTCCGTCAGGTTCACCCGCAGGATCTCCAGCATCGAGTTGGGAAAATCGCTGTCCCATCCCCCGGTGCCGAAGCCCACCTGCCCGAAGACCTCGCGATGGTGGAAGGAGAGCTTGCGGAACGCCTCCGACGACACCACGAAATCATAGAACGTCCGCTCGTCCCAGGCTTCGACCAGCGGGTCCCAGATCGCCTTGATCCGCGCCACGTCGCGCGCGGCTATGGCGGCCTTGAGGTCGGAGAAGCGGGCACCTTCCTCCAGCGCCGCGTCATAGGCCTCGGCCACCTCGCGGTAGAGCGGCGGCAGGTCCTCCAGCGTCTCGGCATAGTGCTTCCGCCCCTCGATCTCGATGACGGTGGAGCCGGCGGCTTCGGTCAGCGGGTTGGGGAAGGGGCGCGTCTCCAGCCCCAGCTTCCTGACGTAGTGATAAAAGGCGAGGGAGGAAGTTGGGAAGCGCATACCGCCCAGTTCAGCCACGATGTCGGTCTGTCCGGTAAAGGGCTCCGACCGCAGCCGCCCGCCGATCCGCCCGGGCTCGTAGAAGACGGGATGCAGCCCCATCCGCATCAACTCGTAGCCAGCCACGATCCCGGCCATGCCGGCGCCGATGACGGCGACTTTCGCACCATGCTTCGCAGCTGGAACGGTGCCAAGACCGGCGGGATGGCCGAGCCACTTGTCGTAACCGAAGGGAAAATCGGGCCCGAAGGCCGTCACGGCAGGGGTCTCAGGGCTCATTCATAGAGCTCCGTCCGGGTCTGGGAGAGATAGTCGAGATCGGCGCGGACCCGCGTCACGCCCTCCCGCGTTATGTCAGCGAAGATCAGGCCGGCTGCCTCTCCGGCGCGCGCGAGATCGTCACCATCGGGGCCCACGATGCAGGAGCGCCCGCAATAGTCGAAGACGCGGTCGCGGCCGCAATAGTTGGCATAGGCGAGGGCTACGCCGTTTTCCTGCGCGCGGGCGGGAACCAGCCGCTCAGGCACGCCGATATAGGGATGCATGTTGGCGGTGGGGACGAGGATCGCCTCCGCGCCCCGCCGCACCAGCGTCCGCGCGACCTCGGGAAACTCGATGTCGAAACAGATGGCAAGGCCGAGGCGCAGGCCACCGAATTCGACCACGTCAGCGAGGCGGTCGCCGGGCGTGAACTGGGTCGCATCGACGTCGCCGTAGAGATGCGTCTTGCGGCAGATCGCGACCACTGCACCTCTCGTATCGAACAGCGCGCAGGAATTGAAGCCATCTGCCTCGGGCCCACCCGCAAGCACCGCGATCTCCGCCGACCGCGCCGCCTCGGCCGCCGCTTGCCAGACACCTTCGCCGACCGGTGCGTCCAGCCCAGCCAGCCGCTTCCGTCCCACTGTGTAACCGCTCAGATACATCTCCGGCGTGATCAACAGGTCGGCCCCGGCGGACGCCGCCTCCATTGACGCGCCAGCCAGACGCTCCGCCGCGATCGCGGGATCTGAGACGGGTTCGGTCTGGAACAGGGCGATGCGCATGAGGCCTCCGGGCATTTCGCCGCATGACCATGCCGCGCCTGCGGCCGGGGTCAAGCCGACCCGCCTGTATCTTTCCCGATACGCGCCCGCTGGACGTGATCACGGCAGCGCACAGTCCGCGTGTCCGGTGCCCTTGCAGACCCCCCACCCCGACATTACACCTACGGAGACTTTCCCAACGCCGGAACGATCCCGGCAGCGGGATCATCCCGTCCGAACGGACGCGCGCACCCCGCGTCCACCCCAGCGAGGCACGATCCATGAAAGACCCGATTGAAACCTACATGAATCTCGTGCCCATGGTCGTCGAGCAGTCGGCGCGCGGCGAACGGGCCTACGACATCTTCTCGCGCCTCCTGAAGGAGCGGATTGTGTTCGTGTCCGGCCCCGTCCATGACGGCATGTCGACGCTCATCGTCGCGCAGCTCCTGTGGCTGGAGGCCGAGAACCCGAAGAAAGAGATAGCGATGTACATCAACTCCCCGGGCGGGGTGGTGACGTCGGGCCTCTCGATCTACGACACCATGCAGCTCATCCGACCCAAGGTCTCGACCCTCTGCGTCGGGCAGGCGGCTTCCATGGGTTCGCTGCTGCTGACGGCAGGCGAGAAGGACATGCGCTTCGCGCTCCCGAACAGCCGGATAATGGTTCATCAACCCTCCGGCGGGTATCAGGGCAAGGCGTCGGACATCATGATCCACGCGCAGGAAACGCAGGCGCTCAAGAAGCGCTTGAACGAGATCTATGTCGAGCATACCGGCCAGGACTACGCCACGGTCGAGGAGGCTCTGGAGCGCGACAACTTCATGACGCCCGAGATGGCGAAGGACTGGGGCCTGATCGACCAGATCGTCGAGCGCCGGTCGGAAATGTCCGATGACGAGGGCTGAGGCCCGGCGGACACCGAGAGTTGAGCGCGCCGTGCGCGCACGCGTCTTGCCAGCCTCATCCGCCGGGTGGTGGATTGGGGCTGGTGGAATACCGCGCCGAGTGCAGGTAAGGAGATCGTCCAGACGGGAATGGATTCGTGCGGCGCGACAGGTCGCCCCGGTTTCCAAAGGACAGGGTAGAACGCGCGATGACGAGGCCCGCAGCATGCGGGGCGCGCCGAACATCCCGATACGAAACGAAAGCGTGTCGACGTTCCGGTGATGCGGCATACCGGGAAAACTGAACGTTAACGCGCAATGCGTGAAAGCGACACGGACGGACCGAAAAATGCGCGGCCCGCCTTGTCATTCCGGAACCGGCGGTGTTCCACTTGAGAAGTAATGGATCACCGGCAGGGTTTCCCGGTGAGAGGAGGTCCCGATGAGCAAGTCCGGCGGAAGCGACTCGAAGAACACGCTCTACTGCTCGTTTTGCGGCAAGAGCCAGCATGAAGTGCGAAAGCTCATCGCGGGTCCGACCGTATTCATTTGCGATGAATGCGTGGGCCTGTGTACCGACATTATTCGCGAGGAGACGAAGTCGGGCCTCGTGAAGTCGTCCGAAGGCGTGCCGAGCCCCCAGGAGATCTGCCAGGTGCTCGACGATTACGTCATCGGGCAGGCACAGGCGAAACGCGTGCTTTCCGTCGCGGTGCACAACCACTACAAGCGGCTCGACCACGCGCAGAAGAACACCGATGTGGAGCTCGCGAAGTCCAACATCATGCTGATCGGCCCCACGGGCTGCGGCAAGACGCTGCTGGCGCAGACGCTCGCCCGCATCCTCGACGTGCCCTTCACCATGGCGGACGCGACGACGCTGACCGAAGCCGGTTATGTGGGCGAGGATGTGGAGAACATCATCCTCAAGCTCCTGCAGTCGGCCGAGTACAACGTGGAGCGGGCGCAGCGCGGCATCGTCTATATTGACGAGGTCGACAAGATCTCTCGCAAGTCCGACAACCCCTCGATCACCCGCGACGTCTCGGGCGAGGGCGTGCAGCAGGCGCTCCTGAAGATCATGGAGGGCACGGTGGCTTCTGTCCCGCCGCAGGGCGGGCGCAAGCATCCCCAGCAGGAGTTCCTGCAGGTGGACACCACCAACATCCTCTTCATCTGCGGCGGCGCTTTCGCGGGCCTCGACAAGATCATCGCCCAGCGGAACAAGGGTACGGCCATGGGCTTCGGCGCCGATGTCCGGGCCGAGGACGACCGTGGCATCGGGGAGCTCTTCGCCGAGCTGGAACCGGAGGATCTGCTGAAATTCGGCCTGATCCCGGAATTCGTCGGCCGTCTGCCGGTGATCGCCACCCTGCGTGACCTCGACGAGGATGCGCTCGTCACGATCCTCAGCGAGCCGAAGAACGCCCTAGTCAAGCAGTACCAGCGCCTCTTCGAGATGGAGGATGCGAAGCTCACCTTCACCGATGACGCGCTCAGCGCCGTGGCGAAGAAGGCGATCGAGCGCAAGACCGGCGCGCGGGGCCTGCGCTCCATCCTCGAGGGCGTGCTGCTCGACACCATGTTCGACCTGCCCGGCCTCGACGGCGTGGAGGAGGTCGTGGTCAAGGCCGACGCGATCGAGGGCGAGGGCAAGCCGATCCTCGTCTACGCAGACAGCAAGAAGGAGCCGGCCACCGCGGGCTGATCGCGATCGGCAGGCAACGAGACAGGGCGCCGTTCGGGCGCCCTTTTTCTTTGGGGCGACCCGAACAGAATCGAGGGGGACCGACCCGTGTTTGCCCAAGCGACGCCCGAGCTTCCCGTCCGCGACGTGGTCGCGGCACAGACCCACTACCGCGAGCGTCTCGGCTTCACCACCGCATGGCATAACGAGGACGGCCGGATCGGCGCGGTGGCCCATGGCGAATGCGCGATTTTCCTGTGGGAAGTCGACGGCCCGACCACCCCCGTGACACTCTGGATCTTCGCCGCGGATGTCGATGCCGCCTTCCGCGATCTGACCGCTCTTGGGGCCGATATCGTCGATCCGCTGGCGGACAAGCCGTGGGGCCTGAGGCAGTTCACCGTGCGCGACGGGGACGGCCACCTCATCCACATCCATCACGACCTGTGAAGAACACCTTGCCCTCAACGACTTACGCCCGGGGCCAGTCAGGCCACCGGGCGTACTCATTCGGGCGATTTGGAGGAGACCGCCACGATTGCATTGGGGGTAGGGGGGGAGCAATCGCAGCGGTCCCGCCGGTCAGGACAGAGTTGGGGGGAGTTATCCTGCCGGGTTCGATAATTCGTCTATGGGTAAGCCCTTAGCACGTCATATAAACCAAGAGGTGATTCAGGACAGCGAAATTCCGCCGATAGAAACCCTGTTTCATCTCACAGAATCGTGAGCTTACGTAGGGTAAATTGCACGGTGTGCTGCCGGACCGCAAGCCCGATCGCGACCTCGCACGTGTTTTTCCAGCGTTCGGTGTGTCGGGAAAAAACCACCACTGGACCTGTCGTGGCGAATGAGTACATATGCGGTCAATCGAGCCTTGGAGCCCCCGATGAACTTTATCCTGCGTCTTCTGACCTGGTGGAACACCGCCACCATCGGCACCCAGATCTTCACCGCCCGTCACGGCGAGAAGGTCGGGGAGGACGAGCAGGGCAACGTTTTCTACCAGAAGGACGGCGGCAAGCGGCGCTGGGTGATCTACAACGGTGACATGGAAGCCTCGCGCATCTCGCCCGAATGGCACGGCTGGCTGCACCACACGTGGGACAAGCCGCCGACCGAACTGCCGCTGGTGCGCAAGGCGTGGGAGAAGCCCCATCAGGAGAACATGACCGGCACGGCGCTCGCCTATCGCCCGCCGGGTTCCATCCTGACACCGGAGAGCCGTCCGCAGGTGCGCGGCGACTACGAGGCATGGCAGCCGGAGTGACCCCGATGCAGAATGTAGCGGAAACCGTGATCGGAGCGGTGGTCCTCGTCGCGGCCGGCGGCTTCCTCGCCTATGCTGCGCAGACCGCTGATATAGGCGGTGTCGGCAACGGCTACAGCCTGACTGCCGCGTTCCGCATGGCGGACGGCGTCGGCTCAGGCACCGACGTGCGCATGTCGGGTGTGAAGATCGGCACCGTGACGGGCGTGTCGCTCGACCCGCAAACCTTCGAGGCGGTGACGACGCTGGCGCTCGAGACGCAGGTGCAGATCCCAGAGGACAGCGATGCGCGCATTCTGTCCGAGAGCCTTCTGGGCGGGAACTACGTCTCCATCACGCCCGGCGCATCCGACTTCATGCTGGAGGACGGGGCCGCGATCCTGAATACGCAAGGCTCGGTCAGCCTGCTCGATCTGATGATCGCCTTCGGGACCGGTCAGGGTGCCGAGTAAGGACGCCTGGTCTGCGCAGGGCTACGCCGCCCATGCGCGCTTCGTCTCCGATCTCGGCAGCCCGGTGCTCGACCTGCTGGCGCCCATGCCGGGTGAGCGCATCCTCGATCTCGGCTGCGGCGACGGTGCGCTGACCGCGCGGCTGCGTGACGCGGGCGCGGTGGTCACCGGCATCGACGGTTCCGCCGACATGGTCGCTGCGGCGCAGGCCCGCGGGCTGGACGCGCGGGTGATGGACGGGCACTCGCTGATCTTCGACGGCGGGTTCGATGCGGTATTCTCCAACGCCGCGCTGCACTGGATGACGGAGCCGCGCGCGGTGATTGTCGGCGTCTGGAACGCGCTGAAACCCGGCGGTCGCTTCGTCGGTGAGTTCGGCGGGATGGGTAATGTGGCCGCGATCCGAACGGCGCTGATCGCGGCCCTTTCAGAGCTCGGGGAGTCGGCGGACCTGAAGGACGTCTGGTACTTTCCCACGCCGGACGAATACGCCACTCTGCTCGCCGAACGCGGCTTTCGGGTGGAGAGCGTCGAACTGATCCCGCGCCCCACGCCCGTCGCTTCCGGCATGCGCGCGTGGCTGGAGACGCTGGCCGCCCCGGTTCTGGTCAAGGTGCCGGGCAACCGCGAGGCCTTCCTCGACCGCATCACCGAGCTTGCGGCCCCGGCCCTGCGCGACGGCGCGGGCAACTGGACCGCCGACTATGTCAGACTGAGGTTCTCATGCGTAAAACCCTGATTTTCGTGGCCTTCTTTGCCATGCCTGCCGCGGCGCAGGTCGAGCAGGACATCCTCGAAGACCTGCGCCGCGACTTCGGCGGTGTGGAGGCGGCACCGCAGCGCGGGCCGGTCACGTCGGTACCCCGGCAAGCGGCGACCCTGCGCGGGCTCGACAAGATGACGGGCCTGGCGCGCGACATCGATGTCACCGTGGGGGAGACGGTAGAGTATGAGCGGCTGACCATCCGGCTCGACGCTTGCCGGAGCCCCGCGGCCGGTGAGAAGCCCGACGCTTACGCCTTCGTCGAGATCGTGGACCGGCGCGAAGATGCTCCGCGCTTCTCCGGCTGGATGATCGCGTCGTCGCCTGCGCTGAATGCCCTCGACCACCCGCGCTACGACGTGTGGGTGACGTCCTGCGGCGCAGGCGATACGGGCTGAGCCGCCTCCCTCCCTAAGGGATCGACGTGCGCGAGAGCTGCAGCACGTCCTCTGCCGTGGCATCAGGAGACAGCGCGTTCCAGTCCGCCCGGACACTCAACGCCTGCGCCAGGCGCCGGTGATAGGCCGCGCGCGTGATCTCGAGCGCGCCCATGCGGATCAGGTGAGAGGTCACGAACTGCGTGTCGAGCAGGCGGAAACCCCCTGCGTTCAGCCGCGCGATCAGCCAGACCAGCGCGATCTTCGACGCATCGCTCGCCCGACTGAACATGCTCTCCCCGAAGAAGGCCGCGCCCAGCCGTACGCCGTAGAGGCCGCCGACCAGCAACCCGCCCTGCCGGACCTCGATCGAATGGGCGAAGCCCATTGCGTGCAGCTGGCTGTAGAGCGTGAAGATCTCATCGTTGATCCACGTCTCGTCCCGATCGGAGCAGGCGCGCACCACAGTGGGAAAGGCCCGGTCGGTCGTGACGGAAAACCCACCGCGCCGGATGCGCTTGGCGAGGCTGCGTGAAACGTGCAGCCCGTCGAGCGGGATGATCCCGCGCCGCTGCGGGTCGACCCATTGGGTCGGCCCGCTCCGATGTTCCGCCATCGGAAACACTCCGGCTGCATACGCATTCAACAGAAGTTCGGGCGTGATCTCCGGTGCGTCGCGGGGCATGGGTCTCGACGTCAGCTCTCAAATTCGGCGGCCAGCCACTTCTCCAGCCAGTGGATGTTGTAGTCGCCGGTCTGCACACCGGGCGCCCGCAGGAGAGCGTGGAAAAGCGGGAGCGTCGTATCGATCCCTTCCACCACGAACTCGCTGAGGGCCCGGTCGAGCCGGGCAAGTGCTTCGCGCCGATCCTTGCCGTGAACGATCAGTTTGCCAATAAGACTGTCGTAGTAAGGCGGGATGCGGTACCCGGCATAAATGGCACTGTCCATGCGCACACCCAGACCCCCGGGAGCATGGAAGGCCTTGATATCGCCGGGAGAAGGCCGGAAGTCCGGCAGCTTCTCCGCATTGATGCGACATTCGATCGCGTGGCCGTACGGCACCAGGTCCTCCTGCCGGAAGGACATCGGCTGACCGGCCGCAACGCGAATCTGCTCCTGCACGAGGTCGACGCCGTAGATCGCCTCGGTCACCGGGTGCTCGACCTGCAGGCGGGTGTTCATCTCGATGAAGTAGAACTCGCCGTTCTCGTAGAGGAACTCGATGGTGCCCGCGCCGATATAATTGATCGCCGCGACCGCCTCCGCGCAGGTCTTGCCGATCCTCGCGCGCGTCTCCGCGTCGATGACGGGGGAGGGAGCCTCCTCGAACACCTTCTGGTGGCGGCGCTGCAGCGAGCAGTCGCGCTCGCCCAGATGCACGGCATTGCCGCGCCCGTCGCCGAAGACCTGGACCTCGATGTGGCGGGGAAGCTGGAGGTACTTCTCGATATAGACGGCATCGTCGCCGAAGGCGGCCTTCGCCTCGGACCGCGCCGACTGGAAGGCGACATCGAGATCGCCTTCGGAGAGAGCCACCTTCATCCCGCGCCCGCCACCGCCCGCGGCGGCCTTAACGATCACCGGGAAGCCCATGTCGGACGCGATAGCGCGCGCCTCCTCCAGCGTGCCGACGCCGCCGTCGGAGCCGGGGACGCAGGGCACGCCCAGCCGCTTCATCGTATCCTTCGCCGCGATCTTGTCGCCCATCACGTTGATGTGGTCCGCGGACGGCCCGATGAAGGTGATGCCGTGATCGACCACGATCTGGGAGAAGCTCGCGTTCTCGCTCAGGAAACCGTAGCCGGGATGGACAGCGTCCGCCCCCGTGATCTCGCAGGCGGAGATGATATTGGGGATCGAGAGGTAGCTCTGCGCGCCGGCGGGCGGGCCGATACACACGCTTTCGTCGGCCATGCGCACATGCATCGCGTCGCTGTCGGCGGTGGAATGCACCGCGACGGTCTGGATGCCCATCTCCTTGCACGCGCGGTGGATGCGCAGCGCGATCTCGCCCCGGTTGGCGATCAGGACCTTCTTGAACATGCGCGCCTCACTCGATCACGACGAGGGGGGCGCCGAACTCCACAGGCTCGCCATCGCCGACGAGGATGCGGCTCACCTTCCCGCCGCGAGGCGAGGGGATCTGGTTCATCGTCTTCATGGCTTCGATGATGAGCAGGGTCTGCCCCTCGCTCACCTGATCGCCCACGGAAACGAAGGGCGAGGCGCCGGGCTCGGCCTGCAGGTAGACGGTTCCGACCATGGGCGAGGTCACCGCACCGGGATGCTGGGCGGGATCGGCAGCAGCGGCGGGCTCTGCGGCAGGGGAAGCGGCTGCGACGGGTGCGGGGGCAGGGGCCGCTGCGACCGGGGCCGGGGCAGGCGCGGCCACCATCTGCTGGACCATCTGGCGCGTCACCCGCACCTCCAGTTCATCGTCCTCGCCGAATTTGCGTTCGACCTCGATCTCGGTCAGGTCGCTGTCCTTCAGAAGCTCCGCGAGCGCCTTGATGAAGGCGATGTCGGCTTCGTAGGTGTTGCCCATAGGTTCCTCGCAAGTTGCCCACACCGGACGGACGCCCGGCGGCCCCGGCGTTGCGGGGCGACGTTCAAGATGGACCGTCTATACGTGGTCGTGACGTAGCGTGAAAGGGCGATCCGTCACTCGGAAGGAGGCTATTGCCCGACGCGTCGGACCAGCTCCACCGTCTCCTGCATCCGGGGGAGCGGCATGTATCCGCGCACCACCGTGTCGCCGATCACGAAGGTGGGCGTGCCGGAGATATTCAGCGCACCGGCCAGCGTGCGAACCTCGGCGATCTGGCGCTCGACCTCGCGGCTGTCCATGTCCGAGCGCATCGCTTCGACATCGGCTCCGGAGCGTTCGGCGAGGCGGTCGATGATCTGGTCGTTGAGCCGCCCGCCGAAGCGCATGAGCGCGTCGTTGAATGCCTTGTAGACGTCGGGACCGTCATTCTCGAGCACCGCGAGCGTCGCCTGCGCCGCGGTCGTGCTCATCGGGCCGAGGATGGGCAGTTCCTTGACGATGTAGCGGATATTGCCGTCCTGCTCGATCAGCGTCGCGACCTCGTCATGGGCGCGCTTGCAGAACCCGCACTGGTAGTCGAGGAACTCCACGATCGTGATGTCGCCCTCGGGGTTGCCGCCGACATAGGAGAAGCCGTCGTCAAAGAGCGCGTCGGCATTGTCGCGCACCATGTCGATCTCCGCCGCCTGTGCGTCGGCCTGCTGCCGCGCCTCGATCAGACCGACCATCTCCATGACGATTTCGGGGTTCGACAAAAGGTAGGCGCGGATCTCGCCATGCAGCGCCTCCCGCGTCTCGCCATCGAAGGTGTCGCTCACTGCGGTGCTGACGCGCGCCTCGCTCTGCGGCGGGCGTGGCGCCTCCACTACCGGGGCGGTCCACAGGCCCACCGCCGTGGCACCCACCAGCACGGCCACGCCCGCTACGGTCCAGAACTGTCCGCTCATCTCACTCAACCCCCTCGCGCCCGTTCCACGACGGACAGAATTTCCTGTGCCCTTATCCATTCGGGCGAGCCGCGGGGCAAGCCTTCCATGGCGATCCGGGCGAAGCGTTCCGCATCGGGGGCGGAGCCAGACAGCGCGAACCGCTCCGCCGTGTAGAGGGCTGCCTGCGGCTGGTTGCCGGCCCGCGCGTGGGCTTCGGCCAACGCGCGCAGCGAGACCGGCGTGCCGAGCGCGCCTTCCCGGGCGCGGCTCAGTTCCTGCAGCGCGCGGGCATTAGCCTCCGGCGTGTTGAGCGCCAGAAGCGCCCGCCCGAGCCCAGCGCGCAGCAGCGCCGCATCGGGCCGCAGTGCCAGCGCGCGCTCATAGGGCCCGACGGCGCCGCGCGCATCGCCGCTCTCCAGCCGGAACTGGCCCTTGAGCTCGTAGAGCCACGGATTGTTCGGCTCCAGCGCGATCGCCGCGTCGATCTCCCGATCCGCGCCGGCAGGGTCGGGCAGGCGGTGCAGCGCGATGGCCCGCTGAATGCGCGCAGGCATGTCGTTGCGCCCCGACACGCGGTCCAGAGCACTTTGCGGCGGGCGGATGAAACCGTCGAACTTGGCCTGCATCCGGGCGTAGGCTTCCGCGATCGGGGGCGAGACCTGTGCCCCGGCGCGGGTGGAGGCGGCCGCGCTGCGCTCCAGCAGGGCCATCCGCTCGCTCGAAAGGGGGTGGGTCAGCACGTAGGGGTCGATCCGATCGGTGGAGAGCAGCTCTTGCCCGCGGAACAGGCCCAGCGTGTCAACGGCCGCCTTCGGATCGATTCCGGCCGCCTCGAGAATGCGGATCGAGCTCTGATCCGCACTCGCCTCCTGCGACCGGCTGAAGGCGAGCTGCCCGCGCTGCTGCGCCCGTTGTGAGCCCTGCGCGATGAAGATCCCGGCCTCGGGCGATCCCGCCGCACCCGCAAGGATCCCCAGCGCCACGCCCGCGAGCGAGACCCGTCCCGACTGCGCCGCCGCCACGCTGCGCTGTGCGACGTGCCCGCTCGTCACGTGTCCGATCTCGTGGGCGAGCACGGCCTGCAGCATGTCGGCGCGACCCAGCCGCTGGATCAGCCCGGCATTGACGAAGATGTCGCCCCCGCCGGTTACGAAGGCGTTCATTTCGCGGTCGTTGACGATATGGACGCTGATGCTGTTCTTCGGCAGGCCCGCGGCAACCACGAGCGGTTCCGTCAGCCGGTTCAGCGTCTCTTCGATCTCCGCATCGCGGATGAGGCCCTGCGCCTGCGCGGACAGGCTCGCCAGCGCCGTGACGGCCGCGAGCGCCAAACCGAGAAGTGCGCGCATGACCGTCCTCGCATCTGACCCTTGACCCGGGCGGAGACCCCTCCGACAACCGGGCTCTGTACTGACGTTGAGGGTAGGGGCAGGGGATGCGCACATCAAGCCGCGGTGCGGTCGATAGTTTCATTGTGATGGACGTGATGGAGGCCGCCCGCGCCGCCGAGGCCGAGGGCCGCGACATCGTCCGGATGGAGGTCGGCCAGCCCGGCACGCCCGCCCCCGCCGCGGCCCGCGCGGCGCTGGCCCGCGCCATGGAGGCGGGGCCGCTGGGCTACACCGTCGCCATGGGCCTGCCGGAGCTGCGCGCGCGCATCGCCCGGCTCTACGCCGACTGGTACGGGGTGGAGCTCGACCCTGCCCGCGTGGTGGTGACGGCGGGCGCCTCGGCAGGCTTCATCCTCGCCTTCCTCGCGATGTTCGATGCGGGTGAGCGGGTGGGCATCGCCGATCCGGGTTATCCGAGCTACCGCAACATCCTGCGCGGCCTCGACCTGGTGCCCGAACGGATCGAGGGGACGCTCGCCAACCGCTTCCAGCCGACGCCCGCGGACGTGCATCCGGGCCTTGCGGGACTGCTCGTCGCCAGCCCTGCGAACCCGACGGGCTCTATGCTCGACCGTCCGGCGCTCGCGACACTGGTCGAGGCGTGCGCCGCCCACGACGTCGCCTTCATCTCCGACGAGATCTATCACGGCATCCAGTTCGCGGGCCGTCCCGTGACAGCGCTGGAGGTGAGCGACGAGGCGGTCATCATCAACTCCTTCTCCAAGTATTTTTCCATGACCGGCTGGCGGCTGGGCTGGATGGTGGTGCCCGAGGGGCTGATCCGGCAAGTCGAGCGGCTCGCCCAGAACCTCTTCATCTGCCCCACCCATGCGAGCCAGGTGGCCGCCCTCGCCGCCCTCGACGCGACCGACGAGCTGGAGGCCAACGCCGCCGTCTACGCGGCCAACCGCGCCCTGATCGTGGAGGCGCTGCCCAAGGCGGGCTTTCTCAAGATCGCCCCGCCCGACGGCGCGTTCTACGCCTATGCCGAGCTGCCCGAGGGGATGGAGGACAGCCGCGCCTTCTGTGCCCGCCTGCTGGCGGAGGCGGGGGTGGCGGCTACACCGGGCCTCGACTTCGATCCGGTGCGCGGCCACCGCACCGTCCGTTTCTCCTATGCAGGCCCCACGGACCGGGTCGAGGAGGGCCTGCGCCGGATCGCAGCTTTCATGGCGGGTGAAAGCTGAAGAACTCTCGGACGCAAATTCTGTGCGACGATCTTCGGAGCGAAGATTTTCCGGCCCCGTCAGCACTGCGGTGCAACATGAGCCTCTTGCCGTAGCGTCCGCGGACCGGCAGTCTGCGCGGCAGGAGGCAGCCTCATGACCCGTCCCCCCATGCTCGGCCACAACCGCGGACCCGCCCTCGAGCCCGGCGCCGGATGGCGCGGCTATTGCTGGCGGCGCGCCAGGGCCGACCTGCGCCCGGCGCGCGTTCCGATCGAAATGGTGCGCGTGCGGATGCGCCGCGCGCGGGAGCTGGGGCTGACCTATCCGCAATACGCCTCGATCCTCGCGGGCACCGGCCGCGACGTGATGGCGTTCCTCTACACCGTCGAAGGCCTGCAGATCCGCCTCTCGCGCCAGCTTCGCCTGCCGCCGGAGGTCGCGGCCAAGCTGCCGGAGATCAGCGGCGCGGCGCAGATCGCCTTCGCTCCGTCCGGCGAGGTGCCGCAGGACTTCGCCGCCGAGCTCTCGCAGGTCGCCCGCACCCCTTTCACCGCCCACGCCATGCAGCCCGATGCGCCCGGCTGGGGGGCCGCGCGCCGTGCCATCCGCGCAGCCCTCGATCCTGCCAAGCTGCCTTCGAACGCCGTCGTCATGATCGGCGGCCCGGCGGAGCAGGAGCGCTGGGCCGAGGCCGCCTCCATGGCGCGCTACCTGCCCACCGACAGCTTCTTCACGCCGAGCTGAGGCGCATGGCCCGCGTCCTCGTCCTGCACGCCCATCCGGGCCAGCGGCACTCCGCGGTCAACCGGGCAATGCTGGGCGCGGCGCGGGAAATCGACGGCATCACCGTCGTCGACCTCTACGCCGCCTACCCCCGCTTCAAGATCGACGTGGACGCCGAGCAGAAGCGCCTGGCCGAGCACGACGTCATCGTCCTCCAGTTCCCGTTCTACTGGTATTCCACCCCGTCGCTGCTCAAGGAGTGGCAGGACCTCGTCCTCGAATACGGCTGGGCCTACGGGCCGCGAGGTAACGCCCTGCGTGGCAAGGTGCTGCAACTGGCACTGACCACCGGGGGCTCGGACCATTCCTACTCGGCGGAGGGCCACAACCGCTTCTCCCTGCGCCAGCTCACCACGCCGCTGGAGCAGACCGCGGACCTCTGCGGGCTGACCTTCGCACCGCCCTTCGTGCTCTTCGCCGCCCACCACGCGCGTGAAGATGGGCGGCAGGCCGAGCATGTGGAGGCCTGGCGCGCGCTCCTCGCCGCGCACCGCGACGACCGCTTCGACATGGAGAGCAGCGAGCCCGTCATCGGCATCGGCACCGTCCCGGTGATGGAGCAGGGCTGAGCCATGGACGACTTCCTCCTCCAGGCGGTGATCTATCTCGGCGCCGCCGTGGTCGCGGTGCCCATCGCGGCGCGCCTCGGCCTCGGCTCCGTCCTCGGCTACCTGATCGCCGGGGTGATGATCGGCCCGCTCCTCGGCCTCGTCGGGTCGGAGACGGAGGACCTCCAGCATTTTGCCGAGTTCGGCGTCGTCATGATGCTGTTCCTCGTCGGGCTGGAGCTGGAGCCCAAGGCGCTGTGGGCGATGCGCTCCCGTCTCCTCGGCCTCGGCGGGTTGCAGGTGGGGCTCACGACCGGCGCGGTCATGGCCGCCGCGATGGCGCTGGGCCAGCCGTGGTCGGTGGGCCTCGCCATCGGCATGGTCTTCGCCATGTCCTCCACCGCGATCGTGCTGCAGACCTTGGGGGAGAAGGGGCTCATCAAGTCCGATGGCGGGCAGGCGAGCTTCTCCGTCCTGCTCACTCAGGACATCGCCGTGATCCCGATGTTCGCGATCCTGCCGTTGCTGGCCCTGCCGGAGCTTGCCGCCGGCCATCACGAGGACGGCCATGGCGGCGCCGACCTGATGGCGGGGCTCGCGGGCTGGCAGGTCGCCCTCGTCAACATCGCCGCCGTCGCCTGGGTCGTGGTGGGCGGCCACTACGTCACCCGCCCCGTCTTCCGCTTCGTCGCCTCGATCCGCCTGCGCGAGGCCTTCACCGCCACCGCGCTCTTCATGGTCATCCTGATCGCGGAGGTCATGACGGTGGTGGGCCTCAGCCCTGCGCTCGGCACGTTCCTCGCCGGGGTTGTGCTGGCCAACTCCGAGTTCCGGCACGAGCTCGAAAGCGACATCGAGCCGTTCAAGGGCCTGCTGCTCGGCCTCTTCTTCATCACCGTGGGGGCGGGCATCGATTTCGGACTGCTCTTCGGCAGCCTGCTGCCGATCCTTGCCATGACGCTCGGCCTGATCGCGATCAAGGCGGGCGTGCTGCTCCTGCTCGCGCGGATCTTCAAGATCAGGGGCACCGACCAGTGGCTGCTGGCCCTCGGCCTTGCACAGGCGGGCGAGTTCGGCTTCGTGCTCCTGTCCTTCACCGTGCAGAACGCCGTGATCCCGGAGGCGCTGGCCGACAGCCTGCTGCTCATCGTGGCGCTGTCGATGCTGCTGACGCCGCTCCTCTTCATCTTCTACGAGCGGGTGATCCTGCCACGCGGCACCGATGCGCAGGCGGAGCGGGACGAGGACGTGCCCGACACCGCCCCCGCCATCATCGCGGGCGTCGGCCGCTTCGGACAGGTGGTCAACCGCATCCTGCTGGCCGCCGGCTACCGCACCGTCGTGCTCGACCATCAGGCGGACTACATCGACCGGCTGCGCATCTTCGGCATCCGCTCGTTCTATGGCGACGCCTCGCGCCCCGACCTCTTGCTCGCCGCTGGTTTGCACGAGGCGCGGGTGCTGGTCGTCGCCGTCGATGATCCCGACCGCGCGGTGGAGATCGTCGACTTCGCCCGCCGCGAGGTGCCGAACCTCCACATCATCGCGCGCGCCCACGACCGGCTGGAGGTCTACAAGCTCTACGCTGCAGGGGCCAACGACATCGTGCGCGAGACCTTCGACAGCTCCGTGCGCGCCGGGCGCTACGCGCTCGAAAGCTTCGGCATGCACCCGTTCGAGGCGGAGCGGACCACGACCTTCTTCGTCGAGCAGGACCTGCGCAACCTGCGCGAGCTCGCCCCGCTCTACGATCCGGACATCCCGCCGTCCCAGAACCCGGCCTACGTCGAGAAGGCCAAGGAGGTCGGCGCCCGCCTCGAGCGCGAACTGCGTGCCAAGGGCGAGGACGGTTCCGCCCAGCTCCAGCGCGGCTGGATGACCCCGGGCCACCGCGACGACGAGGATGACTAAGGTAAAGAGGTAGCGCGTATTCGTCCCGCCGGTCGGCGAACAGTGGCTTCGTCTCGGCAGGCTCACGGCGCGTCGCGGCCAGACCGGTCCATCCCGGCCTCCCCATCCGAAGCGGCCCGCGCCCGGCTTTCGAATTCGCCCAGATACTCAAGGCACTCGGCCCGCCATCGTTCTATACAGCCAGCCCGTCGCGCACACCGATGAGGTAGGCGCGGGCCAGCGGCTCCTCGCCGAGCGCCAGCATCCGGGCGCAGTCCGCGCTCGAGTCGCCGAAGAACGGTTCGGTGAGGATCGTCGGCCGGCTCGAGGCGCGCAGGGATGTGCTGCCGCGCTCCCCGTCGCCGCGTCCCTTCGGACCCCGGTCGGGTAGGCGGAGCTCGTCCACCACTGCCGCGCACACCGCATCCGCGAGCTGTCTGCCCTGGTTCGAAGTGCGCCAGTGCAGCACCTCGCAGCCATGCCCGCCGCCGGAGTTGAAGTGCAGCTCCACGATCGCGGCCGGATCCCAGGCATCCATCTGCGCATAGGCCACCGCGATCTCCGCGCCGTAGCCATGGGGGTTGGGTTCGCGGAAGAAGGTCTTCGCCTCCAGCCCGAACTCGTTGTCGAGACGCTCCATCTCCCGCGCGACCCGCTTGTTGAATGGCCATTCGGAGACCTGCATGTGCTCCGAAAACGCCCCGCGTGCCGACGTGTTGTGCCCGACCAGCACCGCTACCCGCGTCCGCTTGGCCGCCACCGGATCGTCGGTGAGCAGCGACGTGGCCCCGGCGTCGGCCGCCTGCTGGCGCACGGTCGGCATCAGCTCCAGCACGCGCGCGACGTAATCCGGCGCGGCCGAGTACCCGCCGCGGTGCAGATGGGCGATGAAGCCCGCGGGATCGTCCGCGAAGTCGCGCCAGCCCGCATACATCTCGCCGCCGTCGACGAAGGCCCAGTAGCCCGCGATGAAGGCGTCAAGGCTCGGGAATGCGCAGAACGTCTCCGTCCCGTGCGCGGTGTCGATGTCCACGGGCGTGGCGAGCTGCCGGTCGGCGTTCACCCGTGCGCGGAACTTGAGCGCGCCGTAGTTGCGGTGCGCGCGCGCCAGCGGCGCCGTTCCGAAGCTCGAGTCGAGCGCCCATTGCGCCAGCGTCACGAGGCGGAGCCCCGGCGCGGGCACGTTGGCGCGGTTGCAGGCATGGATCAGGTCGGTCCAGGTCTCCGGCATTGGAACCTCCTCTGGCCGGTGGTGTCGGATCCCCCTCGCAGTCGTATCGGTCACCCCCCGGCGATCGCCTCCATCGCGGCGGCCAGCGCCGCCGTGCCGTCGTCGCGCGACGTCTCGCTACCCGGCGTGCGGTTGGTGACGATCTCGATCCGGGCGTTGTGGTGGACCTTGATGATCGCCCACTGCTCGTCATCGCGCAGATTGCGGACCTGCATCTGGTCGAGGCCGTCTCTGAGCGCGAAGACCGTGAGCTTGGCGTGACCCTGCGCCGTGCCGGGCGGACGCGGGACGAGGATGGTCCCGGTCTCCTGGCTCGACGTTTCGAAGGCGGTCTGCAGGCTCGCGCCCGCCTCCAGGAACGGAGCGGTGAAATCGATCGTGCAGCTCACCCGGTTGCCCGCATCGATCCCGGCCTGCGGTGGCAGCACGCTGCCATCGGGGCCGAGCAGCATGGTCGTGACCGAGATCTGCCGCATCCACGAGGACGGCGCGAGCGTGTGCGACCAGCCGTCGGCCAGCGACAGCGTGCCGCTCAGCCGCACCGGAGGCCAGCTCGCTGTGGTGAAGATGATCTGGCTCGACCAGTCCACCTTTTCCTTCAGCGGCGCATTCGAGACGAAGCGCGCCGAGATCTGCCCGCCTTCCGGGCCGAAGGTCTCGCTGCGCACCGCGCCGTCGCTGGTGCGAAGCTCGGTCACGACATGCTCGACCACCGGATCGCCGGAGATCAGCAGACTGGTCTCGACCTCGATCTCGGGGTTCAGGACCCGCAGGACCGGCTTGCCGAAACGGTTCACCAGATCGCCGAGCGTCGCACTCACCACCTGGCCGCGCGCTGCGACCTTGGCCTGTGTGTCGGAGCCGAGGAAGCGCGCCGTCAGGCGACAGGTGCCCGGCGGCGCGCCGCCGCCCTCCAGCGCCTGGTTCCAGATATCCGCACCTTCCGCGTTCAGTCGCGCCACGATGTTCACCGTGCCGAGCCGCGGGTTCGTGGTGATCGTCGGCGCGCCGTCCAGATGGGCGGCGGGCACCTGCAGACTGCCCTCCAGTGCGTTGATCCCCAGCGGCGTGAAGCGCCAGGCCCGTTTCGCCCGGCCGAGCGCGCGCATCCACTGCGCCTGTTCGGTCTGGGACGGGTTCTGCGGATAGACCGCGAGCGACAGCGTCAGCGTTCCGCCGCTCGTGCGGACGGTCGTGTTCGCATCCGCCCGCCGCTCGATCAGCACGTCGAAGGAGAGGGGCACGGGCTTCGCCGACAGATACCGCGCCATTCCACCATTCCGATCTGGCCAGAGCAGCGTGTCGCCGGAGCGGACGGCCTGTTGCTCCGATGGCTGGACGAGGATGTGCCGCGTCAGCGTCGGCAGCTTGGCGGCGAGCTGCACCTGCGCGAACCTGTGGTTCAACGCCAGCGGCGTGTGCGTCGCGCTGATCACCGCCTTGCTGGCGATCACCGGCTTCGCGGCGACCGGTTTGGAGAGACGCGCCGTGCTCAGCCGGGGCTGGACCCGGCTGATCGACGTCGCCCCGAGCGAGGCCGCCCGGAACTGCGTTTCGCTCTGCGGCGCCGTCTCGGCGGAGGCGCAGGGGCGCTCGCGCCCGCTGCCATTCGGACCGGCCGCCATCAGACCCGTGCCTCCTCGACCACCGTCTCGCCGAGGCGCTCTGCCGCGACAACCACGCCGCCTTTCAGCGCGATCCGCCACCAGCCGTCGAGCGGGCCGGCGAGGGCCTTCTGCACGGCCGCATCGACGCCTGCCTCGATCCGGCCCCCCTCGCGCGTGTGGAGCACGACGCTCATCACCTGCCCGCCGCGGTTCTGCGGGGCGTCCACGATGCGCGCGGCGACCTGCCGCTGAGCCATGCGCCGCCGCTGGCGCCAGATCCGCCGGGGCACGAGCTGCAGCACGGTGTGATGCAGCACGCGGGCAAAGGCAGCGCCGTCGGCGGTGCGTCCATGCACCACGAGGCGATGCGCCGTGAAGACGGGCTCGCGTTCGGCGACGGGGCAGTCGACCCGCACCTCCAGCGCACCGACGCTGACGGTGCCTTCGGCCTCGGACCGGACCGCGTTGCCGATCCGCTTAGGCCGGGCCGCGACTTCCAGCGGGCGGGCGCTTTCCTGCGCGATGCCGTGGCTCTGGCCGATGCAGGTGCAGCTCACCCGCTCGACGGTCGCGCCGTCCTCACCCCGGACGATCAGCGCGCAGGTTTCGTCGTCGTCGAGGCGATGGGCCGTGCGCAGCACCGGGCCGGGTCCGGCAAAGCCGAGCGCGCGGATTATCGAGCCGGGCCGGTCGCTCTCCGCCTGCACGGTCCAGTGGCCCGCCCATGGCGCACCTTCCGTCCGGTCCATCTCCACGAGCAGCCCGCTGGCGGTGGCGGAGACCCGCACGCCCGCCAGCGAGCCATAGGGCGGCGGCCGGTGCCGGCTGCCATCGGGGGCGACGATCAGCAGCGTGGGCCGCGTCGCCCCCTCGAAGCGCACCAGCGCCTTGCTGTCCTCCGGCGTGAGGGAGAAGCGGACGGCGTGCGCGGCCTCGGGCGGCATATCCTCGGCCGCCACCTCCTCCAGATGCAGCGCGCGGCTGCCCGCCGCCTCCGCAGCCGCCGACATCACGGCGCGGTCGAGGTCCTCGGGCGTAGCGAGGCGCAGGTGGACGCCGTGGCGCAGGTGCATCTCCTGCACGAGGGCCTGCAGCACCACCTCGTCGGTCCCGATCAGGTAAAGCCCGGCCTGCGTGGCGAGCCGCCGCAGGATCTTCAGATCGTCCTGATCGGCTCGCGTATTGCCGCCGCACACCACGATGGCGGGCTGGTGCGTGCCGCTATCCGCCGCCGCGTCGAGCTGGCGGGCGAGCTGCCGCAGCTTTTCGGAGAAGGTGAGCTCGCGCCCGTCCTCCGCCATCGCACCGGTTCGCAGGGCGTTCTGACCGGGTGCGGCCCGCAGCGCCGTTTCCGCGGCGGCGCGCAGATCATCGGCGGCGCCACCTCCGCGCGGTGCTTCCGCCCGGCGTGGGGCCTCCGACATCAGCGCCGCCCAGGTGGACCCGCCCACGATCCCGTCGGCCGTGAGGCCTTGGCTCCGCTGGAAGGCGCGCACCGCCCGTGCGGTGCCGTTGCCGAAGATCCCGTCTGCGCGACCGGTGAGGAAGCCGCGATCCTTCAGCATCGTCTGGAGGTCCACCACATCGTCACCGCGGCTGCCGTGGCGCAGCGTCGGCCGGTCGCTGACATCCGGCGCCGTCGAGCCGCCGGACGCAGACCCGCCCGGTACAGATCCGCCGGAATCTCCGCCCGACGTCCCGCCGCCGCTCCCACTCTCGAGCGCGGCCCACGTGGAGGCGCCCACAACGCCATCCGCACTCAATCCCACCGACCGTTGGAAGGCCTGTACCGCGCGCGCGGTTCCGTTGCCGAAGATGCCGTCGGCGCGCCCGCTCAGGAACCCGCGGTCCTTCAGCATTTCCTGCAGGTCCAACACGTCGTCGCCGCGGCTGCCATTGCGCAGGACCGGGCGGGTGCCGCCCGTGGTCCCGCCCGCGCTGCCGCCACCCGACGTGCCACCGCCGGAGGTCCCACCACCCGACGTGCCGCCGGACCTCCCGCTACTCGCCGTCTCCAGCGCGGCCCAGGTCGAGGCGCCGACCACACCGTCCGCGCTCAATCCCACGGAGCGCTGGAAGGCCTGCACCGCTCGCGCGGTACCGTTGCCGAAGATCCCGTCGGCACGCCCGCTGAGGAAGCCGAGATCCCTCAGCATCTCCTGCAGGTCCACCACGTCGTCACCACGACTGCCGTTGCGCAACACGGGCCGCGTGTCCCCTGACGTTCCGCCACCGGAGGTTCCACCGCCGGACGTGCCGCCGCCGGAGCTCCCGCCGCCGGACGCGCCGCCCGTCGCGGCATCGAGCGCCGCCCAGGTCGCCGGACCCACCACACCATCGGCTCCGAGGCCCTGCGCGCGCTGGAAGCTCTTCACGTTGGCCTGCGTGCCGAAGCCGAAATTGCCGTCCACGCGGCCCGTCAGGAACCCGGCCTGGTCGAGCAGCTCCTGCAACTCGCGCACGCTCTCGCCCCGGTCGCCGCGGCGCAGGGTCGGGCGCGCGTCGAACAGATCGTCGTCGTCATCGTCGTCCGTGACCACGTCGTCGATGCCGCTGCCCGCGCCCGGCGAGGTGTCGTCGATCACCATGAAGAGCTCGCTGGGTGCGAAGCCCTGGTCGACATAGCCGTTCGTGACCACCAGCGCGAAGTCCTGCCGGGGTGTCGCCGCCGTCCCGTCCATGCAGTCGGTCGTGACGTTGAGCGCCGCGACCTCCACCGTGAACGGCGACTGAGCCTCGCCCGGCGCGATGAAGATGTTCTGGAGGTTGTCCCAGCCCGCACGGGTCGCGTCCGGCAGCTCTCCATCCACCGAGAAGCCGTTGACGAAGTTGTTGCCCTCGTAGCTTCGCCCGGCCGTCCGCACCCGCAGCGCGAGCCGGTTGACCACCGCCGCGACCGATGCCGTTCCGCTGTTGAGCGGCCCCGGCGGATCGGTCCAGGCGAGCGTTACGCGCACCGGCATGCTGGGATCGGACACCCGGAGCCGCCAGGTCCGCGTCTCCCCGCGATGGCGCAGGACGGAGCTCTGGTCGACATAGCCGTGGTGTACATGGTCCGACAGTACATTGGCGAGGTTCAGCCGCCCCCAGCCCTGCTGCGAATTAGGCACGGGACCGCCCGCGCCGGTATCCTCGGCCCCGTTCACCACCATGGCGCGGAGCAGGGCGGGGGAGGGGGTGCGCCCGCCGTTCCGGTCGCGCCACCATTGGGTGAGCAGCGCACAGGCGCCCGCCGTCTTGGGGCTCGCGCCCGACGTGCCGCCGCCCCAGGTCAGTTTGTCGGAGATGTACTCCGCCTGGCCCGGATGGCTGTCGAAATTGGCCGAGGACGTCCATTCGCCCGGCGCGATCACATGCGGGCGTACCCGACCGTCGCCGCAATTGCCATGGCTGCTTGCATGATCGCCGGTGTAGAGGTGATCGATGTTATCGCTCTCCGACCCGCCGTCAGCCGGGCGGTAGTTCTCCGAATTGCCGGTGACCAGCACGTTCTTCGCCGCCTTGGGCCGGGTCAGCCCGCTGGTGCCGGAGTTCCCGGCGGAAAAGCAGATTGTGAGCGGCCTCGCCGTCCCGTCCGCAGGCGTCGCGTTGCGCACCAGCGCGTCATACGCGGCCTCCATCGACCGGTAATCCATCGGGCTGTGCGTGCCCGCACCCCAGCTGTTGTTCTGGATCGTGCCCGCATCGCCCGATGGCCCGGACGTCGTCGCCGTCTCCCGGCACAGATCGTCGGCGTTGCGCTGGTTGTCCTGGCTGATCAACTCCGCCGAGGGCGCCATGCCGAGACCGTAGACGAAGCCGTCGCGGTCGCGCTCGTCCAGATACCGGCCCGCCGCGTGCCCGGCCACGAAGGTGCCATGCCACTCCCGGCCTGGGTCGCGCACCGTGATGCGGGTGGAGAACGCCTCATGCGTCTCGTCCACGCCATTGTCCACGATCCCGATTGTCGTGCCGCGGCCCGAAAGCCCGTGCGATTGCAGCCAGTCGAGATAGTCGCCCGATGGGCGTTTCATGTGGTCGTACTCGCCAGCGAGGATCAGCCCCGCCCGCTCGTCTTCCAGCAGGATCGGCTCGCGCTTCTCGATGGCGAGCACGAGTGCGACCTCCAGCACCGGGCTCTGCGCCGCATCGGTCAGGACGGCAGGAACCCGGGCGACGCCGCCCACTATGCTTTCCTTCCCGGTGATGTCGACGCCCGGAATGGCGACGAGGCGGGCGATGACGGCATCCAGATCGGCATCGGCCTGGATCACGAGCCAGACATCCTCCGCCCCCGCTTCGGGGATCCGCGCCCGCGGCTTCAGCGCGCGGGTCAGCGGCTCGATCTGCACGACGAAGGGCAGCTCCATCGCCCGGTCGAAGGCGACGGCGGTGCCGCGGCTCAGATAGGCGCTCTCGGGCTGGAAGCGGACGGGTTCCACGCCCGCCTCGCGCAACTGCTCCAGCCAGTCGCCGAGGGTGGGACCGGCGAGCACTACGTAGGCGAGGAACGGTGAATCGGCATCGGCGGGCAGCCCGCCGCCGGCCCGTTGCAACTCGCCCACCGGAACGCCGAGGTTGAGGCCCTGGGGGGCCGCGATCGCACGGGCGCTTTCGGCCATAGGGGCGGCGGTGCGCACCAGCACTTCGCCATTGGGATAGGTTGCGATGATCTCGGTGCTCGGATGCTTCACGATCTCCGAGGCTTCGTCGACGAGGAGGAACTTCGTTTCCATGGCTCTACTCCACTCGCTGAGGGGAAGGTGCGACCCGCCCAAGGGGGGACAACGGCGGGCCGCACTGGCATCCCGTCACTCTAGGGGGGCGACGACGGGATGCGTTCGGGGGAGGCGTGGGGTCTAGAGGTTGACCGTCACGCGCTCCGCATAGGATTGCGCATCGAGGCGGACGCGGACCTGTTTGCGCTCGTCGTCGAACCGGTCGGCGAGCGCGCCGTCGCGCACGGGGATCCGCCGGATGCCCGATGCGCCGGGCATCTGAAGGTGAAGGACCGCACCGTTGCCCTCGTACTCGACTGCGACGACAGTGCCCTCGACCTCGCGGCCGCTGCCGTTGCCCTTCGAGCCGCCGTAGCGCGTCATCTCGGGCTCGGCCGCGCCGTTGTTGCCGACACGCGTCATCTCGATGACCGTCGGGCGGAACCCGCCGCGCTGCAGCCGGGCCGCGACGCTGCTGTCGTTCTCCGGGAAGATCGTGTTCTGGGTGACCAACCGGATCTCGTCCTCGCGGGCCAGGATGAACACCGCCTCCTCGTCGAAGTTGATCACCTGCTCCTCGGCCCGCCGCAGCTTGCCGCCGACCACGCCGAAGGCGCTGAACTTCGCTTCGCCGAGCGCGCCCGTCGGGCTCAGCGGATAGCTGAACTCCACAGGCTCGAAGATGTTGATCTTGGCCGAGGCGCGGATCGGGTTGGGCAGGTGGGGCCCGTCATAAGAGACGTTGCACACGAGGTAGTCGTTCTCGGCGTCCACCATCCTGATCTCGCCGTTCTCCTCGATGAACATAAATATCATGTGCCGTCCGACCCAGGAGGCGGGCTTGATGACCACCGAGTTGCCCCCGGCCGAGACGAGCGCCTTGCCCGAGGTCTCGATCACCGGCCAGCTCGGCGGGGTGAAGTTCACCTTGGCCTTGTGCCGGATCTCCACGTCGTCCGGGTTGTGGCTGGTGACGGTGTAGGTCTCGTTGCCGCCCGTGGTGCCGAAGATCGGCGATTCCGGCCCCTTGCCCTCGCTCGCCGTCCACGACACGGCGACGTTCTCCAGCACCGGATCCGCATCGACCAGCACCGTTGCGGGGAAGGACAGCTGGGTGTTCACCTCCGTGAGGTAGCTTTCGTCAAGGTCCGCGATCATGCTGGTCAGATCGGCGTCCATGCTGGCGCGCAGCCAGGTCCAGCCGCTGAAGCGGACCTCCTGCTCCAGGTCGGTCACCTCCTCTTCCCGCTTGTACTTGAAGGCGAAGTTGGCGCCGCCGAAGATGCCACGCGTGTCGCCCGCCTCGGCTGGCTCCACGTCGGGCGCGGGCTCGAACAGGCTTTCGAAGAGCTGGGTGCGCGCCTGGTCGGCGAAGGTGCTGACGAGCTCCTGGCGGATCTCCTCCAGCTCGGGCGGCAGGCCGGTGCCGATGAACTCGACGGTGACCACGCCTTCGCGCACCATCTTCTCCCACTCCGCCTCGATCTTGGCGCTGCCGCCGTAGAAGAGGCCGCGGCCGCTGACGTTGAGCGCGCCGGAGATGTGGCGGAAGAGCCGCCGGCCATGGACCTTCACCCGCGCGCCGGTGTCCGGCATCATCCGCAGGTACTCGTAGTCCATCTTGACGCCGGCCGGGATGTTGGTGCCCTCGCGCACGCCCTGCGCCCATTCCTGCGCGCCGAGCTCCGTGAGCTCCACGAGGAACGAGTTCGTGCCGCCGGGCGTGCCGATGTTGGCATCGGTGTGCGCCTGGTTCGGTGTGCCGGAGACCGGGTTGATCAGAACCTGCGCCCGGCCCTTCTGCACGTTGAGCGGCACGAACTTGATCTGGTTGCGATCGCGCACCTGCGGCGGGTGATCGCTGGCATACATGGTGTTGAGCCAGGCCTCCTTGAGGTCGTCGATCTCGCGCTCGTCGTACTGGATCGCCGAGGTGATGGTGAACAGCGACGAGCCGCCAGTGATCTTGTAGGTCCCGTCGACCTGTTGGCGGAACTGGGACAGGCCGAACTGATAGCGGCCGTTCGCACCCATCGCGAGGCGGGGCTGCTTCGGCGTGAACAGAATGATGTTGTCGCGCGTGCTCTGCCACAGCTTGAACTGGTGGTGATCCCATTTCACGCCGGACATCGCGACGCCGACTTCTTCGCGCAGGAACGTACTCATAACCGGATACCCTTCTCGTTTTGCGTTTCCTTCCCGCGCCACGCACATCTCCTCCAACCGCAGAACCAGTGGGGATTCTGCGCCGTATCAGCGGCTTGCTGGTCGAAGTGCCGATGAGGCGTGGCGATCATTGTTCGCAAAATGATGGTCGTTCATCGCATTTCGCATCTCAACGTAATAATCCGTGAATTGCGCGAACGACGTTCAACCCCCGGGTTTTACGAGCTTTCCCATAGGGCGACCCAGACGAGGCGGCACGTCTTCCCGAGCAGGGCCCCGAATTCACGCCTTTTTTTGCTTCGAAATAACGTTGAATTCACGCCCCTCTCACGGGCGCACTCCTATCGTGCTTGCCAAGCCGGACGGGTGAGCCGGCAAAGGTGAGGTGGATGGAGAGGGCATGACAGCATTCGGGAACACGAAAGCGCAGTCGGGCTGTCGTCGTTGCTGGCCGGTGTTCGCATGACGCAGTCACCATTGTCCGACGATTTCGGTCTATCCCTAGAAGAAGCGATCGATACTGCCGATCGTGCAACTCCAGGACGAGTTGACGCAGTCAGTGGCGCCGTACATGCTGCTGTGCAACCAATTTTGCCAGGGACCGGACGTATGCGGGAATTGCAGATCAGACTGCTCGGCCCCATGCGCATCACCGCATCCTCCGGCGAGGACGTGACCCCGGCGGGCAAGCGTGCACAGGCCATCATCGCGATGGTGGCCCTGTCCGAGAACGGCGAACGCAGCCGCGCCTGGCTTCAGGCGAGGCTCTGGAGCAACCGCCCCGCCTCCCAAGGGTCGGCCAGCCTGCGCCAGGAGCTTACGAAGATCCGCAAGATCATCGGTCCGGCGCATTTCTGCACCGAGCTCGACCGCGTCGCCTTGAGCCGCGTGCGCATCGACGCACTCGACCTACGGCGCTCGGGCGCACTTGCCAGCGCCTTCGGGTCGGCGGAACCGCCTGATCTGCTGGAGGGGCTGGAGATCGCCGACGAGGCCTTCGAGGAATGGCTGCGGCTCGAGCGTGCAAACTGGCGTGAGCAGATCGACCAGTCGGCCTTGCACGCTCATACACCGGCGCCGGCACAGGCCGCCATCCCTGCCGTGCCCGCGGAACTTGGTCTCGAAGGGCTTCCGACCATCGGCGTGCTGCCATGCGTGGTGAAGTCCTCGAACCCCGAGATCTCCGCACTAGGCGAGCTGACCTGCGACCTTATCTCGAAGATGCTGTTGGAGAACGGAACGCTCGCTGTCTTCGACTTCCGCGATCTGTCGAGCCCGCATGCCCCCGAGCTCGCGGCTGCCCCCCAGCCTAACCAGGGGCCGGACCTGCTCGCCTCCGTACGCCTGTCCGAGATCGCAGGCATGCTCGAGATTGCAATCGGCGTGCGCAAGGTCGAGAACGGTCGCCTGATCTGGACCCAAAGCTACGCCGCCGAACTGTCCGAGTGGCAGCTCTTCACGGGCACCCATGTTGCAGGGCTCGTCAACCAGGCCATCGATGCCATCGAGGGCTGGCTGCTGCGCAACATGCCCGACGCCCGTCACAGTGCCTCGCGCCTTGTCCTCGGCGCGGCGCACCGGCTCTTCTGCACGCGGCCGAGCGACCTCGAAACGGCCGAGCGCAACTTGCTGGAGGCCTACGACCTCGATCCCGGGGCGCTGCCGCTGGCGTGGCTCGCCATGCTCGAGGCGGTGCGCGAGGGCGAACGAATGGGCGGCGATCCGATCGAACGGCGCGAACGCGTACGGGATCTCACGACCCGCGCGCTCGAACTCGACCGCGGCAACTCGTTGACACTCTCTCTGCTCGGTCACGCCAATGCCTATGTGCTGCGCGATCTCGAGGTAGCGGACGAGCTGACGGCCGAGGCGATCCGCATCAATCCCTATCGCGCCACGAGCTGGGATGCGCTTGCCATGCTGCGCATCTATTCTGGCGAGCTCGAAAAGGGCTACCAGGCCGCGCTGCATGGCCGCGCGCTTGGCCGCCACAGCCCCTACGCCTTCTGGTACAATGCAAGTTGCGGGATCAGCGCGACGCTTCTGGGCCGTCATGAGGAAGCGGTGCGCTTCGGCAAGCTGGTGCTGAGGCAGCGTGCGGACTTCCGGCCGGCGCTCACGCATCTCTTCGCGAGCCAGGCGGCACTCGGCGACGTGCCTGCCGCGCGCGACACACTCGACAAGCTACAGGCGATCGACGGCCAGCCCGCACCCGACCTGCTCGAGAATACCTTCTCTCCCACGCCAAGTGCGGTGAGCCTCAACCGACTGAGGGAAGGTCTGCGTGCGCTAGAGGCCCATTCGAACTAACCATCTCGGGATAAGAGACCATGCCGAAAGATCTCGCCTCAGCCGGGCTTCAGCCGGATGAAATCGTAGACCTCATGAACGCGCGTCGGCTCGTCGTCGTCGACGAGCATATCGTCGATCTCGCGCTTATGGGGCAGGGCGGCGGTGCCGCCGCCGTCGACCTTATGTCGGGCCTGCCGGGCGCCGAGATCCCGGACGCGCCGGGCGACGGTGGTCCGGGCATCGGGGCGGGCGGCGCCGGATCGCTGGGCAAGACGAAAACCAAGACCAAGACGAAAACCAAGACCAAGACGAAGGGCAAGGGGAAGGGCAAGTTCGACGACGCCTCCTCCGGCTCCTCGGCCATCCTGTTCCCGGCCTTCTCCGTGCGTGAGCTGCACCGCATTACCCATGCGGGCGAGCATGCGCTGAGCGGCGCCATCTGGGAAAATCTCGACATCTCCCCGCCCCCCGGTCCGGCGGAGACCGCGGACGAGGCGGCGGGCCTCCTCGTCAAGCAGGAGGCGCTGCGCCACGACAAGCTGCGGCAGGAGGCGATCACCCGCCAGTCCACGCTGGACCTCACCGCCTATACCCGCCCGCTCGGCATCGACGGGCTTGCGGGCTACGAGGCGACGCACGGCCTCTTCTTCACCGTGCTGTCGATCTGCGAGTATATCGGCCTGCTCTACAAGGCGCGGTTCAACCGCCCGCGGCCGAACCAGGTGGATCCACGCATCCGGCCGTTCCTCGCCAACCCGCCGCACGCCGCCTACCCGTCGAACCACTCGTTCCAGTCCTTCGCCATCGCCGAGATCTTCGCCGAGATCGCGGAGAGCGAACCGGCCACGGCCGAGATGTTCCGCGCCGCCCGCGAAGTGGCCGAGAACCGCGAGTACGCTGGTCTTCACTATCCCAGCGATACCGAGGTGGGCCGCGATCTCGCCCGCCGCGCGCTTCCCTATCTCATCGAAGCCCTGGACGAGCCGATGCGGCGCGCCCAGCGCGAATGGCTCTAACCCCCCGGAGTCCTGATATGAACAAGCAAGTGACCCCTCCCGCAAACGATCCCGTCAAGGACCGTCTCGACGCGCCCGACCGCGGCCGCGAGGACTACCCGCCCTATGACTATCTCTGGCATCTCGACGCGATCGGCGTGTTGGAGACGAGCTATTCGGCCATTCACCGGTCCACCCGCGTGAAGGACACACTCTGGGGCCTCGAGGGCCTGTCGGACGATCCCGCCACCATCGCGCTGATCGACACCGGGGTGGCGGCCCATCCCAACCTGTTCAACCGGCTGGATACGGATCGTGCCATCGATCTGGGCACCGCCAAGGGCGGAGCGGTCTATCGCGGCGGCCGCTCGTGGCAGGACTTCCTCGCAGCCTACAGCAGCAACGACGCGATGCCCGAAGGCCGGCCGCGCCGCGAACCGCGCGGCACACTCGCGGGCTTCGAGGACAGGGATGAGATCGAGGCGCTTCTCGGCCGGGCCGGGCTTGGCGCCGGCTGGGACAAGCACGATCTTCTCGTGGAGCTGATGACGGAGCGTACGAGGGGCGGCGTCGCCCTGCGTGACCTCTCGATCCAGGATCAACGCTATCCCACTCATGGCACCTCGGCCGCCGGCCTCGTGGTCGGCACGCCCATCGTGACCGATCAGAAGAAGCCGCATCCGGCCTACCTGCCCTATTTCGGCATCGATCCTTGGAGCAGGGTTCTGCCGATCGCGACCTCTTTCGAGCCCGAACCTCTCCAGCTCACCTTCGCGTTGCTCTACGCTTTCCAGCAGGACGTGGATGTGATCCTGATGCCGCGCGGGGCCGACAACCCGTCGCGCGCCCCACGCACTGATCCACGCGAGAATGCGGCTGGCACCCGCTATGACGAGCTCGACCCATACTGGGACCTCTTCGACGAGGTCTTCGTTTCGGTCAGCCGGCACATCCCAATCGTCTGCGCCGCCGGCAACGAAGGCGACGACCGGATGATCTACCCGGCGGTCCTCGCACACGAGACCGGCAATAACGGCATCATCGCCGTGGGGGCTGTTTCGGCCGCGGGTCGCCGCTCCGGTTATGGCAGCTACGGACCTGGCCTCACGCTGGTTGCTCCGTCGAGCGACGGCGAGGTTTACAGCCGCCATCAGATGCGGATCGACAGCTTCGCGCGCGAGGCGAGAAGCCACGAGTGGACCATCCATGCGGAGCTCGAGGGTGCCTACGTGCCGCATGCTCATCAGGCGATCCTGACCACCGACATCGTGGGGCCGCGCGGCTACACCGACGACGTCGCACCTGTCGGGGGCACCGACGTGGGGGCCGACTTCGCGCTCTTCGGCGGTACGTCGGCCGCCTCCTCGATCGTCGCGGGTGTCGTGGCGCTCATGCGCCGTGCCCATCCCGACAACGGCTGGAGCGGCACTGCGGTCAAGGAGATCCTGATGGCTACGGCGAACGGGCGGATCGGTGATACACCGCTGACACCCGACATTTCGAACGCGTCCGATCACGATCTCTCGGACGATGAATTGCACGAGCGGCTCTTTGGTGCAGGCATGGTCGATGCCCGCGCTGCCGTGCTGCGGATCCTCGATCAACGGTCCGGCCGCCCCGCGGACGGTTGATGCGAGGCGTGCGGGACGCCGCGCCCCCCGGGCGTCCCGCACCACCTGATCTGCGCTGACCGGTGCCATCGGATTGGCGCGGTGTCGGACGGAGACGGGGTGCAGTCCCACCCCGTCTCCGCCAAGCCGCCTCCGGTTCGCGCTACGCCGATGCGCAGCATCCCGCCATCATCGGCTTGCACCGCGCGCGGCCGGGTGCCAGGCCGATTTCCAACCGATCCGCCTGCGCTGTCACGCGGTTGATCTCATAGCGGCCGAGCATTCCGTTGCCGTGCCCGAACAGGACATGCAGCGGCGCCTCCGCCAGCCCCTCGAGCGCCATCCGGCTCTGCCGCAGGATCGCGTGGAGCTTGCCTGCCGTCATGTATGCGCCGCCGGCACCGTCCAGCAACTCGAGCCCGGCCTCGCGCCATTGCGCCTGCCGGCCGCCGCAGTCGATGCCCGTGATGTCCGCTATGGTCAGTTCGGTCACGTGGTAGCCGCCTGCGATCCCGCCCTGCGGCGTGGTGAAGACCACGGGGAACGCGGCATCGGTCTTCAGCAGATCCGCCTGCAGGCGGGCAAGCGTTGTCGGTCGAGTGGACACGGGGTAGCCTCCCTCAGATTTCAACGATTCAATAAGTATTGAAATATGACAGAAGATCAAGCCGCCGCCGCCCTCGATGCGCTGTCGCAGCCGGTTCGCCTGCGCATGTTGCGCCATCTGGTCCGCTGTGGCCCGGCCGGCGCGCGGGCGGGCGCTCTGGCTCGGGCGGTGGGGGTTGCGCCGTCGCTCGCCTCGTTCCATCTCAGCACGTTGACCCAGGCGGGGCTGGTCGGGGCGGAACGCATGTCGCGCACCGTCGTCTACACGGCGGACTTCGCGGCGCTCGGCGGGCTCGTCGGCTATCTGGTCAACGATTGTTGTGCGGCGGACCCGCGCGTGGCCGCGTGCTGCGCGCCGGCGCCGTCCGATCAGCCAGAAAGCTGACCCATCGCCGGTCCCGGAAAGGCCAGTGACAAGCCGGGACCCGTGGTCAGAGCCGCCAGCGGACGTGCTCCCATCGGAGCCGGTCCGCACGCGCAATTACAAGCGCGGCCCCGCCGTTCAACACGATCCACATCACCACCAAGCCGGTCGGGAACTGGCCGTTCGCAGTCTGGGCGGCCAAGAGCAGGGCGAGAGGGGGCGCCGCGATCCTCGACTATGCACGCGCCCTGACGGGTGCCAGCCGGGGGGGCTTGCTGCACAGGACTATGCCGGACCGGAGCGCCGTGCCGACGTCGTCGTCGTGAGCAAGAAGAAAGTGCTTATGCGGCTACCCGAGGTTTTGTCCGGGTGCAGTGGGTCTTCGCACTCCTCCCATTTCCGCCATCGTCGCTGGAAGCTGGAATGGTCCGTCCGTGCTCCGAAAAATCAGAAGCCGACCTGCGGTTTCACATCATGTGGAGCGAGCCATTGGCGTCCCGGCCGACGCCCCGCTAACGGTACGCGCGCGATCGCGCTTACTTGCGAGCGGAAAGCCTCTTGCAGCACATTGCTCAGGCGGGTTCGGGCGGGATCGGCAGGGCGGTGGTGTTCTTGATCTCCTCCATCGAGAGGGTGGAGGTCACGTTGTAGATCGAGACCTCCCGGATCAGCGACCGGTAGAAGTCGTCATAGGCCCGCGCGCTCGCCACCCGCACCTTCAGGATGTAGTCGATATCGCCTGCCAGCCGGTGCGCCTCCATCACCTCGGGCCGCTTCTGGACCGCGTTCAGGAACCGCTCCAGCCAGCCCGCGTCGTGCTCGCTCGTGCGGATCAGGACGAAGAAGCACGCCTCCAGCCCCAGCTTTTCCGGGTCGAGCAGGGTGGTCTGACCGCGGATGATCCCGGCCTCGCGCATCTTGCGGATCCGGTTCCAGACCGGGGTCTTCGACGCGCCCACGCGCTTCGCGATTTCGTCGAGCGAGGTCGAGGCGTCTTCCTGCAACTCCGCAAGGATTTTCCGGTCGGTGGCGTCGAGGCGGATGCTCATTCCCGTAGTCTCCCGAAAGCCGGGCCAACTTGCCCGCTTCGCCCCCGATATCCGAACGACTTCCTTATTTCCAGCCCGATATACCGGTCATATTGGAATTATGTTCTAAGAGGCCATCTGTCGTAGCCTAACCATCGCCCGGAGTCCGCCATGCGCCACTTCCCGATCTTCGTCAATCTCGAGGGCCGCCGCGTCGTGGTCTCGGGCGCGGGTGAGTGCGCGCTGGCCAAGCTGCGCCTGATCCTCAAGACCGACGCGAAGATCGCGGTCTATGGCGCCGATCCGCACCCGGACGTCGCGCGCCTTGCCACCGACGGACGCATCACGCTGACCGACCGCGCGATCGAGGAGGGCGACGCCACCTGCGCCGTCCTGCTCTACGCCGCGAACGAGGATGAGGTCGAGGATGCCCGCGCGGTGCAGATCGGCCGCCGGGCAGGGGCGCTCACCAACATCGTGGACAACCTGCAGGACAGCCAGTTCATCACGCCCGCCATCGTCGATCGCGATCCGGTGACGGTGGCCATCGGCACCGAAGGCGCGGCCCCGGTCCTCGCCCGCGACATCAAGCGCCGCATCGAGGAGATGCTGCCGACCACGCTGGGCACGCTCGCCCGCATCGGCCAGGCGTTCCGCCCGATGGCCGACGCGCTGCCCATGGGTCGCATCCGCCGCGCCTTCTGGTCCGCCTTCTATTTCGACCGCGGTCCCCGTGCGCTGGCGGAGAGTGAGGACGCCGCGCGCGAGAGCCTCGACGACCTGCTGGCCGAGACGCTGGAGGCCAAGCCCGAAACCGGCTCCGTCGCCATCATCGGCGCCGGCCCCGGCGATCCGGAGCTGCTGACGCTGAAGGCCCGCCGCCTGCTGCACGAGGCCGATGTCGTCATCACCGACCGGCTGGTGGGGCAGGGCGTCCTCGAACTCGCCCGGCGCGAGGCCGAGATCATCGAGGTCGGCAAGACCGGCTTCGGCCCCTCCTGGAAGCAGGACGACATCAACGCGCTCAATATCGAGAAGGCGAAGGAAGGCCTGAAGGTCGCCCGCCTCAAGGGCGGCGACACGGCTGTCTTCGCCCGCCTCGATGAGGAGGTCGAGACGTTGGAGGCCGCAGGGATCGCCTATGAGATCGTGCCGGGCATCACCACGGCGTCGGCTGCCGCTGCTGCCCTCGGCCAGAGCCTCACGAAGCGCGGCCGCAACGCCGCCTTCCGCGTGCTGACGGGCCACGACGTCAACGGCTTTGCCGAGCAGGATTGGCGCGACCTCGCCAAGCCCGGTGCGACGGCGGCGATCTACATGGGGCGCAAGGCCGCCACCTTTCTGCGCGGCCGCCTGATGATGCACGGTGCGGACGGCACCACGCCGATCACTGCGATCGAGAACGTGAGCCGCGCGGACCAGCGCGTGCTGCCCGCGACGCTCCTCGACCTGCCCGACATGCTGACCCGCGAGGCCGTGACCGGCCCCGTCATCCTGATGCTCGGCCTCGCACCGCGTGAGGCCCAGGCCCAACTGCAAGCCGCGGAGGCTCTGTAAGATGCCCAAACCGTTCAAGCCCCAGATCGTCACCGCCAACGACCTCCTGATGGGGGACGTGATCTACCTGACCGCCGACGGCTCCTGGTCGCGCGAGCACGCCGACGCGCTCGTCGCACAGACGCAGGACGAGGCGGACGAGTTGCTCGCCCAGGCCGCGGCCCAGCAGCTCAAGGTCGTGGGTCCCTATCTGGCGGAGGCTGAGATCGGAGCGGACGGCCGCCCCGGCCCCGTCCATTTCCGCGAGGCGTTCCGCACCCGCGGCCCGTCGAACTACCCGCATGGCAAGCAGGAAGCACAGCTCGCCGGCTAGAGAGACACGCTGTTCCGGCGGAGGCCGGAACCCTGCCGAGCAGGGCCCTGACCGCCGAGGTTCCGGGTCGAGCCCGGAACAGCGAGGAGACTGAGACATGTACCAGTACACCGATTTCGACCGCGAATTCGTGAATGCCCGGGTCGAGGAGTTCCGCGGCCAGGTCGCCCGTCGTCTCGACGGTTCGCTGACCGAGGACGAGTTCAAGCCGCTGCGCCTGATGAACGGCCTCTACCTCCAGCTCCACGCCTACATGCTGCGCGTGGCGATCCCCTATGGCACGCTCAACAGCCGCCAGATGCGCCAGCTCGCCCTGATCGCGGAGCGCTGGGACAAGGGCTACGGCCACTTCACCACGCGCCAGAACATCCAGTACAACTGGCCGAAGCTCGCCGACGTGCCCGAGATGCTGCAGGCGCTGGCCGATGTCGGGATGCACGCCATTCAGACCTCCGGCAACACGATCCGCAACGTGACCGCCGACCACTTCGCGGGTGCTGCCGCCGACGAGATCGAGGATCCGCGCCCGACCGCCGAGCTTATCCGCCAGTGGTCCACCGACCACCCGGAATTCCAGTTCCTGCCGCGCAAGTTCAAGATCGCCGTCACCGGCTCGCCCAACGACCGCGCCGTCACGAAAGCGCACGATATCGGCCTGCGCATGGTCCGCAACGACGCGGGCGAGCCCGGCTACGAGGTCATCGTGGGCGGCGGTCTCGGCCGCACGCCGATGGTCGGCAAGGTCATCCGCGACTTCGTCCCGAAGGCGGAGCTGCTGCCCTATCTCGAGGCGATCATGCAGGTCTACAACCTGCACGGCCGCCGAGACAACAAGTACAAGGCCCGCATCAAGATCCTCGTCCACGAGGAGTCGCTCGAGACCATGCGCGAGCGCGTCGATACCGTCTTCGCCCGCATCAAGGATGAGTTCGAGGTGCCGACCGAGATCCTGACCCGGATTGAGGGCAGCTTTACCGCGCCCGCCTACAAGACGGCGGAGATCGCCCCGGTCGTGGAGCCCGGCCTGCGAAGCTTCATCGACACCAACGTGGCCGAGCACAAGAACCCCGACTACGGCATCGTCACGATCTCGCTGAAGGGGATCGGGGAGACGCCGGGCGACGCCACTGCGCACCAGATGCGCGTCATGGCCGATCTTGCCGAGCAGTACAGCCACGACGAGCTGCGCGTCTCCCACGAGCAGAACGTCGTGCTGCCCCATGTGCATCGCGGCGACCTGCCGGCGGTCTTCGCCACCCTGCGCGAGGCGGGGCTGGCGACGGCCAACATTGGCCTCGTCTCCGACATCATCGCGTGCCCCGGCATGGATTACTGCGCGCTGGCGACGGCGCGCTCGATCCCCGTCGCCCAGCAGATCAGCGAGACCTTTGCCGATCTCGATGCGCAGCGCGACATCGGCCCGCTGAAGATCAAGATCTCCGGCTGCATCAATGCCTGCGGCCACCACCACGTGGGCCATATCGGCATCCTCGGCCTCGACCGGGCAGGGGTGGAGAACTACCAGATCACGCTCGGCGGCGACGGGACGGAGACGGCGACCATCGGCTCGCGCACCGGCCCCGGTTTCGCCTATGACGAGATCGTGCCAGCGGTGAAGCGCCTGATCGAGGCCTATCTCGACCTGCGCGAAAGCGAGGAGGAAACCTTCCTCCAGGCCTATCGCCGCCTCGGCCTCGACCCTTTCAAATCCGCGCTCTACGAGCAGGAGAAAGCCCATGCGGCCTGAAGCCTCCTTCGCCACGGTGGCCGAGCGCGTCGCCGTGCTCAACGACCGCTACCGCCACCACGCGGCGGGCGATGTGCTGCGCCATGCGATCAGCGACGCGCAGGTGGGCCGCATCGCCATGGTTTCCTCCTTCGGGGCGGAGAGCGTGGTGCTGCTCCATCTGCTCGCCGTCGCGAGACCGGATGTCCCGGTGCTCTTCATCGACACCGAGATGCTGTTCCCCGAGACGCTCGCCTATCAGCAGGAGGTTGCGGAGAAGCTGGGCCTGACCAACGTCCAGACCGTCCGCGCCTCGCTGACGCAGCTCGCCGCGCAGGACCCCGACGGCACGCTGCACCAGCGCGACCCGGACGCCTGCTGCACCCTGCGCAAGACCATTCCGCTGGAGGCCGCCCTCGCGCCCTACGACAGCTGGATCACGGGACGCAAACGCTTCCAGGGCGGGGCGCGCAAGGAGCTCCAGTTCTTCGAGGCGGAGGGCGAAAGCCGCATCAAGGTCAACCCGCTCGCCCATTGGGCGCCCGCGGACGTGCAGGACTACATCTGGAACAACAACCTGCCGCGCCACCCCCTCGTCTCCCAGGGCTATCCGTCCATCGGCTGTGCGCCGTGCACGTCGAAGGTCGCGCCCGGCGAAGACCCGCGCGCCGGCCGCTGGCGCGGTCAGGACAAGGAGGAGTGCGGCATCCATTTCATCGACGGAAAGGTCGTGCGCGGCCCCGTGAAGGAGAACGCGGCATGAGCACCATCATCGCAGACAAGGGCAACGGCCCGGAATTCGGTCCGGAGTACTGGAACGCGGGCTTCGCGGCGCCGGGCGAGGCGGCTGAGGGACAGGGCATCGACCTGCCCAACGACGCGGACGTTGCGGCGCTCTACCCCAAGTTGCAGGACGCGCCCATCATCCGCATTCCGTTTCCCAGCTTCGCGGACGGGCGCGGGTTTTCGATCGCCTCGCGCCTGCGTGACCTCGGCTACACGGGCAGGCTGCGCGCGCAAGGCCATGTGATTTCTGATCAATGGCGCAAGGCTACCGGCTCCGGCTTCGACGAAGTGGAGATCGACGACGCCCTCGCCACCCGCCAGCCCGAGGCGCAGTGGCAACAGGCGCAGCGCCTCCGCTACCAGTCGCAGTTCCGACGCGCCTCGTGAGCTATATTCGCGTGATGGTTGTGCGCCACGACCCCACGCGAAGGAGCTGATCCCATGACATTTTCCGCAGCACGCATCGCCGCGATCCTCGCGGCCCTCCCGCTCTCGGCCGCCGCACAGGCGCCTGAGCTGGGCCCCTGCGGCTATTTCGAGGCGGTGGAGCCGAACGACACGTTCTCCATCATCGCGCAGCGCTGCGAGGTGCCGGTGGAGCAGGTGCTCGACGCCAACTCCACCCGCGACCCGCGCGACCTCGATATCGGATCGGTCGTCATCATCGTGGAACGGCCCGACATCCAGATCTCCGCCAGCCCTCGTGCGCGGTCCGAGGAGGACCTCGCCGCAGCCCGCATCGCCGCCGAAGAGCGCTTCACCGCGTTGCGCGGCGTCTACGCCATCGAGGGCGGCTCCTGCGAGGGCCCAGCCGAGACATGGTCGCTCGCCCCCGAACAGATTCGCGCGCGGACGGATGTCTGCGACATCTCCGATTTCGGCCCCGTGCAGGGCCGCATCGACGTCAACGTGGTGTGCCGGTCCGACCAGGCCGCCCGCACCTTCACCTTCGAAAGCGCCGCGCCGGGCATCCTGTCGCTCGGCGCCCCCCAGCAATCAGAGACGCTGACCCGCTGCCGTGGGGTCGCAACCGCCGAGGAGTAACCATGACCGTTCAGCAACCGATCAAGACACCCGTCCTGCCCGACGCGCAGACCGTGACCGAAGTCCGCCACTGGACCGACACGCTGTTTTCCTTCCGCGTGACCCGGCCCGCGTCCTTGCGCTTCCGCTCCGGCGAGTTCGTCATGATCGGCTTGCTGAAGGATGACGGCAAACCGCTCCTGCGCGCCTACTCGATCGCCTCGCCCTCCTGGGACGAGACATTGGAGTTCTACTCGATCAAGGTGCCGGACGGTCCGCTGACCTCCCGCCTGCAGAAGATCGAGATGGGCGATCAGGTCATCGTGCGACCGAAGCCGGTGGGCACGTTGGTCACCGACGCCCTGCTGCCGGGCAAGCGGCTGTGGCTGCTGGCAACGGGGACGGGCATCGCCCCCTTCGCCTCGCTGATCCGGGACCCTGACGTCTATGCACGCTACGATCAGGTGATCCTGACCCACACCTGCCGCACGGTGGCCGAGCTTGCCTACGGGCAGGAACTGGTGGACCACCTTCCCGAGGATCCGCTGGTGGGCGAGGAGGCGGCTCGGAAGCTCCTCTACTACCCCACCACCACGCAGGAGGACTTCGTGAACCGTGGTCGCATCACCGATCTGGTGCGCTCGGGCGAACTTTTCGCGGCGCTGGGGACGCCGGCGCTGGATCCTGCGGAGGACCGCGTGATGATCTGCGGCTCCATGGGGCTGAACCTCGACGTGAAGGCGATCCTGGAGGAGCGCAGCTTCACCGAAGGCTCCAACAGCGCCCCGGCCGACTTCGTGCTGGAGAAGGCGTTTGTAGGGTGAGCGCTGTTCTGCAAACGCTCCAGTGGAGCGTTTGAGGCGCGAACGGGCGAAGCTCCGGACTGATCGAGCTTCCCGGAAATCGTCCGGTGAACGATTTCGCCCGATCACGGGCGAAGTTCCGGGTAGGGAACAGCCCTAGAAGATATCGCCCCCTCCCCCGATCCGGGGGAGGGCCGGGGAGGGGGGCGGCGCCCGACATCGCTCAACCCGAAAACCGTCCCGCCCGGCGGCCACGCGGGGCCGCGCCCGACCTTCCCCAGAGGGCGCGTCGACAACTTCATTCACCGAAGCCGCGACATGAATGCTTGAGAGCGCCGACCGATCAACTCGGTCCCAACCGCGCCCCCCACGTCGGCCGCGGCCGTCTGCATTACAACCTAGAGGTTAAAGCCCAACCGGGGCACAGGTGTCATACGCCCTGTGCACCCATGTCATACGCAAATCATACCGCGATCTGGTTTCCATTTCGTGGACAGTTAATCACTTTCCCTCCTGTTTGTTTTCCTCTCCGAGCGGCTATCTTCCGGATCAACGCAACTCATGACAGGAGCACAGCCATGACCCCGGTCAACGGTCTCCACCACGTCACCGCAATCGCCGGTGGCGCCCAGAAAAACCTGACATTCTATAGGGATACGCTCGGTCAGCGCTTCGTGAAGAAGACGGTGAACTTCGACGATCCGGGCACCTATCACCTCTACTACGGCGACGAAGTCGGCAACGCCGGCACCATCATGACCTTCTTCCCGTGGGAGCATATGCGCCCCGGTAGGAAGGGTGCCGGGCAAGTCATTCTGACAAGCTTTTCAATCCCTTCCGGGGCGATGGACTTCTGGAGGGGCCGCCTCGGCGCGCCGCTGCGGCAGGACGAGCTCTTCGGCGAACGCCGTGCGGTCTTTGCCGATCCGGACGGTCTCGAATTCGCCGTCGTCGAGCAGGAGGACGATCCCAGAACACCTTGGGAAACTGATGAGATTTCCGCCGATGTCGCCATCCGCGGCTTCCGCGGCGTGACCCTCGGCCTGCGGGACGGCGCCTCGACCGCGCGCATCCTGACGGAGATCTTTGGCTATAGCGAAGTCGGCACGGAGGACGGTGTAACCCGTTACACCACAAAGCATTCTCGAACCGCGGAGACCATCGATCTGGAGGTCGACGCACAAATGCCGCTGGGCCAGGAGGGCGCAGGCTCGGTCCACCACGTAGCCTTCTCCGTCCCCGATCGCGCGGCACAGGACACCGTCCGCCGCGCGCTCGTGGAGGCCGGACATCAGGTAACCCCCCAGATTGACAGGGATTATTTCTACGCGATCTATACCCGCACCCCCGGGGGCGTCCTGTTCGAGGTGGCGACGGAGGAGCCGGGCTTCACCGCCGACGAGGCGAAGGAGGCGCTCGGCACCGGTCTCAAGCTGCCCACGCAGCACGAGCACCTGCGGTCGCGCATCGAAGAGGTTCTGCCGGAGATTTCATGATGTCGGACGGGTATGTTCACCTCCACCGCGCGCCCTTGGAGGAGGGCGCGCCCACGCTGGTGCTGTTCCACGGCACCGGCGGGTCGAAGGAGGATATCGCGGGCCTCGGCCAGCATCTCGCCCCCAAGGCGGGCCTGCTGGCGATGGACGGCGACGTCTCCGAATTCGGCGCCCGTCGCTTCTTCCGCCGCACCGGCGAAGGGGTCTACGACATGGAGGATCTCGCGCTGCGCACGGCGGCGATGGGGCGGTTTCTCGATGGGGCGCTGGCGCAATATGACGTGAAGCGGCCCATCGGGCTCGGCTACTCGAACGGGGCCAACATCTTGGCGAACCTCATGATTTCGGGGTGGACCGGGGTGAAGCGGGCGGTGCTGATGCATCCGCTGATCCCGTTCGCGCCGGACTGGTCGGACCTTTCCGGCATGTCGGTGCTGGTCACGGCGGGCGAGCGCGATCTGATCTGCCCGCCGGCGCTGACGCGGCAGCTCGTGGAGGGGCTGCGCGGCGCAGGGGCCGAGGTCGCGGAGCACTGGCACCCGGGCGGGCACGAGATCACGCCGGATGAAGTGGAGGCGGTGCGGGACTGGCTTTAGGTCCGCGCTTGCCCCCTCCCTAGCCCTCCCCCGCGGGGGGGGAGGGGATTTGGGGGGCTTCGTTTCGTTCAGGCGGCGCGGATCCGGCCGATCATCTCGGCCGTGTCACGGCTCAGGCCGTCGGTCGAGGCGATGCGTTCGAGCTCCGCCTCCATCAGGTCCTGGCGCGTGTCGTCGTAGCGCCGCCATGTCTCGAACACGCCGGAGAGACGCGCAGCCGTCATCGGGTTGAGCTTGTCGAGGCGGATCAGCCAGTCGGCCACAAACCGGTAGCCCGCACCATCCACCCGGTGGAAGCCAGCCGGGTTGCCGCCCGCGAACCCGCCGACGAGCGCGCGGAAACGGTTCGGCGTCTTCCAGTTGAAATCGGGATGTTCGGTGAGCGCCGTCACGACCTCGACCGCGCGCTCGGGCGCGGCCTGCGCGGCCTGCACGGTGAACCACTTGTCCACCACGCCGGGTACGTGCTGCCACTGGGCGTGGAATTCGGCAAGTGCCGCCTCGCCCCGGCCCTCGCGCACCAGCAGCGCCAGCGCCGTCAGGCGGTCGGTCATGTTGGTGGCCTCGGCGAAAGGGGCATCGGGAGCCGCAGGATCGAGCCGGGTCATCAGGCCGAGCATCCGGTTCGCAAGCTCCCGCTTGCCCGGCGCGTCGCCATCGGGGGAGTAGGGGCCAGGCGTGGCCATCGTGGCGCGTAGGTCGGCGGCGCGGGGTCCGAGCGCATCGGCGAGCTTGCGGTCGAGTGCGATCCGGTCGGCGCGGACAGCGTCGGGGTCGACGGCGCGGCCGGTCTCGGCGATCTGGCGGGCGATCTCATCCTCGGAGGGCAGGCCGAGCGCCAGCGCGCGGAAGGTCGGGTCGAGCGCCTCGTCCATCGCCACCGCGATCGTCCCGTCGAGCCAGCCCTGCGGATCGGCCCCCTGCACCAGCGTGTCGAGGGCGAGCGAGCGGCCCGCTTCCCACCTGTTGAACGGGTCCGTGTCGCGGGCGAGACGGGCCGCGCGGTCGCCCGGCGCGCCCTCATGCATCAGGATCACGGGAGCCGAGAAGCCGCGGAGGAGGGAGGGTACTGGCCGCTCCGACACCTCGACGGTCAGGCTGTCCTCACCCTTGTCCAGCACGAAGGTGCCCGCGGCGACCTCGCCCTCGGTGCCGAGCAGGCCCCAGCGGATCGGGATTGGCACCGGCGCTTTCTCGGGCTGGCCGGGCGTCGGCGGGGTCTCCTGCCGGAAGGTGAGGGTGAAGCGGCCGTTCTCGAACCGCTCGGCGACGTGGACGCGGGGCGTGCCCGCCTGCTCGTACCAGCGCTTGAATTGGGTGAGGCCATGGCCAGTCGCATCCTCGAAGACCTTCAGCCAGTCCTCGATCGTCGCGGCCTCCCCGTCGTGACGCTGGAAATAGAGGTCGAGGGCCTTGGCGTAGCCGTCTGCCCCGACGATCTCGCGCAGCATGCGGATGAGCTCGGCGCCCTTTTCGTAGACCGTGGCGGTGTAGAAGTTGTTGATCTCGATGTATTCCGCGGGACGCACCGGGTGTGCCAGCGGCCCCGCATCCTCCCGGAACTGGGCGGCGCGCAGGCGCAGCACGTCGTCGATCCGCTTGACCGGTTCGGAGCGCATGTCGGCCGAGAACTGCTGGTCGCGGAAGACCGTCAGCCCCTCCTTCAACGAGAGCTGGAACCAGTCGCGACAGGTTATGCGGTTGCCGGTCCAGTTGTGGAAATACTCATGGGCGATGACGCTCTCGATCCCCTCGAAATCGCCGTCGGTCGCCGTTTCCGGCGAGGCCAGCACGTATTTCGAGTTGAAGATGTTGAGGCCCTTGTTCTCCATCGCTCCGGCGTTGAAGTCATCCACCGCCACGATCTGGAAGAGGTCCAGGTCGTATTCGCGGCCGTAGACCTCCTCGTCCCATTTCATCGAGCGTTTCAGGCTGTCCATGGCGTAGGCGCAGCGGTCCTGGTCGCCGTCGCGGACCCAGATCCTCAGATCCACATCACGGCCGGAGCGGGTGGTGAAGCTGTCCTCGACACTGCTCAGATCTCCCGCCACCAGCGCGAAGAGGTAGGACGGTTTGGGCCACGGGTCGTGCCATTCCGCCCAGCCCTCGCCCGCACCCGTCGGGTTGCCGTTCGACAGCATTACCGGCTCCGCCCCCTCGATGCGGACGGTGTAGGCCGCCATCACGTCGGGCCGGTCGGGGAAGTAGGTGATACGGCGGAAACCTTGGGCCTCGCACTGGGTGCAGTACATGCCGTTCGACATGTAGAGCCCTTCCAGCGCGGTGTTGGCCTGCGGGTTGATCCGGGTCTCGGCCACCCAGGTGAAGGGGCCGCCCGGCAGCTGCTCCTCCAGCACCGTCAGTCCGCATTCGTGCAGGTCGGGTCGGATCCCCTCCCCGTCGATCGAGGCTGACAGAAGATGCAGCGCCTGCCCGTCGAGATGCAGGTCGCCGCCCGCGCCGGGCACGAAGCGGATCTCGCACCGTACGACCGTGGCCTCGGGATCGAGGCGGAAGGTGAGGTGCACCGTCTCCGCCAGCCAAGCGGGCGGGGTGTAGTCCTTGAGGCGGGTGGGCACGGGGGTGTCGGTGCGCATGGCCGGACTCCTTTTCCTTCTCATGTGACCCATCGTGGCGGCGGCGTCACGGTGGCTTCCGTTCAAATCTTCTGTTTCCACTCTGTGGGAGTGTATCTCACAAGCCTTGCGGCGCGCTGTCTGCGCGTTACCTCTGCGCTCAACACCGATTTTGGGAGGACCGCATGACGGATCGGATCGAGGTCGCGGGGCTGCGTGTCGCCCGCGAGATGCACGGCTTCATCGAGGAGCGCGCGCTGCCGGGCACCGGCGTGGCGAGTGCCGCGTTCTGGCAGGGGCTGTCCGACCTGATCCACGACAAGGGTCCGCGCAACCGTGAGCTGCTGGCGATCCGGGAGGACATGCAGGCGAAGATCGACGCCTGGCATCGGGAGCGTCGCGGCCAGCCGCATGATGCGGAGGTCTACACCGCTTTCCTGCGCGAGATCGGCTATCTCGTGCCCGAGGGCGATGATTTCGAGGTCGAGACGAAGGGGGTGGATCCTGAGATCGCCTCGACCCCCGGCCCGCAGCTCGTCGTGCCGGTGATGAACGCACGCTATGCGCTGAATGCCGCGAATGCGCGCTGGGGCAGCCTCTACGACGCGCTCTACGGCACCGATGCGCTGGGCGATCTGCCGCAGGGCAAGGGCTACGACCCGGCGCGCGGCGCGCGGGTGATCGACTGGGCGAAGGGGTTCCTGGACGAGGCCGCACCGCTTTTTTCCGGCTCGCATCGGGAGGTCGTGGGCTACCGCATCACTGACGATGGGCTTGAGGCAGAGGTCCTGAACGATCAGGACTGGCGTGCCACCGACGCGACGCGGAAGGCGCGGGACGAGCAGCCGTCCGGCGAGACGCCGCAGGTCGTGCACACCATCGCGCTCGCCGATCCGACGCAGCTCGTCGGCTGGCGGGGCGAGCTTGAGGCGCCCTCCGCGATCTTGCTGAAGAACAACGGCCTGCATATCGAGATCGTCATCGACCGCGACAGTGAGATCGGCGGTTCCGACAAGGCGGGCGTTTCCGACATCAACCTCGAGGCGGCCGTCTCCACCATCATGGATTGCGAGGATTCCATCGCCGCCGTCGATGCAGAGGACAAGGTGCTCGCCTGGGGCAACTGGCTGGGCCTGATGAAGGGCGATCTCGTCGAGGAGGTGACGAAGGGTGACACCACCTTCCAGCGCAAGCTCAACCCGGACCGGACCTACACCACGCCCGGCGGCGAGGTGACGGTGAAGGGGCGCTCGTTGATGCTCGTGCGCAATGTCGGGCACCTGATGACCAACCCCGCGGTGCTCGACCGCGACGGGAACGAGGCGCCGGAAGGCATGCTCGACGCCTTCGTCACCGTGCTCTGCGCCATGCACGACCTGAAGCGGGACAGCGGCAATTCCGTCACCGGCTCGGTCTATGTCGTGAAGCCGAAGATGCACGGGCCCGACGAGGTCGCCTTCGCCGACGAGATCTTCACCCATGTGGAGGAGGTGCTGGGCCTGCCGCGCTACACGGTGAAGCTCGGCATCATGGACGAGGAGCGGCGCACCTCCGCGAACCTCAAGGAGTGTATCCGTGCTGCGAAGCACCGGGTCGCCTTCATCAACACCGGCTTCCTCGACCGGACCGGCGACGAGATGCACACCTCGATGGAAGCGGGACCGATGATCCGCAAGGGCGAGATGAAGGGCACCGCCTGGATCAAGTCCTACGAGGACCGCAACGTCGATATCGGACTGGCCTGCGGGCTAAAGGGCACGGCGCAGATCGGCAAGGGCATGTGGGCGATGCCCGACCTCATGCACGACATGTTGGAGCAGAAGATCGGTCATCTGGAGCAGGGTGCGACCTGCGCCTGGGTACCCTCGCCGACGGCCGCCACCTTGCACGCCACGCACTACCACAAGCTCAATGTCCTCGACCGGCAGGTGCAGATCCGCGACGGGGGGCCGCGCGGCACGCTGAAGGACCTGCTCACCATCCCCGTCGCCGACCGCCCCAACTGGTCGGACGAGGAGGTGCGCGCGGAGCTGGAGAACAACGCGCAGGGCATCCTGGGCTACGTCGTGCGCTGGGTCGATCAGGGCGTCGGCTGCTCCAAGGTGCCGGATATCAACGATGTGGGCCTGATGGAGGACCGCGCGACGTGCCGGATCTCCTCCCAGCATATGGCGAACTGGCTGCACCACGGCGTCGTCTCGAAAGACCAGGTGGAGGAGGTCATGCAACGCATGGCCGCCAAGGTCGACGAGCAGAACGCGGGCGATCCCGCTTACCGCCCCATGGCGCCGGGATTCGACACGGTGGCCTACAAGGCGGCTCAGGACCTCGTCTACGAGGGGACCGAGCAGCCCTCCGGCTACACCGAACCCGTGCTGCACCACCGCCGACTGGAGCTGAAGGCGGCAGAGTAGCCCCGCGATGGACTGGAGAGCGCGCCTCACGGATCTGCATCGAGGATGCAGGGCTGTCCAAACGGGCGCTATCTCTGCAATCGAGGCTGGGTCCGGGCTACGTCCACTCGATCCTGTCAGAGCGGAAAGAGCCCACGATAGAGAACCTGAGCGCCCTCTGCCGGACCCTCGGCCTCTCGCTTTCGGAGTTCTTCGATGGCGCTGCACCACACCACACCAAACCAAGAAAGCGACCGGAATGACCGAGATCACCCACCAGCAGGCCGACACCATCCTGCGCGAAACCCTCGCCAAGGGGCGCGAGATGGGGCTGAAGCCCCTCTCCGTCGTCGTGCTCGACGCGGGCGGCCATCCCAAGGCGTTCCTGCGCGAGGATGGCGCCTCGCCCGGCCGGTTCGAGATCGCGCGGGGCAAGGCCTACGGCGCCGTGATGCTCGGCATGGGCGGGCGCGCGCAGATGGCCCGCGCCGAGGCGCAGGCCTACTTCATGGCGGCTGTGAACGGCGCCTATGGCGGCAAGGTGATCCCGGTGCCCGGCGGACTGCTGGTCAAGGACGGCGATACCGTGATCGGCGCCGTCGGCGTGACCGGAGACACGTCGGACAACGATGCGGAGGCCGGCATCGCGGGGATCGAGGCTGCGGGCCTTACGCCTGAGCCCTGAGACAGGCCGAGATCTCGTCGAGCAGTCGGAGGCGCTTGCGCCGCATCTCGGTCATGTGCGCGTCATCGGTGGGCTCGCAATCGGTCTCCGCCCGGTGCACCGCGCGGTTGAGGTCGTGATAGGCCTCCGTAAGCCCCGCGAAATGCGCGTCCGTGCCGTTGAGGTCGCGGATCAGCGCCGCCTTTCCCGGGAACAGTTCGCTCAGCTCGTTGGGGACGTGGGACATGGGTTGCTCCTTTCGTGATCCTGCCACACCGTCGCGCGGGGCAGGGGCACGACGCCTTGCGCCATGTCAAATCCCGGGGAGATTTCGCCATGTCACGCCGTTTCGTGAGCCAGGGGTCCGAGTTCGAGAAGACGATCGGCTATTCGCGTGCCGTCCGCGACGGGCGTTGGGTCTTCGTCGCGGGCACGACCGGCTTCGACTACACCACGATGACGATCAGCGAGCATCCCGCCGCGCAGGCCGAGCAGGCCCTCGCCAACATCGCGGCAGCCCTCGCGGAGGTCGGCGCGGCGATGGAGGATGTCGTGCGCGTCACCTACATCCTGCCCGACCCGGCCGATTTCGAACCGTGCTGGCCCACCCTGCGCACGTGGCTCGGCCCCGCGAAACCGGCGGCCACGATGATCTCCGCCGGGCTCTACGATCCGCGCATGAAGATCGAGGTCGAGGTGACGGCCCTGATCCGCGAGGAGTGAGCCGCGGCTTTCATCTTTCTCCAAATACGCATGTCTTGACGTTTGCGGCGTGCGCGTCCCCGGGGAAGCATCTGGCGGACCGATGACATCCAAAGGCCACGCAACGGCGACAATCCGTTGCGTCTGGCCATCTCGACGCGCGATCCGCGGGCGGCTATCTTGTCGGGCAGCGTGAGGGAGAGAGCATGTCGCGGCCTGTCATCGGCATCATCGGAAACCACCATCTGATCAACGACGAGTATCCGGCGCAGGCCGTCGGGGTCATGAACGTCGCCGCCGTCGCGGAGGTCTGCGAGGCCGTGCCGGTCGTGCTTCCAGCCAACCCCGCTCATGTCTCCGTCGAGGATGCGCTGTCGGTGTGCAGCGGTTTCATCCTGCCCGGCGGACGGCCCAACGTGCATCCCGAGGAGTACGGGCACGAGGAGACGGAGGCGCACGGCGCCTTCGACCGTGACCGCGACCGTCTCGTCCTGCCGCTGATCCGCGAGGCGGTGGCGCGCGGCGTGCCGGTGCTGGGCCTCTGCCGTGGTTTTCAGGAAATGGCGGTCGCCTTCGGCTCGACCCTCCACCCCGAGATCCGGGACATTCCCGGCCGCATGAACCACCGCATGCCGCCCGACGGCACGCTGGAGGAGAAGTTCGAGCTGCGCCATTGGGTGACGCTGAAGTCCGGCGGGCCGTTCGCGCGGCTCTTCGGAACGGACGAGGTCCTGACCAACACCCTGCACGGCCAGGGGATCGAGGAGACGGGCGCCCGGGTCGTCGTCGACGGCCGCGCGCCCGACGGTACGGCCGAGGCGATCTACATCGAGGGCGCGCCCGGCTTTGCCATGGGCGTGCAATGGCATCCCGAATGGAATGCCGCGGCCGATCCGGTCTCCCGCCCGCTCTTCGAGGCTTTCGGACGGGCCGCGGCCGGTCTGCGCCGCGCCGCCTGACGCGGGGATCCTTCCGTGACGAACACGACCCGGCGTCGCCGGGCGAAACGGCCCGTGCCGCCGCGGGTGTTCTGGCTTCTGGCGCCTTTTCTGGTCTGCCTGCCGCTTATCGGTGCGCTCGTGGTGCCGCTCTCGCCCGAGGAGGCGGCGCTCTGGCAACGCGCCGTTGGCCTGCGCCCCAGCCCCGCGCCGCTGGCGGACATGCTTGCCGCCCTCTCGCTGCGGATCTTGGGTGACACGCTGCTTGCCCTGCGGATACCGGGCGCGGCCGCGCTCGTCCTTCTCCTGCTCGTACTGTGGAATGCGGAGCGGCGGTGGCGGCTCGCGGTGCTGGCCAGCGCGCCGCTCCTCGCCTGGATGGCCCTCGCCGAGCCGGCGAGGCTCGCTGCACTCGTTCCGCTCGCGCTGATGGCGCGGCTGGTCGATGCGGCAATAGTCGAGAAGATCACGAAGAAGGCGCCGATGCGGGGCGCCCCGTGGATCCTTGCCGGAGCGGTCGGAGGCATCGCGGTGCTGCTCGATCCATGGGGCCTGATCGGGTTGGGGGCGATCGTTGCGGCGCTGGCGGCAGGGCCTCGCCCGCGCGGGGCGCTGCTGGCCGCGGTGGGCAGCGTGCCCGTTCTGGTGCCGCTCATGCTGTGGTGGGTCGCCACCGAGCTGCCCCGGGCCGAGGCGCTGCCGCCGCGGACGTTCGCGCTGGCGCTCGCCGGGCTCGGGCCGCTCGTCCTGCGGCGGCTCTGGCCGGTCGGTGCTGAATGGCGGGTCCTTGCCGCTTTGCTCACCTTCCTCGTCGCAATTGCGCTCGCCGCGCTGGGCCGGGGCTCGGTGCTGCTCCCGATGCTCACGCTGGTTCTGCTGGTGCCGCCAGTCGCAACACGGATCGAGACCGTGCGGGCGGCCTGGATGGCCGCGGCTGCACCGGCCTTCGCCTGCGGCCTCGTCGGCATCTCTGGCCTCTATGCGCTCTACGGCGCCGGGCTGCCGGCGGCGGGCGATCCGTTCGCCGCCGACCGGATGCGCCCGGCATTCTGCAGCGAGATCCTCCTGACGCTGGAGGAAGAGGGCGCGAGGGCCCTCGCATCCCGGCACCCCGACGCGCTGCGCCCCTGCCTCTGGCAGGCGGGCCTCGCGGACCTGCCGGTACTGGAGCCGACGATCGGAGCGGTCGCCGGGGTGCAGGGCGCGGTGCTGATGATCGCGTTCTGGCCCGATGACGGCGCCGCCACGGCCCGGCGACTGGGCGATGCCGCCCGGATCGGGGAGCGCTCGGTGCCCGGTCATCTCGACGTGGAGCAGCGGTTCACGATGTGGCGGGTGGAGCCGTTGCCCTGAACCACGTGACCCCGCGCGCGCGGGGGGATAGGGTCCGACGCGATGACGGGAATGGCGTCATATGGCCGCCTGCGGGCGGCGCTCCTGGTGGGTCTCGCCGCGATCATCGTCGCGGGCGCAGTGTTCTGGGGCGGCGAGCGCTACTTCCTGGGCCAACTGGGCGGACGGGCAGCGAACGCGACCGAGCTGCATCGGGAGAACCTGAACGGTTGGTTGGGCCGGTTCCGCGCGCTGCCCTCGGTCTTCGCCAGGCATCCGCAACTTCTCGCTACGCTCGAGAACGCGAGGGATCTGCAGCAGGCCGAACGGGCAGTGGCGCTTCTGGAGTACTGGACGGCGTCGACGGGGGCGCAGCAGAGCTATCTCGTCGATCGGACGGGGCGGGTCGTCGCGGCGTCGAACTGGACCGAGCTCGACAGCTCCATCGGGCGGATCATGGTCGGCCGCCCGCATTTCCGCGAGGCGATGGAGGGCCGGCTCGGCCGCTGGTTCGAGGTGGACCGCGAAAGCGGAAGCCGCGGCTACCACTTCGCCTTTCCGGTCCGCCGGGGCACGTCGGTGGCCGGGGTCATCGTGGTCATGGCAGATGTCGCCGCGATCGAGGAGGAGCTGCGGCTCAGCCCCAACGAGGTCTTCGTCGCCGATGCCGACGGGGTGATCGTGCTGTCCGGGCATCCCGAGCTGCGATTGACGCGGATCGGCGGCCCCGCGCGGGGGCTGGAGCAGACGCCGGTCTCGGGTCTGTCCGATCTCGCGCCACCGCGGGGCGAGCTGGTGGTGGGCCGTCCCGACCGATCCGACCGGACGGAGCAGGAATTCCTGCATCTCACCCGCCCCGTGGCGACCGAGGGCTGGACGCTACACATGCTGGTGCCGACGGCGGCGGCCCACGCGCAGGCATTTCTCTCCGTCATCGTCTCGGGGCTCGTGGCGGCGGTGGTGACGCTCGCCGGGCAGCTCGTTATTGCCCGCCGTCGCCTTCTGATCGACCGGCTCGAGGCGCGGGAGCGGGAAGGGCGGCTTCTGGAGCAGAAGGTCGCCACGCGCACCGCCGCGCTCAGCGCCGCCAATGACCGGCTGGCGCAGGAGGTGCGGGAGCGGGCGGCGGCGGAGGACGAACTGCGACAGGCACAGGCGGACCTCGTGCAGGCGGGCAAGCTCGCCGTGCTGGGACAGATGTCCACCGCGCTCAGCCACGAGTTCAACCAGCCGCTCACCGCGATCCGCTCCTATGCCGAGAACGCGGATGCCTTCGTCGAGCAGGGGCGGGAGGATCGCGCGCGGGAGAACCTTGCCCGCATCATGCGGTTGACCGCCCGGATGGCGCAGCTTTCCCGCCGCCTGTCGAACTTCGCGCGCAAGCCGTCGGAGGGGATGGAGGACGTAGTGCTCGCCAGTGTCTTCGAGGAGGCGCTTGAGCTGATGGACGCCCGCCTTGCCCGCGCCGACGTGGTGCCTGAGGTCGTGGGGCTGACCCCGGACCTGACCGTGCGCGCCGGAGCCATCCGGCTGCAGCATGTCCTGATGAACCTGATCGGCAACGCGCTCGATGCAACCGAGGGACAGGCGGATGCGATGATCCGGATCGGGATCGAGCCCGGCGACGGCACGGTGCGCATCGTCGTGGAGGACAACGGCCCCGGCGTGCCCGACGAGCTGCGCGAACGCATCTTCGATCCCTTCTTCACCACCAAGGATGTGGGCCGCGGCGTTGGGCTGGGCCTGTCGATCTCCTACAACATCGTGCGCGATTTCCACGGCCGGATCGAGGCCGAGGCGGTCGCGGGCACCGGCGCGCGCCTCGTCGTCACGCTGAGCCGCGGCGCACCCGTCCGCCCGGTACTGGAGGCGGCAGAGTGAGGCGCTCGCGATCCCTGGCCATCGGAGTGCCGTCATGACCGATATCCGCATCGTCCTCGTCGACGATGAAGCAGATGTGCGCACCGCCATCGCGCAGAGCCTGGAGCTGAAAGGCTACGACGTGGTGACCTGCGCGACGCCGGCCCGCGCGCTCGATCTGATCTCCCCCGACTTTCCCGGCGTGCTGGTCAGCGACATCAAGATGCCGCGCATGGACGGGATGACGTTCCTGGGGCAGGTGCGCGAGATGGATGCGGAGCTGCCGGTGATCCTGATCACCGGACATGGCGACGTGCCGCTCGCGGTGCAGGCCATGCAAGCGGGCGCACATGACTTCATCGAGAAGCCGTTCGAGACTGTGCGCCTGACCGAGGCGGTAGCCCGCGCCGTCACCGTGCGGCGGCTCGCGTTGGAGAACCGGGCGCTGCGGGCCGAGCTTGAAAGCCGCGACCGGGTGGAATCGACGCTGGTCGGCCGCGCGCCGGTCATGGTCGAGTTGCGCCACCGGCTGCGCACCATAGCGGCGAGCCCCGCGGACGTGCTGTTGCGCGGCGAGACCGGGACCGGCAAGGAGCTCGCGGCACGCGCGATCCACTTCCTGTCGGACCGCGCCGAGCGGCCGTTCGTGGCGATCAACATGGCCGCGTTGCCCGAGACGCTGATCGAGAGCGAGCTCTTCGGGCACGAGGCGGGCGCCTTTCCCGGGGCGCACCGCGCGCGCTATGGCAAGTTCGAACATGCGCGCGGCGGCACGGTCTTCCTCGACGAGATAGATGCGCTGTCGCTGCCCTTGCAGGCGAAGCTGCTGCGGGTGATCGAGGAGCGGTCGGTGACGCGGCTCGGCTCCCACGAAGGCGTGGCGCTCGATGTCCGCTTCGTTGCCTCGTCGAAGGCCGATCTGGAGGCACGGGTGGAGGACGGCTCGTTCCGCAAGGATCTCTACTACCGCCTCGCCGTCGTGGCCCTCGACATGCCGCCGCTCGCCGCGCGGATGGAGGACGTGCCGCGCCTCTTCCAGCATCTCGTCAACCAGGCGGCCCTGCGCCACCGGCGGTCCGCCCCGGCGGTGGAGCCGGAGCTCCTCAAGGACCTCGCCGCGCATGACTGGCCGGGCAACGTGCGCGAGTTGCGCAACGCCGCGGACCGGTTCGTGCTGGGGCTCGACGTCTTCTCCCGCGATGTGCCGGACCATGCGGCCACGCTGCCCGAACGCGTGGAACGCTTTGAAAAGGCTGCGATTGCCGCCGAGCTCGCCGCGCAGGCCGGCAACATGAAGGCGACCTACGAGGCGCTCGGCATCTCGCGCAAGACGCTCTACGAGAAGATGCAGCGCCACGGGCTGGAGCGGGAGCAAATCGCGCCTGCAACCGCCGATCGTCCCGATGTGTAACCAAATCCCCCCACGGTTTTGTCACCGGATGGGTAAACTTGGTAACATCCGCGTGCATCCCATCACTTTTTCGCCGCAATGCCCTTGACGCTTCGTTGACCCGGACAGGGTCCACGGGCTCCCATCCGATCAGTTGCTTCAGAGGTCTGAAGCGGCGCTGGGGGGCGCGGCGGAACGCCGTGCGCACAACACTGACCGGGAGGACAACATGAAGTTCCTGACGACCGCCGCGATGATCGCGGCCACCACCATGACTGCGCTGCCGGCGCTTGCCGACTGCGACGACGGCGAGATCGTCATCAAGTTCAGCCACGTCACCAACACCGACCGTCACCCCAAGGGCATCGCCGCGTCGCTGCTCGCCGAGCGCGTGAATGCCGAGATGGACGGCACCGCCTGCATGGAGGTCTACCCGTCCTCCCAGCTCTACAACGACGACCAGGTGCTGGAGGCGATGCTGCAGGGCGACGTCCAGATGGCGGCACCCTCGCTGTCGAAGTTCGAGCAGTTCACCCGCGTCTTCCGCATCTTCGACCTGCCGTTCATGTTCGAGAACATCGAGGCCGTCGATACCTTCCAGGCATCCGACACCGGTCAGGCGATGATGGAGAGCATGGTGCGCCGCGGCCTGCGGGGCCTTGCCTACTGGCACAACGGGATGAAGCAGATGTCGGCGAACGTGCCGCTCGTCGCGCCGTCCGACGCCGATGGCCTGAAGTTCCGCGTGCAGGCCTCCGACGTGCTCGTGGCCCAGATGGAGGCGATGGGTGCCAGCCCGCAGCCCATGGCCTTCTCCGAGGTCTACGGAGCGCTCCAGACCGGTGTCGTCGACGGGCAGGAGAACACCTGGTCCAACATCTACGGCCAGAAGTTCTTCGAGGTGCAGGACGGCATCACCGAGACCAACCACGGCATCATCGACTACCTCGTCGTGACGTCCGAGGAGTGGTGGCAGGGCCTGGAGCCGGAGGTGCGCGACCAGCTCGCCACGATCCTCGCCGAGGTGACGGAGACGCGGAACGCGGAATCCTTCAACGTGAACCAGGAGAACCGGCAGGCGATCCTGGATGCGGGCGGCACCATCCGCGAGCTCACCGATGAAGAGCGCCAGCTCTGGGTCGACACCATGCGTCCCGTCTGGGACCAGTTCGTCGACGACGTGGGTCAGGAGAACATCGACGCGGCCCAGGCGATCAACGCCTCCATGTAGTGGCCGCGCCGTCGGCTGAGACAAGGGCGGCCCCACCCGTACGGGCCGCCCGCACCCATAACGAACACCCGTGGAGGATCGGCCATGAGCACGGCCACGCGACACGCCGCGCAGGGAAGCGCGTTCACCCGCTTCGTCAGCGCCTTCGAGGAGAACATGATCGCGCTCCTGCTCGCGCTCATGACGGCCATCACCTTCGCCAACGTGGTGCTGCGCTACGGCTTCGGCACCGGGCTGCTCTGGGGGCTGGAGGTGACGACCTATCTCTTCGCCTGGCTGGTGCTCTTCGGCATGAGCTACGCGGTGAAGATCACGGCGCATCTGGGCGTGGACGCGATCACCGCGCGGCTCCCCTCGCGCCCCCGCCGGATCATGGCGTTGCTGGCTGCCGCGGTTTGTCTCGCCTATGCCGGGCTCCTGACGAAGGGGGCGTGGGACTACTGGGCGCCGTTCGCCAATCTCGACCAGACCACGGGGCGCTGGTTTCCCACGGGGCTAAACGAGAACACGCGGGAGAACGGCTGGTACGAGACGCAATACGTGCCGATGTTCGACTGGCTGCGCTTCATCGAGGGTTGGCTGCTGATCGAGGGTGATCCGCCCTTCGCCAAGATGCCGCGCGTCATCCCCTATTTCATCCTGCCCTTCGGCTGCGCGCTGCTGCTGTTCCGCCTGATCCAGGCGACCGTGCGGATCGTGCGCGGCACGCAGGACAGCCTGATCGTCAGCCACGAGGCCGAGGAGGCGGTGGAGGATGCCGCCGCTACCCTCGCGAAAGAGGAGCGTCGCTGATGGAAGTCGCGGTCCTGTTCATCTGCGTCGTCGCACTGCTGCTGATCGGCGTGCCGATCGCCATCGCGCTCGGCTTTTCGTCGATGCTGTTCCTTCTGGTGCTCAGCGACACCTCGCTCGCCTCCATCGCGCAGTCGCTGTTCCAGGCGATGGCGGGGCACTACACGCTCCTGGCGATCCCGTTCTTCATCCTCGCGTCGTCCTTCATGTCGACGGGCGGGGTGGCGCGGCGGATCATCCGCTTCTCCATCGCCTGCGTGGGGCACCTGCGCGGCGGGCTCGCCATCGCGGGGGTGTTCGCCTGCATGATCTTCGCGGCGCTCTCGGGCTCCTCTCCGGCCACGGTGGTCGCCATCGGGACCATCGTGATCGCGGCGATGCGCAAGGTGGGCTACACCAAGGAGTTCGCGGCCGGCGTCATCTGCAACGCGGGCACGCTCGGCATCCTGATCCCGCCCTCGATCGTGATGGTGGTCTACGCCTCCGCCACGGACGTGTCGGTGGGCCGGATGTTCCTCGCAGGGGTCATTCCGGGCCTCATGGCGGGGCTGATGCTGATGATCGCGATCTACGTCATGGCCCGCATCCGCGACATGCCCAAGGGCGAGTGGCAGGGCTGGGGCGAGATCTGGGCGAGTTTCAAGGACGCGTTCTGGGGCCTGATGCTGATCGCCATCATCATGATCGGGATCTACGGCATTCCGGGCATCACGGGCGCGATCTTCACGCCTACAGAAGCGGCGGCCGTGGCCTCGGTCTACGCCTTCATCGTGGCCTGCTTCGTCTATCGCGACATGGGTCCGCTGAAGCCGCAGCGGGAGGCGCGGAGCCTGTCGGCGGCGGCGGTTGACGTGCTTGACGCGCCCACGGGGCGGCCCCGGCCGTTCCTGTCCGCACCCTGGACACTGGTCACCGCACTGGTGCACCGCGACACACGCGCGGTGCTCTTCGATGCTGGCAAGCTGACGGTTACGCTGATGTTCATCATCGCCAACGCGCTGATCCTCAAGCACGTGCTGACCGACGAGCAGATCCCGCAGCATATCGCGAACTCCATGCTGGAGCTCGGCCTCGGCCCCGTGATGTTCCTCATCATGGTCAACGTGATCCTGCTGATCGGCGGCCAGTTCATGGAGCCTTCGGGCCTCCTGATCATCGTGGCACCTCTGGTCTTCCCGATCGCCATCGCGCTGGGCATCGATCCGATCCACCTGGGCATCATCATGGTGGTGAACATGGAGATCGGGATGATCACGCCGCCGGTGGGGCTGAACCTCTTCGTGACCTCGGGCGTGGCGCGAATGCCGATGATGGGCGTGGTGAAGGCCGCGCTGCCGTTCCTGGGCGTGCTCTTCATCTTCCTGATCATGGTGACCTACATCCCGGCGCTCTCGACCTTCCTGCCGACGCTGGTAATGGGGCCGGAGATCGTCTCGCAATAAGACTGCGGCCCGGGTGGAACGACACCGTCCGGGCCGGGTTTCTCACTCATGGGGAAGGTGAGGGACTGGACCGCGGCGCTGACCGCGGAGGGGGCGGGGCGGCGCAAGCTTGCCCTCGCCTCGTTTCTCGAAAGCACCGTGGTGCCCGTGCCGCTGGAAGTGCTGGTCGCACCACTGATGTTTGCCCATCCCCGCAATGCGCTGCGCGTCGCCACGGCGATCTGGATCGGCTGCCTGATCGGCGCACTGGTATTCTACGGGCTGGCACTGCTGCTCTACGATCCCGTTGTCGCACCGCTGCTCGCCTGGCTCGGCCTCGGCGGCGAGTTGGAGGAGATGCGCCGTCGGCTGGGGGAGGAGGGGGTCTTTACCGTCATCTTCCTGCTGTCGCTCACGCCTGTCCCGTTCCAGATCGCGACGCTCGGGGCCGGGGCGGCGCAGGCGAACCTGCTGCCCTTCATAGCCGCCGTCGCCTTGTCGCGCGGCATCCGCTACTTCGGTCTCGCGCTGCTGGCGGTCTGGCTCGGTCCGCGGGTGGAACGGCTGCTGCGCGGTCGGCTGGCGCATGTGGCGGGCGCGGCGCTGGTGGTGCTGATCGGCTGGCTGGGGTGGAGCCTGCTGACCTGACCGCTGAAATGCAAAGCGCCGCCAGGTGAGGGGCGGCGCTTCGGTCAGTCGATCACATCAGGAAGGGGCGTTGCAGCTCCGCCGCGGCAGTCCCGTCTGCTGGGTGAAGACGCCGGAGGCCGCCGCGATCGCTGCATCGACCACCGCGTCATCGGCGGCGACGTAATCGCCGTAATTCTCCCACCGGCGGAACTGGGCGTCGTACTCGATGACCTGCAGGAGCCCGCCGCCGGAATGGTCGCCGCAGGACATGTTGAGCGGCGGGGCGAGGGTGCCGAAGCCCTTCGCCTCGATCTCCTCGGCTGTGAGGTCCAGCGTCTCCAGCCCCCGGCGCATCGCCTCGCCCGTCAGGCGGTCACCTTCGGCGAACGCCATCCCGGCCTTCGCCGCCTCGACGAGGTAGAGCCCGGCGGTCAGCCCGCGGTTGTAGTCGATGTCACCGATATTGTTCATCGTGCCGTGGCCGCGCCCGCCGAAATAGACCATCTCGTTCAGGTCGTTATAGGCCGCGACGTCGTGGCCGACGCCGGACATCGACATGGCGCGCATGCCGTCCGCGGCGGGGCCGATCTGGCGCATCATCAGCTCCAGCGTCGTCCACCAGATGCCCATCATCTGCTCGCGCGGATACTGGACGGCGGCCGCCGTGCCGATGCTGACGGCAGTCATGCGGCCCACGGTCCACAGGATCACGCGGTCGGGCTGGCTCTGCGCGATCGCGCCCCAGACGGCGCGCTGATCGTCACCCGGAGGGGCCACGGGGTGCAGGTCGAGGGTGAACCCCTCCCGCTGCGCGATCCCCTGCAAGAGCGGGATCGCCTCCTGCCCGAAGAGGCTGTCATGGTAGACATAGGCGACGCGCCGCCCCTCGAGCCCACCGAGTTCCGCCTCGAAATGCTCGATCATCGCGGAGGCGGCCTGGTAGTAGTTGGCCGGGAAGGCAAAGGAGTTCGGGAACGCTTGGCCATCGGCCACCGCCGTCTGGCCGAGCCCGCCATTCATCACCGGCACGCCGACCTGGAAGGCCATGCGGTTGAGCGCATAGGCGCCCTCGGTCGAGGAGGGGATGGCGACCACGGCACCCTGCGCCGCCAGCTCCTGATAGCACTGCACATGTCCGTCGAGCGTGTAGCGCGTCTCGCACGACACGACCTCGACATCGACACCGTTCACGCCGCCATCGCGGACATTGGCGAGCGTGACATAGTCGGCGAGGCCATCGTGGAAGGAAATCGAGATGGGCGCGACTTCGCTTTCATGCGAGGTCAGGACACCGATCTTGACGGTCTGCGCCTGAGTTGCGGTGACCGCCAAGGCAGCCGAAAGTGCTGTCAAAGCCAATACTCTGCGCATTGCTCATCCCCGAAGTTGTTTAAATTTTCGGCAAACTTCGCAGGACTATTCGCATTTTCGCCATAATGACGTAAGGACAGCCTTCGGGTGACGCTGCGTAATTATGTCAGTTCTGCAACGACTGCTCCGCGCGCTGACGGGCGAGACCGCTGTCGCGGTCGGAAATGCCGAGCAAGCCCACGACGGTGCGCAGCAGGGCGTTCTCGTCCTCGCTCCGGTCGTTGTCGGCGAGGGCGACGCGCCATAGCGCCTCGGCAATCGCGTCACGCTCCTCGTAGGGAACGGCTTCCTTGAGCACGCGGGTAAAGCGGACGGTGTCGGCGGCCTCGGCCTCGACCTTCTCGGCATGGAGGCGCATCTCCGTCGCCTCCTCCCGCGTCATGTCGTAGTGATGGATCAGCACGTCTTCGATCATGTCACGCTCGACCGAGTCGTAGCTGTCGTCGGCGCGGGCGACGCGGACCATCAGGGCGGCGATGGCGATCTGGGAGTCGTCGCCGGTAATGGGCTCGGGCGGCAGCTCGCCCCGGAGCATCTTCAAGAGATCCTGGAACATCAGTCGGTCCCCCGATACGGCTCGACATATTGCAGCGCCATGTCCCAGGGGAAGAAGATCCAGGTGTCCTGGCTCACCTCGGTGATGAAGGTGTCGACCATGGGGCGGCCCTTGGGCTTGGCATAGACCGTCGCGAAATGCGCCTTGGGATACATCCGGCGGACGAGCTCCAGCGTCTTGCCGCTGTCCACGAGGTCGTCGACGATCAGCACGCCCTCGCCGTCGCCCATCAGCTCCGCATCGGGGGCCTTCAGCACCTCGGCCTCGGCCCGGGTCTGGTGCGAGTAGGACTTCACGCTGATCGTGTCGACCGTGCGGATGTCCAGCTCGCGCGCCACGATCATCGCGGGCGCCATGCCGCCGCGCGTGATGGCGACGACCGCCCGCCAGGACCCGCCTGCGCCCGGCCCGTCATTCTCCAACCGCCAGGCCAGCGCCCGGCTGTCCCGGTGGATCTGGTCCCAGGAGATGTGGAACCCCTTCTCGTGCGGCAGGCGATCGTTCATGGCGCGGTCACTCCACAGCTATCCTTCGATCCCGTGGTCCTAGCGCTCCGGCGGGTCCGCCTCAATGGCCTGTTGCCATTTTGACGCCGAGCGCGGCTGCGGTGACACCCGGCAGGTTCGCGAGACGTGGTGTATCGCGCTGACTGGCGGCTACTTTGGCGGGCCGGGAGCGTGTCGCTTGGGCGCGCCTCGCTGGTCACTGAAGTCGTTCCATGTAGCACAGCTCCCGCACCACGCGAAACCCGCCGCTCTTCGTTCGGTAGGTCGGATCAGAACGACCCCGTGACGCTGGGCGACCGTGATCCATCGCTCCCGTGTACACTCCGCCTTTCACGACGCGCCGCGCACAATCAGGATCACTGGCCGCTGCCAGATCCGCACTCGACGTGCCCAGATCCGCATGGCGATCCGTCCAGCAGGACATCGTCTCTTCAAGAAGGTTGCCGTCCATGTGCCGCAGGCCCCACGGGTTGGCTGCGTCGAGCTCGTCGACCGGCACCGGATAGCCGCGAGAGACCAGATCGGGCCGCGGCTCGCCCAGCATGCGCTCGGTGGCACGGCCCAGGAAGTTGGCCTGGTCGGTCGTGATCTCGTCCCCGCGCGAAAACGGCGTCTGCGTGCCGGCGCGCGCGGCATACTCCCACTCCGCCTCGGTCGGCAAGCGATAGACCTCCGCCCCGACCTGATCATTCAGCCAGTCCACGTACAGCAGCTTGTCGTTGTAGGAGACGCGGAAGACCGGATGGCGCATCGTCATCTCGACCCGGAAGATGGTCGAGCCGGCCCCGGCGGCGAGCATGGACATGGGCGGAACGTAGCCGCCGCAACCGCCGCCGTCGACGCAGGCCATCCACTCGCCGATCGTGACCTCGTCTCGGCCCATGGCGATGGGCAGGTCGATCTCCACCCGGCGAAGCGGCCCTTCGTGTTCGGCGATGTAGGGATCCTCCGGTGTCACGGGCCGGATCGGGATGTCCCAGTGGACGTTGTTGCGCGACTCGCCCGGCGGGCCGCCCATCGTGAATTCGCCCAGCGGCAGGACGATCATGACGGGGCAGGCCTCGCACTCCTGAAAGGACGCGAGGGGCGGCAGGTCCGATGGGTTCCCGCTGGCGCTCTGACCGGTTGCGGGCAGGGCGGCGAAGAGGATCGCAGCGCACAGCAGCTTTCGTGCGAGTCCGGTCGATCCTACAGCACTGACTGAGCTCCGACTTTGCGTGGCCCCCTGATCTTCCGCACCCACCTTGCGAAACCGACGTCCCGCGGCTCGGAGCATCACGGTCAACGCTCCAGAAGCAGGCGGAGCCCCAGCGCGCCGAGGATGACGGAGGTCACCCGGTCGAGCGTTCGCTTGGCTCGCAGATAGGCGCCGCCCACGGCGGGGCGGCTCATGGCGAGGGCGAGGAGGGCGTAGAACGCGACCTCCAGCACTAGGTGGTTGGCGGCGATGGCGATGCTCGTGACCGGCGGCAGGTTCGGTGGGAAGATCACCACCAGCACCGCTCCGGCGAAGAGCACCGATTTCGGGTTGCCGATGTTGACGAGAAAGCCGCGCAGGAAGGGCCGACTGTGCCGCGCCCCGGCCGCCTCGACCGGGGCGCCCGCGCTGCGCCACATGTTCCAGGCGAGCCAGATGAGGTAGAGCGCTCCGGCCGTCTTCATCCCCGTATAGGCCCAGGGGAAGAGGGTGAAGAGCGCGTCGAGCCCAAGCAGTGCCGCCAGCGTCCAGAGTGCGGCCATGGTGGCGAGGCCCAGCCCTGTCTCGAAGCCAGCGCGCCAGCCGCCCGTCCGCCCGGCGCGCATGGCCAGCAGAAGCGCTGGTCCCGGCGCGATGACCGCCGCAAGCAGGGCGAGGTTGAAGGCGATCAGGCTGTCGGCGCCCATGAGGTCATTCCGCCGCAGGCTTGCGCCCGACGGTGACGTCGATATCGGGGGCGTCCTCGGCCTTCATGCCGACGACGTGGTAGCCGCTGTCGACATGGTGGTTCTCGCCCGTCACGCCCGACGACAGATCGCTCAGCAGGTAGAGCGCCGACTTGCCTACATCCATCGTAGTCACGTTGCGCCGCAGCGGGGAGTTCAGCTCGTTCCACTTCAGGATGTAGCGGAAGTCGCCGATGCCCGAGGCGGCGAGCGTCTTGATCGGCCCGGCGGAGAGCGCATTGACCCGGATGCCTTTCGGCCCGAGATCCATGGCGAGGTACTTGACCGACGCCTCCAGCCCGGCCTTAGCCACGCCCATCACGTTGTAATGCGGCATGACCTTCTCGGCCCCGTAATAGGTGAGTGTCAGCGCCGAGGCGCCTTCGTTCATCATCTTCTCCGCCCGCTGCATTACGGCGGTGAAGGAATAGACGGAGATGTCCATCGTCATGCGGAAGTTCGCGGGCGTGGTATCGACATAGCGGCCACGCAGCTCGTTCTTGTCGGAGAAGCCAATGGCGTGAACTACGAAATCGAGGCTGCCCCAGCGGTCCTTCAGCTCGGCGAAGACGGCGTCCATGCTCGCCTCGTCGCTCACGTCGCAGGGCAGCACGATGTCGGAGCCCAGCGATTCCGCCAACGGCTTCACCCGCTTTCCGAGTGCCTCGCCCTGGTAGGTGAAGGCCATGTCGGCGCCTGCGTCGTGCAGCGCGCGCGCGACACCCCAGGCAATGGACTTGTCGTTGGCGAGGCCCATGATGAGCCCGCGTTTCCCAGCCATGAGTCCGGACATGTCGCTCATCGGGGGGGCTCCGCTCTTGTTCTTGTGGTTGCACCGCTTTACGTCAGAAAAAACGGCGCTTCAAGGAAATGTCCTAGCGTCACGAGCGAGGTTTCAAAGGAGAATTCCATGGGGGAGGAGACGGCGCGCACGGGCATCTTCGCAGGCTCCGATCCCTTCGTGCTGGCCCGCCACTGGCTGGCCGAGGCGGAAGGAACCGAGCCTGAGGACGTGAACGCCATCGCACTGGCCACCGTGGATGCGGATGGCTTGCCCAACGTGCGCATGGTGCTCCTGAAGGAGATCGAGGACGACGCCTTCGTCTTCTACACCAACTACGAAAGCGCCAAGGGGCAGGAGATCGCGAGTGCCGGCAAGGCTGCCTTCTGCCTGCACTGGAAGAGCCTGCGCCGCCAAATCCGCGTCCGCGGCCTAACCGAGCGGGAGGAGGGCGAGAAGGCGGACGCCTACTACCGCTCCCGCGCGCTTCAAAGCCGGATCGGCGCCTGGGCCTCCGACCAGTCGCGGCCGCTGTCTTCTCGCGCCTCGCTGATGACAAGGGTCGCGGCGATGGGGCTGGAGAAAGGCCCCAACCCCGACCGCCCGCCGCATTGGGGCGGCGTCCGCATCCGTCCGGTGGAAATCGAATTCTGGGCCGACGGGCAGTTCCGCCTCCACGACCGCTTCCGCTGGACCCGCCCCGCCCCGGATGACGGCGAGTGGGCCGTCCAGCGCCTCAACCCCTGATGCACCGCCGGATCGCAGTCCGGGCTGCCTCCGGCGGGGATATTTCGTGCAAGAAGAAGGCAAAGCTCGCAGGCTTCATCTGTCTCAAAGTATCCGTGGGTCCGGGGCAGCGTCCCGGGATTTGGTAGCAGGCCCGCATGGCCGGGGCAGAGCCTCCGCTTGTCGCGGCATTCCCGAGCGCCTAGCTTGGGTTTGCTGCGCTGCCGAAGGAGCCCGCTATGCCTGATCGCCGCACGCTGCTTCTGACCGGCGCCTCCCGCGGGATCGGGCACGCGACCGTCAAGCGCTTCTCCTCCGCGGGCTGGCGGGTCATCACCTGCTCACGCCATCCGTTCCCCGAGGATTGTCCCTGGGAGGCGGGGCCCGAGGATCACATCCAGGTCGACCTCTCCGACCCCCACGACACGATGGAGGCGGTGGAAGAGATCAAGCGCCGCCTGCTCGCGGGCCGGCTCGAGGCGCTGGTGAACAATGCCGGGATCTCGCCGAAGGGGGAGGGCGGGGCGCGGCTCTCGACCCTCGACACCGACTTGCGCGACTGGGGCAAGGTATTCCACGTCAACTTCTTCGCACCCGTGGTGCTGGCGCGCGGGTTGCAGAAGGAACTGACGGCGGCGCAGGGCGCAATCGTCAACGTCACCTCCATCGCAGGCGCACGGGTCCATCCCTTCGCGGGCGCGGCCTATGCGACCTCCAAGGCGGCGCTGGCCGCCCTCACCCGCGAGATGGCGCATGACTACGGCCCCCTCGGCGTCCGCGTGAACGCCATCGCGCCCGGAGAGATCGAGACCGACATCCTCAGCCCGGGAACCGAAAAGCTTGTCGAGACGCTGCCGCTGCGCCGCCTCGGCAAGCCCGAGGAGGTGGCAAAGACGATCTACTATCTCTGCACCGAGGGCTCGGCTTACGTCACCGGGACGGAGATCGAGGTGAACGGCGGTCAGCACGTGTAGGCCTCACGGCCCCACGATCACCCTGAGCGGTGCGCCGTCCGGATCGGCGAGCGTGAAACTCTCCCGCAGGCGACCGCGGTCGAAGCCGACCGGCTGCCGCTCCGCCGGCACGACGGTTCCGTCGGGGAACGTCGCCTCTGCCGTCGAGGATGATGCGAGTTCGTAACGCAGCGTCACGACACGCTCCTCGCCCACCTCGATCACGACACCGCGGTCGCCGTTCTCCCCCACGATCTCCCGCGCGAAATAGGTGATCGGGTCGAGCCGCCCGCCCCGGAACAGCCGGGCGGGCAGATCGATGGCGTATTCGAAGGCGGCAAGCTCGGCCCGCAGGATCGCACCTTGAGCGAGCAGCCGGCAGTCGCAGTTCTCCTCGAGCCCCAGACCGCCGAGTTCGCGATGGCAGAGCTCGAGCGCCGTCGCGATGGTGTCGCGGCCGCCCGGATCGGGCTCGGCGCTGCGGATGGAGATCTGCACCGGGCACTGCGCCACGGGCTCGCCCCGCACCAGCGCCTTCTCCCCGTCGGCGAGCAGGTAGGCCTGGCCGTCGGGCGCGCGGAAGAAATAGGCGAGCTGGTCTAGGCGCACCTCCTCCGTCCGGCGGCGGCTCGCGATCTCCTCCACGCCGCGCCGCGTCGCAGCATCGGCGATGTCGTCCACCTCCTCGACCGAGCGCGAGACGAGTTGCGTCTGCCCGGTGGTCAGCAGGAACTCGCGCTGCACGCCGTCTGCATCCGGCAGCAGCACAGGCGCCGGGGCGGCGCAGGCGGCGACGAGGGCAAGCGCCGGCAGGACGTGACGTACCGACGGAAATGGTCTGTGCTGTGGCACTCGTGTCGCGCTCCCCTACTGGCCGTAGTGGCCTGCTTGACACAAGCGAAAGGCGATATCTATCCTTTCGACGCTTCGGTCAGGGGACGACACGCCATGGTCGGATCGAAGCAGGGATGCGCGTCGGACGTGGGTTTGCGTTCACCGTCGAGGATGGGACACTCTTTCGGTACTCCGCTGAAAGACAATAAGAAAATGGTTTAATACATGGTTTCGGGACAGGTGAAGTGGTACGACACCACGCGCGGTTTTGGGTTCATGGTCGCGGAGGACGGCGCCGGCGACGTCATGATCCACGCCAGCGTCTTGAAGGCCGCGGGCCTGCGTGAACTCTTCGAGGGCGGTGCCATCACCGTCGAGGTGGAAGAGACGGAGAAGGGCCGCATGGCCAGCGCCGTCGTGGAGGTGGAGCAGCCGGACGAGCCGGCGACCGGCCCCCTCGGCGCTCCGATCGACATTCCGGCCGCCAGCGAGATCGAGTACGTCCCCGCACGGGTGAAGTGGTTCGACCGGGTGAAGGGATTCGGGTTCCTCAACGTCTTCGGCGACAGTGAGGACGTCTTCGTCCACATGGAGACCTTGCGGCGTTGCGGCATAGCTGATCTACAGTCCAACGAAGCCGTTGCCGCCCATATCGGCGACGGCCCGCGGGGACGGATGGTGATGTATGTCCGCAATTGGGACACGGTGGTTTCCTAACCTTTTCGCTCTTGTCTGCGCTGGCGGGGCAGTCGCGGCGGAGTGCCGCGACGACCGCGTCGACCTGCGCCATCAGGGGGTCGAGGCGACATTCACCGTCGAGATAGCCGATGATGTCGAGGAACGCGCCCGCGGACTGATGTTCGTCGAGGAGATGCCGCAGTTCGAGGGCATGCTGTTCCTCTACGACGACGGTCCGCAGCGGCGCAGCTTCTGGATGCGCAACACGCTGATCCCGCTGGATATGATCTTCCTCGACGAGGAGGGCGTGGTCCGCGACATCCACGTCAACGCCGTCCCGCTCGATGAGACGCCGATCCCGTCGGCCACCGACGACATCGTTGCGGTGCTGGAGGTCAATGGTGGGCTCACTACGCTGCTGGGATTGGCACCGGGCGCAGAGCTGCGCCATCCGTCCTTCGGCGCGGATGCCGCCTGGCCCTGCGGGGAGTGATCGGGCCGTGGCCGATCTCGCCTTCGCACTGATGGTCGGCTTCCTCTTCACCCATGAACTCGACGCCATGCGCCGGCACGAGTGGCGGATCCTGCCGCTCCTGCGCGATCTGCCCGATGCACGGGGCGAGGCGGTGTTCGTCTGGCTGCACGTCCCGCTTTTCGCCGCGCTGGCATGGCTCGTCCTGAAGGGGGCGGACACGGCAGGCGCGGTGGCGTTTTCGGCTTTTGCCGTGATCCATGTCGGGCTGCACTGGCTTCTCCGGGGCCATCCCGGGAACGAGTTCGCCAATCCGTCGTCGTGGATCCTCATCGGCGGCGCCGGCCTGTCAGGTCTTGTCCACCTCGCTCTGCTCGCCTAAGCGGAATGGGCCTTTCCAAAGCCGTGCTGCCGCGCTATCCGATCCCAAGGTCGGAGCGTGGCGCAGTCTGGTAGCGCACCTGTTTTGGGTACAGGGGGTCGTGAGTTCGAATCTCGCCGCTCCGACCAGTTTCACGGATTGTCGAAGTAGAGCGCGATCGCGTCGAATGGCGCCCTGCGGGTGGCATCAGGTTCGCTGTTCCGGCGCCTCCGCAAACGAAAACGGCAGCCGGGATGCGGCTGCCGTCTGTTTCTGCGATCAGGTGAAAGGGCGCGGCCCGATCACTCGACGACGAGGGAGCCTGCGCTCTGCTTGCCGTCGCGGCCGGTTTCCAGTTCGTAGGAAACCTTCTGATTCTCGTTCAGGCCCGTCAGACCCGAACGCTGAACGGCGGAGATGTGCACGAACACGTCCTTGCCGCCCTCATCGGGCTGAATGAAGCCGAAGCCTTTGTCGGGGTTGAACCATTTTACGGTGCCAGTAGCCATCCGTTCTCTCCTGTAAGGGCCGCGCGGGATGCTGCGGCCGGGGCGCAATGCGAAATCGAAACCCTGCGATCTGCGTTGAGCTCGGAGAAGTCGGCGACATGACACTTTGCCCGGTTTGACTAGTCTCTTCGATCCGCAACCGCAAGGAATGATGCAATCGAGCGTTCAGGCCACGCCCTGCGTTCCCCGCTCGCGGTAGGGCGTCGTGTCGAAATGGGCGCGGTAGCACTTGGAGAAGTGCGAGGGGGAGGTGAAACCGCAGGCGAGCGCCACGTTGATCACCGTCATGTCGGTCTGCATCAAGAGATTCTTCGCCCGTTGCAGGCGCAGTTCCATGTAATAGCGCTTGGGCGAGCGGTTGAGGTAGCGGCGGAAAAGCCGCTCGAGCTGGCGGGTGCTCATGCCCACGTCGGAGGCGAGGATCGAGGGGCTGATCGGCTCCTCGATATTGTCTTCCATCATCTGGATCACGGTGGCGAGCTTGGGGTGCCTCACGCCGATTCGGGTGGGGATGGAGAGGCGCTGCTCCTCCCGGTCGGTGCGGATCGTGGTGTAGATCATCTGGTCCGCGACCTTGTTGGCAAGCTCCTGCCCGTGCTTGTCGGCGATGAGCTTCAGCATCAGATCGGCGGAGGCGGAGCCCCCCGCACTCGAATAGCGGTTGCCGTCGATGGTGTAGATCGCCTGGGTAAGCGCGATGTCAGGGAACTCCTCGACGAAGCTGTCGCGGTTGTCCCAGTGAATGGTGCAACGCCGGTCCTCCAGCAGCCCCGCGCGCGCCATGATGTAGGTCGCGTTGCACAGGCCCCCTACGGCGATGCCCTTGCGCGCCTCCCGCCGCAGGTACTGCAGAAGCGGCTTCGTCGTAGCCCCCTTCACGTCGATGCCCGAGCAGACCATCAGCACCTCGTCCCGCCCGATCTCGTCGAGACCCATGTCGAGCAAGGTGCGCTGGCCGTTGGAGCACTGCGCGTATTCGCCATTCTCGCCCGCGACGCGCCAACGATAGAGCTCTCGCCCCGAAGTGAAGTTGGCGAGGCGGAGCGGCTCGACCGCGCAGGCATAAGACAGGAGCGAGTAGTTCGCCGTCAGCAGGAACACGAAGGTCTGCGGCGTGTCGGCTGTCTCGGTCATGCGTGGCCCCGCGCGGAACGATGGCTCAGTTCCATGCATTTCGGGAACTGCGTCAAGCAGCAAAAACACAGGCTCTCCTCGCAAAGCTTGACGCGGCCGAAAATTGCGCAATCGCGCCCCTTCGCGACTGGTCATGGCGCAAGGGGGCGTGTTACGACGTCACCCCGATAAAGACCGCGATCAGGAGTGTACGCGAGATGTCTGCAACCTGGACCAAGGCCGGATGGCGAGCCAAGCCGCGCATCCAGATGCCCGATTACCTGAATGCCGAGGCTCTGTCCGAGGTGGAGACCCGGCTCGCCTCCTATCCGCCGCTGGTCTTTGCAGGCGAGGCACGCGCGCTGCGCCGCAAGCTCGCCGACGTATCTGAGGGCAAGGCGTTCCTGTTGCAGGGTGGCGATTGCGCCGAGAGCTTCAACGAGTTCTCCGCCGACAACATCCGCGACACCTACCGGGTGCTCTTGCAGATGGCGATGGTGCTGACCTTCGGCGCGAAGCTGCCGGTGGTGAAGGTGTCCCGCATGGCAGGCCAGTTCGCGAAGCCGCGCTCCGCATCGACCGAGGTCATGGGCGGCGTGGAGCTGCCGAGCTACCGCGGCGACATCATCAACGGGTTCGACTTCACGCCCGAGGCGCGGATCCCCGATCCCCAGCGGATGCTGCAGGCCTACACGCAGGCCGCCGCGACGCTGAACCTGCTGCGCGCCTTCTCCCAGGGAGGGTTCGCGGACATGCACCGGGTGCATGAATGGACGCTGGGGTTTGCCGATGCGGCGGCCTCCACGTCATACCGCGATCTCGCCAACCGGATCTCCGAAGCGCTGCGCTTCATGGAGGCGGCGGGCGTCAATTCCTCCAACACCGACGCGCTGGGGCGGGTCGACTTCTATACCAGCCACGAGGCGCTGCTGCTCGAATACGAAGAGGCGCTGGCGCGTGTCGATTCGACCTCCGGCAACGTGGTGGCGGGCTCGGGCCACATGATCTGGATCGGCGACCGCACGCGGCAGCCGGACGGCGCGCATGTGGAGTTCTGCCGCGGCGTGCTGAACCCGATCGGTCTCAAGTGCGGCCCGTCGCTGGAGCCGGACGAGCTGATCACGCTGATCGACAAGCTGAACCCGGCAAACGAAGCCGGCCGCCTCACGCTCATCGCGCGCTTCGGCGCGGGCAAGGTCGGTGATCACCTGCCGGGCCTGATCCGCGCGGTGGAGCGCGAGGGCCGCAAGGTCGTCTGGTCCTGCGATCCGATGCACGGCAACACGACGAAGTCGTCCACCGGCTACAAGACCCGCGCCTTCGACAGCGTGCTGGGCGAGGTGCGCGAGTTCTTCGAGATCCACGCGGCGGAGGGCACCTATGCGGGCGGCGTGCATTTCGAGATGACGGGCCAGGACGTGACCGAGTGCACCGGCGGCGTGCGCGCGGTGACGGACGAGGACCTGTCGGACCGATACCACACGGCCTGCGACCCGCGGCTCAATGCCTCCCAGGCGCTGGAGCTTGCGTTCCTGGTGGCCGAGGAGCTGGACCGCGCGCCGATCAAGCATCGCGCGGCCCTCTGATCCCGCGGGGCGCTTCGGCGCCCCGCCTTCCCTTCGAGAGGTGAACATGACCCACATGGTCGTGCTGACGGCCGCCGCCGGAGTGAGCGACGCGGTGGCCCGGAGTGTCGCGCGCGTGGCGGGCGGCGCGCCGAGGCGCCTGGCCCGGACGGCGGTGGAGATCGCCGTCGAGGGACCGGTGGACATGGTTGCGCCGGATGGCGTGGACCTCAACGTCGTGCCGGCGGCGGGCCGCGAGAAGCGGATGCTGATCGCCGACATGGACAGCACCATGATCCCGGTGGAGTGCATCGACGAGCTCGCGGATTTCGCCGGCGTCAAGGACCGGGTCGCCGACATCACCGAAGGCGCGATGCGTGGTGAGCTCGATTTCGAGGCGGCGCTGCGCGAGCGGGTGCGGCTGGTGAGTGGATTGCCAATCGCGGCCCTCGAACAATGCTACGCCGAACGGATCGCGCTCAATCCCGGCGCCGAGGTGCTGGTGCGCACCATGGCCGGGCGCGGGGCGCAGACGGCGCTGGTCTCGGGCGGGTTCACCTTTTTCACGTCGCGCGTTGCTGCGGCCGCGGGCTTCGCCGTCAACCGCGCCAACACGCTGCTCTTCGAGGACGACCGGCTCACGGGCGACGTGACCGAGCCGATCCTCGGGCGGCAGGCGAAGCTCGATGCGCTGCACGAGCTTGCGGGGCAGGGCGGCTTCGGACCCGACGCGGTGATTGCAGTGGGCGACGGGGCCAATGATCTCGCGATGGTCGAGGCGGCGGGTCTCGGCGTGGCCTACAAGGCCAAACCCGCACTGAAGGAGGGGGCCGACGCAGTGCTCGACCATTCCGACCTCACGGCGCTGCTGGCCCTGCAGGGTATCGCCGGGTCGGACTGGTGGCAGGGGTGAGACGCTAGTCCTTCACCACCCGCAGGTGGGCCCGGCTGAGGGGCCGGCGCGCCGTCGCCGCCTTGCCGCCCTCGATCGGCTTGAGATGCGGCATCTCGAAGGCCGCCTGTTCCTGTGCGAAACCCGGCACCGGATGCCCCACCGGCACGCGCTCCCGCAGGGTGTCGAGACGGATGGCGCCGATGGCCAGCTGCGTCTCCAGCCCGAACCGCTCCGTCTCGACGACGAGGCAGCCGAGGATCCGCGTGACGTCCCCGAAATCGTCGCAGAGCGGGCGCAGGATCATGCGGGCGGGCACATCCGCCGTGTCGCGTCCGCCCGCCGTCAGCTGCAGGTCGACCCGCGCGGGCCGGTCGATCACCTCCCGCATCAGCTCCTCGGACCGGGCGCGATCCACCTCGTTGAAGAGCGCGCGCGCCGGCAGGCCGCGCACCTCCATCCCCATCATGTCGCAGAGCCGCGTGCCGCCCAGACGGATGCGGATCGGGGCGTTCGCCGCGTCCTCGAGAATGAACATGTGCTCCAGCGCATCCTCGAAGGCGCGCGGATCGATCTCCGAGCGCCGCGGCGCGAGCCGGTCGCCTCTCAACCGTTCCCAGTAGGACCCGAGACTGTCGATGATGTTCTGGCTCATCGCGCCATCCATGCGATCTCCGGGCAGAGGGCCCTTCCGTCCGACACCGAAATCCCCGTACTCCACACCGCTCTCCCAACAGCTTAGGACACATTTTCAAGAAAGTGTCCGAAAAACGCATCTGCTTCTCTGGCAACTCGGAGATTACCATTTTCGATGCATTTTAGATGATTTTTCGGGGCTGAAGGTTAACGCTGGCGGTCCGGAGCAGGAGATGGCGATGCAGTCGATGACGGGATTTGCGCGGGTGGACGGCACCGGCGAGGGGATGAGCTGGGCGTGGGAGGCGCGCAGCGTCAACGCGCGCGGCCTCGATCTGCGGCTGCGCCTGCCCGACGGGGCCGATGCGTTGGAGGCGGAACTGCGCAAGGCGACCCCGCGCCGGTTCGCGCGGGGCAACGTCTCGATCTCCCTGCGCTGGTCGCGCCTGCCCGATGCGGCGGGGGGCGGCGTGAACCGCGCGGCGCTCGATCAGGCACTCTCCGCCCTGGCCGAGGTGGAGGCGGTCGCCGCGCAGCAGGGTCGGGAGCTCGCACCGGTCAGTGCTACGGACATCCTCGCGCTGCGGGGCGTGGCGGAAGGCGGTGAAGCCGGACAGGCCTGGCTCAAGGATGCTCAGGCGGACATCGCGGCCCTGCTCGACGCCCTGGCCCAAGCGCGCGAATCCGAAGGCGCGGCCCTTGCCGCGCTCCTCGCCACCTCCATCGACGAGGTCGCTCGCCTGATCGTCGAAGCGCGGAAGACCGCAGCGGCCCGTGCCGCCCGAACGGGCGAGACCTTGCGCACGCGCGTCGCCGCCCTGATGGAGGCCAGCCCCGACATCGACCGGCTGGAGCAGGAGCTCGCCCTGATCGTGGTGAAGGCCGACGTGACCGAGGAGCTCGACCGCCTCGACGCCCATGTCGCCGCGGCCCGTGTGCATCTGACCGAAACAGGCCCCATCGGGCGCAAGCTCGACTTCCTGATGCAGGAGTTCAACAGGGAGGCGAACACGCTGGCCTCCAAGTCCGGCGATACGGAGCTGACGCGCGTGGCCCTTGCGCTCAAGGTCGTGATCGATCAGATGCGCGAGCAGGTCCAGAACGTCGAATGAGAACCGAATGATAGATCCGTGCCGCCGCGGCCTCCTCGTCATCCTCTCCTCGCCCTCGGGGGCGGGCAAGTCGACGCTCTCGCGGCGGCTCCTATCGGAGGACAGCGAGATCTCGTTCTCCATCTCCGCGACCACGCGGCCGCCGCGGCCGGGTGAGGCGGACGGGCGGGAGTACTACTTCAAGGACCGTGCCGAGTTCGAGCGGATGGTCGCGGCGGGCGAGATGCTGGAGCATGCCGAGGTCTTCGGCAATCTCTACGGCTCCCCCCTCGGCCCCGTCCGGGATGCGATGAGTGCGGGGCGCGACGTGCTCTTCGACGTGGACTGGCAGGGCGGCCAGCAGATCCGCAACTCGGAGATGGGGCGGGAGGCGATTTCGATCTTCATCCTGCCCCCGTCCATCGAGGAACTGGAGCACCGCCTGCGCAAGCGCGCGCAGGACGCCCCCGACGTGATCGCCCGGCGCATGGGCGAGGCCCGGCGCGAGATGAGCCACTGGGCCGAATACGACTACATCCTCATCAACGACGATCTCGACACCTGCTACGACCAGCTCCGCTCGGTTCTGATCGCCGAGCGCCTGCGCCGCGACCGCCGGCCGGATATCGCCCAGCAGGCCCGGATCATGTCCGGCCAGATCAAGGAGAGAACCTGATGCCGCTCTACGCCCTCACCGACCGCCGCCCGGAGCTGCCGGAGAGCGGCGACTGCTGGGTCGCGCCCGATGCCAACGTGATCGGCGCCGTGCGGCTGGGGGCGGGCGTCGGCATCTGGTTCGGCTGCACGCTGCGCGGCGACAACGAGCTGATCGACGTGGGCGATAGTACCAACGTTCAGGAAAACGTGGTGATGCACACCGACATGGGCTTCCCGCTGACCATCGGGCGGGGCTGCACCATCGGGCACAAGGCGATGCTGCACGGCTGCACGATCGGGGACAATTCGCTGATCGGGATGGGAGCCACGGTTCTGAACGGTGCGAAGATCGGGATGAACTGCCTGATCGGCGCGGGTGCGCTGGTGACGGAGGGCAAGGAGATCCCGGACAACTCCCTTGTCATGGGCGCGCCCGGCAAGGTCGTGCGCGAGATCGATGCCGCGGGCGAGAGGATGCTGGAGGCCTCCGCCCTACACTATGTCGAGAACATGCGCCGCTTCCGGGGGGAACTGGTGGAGATCGGCTGATGTGCGGCCGGTTCTCGCGGACCGATACGCCCGAGGATCTGGCCGAGCTCTTCGAGGCGGAGCTTGTTGACGAGGTGGCACCCGAGGAGGATGTGCGCCCGACCACCGACGTGGCGGTCATCATCTCCGTGGATGGACGGCGGCTGCACGCGATGCGCTGGGGCCTTCTGCCTGACTGGTACGCGACGCCGGAGGCCGGCCCGCTCCTGATCAATGCGCGGGCCGAGACGATCGCCGAGAAACCCGCCTTTCGCACCGCGTGCCGGGAACGGCGCTGCCTGATCCCCGCGGACGGCTTCTACGAATGGCAGACGGTCGGGCGGCGGGGGAAGCGGCCGCACTGGCTGTCGCCATCGGATGGCGGCGGCGTGGCCTTCGCCGGGATCTGGCAGGACTGGCCCGGACCCGCCGGGCCCGTCTCCACCTGCGCGATCGTCACCTGCGCCGCACCGCCGGAGCTGGCGGCGATCCATGCCCGGCTGCCCGTCGCGATCCGGGCCGGGGAGCACGCGCTGTGGCTGGGCGAGGTGGGGCATGGCGCGGCGCGGCTGATGGCGCCGCCGCCCGCCGGCTGGTGGGCCGTCGAGCCGGATCGCGGCCCGCCCGACGACAGGCCCCGGTTGATCTGACCGCTAGCCGTCGAGGGCGGTGTCGATCCACGGCGCCGCCGCGTTCCAGCTAAACGCCGTTTCCTCGGCCATCGCGCTCCTGGGCAGAGCGGGGGCTGCGTAGTCGCATCCGATGAGCTGAAGACGGCGGACGGCGGGCGCGTGCTCGGCCGCACTGTCGATCTGCGCCTTGCTGTCGTCGACGAAGATGACGGGTGCTGCGACGCGGCCCGCGAGACGGGCGAGGGCAGGCCCCTTGCCGCCGCGGTTGCTGACGACCGGATGGGACAGGCCGTGCGCCGCGAGGTTGCGGATGCGGGTCTCACGGGCATGGTGCGGCAGGTTCGTGAGCACGACCACCTGCGCCCGCCCGGAGAGCCGCGCGACCGCCTCGGCCGCACCCGGTATCGGCTCCTGCCGCGACGTCTCCTCGGCGAAGAAGGCGTCGATGAAGGCAAGGCCCTCCTCCCGCGTGGCGGTCCGGCCGTCGCCCCGGTGCTTCAGCGCGGCATCCAGCCGGTAGGTGGTGAGATCGAGGTCCCAGCCGCGGCCGTCGAGATACGTCCGGAAGTGGCGCAGGAAGTAGACCAGCACCTCGTCGGCATCGAGTACGAGCAGCGGTCTGCCGCGCTGCAACGCGAGGCCGTCGAGCTGGTCGCGGGTCGCATCGGCGATCACCGGCTCAGGTCCAGTCCGGCACGTCGCCGCCGGGCAGCAGCAGACGCGCCCGCTGCGGCGCATCGTAAGGATGCCCGGTGGCGTCGCAGAACGTCACCAGTGCATCCTCGTCCTGCAGCACGAAATCGACGAGGAACCCCAGGAACTCCGGGTCCGCCGCGCGCACGCGCAGATCGTCGGCCGAGGCGCCGGACAGGGCGAGGAAAGCGCCGAGCCGTTCGTCGTCGGTCGCGAGCCAGCCGAGCACGTCGACGGCCAGGTGCTGTGCGGTCTGCGGCGTCAGATCGTTCTCCTTTTTGCCACGTTGAGGAAATCACAACCTATTGTTGGCATTTGCAGCGACATAATCGTCTTTAAACCCTATCGTCCGGGGCTGTGGTGTACTACGCACGCTGGAACGCGGAGTAAAGGAAGCGAAATGTCGGGACGCATCCTCGTGGTCGATGATGTCGCGGCCAACCGCGACCTGCTGCGGGCCAAGCTCGGCACGGCCTACTACGATGTGCTGGTGGCCGAGAGTGAGCAGGAGGGGCTGGAACTCGCCGCGCGCGCGCAGCCTTCCATCGTCCTGATCGACGTGATGATGCAGACGATCGACGGCTTCGCGGTGTGCGAGAAGCTCAAGGCGAACCCCGACACCGCGCACATTCCCGTCATCATGGTCACCGCCATCGAGGACCCCGAGGACCGGACGCGCGGCCTCGACGTCGGTGCGGACGACTTCCTGGTAAAGCCGATCCACGATCTCGCGCTGTTTGCCCGCGTGCGCAACCTGATGCGGATGAAGTTCGTGATCGAGGAGCTCCAGATGCGGAGCGAGGCGGCGCGGGATCTCGGCCTCGCCTCCGAACTCGGACCCATCGAGCCGACGCCGGCGCAGTCGGTGCTGATCGCGGCCCCCGACAACGAGACGGGCGCGCGTTGGGGCAACGCCCTGCACGGACAGCTCAGCGTCGGCGCGAGCTGGGCGACGGACTGCGTCGCGATCGAGGCGCGCATCGCACAGGATGTGCCCGACGCGGTCGTTGTGCATCAGCGTCTCGCAGACGGCGCGGACGGGCTCAAGCTGCTCGCCCACATCGCGCGCGCCATGCCGACGCGTCACTGCGCGCTGCTCTTCGTCGTGGACGACGATGACATGCGCACGGCGGCCAAGGCACTCGACCTCGGCGCGTGGGACTATCTGATGGCGCCCTACGACCCGTTCGAGCTGGCGGTGCGCATGCGCTCGCAGCTTCGGCGCAAGCTTTATTCCGACAAGCTGCGGACCAACGTGCAGGACGGCCTGCGGCTGGCCACCCGCGATCCGCTGACCGGCCTCTACAATCGGCGCTACGCGCAGCATCAGCTCGGCATCATGATGAAGCGCGCGCGGGAGGAGCGGGCGGATTTCGCCCTCATGATCCTCGATCTCGACTTCTTCAAGCAGATCAACGACCGGCATGGCCACGATGCGGGCGACGAGGTGCTCGCCCAGGTCGCCCGCCGCCTGCAGGAGAACGTGCGCGGCATCGATCTGGCCGTGCGTCTGGGCGGAGAGGAATTCTGCCTCGCGCTGCCCGGCACAGGGCGGGAGGACGCTCGGGAGGCAGGCGAGCGGATCCGCAACGCGGTCTGCGGGGAGACGTTCCTCCTGCGCGACGGCGCCGCGATCGATTGTACGGTCAGCATCGGCATCGCCGTCGCAGCGGGTGGCGCGGGCGACGTGGACGCCCTCCTGCGATCCGCGGATCGGGCGCTCTATCGCTCGAAGTCGGACGGCCGGGACCGTGTCAGCACCGCGTGGGAGACCTGCACGGCCGCGTGATGCCCGCGCTCAGGGCCTCGGTGATCCGCCGTTCCCGTGCTCTCCGCGCCGGGTTCCCTGCCGCAGGCGCTCCAGGATGGCGCGCCGCTCCTCCACGCCGAGCTGTTCCATCTCGTCGAGCAGGGCCTGCTCCAGTTCCACGCGGATCTCGATGCCGACGTCGCGGCGGTCGGCCAGGATGGCCTCCAGCGCCGCACGGTCCATCGGATCGGCCGTGAAGGCGGCGACGAAGGCGCGGCCCTGCATCAGCCGCTCCCGCCGCTCGCCGGGGCCGCCCATTACTGCGCTGCGGACCTTGCCGCGAACCGCCTCCCGGCTCTCGTCGGGCAGAGCGGAAATCACCGCACGCAGGTCGGGCGGTGTGACGAGCCGCGGCGCCCGGTCGTCGGTGCGCAGCACCACGCCCACCACGACGCCCGCGACCAGCAGGTTGAGCGCGACCGACACGATCAGAACGCGACGCATCAGCCGCGAGGAACCGGGCGTGGCCGTCATACGTCGCTCTCCAGGTCGAGATAGCCCGCGTCGGTTTCGGCATAGCCGAGGTCGATGCTCCAGTCCGATGTGCCGGTCAGCAGCGCGAGGTCGTCCGCCCCCACATAGCCTATCATCAGACCGACCGCGGCGCTCGCGGCGACAGTGGCAAGCCCCGCCACGCCACCGAACATCCCCGTGATCCTCTGCCATGCAGAGGAGCGTCGCCGGTGCACCGGAGCAGGGGGCAGGGCGAGATCCGCCGCATCGCCGAGGATCCGGGCCATCAGCTCATTGTCGGGCACGGGCCGCGCGGCGCGGCCGGCCGCGAAGAACGCCTCCAGGTTGTCATCATGCTCCGGCCGTTCGCCCATGGCGTCCTCCCTCCTCATGCTATCGGCCCCAGGGCATCGCGTCGATCCGACAACAATGCGGCAAGCGCGCGCCGCCCACGGGCCAGAAGGCTCTCCACCGCCTCCACGCTGATCTCCATCGCCGCGGCGATCTCCGGGTTCGGCAGCTCCTCCAGGTGACGCAGCGTGATGGCGAGGCGCTGGCGCTCCGGCAACTGCGCGAGGGCGGCGTGGAGCGCTTCGGCCCGGTCGGCGTGCTGGAGCATCGCGTCGGCGGAGGGGCGATCGTCCATCGGTTCGTCTGCATCCTCCAGCGGTGCACCGCGCCGCCGGGCGCGCAGCCGGTCGATGCACCGGTTCGACACCACGCGGTAGAGCCAGGTGCTCACCCTTGCCCGTGTGGGGTCCCAGTCCGGTGCGATGCGAAAGAGCCGCATCATTGCCTCCTGCGTCACATCCTGTGCCTCCGCCGCATCCCCGAGCATACGTGTCGCCACCGACAGCGCGCGCGGCGCGTGGCGGGCCGCCAGCACGCGCGCCGCCGACTGATCCCCCGTGGCATAGCGGGCCATCAGATCGGCGTCGTCGATCTCGCGCTCGGTGTCGGGGGCCATGCGGCGCCGTTCTCCTCGTCGTGCTGGGTCCGGGCTAGCATGTCTGCTGCGCGTGCGGGAGGAGGGGTTCGCCCCCCGCACGCGCCCTTGGCCGGTTCAGCCCCCCTGACGCCGGCCGCGGCCCTCGCGAGCGGTCTCCATCTCGGCCTCGCTGATGCCGCCGCTCTGGTCACGGTCGAGCCGGTCGAACATGCGGGCATCGTCGCGGCCCGGTATCTCCGACGGGGAAAGCTCGCCGTCGCCGTCGGCATCGGCCCGCTGGATCATCTGCTCCAGCCGCTCGTCGCGGTTCTGTTCCTGCGCCGCGCGCAATTCCTCGGCGCTCAGCGATCCGTTGCCGTCCGTGTCGTTGGCGGCGAAGCGGGCCTCGCGCCAGGCGTCGAGCTCGGCGCTCGTGATCTCGCCGCTGCCGTCGGCGTCCACTTCGGAAAAGGGGAAGCCGCCTCGGTGTTGTGCGCTTGCGGGCAGGGCAGCCGCGCCGAGCGCCAGCATGAGCGCCGCTGCGACCAGAGTCTTGTTCCTGATGACCATCGTAGTCTCCTCGTTCTGTCATCCTCGGTTCGGAACACGGGTCTTCCGCCCGTGTTCTGCGACTGATACGGACGGGCGGCGGCTGTTCCGTCGCAGTGGCGCTGTGAATTTCCCCGACGTCACGGGACGCGACATCCGGACGCGGGGCAGCTTGTCATGCTGTCCCGATCGGGCTAGCGGAGTACCACGATGGCATGCGTGACAACGACTACGAAATCATGAGCGACGAGGGTGAACGCGAGGTCGGCTCGGCACTGCGGCGCGGCTGGCGTCAGAAGTGCCCGAACTGCGGTCACGGCCCCCTGTTCGAGGGCTACCTGACGGTTCGGCGCGACTGCCCGGTCTGCGGACAGGAACTGCATCACCACCGCGCGGATGACGGTCCCGCATGGGCCACCATGCTGATCGCGGGTCACATCATGGCGCCGCTCATGCTCTTCGTGTTCGAGACCTTCCGGCCGGAGGCCTGGGTGATGGCGGTCGGTTTCTCCTTGCTCTTCACCCTGCTGTCGCTCTGGTTCCTGCCGCGGATCAAGGGCTGCTTCATCGGGTTTCAGTGGGCAAAGCGCATGCACGGCTTCGGCGGTGAGCGCGACGGCGTGTAGGGCTGGACCGCCTTTCGGACCGCGGTCATAGTCCGTCCCATGAATATCGAGAGCGAGGTTCCGATCCGCGATGCCGCGACGGTGATCCTGTTGCGCCGGACCGCCGATGGACCAAGGGTGCTGATGGGTCAGCGTGGCGCGCGTGCGGTCTTCATGCCGAACAAGTTCGTCTTTCCCGGCGGCGCGCTGGACGATGCGGACCGGGCTGACCTGCCTGTCGCGACCCGTCTCGCCGCGGATGCCGAAAGCCGGCTCGCCGCCCATGCCACGCCGGAACTGGGTGCGCGCCTGGCCCTCGCGGCCGTGCGGGAGCTCTTCGAGGAGACGGGCCTTGCACTCGGCCGGCCGGGGCAGGGGGCGGCGGCGCCGCCGGAATGGCGGGACTTCTACAGCCTCGGCCTTGCGCCGCATCTCGACGCGCTCGACTTCATCTTCCGCGCCGTGACGCCCGCCGGTCGGCCCCGTCGTTTCGACGCACGTTTCTTCCTCGCGGATGCCGGGGAGATCGCCGGCGACCCCGATGATTTCTCGGGCGCCTGCGACGAGCTTTCGCATCTGCACTGGGTGGGCCTCGCCGAGGCGCGGGCGCTCGAACTGCCCTTCATCACCGAGGTCGTGCTCGCCGAGGTCGCATCGCGCGTCGCGAACGGCCCGCGGCCCGTGCCCTTCTTCTCCCACGAGGGGGACAGGTCGCATTTCCGCATGCTGTGAGCCTTGACACCGCGCGCGGGCCTAGTAGATAGGCGCTCTCAAGGACATCGGGGCCCGCGAGGGTTCGCAAACGTGTAGCCGGGGCCGAGGGCCCTTCCGAGGAGATGGATCATGGCGAAGCCGACGACGATCAAGATCCGCCTGAACTCCACCGCGGGAACGGGCCATTTCTACGTCACGAAGAAGAACAGCCGGACGATGACCGAGAAGATGTCGGTCCGCAAATACGATCCGGTGGCGCGCAAGCACGTCGAGTACAAGGAAGGCAAGATCAAGTGATCTTCCCTTTCCGGGGGACAGGAGGGGCCGCACCATCGGGTGCGGCCCTTTTGTTTTGATCCTCCGGACGGCGACCCGGGACGACGTGCCGGGCGTCGAGGCGTTGCTGCAGCGCTCCTATCCGAGGCTCTTGAAGGCGGACTATGCGCCCTCCGTTCTGGTGACGGCGCTGCCGCTGATCTCCCGCGCGCAGCCGCGGCTGGTGACCTGCGGGACCTACTACGTCATCGAGGATGAGGGGACGGTGGTGGCCGCCGGGGGCTGGACCGCAGCGCCGCCGCAAGGCCACGGCCGGATAGAGGGCGTGGCCCATGTGCGCCATGTCGCGACCGACCCGGACCGGACGCGCGCGGGGCTTGGCCGGCATCTGATGGAACACGTTGTGGCCGCTGCACGGGCGGCCGGCCATACGCGGATGGACTCGCAATCGACGCTGACCGCGGTGCCCTTCTACCGCGCCATGGGCTTTGGCGAGATCGGCCCGATCGAGATCGAACTGCGCCCCGGCATCGTCTTCCCAGCCATGGCGATGACGCGGCGGATCTGAGCCTCGGAATGCCGCCCGCCTGTGTTTCTTCGGTGATTGTTCCGTGTCGTGCCCGGCTGCGCCGGTCCGGGCGTCCGTCCGTTCGCGCCTTGAACGCTTCACCAAGCATGTACGAGATGGTGCTCACCCTACCGGCGGAGGGCGCGGCCCTTTACGCAAAGAAAAAGGGCCGGAGGTTTCCCTCCGGCCCCGATCTCGGTTCAGTCCTGAATCACTCGCGATTGCCGAGGAACTGGAGCAGAAACATGAACAGGTTGATGAAGTTCAGGTACAAGCTCAGAGCGCCGAGGATCGCCGACTTCTCCAGCCATGCTGCACCACCGGGCTGACCCACGGCCATGAGGTACTCGTTCTTCAGCCGCTGCGTGTCGTAGGCCGTCAGGCCCGCGAAGATCAGAACTCCGATCACGGAGATGGCGAAGCCGAGCGCACTCGACAGGATGAAGATGTTCACGATCGAGGCGACGATGATGCCGATCAGGCCCATCAGCAGGAACGCACCCATGCCGCTGAGATCACGCTTGGTCGTGTATCCCCACAGCGATAGGCCCGCGAAGGCGATCGCGGTCACGAAGAAGGTCTGCGCGATGCTCATGCCGGTAAAGGCCATGAAGATCCACGAGATCGACATGCCCATGACGGCAGCGAAAACATAGAACAGCGCCTGTGCCGCGCCTGCGGACAGGCGGTTGATCCCGAAGCTCATCACCAGAACGAAGGCCAGCGGTGCGAACATCACGGCCCAGCCGAGCAGGTTCGGTTGCAGCGTGACCGGATCGCGCAGGATCGAGAACAGCGCCTCGCTGGTCCCGAAGGCCCAGGCAACGGCGCCCGTCACGGCCAGACCGACGGACATCAGCCCGTAGATCTTGTTCATGTGGGCGCGCAGGCCGGCGTCGATTTCCGCCGTGCGCACACCGGCTGCGGTCTGCTGCCGGAGGATATCGGATTGTGCCATCGAAGACTCCCTTGAGGTTGGCGTCAGGCTCGTTCCTGAGCCTTTCCGTCATAATATCGGCGAGAGACCCTTCCCTTTCAAGAAGAACCGGCCCGTGCTCAGTCCCGCGACCGAAGGACGCGGGCCGGCCGTGCGGCGAGCGGTGGCCAGGCGAAGGCGAGGCCCGCCAGAAGGCTCGCCAGCGCACCGCCGATCACGATGGCGAATGCGGAGACCGGCTCGAACGCGTAGGGCGCATCCATCACGAAGGTCATCACCGCCCAGCCCCCCAATGCCCCAGCGAGGATCGCGACGAGGCCCGCGGCCGCTCCCAGGATCGCGGAGCGCAGGGCGAAGCTCGCGAGGATGCGCGCGCGGGCGGCGCCGAGCGTCTTGAGCACCGCGGCCTCGAACACGCGGCGCCGCGTCCCCGCTGCCGCCGCGCCGATCAGCACCACGAAACCGGTCACGAGTGTTGCTGCCGCGCCATAGGATGTGGCCGCCGCGAGCCCGCTCAAGGCTTCGCTCACCCGGTCGATGGCGTCGCGCACGCCGATCGCCGTGATGTTGGGGAACTCCCCGGCGAGGGTGCGCAGGAGCCGCCCTTCGGATGCCTCGTCCGCATAGAGCGTCGCGATATGGGTGTGTGGCGCGCCGGCCAGCGCGCTTTCGTTCATCGTCATGATGAAGTTGATGCCTGCATTCCCGAACTCCACGACCCGGAAGTTCGCGATCTCCGCCTCGATGTCGCGGCCGAGGATGTTGACGGTGATGCGGTCGCCGAGCTGGAGACCGAGCTCCGTCGCTTCCTCCGCCGCGAAGCTGACGAGGGGCGGTCCGGAATAGTCCTCGGGCCACCAGGTGCCCGCAGTCAGCACCGCATCCTCGGGTTGTACCTGTGAGTACGTGACGCCGCGATCGCCGCGTAGGGTCCAGTGGTCGCCCGCGACGTCGCGGGCGTTCTGCCCGTTGATCCCGGTGATGATGCCGCGCAGCATCGGCGCGGTGTCGATCCGCTCCACGCCCTCGTCGGCATAGGCCCTGTCCAGGAAGGTCGGGAGCTGGTCGTTCTGGATATCGACGAAGAAATACGCGGGCGCTATTTCCGGCAGGTCCTGCGCGATGGCATTGCGGGTGTTCGATTCGATCTGACCGACGGCGGCAAGCACCGTGAGGCCGAGACCGAGCGACAGCACGACGGAGGCGGTCTCCCCCCCCGGTCCGCCGACCGCGCCGAGTGCCAGCCGCAGGGCCGGGCGGCCCCTTGCGGCTCGGGATCGTGCGAGGCGCCGAGTGACCGCGCGGACGACCACTGCCATAAGCGCGAGGATCAGGAGCGCGCCGAGGATGCCGCCCGCGGCCCCCAGTGCGAGGTCCCAGACGCCGGAGAACCATGCCGCAAGGCCCACCAGCATCGCCAGAAGCACACCGATCCCGGCGAGGTAGATCGGCCGGGGCAGGGCGCGGCCGCCGCCGGTGATGTCCCGGAACAGGCTCGCCGCGCGGATGTCCTGTGCCCGGGCGAGCGGCCAGATCACAAAGATCAGCGCCGTAAGGATGCCGTAGAGTGCGGCCTCCGCCAACGGGCCGGGATAGACGGTGAAGACGGCCGGGACCGGCAGTTGCGCCTCGATGATCGGGCCGAGCAGGATCGGTGTCAGGGCGCCCAGTATCAGGCCGATACCAACGCCGAGCAGGGTCAGCAGGCCGGTCTGGAACAGGTAGGTCAGAAAGATCGTGCGGCCCTCGGCACCAAGGGTCTTGAGCGTCGCGATGGTGTCGGTCTTGGCCTCCAGATAGGACCGCACGGCCGCGGACACGCCGAGGCCCCCGACCGCGAGACCCGAGAGACCGACGAGCACCAGGAACGCGCCCAGCCGCTCCACGAACCGCGCGACGCCCGGCGCGCCATTGCGGCTGTCGCGCCAGCGCAGGCCGGCATCGGCGAAGCGGTCCTCTGCCGCTGTCTCCAACGCGCCGAGATCGGTGCCGTCGGCCACCCGCAGGCGATATTCGGTTTCGTAGAGGGTGCCGGGGGTGATGAGGCCCGAGCCCTCCAGCCCCTCCAGCGTCACTATGGTGCGGGGGCCAAGGCCGAAGCCTGCTCCGGCGCCGTCGGGCTCGCGGGTCAGGATCGCGCGAAGCTCGAAATCCTGCGTGCCCAGGCGGAAGGTGTCGCCAACCTGCAGCCCCAACCGTTCGGCGAGCACGGGCTGCATGACGGCTCCGGGAAGGTCGCGCGTCTCCAGTGCGTCGGAAAGCGAGATCGGGGGCTCCAGCTCGACCGCACCGTAGAGTGGGTAGAGATCGTCGACACCTCGAACCTGCGTCAGCCCCCGATCCTCGCCGACCACAGCCATGGAGCGGAAATCGACGGTTTCGCTCACTTCCGTGGCGACGCTGTCGAGCCAGGCCCGCTCCTCCTCGGTCGCGAAGCGATAAGTGAACTCGGCCTGCGCGTCGCCGCCGAGAAGTGCGGCACCTTCACGTGCCAGGCCTGCCTCGATCCCTGCCCGGACGGAGCCGACGGCGGCGATCGCACCGACACCGAGCGCGAGGCAGAGAAGGAAGACGGTGAAGCCGCGCAGGCCGCCGCGCAGCTCCCTTCGCGCGATGCGCCAGGCGACGCTCATGGGGCGCTCCGCGAAGCGGTTTCGTGCCGCTGGTCGAGAATACGTGCAGCGAGGAGGAGGATCATTCCGCCGCCTCCGCCAGCATGTCGAGGCGCCCGTCGCGCAGGCGGATCTGGCGGTCGCAGCGGGCGGCGAGCTCCGGCGCGTGGGTCACGAGGACCAGCGTCGCACCGTGCCGGTCGCGCAGGCCGAAGAGCACGTCCATGATCTGCTGCCCGGTCGGTCCGTCGAGATTGCCGGTCGGCTCGTCCGCCAGCAGGATCTCGGGCCGTGGTGCTGCGGCGCGCGCCAGCGCCACCCGCTGCTGCTCACCGCCCGACATCTGGGAGGGGTAGTGGTCCATCCGGTGGCCGAGACCGACGGCCTCCAGCTCCTCGCCCGCCCGGTCGAAGGCGTCGCTGCGTCCGGCAAGTTCGAGCGGGGTTGCCACATTCTCCAGCGCCGTCATGGTGGGGATCAGGTGGAAGGACTGGAACACGACCCCCATATGATCGCGACGGAAACGGGCCAGCGCATCCTCGCCCATCGCCGTGAGGTCGTGGCCCAGAGCCCGGACCTCGCCGCCGGTGGCACGCTCCAGCCCGCCCATGAGCATGAGGAGAGACGACTTGCCTGATCCGCTCGGCCCCGTGAGCCCCACCGTTTCGCCGCGCGCGACCTCCATCGAGATGCCGTGCAGGATATCCACCCGCCCGGCATTGCCGTCGAGCGACAGCTGCGCGTCGTGGAGGGTGAGGACCGGATCGCTCATCGGTGGGCTCCTTCGTGGCGTATCAGCCGCATATGGGCGCGCGGGCCTTTTGTGCAATGCAGCGCTGATCACTTTCGTGACCGTCGGTTCCGTTACGGCGCAGGACGCGGACGGGATCACCGTCGCGGCCCTCGGCGACAGCCTCACGCAAGGTTACGGCCTGCCGCCGGAGGACGGTTTCGTCCCACAGCTGGAGGCCTGGTTGCAGGAGAGGGGGACCGCGGTCGAGGTGCTGAATGCCGGCGTCTCCGGCGACACGACGGCCGGCGGGCTCAGCCGCATCGGCTGGACGCTCACGCCGGACGTGGACGCGGTGATCGTGGCCCTGGGCGGCAATGACCTGTTGCGCGGGATCGACCCCGCCGCCTCCCGCGCCAATCTCGACGGCATCCTGTCGACCGCGACCGAGCAGGGGCTGCCCGTGCTCCTCGTCGGGATGGAAGCGCCGGGGAATTACGGCCCCGAATACAAGCAGGCCTTCGACGCGATGTATCCCGAGCTGGCGGCGGAATACGACACGCTCTACGCCGACAGCTTCTTCGAGGGGTTCGATCTGGAGGAGACGGATATCGCCGCCGCACAGGCCTACATGCAGGCCGACGGTATCCACCCCAACGCGGAGGGCGTCGCCCTGATCGTGCAGGCGCTGGGGCCGCAGGTGCTCGACCTCGTCGAACGGGTGGAGTGATGCGCCTCTTCGTCGCGATCCCGGTGGAGGGCGCGGCGCGCGCCGAGATGGAGCGTTTTTCCGAGGGGCTGGAGGGGCGTGTGGTCGATCCCGATCACTGGCACATCACCCTCGCCTTTCTCGACGATCGGCCCGAGGAGGTGGCGGAGGAGGTCGCGCTCATGCTCGGTGCCATCGAGGTCTTCCCCTTCATCTGGCGGGTGAGCGGGGCGGGGGTGTTCGGTGGCAACCAGCCGCGCAATGTCCACGCGGCGATCGATCCGTCAGAACAACTGGCCGGTCTGCGGGATCGCGTGCGGCGTGCCGTGCGGCAGTCGGGTGTCACGCTGCGGCAGGAACGGTTCGTGCCGCATGTGACGCTTGCCCGCTTCAATGCGCGGCTGCCCGGGGTTGGGCTCGACCGGTGGCTGGCGCAGCGCGCGGCCGTGACGCTCGGCCCGTTCCCGGCCGAGCGTTTCGTGCTCTATTCCTCCGAGTTGACGGCGGAGGGACCGGTCTACACGGAGCTGGTCGAGTACCCGCTGGCCCTCGACCACACCATTCTCTAGTTCAGTCCCAGAACGGGCGGCGTGCCTCGCGCAGGGCCTCCCCCTCGGTGATGCCGAGGTCCCGCAAAAGGTGCGCGTCCAGCTTCGCGAGCTGAGCACGGGTACGGCGGGCGGTGAGACGCGCCGAGATCCGGGCGAAGATCGAGCGGTTGGCGGTCATGCCGGGCAGGGTTGCGGTGGTGTACATGGCTTGCTCCTTCAAACATTCAGATTTCTGATCCGGCGGTCGGCTGTCATCAGTGTGTGCGATGAACATGGGGGCTTGACGGAGGTAACTCAAATGAATGAATGTGAGGCATTCAATCACGGGAGTTGATGATGCCCCGCAATCTCGACATGACCGCCCTCCGGTCCTTCGTCACCGTCGCCGAATGCGGCGGCGTGACGCGCGCGGCGGGGCAACTTCACCTGACGCAGTCCGCCGTCTCCATGCAGATCAAGCGGTTGGAGGAGGCCCTGGGTCAACCGCTGCTCGACCGCACCGGTCGGGGCGTGACGCTGACAGCGCAGGGCGAGCAGCTTCTGGGTTATGGCCGGCGCATCCTGCGGCTCAACGACGAGGTATGGAGCCGGATGACCGACCACGCCTATGAGGGCGAGATCGTGTTCGGCGTCCCGCACGACATCGTCTACCCCTACGTTCCGCAGATCCTGCAACGCTTCGCCGTGGACTACCCGAGGATCAAGGTGCAGCTCATCTCCTCCTACACCCGCGGGTTGAAGGCGCAGATGGCGCGGGGCGAGGTCGACCTGATCCTGACGACGGAGGAGAAGGTGGATGCGGGGGGCGAGACGCTGGCGTCCCACATGCTCGACTGGGTCGGTGCGCCGGGCGGGCAGGCCTGGAAGCAGCGGCCGCTGCGGCTCGCCTTCGAATATGCCTGCATCTTCCGCGCCGGCGTTCAGGCCGCGCTCGACAAGGCCGATATTCCCTGGGAGATGGCCGTGGAAAGCGACTCGACCCGGACCGTGGAGGCAAGCGTCTCCGCCGATCTCGCAGTGCATGCCGTCGTGTCGGGCTCGACGCCGCCCTACATGGAAACGATCCGGCATGGCGGCGCTCTGCCCGTGCTGCCCGCGATCAACATCAACATGTACGTGGCCCCGGGCGCGAATGCGGATCTCGCGGGCCGTCTCGCACGGGCGGTGCGTGCCGCCTATTCGAAACCCCAAGCTGTCGCGGCGGAGTAGGCCAGGCCCCGGTTCACGTCCGGGGCGGTCGGTCCTGCTTGTAACCGTCCCGGCCGCAGAGCCGGGACCTTTCGCCTCACTGGGGCAACGCTTCCTCGGAATAACCGGTGGCAAACTCGGCGCTCGGCGGAATGGGCGTGATCACGTCGATCAGCACGCCGTCCGGCCCCTGCAGGATGAAATGGCGCTGCCCGAACGCCTCGCTGCGCAGCGGCAGCAGGACTGGTGCGGCCCCTTGCAGCCGGTCGTACTCCGCGTCCACGTCCGGCACCTCGAAGTTCAGCAGGATCCCGTCCGCAACCCGCCCGCGCGCGGGCTCCGGGATCGTGCCGTGCCTCGCCTCCAGGATTGCGAGGCTCAGCGTGGGCGTGTTCTGCGATTGCAGGTGAACGTACCAGTCGGCCTCGAAGGTCGGGCGGAAGCCGAAATGATCGCGGTAGAAGGCGGCCGTACCCGCCACGTCGCGGGTCTGGAGCACGGTATAGGCGGAGGTGGTCTTCATGGTGGAAAACTCCGGGTAAAACATGCAGACTGTATGTATCTAGATACAAACAAGCAGACTGTATGTAAATGAGCGATCGCATTCCCAACGATGTCCGGACCAGCCGCATGCGTGGTGCGCTGATGGATTCCGCCCGAAATCTCTTTCTGGAGCAGGGGTTTGCGAAGACCTCGACCCCCCAGATCGTGAAGGCAGCCGGGGTGACGCGCGGCGCGCTCTACCACCACTTCGCCGACAAGACGGCGCTCTTCCTCGGCGTGCTGGAGCGGGAGGCGGAGAACGTAGCGCTTCGGATCGACGGCGCGATTCGCCCCGAGACCACCCCGCTCGATGCCCTGCGGGACGGCGCGGGCGCCTACATCGCGGCGATGTCGGTGCCGGGGCGAACCCGCCTGATGCTGATCGAGGCCCCCGCCGTGCTAGGCGCCGAGCCCGCGGCCCGCATCGACGAGGACCACGCCCGCGCCGCCCTGCGCGAGGGCCTGGAGGCGGCCCGGAAGGCCGGTCAGATCGGAGACGTTCCGCTCGACGCCCTGACCGCCGTGCTCAGCGCCGCCTTCGATGGCGCTGCGCTCGCGGTCGCGGATGGCGTCCCGAAGAAGGACGCAACCACAGCAATCCTCGCCGTGATCGACGGCCTCAGATCGTGACGACGACCTTGCCGGTGGCCTTGCGCGTGGTCAGAAGCTCCAGCGCCTCGGTGGCGCGCTCCAGTGGCACCTCGTGGCTCACATGGGGCTTCAGCTTGCCCTCAAGGTACCAGGTGAAGAGCTGCTGGAAGCTTTCGACCAGCACCTGCGGCTTGAAGCGGGAATAGGCGCCCCAGTAGAAGCCGTGCACCGTCAGGTTCTTCACCAGCAGGATGTTTGCAGGAATTTGCGGGATGTCGCCGGATGCAAAGCCGAGTGGCAGCAGGCGCGCCTCGGGGTTGCAGGCGCGCAGCGCCGCCTCGAACTGCGCCCCGCCGACGGGATCATAGACCACATCTGCGCCGCCAAGCGCCCTCACTTCCTCGCGAATGTCCGCCGTCTCGCTGTCAAGCAGATGGTCGGCGCCCGCAGCCTTCGCCGCCTCCAGCTTCGCCGCGCCGCGCGCGCAGGCGATCACGTTCGCGCCCATCAGCTTGCCGATCTCTACCGCCGTCAGGCCGACCCCGCCGGCCGCGCCCAGCACCAGAAGGTTCTCGCCCTCCTTCAGCTGCGCCCGGTAGTTCAGGCCCACATGGCTGGTGCCGTAGGCGATCAGGAAGGCCGCCACATGCGCATCAGGCATGTTGTCCGGCACCGGCACGCAGGAGGCCGCGGGCGCCACCGCCACCTCGGCGAAGCCGCCGTTGCCGCAAAGGGCGGCGACCCGCATCCCCTTCTTGAGATGCTTCACGCCCTCGCCCACTGCCTCGATCGTGCCGCAGATCTCCATGCCGGGCGCGAAGGGCAGCTCGGGCTTCTCCTGATACTTGCCATGGACCATCAGCGTATCGGCGAAGTTCACGCCGCAGGCTGCGACCGCGATCGCCACTTCGCCCGTGCCGGGCTGTGGCGCCTCGACCTCGTCCAGTTGCAGCGTTCCGTCCAGTTCATGGACACGCATGGCGCGCATGGCTAGCCTCCCGTCAGCGGTTGTTTTGACAACAAGGTGGGGAACTTACCACGTGGTGGAAAGCCCGAACGCGGCGTCAGCCGAAAAAGTCTGTGCGTCCTTCGAAAGTCAGGCCGTGGCCTGCGAACGGCTGGGCAGCCCGCTGACGGCGCAGATCTGCCGGGTGGCCCCCGCGGCGCTGGAGGTCGGCGGTCCGCTTGCCGCCGCGATCCTCGGCTGGAAGGGCGATCCGGTGGCCGATGCCCTGGCGCTGCGGCTCTGCGGAGCGCTCCACGCCCTGTCGTGGGAGGATGCGGATCTCGCCGCCGTCTATCCGCCCGCGAAGGTCGACGACACGCGGATGGAGGCGGTGCTGCGCGACGTGTTCCAGCGCCGTGCCGTCTGGCTCTTCCCCTGGCTCAACTCCGCGCCCCAGACCAACGAGGTCAACCGCTCCGCCGTGCTGATCGGCGGGCTGCTGCATGTTGCCGCGCATGATCCCCGGCCTGTGGAATTGCTAGAGATCGGATCGAGCGGCGGACTCAACCAGGTGCCGGACCTCTACCGCTATCGCCTCGGCGGCAGCTTGCGCTGGGGCGAGCGGTCGGCCCCCGTGGCGCTGGACAGCGAGTGGCGCGGTGCCGTGCCGCCGATGGAGGCACCGTTGAAGGTGGTGGCCCGCGAGGGCTGTGACATCGCGCCCATAGATGTGACCGACCCGGCGGCAAGGCGGCGGATGGAGGCCTATATCTGGCCCGATCAGACCGCCCGGCTGGTCCGCATCCGTGCGGCGCTCGAGTTTGCCGCGCATCACCCGCCCGAGATCGCGCAGATGGACGCGGCGAACTTCCTCGCCGACCGTCTCGCCCGGCCGCTGGCCGAAGATCGCCAGCGCGTCGTGATCCACTCGATCATGTGGCAATACATGCCTGCCGACGAACAGGCCCGCGCCGAGGAGGAGATCCGCGCCGCCGGCACTAAGGGCAGCCTCAGCTGGCTGCGGCTGGAGCCGGATGAGACCCGCGGATCGGCTGCCGTCCGGCTCACCACTTTTCCGAAGGGCGAGACGCTGGAGCTCGGCCGAGGCGACTTCCACGGCGCCTCGGCCGAGTGGCACGCGACGCCGAAGCTGGTGTAGCGCGCGCCCACGCCTATATCCGGGCTCACGAACCGCGGAGCGACGCCCATGTCCCATGCCCTTGCCAACCGCCGCATCCTGCGCCTGACCGGCGCGGATATGCGCGACTTCCTGCAGAACCTCGTGACGAATGATCTGGGCGGCCTGAAAGACGGGCTGGTTTATGCCGCGCTCCTGATGCCGCAGGGCAAGTACCTCGCCGACTTCTTCCTGCTGGAGCGTGACGGCGCGATCCTGCTCGACGTGGACGGGGACCTCGCGCCCGGGCTGATGCAGCGTCTCAAGCTCTACAAGCTGCGCGCCGATGTGACGATCGAAGAGACGGACCTGACCGTCGCGGCGCTGGCCGAAGCGGCGGAGGGCGCCCTGCCCGACCCGCGCGCGCCCGGCATGGGCTGGCGGCTCTATGGCGGGACCGAGGGTCTCGACCGGACCGAATACGACCGCCGCCGCGTCGCCGAACTGGTGCCCGAGACCGGCGTCGAACTGGTCCCGAACGAGACCTACATCCTCGAAGCGGGGTTCGAGCGGCTGGCCGGCGTCGACTTCCGCAAGGGCTGCTATGTCGGGCAGGAAGTCACCGCCCGGATGAAGCACAAGACCGAGCTGAAGAAAGGCTTCGCCCGCGTTTGCGTGGAGGGAGAGGCACCGCCGCCCGGCACCGCCATCGACGCGGACGGGAAGGCCGCCGGGACGCTCTATACGGTCGCGGACGGGCAGGGCATCGCATACCTTCGCTTCGACCGGGCGGGTGGTGAGATGACCGCGGGTGGTGCCACGGTGAAACGGCTCTGAGAGACGCGACCGTCCCGGCCCCCGAGCCGGGACCGCTCAGTACCTCTCGATGCGATCTGCAATCAAAGACCCCGGATCAGGTCCGGGGAGGTGCCGTTCGAGCTCTCAAAGCGACCAGTTGCACGCCTCCGTCAGCGGCTGCACCGCCTCGGCCAGACCGCTCGTGTCGAACACGGCGCGAAGGGGATCGCCATCGTAAGGCACCGTCTCGATCACCAGTTGCGGCCCATCTGCGAGGCGGCGCAGCAGCGTGCCACCCCAATCGGGCGTGAAGGTCGCCTCACGGTCGTCGGACAGGACCCATTGAGCGGCTTCCGGCGCGCCCTCGCCGATGCGCAGGGTCACCGGCTGGGTCGCCTGCACCGCGCCGAGGAAGCTGCTCCACTGCACGAAGACTTCCGTGGTGTCGTTCCGGCAGTGGGCCACCAGCCGGATCGGTGCGCCGAAGGCCGCGCGTCCCTCGCGCGCCGTGAGCGTGAGCGTCACCAGCGGCGTGCCGTTCAGCGGATCGGTGCCCTGCTCCACCGCCCAGTCCGACTGCCCGGCCGAGATTCCGAAGGCCCCCGGCAGTCGGTCATAGCAGTCGAGGCGGTCGAGCCGGCTCTCGATCCCCGCACATGCGGCCACCGCCCCCTCGAGATCCTGCGCACCCGCGGCGAGCGGCAGCAGGACGAGTAGGGCGGCCGCGCGCATCACTCGTTGCGGATGATGGAATTGAAGCGGTCGAAGACCGGCTCGTTCGACGCGATGATCGAGCCGCTCTCGATCACGCTCTGATCCGGCTCGATCGGGCCGACGAGACCGCCGGCCTCCTTCACCAGGATGATGCCGGCAGCGATGTCCCAGGCGTTCAGCGACCGCTCCCAGTAGCCGTCGTAGCGGCCCGCCGCCACGTAGGCGAGGTCGAGTGCTGCCGAGCCCCACCGCCGCACGCCCGCGCAGCGTGGCATCAGGCGGCTGAGATCCTGCAATGTCCCGGGCAGGTCGCCCTTGTTGCCGAAGGGCACACCGGTGGCGAACACCATCTCGATCATCTCGCGCCGGCCGCTCACCCGGATCCGCCGGTCGTTGAGCCAGGCACCGCCGCCCTTCTCGGCCACGAACATCTCGTCCTTCGCCGGGTCGTAGACGACGCCGGCCACGATCTCCTTCTTGTGCTCCAGCGCGATGGAGATCGCCCAGTGCGGCAGGCCGTGGAGGAAGTTGGTGGTCCCATCCAGCGGATCGACGATCCAGCGGCGGGTGGGGTCCGAGCCCTTCACCTCCTCCGATTCCTCGCCCACCCAGCCGTAGTTCGGTCGCGCCTCCATCAGTTCGGTGCGGATGATCTGCTCAGCCTTGATGTCGGCGCGGCTGACGAAATCGCCCGCGCTCTTCATCGAGACCTGGAGGTTCTCCACCTCGCCGAAATCGCGCACCAGCCCGCGCGCGGCCTTGCGGGCCGCCTTGATCATGACGTTTACGTTGGCGGATGCGACGGACATGTAGGGGCCTCTCGGGCTGGCGTTCGGACAGGCAGGCCACGTAGCCCCGCGGCGCGGCCAATGCAAGCCTGCGCGGTATCCGGGCTACGGCGAGGGCGCATCGGCAGGCGACGACACCCGAGCAAACCGCATGAAGACTCCGTGAGGTCATTGAAAGGCTAAAGAATTCTTCTTCCCGTAAAAAGAAAAATGCCACCAGATCGACGTCGAAAGGGCATTATACTTCGGGTCTTGGACATGTTGACATCATTCTGAAGCTCGACCTGTGGTAGAAAGCACTCGCCTTCGGTTTCGAAGCGCGATGTTTTCAATCAGGAGTAAGATGTCATGCCCACCAATCTTGACGGGACTGCCGGTGATGATGTTCTCATCGGGACCGCTGCTGGGGAATTGATCCGTGGTTTTGCCGGAAGCGACTTCATTTCGGGTGGCCTGGGACTGGACACGCTCGACGGCGGCACCGGCACCGATACCGTCAGCTTCGAATACACCTCGGCCGATGTCGACATCGATCTGGCGGCGGAACGCGCAACGTTCCGGAACGGCAGTGTCGAGGAGATGCGCGATTTCGAGAACGTCATCGGGTCGCGCGGCGACAACCTAATCACCGGAGATCGCGGCGGGAACGATCTGCGCGGCAGTGGCGGAGACGATACGATCACCGGAGGTCTCGGCATCGACACGATGGATGGCGGCAGCGGCATCGACACGGTCGATTTCGGCTACACCAGCGCCGACGCCGATCTCGACCTCGCAGCAGGCCTCGCCACTTTCCGGAACGGTGCGGTGGAGACCATGACCAACTTCGAGAACGCGGTCGGCACCACGGGCGACAACGAGATCACCGGAACCGACGGCGACAACGTCCTCGATGGGAACGGCGGGAACGACACGCTGAACGGTGGTGCCGGGAACGACACGCTGATTGGTCGTCTGGGCAATACGGATTATCGCGGTGGTGACGGTATCGATACGTTGGATTTCAGCAATGTCGATCAGGGTGTGATCGTTGATCTCGATTTCCGCGAGGTTCTTGCGATTGCGGGCGCCGAATTCGACTTCTTCGGTGTGGCGAGCGGTATCGAAAACGTCATCGGGAGCAGTGCGGGTGACGCAATCACGGATGATGGTGGTGACAACTACATCGACGGCGGCGACGGTAACGACTCGATCACGTCCGATTTTGCCGGTCGAGACACCTTGTTAGGTGGGAACGGAGATGACGACATCTTCGTGAGTGGCGATATCGAAGGCGATTTCATCGACGGCGGCAGTGGTAACGACATCATCGAGGTGCGGGATGGAGGCAATGCTATCTTCGGCGGCGAAGGTGACGATACTGTTCAAGGAGGTGATGGCGTCGATCTGATCGAAGGCGGGGCGGGTAACGACAGCCTGCGTGGCGGTGTCGGTAATGACTTCATCGAGGGTGGAGCGGGCGACGATGTCTTGTTCGGCTCAGGTCAGTCCGTTTTCGATGACGCGAATGCCTTGGACAGCGACCTGCTGACCGGAGGGGCTGGTCGCGATACGTTTGTGTTCAACGCCGATACCAACCCGGATATCATAACGGACTTCACGCAAGGAGAAGACCTGCTGATCCTTGATGTCGACGATCCGTCCAGCGTCGACATCGTTCAGATCGGCAGCAACACAGTCATCTTTTTCGAGGACACCGATCTCGTCGTCCTGGAAGGGGATCCGTCGATCACCCTTCTCGGCTTCACGGGCACGCTAACAGCGGACGATCTGATGTTCGTCTGAGACAGCCCCGAAAAGGGAGCGCGCCGGTCAGGCGCGCTCCACGTAGTCCATGGTCTCGGTGGAGACGACGATCTTCTCGCCTGTACCCACGAAGGGGGGGACCATGACGCGCACGCCGTTGTCGAGGGTCGCGGGCTTGAAGGAGTTCGCGGCCGTCTGCCCCTTCACCACCGGCTCCGTGTCCTCGATGGTGCAGATCACCTTCTCGGGCAGGGTCGCGTTCAGCGCCTCGCTCTCGTAGTACTCGATCTGCACCGTCATGCCGTCCTGCAGGAACGGACGGCGCTCGCCAAGGATATCCGAAGGCAGTTCGATCTGCTCGAAGGTCTCCTGGTCCATGAAGACGAGCATTCCGTCGGTCTCGTAGAGGAACTGCTGGTCCTTCTGCTCCAGCCGCACCCGCTCCACCTTGTCTGCGGAGCGGAAGCGCTCGTTGAGCTTGGAGCCGTTGCGCAGGTTCTTCATCTCGACCTGGGCGAAGGCGCCGCCCTTGCCGGGCTTCACGTGCTGGACCTTCACCGCGGCCCACAGGCCGCCATTGTGCTCCAGCACGTTGCCGGGGCGAATTTCGTTGCCGTTTATCTTGGCCATGTCGGGCGACCCTCATTCCTGGATTTGCGTTCGCTTAGCAATGCGGGGGCGGAGGGGCAAGCGCGGGGCGGCTGCGGCCTCTCTCGGCGCGGCGCGCGTTTCATCGAACTGTCACCGTAATTGGCTTGAAACGTTACAATATCACAACGATCTGCCGAGGCAGGGAGGCGGCCTGCGCCGCAGTACCTGACAAAACACAACGGAGAGTATCGTAACCATGAAAACGACCTTCGCAGCAGCGACGGCGATTGTGGCCCTGTGCGCCACGGCGCCGCTCAGCGCGCAAGAGACCGGCAACGTCATCTTCTTCCATCCCGACGGGACCGGCGTGAACCACTGGCTCGCGGCCCGGATGCACACGGTGGGTCCGGATGGCGAGCTCAACTGGGACCGCCTGCCCGCGATCGGTGTCTACACCGGCCACATGGCGGACCGGGTGACGCGGGCACGAGCCATGGCGGCGCGACCGTCCACGCCTACGGGATCAAGGTGGTTGCCGACAGCTATGGCCTCAACGGGACCGAGCCGCTGACCGCCGCCTCCGGTCGCCAGATGTCGGTGGCGCAGGAGGCGATCGAGGCGGGCAAGGCCGTCGCCCTCGTCCAGACCGGCCATATCGCGGAGCCCGGCACCGGCGTCTTCGTCGCCTCCAACGAGAGCCGCTCGAACACGCAGGAGATCGCGGCGGACGTGATCGAATCCGGCGCGCAGGTGATCCTTGCGGGCGGTGAGCGCTTCCTGCTGCCCGCAGGCACCGAAGGCCGCCACGGCCCCGGCGAGCGGGAGGACGGCGAGAACCTGATCGAGCGGGCGGAGGAGCTGGGCTACACCGTGGTCTATGACCGCGAGGAGCTGCTGGCGCTCGACACCGCCACCGTGGACCGCGTGCTCGGTGTCTTTGCCCACAACCACACCTTCAACGATCAGGAGCGGGAGCGGAACCTCATCGAGGGGCTGCCGACCTACATGGAAGGCGCGCCAACCATCGCCGAGATGTCCCGCGTCGCGCTGGAGATCATCAGCCGCGACGAGGACGGCTTCTTCGCCGTCATCGAGGAAGAGGGCACCGACAACATCGCCAACAACATGAACGCGGCGGGCACTCTGGAGGCTCTGGGCCGCGCCGACGAGGCCGTGGGCGAGATCCTCGGCTTCATGGACGGCCGCGACGATACGCTGCTGGTGATGGCGGCGGATTCCGATGCGGGCGGCCTGCAGGTCGTGAACACCGATGAAGGCCCGGTGGAGGCGACGACGCGCGGCGGTGGCATCTTGCATGGCCAGCAGGGCGCCTTCGGCGATGCGTTCGAGACGGCCCCCGATGCCAACGGCAACACCCACCATTTCGGCATCGCCTGGGTCGGCTACAACGATGTCGCGGGCGGGATCCTCGTCCGGGCGGCCGGGCTCAACAGCGACCGGGTGGAGCCGCTGATGGACTCGACCGAGGTCTACAGCCTGATGCACGACACCCTGTTCGGCACGCCGGGCCAGTAACGCTCGCGGGGTCGCGGCTCGCCCGCGGCCCCGTCACATCTGTCTTCAGGCCGCGTAGCTGCGCAACAGGCTTTCGAGCACCCGCGGCGTCAGCGGCTTCATCAGCACGTCGCGGGCGCCGAGCGCGCGGGCACGCTCCATCTCCGGCTCCGTCGCGCCGGCGGTGATCATCACGATCGGCGGGACCTTGCGGCGCAGGTTCTGCACCTTCTCCAACACCCAGAGGCCGTTGGTGTCGGGCATGTGCATGTCCAGGAGCACCAGGTCGAAGGCCTGGTTGCGCATCAGCTCCAGCGCCTGGTCGCCGCTCATCGCCTCGTCCACCTGCGCGCCCAGTGCGCGCATGTAGCTGGCCGCGACCATCAGGTTCGTGGGAATGTCGTCGACGACCAGTACCCGTAGCCCGTTGGCCACCGGAGCAGGGACGGGGTTGCGCGGCGCCTCGGGTTCCAGCGCCTTCACTCCCAGGGTCAGGGTAAAGAGCGTGCCCTCGTTCTGCACGCTCTTGAACACGAGGTCGCCGCCCATCATCCGGGCAAGCTGGCGCGTGATCGTCAGGCCCAGGCCGCTGCCGCCATAGGACCCCATGATGGTGTCGTCGGCCTGGTTGAAGGGGTCGAAGACCCGGCTCGCGGCATCGGGCGACATGCCGATCCCCGTGTCCTGCACGTCGACCACGAGCCGCGTCGGCTGGCCGGGGCGGTCGTCCCAGCGCATGGCGACGCGCACGTGCCCCTCCGGCGTGAACTTGATGGCGTTCGACAGGAGGTTGTTCATGCACTGGCGGAAGCGCTGGGGATCGATCTCGATCGCCTCGGGAATGTCGGGGTCGAAATCGATGAGGAACTGCAGCCCCTTGTCCTCGGCGATCGGCGACCAGAGCCCCTCGATCCCCGCCAGGAGGTCCGAGGCGTCCTGCCGCGAGGGCGAGATCGGCATCCGGTCCGCCTCAAGCCGGGAGATGTCGAGGATGTCGTTGAGCATCTCCAGGAGCGTCGAGCCGCTTTCCGAGATCGTCTCGACCTTCCGTCGCTGGTCGGGGTCGAGATCGGTCTGCTGCAGGATCTCCGCCATGCCGAGTATGGCGTTGAGCGGCGTGCGCACCTCGTGGCTGACATTGGCGAGGAAGCTGGTCTTCGACTCGCTGGTGCGGCGGGCGTGGTCACGCGCGGCGCGCAGCCGGCCCAGCATGTCCTCGAAGAGGCTCATGGCGACGATCACGAGCACGGCGGAGAAGACCACCGCCATGCCGTGACGCACCGCGACGGTGGCGACCGATCCGGGGCTGTCCATCACCCGCTCCACCGGCAGGCGCATCAGGTCCACGATGGCGATGCCGCCCACCAGCCCGACGGACAGCAGGGCGAGCGTGATGATGCCCGCACGCTTGTAGAGCATGCCCGCGATGCAGATGAAGATCGGCAGATAGCTCACGAAGCCGAAGGCCACCCCTTCGTCGGGGCTCAGCGACATCAGGAAGATCGTCGCGAAGCTCAGCGCGAAGAAGACGTCGCGCACCACCTCCAGCCGGAAGCCGAGGCGGAAGAGCAGCGGAATTGCGAGATAGGCGAGCGAGGCGATCAGCACGTTCAGGACCATCGCCTGCGGCTGCCCGAGGGCGAAGACCAGCATGAGCGAGAGCACGGACGTGCTGATCGAGATGGTGATCGAAGCCAGAATGAGGATGCGCCGTGCGAAATCGGCGCGCCCGCTCTCGTATCCCGATGTCGTCTCAGCCTCGGCCAATGTCCGTCACACCCCTTGTTCGACGCCCAGAACGTCGTTTTCAATTGGGGCGGGAGTACGGCGACAAACGATCACTGCTGAGGCAACTTTGGGTTGTAGAGGCGCCCGCCCTAGATGAGCCCCCCGTCGATCAATCGGCGTGCGATGGACCGGAACACACCGGCCTCCGCGCTGTCGGGCCGCGAGGCGACGATGGGCGCGCCGCCATCGCCCGCCGTGCGGATCTCCATGTTCAACGGGATTTCGCCAAGAAATGGTAAATCCAGTTTCTCGGCCTCCGCGCGGGCGCCTCCATGGCCGAAAATCTGCGTCTCCTCCCCGCATTTGGGGCATCTGAACGTGGACATGTTCTCGATCATGCCAAGTACCGGCGTCTTTGTCTTGTCGAACATGTCTAAGGCTTTACGGGCATCGAGCAGCGCGATGTCCTGCGGGGTGCTGACCACGATCGCGCCGGTCAGGTCCGCCTTTTGCGCAAGCGTGAGCTGCACGTCGCCGGTGCCCGGCGGCAGATCGACGAGCAGCACGTCGAGCTCGCCCCACTGCACCTGGCTGAGGAACTGCTGCAGTGCGCCCATAAGCATCGGGCCGCGCCAGACCACGGCCTCCTCCTCCTTCAGCATGAAGCCGATGGACATGACCGTCACGCCGTGCGCGCGCAGCGGCAGGATGATCTTGCCGTCGGGCGAGGCCGGCCGCCCCGATACGCCCAGCATCCGCGGCTGGCTGGGGCCATAGACGTCCGCGTCGAGCAAGCCGACGCGCTTGCCCTCCGCCGCCAGTGCAACCGCGAGGTTCGAGGACACCGTGGACTTGCCCACGCCGCCCTTGCCGGAGGCAATCGCGATGATCCGCTTCACGCCCGCCACCGGCTGCGGACCGGCCTGCGGCGTCGGGTGGCGGCCGACCTTGAGGCTGGGCGGCGGCGCCTTCACCGCGCCGCCGGGCTGCGCCGAATGGGCCGTCAGCAGGACCGAGACCGTCTCCACGCCGTCGAGTGCCTTCACCGCCGCTTCGGCCGCCTGCCGCACGGGCTCCGCCTGCGCCGCCACGTCGGCGGGCATCTCGAGGATGAAGCGTACCGTGCCCCCCTCCACGTTCAGCGCGCGCACACGGTCGGCGGCGACGATATCGGAGGAACCGGCGGCGTCGCGCACGGTGGACAGGGCCTGAAGGACGGTATCGCGGGTGGGGCTCATCGGATCTCACTGTCGGGAATGACGGAAGGTTAACGGCTTATGTCGGTTATCCACCGGGGCGGAGCAACCCCCAACCCCTTGTGTTTCCGGCGCCGGTGCCCTATGTCGCGTCCAACCGTAGAGCGGGGCAGTGCCTCGTGCCGTGGGTCGGTTCCACGGGAACCGATCGATGCGATGGCGCAGCGCGCCAAGCCCCTCTCGTGGGCCTGACCCGAACATCGCTCATATTTTCCGGCAGTCCGGTTGCGCCCGGCCCGCCGTCAGGCCGCGTTTCGCGGCAACGGGATATTCCTTTGACGAACACGACATTTGCCGGCTTTGGCCTCGCCAAGCCGATCACCGATGCGCTGGCGCGCGCAGGCTTCGAGATGCCGACCCCGATCCAGGCGCAGGCTATCGGCCCGCAGCTTCAGGGGCGCGACATCCTCGGCCTCGCGCAGACGGGCACGGGCAAGACCGCGGCCTTCGCGCTGCCGATCCTGCACCACATCCTCGGCATGAAGGGCCGTCCGACGCCCGGCACGGCGCGTGCGCTCATCCTTGCGCCGACGCGGGAGCTTGCCGTTCAGATCCAGGACGAGTTCCGCCGCTTCGCCGGCGGCGCGCGCATCTCCACCTGCCTCGTGCTGGGCGGCACCTCGCGCGGCGGGCAGATCCGCACGCTGTCGCGCGGCGTCGACGTGCTGATCGCGACGCCGGGCCGGCTGACGGACCTCGTGGACGACCGCAAGGTGCGCCTCGACGAGGTGCGCTTCGTGGTGCTGGACGAGGCCGACCGGATGCTCGACATGGGCTTCGTGAAGCCGGTCAAGCGTATCGTCTCCATGCTGCACCCGCGGCGGCAATCCGCGCTCTTCTCGGCCACCATGCCGTCCGAGATCTCGGGTCTCGTCGAGACGTTCCTGACCGATCCGGTCCGGGTCGAGGTGGCGCCCCAGTCCACCGTCGCGGGCAAGGTCGAGCAGTCGGTCGAGCTCGTGGAGGGCGCCCGCAAGCGTGCCCGCCTCGCGGAGATCGTCAGCGGCCCGGGCGTCGAGCGCGCCATCGTCTTCGCCCGCACCAAGCGGGGCGCGGACCGCGTGGCGGCCAACCTCGTCAAGGACGGCGTGGCCGCCGACGCGATCCACGGCAACAAGGCGCAGAACGCGCGGCAAAAGGCGCTTGGCGCCTTCAAGCTCGGCAAGGTCCGGGTGTTGGTGGCCACCGACATCGCGGCGCGCGGGATCGATGTGAAGGGCATCACACACGTGGTGAACTACGACCTGCCCGACGAGCCGGAGAACTACGTCCACCGCATCGGCCGGACGGCGCGCAACGGCGCGGATGGCGTCGCGGTGACGCTCTGCGCGCCCGATGAGGAGAAGAAGCTGCGCGCGGTGGAAAAGATCACCGGCGAGGTGCTCCACCCCGACGGTCCTGCACAACGCCAGCCGCGCGGCCCGCGCAAGGCGGCCAACGGTGCCCCGCGCAAGGACGGCGAGCAATCCCGGCCCCGCCGGCGCCGCCGCCGCGGCCCGCCCCGCTCAAAGGCGGCCTGATCTGAATGTAGGGCAGGCGGCTCCGACCGAGCCGCCTTTCCCGAAAGACCCCTAACCCGGTCCGGGGCGGTTCCAACCGGAAATCACCGTCCCGGCCGAAGCGCCGGGACCTTTCCGAGCGCAGCGGTGTCTTTATCAGGCGCGCTGCGGTCTAGAACCGCCACCTCCCCGAGTCGGCAAGAGTGCTCAACAAACAGCACAAAGAAACGAGGGCCGCGCCCGACCTGGAGGGTGCTTTTTGGTACAGTGCTGATAAGTCAGCGCCCTTGAGCCTCTATGTCGCTGCTTCGACGAACGACGCTGCCAACGCGCCCTCCGTGGGGAGGGTGATCGGGCTTCCCGGAAATCGTCCAATGGACGATTTCGCCTGATCACTGGCGGAGCCTCGGGCGGACGCGGCCCGGCGTATCAGCCGGGCGGACGAGTTCTTCTAGGGCCACACCACGACCTCATCCCCGCGCCAACTCCCCCGCAAAGCCCGCCAGCACCCTCAACGCCTCGACCAGCCGGTCGTCTTCCAGCGTCAGCGATACCCGCAGATGCCCTGCCGCCGCCTCGCCGAAGCCTTCGCCGGGCATCACGGCGATGTGGTGCTCCTCCAGCAGCCGCTCCGAGAACGCCACGCCGCTCAGCCCCGTCGCGCGGATGTCGAGCATCACGTACATCGCGCCCTGCGGCGCCGAGAGCCGCAGGCCGTTCGCCCCGCGCAGGGCCTCGACCGCGAGGTCGCGGCGGCGGCGGTAGAGCGCCGTCACCTCCGCCTCGATCTCAGCGCCGTTTTCAAGCGCATACAGAGCCGCGTCCTGCACGAACCCCGCCACGCCGTAGGTGGTGGAGACGCCGAGCTCCCAGATCGCCTCGACCATCTCCTCCGGCGCCACGAGCCAGCCGAGGCGGAAGCCGGTCATCACGTGGCTCTTCGAGACCGAACCGATCACCACCGTCCGCTCCGCAATGCCGGGCAGGGAGCGGGGCGAGAGATGCTCCCCCTCCCAGACCTGCGTGTCGTAGACCTCGTCGGAGATCAGCCAGACGTCATGCGCGCGGCAGAGCGAGGCGATCCCATCCATCGTCTCCCGCGAATACACCGCTCCGGTCGGATTGTTGGGCGAGTTGATCAGCAGCGCACGCGCGCCCGGCAGCTTCTCCGCCAGGTCGGCGAGGTCGGGCTGGAAGCCACGCTCGGGGTCGGCCCGCGCAATGACCGGCACGCCTCCGGCCGAGCGTACTGTCAGCGGATAGGTCGCATAGTAGGGATCGATCAGCACCGCCCGGTCCCCCGGGTCGAGCACCGCCATCAGCGCACAGAACAGCGCGAACTGCCCGCCCGGCGTCACGAAGATGTTCTGCGCTTCGACGCCGTCCCCAGCTCGAGCGGCGATGGCCCGGCGCAGCTCGGCCGTGCCGGGCAGGGCGGCATAGCCCGTATGCCCGCCTCTTGCCGAACGGGACATTTCCGCGATGATCGGCTCGGGCGTCACGTGGTCGTGGTCGCCGATGGTCAGCATGGTCACGTCCACGCCCTGCGCCTTCAGCACGTGGGCGCGCTCGTAGATCGCCCAGGCGTTGCCGGCGGGCGAGGGGATGGCGCGGATGCGGGAGGAGAGCTTCATGAGCGCAAGCCTTGGCCTCTCACCACCCGCGGCGCAAGGTGCTTGCGCACCAACCGAATGCGCGTATGCTGCGGCCAATGACGATGCTGATCGATATTCGGTGCTGCATTACCCGCTGACATATCGTCCGCGCGGTTTCGTCGTTTTCTCTCCTCATCCGACCTGCTAAGCCCGCGCGGCCAACCCCTGTGCGCGAAGGCTCAAGGCCATGACCGAGATCCGGCTCTACGATACCAAGACGAAGCAGAAGCAGCTCCTGACCCCCGTAAACGAGGGCAAGGTCGGCATGTATGTCTGCGGGCCGACGGTCTATGATCGGGCGCATATCGGCAATGCCCGGCCGGTGGTGGTCTTCGACGTGCTCTACCGCCTGCTGCGCCATGTTTATGGTGAGGAGGCAGTGACTTACGTCCGGAACTTCACGGACGTGGATGACAAGATCAACGCCCGCGCCGCCGAGACCGGTCGCCCGATCCGCGACATCACCGACGAGACGATCGGGTGGTATCTGGAAGATATGGCGGCGCTGGGCACGCTGGAGCCCACGCACATGCCCCGTGCGACCGAGAGCATTGGCGGCATGGTCGCGATGATCGAGGACTTGATCGAAAGGGGCAACGCCTACGCCGCCGAGGGCCATGTGCTCTTCGACGTGAAGAGCGATCCGGACTACGGCTCACTCTCCCACCGCAACCTCGACGACATGATCGCGGGCGCGCGGGTCGAGGTGGCACCCTACAAGCGCGACCCGATGGACTTCGTCCTCTGGAAGCCGTCCTCGGGCGACGAGCCGGGATGGGAGAGCCCCTGGGGCCGCGGCCGCCCGGGCTGGCACATCGAGTGCTCCGCCATGTCGCGCGAGATCCTGGGCGAGCGCTTCGACATCCACGGCGGCGGCATCGACCTCGCCTTCCCGCACCACGAGAACGAGGCCGCCCAGAGCCGCTGCGCCAACGGGGCCGAGATGGCCTCGATCTGGATGCACAACGGCTTCCTGCAGGTCGAGGGCGAGAAGATGTCGAAGAGCCTCGGCAACTTCTTCACCGTGAAGGACCTGCTGGACCAAGGCATTCCGGGCGAGGTGATCCGCTTCGTGCTGCTCTCGACGCACTACCGCCAGCCAATCGACTGGACGGCGCGGGCAGCGGAGGAGGCGGAGACGGTGCTGCGGAAATGGCGAGCCATTGTCGCTGGCTGCGACGCCGGACACCGCCCACCGTTAGAGCTGCTGGACGCATTAGCCGATGATCTGAATACCCCGCGTGCCATAAGCGAACTTCATCGTCTCTCGAAGGAAGGAGATGGCGCAGCACTACGTGCGGGTGTGGAACTGCTTGGTTTCGACCTAGGGCGCGATACGGCGCTCCGGAGGACTATCGAAGACGTTCATTTGAAGCTGCTTGTTGAAAAGCTGATCTCGGCAAGAGCTGATGCGCGGGCCGCCAAGGACTTCGCGCGTGCCGATGCGATCCGGGACGGGTTCGTGGCGGCGGGCGTCGTTGTGAAGGACACGCCCGACGGCGCGGTCTGGGAGCTGACCCCTGACTTCGATCCGGCGAAGCTGGAGGTGTTGAAATGACGGGCTTGGCTCTCTGCTCGGATGTCCCGCGGGCGAGCAGCCCGCGTCGCTCCCGACCCGCCTCCCAAGCGGGCGCGATTGCGCCCCCCTCGGGCCGAGCGCGACGCTTCGTGCGAAGCGGTTCCGTAGGTGTCCCGCCTGGCGGTACGCCGGGTGGCGCCCGCACCGCCCCCGTCGTGCCAGAGGCACGCCCTTGGCGTGACGGGCGGGCGCATTCCCGCCGTGCCCCGCGGTGCAGGCGCCACCCTTCTCACTTCGGTTCGGATGACGCCCAATGACCCGCGAGCCCCTCTCCCTCTTCGACACCACCCTCCGCGACGGGCAGCAAACCCATGGCGTGGACTTCTCGCTGGAGGACAAGCGGCGGATCGCAGCCGCACTCGACGAACTCGGCCTTGGCTATGTCGAGGGCGGCTGGCCCGGTGCGAACCCCACCGACAGCGACTTCTTCGACAGCGCGCCGCAGCTCAAGGCTGCCACCTTCACCGCCTTCGGCATGACCAAGCGGGCCGGGCGCTCGGCGGCGAATGACGAGGTGCTGGCGGCCGTTCTGAACGCGAACACCCCGGCCGTCTGCCTCGTCGGCAAGACCCACGACTTCCATGTCGAGACCGCCCTCGGCATCACCCTCGACGAGAACCGGCAGAACATCCGCGAGAGCCTCGCCCATCTCGTCGCCCAGGGCCGGGAGGCGCTGTTCGACGCGGAGCATTTCTTCGACGGGTACAAGGCGAACCCGGACTACGCGCTCGCCTGCCTGCACGAGGCCCTGGAGGCCGGGTGCCGCTGGGTCGTGCTCTGCGACACCAATGGCGGCACGCTCCCAGAGGAGATCGGGCGGATCGTGCGCGAGGTGATCGCGGCGGGCGTGCCGGGGGAGAAGCTCGGCATCCACACCCACAATGATACTGAGAACGCGGTGGCAGGCTCGCTCGCCGCCGTCGATGCGGGTGCGCGCCAGATCCAAGGCACGCTGAACGGGCTGGGGGAGCGCTGCGGCAACGCCAACCTCACCTCGCTGATCCCGACGCTGCTGCTGAAGGAGCCTTATGCCAGCCGCTTCGACACGGGCATTGCGCCCGGGAAGCTGGCCGACCTCACGCGGATCAGCCGGATGCTCGACGACATCCTGAACCGGGTGCCGAACCGCCATGCACCTTACGTCGGCGCCTCGGCCTTCACCCACAAGGCGGGGCTGCACGCCTCCGCCATCCTCAAGGATCCCACGACCTACGAACATATCGACCCCGCGGTGGTCGGGAACGCCCGCGTCGTGCCGATGAGCAACCAGGCGGGCCAGTCCAACCTGAGGAACCGCCTGGAAGAGGCCGGGATCGTTGTGGAAAAGGGCGATCCGCGGTTGCAGAATATCCTCGACGATGTGAAACGGCGCGAGGATCAGGGCTACGCCTACGACAGCGCCCGCGGCTCCTTCGAACTCGTCGCGCGACGCATCCTCGGCCAGCTGCCGGAGTTCTTCGATGTGGAACGCTACCGCGTGACCGTGGAGAAGCGGCGCAATGCGAGGGGCGAGCTCATCACCGTCTCCGAAGCGGTCGTGGTCGTGCAGATCGGCGGCGAGCGGATCATCTCGGCCGCCGACAGCTTCTTTGCCGAGAGCGAGGCGGACCAGGGGCCGGTCCATGCACTCTCCGCCGCGCTGCGTCGGGATCTGGGGCGCTACCAGGACTATATCGACGACATGAAGCTGGTGGACTTCAAGGTGCGCATCACCAATGGCGGGACCGAGGCCGTGACCCGCGTGCTGATCGACAGCGAGGACGGGGCGGGTCGGCGTTGGTCCACGGTCGGGGTCTCCCCAAATATCGTGGACGCGAGTTTCCAGGCGCTCAGCGACGCCGTGGTCTGGAAGCTCATCCGGGACGGCGCATCTGCCTGACCCGCCGGAGGCCTCCGGCGGGGATATTTGACGAAGGAGAAGGCGGTGAGCGAGACCAATCCGATCTTCCGCCTGCACCAGGGACTGCTGCGCGAGGGGCCGGGCTCCGACGAAACGACGCTGCGCACCCTGGGAGAGACCGGGGTGAGCGGGCCGGTGCGCATGGCCGACATGGGCTGCGGCCCCGGGGCCGCGTCGCTGGTCGCCCTGCGCGCGCTGCCCGAGGCGCGGGTGACGGCGGTGGATCTTCACGCGCCCTACCTGCAGACGCTGGAGCAGCGGGCGCACGCGGCCGGGTTGGCGGACCGGCTGGAGACGCGGGTCGCCGACATGGGCGATGCGGGCTTCGAAGAGAGCTCGCTCGACCTCATCCTGTGCGAGAGCGCGCTCTACTTCCTGGGGATCGAGGAGGGGCTGCGACGCTGGCGACCGCTTCTGGCGCCGGGCGGGCGCATCGCGTTCTCCGACGCGATCTGGATCGTGAAGGAGCGGCCCGAGGAGGCCGAGATCTTCTGGATGGAGTACCCCGCCATGACCAACCGCGCCGGGGTGCGGGAGAAGGTGGCGCGCGCGGGCTTCCACGTCGTGGCCGACTACGTGCAGCCGAAGAGCGATTGGGACAACTATCTCGGCCCCTTGGGCGCGCGGGCCGAAGCGCTGCGCCCCGATGCCGACGAGACCCTGCGCCAGGTGCTGGAAGGTGCCGAGCAGGAGGTCGCGCTCTTCCGCCGCTGGGGCTCCGCATATGCCTACGGCGTCTTCGTCGTGGAGCCTGCATGAGCTGGCAGGACTGCGCGGAGCTGGTCGAACGCGGCGATCCCGACCGATACCTCTCGGCCATGACCGCGCCGCCGGAGGGGCGGGCGCGGCTCTTCCCGCTCTACGCCTTCAACCTGGAGGTCGCCCGCGCCCCCTGGGTGGCGAGCGAGGCGGGCCTTGCCGAGATCCGCCTGCAATGGTGGCGCGATGCGGTGGGCGAGCTCTACGAGGGGGCGACGCCCCGGCGACACGAGGTGGTGTTGCCGCTCGGCGAGATCATCGGGGCGACGCGCCTGCCGCGGCCGCTCTTCGACGCGCTGATCGATGCGCGGGCCTTCGATATCTACGATGACGGCCATCCGGGGCGGCCGGGGTTCGACGCCTATCTCGCGGCGACCGGGGGCGGGCTGATGGAGCTCGCGGTGCGGGCGCTGGGCGCGCCCGATGCGGCCCCGGTGGCGCGGGAGGTCGGCTGGGCGCAGGGGGCCGCGGGCCTGCTCGCGGCACTTCCCGTGCTGTGGTCCGCCGCGCGCGATCCGCTGCCGGTGGAGGGCGGGTTGGACCGGCAGGCGGTGCTGGACCGGCACATGCCGCCGGCCGTGGCGCGCGCCATCACGCAGGTGGCCGACGAGGCGCGGACGCGGCTGTCTACAGCCCGACGGCAGACGGTCGATGCGGCGGCCTATCCGGCCCTGCGGGCGGCGTGGCAGGCGGATCGGATGCTGGCCCGGTTGACGGAGGCGCCCGAGGCGATCTTCGACGGGCTCGCGGCCTCCGAATTCCGCCGTAAGGGTAGCCTCCTCGTGCGGACCTTCACCGGTCGCTGGTAGCGCGCCGCTCCAGTTGCCGGATCGCGCGGCGAAGCTGCTTGCGCGACCAGCTGTCGAGGTGGCGCTCCACCGTCGCCGGTCCCTCACCCCGGCGTTGCAGGAACAGGGCAAGCGCGTAGGCGCGGGTCGGGGCGGCAAGGTAGCCAGTAGCGCCCATATCGCTCCTACTCTGCAACTGGAACACTCCGAACCCTGCCCAAGTGGGGAGAAGGTCTGTAAGCGGCTCGTCAGCCATCAGGTCCAGACTGTGCTGGGCCAGCATGAAGTGCGACAACTCGTGGGCCAGCAGATCGATGAAAGTGATCCGCGTCTGCATGATGTCGGGATCATAGGTTATGATCGGGTCGTCCTCGTCATGCACGTATGTCCCGGATGGGTTCGCCATCTCGTGATAGTGAGCCGACGGGATCTCGAACTGCTCGGGCTGGCGAATAAGCGTGACGCCGGACGCATCGATCCGCAAATGCCCCGCAACGGTATCGAAGATCGCGCGGGCCGTGGCCTCGTCCTGACCCTTGGGCACATCGAAGAAGGCGCGGGTGGGCTCGATCAGCGGGCGGTCGCGGCCGTCGCCGAAGAGGGTGTCGAGCCGGGTGAATTCCTCCTCCACCCACTCCGCCATCGTGTCGGAGACCGCGGCGCCGGCGAAGATCACGCGGCGAGCCGGTCCTTGCGCAGCACGAAGAGCAGAAGCACGCCGCCCGCAAGCAGCAGGAACGGCACCATCGCGACGTTCACCGCCGTCCAGCCCAGGAGCACGTCGCCCGCGCCAAGTCCGTTCATCAGCCCGCCCGAGGCGAAGCTCGCCACCGCGACCATGCCGAAGACGAGGAAGTCGTTGAAGCCCTGCACCTTCGAGCGTTCCTCCATCGTGTGCCCGCCGCCCAGCATCGCCGTCGCCCCGATGAAGCCGAAGTTCCAGCCGAGGCCGAGCAGGATGAGTGCGGCGTAAAACTGCGTAAGCTCCACCCCCGACAGCGCCACGATCCCGGCGGCGAGGAGCAGGGTGAGGCCCGCGGCGATCACCTTCTCCGCTCCGAAGCGGGCGATGAGATGTCCGGTGAAGAAGCTCGGTGCGAACATGGCCAGTACGTGGAACTGCACCACGCTCGCCGCCGTCTCCGTCGGGAAGCCGCAACCGACGACCGCCAGCGGTGTGGAGGTCATCATCAGGTTCATCAGCGCGTAGGAGACCATAGCGCAGATGATGGCGGTGTAGACCCGCGGCTGCGCCACGATCTGCCGCAGGGGCCGACCGCTCGGCGCACCCTTAGCGCGGCGGGGCGGGCAGGGGATATCGAGCATCAGGAGCAGCGGAATGCCGATCAGGTTCAATGCGATGATCGCCACGTAGCCCCCGACGAACGGGTAGGGCAGGAACGCGTCGCCGAAGAAGATCACGAGCTGCGGCCCCAGCACGGCGGAGATGAGACCCCCCGCCAGCACCCAGGAGATTGCCTTGGGTCGCAGCGCCTCGCTCGCCGTGTCCGTCGCGGCGAAGCGGTAGAAGCCCTGTGCCGCCATGTAGATGCCGGTCATCGCGTGGCCGATCAGCAGCGCGGTGAAGTTCGCCTCCACCAGCGCCCAGACGCTGATCGCCGCGCCGATCGCGCCCGCGATCACGCCGATCAGGAAGCCCGTGCGCCGCCCGTAGCGGCCCATCAGCGAGGAGAGGACGGGCGCCGCGAACATCGACACGAGGACGATCATCGAGATCGGGAGCGTGGCGTAGAGCTTGTTCTCCGCCAGGAGCTGTCCTGCGAGGCCGCCCAGCACGAAGCTGATCGGCATCTGCGCGCCCATCACGCCCTGTGCCGCGACCAGAACGCCGACATTGCGCAGGGCGCGGCTATCATCGACAAAGGCTTCGGCTTGGGTCATGCCGACGTTCTGAACCGCCGCGCGGGAGAAAGCAAATTGTACCGATCGGTGATCTTCGATTGCGACGGCGTGCTGGTGGACAGCGAGGTGCTGAGCAACCGCGCGATCCGCGACAACCTCGCCCGCCGGGGCCTCGACTGGCCGCTGGAGCGGGTGATGCGGAGCTTCGTCGGCGGCACGATCGAAGGAGCGGCGGAGCAGGCGCGCGCCGCGGGTGCGACCCTCGAAACCGGTTGGGTGGAAGGGCTTTACGCGGAGATCTTCACGGTACTGGAACGGGAAGTGGAGACCGTACCGGGCGTCGAGGCGGTGCTCGCCCTTTGTGCGGCGCGCGGTATCCCGATGGCCGTCGGCTCCAACGGGCCGCGGGCGAAGATGGCGATCACGCTGGGGCGAACCGGGCTCGCCCGGTATTTCGGCGATCGCATTGTGTCGGTGGAGGATGTCGCCCGGCCGAAGCCCGCGCCGGACGTGTTCCTCGAAGCGCTGACCCGGACCGGGGCTGCGGCCGAGCACACGGTGGTGATCGAGGACAGCCGATCCGGCATGGCGGCGGCGCGGGCGGCGGGGCTCGCCTGTTTCGCCTACCTGCCCGGGGGCGGTGAGGCGGTCGACGGCGCCGTTGCCTTCCGCAACATGGCCGAGCTGCCTGGGCTCTTGGGAATAGCATGAGCGTCGGGCGGATCATCCACTCCGAAGCATGCCTCGCCGAGGGCGCCACGTGGCTGGCCGCGGCCGAGCCGCGCTTCGCCGAGGCGTTGGAGATGACCGGGCCGCTGCCGCTGCGGCTGAAGCCCGAAGGGTTCGAGGCGCTGCTCTCGGCCATCGTCTCGCAACAGCTCTCCGTCGCTGCGGCAAACGGTATCTGGGGAAGGCTGGAGGGGGCCGGCGCGCTGACGCCAGCCGGGATCGCGCTGCTCGATGACGATGCACTACGGGCTTGCGGCCTGTCGCGACCCAAGATCCGCTATGTTCGCGCGCTGGCCGAGGCCGACCTCGACTACGCCGCCCTGCGCACGTTGCCCGATGACGAGGTCGTGACCCGCCTCGTCGAGCTGAAGGGCATCGGCGTCTGGACGGCGGAGATCTACGCCATGTTCTCCCTGGGCCGTGCCGACGTCTTCGCGCCCGGCGACCTCGCCCTGCAGGAGGCCGCGCGCCTGATCTTCGAGCTGCCGGAGCGGCCGAAGGACGCCGCCCTGCGCGAGATGGCCGCCGCCTGGAGCCCGTGGCGCGCCGTCGCCGCACGGCTGCTTTGGGCCTACTATCGCCATGCGAAGTCGCGAGAGGGCATACGTTAGAGACATGAAGAAAGGGTTGAGATGACCGTACTGACCGGACCGCGCCGGGATGCCCGATCGGGCACGGCGGACGCGCTCGTGATCCTGCTCCACGGCTATGGCGCGGATGGCAACGACCTGATCGGGCTCGCCGATCCGCTGGCGCCGCACCTACCGAACGTGACCTTCCTGTCGCCCAACGCGCCGGAGAGAAACGCCGTCAATCCAATGGGATATCAGTGGTTTCCGATCCCGTGGATGGACGGCTCCTCCGAGGTGGAGATGGGGCAGAGCTTCGCCCGCTCGGTCGATCTCCTGAACACCTATCTCGACGAGGTGACCGAGCAGGAGGGGATCCCGGCGAGCCGCACCGTGCTCGTCGGCTTCTCGCAAGGCACGATGATGAGCCTGCATGTCGGCCCGCGGAGGACCGAGCAGCTGGCGGGCATCGTCGGTTTCTCCGGGCGGCTGCTGGAGCCCGACGCGCTGGATGAGGTGCGGACGAAACCGCCCGTTCAGCTCGTCCACGGCGATGCGGATGAGGTCGTGCCCTTCGACTCGATGCGGCTCGCCGCGCAGGCGCTGGAGGCCGCGGACTTCGACGTGCAGACCCATGTGAGCCCGGGGATCGCGCACGGGATCGGCCCCGACGGGCTGACGGTCGCACTGCAGCGCATCATGACCTGGCTGTCGTGAAGGGGTGTTACGATCTGCCGATGACCCGCCTGTACCATCCGCCTACCGAACGGACCCGCCGTGATGCGACATGAAGGCCGCGTACTGGCGGTCTCGGCCGGTCCGGGGCATGCCTTCTCCAAACCGCAGCAGCCGCAGATCGAGTTGATCGAGGGGATCGGCGTCGCCGGGGACGGCCATGCCGGGGCGCGGGTGCAGCACCGTTCCCGCGTGGCGGCGAATCCCGACCAGCCGAACCTGCGGCAGGTCCACCTGTTCCCGGGCGAGCGGCTCGCGGAGCTGGCTGAGCAGGGCTTCGGCCTTGCGCCCGGCGCGATCGGGGAGAACGTGCTGACCGAGGGGCTCGACCTGCATGCCCTGCCAAAATCCACATTGCTGCGGCTCGGTCCGGCGCTCGTGTCGATCAGCGGTCTGCGCAACCCCTGCGCGCAGCTCGATGTCTACCGGGAGGGGCTGACGAGGGCCTGCTTGGGCCGGCAGCCCGATGGCTCCGTCGCGCTCAGGGCGGGCGTGATGGCGGTCGTCCTGCAATCGGGCGAGGTGGCGCCGGGCGACCGGATCAAGGTCCATCTGCCGCCCTCGCCGCACATCGCGCTCATGCGCGTCTGAAGCTGTGGACAAGCCTGTGGAAAGATCTGTCACGGGGCCGTCATGCATCCGTCCTATACAGCGCGTGAGGCAGAGCGACGCCCCTTCATCTAGACGCTTGATCGATGGCGGGGGCGAGATATAGTCGACGCATGGGACGGGTTTGGTCCCGTCTCGGTGCCGGTCACGGCAGGCAGGGACGGGGAGCCGAGTCCATGAGTGTCAGCAATTTCGCCACCAACTTCGTGCGAAGTCCGGGGAACCTTAAGGATCATCCCGCCCTCGTCTTGAACGCCGATTACCGCCCCCTTTCCTACTTCCCCCTATCGCTCTGGCCCTGGCAGGAAGCCGTGAAGGCGGCGTTCCTCGACCGCGTCTCGATCATCGCGGAGTACGACACCGTTGCGCACTCGCCGAGCATCGAGATGCGGCTGCCTTCGGTCGTGGTGCTGAAGGACTACGTGAAGCCTGCGAAGATGGCGGCCTTCACCCGTTTCAACCTGTTCCTGCGCGACGGGTTCACCTGCCAGTACTGCGGTGCGACGGGCGAGATGACGTTCGACCACGTGATCCCGCGCGCCCGCGGCGGCCGGACGACATGGGAGAACGTCGTTGCGGCCTGCGGGCCGTGCAATCTCAAGAAGGGCTCCAAGACGTTGCAGCGCGCGGGCATGAAGCTGCGCAAGCCGCCGCGTCAGCCCAGCCCCGAGCAGCTTCAGAACACGGGCCGGAAGTTCCCGCCGAACTTCCTGCACGACAGCTGGATGGATTTCCTCTATTGGGATGCCGAACTGGAAGCATGACGCCACCCGAACGCCGTCCGGTCACGGACATACCCGGGGTCGGTCTCACCTTCCAGAAGGACCTCGCCCGGATCTGCATCGACAACGTGGAACAGCTCGCTGGACGCGAACCCGGCGTGCTGTTCGGCATGCTGGTGAACGCGAACCGGGAGGAGGGGCACGAGACGCATCGCAACTACCTCTACATGCTGCGGATGTGTGTCTATTACGCAGACGGCGGACGCGACCCGAACCTGCTCAGGTGGTCCGCATGGTCGGATCGGGCGCTGGCCACGCGGCCCTGAAAGGCGAGGGTCCCGGCCAGCGATGGGCTGGCCGGGTGCGATCTGCAGGGGTTGGGGTCAGCCCTTCGTCCACTCTCCGGCGCCGCCCGCTACGGTAATATCGGCACCCATTGCATCGCCATTGACGAGGCCGATCCGGCCTTCGAAGTCGCCCCACTCGATCTGAAAGCTCCCGGCCCCGACTGCGGCGCCAACGATGCTTATCGTTGACAAGCCTCCAATGCGACCTGCACCGGGGAAGTCGCCTTCAACGTCGTACACGACGGCACCACCTATCGTGAGGCCGATCACAAAGCCTGCAAACGTCCACTTGCTGCCGTCCTCAAGTGTGATTTCGGCGCCGACACCACCGGCAATGAAGGAACCAAAAGTAACGCTTCCTGTACCTTTCATGACATCCTCCTGAAGTCCTTTGAATGAATTCCGGATCAGTAACGAGTCATGCCCCCGTATCTATGATTGATCGGATCCTGAGTTTGCGGCAGCGCTAAGCGCCTAAGAATATGTTAAAATTTGGTTAACATTGAATTGTGGAGAGGTTTGCGATGTTCGCATGAGTGATGGCTTTGATCGGCACTTCATCAGCGTCTCGTTTGCGTTCACGAACGACGCCGTCGACACTTCGACACAGGTGGCATGCGAGAGACTTGCGTAGGTGGTCCGTCGGGAGGAGGATCGCCCTCAGGACCGGGAAGGCCGTTCGATGAGGGCGGCCTGAAACCACAAAGCGACAAGCCCCAGCGAGACCACCACGTTCCACCCGGCCATGGAGAGGCCGGCGAAGACCCAGGGGGCCTCGTCACAGCGGATGACGCCGAGGGGGCCTTCAGTGCTCAGCAGATCGGCGCCGGAGAGGCCGGTGAGCGCGTCGCCCGCGCCGGCGCAGGCGGTGATGCCTTCCCACCAGTCCCACTCGACGCCCGCGTGAAACGCACCGATGGCGGCTCCGGCGAAGACCGTGAGCGCACCGAGCGCCGCAATCAGGCGGGTCGGCAGGAGAAATGCCAACGGGACCAGGGCGATGGCCATGGCATGGGGCCACCGCTGCCACAGGCACATCTGGCATGGCGCGAGGCCGCCGACATATTGAAAGAGGAGCGCGCCGATCAGCAGGGCAGCCGAACCCGCGCCCGCGACGAGCACGAGGGCCTTCCGCGCTCCATCCGTCATCAGAGCAGCCGCACCGCCGCGAAACCGGCGACGAGCGCCCCGAGGCCAGCGGCGAAGAGCCAGCCGAGCCGACGCTCGATAAACTCGCGGATCGGGTCGCCGAACTTCCACAGGAGGGCCGCCACGATGAAGAAGCGCGCCCCGCGCGAGATGACGGAGCCCACCATGAAGGTCGTGAAGTCGAGGCCCGTCGCGCCCGAGGCGATGGTGACCACCTTGTATGGGAACGGGGTCATGCCCGCGAACATCACGGCCCAGAAGCCCGCGTCGTTGTACTGCCGGGCGAAGTCGGCGAAGAGCGCGTCCTTGCCATAGAACTGGAGCACCGGCTGACCGATCGTCTCGAACAGTTCCGCCCCGATCCAATAGCCGAAGCCGCCGCCCAGCACGCTGGCCACCGTACAGACCCCGGCGATCAGCCAGGCGCGGTGCGGTGCGGCGAGCACCATGGGGATCAGCAACACGTCCGGCGGGATCGGGAAGACCGAACTTTCGATGAAGCTGACCATGGCCAGCACCCAGAGCGCGTAGCGCGTCTCGGCGAGGGCAAGCGTCTGGTTGTACATGGCGCGAAGCATGCGCGTAGCGGTAGCAGGGGGGCGGGATTCTGTCCACGACGCAGTGCCGGGTTTGTGCAGATGCACACAACTTTCCGCGGCGCGGAGCCGCGCGTCGGCGGCTTTTCACCGCTTGCCCGTGCCGCGCCTGTGTGGTCTAGAAGCGAGGCGCTGGCCGTGTGGCGGAATTGGTAGACGCAGGGGATTCAAAATCCCCCGCCGCGAGGCGTGCCGGTTCGAGTCCGGCCACGGCTACCAAGCGCGCTTGCCTCCTTGGATTTCAGGACGATAGGCTCCGTTTCGGGAGGAGCCGATGTTCTTTGTAGCGACCATTCTGGAGGCGAAGGCCGGCGAGGGGTTTTCCGTCTACGACGTCGTGGGCGATGCCCACGATCCGATCGTGTCCGGCTCCTCCGGCTACTCCACCTACGAATCGTTCTGGAGCCCGAGGCGGCCCGACACGATCTACCTCTTCGCAACCTTCGAGGACTCGGACGGCTATGCCGCCTATCTGGGCAGCGACGCGATGCAGGCGCAGGACGCGCACATCGCGCCGATGCTTGCGGGGCGCACGGTGCATGGGTTCGGCAAGCGGGGTGCGGCGCATCATGGATGAACTCTGGCAGGTCTTCGCGCTGAAGTACTCGGAGCGGAACGCGCGCACCCGCAATGACAGCTTCATGTTCGACGACGACCATGCGAGCGCCCACGACATGGACTACTTCATCTGGGTCCTGCGGTCTGGCAGCCGGGTGATCCTGGTCGATACCGGCTATACGGCGGAGGAGGCGGCGGTGCGCGACCGGCCCATCCTGCGCGAGCCGGCCGAGGCGCTGGCCGGAATCGGCGTGGCGGCCGAGGACGTGGATACGGTCGTCATCACGCATCTGCACTATGACCACGCAGGCGGGCTCGACCGGTTTCCGAATGCGACTTTCCACCTGCAGGCCGCCGAGATGGCCTTCGCCACCGGGCCCTGCATGTGCGAGGGCGTGCTGCGCATGCCGTTCACCGCGGAGCATGTCTGCCAGATGGTCCGGCGGGTCTATTCGGGCCGGGTGGTCTTCCATGAGGGCGCGGGGCAGGTCGCGCCGGGGGTCGAGGTCCACTGCATCGGCGGCCACTCGCGGGGCCTGCAGGCGGTACGGGTGAAGACGGCGGCGGGGTGGATGTGCCTCGCCTCCGATGCATCCCATTACTACGAGAATTTCCTGCAGCGGCGGCTGTTCCCGATCGTGGTGGATGCGGAGGACATGCTGAGGGGCTTCGACACGATCCAGGCGCTGGCGAACACGCCGTCCCTGGTGATCCCCGGGCACGATCCGCTGGTGACGCGGGCGTTCCCGGCGCTCGACTGCGGGTTCGGTTGGCGGCTGGATGCGCCGCCGCTCTTCGATCCGGTGGCGCCGTGAGGTTGGGTTGCATCGGTGACGACTTCACCGGGTCCTCCGATCTCGGCAACACGCTGACGAAGGCGGGGATGCGGGTGGTGCAGTATTCCGGTGTGCCGGAGGGGGCGGCGGGAGACGAGGACGCCGCGGTGATCGCGCTGAAGTCCCGGACCATCCCGGCGGAGGAGGCGGTGGCGCAGAGCCTCGCGGCCTGCGACTGGCTGCTGGGGCAGGGGGCGGAGCAGGTGCTTTTCAAATACTGCTCCACCTTCGATTCGACGGACGCCGGTAATATCGGCCCCGTCGCACAGGCGCTGGCGGAGCGCTTGGGCGAGGATCGGGTGGTGGTCTGTCCGGCCTTCCCGGGGGCGGGGCGGACGGTCTACCAGGGGCATCTCTTCGTGAACGACCAGCTCCTCAGCCGCTCCGGGATGGAAGATCACCCGCTGACGTCCATGCGCGAGCCGGACCTGCGCCGGGTGCTGGCGCCGCAGACGGACTGGGACGTCGCGCATATCGGGGCGGAGGTGGTCTGGCGGGGTGCCGACGCGATCCGGGCGGCGCTGAACGGGCCGCGTGCCATGGTGATCGTCGATGCGGTGCGGGACGCCGATCTGATGGCGATCGGGCACGCGGCGGCGGGGCGGAAGCTCGTTACCGGTGGCTCGGGCATCGCACTCGGCCTGCCCGCCAATTTCGGGATCCCGGCGGGTGACGCCGCGGAGTGGCAGGGCGAAACAGGGCCCTGCGTGATCCTCTCCGGCTCCTGCTCGCGTGCGACGCGGGGGCAGGTGGCGCGGCATCTGGAAGCGCACGAGGGCCGGGAGGTGACGGCGGAGGCGGTGCTCGGCGGGCTGGCGGCGGCGGAGCTCGCCGACTGGGCCGCGGGGCGCGAGTGCCCGCTGATCTATTCCTCCGCCGATCCGGCGACGGTGGCGGCGGCGCAGGCGGCGCATGGGCGTGAGAAGGTGGCCGGAGCCATCGAGGCGCTGTTCGCGGATCTTGCGGGGCTGCTGGCCGAGCGCGGCGTCACGCGCATCATCAGCGCGGGTGGCGAGACCTCGGGCGCGGTGGTCGCAGGTCTCGGGGCCAGGGCGCTGGAGATCGGGCCGGAGATCGCGCCCGGCGTGCCTGCCCTGCGCGTGCGGGGGCGGCCGCTGGTGCTGGCGCTGAAATCGGGGAATTTCGGGCAGGAGGATTTCTTCGCCCGCGCCGCAGGAGTGCTCGATGCGCGATAGCGATCTGGCCGAGCGGATCTGCCTGCTGGCGAAGTCGCTCTTCGACCGGGGGCTGACCTGCGGGGCGTCGGGGAATATCTCGGCGCGGACTTCCGATGGCGGGCTCCTGGTGACGCCGACGGGATCGTCAATGGGCTTCCTCGATCCCGCGCGGCTGGCGCGGTTCGACGATGGCGGGCGGCATGTGGGGGGCGATCGGCCCACCAAGGAGATGCCGCTGCACGAGGCTTTCTATGCGACGCGGGAAGCGGGGGCGGTGGTTCACCTGCATTCCACGTATTCGGTGGCGCTGTCGATGCTGCCGGACGTGGATGCCGACGACATGTTACCGCCGTTGACGCCCTATTCGGTGATGCGGCTGGGTGCGGTGAAGCTGCTCCCCTACATCCGCCCCGGTGATCCGAGGATGGGGGACGCGGTGCGCGATCTCGATGGAGCGCATGCGGCGGTGGTGCTCGCAAACCATGGCCCCGTGGTGAGCGCCAGCACGCTCGAGGACGCCGTCTACGCCATGGAGGAGTTGGAGGAGACCGCGAAGCTGGCGCTACTGACGCGCGGGCTGGGGCCGCGGGGGCTCACCGAGGCGCAGGTGGCGGAGCTGCGGGAGGTCTTCGGGGAGCCGAAGTGAGGCCAGCGCCCTCCCGTGGGGAAGGTCGGGCGCTGCCCGGTGGTGCCGCCCGGCTGGACTTCTTGCGTGTTGGTCGCGGGGTTACGTCGACTGTAGGCGCTGCTTCCGAAAGGCCCCGGATCACGTCCGGGGCGGTTGTGAGAGGAACCACCGTCCCGGCCGCAGAGCCGGGATCTTTTGGCCTCGAAGCGCTCCGTAGCGAAAGACCCCGGATCACGTCCGGGGTGGTACTACTTCGAAGCACGCGCCCGCTCGGCCGAAAGGCCGCCCTGTGGTCGCCCGTTCACACCTCAAACGATGCGCAGGAGCGTTTGCGGGACGGTTTTCACCCTTCTCCAGGAGGGCGCGGCCCTCTTCTCTTCGAGGGCCGCTCTCGCTTCAGGCTGCCGCACTCCGTTTGCCGAAGACAACGTGGTCCAGCGCGTAGCGGTCTTCGTGGCGGAAGGCGATGAGGAGGACGGAAACCGCGGCGACGATGGCGGAGGGGTAGAAGAGATAGCCGGCGGCGCGGGGGCTCTCGCCCGGCATCCACAGCCAGAACGGATCGACCACCCAGGCCGCGGTCACCGCCAGCGTTGAGAGGTTCACGACAAGCTGGAACGGCAGCAGCACGCCCCGCGCCAGCCCCAGCGCCAGCGAGAGGGCCGCGAGCACCTGCACCCAGCCGAAGGCGATGAGGAGCGCGCCGCCGAACGCTCCACCGTAGAACCCTTCGGAGACCGCCGGGCCGACGCCGGTGTTCAGGCCCTTCACGAGCCCCCACCAGAAGAGGAGCCCCGCCATGGTGATGCGGGTCAGTGCGAGCGTCAGGGCGCGCGCGGCGGGGGAGGTGAGGACCTGGTCTAGGGCGGACATCGTGAAACTCCTGCGATCTGGTGGCACTGCCCCCGATCTGGGAAAGATCGGGGCGGATCGCAGGGGCCTCTACGGTCTCGTGACAGGGTGTGAGCGGTGCGTGGGCCGTGTGGCCGACAACGAGTGGACTGGGCCTACGACGGCATAGTCAGCCCGTACCAATTTCACCGTGCGCGGACAGTCGAGGGGGGCGATCAGCGACGGCTGGAAAACGGAAACGAAGAGCGGGGAGCGTCTGCCGGCCCCCGCCTCCCGTCAGTTGCCGTAGGCAACGCTTGGCAGCCAGGTCACCAGTGTCGGGAACTCGAACACGATGAAGAGGCCCAGCAGCTGCAGCGCCACGAAGGGGATGATCCCCCGGTAGATGTGGCCGAGGCTGATCGAGGGCGGACAGACGCCCTTCAGATAGAACAGCGCGAAGCCCACCGGTGGCGTCAGGAACGAGGTCTGGAGCGTCACGGCGACGAGGATCGCGAACCACACGACCTCGGGGTCCTGGACCTGGTTGAAGCCCTCGATCTCCAGCCCCAGGCCGAGGACGATCGGCAGCATCAGCGGCATGATGATCAGCGTGATCTCAATCCAGTCGAGCAGGAAGCCGAGGAGGAACACGATGAACAGGATGAAGACCACGACCATGTAGGGGTCCTGGAAGGCGGAGGTCACCAGCGTCTCCACGATCTCGTCCCCGCCGTAACGGCGCAGGATGAAGGCGAAGAAGTTCGCAGCGAGGAAGATACCCACGATGTAGCCAGTGGAGTTCATCGTGGAGCGGCTGACCTCCTTGAGGACCTTCCAGCTCAGCCGCCCGTTGGCGAATGCGAGGACGGTCGCGCCCGCCGCGCCGAGGCCCGAGGCTTCGGTCGGCGTCGCCACCCCGGCGAAGATCGAGCCGAGCACCAGCAGGATCAGCAGCATCGGCGGCAGGACGGCGAGCAGCACCTCCTTGATCACGGGCCAGCCGACCTCGTCGGTCTTTTCCGGCACCGGCATGGCTGACGGGTTCAGGAGGCCGAAGACGACGATGAAGAGGATGTAGAGACCGCCGAGGATCAGCCCCGGAAAGAGTGCCCCCATGAAGAGGTCGCCGAGGCTGATGGCGAGCTGGTCCGACATGATGACCAGCATGATCGAGGGCGGGATCAGGATGCCGAGCGTGCCCGCGGAGGCGATGGTTCCGGTTGCGATGGGCTTGGAGTAGTTCTGGTTCATCATCGCGGGCAGCGCCATGACGCCGAGCAGCGTCACGGAGGCCCCGATCACCCCGGTCGAGGCGGCGAGGATGATGCCGATGAGGAGCACCGTCAGCGACAGCCCGCCGCGCAGTCCGCCGAAGAGCTTCTGCATCGAGTGCATCATGCGCTGGGCCACGCCCGACTGGTCGAGCATCAGGCCCATGAAGATGAACATCGGCAGGGCCACAAGCACGGGGTTCTTGATGAGCCCGCCGAAGATGCGCCCGCCGAGCGCGCCGAGCCTTCGGTAGTCGATGCCGGTTCGGTCGAATTCGATGACGTCGCGAAAGAGCTGGCGCGAGGGATCGAGCACGAGCTCGGCCACCATCACGAAGACGAGGCTGACCCCGACCAGCGCGTAGGCGACGGGGATACCGGTGAACAGCATGGCGATGAACACCAGGAACATGGCCAGCACGGCGAGCTGGTTGATGTCGAGATAGGGCGCGATGGCCTCGAGCAGGAACATGGATCAGGCCTCGCGGCGGCGCAGGAGCCACGCGGCGAGGATCAGCGCGGGCGTCAGGATGAAGGTGAAGAGCATCGTCCACAGGATCTCCACGCCCAGGACGGTCGTGGTCTCGAAGATCGGCTCGCGGGTGATGCGGCGCGCCTCGAGCTCCGCCGGGCCAAAGAGGCGCAGGTACCAGTAGATCGCGTAGTAGATGGCGAGGTTCACCAGGAACATGGTCGAGGGCAGCGCGATCAGGAGCTGCTTCCACAGGTGCGGCACGGTCAGCCGGCGCAGCTCGCGGTAGTAGGCCGCCCAGATCGCGATGCCGATGAACAGGAAGCTTATGTTGAGGAAGGTCTTCAACAGGTAGAGCCTGTGCAGGCCGTTGGGGCTGTCGGAGCCCTCGCGCGCCTCGATCGAGCTTATCGCGTAGTGGAAGCTCACGTCCCAGGACAGGATGATGAAGGGCAGGAAGAGCCAGGCGAGGGCGAAGATCTCGACCCGCGCCTTCTTCTCGGTCCGGAAGTTGGCGTGGAAGATGTCGACGCGCACATGGCTCTTGGTCGTCACGGCAAAGCCGATGCCGATCATGATCGCGGCGCCGTAGAGCCACCATTGCAGGTCGTCGAGCCACGCCTGGTTGTTGCCGGTGCCGCGCAGGATGACCTGCGCGCAGATCGCTGCCATCAGGATCGGGTAGAGCCAGGAGAAGATGTTGGAGGTGTGGACGACGAAGCGGTCACCCGGCGTATGCTCGGCCCGGTTGATCTCCCCGGGATCAGTGACGGCGACGAACTCCTCCTCCGCCAGGGCGGAGTGAGGGGCGTTGGTGGGCTCGTGCGTCATTGCGGGCCTCGCGGGATGGTGCGTGTCGGGAAGGGGCGGCCCCGCGTGGAGCCGCCCCGTGTCAGGTCAGCCGAAGCGCGCGATCAGCGCGGGCGCGGCAGGTAGATGTTGGAGTTCCAGACGTTGTAGCCCTCGCGGAACTCCTGCAGGTCGGCCCAGACCTCTGCGAAGTACTCGTCCTCGGAGGCGAGCTCGGCCGCGACCTCGTTCCAGGTGGTCTCGAACGTCTCCAGCATCTCGGGCGACCAGGTCTTGATGGTCACGCCGTGCTCTTCGGTGTTGGTCCGCATCGCCTCGAAGTTGGTGGCCTCACCCTCGGCGTAGTTGTCGGTGATGTTGGCCATGCAGGCGACTTCGATCTGGCGCTGTGCGCGCTCGTCCAGGTCTTCCCAGCGGTCCTTGTTGATCAGCAGCTCGAAGAGCGTGGCGGGCTGGTGCCAGCCGGGGAAGTAGTTGAACTTCGCGATGTTGTAGAAGCCCAGGCGCGCGTCGATCCGCGGCATGGAGAACTCGGTCGCGTCGATCGCGCCGCGCTCCAGCGCCGGGAAGATGTCGCCGCCCGCGAGCAGCGAGGTCGAGACGCCCAGCCGCTGCATCACCTCGGCACCCAGGCCGAAGAAGCGCATGTTCAGCCCCTCGAGATCGGCCACCGAGTTGATCTCGTTCTTGAACCAGCCCGAGGTTTCCGGCGCGATGATGCCGCAGGGGATGACATGCACGTCGTAGCCGTTCTCGTCATACATGCGCTGGAAGAGCTCCAGCCCGTCGTCGTACATCATCCACGCGAGGAACTCGCCCGCTTCCGGGCCGAATGGCACGGCGGCGAAGAGCGAGGCGGATGTGATCTTGCCCTGCCAGTAGCCCGCGGTTGTATAGGCCGCGTCGACCGAACCGTTGGAGACGGCGTCGAGCGCTTCGAGCGTCGGGACCAGCTCGCCCGGGTTGTAGTGCTCGAACTCGACGCTCTCGGAGATGCCGTTGATCTTGTCGACGAAGTTGACGGCGGCCGTGCCGAGGATCGGCAGGTTCTCGGAGAAGGCCGAGGTCATCTCGAGCGTTTCCTGGGCCGGGGCCGTGGTGGCGACAGCGGCACAGAGGGCCGTGCCCGCAAGGAGCCTGGACAGTTTCATCTTGATCCTCCCAAAGGATTGTTGCGTTGCAGGGGCCTTTGCGGCCTTTTTCATGCTTGAGAAGGCGTACCATGCGGCGACCCCACGTCAAGCATTTTGGTCAAATCCTCGAACCAATACCGAATAGTACGGAGGGCTCGCGCATTAACCGAATCTTCGTGCCGGGGGCGCGATGAAGGGACGTGTCAGTCCTGGAGGAGAAGCCCCCGATGAATGTCGTTGCACTGCCGTTCGCCGCCGAGGGGGGCTCCGCCCCGCTGCCCCTGTCCGGCCTGTCCGTCCTGATCGTGGAGGACAGCGAGAGCGCGGCCGAGGCGCTGGGCCTGATGGCGCGCGCTGGCGGCGCGCGGGTCCGCCGGGCCGACCGGCTCGCCGCGGCGGAGCGCCACCTGATGTCCTGGCGGCCCGACGTGGTGATCGTCGATCCCGGCCTGCCCGATGGCGACGGACTGGAGCTGGTCGCACGCATGGCCTCCATGGGTTTTCGCAAGCCGCGCATTGTCGTGCTGTCGGGTCAGGACGATGTCGCGGGGCCCGCACGGGCCGCCGGCGCCGATCTCTGCCTTGCAAAGCCCGTCGCGGGCCCTGGCGCGCTTCATGCGGCCCTTGCCGGCCTGCCGCTCGATGAGGACGGCGCATGGACGATGCCGGAGCCCGCGACGCCGGAACGGGATCTGGGCCGGGCCCGGCTGCGCCTGCTGGAGGCACTGATCACCCGGCGCGAGGATAGCGTGCGCTACGCCTTGCAGCTCGTCGTCTCCCTCGCGCGGCAGTCCGACGATCCGGTGCTGGCGGCGATCGCGCAGATCGACCTCTCGACCGGGCAGCCGCTGACGCTGGGCCGGGAGGTCGCGACGCGCCTGCGAGGGGCTACGCCCCGCCAGATCTGACCGGCGCGGATCGGCGCGCGTCAATCGGCGCTGGCATCCGGACCGGAAATGGGGTTCAAGCGGCGCCAGAACCCCCACCCGGACCGGATGCAGGCACATGGACCTTCGCAACATCGCGATCATCGCGCACGTGGACCACGGCAAGACGACCCTTGTCGATGAGCTCCTGAAACAGTCGGGCGCCTTCCGCGCCAACCAGGCCGTCGCCGAGCGCGCGATGGATTCGAACGATCTGGAGCGGGAGCGGGGCATCACGATCCTCGCCAAGGCGACCAGCGTCGAGTGGAAGGGCACCCGCATCAATATCGTGGACACGCCCGGCCACGCCGATTTCGGCGGCGAGGTCGAACGGATCCTCTCCATGGTCGATGGCGTGGTGCTGCTGGTCGACGCGGCCGAGGGGCCGATGCCGCAGACCAAGTTCGTGACCTCGAAGGCGCTGGCGCTGGGCCTGCGCCCGATCGTCGTGCTCAACAAGGTCGACAAGCCGGATGCGGAGCCGGACCGGGCGCTCGACGAAGTGTTCGACCTCTTCGCGGCACTCGACGCCGACGAGGAACAGCTCGACTTCCCGGTGCTCTATGCCAGCGGCCGCTCCGGCTGGGCGGATGCGGAGCTCGACGGCCCGCGGGAAAATCTCGACGCGCTCTACGAACTGGTCATCGAGCATGTGCCCGCCCCGAAGCAGATCGAGAAGCGGGACGAGCCCTTCACCATGCTCGCCACCACGCTGGGCGGCGACAGCTTCCTCGGCCGGATCCTGACGGGCCGGGTCGAGACCGGGACGCTGAAGACCGGCCAGCAGATCAAGGCGCTGAGCCGCGAGGGGCAGGAGGTCGAGCGCTTCCGCGTGTCCAAGATCCTCGCCTTCCGCGGCCTCGCCCAGCAGCCGATCGACCAGGCGGAGGCGGGGGACATCGTCTCCATCGCCGGGATGAGCAAGGCAACCGTGGCCGATACGCTGTGCGACACGGGCGTGTCCGAACCGATCCCGGCGCAGCCCATCGACCCGCCGACCATCACCGTGACCTTCGGCATCAACGACAGCCCGCTCGCCGGGCAGGACGGCGACAAGGTGCAGTCCCGCGTCATCCGCGACCGCCTGATGAAAGAGGCGGAGTCCAACGTCGCCATCCGCGTGACCGACACGCCGGGCGGCGAGGCCTTCGAGGTCGCGGGGCGCGGTGAACTGCAGATGGGCGTGCTGATCGAGAACATGCGCCGCGAGGGCTTCGAGCTCTCCATCTCCCGCCCGCAGGTGCTGTTCCGCGAGGAGGACGGCGACAGGCTGGAGCCCATCGAGGAAGTCACCGTCGACGTCGACGAGGAGTACTCCGGCGTCGTGGTCGAGAAGCTGAGCGCCCGCAAGGGCGAGCTTCAGGAAATGAAGACGGCCGGCGGCGGCAAGACGCGGATCGTGGCGACCGTCCCCTCTCGCGGCCTCATCGGCTATCACGGCGAGTTCCTGACCGACACGCGCGGCACCGGCGTGCTCAACCGCGTCTTCCATTCCTGGGCGCCCTACAAGGGGTCGATCCCCGGGCGGCGGCAGGGCGTGCTGATCTCCATGGAGACCGGGACGTCCGTGCCCTATGCGATCTTCAACCTGGAGGATCGCGGGAAGTTCTTCATCGGCGGAGGGGAGAAGGTCTATCAGGGCATGATCCTGGGCGAGCATTCCCGCGACAACGACCTCGAGGTGAACCCGCTCAAGGGCAAGCAGCTCACCAACATCCGGGCCGCGGGCAAGGATGATGCGGTCAAGCTGACGCCCGCGACGCGGATGAGCCTCGAGGAGGCCATCGCCTACATCGACGACGATGAACTGGTGGAGGTGACACCGGCCTCGATCCGGCTGCGCAAGCGCTATCTCGACCCGCATGAGCGGAAGCGTCAGGCGCGCTCCGCCGCGTCCTGAGGCGTGACCGCGTCGCCGACGACGACACGGCCCGGTTCTATGACACAGGCGGTGACGCCGCCATGGCCCCGAACGGCGGTGTAGCCGCCGGGGCCGAGCGCCTCCTCCATCCGCGAGCAGGGAGCGCACGGGCCCGTCACTTCGATCAAGGCGGTCCCGATCCGCAGCCTGCGCCCCCGCATCGCGGCGAGGTTCAGGCGCGACACCACGATGTTGCGGCGGAGCAACGCAGGCGAGACTTCTTCGCGCCCACACAGCGCGGCGACGACGGGAAGATGCTCCGCGAGGACCAGGGTCAGCGCACGCTTGCCCGGCCGGGCGTGATCGCCATCAAGACCGGCCTCCGTCAGCACCGCGGATACCCTCTCGGAAAGATTCTCGCGGCGGTTGGATCGAGTGCCAATCCACTCAACCGAGCCGGGAGAGGCGTAACGCTGCACGAGAGCGCGGAGCGGAGGCGTCGAAGAGGGGTCTGTCAACGGATCGTAATAATTTTGTCGGTTCCGCAACAACTTAGGCGGTTTGCCGCCATTTGGCCGGCTGCCTTGCACACTGGAGTGGCAGAATACCGCCGATGCTTTCGCATAACGCGATAAACCATAGCGTGTGTGCAAAATGCAATGCGTTTTGCGAAATGCCCGTCTGGCACTATGGCGGCTTTGTGGCCTCCCTCCATGCGGGTATCACTGCGATCCTCACGCGAGTGCCGCTTCAGGGCTTCGCCTGACATAATGGGGACACAATCAAAAGTTGGCACGCGGCTTGCATGTCGAGGGGTGGTTTGGGGAAACCATCGAGTGCAAAAGGTCAAAAACAAATGAAACACCCTGTTGATGTTCACGTCGGCAAGCGCATTCGCCATCGTCGCTGGATGGTGGGAATGACGCAACAACAACTTGGCGATCTGGTCGGGATCAAGTTCCAGCAGATCCAGAAGTATGAGACCGGCATGAACCGCGTCAGCGCGTCCCGCCTCTGGGATATCGCGCATGCAATGGACGTGACGATCGCGTTCTTCTTCGAAGGGCTCGACAGCGAGGATCGTGAGGCCGCGATGGCCGAGATGTCCTCGATGAGCGAGCAGGGCGACCTGATGGTCGACCGCGAGGCGCAGGAGCTCGTGCGCTCCTACTACTCCATCCCGGAAGAACAGCGTCGCCGTCTCTTCGATCTGGCCCGCGTCCTCAGCGACGTGGCCTGACGAGGCTTGGGCCGGGTCTTGACCTGAGCCCGGCCGTATGGAACCCCGGCGCGGCGGCCACTCACCCGGCCGCCGCTGGCCCTGGGGGACCCATGACACTAACGGATCCGGCGCTGCAGTCCGACCTTCGCGACTGCGCACATGCCATGGCGGACGCGGCACGTGGCGCGATCCTGCCGCTCTTCCGATCCGTCGACCTCGATACCGAGAACAAGCTGGAGGGCGGGTTCGATCCCGTCACCGCCGCCGATCGTGCAGCGGAGGCCGCGATGCGCGCGGTGCTGGCCGAGCGCCGGCCCGACGACGGCATCCTCGGCGAGGAGGAGGGTGCCGTGGAGGGCACCTCCGGCTTCACGTGGGTGATCGACCCGATCGACGGGACGCGCGCCTTTCTGGCGGGCGCTCCGACCTGGGGCGTGCTCATTGCGCTGAACGCCGGCGAGGCGCCGCTCTTCGGCATGATCGACCAGCCCTGGACCGACGAACGCTTCGTCGGCGGTTTCGGGCGGAGCGATTTCCTCTATCGCGGGTTCGTGCGGCCGCTTGGTACGCGAGCGGCCCGGCCCCTCGGTGAGGCGATCCTGTTGACGACATTTCCCGAGGTCGGGACGCTGGCCGACCGCACGGCCTTCGAGCGGGTGCGCGATGCGGCGCGGCTGACGCGCTACGGGCTCGACTGCTACGGCTATGCGCTGGTCGCGCTGGGGCAGGTGGACCTTGTGATCGAAGCTGGCCTCGCGGCTTACGACATCCAGGGGCCACAGGCCGTGGTGGAGGGTGCGGGCGGCGTCGTTACAAACTGGGAAGGCGGTCCGGTCCACGCGGGCGGCCGGGCGATCGCCGCGGCGAACGCCGAGATCCACGCGGCGGCGCTGGAGCTGTTGAACCGGTGAACGATTGGGCGTCACCCTCGGCAGCAAACCGAGCTTCATCTGATGCTGGAGATCATCCGGTCGAGCCGGACGATGAGAGCTGGTTGGGCCCGGCACCAGGTATTAAAGTGTGATCCTCGGGCTTGTCCCGGGGGATCTACCAATACAGCAGAGCGTCCGGCCCGACAGGACGATGACGACCCGTCGTCAGGCCGTCACCACCGCCTGTTCCAAATGTGCGGCGATGCGGGTCCAGAGCGGATCCTGGATGGCGGCCGTTTCCATCCACAGCTCGTGGCGCGCGCCCTCGATGTTGAGGAGCGTGCCGGTGGGCATCCGTTCGAGCTGGGTCACCACCGCGCCGGGGGCGACGATTTGCTCGTCGCTGCCGACCGCCGCGAGCACCGGCACGGTCGGGGCGGGCGCGTCCAGAAGCTCCGTCATCTCGTCGAAGGCGGCGGCGAGCCAGCCGACGGAGGGCGCGCCGAGGCCGAGCTGCGGATAGGCCGCGAGCTGCCGCTTGAGCCGGTCGAAATGCTCCTCGTCGGTGGTGAGCGGATTGCCCGCGTAGCCCTTGAGCGCGACATGCGCTGCCGAGCGGCCGCCCGGCGCGTAGTCCTCGCTGCGGCCCACGGCGCGCAGCAGGCGGATCACGAAGGGGGCGAGGTGGCGCTGCAGCGGCGGCAGCTTCAGGCCCCACATCGGCGCTGAGAAGGTGGCGGTGGCCACCGGCAGCCCCTCGGACAGCGCGCGCAGCCCGATGCAGCCGCCCATGGAATGGGCGAAGAGGTGGAGCGGGCGGGGCAGGCCCTCGATCGCCTCCAGCAATGTGGCCACGTCCTGCTGGTACTCGGAGAACCGCCGCACGTGGCCCAGCTCGGTCGTGCCGTGGATCCGGGTGGACAGCCCCTGTCCGCGCCAGTCAATCGCCGCGACGGCGAAACCCATGGCGCTGAGGCGTCCGACCACGCGGCCGTATTTCTCGATGTATTCGGTGCGGCCGGGAAAGACGAGCGCGGTGCCCCGCGTGCCCTCCGGCCAGAGGGCGATACGGATGCGGGTGCCGTCCCGCGTCTGCCGGTAGTGCGCGGCGCCCCCGGCGGGGGCATCCGCGATGTCGTCATGAAGCGGGGCCGCTTCCATCAGCCGAGTGCGGACCCGAGCTGCATGGCGAGGCCCATGTTGCCGTCGACCTTGAGCTTGCCGGACATGAAGGCGGATGTCGGGTTGAGCTCGCCGGAGAGGATCTCCTGGAACGTGTCGGCATCGGCGGTCAGGGTGCACTCGGCCTCCTCGTCACCGGCGCGCACGCCCTGGCCGTCCATCATCACCGCCCCCTCGTCCTCGATGACGAACTTGACGGTGCCCGCGTCGAAGGTGCCGCCTTCGAGCTTTTCCGACAGGGCCACGACGGCCTGATCCACGACTGCGCTCATGTGATGTCCTCTCCCTTTATGTCGCGAGGGAAACCCCCTCGCATTTGCGGTGTCAGGTGTTACCTTAGAAGTCATGAGACAGGGATCAATCGCGCTCGCAAGCCTTGCCGTGGCGTTAGCATTCTGTGCACCCGCCCATGCGGAGCAAAGTCTGGCCGAGCTGATGGCCGATCTCGCCGACCCCGAGGCGCAGGACGTCGCGGGGATCGAGAACGAGATCATCCGCCGCTGGTCACAATCCGGCTCGCCGTCTATGGACCTGCTCGTCCGGCGCGGGCAGGAGGCGATCGAGGAAAGCGACTTCACCGCGGCGGTCGAACATTTCACGGCGGCCATCGACCACGCACCGGCGTTCGCGGAGGCGTATAACGGCCGGGCGACCGCATATTTCCTGCAGGAGGAGTACGGCCTTGCGCTGGAGGATGTCGAGGCGGTGCTGGCGCTGAACGAACAGCATTTCGGCGCGCTCGCCGGTCTCGGCTTCATCATGGAGCGGCTGGGCGAGGAAGCCCTTGCATGGCAGGCCTTCCGCATGGCACAGGCGCTCAATCCGCATCAGGACGCGGTGAACGACGCGATCCTGCGGCTCGAGCCGGTCGCCCGCGGCACCGAGCTCTGATCCCACCAAACTGCAGGACCGTATGAGCCGCGACCGCACCGTCACAGCCGTGCTCGGCCCGACCAATACGGGCAAGACCCATTACGCGATCGAGCGGATGCTGGCGCACCGGGGCGGGATCATGGGCTTTCCGCTGCGCCTCCTGGCGCGCGAGGTCTATGACCGGGTGGTCGAGGTCCGCGGACCCTCCGTCGTCGCCCTCGTCACGGGGGAGGAGCGGATCGTGCCGCCGCGCGCGGCCTACTGGATCTGCACGGTGGAGGCGATGCCGGACATGGCCGCCGATTTCGTTGCGGTGGACGAGATCCAGCTCTGCGCCGATCCCGACCGCGGCTATGTCTTCACCGACCGTCTGTTGAACACGCGCGGCCTGCACGAGACGCTGTTCCTGGGCGCGGACACGATGCGGGAGCGCATCCGCAACCTGATCCCCGAGGCCCGCTTCATCCGGCGCGAGCGCATGTCGAAGCTGAGCTTCGCCGGCGTGAAGAAGACGAGCCGGATGCCGCCGCGCTCGGCCGTTGTGGGTTTCTCCGTCGATGGCGTCTACGCGATGGCGGAGCTGTTGCGCCGTCAGAAGGGCGGGGCGGCGGTAGTGATGGGTGCGCTCAGTCCGCGGACGCGCAACGCGCAGGTCGCCCTCTACCAGAACGGCGACGTGGATCATCTGGTCGCGACCGATGCGATCGGGATGGGGCTGAACCTAGACATCTCGCATGTCGCCTTCGCCGGCACGATGAAGTTCGACGGGCGGCGCTTTCGCCACCTGCAGCCCAACGAGCTCGCGCAGATCGCCGGGCGCGCCGGGCGGCACACCAATGACGGAACGTTCGGCACGACCGGGGAGGCGGAGCCGCTGGACCCTGAGGTGGCCGAGGCGATCGAGAACCACCGCTTCGCCCCGATCCGCAAGCTGCAATGGCGCAATCCGCGGCTGGAGTTCGGGACCGTGCCCGCGCTGATCTCCTCGCTGGAGCAGGGACCCGAGCATCCCGACCTCCAGCGCGCACGGGAGGCCGACGACCTCGCCACGCTGCGCGCGCTCTGGGCCATGCCCGACATGCACGACAAGGTGCGGCAGGGGCCGGAGGTGCGGCTCCTCTGGGACGTCTGCCAGGTGCCCGACTTCCGTAAGGTCGCCCCCGCGGAGCACGCGAGCCTGCTCGCCCGGCTCCACGACTTCCTGCACGAGGGCGGCACGATCCCGGAGGACTGGCTCGTCCGGCAGGTCGCGCGCATCGACAAGACGAGCGGGGATATCGATGCGATCTCCAAGCGGCTGGCTTTCGTGCGGACATGGACCTACGTGGCTCAACGGAAGGGGTGGCTTTCCGATCCGGAGCATTGGCGGGGCGAGACCCGTGCGGTAGAAGACCGCCTGTCGGACGCGCTCCACGCCGCCCTGACACAACGATTCGTCGATCGGCGCACGAGTGTGCTCATGCGCCGGTTGAAGCAGAAGGAGGGCCTCGTGGCCGACGTGAACGACAAGGGCGAAGTGAGCGTGGAGGGGCATCTTGTCGGGCGCCTCGACGCGTTCCGCTTCCATCTCGACCCCAGTGCGAGCGCGGAGGAGGCGAAGACCTTGCGCTCCGCCGCCTTGGCCGCCCTGCAGCCGCACTACAACCTCGCGTCGGACAAGTTCTACAACGCCCCCGACAAGGAGATCGACGTCACCGAGCAGGGTGGCCTGATGTGGGGCGAGTACGCCGTCGGCAAGCTGACGCGCGGTACGGATGCGCTGAGCCCGCAGGTCGAGGTCTTCGTCGATGACGAGGCGGGCGCGGACGTCGCCGAGAAGGTGAAGCGCCGCCTGAGCCACTGGATCGACCGGCGGGTCGCCGCGCTCTTCGAGCCGCTGGTCGCGTTGCGGGATGACGAGGCGCTGACCGGTCTCGCGCGTGGGGTCGCCTACCGGATCGTGGAAAATTTGGGCGTGCTGCCGCGGGCCGAGGTCGCGCAGGACGTGAAGTCGCTGGAGCAGGAGGCGCGCGCCCTGCTGCGCAAGCACGGCGTCCGGTTCGGTCAGTTCACCCTGTTCCAGCCACTCCTCCTGAAGCCCGCGCCGACGCGGTTGCGGCTGGTGCTCTGGTCGCTGGCGCAGGGGCTCGACGAGTTTCCCGAGGCGCCGCCGCCGGGCCTCGTGACCGTGCCGGAGGTGAAGGACGCCCCTCAGGGCTATTACGCCATGGCGGGCTATCGCCTCGCCGGTCAGCGGGCGATCCGCATCGACATGCTGGAGCGCCTCGCCGACATGATCCGCGGGCAGGACACCCGCGGCGGGTTCGAGGCGAACCCCGACATGCTCTCGATCACCGGGCTCACGCTGGAGCAGTTCGCCGACCTGATGGGCGGCCTCGGCTACAAGGCGGAGCGGGGCGAGCGGACGAAGGTGAAGCCCGCGCCGGCGGAGGTGGAGGCAAAGCCCGCCGATGCGCTCGATCCTGCCGCGCCCGTCGTCGCCGAACCCGAGAGGGAGAGCGCGGAGCCGGTCGCCGACGCGCTCCCGCCCGATGCGCAGCCCGCGACCGCGGGCGAGCCCGAGGAGATACCCGAGGTACCGACCGAGGTGCCCGCGGTTCCGGAGGAGGCGCCGCAGCCCCCTGTGGAAACCCCGGACGCGCCGCCCATCGAGCTTCCGGACGAGCAGCCGGACGAAGCGCCCGGCGAGATGGCGAAGGAGAAGGAAGCGACCGCCGAGGCGGGCGAGGCTGCCGAAGACGAGGTCGAGGTCTTCTACACCTTCACCTGGGCGCCGCGGCCGCGCGGCAACCAGAACCGTGGCCCGCGCCGCGATGCGCAAGGCAAGGGCGAGCGGACGCAGGGCAAGGGCGGCAAGCCGCGCGGCAAGAAGCCCGGCAGCGGCGTTCCGAAAGGCGGCGGCAAGCCGCAGGTCCACTCCGCCCGTCCCCCGCGCAAGGAGAAGGCGATCGACCCCGACAATCCGTTCGCCGCGCTGATGGCGCTGAAGGACAAGAACTGATGGATCTGCCTGTCGCCGATCGGATCGGCGGTTAGGTCTTTCGAAAGGAAGAAGGCGTACCGCTGGCTTCGATGAGCGACTACAAGCCGACCTTCGAGACGGAGATTTCGTCCGATCTCCTCGGGTCCGACGACCCGGCGGCGGCTCTGCGCGCCCTCGCGGCCCTTCCCGTGATGGTCCGCATGCAGAGCCTTCGGATCCTGATGTTCCTCAGCGGGCTGATCATCACCGAAGATCCGGAGATGCGCGACAGCGCCTTCGGGGCGATGAAGCTGGCGTTCGGGGGGATCGACAATGCGTTGGAGATCCTGTCGGGCTGGCAGGACAGGCACGACCTGAACCCGGAGGCACGCCGACTGCTCGCGGCCGTCATGTCCGATCACGCTGACAGTCTCGATGCACCACGCGAGCTGTGCGAGAGGGCGCACCGAATGGCCGAACGGGTCTTCGAGGGTGACCGCCCGACCTCTGAAGAGTATGACGCGCTGATGCGCTGGACCTATGGCAGTTTCCATCCCGAGATGCTGGCGCTTGCCTCCCGTATGGCCGAGGCAGGCGATGCCCTGCGGCACGATCTGGAGGTCGCGGCCCACGACGCGCGTCACCGCGCCATCGACGCGCGCAACCGGATCGACTCGATCGCGCGGACCGTGCGGCTCATCTCCCTGAATGCGCGGGTCGAGGCCGCGCGGGCCGGCAGCTCCGGCCGGGCCTTCGGTGTCATCGCGGACGAGATCAAGTCGCTGTCCGAGCAGACCGAAAAGGTCAGCGCCGAGATGGGCACTAGCGTGGACGAGATCATGGCCAACTTCCGGATCGTGTGAGCGATGGCGGAACCGGCACCCGCGCTGCGCCTCGACAAGTGGCTCTGGCATGCCCGGTTCTTCAAGACGCGCAGCCTGGCGGCGAAGGTGATCCAGACTTCCGGCTGCCGGATCAACGGGGTGCGCGTCTCAAAGCCCGCCTCGGGCGTCCGGGCTGGCGACGTGCTGACCTTCGCCAAGGATCGTCATATCCGGCAGATCCGGGTGGATGCGCTGGGCGAGCGCCGCGGTCCGGCTCCGGAGGCACAGGCGCTCTACACCGATCTCGACCCGCCCGCCGCAGCCGCTGCGCCGAGGGGGCCTGGCGCGGAGCGGGCGGGCGGCCGTCCCACCAAGCGGGACAGGCGCGCGCTCGACGGCTTGACCGACCGCAAGGAGCGGCCGTGAGGCCCCTTGCACCCCGGCGTCCCGGCGTCTAAGTGCAGCGCAATGTACGACGCCCGCCGAGGATGACCCAATGACCTATGTCGTGACCGACAACTGCATCGCCTGCAAGTACACCGATTGCGTCGAGGTCTGTCCCGTGGACTGTTTCTACGAGGGCGAGAACATGCTGGTCATCCATCCCGACGAGTGCATCGACTGCGGTGTGTGCGAGCCCGAATGCCCCGCCGACGCGATCCGACCCGACACCGAGCCCGACATGGAGAAGTGGGTCGAGTTCAACCGCAAGTACTCGGAAGCCTGGCCGGTCATCATCACCAAGAAGGACCCTCTGCCCAACGCGGAGGAGCTCGACGGCAAGTCCGGCAAGCTCGAATCACATTTCTCCGAGGCGCCGGGCGAGGGCGGCTGAGTCGCTCCGACGCTGCGGTAACCAAGCATGACGGGTTGACGACGTACCGTTCATTTGCAATCTAAAGTTGCGACGTAACGGATGTTCACTCTTTGTTGGCGGCGAGAAACCGCCGACGAATTGAAACGTGCGCTCACATCTGCTATATATCCTTCATATTGGAATGGCCGAACCCGTCGGCGACCCCAGGGGCACGGGGTCTGACGGATGACATCACCGGTTTTGGAGCGGGCTGAGCGGCAGACGCTGCTTGAAGCCCTTTTGTCTCCGGAAACGACCGGTTTTCGGTCTTGGGCGACAAGAGGTAAGCGCACATGAGCAAGGTCAAGACAGGCAACGAATTCCGTCCGAACGACTACATCGTCTACCCGGCACACGGTGTTGGCCAGATCGTCGCTGTCGAAGAGCAGGAGATCGCCGGCATCGCCATGGAGCTGTTCGTCATCTCCTTCGAGAAGGACAAGATGACCCTCCGCGTGCCGACCGCCAAGGCGACGTCGGTCGGAATGCGTTCCCTGTCTTCGCCCGACATCGTGGAAAAGGCGCTCGAGACGCTCAAGGGCCGCGCCCGCGTGAAAAAGGCGATGTGGTCGCGCCGTGCTCAGGAATACGAGCAGAAGATCAATTCGGGTGACCTGATCTCGATCGCCGAGGTGGTCCGCGACCTGCACCGCAACGACGATCAGCGCGAGCAGTCCTATTCGGAGCGTCAGCTCTACGAGGCGGCGCTGGAGCGGCTGACCCGCGAGGTCGCGGCCGTGGACGGCGTCGACGAGGGCTCCGCCCAGGCCAAGGTGGACGAGGTCCTGGTGGCCCGCGCCGCCTGATCCCGATTACATGATTTCAGAAAGGCCGCCCCGAACCGGGGCGGCCTTTTTCGTGGTCTGCTCCCGCGATGTTACCGACACCGCCCCGGACCTGATCCGGGGTCGTTCAGGGCAGAGCCGCCAGCGCCACCAGCGCCCCGATCTCCGCACATTGCTGCACGCCGCCCAGCACGTCGCCGGTCTGACCGCCCAACTTGCGCCTAGCCACGAGCACCAGCGGGACGGCGAACACTGCGGCCATGGCGAACCCGGCCAGCCCCGCTACGAAGCAGAGAAGAAGCGCAAGCGCGGTGCCGACGTAAGCAGTCGCCGGGCCAGGCCGCCCGACACCGGCCGAGAGCCCTCCGCTGCGGGCCGGGGGCAGGGCGGTCATGGCCACGAGCATCGCCGCGCGCGACGCCGCCCCGGCGGCCACGGAGGCGAGGATCAGGTCGACCGGCCCGAAGGTGGCGAGCGCCTGCCAGCGCAGGCCGATGGCGAGGACGAGGGCCACCACGCCATAGGCGCCGACGCGGCTGTCCTTCATGATCTCGAGCGCGTGCGCCCGGTCGCGCCCGCCGCCGAGCCCATCCGCGCAATCGGCAAGCCCGTCCTCGTGCAGCGCCCCGGTCAGCAGCGCCAACGTTGCGAGCGCGAGGCCCGCCGAAACCCCCGCCGGAGCGCCGGCAAGCAGGGCCAAAGCGCCGGCCGAGCCGGCCAGTCCGCCGAGGACCGCTCCGACCAGGGGCCAGGCCCAGCCCGCGGCCGCCCCTCGCGCACTGGCCCGGGCGTGGTCGACGGGCAGCGCGATCCGGCTCAGCAGGCTCGCCGCGGCGAGAACATCATGGGCTTCGATGAGCGGAGACTTGCGCATGGGTTCCTCTGACGCACGGACGCGCTTTACGCAGGCCGCATCAGGCGTTTATGCACATCGGCGACGCCACCGTCGAGGAGCCTCGCCATGTTCGAACAGCCGCATTCGCTGGAGGGGTTCGCACGCGCGCTCGCCGATCTACCGGAGAGTAACGCGGAGGCGGTCTCGGCGGCGCGCGCCCGCGATGCGGTGCTGACAAAGCCTCCCGGTGCGCTGGGACGGCTCGAGGATCTCGCGGCGTGGTATGCGGGCTGGCGCGGGACCGCGACGCCGCGGGTGGAGCGGCCGCAGGTCATCGTCTTCGCCGGGAACCACGGGGTGACCGCGAAGGGCGTGTCCGCATTTCCGCCGGAGGTCACGTCCCAGATGGTCGCGAATTTCGAGGCGGGCGGGGCTGCGATCAATCAGCTGGCCCTCGACGCGAATGCCTATCTCGAGGTGGTGCCGCTCGCATTGCATCAGCCCACCGCCGATTTCACCGAAGGCCCGGCGATGTCGCCGCAGGAGGCCTCGGCGGCGCTCGCGACGGGCTGGCAGTCGGTCCATGAGCGCGCCGACCTCTTGGTCGTGGGCGAGATGGGGATCGGCAATACCACGGCGGCCGCCGCCCTCGCCACGGCGTTGGTCGGAGGCGAGGGCTGGGCCGGCCGCGGTACGGGCCTCGACGATGCCGGCCTGTCACGGAAGGCGGAGATCGTGGGGCAGGCCGCCGCGCGCCACGCGGGTCTGCCACCGCTCGAGACGCTGGCCGCCCTCGGCGGGCGGGAGATCGCCGCGATGGCCGGGGCGATCGCCCGGGCGCGGCACCTGCGCATCCCGGTGGTGCTCGACGGCTTCATCTGCTGTGCCGCAGCGCTGGTGCTTCACGAGGTGAACCCCGCCGCGCTCGACCACTGCGTCGCGGGGCATCGCTCGGCCGAGGCCGCACATGCGCGCCTGCTGGAGCACCTGGGCAAGACGCCGCTGCTCGATCTCGGTCTGCGGTTGGGCGAAGGTTCCGGCGCGGCGCTGGCGATCCACGTGGTGCGGGCGGCCTGCGCGTGCCACTCGGGCATGGCGACCTTTGCGGAAGCGGGGGTTTCGGAGGCGTAGGGCGCGGGTTGAGGGCGGCCCCGGATCGGGTCCGGGGCGGTCGCAAAAGCGCCGACCGTCCCGGTCGCAGTACCGGGGCCGTTTGATCTAAGCACTGTGACGCCGGATCGTCGTCCTAGCCTACCCAAACACCGCGTCCGCATGCTCCGCGAGGTAGATGCGCAGCCATGGGGTAAAGCGCTCGGGCGCCCCCGCGATCTCGGTGCGGAGGTCGGCTAGGGTGGTCCAACGAACCTCCATCACCTCCTCCGGATTAGGTGCGATGACGAGATCCGCGGGGGCTTCGGCGACGAAGATGTCCACCAGCTCGTGCTCCGTCAGCCCGCCGCCGACATCGGCGCGGTACTCCACGCGCGTGGCGAAGTCTGGTGACAGGCCCTCGATCCCCAGCTCCTCCCGCAGGCGACGCACGGCGCAGGCCCGCGTCGCCTCGCCCCAGTCGGGGTGGGTGCAGCAGGTGTTCGCCCAGAGGCCCGGCGTGTGGTACTTGCCCATCGCCCGGCGCTGCAGCAGCATCCGCTCGCCCGTGACCACGAAGACCGAGACGGCGACGTGGCGCAGCCCGCGGCGGTGAACGTCGAGCTTTTCCAAGGGCTTGAGCGTGCCGTTCTCCCAGGCCGGGATCATCACCGTCATGCGGTCGCCGGGATGAGGCGGGTGAGGTGGGCGATGTTCTTGGCCATGATCTTCAGATGTGCCATCGGGCGGGCGCGCACAAGCTCCTTGTTCATGTAGGCCTCGAAGGTGAGGCGCTGCACGTCGACGTCATGGCAGAGGGAGACGAAGCGCTCCCGCCGCTCGTCGGAGCGATAGTAGGCGTCCTGCATCGCACCGAGCACGCGGAAGACTGTCTTGTGCTCCTTCATGAAGCGTTTGCGGGCGAGGCGCAGGTCGGCGGTGCGGCCGGAGGCGAGGGTGGCCTCGGCGGCTTCGGCGGCGACCTGTCCGCCGACCATGGCGTAGTAGATCCCCTCGCCGGAGGAGGGGGCGACGACGCCTGCCGCGTCGCCCGCCAGCACCACGTCGCGCCCGTTGTCCCAGCGGTCGAGCGGCTTCAGTGGGATGGGTGCGCCCTCTCGCCGGATGGTCTCGCAGCCCGCGAGGCCCGCGCTTTCGCGCAGATCGGCGGTGGCGGCCTTCAGGTCGATGCCGGGCACCTGCGTGCCCATGCCGACGCTCGCTTGGTGGCCGTGCGGGAAGACCCAGCCATAGAAATCGGGGGAGACGCGGCCGTCATAGACCACGTCGCAGCGGTCGGGATCGTAGGCGCCGCCCTCGGGGGCCGCGATCACCTCGTGATAGGCGATGACGTAGGGGATGGCGTCGCCGCCCGGCACCTCGGCCTTCGCGACGTTGGAGCGGGCGCCGTCCGCGCCTATGACGAGGCGGGTGGTCAGCCGCCGCTCCGCCCCGCTGTCCTTGTCGCGGTAGACGACGTGCGCCGCCTCGTCCCGCTCGATGCGCAGAAAGGTGCCCGTGTGCCGCTCGGCCCCGGCGGCGGCGGCGCGGGCGCGCAGGAACTCGTCGAAGGGGCCGCGATCGACCATGCCGACATAGCCGTTCTCGATCGGGATATCGACCTGCCGCCCGGTGGGTGAGATCATGCGGGCCGTGGTGATCCGGGCGACGATCTGGTCGTCGGGCACGGCAAAGTCGCGGATCAGGCGGGGCGGGACCGCGCCGCCGCAGGGCTTGATCCGGCCCGCGCGGTCGATGAGGGCTACCCGGCGCCCGGCCTTGGCCAGATGCTCGGCGGCGGTGGCGCCCGACGGCCCCCCGCCCACGACGACGACATCGTAGATCATGCTCATTCTCCCGGAACCAGGCTGTGGCGCTGCCGCGTGTCGATCACGGCCATCGCCATGGCGGCGGCGGCGAGGAACAGCACAGCCTCCAGCGTGAAGACCGTGGCGAATGCGGTGGCGTCTGGCAGGACGGTACGCAGCACGTCGACCGCGGCGGCGCCGACGAGACCGCCGAACCCCGCCGCGATCGCCTGCGCCGCACCCCACAGACCCATTCTTGTGCCCTCGCGTCGCTCGCGCCCCTCGCCCGCGAGCTTCATCATCGAGGCGATGGCGGCGACGGCGAACGCGCCGTTGGCAAAGCCGAGGGCCACGACCGCAGCGGTGAGCGGCGCGCCGGGGCCGGTCTGGCCCAGCGTCGCGAGCGCCAGCAGCGCGGCGGCCGACGCGACGCAGCCGCCGCTGACCCAGAGCCGCAGCGAGCCGATCTTGAGCCCGCTTGCGAGAATGCCGACCGCGACCATGCCAAGGAAAACACCGCCGTTCTGTGCACCGGCGAGCGAGGTGGACTCGCCCGGCGTCAGGCCGAAAACGAGGCCGGCATAGGGCTCCAGGATCAGCTCCTGCATGAAATAGGCGGTCATGGAGAGGAAGACGAAGAGGGTGAAGGCACGCGCCTGCGGCTCGGCCCAGATCTCGGCCAGGCCCTCGCGGAACGGCGTCTCCTCCTGCACCGGCTGGGGGTTCGGGTCGAGGCGCCGCTCGATCCCGGCGGTGGCAAGGGCCGTCATGGCGATGGCTCCGCCGCCGATGGAGGCAACGATGATCAGGAGGCGCGCCGGAGAGTACGGGTCGATTAGGGTGCCGACGACGCCAGCGGTAACGGCGATCCCCGCGATCATCATCAGCCAGGTGATCGTGGCGGCCGCAGCCCGGCGGCGCGGCGCGGTCGAGGTGGCCAGCAGCGCGAGCAGCGAGGTGCCCGACGCCCCGACCCCCAGCCCGATCAGGGCGTAAGCCAGAATGGACAGCAGCAGCGGCAGCACGAACCCGCCTTCGAACAGCGGCAGCACCGCCGCCGCGCCGACCGCGCCGAGCGCCAGCGCAGCCATCCCGCCGATGATGAAGGGGGTGCGCCGTCCACCCTTGTCGGACAGGAAGCCCCAGGACGGCCGGGTGATCTGGATGCCGTAGTGCAGTGCCACCAGCATTCCCGGCAGCACCGCCGGCAGCGCGTACTCCACCACCATCAGCCGGTTCAGCGTCGAGGTCGTCAGCACCACGATGGCGCCGAGGGCCATCTGCACGAGGCCCATGCGAACGATGGAAAGCCAGCTCAACATCATACGATACTCCTAAGGGCAACGGCCGCGACCATCATGCCCGCGACATAGAGCGTCACGCCGGTGCCGTTGTACCAGGGCGCGAGCCCCTTCGGATCGGTCAGCAGCCGCCGCATGGCGAGCGTCTGCAGCGCAAGGCTCGCCGCGATCAGCGCGGCGGGGATCGACGCGCCCCAGGCGACGAGGAGAAAGACGACCACGGCCTGCGGCACCGCCATGATCCAGCAGGCAAGGCAGGCGGCGCGCTCGGGGCCCAGCGTGACGGGCAGGGAGGCGACGCCGGTCTGGCGATCGCCCTCCAGTGCCTTGAAATCGTTGAGGGTCATGATGCCATGAGCGCCGATGGCGTAAAGTGCGGCAACCGCAATGATCCGCAGATCCGGAAGACCGGCGCTCAGCACAGCGGCGCCGGTGAACCAGGGCAGTCCCTCGTAGCAGAGACCGACGAGGCCCGGACCGGCCCAGCCGGACCGCTTCAGCCGCACCGGTTCCGCCGAATAGGCCCAGGCGGCGGCGACGGCGACGATGGTCGCGGCGAAGCCCCAGGGGCCGAGCGCCTGTCCGACGGCGAGGGCCAGCAGCGACATGGCGAGCCCGACCCAGAGGCCCCAGCGCCCGGGCACGCGACCCGACGGGATCGGCCGATCGGGCTCGTTGATCGCGTCCACGTGCCGGTCGCACCAGTCGTTCGCCGCCTGGCTCATACCGCAGACGATCGGTCCGGCAAGCACCACGCCGAGGATCACGAGCCCCCAGTGCCCCGCGGGATCCGCCCCGCTGGAGACGACGCCGCAGAGATAGGCCCACATGGGCGGAAACCACGTCACTGGCTTCACGAGCCGAAGCAGGGCCCTCGGCTCGGGCCATGTTCGAGACTGTAAATTCGAGATGACAGTCATGAGCACAACAGTGCCGATGTCAGATGAGTCTGACAAGTCGCTTCGACGCCGCACGCTCACGCGGGGTATGTTCGGTTTTCGAGAGAGAAGGGCTCAGCCGCGGTTCTGGCGGCCCAGAAGGTCGAACTTGCGCAGTTTCACATAGAGGCTCTGGCGCGAGAGGCCCAGCATCTCGGCCGCCGCCACGCGATTGTCGTTGGTGAGCTCCAGCGCCGTCTCGATACACATGCGCTCGATCACATCGGTGGTGGCGGACACGATCTCCTTGAGCGGGGAGGTGCCCACGAGGTCCATGACCTCGCGCATCGGTGCGGTGGCAGGTGTGGCGGACGGCTTGCCGTCCGCGGTCTCGGCCCGGGTCGCGTCCCGCACGATCAGGCCGAAGCCCGACTTGCCGCCGTCGCCCAGCGCCGTCACCGCGATCTCGACGGGAAGCTGACGTCCGAAGGCGCCGGAGAGGCGCGTCGAGTAGAGCCGCATCCGCCCGCGCCGCGCGGCATTGTCGAGCAGCACCTTCTGGTCGACGCTGCCGCGCGACAGTAGATCGGCCAGCGCCGTGCCGGTGAGGTCGGAGACCTGCGCCACGTCGCAAAGCGTCAGGAACGCCTCGTTCGCGCCGCGGATCCCGCCCTGAGCATCGGTGAAGACGATGCCGTCGGCGCTGCGGTCGAAGAGGGCCGCGAGGTCCCGCGCCAGCAGATCCTGCGCCGCCGCACCACCCAGACCGCTCTCGATGCGGATCATGAGGGTCGCGTCGCCCCCGGCGCGGAACAGGGAGGGGATCATCGAGACCGGCTTGTCGCCCCGCGTCGTGCGGCAGTGGACGGGGGCTGCGGCGGCAGGGCCCGCCCCCTCCATGAGCTGCGACAGGAGATCGCCCGACTGGTTCGCACCGAACGCCTGGTCGAGCCGGGCGCCGATCAGTTCGGAGCGGTCGAAATCGGCGATGGCCTGGGCGCGTCCATTGGATTCGATGACCCTGCCGGTCGGCGCCTCGACGAAGAGAATGGGGCTTTCCACCTTTTCCATCAGCACGCGGTGGCGGGTGTCGATCTGGCGGACGACTTCGTGGTCGCGCTCCATCGCGATCTGCGCGGCGACGAGCTGCTGCTGGCTTTCGGCGAGCGGGCGCAGGTCCTGGCCCATCAGGAAGATCAGGCCGCCGGGGCGGGTGATGTGCAGGACGTAGCGGATGGGGAAGGCCCAGGCCGCGTTGTCCTCATGATTGAGTTCCAGTACCCGGTCGGCGTCGGAGGTGCCGGCCGCGATCTCCTGCATCCGGGCCGCGAGCTTGTCGCGGCTCTCGACGGTCAGGAATTCCTTGAGCGCGCGGCCCGTCCAGTGATCGAGGCTGCCGAGCGCGCGGCTCTCCGCGTTGACACTGATCTGCCGGATGGTCGCCTGGGCATCGATGACGATGAGGATGTCGCACGCGCGCGCCAGAGCCGCGGCCAGGTCGGACGCGGCCAGTTCGGGGTCGGCGCCGGGCACCTGGGAGGCGACGTCGCGTCTGGTCAAACCGGCCTGCCGCGGGTTGGTGCGGCATTCACCCGTGACGGACCGCCCGCGCCGGACGACATCTCGGACGCGGTCGGAAGGCCGCAGAATTCGAGGGCTTCGCTCATATCGGACGTTATCAGGTCGGCGCCAACCACAGACTTCGCGTTCACATCGGGGTCGGCGATGGCGCCACCCACGACGATCGGGCACCTTTCTGTCATCGAACCGCGCAGCATTTCAACCAGCCTCTCGACCTCGGGTTGCATTTTTGCACTACCGACCGACAGCCCGATCATCGAGAGCGGGCGGGCGCCGGCAAGCGAGGTCAGTTCGTCGGCATTCATTCCCATGGCGACCTGAACCTTGAGACCGGCCTGCCGCATCGAATCCGCCGCAAGGCAGGCGCCGAGCGTGTGCTGGTCGCCTTCCAGCGTAGCGAGAAGCACCATCTGCCCGGTCTCCGCAGCCGGCGCGCCGCGCAGCGGATGCGTGCTGAGCCGACGGACCTGGCGCTGGAGATGGGCCGAGCCGACCGTAACGGCCGCCCAGCTCAGCCGATCCCCGACCCAGTCGGTGCCCAGCAGCCGGGCGGCGGCGGGAATATAGAGGCCCAGCACCTCATCGACGCTCACCCCGCGGCGCAGCAGCTGGTCGAGCTGGGCACGGTGGCGCGCCTCGTCGGGCTGGACGAGGCTTTCGCACAGGCTTCGCAAGATACGGTCGAATTCGGGAGTGGAGGGGGCGAACTGCTCGCCCGCGACCATGGTCAGGGCCAACTCCGCGAGGGCGGAGACGTCGCGCGGTGCGCCGAGGTCTTCTCTCTGCTTCGAATTCTCCGAAAAGCTCGGCACGTCTCGATCCCCCGGAACAGGGTGGCAGGTCCTCGATCGGCACATCGTGCGGCAGACCGGACGGGAGCGTCGCGCGGGCAACCGATCGGGTCTGCCACGCATTATCCATCGAGCCTGCGCCACATCGAGCCGCATGTCAATTATCGTGGACATATCCACAGGCTCCTTCGCAGAACGCATCGCGGCGGCGTCATTTGCCTGTCTTTCTACTAAATTTTTCCTGATTGCGGGGTCGGGCGTCCCGATGCTCAGATCGCCTCTGACATGTCAGTTCCAAACTGTAAATCAACGTTGACAGCAAGATTGACGCAGCGCTACCGTCTGAAGCAGGCCGACAAATGGGGAGTCGCGAAATGTTCGTCGCCCCGACGCGACACCGCCCGGACCGCGGGCTCTATACTCCCGAACAGCGGGCGAGACGTGACGCGACCATCTGGACGACCGTCCAGGGCGTTCTGGCGCCGCTCCAGTTCCTGGCCTGTCTGATCTCGCTGCTGCTGGTCGTCCGCTTTCTGATGACGGGCGATGGCTACGCGGTGGCCACGGTCTCGATCCTCGTGAAAACCGGATTTCTCTATGCGATCATGGTGACTGGCGCGATCTGGGAGAAGGTCGTTTTAGGCCAGTACCTGCTCGCTCCCGCCTTCTTCTGGGAGGACATGGTAAGCTTCGGGGTGATCGCGCTGCACACGGCTTACGTCGCAGCGCTGCTCGGCGGGTGGCTGGCGCCCGAGGCACTGATGTGGCTCGCGATCGCGGCCTATGCGGCCTATGTGCTGAACGCCACGCAGTTCCTACTGAAGCTGCGCGCGGCGCGGCTGGAGGTGGCGGCATGAGCCTCGACACCGCCCCCGGCTGCCGCGACGCGCCCGTCCTGAAGGAGCGGGGCCAGCACGAGGTCTTCTGCGGGCTCACCTCGATCATCTGGCTGCACCGCAAGATGCAGGACGCGTTCTTCCTGGTAGTGGGCTCGCGCACCTGCGCCCACCTGCTGCAATCGGCGGCGGGGGTCATGATCTTCGCCGAGCCGCGCTTCGGCACCGCGATCCTGGAGGAGACGGACCTCGCCGGGATGGCCGACGCCCATGACGAGCTCGACCGGGAGGTGGCGAAGCTGCTCGCCCGACGGCCCGACATCCGCCAGCTCTTCCTCGTCGGCTCCTGCCCGTCGGAGGTCATCAAGCTCGACCTCGCCCGCGCGGCGGAGCGGCTGACGAAGGTGCACGCGCCGCATGTGCGGGTGCTGAACTATTCCGGCTCGGGCATCGAGACGACGTTCACACAAGGCGAGGACACCTGCCTCGCCGCGATGGTGCCGGTGCTGCCCGACGCCGATCCGGCTGATCTGGTCGTCGTCGGTGCGCTGCCCGACGTGGTGGAGGACCAGCTCCTCGGCCTCATCCGCGACCTCGGGATCGAGAACGTACGCGCACTGCCCGCCCGCCGCGCTGACGAGGACTTCGGGATCGGCCCCGCGACCCGCTTCATCCTCGCACAACCCTTCTTGGGCGAGACCGCCTCGGCGCTCGCCCGCCGCGGGGCGGAGCATCTGCCGGCACCGTTTCCCTTCGGCGAGCAGGGCACGACCGCATGGCTGCGCGTGCTCGCCGACGCGTTCGGGGTGAGCCCGGAGCGGTTCGACGAGGTCACGGCCGCCCCGCGCGCCCGCGCTCAGAAGGCGGTGGCGAAGGCGCGCGAGACGCTCGCGGACAAGTCGATCTTCTTCTTCCCCGACAGCCAGCTCGAAATTCCGCTCGCGCGGTTCCTGACTTCCGAATGCGGGATGGAGGCCTTGGAAGTCGGCACCCCCTACCTGCATCGCGGCCTCGTTGGCCCGGATCTCGACCTGCTGGAGGCGGGGCAGATCAGCGAGGGGCAGGACGTCGACCGCCAACTCGACCGCTGCCGTGCCACCCAGCCCGACCTCACCGTCTGCGGCCTCGGCCTCGCCAATCCGCTGGAGCGGGAGGGGCTGACGACCAAGTGGGCCATCGAGCTCGTCTTCACGCCGGTCCATGGTTACGAGCAGGCGGGCGACCTTGCGGAGCTCTTCGCCCGACCGCTGCGGCGGCGGGAGATGCTGGCGCTATGAAGCTCGCGGTCTGGACATATGAGGGCCCGCCGCATGTCGGCGCGATCCGCGTGGCGACCGCGATGGAGGGGCTGCACTACGTGCTCCACGCGCCGCAGGGCGACACCTATGCGGACCTGCTCTTCACCATGATCGAGCGCCGCGACAAGCGCCCGCCGGTGACCTACACGACCTTCCAGGCTCGGGATCTGGGGGCCGACACGGCGGAGCTGTTCCAGGCCGCCTGCCGGGAGGCATATGAGCGGTTCAAGCCCGAGGCACTGATCGTCGGCGCCTCCTGCACGGCCGAGCTGATCCAGGACGATCCGGGTGGGCTGGCCGAGACCATGGGCCTGCCGGTGCCGGTGATCCCGCTGGAGCTGCCGAGCTACCAGCGCAAGGAGAACTTCGGGGCGTCGGAGACGTTCCTGCAACTTTGCCGCCACCTTTGCACCGATGTCGAGCGGACGCCGGAGGTCTCCTGCAACGTCCTCGGCCCCACGGCGCTCGGCTTTCGCCACCGCGATGGTGTGGCGGAGGTGGAGCGGATGCTCGCCGAGCTGGGCGTCGCTGTGAACGTGGTCGCCCCGATGGGCGCGCGACCCTCGGACATCGCGCGGCTGGGTGCCGCCCATTTCAACGTGTTGCTCTACCCCGAGACGGGCGAGGAGGCGGCGCGCTACCTCGAACGCCGCTTTGACCAGAAATGGACCCGGACCGTGCCCATCGGCGTCGGCGCAAGCCACGATTTCCTCGTCGAAGTGGCGGAGCTGGCGGACGTGCCCGCGCGCAGCGACGAGAGCCGGCTGCGCCTGCCCTGGTGGTCGCGCAGCGTCGACTCGACCTACCTCACCGGCAAGCGCGTCTTCCTGTTCGGCGACGGCAGCCACGTGATGGCTGCGGCCCGTGTCGCGCGGGAGGAGATGGGTTTCGAGGTCGCAGGCCTCGGCTGCTACAATCGCGAGATGGCGCGGCCGGTCCGCGCGCTCGCCCGCGACTACGGCCTCGAGGCGCTGATCACCGACGACTACCTGGAGGTCGAGGCGGCGATCGCGGCACTCCAGCCCGAGCTGATCCTCGGCACGCAGATGGAGCGGCATATCGGCAAGCGGCTGGGCATTCCCTGCGCCGTGATCTCCGCCCCCGTCCACGTGCAGGACTTCCCCGCCCGCTACGCCCCGCAGATGGGGTGGGAGGGGGCGAACGTCCTCTTCGACACCTGGGTGCATCCGCTCGTCATGGGGTTGGAGGAGCACCTGCTCGCCATGTTCCGCGAGGATTTCGAGTTCAACGATGCCGCAGGCCCCAGCCACCATGCAGGCCACGGCGCGGTGGAGCCGGAAGCGACCGGCGAGGTCATCTGGCTCGCCGATGCGGAGAAGGAGTTGCGCAAGGTCCCCTTCTTCGTCCGCGGCAAGGCCCGGCGGAACACCGAGAGCTTCGCGGCCGAAAAGGGTCTCGTTGAGATCAACGTGGACACGCTTTACGAGGCGAAGGCTCACTATGCGCGATGACGGGCATATGACCTACCGCGTCGCCATCGTGACGCTCGACAGCCACGCGGCGGGCCCGGCGGAGCGGGTGGAGGCGCGGTTGGCCCGCGACTTCCCCGGCCTGCGCATCACGGTCCACGCGGCGGCGGAGTGGGGCGGCAACCCGGCCTCGCTGCAGGCCGCGAAGGAGGCCGTGGCCCACGCCGACATCGTGATCGCGAACCTCCTGTTCCTGGAGGAACATGTCACGGCCATCGCGCCCGACATCGCCGCGCGGCGGGAGGGCGCCGATGCAATCGTCGGCTGCATTGCGGCGCAGGAGATCGTGAAGCTGACGAAGATGGGCGGGCTCGACATGGCCCAGCCCGCGAGCGGGATCATGGCGCTGCTGAAGCGCCTGCGCGGCTCCAACAAGCCGTCCGCCTCCAGCGGGGCGAAGCAGATGGCGATGCTGCGCCGCCTGCCGCGGATCCTGAAGTTCATCCCGGGCAAGGCGCAGGACCTGCGGGCCTATTTCCTCGCCATGCAATACTGGCTCGGCGGGTCCGACGACAACGTGGAGGCGCTGGTCCGTTTCCTGATCGGCCGCTACGCGACGCGGGCCGACTGGCGCGGGCGCGAGGCGCCGCTGCCTGTGGAGTACGCTGAGACCGGGCTTTATCACCCCGCGCTGAAGGACCGGATCACCGAGGATCCGCGCGACCTGCCGAAGCGGAAGGGGCCGACGGTGGGGCTGCTCCTCATGCGCTCCTACGTGCTGTCCGGCGACACGGCGCATTACGACGCGGTGATCGCGGCAATGGAGAAGCGGGGCCTGCGCGTCATCCCGGCCTTCGCCGCCGGGCTCGACGGGCGGCCCGCCATCGAGCGGTTCATGGGCGGCATCGACGCGCTGGTTTCGCTGACTGGGTTCAGCCTCGTTGGTGGGCCTGCCTACAACGACAGCGGTGCGGCGGAGGAGGCCCTGGCCGCCCTCGACGTGCCTTACGTCGCCGCCCATCCGCTGGAATTCCAGACGCTGGGCGAGTGGTCGGCCTCCGGTGGCCTCGGCCCGGTCGAGACCACGATGCTGATCGCGCTACCGGAGATCGACGGGGCTACGGTGCCCACCGTCTTCGGCGGACGGCACGGCGCGGGCGGCTGTGCGGGGTGCGCGCAGGGCTGCGCCGGCGACGGCAAGGCCATGGCGCCGTGTTTCGAGCGGATCGACCGGCTCGCCGCGCGGGTCGAGCGGCTGGCGGTGCGACGCCGCGCGGAGGTGGCCGAGCGCAAGGTGGCCATCGCTCTCTATGGTTTCCCGCCGAATGCGGGCGCCGTGGGCTCCGCGGCGCATCTCGCGGTGTTCGAGAGCCTTTTCAACGTCCTGCATGCCATGAAAGCCGACGGCTACGACCTCGACCCGCCCGAGAGCGTGGACGCCTTGCGCGACGTGATCCTCCATCGCAATGCCGCGCAGTTCGGCCAGCAGGCCAATGTCGCGGCCCGCGTCACGGCGGAGGACATCGTGGCGCGCGAGCCGCATCTGGCCGAGATCGAGGCGCAGTGGGGTCCCGCGCCCGGGCGGCACCAGTCGGACGGGTCCGGCGTCTTCATCCTCGGCGCCCAGTTCGGCAAGGTCTTCGTCGGCGTCCAGCCCGCCTTCGGCTACGAGGGCGACCCGATGCGGCTCCTATTCGAGAAGGGGTTCGCGCCGACGCACGCCTTCTCCACCTTCTACCGCTGGGTGCGGGAGGATTTCGGGGCCGACACGATCCTACATTTCGGCATGCACGGCGCGCTGGAGTTCATGCCGGGCAAGCAGGCGGGCATGGGCGCGGGGTGCTGGCCCGACCGGCTGATCGGCGATGTGCCCAACGTCTATCTCTACGCCGCCAACAACCCCTCCGAGGCGACGCTGGCCAAGCGCCGGTCCGGGGCCGTGATCGTCAGCCACCTGACGCCGCCGCTGTCGGCCGCCGGGCTCTACAAGGGGCTGCTGGAGGTGAAGGAGACGCTGGCCCGCTGGCGCGCCCTGCCGCCCGAGGCACCCGAGCGGGACGAGATCGCGACGCTTCTGGCCGAGCAGGCGGCGGCAGTGGACCTCGATGGTTCCAACCCGGACGCGCTGTGGCGCGTGCTGATGGAGACGGAGGCGGCGCTGATCCCGGAGGGTCTGCACGTCGTCGGCCAGCCGCCGGAGGCCGCGGCGCGGGCCGAACAGCTCGACCTGATGCCAGAGCAGGCGCGGCGCGACGAGCTCGACGCGCTGATGGCCTCGGACCCCGAAACGCCCGCGCTGATGCGCGCGCTGCGCGGACAGTTCATCCGCCCGGTGCCCGGCGGCGATCTCATCCGTAACCCCGACATCCTACCCACCGGGCGGAACATGCACGCCTTCGATCCGTTCCGGATGCCGACCGCCTTTGCCATGCAGGACGGCGCGCGGCAGATGGAGAAGCTGCTGGCGACCCATGAGAGCCTGCCGCGCTCCGTGGCGCTGGTGCTCTGGGGCTCGGACAACATCAAGTCCGATGGCGGTCCGATCGCGCAGGCCCTGGCGCTGATGGGGGCGAAGCCCCGCTTCGACAGCTACGGCCGGCTGGCGGGCGCGGAGCTCGTGCCGTTGGAGGATCTGGGCCGTCCGCGCATCGACTGCGTGATGACGCTCTCGGGCATCTTCCGCGACCTGCTGCCCTTGCAGACCAGGCTGCTGGCCGAGGCCGCGTGGCTCGCCGCCAGCGCCGACGAGCCGCTCGACCGGAACTATGTCCGCGCCCACGCTCTCGCCATGGCCGAGGCGAAGGGGCTCACGCTGGAGGAGGCGGCGCTGCGCGTCTTCTCCAACGCCGAGGGCGCTTACGGTTCCAACGTCAACCAGCTCGTGGATGCCGGGGCCTGGGATCAGGAGGACGAGCTCGCTGATGCCTACGCCGCCCGCAAGTGCTTCGCCTATGGCCGCGACGGGAAGGCGGCGAAGCAGCCGGAGCTGCTGCATTCGGCACTGGCGAAGGTGGAGCTGGCCTACCAGAACCTCGAGTCGGTGGAACTCGGCGTGACCACCGTTGACCACTATTTCGACACCCTCGGCGGCATTGCCCGCGCGGTGAAGCGCGAGCGGGGCGAGGAGGCGCCGGTCTATATCGGCGACCAGACCCGCGGCGACGGCAAGGTGCGCCGCCTCGCCGACCAGATCGCGCTCGAGACACGGTCCCGCGCGCTCAACCCGAAATGGTTCGAGGGGATGCTCAAGCACGGTGCGGAGGGTGTCCGCCATATCGAGAGCCACGTGACCAACACCCTTGGCTGGTCGGCCACGACCGGCGCGGTTGACCCGTGGGTCTACGACCGGCTCAGCGAGACCTTCGTTCTGGACGAGGAGATGCGGCGACGCCTCGCGGAGCTGAACCCGCAGGCAGGCGCGCGCATGGCCGGTCGCCTGCTGGAGGCGCATGACCGCGCCTACTGGCAGCCGTCGCAGGACGTACTGGAGGCGCTGCAGCGCGGCGCGGACGAACTGGAAGACCGGCTGGAAGGAATAGAGGCGGCGGAATGACGAAACGCGAGATGGCATACGAAGACGCGCCGCTCGGCGGCGAGCAGGCTGAGACGAGCCGGTCGCTCACCCCTGCCGAGGTGAAGGCCCGCTCCGCCCGTCTGCGCCGCCACGCCGAGCTGCTGCGCGAGCGGGCGCAGGCCGCGCTCGCCCGCGCCCAGGAAAGGACGACCCGATGACCCCACTCGACCGCGATACGCCCCCGATCCTGCGGGGGGAGGACGGCGAGGGCTCCGTTCAGGTGCACCAGCCCGCCTCGGCGAAGATCGAGGGGGCGAAGGTCTTCGCCGTCTACGGCAAGGGCGGGATCGGGAAGTCGACGACGTCCTCCAACCTCTCGGTCGCGTTCTCCAAGATGGGCAAGCGGGTGCTGCAGATCGGCTGTGATCCCAAGCACGACAGCACGTTCACCCTGACCGGGCGGCTGGTGCCCACGGTGATCGATACGCTGAAGGACGTGGATTTCCACGCCGAGGAACTGCGGCCCGAGGACTACGTCTACGAGGGCTTCAACGGTGTGATGTGCGTGGAGGCCGGCGGCCCGCCTGCGGGCACGGGCTGCGGCGGCTACGTGGTGGGGCAGACCGTGAAGCTCCTGAAACAGCACCACCTGCTCGACGACACGGACGTGGTGATCTTCGACGTGTTGGGCGACGTGGTCTGCGGCGGGTTCGCCGCACCCCTCCAGCATGCGGACCGGGCGGTCGTGGTGACCGCCAACGACTTCGACTCGATCTACGCGATGAACCGGATCCTCGCGGCGGTGGGCGCGAAGGCGCGGAACTACAACGTTCGGCTCGCGGGCTGCATCGCGAACCGCTCGCGGGAGACGGACGAAGTGGACCGGTATTGCGGCACCGTCGGCTTCAAGCGACTGGCGCACCTGCCCGACCTCGACGCGATCCGCCGCTCGCGGCTGAAGAAGAAGACGCTCTTCGAGATGGGCGATGACGAAGACATCGTGGCGGTGCAGGCGGAGTACATCCGGCTCGCCGAGACTCTGTGGGCCGGGACGGCTCCGCTGGCGCCCGAGCCGCTGCCCGACCGCGAGATCTTCGAATTGCTAGGGTTCGATTGATGGCGCGGGATTTCGATATGGACGCACCTTCGGATCTGTCCCTTGCCCGGCCGGATGGGGTTGAGAGCGAACCGTCCCGGCCGCAGAGCCGGGACCTTTCCGTGGTTGCGGACGGCCCCGGCCCTGCTGCGGGGGCGATGTCGAGCTATGCCGACACACGCGCGCGCCTCGAGGGCTACTTCGACCGGACCGCGAGTGCGACCTGGGAGCGGCTGACCTCCGACGCGCCCGTCTCCCGCATCCGCGCCACGGTGCGGGCCGGGCGGGACGAGATGCGGGCGACGCTCCTGGCCATGCTGCCCGACGACCTGACCGGCACGCGGGTGCTCGACGCGGGCGCCGGACCCGGTGAGATGAGCTTCGCCCTCGCCGAACGCGGCGCCGAGGTCGTGGCGGCCGACATCTCGCCCAGCCTGCTCGACGTGGCGGCCCGGCGCTGCCCGGAGCATCTGCGCGACCGGATCCGCTTCGTGCCGGGCGACATGCTCGAGACCGGGCTCGGCACCTTCGACCACGCGGTCGCGATGGACAGCCTGATCCACTACCGCGCCGCCGACATCGCCGCGGCGCTCGACCGGCTCAGCATGCGGGTGCACGGCACGCTGGCCTTCACCATCGCGCCGGCGACGCCGCTTCTGTCGATGATGCATCTCGTGGGCAAGGCTTTCCCGAAGGCGGACCGATCGCCCGCCATCATTCCGTTGAGCCCCGCACGCCTGCGGCGCGAGATGTCCTATCGCGCGGCATCCGTGCCCCAGACGGGTCCGCGCATCTCGCGAGGCTTCTACATTTCCCAGGCGATGGAGCTGCGATGAGCACCGAGCGGCATCCGCTGACCCAGTTCGGGATGAAGCTGCTGCCCTTCGCGGACGCGGCCTCCGAAGGGTTGCCGATGCGCCGGTTGCTGCGACTGTCGCTGTTCCAGGTCTCCGTCGGCATGGCGACGGTAATGCTGCTCGGCACGCTCAACCGGGTGATGATCGTGGAGTTGTCAGTGGCGGCGTGGCTGGTCGCGGCCATGGTGGCGCTGCCGGTGCTGGTCGCACCGTTCCGGGCGCTGCTCGGCTTCCGGTCGGACACGTATCGGTCCGCCATCGGCTGGAAGCGGGTGCCATATCTGTGGTTCGGCACGCTGTGGCAGATGGGGGGGCTGGCCGTCATGCCGTTTGCCCTGATCGTGCTGTCGGGGGACCAGACGCTGGGTCCGGTCTGGGCGGGTGAGGTGCTGGCCGCCCTCTCCTTCATCATGACGGGGCTGGGGCTTGCGATGACGCAGACCGCGGGCCTCGCGCTCGCGGCGGATCAGGCGGAGCCCGACCGGCGCGGGCGGGTCGTGTCCCTGCTCTACGTCATGTTCCTGATCGGGATGGGCGTGTCGGCGCTGGTGATCGGCGGGCTTCTCGTCAACTTCTCCCAGCTCCGGCTGATCCAGGTTGTGCAGGGCGCGGCCGCGGCGACGTTGATCGTCAACATCATCGCCCTCTGGAAGCAGGAGCGGATGGCGCCGACCAGTGCCGCCGAGCGGGCGAGCGAGCGGCCCGCCTTCCGCGACGCCTGGGCCGATTTCGCGCGGGGCGGCCAGGCGGGGCGGCTGATCGCGGTCGTTTTCCTGGGCACGCTCGCCTTTTCGATGCAGGACGTCCTGCTGGAGCCCTATGGCGGGGAGATCCTGGGTCTGTCCGTCAGCGCGACGACATGGCTGACGGCCTTCTGGGCGCTCGGCGCGCTCCTGGGCTTCTCGCTCGCGGCGAAGTGGCTGGCGACGCACCATCCCTATCGCCTCGCCGTGCGGGGGCTGCTGATCGGGATCGGGGCGTTCTGCGCCGTGGTCTTTGCGGAGCCGATGGGCCTCGCGCCGCTGTTCTTTGCCGGCGCCTTCGGGATCGGGCTGGGCGGCGGGCTCTTTGCCGTCGCCACGCTGGTCGCGGCCATGGCGCTGCCGGTGGAGGGCATCGCGGGCCGCGGCCTCGCGCTCGGTGCCTGGGGCGGGGCGCAGGCCACCGCGGCCGGTGTCGGCATCCTGACGGGCGGTGCGCTGCGCGATCTCTTCGGGCAGGCCGCCATGGCCGGGCGCTTCGGCGAGGTGCTGGCCAGTCCCGCCACCGGATATTCCATCGTCTACCATGTCGAGATCGGGCTGCTCTTCGTCACGCTGCTCGCCCTCGGCCCACTGCTGACCGCCGCACGCCGGGCGGGAGAGACGGCGCAGGCCGGGCCCATCGCCCTGGCCGAACTACCGACATGACGCTGAACGGGAGGACACGATGACCGAAGCGTTCTTTGGTGATTTCGATCTGGCGCAACTGGCGCTCTATCTCTTCTGGATCTTCTTCGCGGGGCTGGTCTTCTACTTGCAGCGCGAGAACATGCGCGAGGGCTACCCGCTGGAAGAGGAGGACGGCACACCGTCGAGCTCCCAGGCGCTGTTCGGCACGCCGGACAAGAAGGTCTTCAAGATGCCGCACGGCCGCGGCGAGCTGATCCCGGAGGAGCATCCGGAGCGGGAGGATCTCGCCCTGCGCCAGTCCTCGCCCACGGCCGGCTCGCCGCTGGAGCCGACGGGCGACCCGATGCTCGATGGGGTGGGCCCGGCAAGCTGGGCGCCGCGCCGCGACGTGCCGGAGCTCGACGGCCATGGCCACGTGAAGATCGTGCCGATGGCCCATTCGGGCAAGTTCAGCGTCGCCGTGGGCCGCGACCCGCGCGGGCTGCCGGTGCAGGCCCATGACGGCAAGGTCGTGGGCTCGATCATCGACATGTGGGTCGATGAGCCCGAGCAGCTGGTCCGCTATCTTGAGATCGAACTCAACGACGGCGCAGGCCGCCGCCTCCTGCCGATGACGCTGGCGCGCATCCGCAGCGACCGGGTCAAGGTCCACGCGCTCTACGGCGAGCAGTTTCCGAACGTGCCGACGCATGCGTCGCCCAACCAGGTGACCATGCTGGAGGAAGAGAAGATCTGCGGGTTCTACTGCGGCGGCAAGCTCTATGCCGATGCCGCACGCCTGGAACCGCAGATCGGATAAGGAGAGCCTGCAATGCCCCATGACGATTTCGCCATCGAGCCGGTCAAGGGCCTGCCGGAGTTGCCGCCCGAGGGTGAGCATGTCCTCTGGCAGGGCCGCCCGCAGACCTGGCGGCTGGCGCGGGAGGCCTTCGCGCTCTACTGGGTCATGGGGTATTTCGCGGCACTGGGCGTCTGGCGGGTGTTCGCCCATCTGGATGCCGGGCTCGTCGCGCTGCGCGGTTTCCTCCCGTTCGCGGTGCTGGCCCTGATCGTGGGCGCGCTGATCCTCGCCATGGCGGCGGTACAGGCGCGCACCACGGTCTACACGGTGACCAACCGGCGCGTGGCTATGCGCATCGGGGCGGCACTGACGGTGACGCTGAACCTGCCCTATCGCTGGATCGGTTCGGCGGACCTGAAGCTGAACCGCGACGGCACCGGGACCGTGGTGATGCAGCTCATGGGCACCACGCGGCTCTCCTACCTCGTGTGCTGGCCGCATGTCCGGCCGTGGCGGATGAAGAAGACCGAGCCCGCCCTGCGCGCCATCCCCGATGCCGAGCGGGTCGCCCGCCTGATCGCGGAGGCTGCCGAGACGCGGCTGACCGAGCAGGTGGCCGAGCGCGGCGGCCTCGCCGTCGCGGCGGAATAGGAGGGTGACGATGGAGCTTCGAGCGAAACAGCCGCACGAGGATCGGGAGCTGATCCCGCGGATCCTCCTGCGCGCCATGGGCCTCCTCGTCCTCTCGGCACTCGCCATCACGACCTATGCGAGCGTCACCGACCGGCCGCTGGCCGCGATGCCGCCCGACGTGGCGATCGTGGAGGAGCGCAACCTCGTCATCTACGGCGACATGAGCGGCGCGGCGCGGGTGTTCACCACCGAAGGCAGCCTCGTTGCCGAGCTGACGCCGGAAAACGGCGGCTTCGTCTCCGGCGTCTGGCGCGCGATGGCGCGGGTGCGCACCAACGCGGGCGTGGACGTGCATGCCCCCGTGCGCCTCGTCCGGTTCGAGGACGGGCGCCTGGGCCTGCGCGACGATTTCACCGGATGGCGCGCGGAGCTCATGGGCTTCGGCGCGACCAACGCCGCCGCCTTCGCGCGGCTGATGGATCAATAGGGAGTAGGGGTCATGGGACTGTTTACGCGAAAGACCGAAGAGGCGCCCTGCACGGTGGAGGTCAGTCACCGGTTCGAGAGCCTGCATGCCCACGTCCGCTTCAACAACGGCGCGGTGGTGCATCCGGGCGACGAGGTGCTGGTCCACGGCGCCCCGGTGCTCGCGGCCTATGGCGAGGTCATCAGCGAGGACCGCGTCGCCACCATCACGCGGGCGAGCGCGCTGGAGCGGGCCTGGACCCGGCTGACCGGCGATCTGGAATTCATGGAGCTGTGCGAGTTCAGCTTCTCGGAGGAGGTGTTGTCATGAATGTGCGTGCGGATGTCAGCGACGCGGACCTGAAGGCCCTGCGCCAGAAGGTGAGCGAGACGACGGAGATGGCGGCGGAGACCACGCTGCTCGATCCCCGCTTCTACACCACCGATTTCGACGAGATGGACCGGATCGACGTGACCCCGGTGCGGGAGGAATGGGACGCGCTCATCGCGCAGATGAAGTCCGATCCCAACCGCAACCATTTCAAGAAGACCGACGCCTGGGACGAGATCGACTGGGACGGGATGGAGCCGGAGCTGAAGAAGGAGTTCATCGACTTCCTCGTCTCCTCCCTCACCGCCGAGTTCTCCGGCTGCGTGCTTTACAAGGAGATGAAGCGGCGCGGGAACAACCCCGATATCTGCGAGCTCTTCTCCTACATGAGCCGGGACGAGGCGCGCCATGCGGGCTTCATCAACGACGCGCTGCGCGAGGCGGGGATCGGGGTCAATCTGGGCTTCCTGACCAAGGCGAAGAAGTACACCTACTTCAAGCCGAAGTTCATCTACTACGCGACCTATCTGTCTGAAAAGATTGGGTATGCGCGCTACATCACGATCTTCCGGCATCTGGAGCAGAACCCCGACAGGCGCTTCCACCCGATCTTCAAGTGGTTCGAACAGTGGTGCAACGACGAGTTCTCCCACGGGGAGGCGTTCGCGCTGTTGATGCGCACCGATCCGAAGTTGACGAGCGGGATGAACGTCTACTGGATCCGCTTCTTCCTGACGGCGGTGTTCAGCGTGATGCATGTGCGCGACCACGCGCGGCCGGCGTTTCATGAGGCGCTGGGTGTGGATATCGACTGGTACGATCAGGAGGTGTTCCGCAAGACCTCCGAGATCTCGAGGCAAGTCTTCCCGATCACCCTCGACATCGACCACCCGCGCTGGGTGAAGGGGCTCAAGCGGCTGCGCCGGGCCTTTGACGGGATGGAGAAGGCGAAGAAGCGGGGCGGTGTCAGCGGCGCGATCGGCAAGGCGCTCTCGGGCGCCAATGCGGCGCTCGCCTTCGCGCAGCTCTACACGATCCCGGTGAAGAAGAGCACGCCGCCCGCGTCCTCCCGCCTGGAACCGGCCTACTGATGGCGAGCCCCTGGATCGCGGCGCTGCTGGCGCTTTTTCTCTGGTGGTTCTCCACCGGGGCGATCCTGGTCGTCGTGAAACGCGCCGACCGGCGCGGCGGCGGCGCGCATCTGCGCGCGACGCTTCTGGGCCTGCCGGTGCTCATCGTCGGCTGCGCCGGTCTCGCACTGACGGCGGGCTCCGCGGATCTTGCGAGCATCTACCTCGCCTTCCTCTCCGGCCTCGCGGTCTGGGGCTGGTTCGAGCTGGCCTTCCTCGCCGGCGTGCTGACCGGCCCCAACGTCCGCCCGCTGCCCGAGGACGTGCCGGAATGGGAGCGGTTCATCCGCGCCTGGGGCACCGTCGCCTATTCGGAGATGGCGCTGCTCGGCTGCCTGATCGCGGTGGTGATGTTCGCGTGGGAGGCACCGAACCCGTTCGGCATGTGGACCTTCATCATCCTCTATTTCGCCCGGGTTAGCGCCAAGCTGAACGTTTATCTGGGCGTGCCGAACATCAATACGGAGTTCCTTCCCGCGCCCGTGCGTCACCTCGCCAGCCACTTCCGCGTGGCGCGGATGAACGCGCTCTTCCCGCTGTCGGTGACGCTGCTCACCTTCGCGACCGCCTGCTGGATGGAGCGGGCCTATGCGGCGGACGGGGCAGGGCAGGTGGGCTTCGCCCTTCTGGCGGCGCTGACCGCGCTCGCCCTGATCGAACACTGGGCCATGGTGCTGCCGCTTCAGGACGCGCGCCTCTGGCGCTGGATGATTTCGCATACCGAGACCGGGCGAGAGCCCCAAACAGAACACCCAAAGGGAGGACGGTCATGGAGTTCGACCACCTTTTCACCGAACAGCTCGACGCGCTGAAGGACGAAGGCAACTACCGCATCTTCGCCGATCTGGAGCGGCGCTGCGGCGCGTTTCCTCGGGCGAAGAACCACGGCTCGGGCGAGGAGGTTACCGTCTGGTGCTCCAACGACTATCTCGGCATGGGCCAGAACGAGACGGTGCTCGCCGCGATGAAGCATACGCTGGAGACCTGCGGGGCGGGGGCAGGGGGCACGCGCAACATCTCCGGCACCAACCACCATCACACGCTGCTGGAGGCGGAGCTTGCGGACCTGCACGGCAAGGAGGCGGCGCTGATCTTCACCTCCGGCTACGTGTCGAACTGGGCGGCGCTCTCCACACTCGGCGGGCGGTTGCCCAACGCGGTGATCCTGTCGGACGCGCTGAACCATGCGAGCATGATCGAGGGCATCCGGCATTCGCGCGCGGATAAGCGGATCTGGGCGCATAACGATGTCGAGGATCTCGACCGCAAGCTGTCGGAGTTGCCCGAGGACGCCACTAAGATCGTCGCCTTCGAGAGCGTCTATTCCATGGACGGCGACATCGCCCCGATGGAGGAGATCTGCGACGTGGCCGAGAAGCACGGCGCGATGACCTATCTCGACGAGGTCCACGCCGTGGGTCTCTACGGTCCCCGCGGCGGCGGCGTGGCCGAGGAGCGCGGCCTGATGGACCGGATCACGCTGATCGAGGGAACGCTCGGCAAGGCGTTCGGCGTCATGGGCGGCTACATCACCGGCTCCGCCCCGCTGGTGGATTTCGTGCGGTCCTTCGCCTCGGGCTTCATCTTCACCACGGCGCTGCCGCCCGCCGTGGCGGCCGGGGCCACCGCCTCGATCCGGCATCTCAAGCAGAGCCGAGAGGAGCGCGCGCAGCAGGCCCGCAACGTGGCCGAGGTGCGCCGCAGGCTCGATGCGATCGGGATCCCGCACCTGCCGAACCCCTCCCACATCATTCCGGTCATGGTGAAGGATCCCGTGAAGTGCCGGATGCTCTCCGACATCCTGATGGAGGACTGGGGCATCTACGTGCAGCCGATCAACTATCCCACCGTGCCGAAGGGAACGGAGCGGCTGCGCATCACGCCGTCGCCCCTGCATACGGCGGCCGATATCGACCACCTCGTCGACGCCCTGCACAGCCTCTGGAGCCAATGCGCCCTCGCCCGGGCCGTTGCCTGAGCCGATCTGAATGCCGTGCCGCCCTTCGTGCGGGCGGCGCAAAAGCGACAGCTGCGATGTTTCATGTCCTTTCCGCGGCAGCTCGCGCGCCCGGTTCGGCCCTCAGGCGCGCCTGCTCCATGGACCGAGACGCGCCGCGCCAAGACGTCGCGCCGCCCGTGGCGAGCGAGCCCGCGACTGGGCCTTCTGAGCCCGACCGGCGCGGCCCCGCGCCGCCGCTCGCCTTTTTAGTTACATCCGCAAGCACTAGGTTCCCTGCCGAAACAGGGAGAACCGCAGCATGGCAAAGGCGTTCGCCTCCGCAGGCGATCTGGAGGAGAAGGAGGTCAGCTTCACCGAGATCGGCGAGGGGCTCTGGGCCTTCACCGCCGAGGGCGACCCGAACACGGGCGTGATCATCGGCGATGACAGCGTGATGATCGTCGATGCGCAGGCCACGCCGCGCCTCGCCCGGCTGGTGGTCGAGAAGATCCGCTCCGTCACCGACAAGCCGATCAGCCATGTGGTGCTGACCCATTACCACGCCGTCCGCGTGCTGGGTGCCTCGGCCTACGGCGCCGACCAGATCGTCATGAGCGAGAAGGCCCGCGCCATGGTCGTCGAGCGCGGGCAGGAGGATTGGGACAGCGAGTTCGCCCGTTTCCCCCGCCTCTTCCAGGGCCATGAGGAGATCCCCGGCCTGACCTGGCCCACCACCAGCTTCAACGGGCGGATGAGCGTCTATCTCGGCAACCGCCGGGTGGACCTGATGCAGCTCGGACGCGCGCACACGGCGGGCGACATCGTCGCCTATGTCGGCGATCAGAACGTGATGTTCACCGGCGATATCGTCGAATACCACTCCGCCTGCTATTGCGGCGACGGGCATTTCCACGACTGGCCGGGCACGCTTGAGGCGATCCGCGCCTGGGACGTCGACGCCATCGCGCCAGGGCGCGGCGATGCGCTGGTGGGGCGGGAGAAGGTGAACGCCGCGATCGACTCGACAAAGGACTTCGTGACCTCGACCTACCGCTCGGTGGCCAAGGTCGCGCTGCGCGGCGGCTCGCTGAAGGAGGCGATGGCCGCCTGTCGCGAGGCCTGCGATCCGAAGTTCTCCGACTACGCGATCTACGAGCACTGCCTCCCCTTCAACGTCGCCCGCGCCTATGACGAGGCGCGCGACATCGACACCCCCCGCATCTGGACCGCCGAGCGCGACGCGGCGATGTGGGCCGAGTTGCAGGACTGAGCGCCATGCCCTTCGACTACAAGCCGTTCCCGTATCGCCGCGCCCCCGGTCTCGATGGGCCGGAGCCGACGCACCCGGTGGTTATCGTCGGCGCGGGGCCGATCGGGCTCGCCATGGCGGTGGATCTGGCGACGCAGGGCGTGCGCTCCGTGCTGCTCGACGACAATGACGTCGTCTCCGTTGGCTCCCGCGCGATCTGCTGGGCGAAACGCACGCTGGAGATCTTCGACCGGCTCGGCGTCGGGGAGCGGATGGTGGAGAAGGGCGTGACCTGGCAGGTCGGCCGCCTCTTCGACGGGGAAGAGGAGGTGTTCTCCTTCGACCTCCTGCCGGAGGAAGGGCACAAGATGCCCGCCTTCATCAATCTCGGGCAGTATTATGTGGAGCAGTACCTCGTCGAACGCTGCCACGACTTTCCCGACCTCATCGACCTGCGCTTCAGGAACCGCGTGGCCTCCGTCACGAACGGGACCGATGGGGTGGAGATTGAGGTGGAGACGCCCGACGGTTCCTACAGCCTCACGGCCGACTGGCTGATCGCCTGCGACGGGGCGCGGAGCCCGGTGCGCGGGATGCTGGGCCTCGACTTCGCAGGGCGCATCTTCGAGGAGCGGTTCCTGATCGCGGATATCGTGATGGAGGCGGACTTCCCCTCCGAACGCTGGTTTTGGTTCAACCCGCCCTTCCATGGCGGGCAGACGGCTCTCCTGCACAAGCAGCCGGACAACATCTACCGCATCGACCTGCAACTGGGTTGGGACGCGGATCCGGAGGAGGAGAAGAAGCCGGAGAACGTGATCCCCCGCATCGAGAAGGCGGTGGGCGGCCGGCCCTTCGAGCTCGACTGGGTCAGCGTCTACACCTTCCAGTGCCGGCGGCTGGAGAAGTTCGTGCATGACCGCGTCGTCTTCGTCGGCGACAGCGCCCATGTCGTCAGCCCCTTCGGGGCACGGGGCGGCAATGGCGGCATCCATGACGTCGACAATCTGGGCTGGAAGCTCGCGGCCGTCATCAAGGGCGAGGCGATGCCGGAACTGGTCGCGACCTACGATATCGAACGGCGGCACGGCGCGGACGAGAACATCTTGAACTCGACGCGCGCGACGAACTTCCTGTCGCCGCCCAACGCGGCATCGGGCCTGTTCCGCAACGCGGTGCTCGACCTCGCGCGCGACCACGAATTCGCGCGGCCACTCATCAATTCTGGACGGTTGTCGCGACCCTGTACGCTTGCGGGCCTCCTGCCGGGTGAGGAGCGGGCCGGGCCGGTGCGCGTCGGCGATCCGTGCCCCGATGCCCCCATCGGCAACGGCTGGCTGCTCGACCGTCTTGGCGGGCGCTTCGCGCTGCTGACGGTGGATCGCGGGGTGGACGATGCGGCAGGGCTGGAGGTGGTCGAGGCCACGGGCGAGGCCGTGCTCGACCGCTACGGCCCCGGCGTCTTCCTGATCCGGCCCGACCAGCATGTCGCGGCGAGCTGGGACCGGGCGACCCCGGCCGATATCCGCGTCGCACTCGACCGGGCCACGGGGCGCGCATGACGCTGGAGACGGAACCGAACCTCGGTGCCGCGGCCGACGACCTTTACGCCGAGTTGCTCGCCGCCCATGAGGGGCTGAGCGAGGAGGAGAGCGCCGCGCTCAACGCCCGCCTCGTGCTCACGCTGATGAACCATGTGGGCGATGCGGAGACGATCCGTGCGGCGATCGCGCTGGCGAAGGCCGCACGGCGCTGAAACCCCTCGCACCTGCCGCGCACGCTGATATAAGGCAGCGATATCGCCTGCCGGAGACCCCTGATGCGTGATCCTCTCTCCCCTGCCGACCGCGCGAAGTTCGCCGCCGCCCGCGGTGCGCTGAGCCTTGTGGAGAGCGGCATGAAGCTAGGCCTCGGCACCGGCTCGACCGCCAACTGGTTCGTCCGGCTGCTGGGCGAGCGCATCCGGGTGGAGGAGATCGACGTGGTGGGTGTCGCGACCTCGTCGCGCACCGCGGATCTCGCGCGCAAGGTCGGGATCGAGATCATCGAGCTCGACGACGCCGGGTGGCTCGACCTGACCGTGGACGGCGCGGACGAGGTCGATCCGTCGCTCAACCTCATCAAGGGCGGCGGTGGCGCGCACCTGCAGGAGAAGATCGTGGCCACCGCCTCCGACCGGATGGTTGTGATCACCGACGATTCCAAGCTTGTGCCGCATCTGGGCGCCTTCCCGCTGCCGGTGGAGGTGATCCCCTTCGGCTGGAAGGCGACGAAGGCGATCATCGAGGAGCTGCTGGAACAGATCCTCGTGGGCGGCCACGCCGTCACTCCCCGGCTATCGGGGCAGAAGATGTTTCGGACGGACGAGGGCAACTACATCCTGGACCTGCACCTGCGCCAGATCGGCGATCCGCATCGCCTCTCGCCGCTCCTCAACCAGGTGGCGGGCGTGGTGGAGAACGGCCTCTTCCTCGGCGTCGCGGACCAGGTGATGGTCGGATACTCTTCCGGCGAGGTGCAGCAGATGACCGATGGCGGTGCCATGCAGCCTGCACCCATCCTCGACGATATCGACGAGCTTGCCTTCCTGATGAACCTCGTCGACGAGCAGAAGGCGTGAGCCTGCGCGCTCACGTCGCCGTGCTTGCCGGTTGAGCCTTTTGCGCCGCGGTCCTAGGTTGCCGACCGCACGCCAAGAACGAGACCCATCACAAGGAACGGCCTCATGAGCGACTTCGACTTCGATCTCTTCGTGATCGGCGGTGGCTCCGGTGGGGTGCGGGCCGCCCGCGTCGCGGCGGAGGCGGGCGCCAGGGTCGCCATCGCGGAGGAGTACCGCTACGGCGGCACCTGCGTCATCCGAGGCTGCGTGCCCAAGAAGCTGATGGTATATGGCTCGAAGTTCTCCGAGGAGTTCCGCGATGCGGAGGGCTACGGCTGGGAGCTCGCCGAGCCCGCCCGCTTCGACTGGCTGAAGCTGCAGAAGGGCATCCACAAGGAACTCGACCGGCTGGAGCAGATCTACCGCCGCAACCTCGCCAATGCCGGGGCGCGCACCTTCGACGCGCGCGCGACCGTCACAGGACCCAACGAGGTTACGATCGACGGGCAGAGCGTGACGGCGGAGCGCATCCTCGTCGCCACCGGCGCGCGTCCTTTCATTCCCGACATCCCGGGCAAGGAGCACGCGCTCACCTCCAACGACATGTTCCTGATCGAGAGGCAGCCCGAACGCCTCGCCATCGTGGGCGGCGGCTACATCGCCTGCGAGTTCGCGGGCATCATGAACGGGCTCGGCACCAAGGTGGACCTCTTCTACCGCTCCGAGCAGATCCTGCGCGGCTTCGACCGCGAGGTGCGCGACCACGTGGCCCACGAGATGGAGAAGAAGGGCATCACCATCCACGTCAACTGCGATGTCGAGCAGGTCGAGCGCACGAACGAGGGCGTGAAGCTGCATCTCGAGGGCGGGATGGTCGAGGAGTTCGACGAGGTGCTCTACGCCACGGGCCGCGATCCCAACAGCCACGGCCTGGGGCTGGAGGCGCTCGACATCGAGCTGTCGCACAATGGGGCGATCGCCGTCGACGACTTCTCCCAGACCTCCGTCCCTTCCATCTACGCTGTGGGGGACGTGACAGACCGCATGGCATTGACGCCGGTGGCGATCCGCGAGGGGCAGGCCTTCGCGCGCACCGTCTACCGTGGAGATCCGACCAAGCCCGACTACGAGCTGGTGCCGACGGCCGTCTTCACCCAGCCCGAGATCGGCCATGTCGGCATGACCGAGGATCAGGCCCGCAATACCGGCGAGATCGACGTCTACTGCACCACCTTCCGCTCCATGGCCCACGTGATTGCAGGGCGGGAGGAGCGGATGCTGATGAAGCTGATCGTGTCGAAGGAGACCGACAAGGTGCTGGGCTGTCACATCGTCGGCGAGGCCGCGGGCGAGATGATCCAGATGGCCGGCGTGGCAATCAAGATGGGGGCGACCAAGGCCGATTTCGACCGCACGGTCGCGGTCCATCCGACTGCGGCGGAAGAACTCGTGACGCTCACGAAGCCAATCCGCTAACTTGAAACGGCGGGGGGAATATACACTTCACCGTCATACAACTGGAAACAGACAGGACAGGCGATGCCCTACAACAATAATTCCGGCGGCCCCTGGGGTGGGGGCGGCGACCGGGGTGGAAACCGGGGGAGCGGCAATGATGGAGGCGACCGCAATCCGTGGGGCGGCGGCAACCGTCCCGGCGGTCCGCAGCGCCCCGGCGGCGGTGGCGGCGGCCAGGTTCCCGACATCGACGAGATCGTCCGCAAGGGTCAGGAACGCCTGCGCGTCCTGATGGGCGGCCGTGGCGGCACCGGCGGCGGTGGCGGCACGGGCGACGGCGGTATGGGCAGGGGCGCCTGGCTGATCGGCGGAGCGGCGATTGTTGGCATGTGGCTCTTTGCGTCGGTCTACACCGTCCAGCCTTCGCAGCAGTCCGTCGAGCTGACGCTCGGCCAGTTCTCCTCCGTCGGACAACCGGGTCTGAACTTCGCGCCATGGCCGGTGGTCACCCACGAGATCGTGGAAGTGACGCAGGAACGGACCATCAACGTCGGCACAGGCAGCCGCCCCGGCCGCGGCGACGATGGCCTGATGCTGACCGGCGACGAGAACATCGTCGATATCGATTTCGAGGTGGTCTGGAACATCGCCGACCCGGGCGCCTTCCTCTTCAACCTTCGTCAGCCGGAAGAGACGATCGAGGCGGTTTCGGAATCCGCGATGCGCGAGGTCATCTCCCGCTCCGAGCTTGCGCCGATCCTGAACCGCGACCGCGGCATCATTGCAGCCGAGGTCGAGAACCTGATCCAGGGCACGCTCGACACCTACAATTCCGGCGTCAACATCGTCCGCCTCAACTTCGACCGTGCGGATCCGCCCGGCGACGTCATCGATGCCTTCCGCGACGTCCAGGCGGCGGAGCAGGAGCGCGTCACGGCCCAGAACCAGGCCGACGCCTACGCCAACCGGGCGCTGGCCGAGGCCCGTGGTGAGGCGGCACAGCTCCTTCAGCAGGCGGAGGCCTATCGCGCTCAGGTCATCAATGAGGCGACCGGTGAGGCTGCACGCTTCGTCAGCGTGCTCAGCGAGTACCGCGGGGCCGAGGAAGTGACCCGCCGCCGTCTCTACATCGAGACGCTGGAGCGGGTGCTGGGCGATGTGGACAAGATCATCATCGACCAGTCCGTGTCCGACGGCGGAAACGGCAGCCAGGGTGTCGTGCCCTACCTGCCGCTGAATGAACTGCGCCGTGGAGGGGCGACCCAATGAACCGTATGATCGTCCTTCTCGGCGGCATCGTCCTGCTGGTCATCGTCTTGCTGTCGTCGATCTTTGTGGTGGACGAGCGGCAACGCGCGCTCGTGCTTCAGTTCGGTCAGATCCGCGACGTGCGGCCCGATCCCGGCATCGGCTTCAAGATCCCGATCATCCAGACCGTCGCCTATTACGACGACCGGATCCTCAGCCTCGACACCGAGCCGCTGGAGGTTACGCCGCTCGACGACCGGCGCCTGGTGGTCGACGCCTTCGCGCGCTGGCGGATCTCCGACGTGGTGCGGTTCCGCGAGCGGACGGGGGCCAGCGGCGACTTCGCCGTGCTCGCGGGCCAGCAGCGGCTGGAGACGGTCCTGAACTCCGCACTGCGGGAAGTGCTCGGTGCAGTCACATCCAACACCGTTCTGTCCGCCGACCGGGTCGCGCTGATGAACCAGATCCGTGACCGCGCGGCGGAGCAGACCAGCGAGCTTGGCATCGATGTGGTCGACGTCCGCATCAAGCGCGCCGACCTGCCGGAACAGAACCTCGAGGAGACCTTCAACCGGATGCGCGCCGAGCGTCTGCGCGAGGCGGAGGACGAGCGCGCCCGCGGTCAGGAGGCCGCCTTGCGCGTCCGTTCGCTGGCCGACCGGACCTCGGTCGAGATCCGCTCCGAAGCGCAGCGCGACAGCGAGATCGTCCGCGGTGAGGCCGATGCCCAGCGCAACGCGATCTTCGCCGAAGCGTTCGGGCAGGATCCGGAGTTCTTCGCGTTCTACCGCTCGCTCGCGGCCTATGAGCGGGCGCTGCAGGGCGAGAACTCCACGATGGTCATCACGCCTGACAGCGAGTTCTTCGAATATCTCGCGGGCGACCGGCTCGAAGGGTCCGCCCCCCGCGTCGGTGCCGGCGAGGTCCAGATCCCGGAGGCCATCCAGGAAGCTCAGGAAGAAGCCGAACAGGCCATTCAGGAGCAGTCCGAGATGCCTGACGAGGAGACCGGCGAGCTTCCCTCCGAGCAGGAGGATGACGACGCCGATCTCGAAGAGAGCCCGGAAGAGACCATTCCGACCCAATGAGGCGCAGGGCGGCTTTCCCCCAGCCGCCCCGCCCGCTAGTCTTCGCGACATGAGCGATCTGTTAGACGATGGTGACGCGCCGGGGGAAAATGCCCCGGCGCTGTCCGTTTCCGATCTCAGCCAGGCGGTGAAGCGCGCGATCGAGGGCGGCTTCGGCCATGTCCGGGTGCGCGGCGAGGTGGGCCGCGTGTCGCGTCCCCGGTCCGGCCACGTCTATCTCGACCTCAAGGATGACCGCGCCGTGCTCGCCGCCGTGATCTGGAAGGGCGTCGCCTCCGGCCTGCGCACCCAGCCCGAGGAGGGGATGGAGGTCGTGGCCACTGGCCGTCTGACCACCTTCGCGGGGCAGTCGCGGTACCAACTGGTGATCGAGCATGTCGCCCCGGCTGGCGTCGGCGCTTTGATGGCGATGCTGGAAAAGCGCAAGGCGGCGCTGGCCGCCGAGGGGCTGTTCGCCGCAGAGCGCAAGCGGCCGCTGCCATCCTTGCCGGGAGTGATCGGCGTCGTGACCTCGCCCTCGGGCGCCGTGATCCGCGACATCCTCCATCGCCTGCGCGACCGCTTCCCGCGTGAGGTTCTCGTCTGGCCGGTCGCCGTGCAGGGCGAGAAATGCGCGCCCGAGGTGGCGGCCGCGATCCGGGGCTTCAATGCCCTGCCGCCGGATGGCCCGGTGCCGCGCCCCGACCTTCTGATCGTCGCGCGGGGCGGCGGCTCGCTGGAGGATCTGTGGGGCTTCAACGAGGAGATCGTGGTCCGCGCCGCCGCCGAGAGCGGGATCCCCCTGATCTCCGCCGTGGGGCACGAGACAGATACGACGCTGATCGACCTCGCCGCCGATCGCCGCGCCCCGACGCCCACCGCGGCCGCCGAGATGGCGGTGCCGGTCCGGGCGGAGCTGCTGTCGACGCTCGCAGGCTACGAGGATCGCCGCGTCCGCGCGCTGGCCCGCCTGTTGCGCGAACGCGGCGAGCGGCTGCGCGGCCTCGTCCGCGGACTGCCCCGTCCGCAGGCGCTGCTGGCGGATCGGGCGCAGCGTCTCGATGCGCTGTCCGACCGCCTGCCGCTCGCCCTCTCCCGCGGAGCCGACCGCAAGCGGCTCGCCCTGTCGGAGGTCGCCCGCGTCCTCGACCCCGCGCGCCTGTCCGCCCGCCTCGGCGGTCTGCGGGCGGAGTTGCGCGCGCAGTCGCTGGGACGGGCCCTGTCCCGCCGTATCGAGCGCGCGCGAGACCGCCTCGCCGCCCTCCGCCCCTCACCGGTCCCCCTCGGCAACCGCCTGCGAACCGCGGCGCGGGAATTGCGGGGTATGGAGGCACGGCTCGACCGGGCCGCGAACCGCACGCTGCCGGACCGCCAGCGCAACCTCGCCGCCCTCTCCCGCACGCTGGAGACGCTGAGCTATCACCGGACGCTCGAACGGGGCTATGCGGTGGTGCGCAGCGATGGCGCCCTCGTCGGTTCCGCCACCGAGCTTCCGCCCGGCACGCCCCTCGACATCGCCTTCGCCGGGGAGCGCCATGTCGCAGCCCGGGTGGAGGGCGAGGGTGCCGCCCGGCCGAAGAAGCGCAAGGCAACGAAGCCCGCGCCGGAGCAGGGCCAGCTCTTCTGAGCTTTCAGACCGACGGCACCTCGCCCTCGCATTGCAACGGTGTCGGTGTGCGGAAGACGAGGCGCAGGTCCCGCTCCGTCCCTTGCGCCCCGCCGGGCCGCGCCACGTAGCCTGCATCATCCTCGATGAAGAACCAGCACTGCACGTCGTCGCGCGTCTCGTAGGAAAAGCAGAGCGCGTCGCCCTCGGCCTCCCATGCGCCACGCGCACAGCTGCCGTCGGCGTACTGCCAGATCACCTGCTTGCCCGGCCCGTACTGCTCGGCGCCCGCCCACTGGCCATCCTGCTCGAAGATCCAGGTCTCCCCGGTGGACAGCGCCTCGAACTCCGCGGGCGGCACGATCCGCTCTTCGGCCGCCGCGGGCAACGCGAGCACGAGGGCGAGCCATCTCATACCGAGGGCACTTCCTCGCAGATCACGGGGCGCTCCGTGATCTTGATGATTTCCTGCGTGCTGGGCGCGTCGAGATCGGCGAACCGGACGAAGAGCCGGTCATCGACCTTCAGCGGCCACCAGCAGTGGTCCCGCGGATCGTCGGGATAGGCAAAGCAGAGCGCGGGCCCGTCGATGAAGATCTCGCCGATCACGCAGGAGCCGTCGGCGCGGGCCCAGCGGCTCTGCTCGCGGCTCAGGAACTGCTCCACCCCCACCAGCATGCCGCCGGGATAGGTCTGGAAGGTCAGCGTCTTGCCCTCGGCAAGGTCGAGGAACTGGTCCGGCGTCAGCCGCTCCTGCGCGGTGGCGGGCAGGGCGAGGCACGCAAGGACGAGTAGGCGGATCAGGGCCATCGGAACTCCACGGTCACGGGCAGCAGGCAGTGCGTGTCGGCGCAGGGCTGCCATGACACGGTGAGGGCATCGTCCGCCGGGCGCAAGGGCAGGGTGAGCGTTCCCTGCCAGACCGGGCCGTCGGCGGTCGGCTCCGGCTCGGGCCAGTCGGTATCCGCGCCGCCGAGCGTCAGCGGCCGCCGGTCCGCGTGGCTCTCGCCCGCGGTCAGGTGCCAGCCCTCAGCGATGCGGAGGTCGAGCGCGAAGCCCTCGGGCCTACGGCGCAGGACCAGCACAACCGGGCCGATGCGCCGGTGCCAGTCCGCAGCGCCGCCGGTGAGGATGCGGCTCGCCCGCAGCGCTTCGAGCCGCGCGACCGGCATCTCGGCAAGGCGACCGGAGAGGGCGGTGACGAACGCATCCGCCCGCGCCCGCCGCTCCGGATCGGGCGCCGCGGCGTCGAGCAGGGCGAGGAGCTTCAGCGCAGAGGACTCGCCCGAGGGTACCGCACCGTCCTCCGTCTCCAGCACCGGACCGAGCGGACCGTCGAGCGTCAGCGCCAGCCGCCCTTCGGTCAAGAAGCGTGCGAGGGCGGCGTCGGCCATCTGCTCCGCCTCGTCGATCCGCCCCAGCGACAGGGCAGCGAGGCCGAGCCAGGCGAGGTCGGAGAGGTTCGCGGCCTCCCGCCGGGTGCCATCGAGGTCGAGCCGCGCCATCTCCCCGACAGGGCCGAGCCGGGTCATCACGGCGTCAAAGGCCCGCGCGGCCGCTTCGGTCCAGTCGGGCCGGGCGAAGGCGGCAGCGGCCTCGGCCAGCGCCCGGATCATCAGCCCGTTCCAGCCGCCGATCACCTTGTCGTCGCGCAGCGGGCGGGGGCGGGCGTCGCGTTGCAGGCGCAGTACCTCCAGTCCCGCGTCGAGCCGGTCGAAGTCCACCTCCGCGCCGGGCGTTAGATGTGCGACCGGCCCGGCCTCGAGGGTGGGCGCCTCGTACAGGTTCAGGGTGTCGCGCAGCCACGCGTCCTCCACCTCCTCCGGCGGCCAGACGTAGAAGGCGCCTTCTTCCAGCTTGCCGGTGGCGTCGAGGCTGTCCGCATCCTCCGCCGAGTAGAACGCGCCATCCGGCGCGGTCATGTCGCGCAGCACGTAGTCGGCACAACGCGCCACGGCGCGGGCGAAGTCGGGGCGGCCCGAGATCTGCCATCCCTCGGTATAACATCGCATCAGAAGCGCCTGATTGTATAGCATCTTCTCGAAATGCGGCGTGCGCCAGTTCACGTCCACGGTATAGCGGTGGAAGCCGCCGCCCACATGGTCGTGCAGCCCGCCCGCAGCCATGTGAACCAGCGAGGCGAGCGCCGCATCGCGTGCCGCCGCGTCCCCCGTCCGCCGCCACTGGTCCATGAGGAACAGAAGGTTGCCCTCCTGCGGGAACTGCGTGCCATGGGAGAAGCCACCATGCTCCGCATTGAACATCCGGACGAGGTCAGCGACCGCCCGCGCCGGCGCCTCCGTCAACTCTGCCGGCGGCGACGACTGCGCCGGAATGCGCTGCATCGCGTCGGCGAGCTGGCCCGCGACGCCCTCGAACTGATCGCGCTGGCCGCCCTCCCATCCCTGGGCGATAGCGCCGAGAACCTGTACGAACTGCGGCTTCGGAAAGTATGTGCCGGTATGGAAGGGTCGCCCGTCGGCCATCAGCCAGACCGAGTTCGGCCAACCCGCGTGCCGGTGCTGGAGCATGGTCGCGAGAATGTAGGCCTGATCGACATCGGGTCGCTGCTCCCGGTCGAGCTTCACCGGGACAAAGGAGGCGTTCAGAAGCGCCGCCACCTCCAGGTCGTCGAAGCTCTCCTCCTCCATCACGTGACACCAGTGGCAGGTGGCATACCCGACCGACAGGAAGACGGGACGGTCGAGAGCCGCCGCCTCCGCCAGCGCCTCCTCGCCCCAGGGGCGCCAGTCCACCGGATTGTGGGCGTGCTGGATGAGATAGGGCGAAGCCTCCCGGATCAGCCGGTTCACGAAGCGCGGGCGACCGTCGGGCCGCAAGTGATGGGTGCGGGGGACATGGTTCGCGCGGGCTCGGAGGGCCGCGTCCAGTTCAGTCGCCAACCCGGCGCTTCGCTCCGATCCGGGTGGGGTCTCGAGGCCCGTCAACCGATCCACTCCATCGCGCAGGCCGCGTCGCCGGGCACGATCTCAATCTGAAAGGGCGGCGGGTCGAGCGGATCGCCCGTATGGTCCTGCATTCGCAGGGAAAAGCCGAAGACGCTGCCGAGCCAGTATTCCCGCCGGACGACGCGGCCCTCCTCGAAGTAGACCGCGGTGTTGCCGTTGACGGCGGCGGTCCACTCGTCGGGCGGCACCGTCTGCGCCTGCGCCGCCAAGGGCAGGGCGGCGATCAGGAACATCGCCCGCATCAGCTCGTCAGCCCCGGCTCGCAGGTGAAGCCGCCCTCCACGATCTCGCCCTGCTGGATGGCCTCGTCGAGCGGCTGGCCGTTCGCGTCAACCGGCGGGAAGGAGAGGGTGCCGTCCGCCTCCTCCACGTGCCGGGCGCAGACGAGCGAACCGGGCCACGCGAAGCAATACGTGCCCTCGAGCTCCGTCCAGCGCCCGTCCTGGCAGAAGCCGTCGGGCGTCTGGTAGCGGACGGAGCGGCCATCGGGCAGCCAGAACTCACGGCCGATATAGTTCCCGTCGATCGAGTAGTGGATCGAGTTGCCGAGCACCCGCTCCATCCACTCTTCCCGCGAAATGTCCTTGCCCTCCTGCGCGGCGGCGGGCAGGGCGACGAGGCAGGCGAGGACCAGCGCGCGCATCAGCTCGTCACCGCCGGGCCGCAGGTGAAGGGCGCGACCTCGATCCGCTCGACCCGTTGCAGAGAGGAGCCGGTGGGCTCGCCCGTCGGCGTGACCGGCTGGATCAGCGTCTGGCCCCCCTCCTCGAAATGCAGGAAGCACGGCGTGTCGCCGGGCCAGCGGTAGCAATAGGCGAAGCTCTCCTCCAGATGTGTCCAGACGCCTTCGAGGCACTGGCCGCTCACATGCTCGAACCGCACGGCATTACTGCCGGGCAGGTAGTACTCGCGCCCGAAATACTCCTGGCCGATGTAGTAATAGACCGTGCGGCCCTCGGTCATCTCGGTCCATTCCTCGGGCGGGATCTGTCGCATCGTATCCTGCGCAAGGGCGAGGGCCGGCAGCGCCAGCGTGATCAGAAGAAGGAAGGCGCGCATCAACTCAGATTCTCCGTGCCGCAGATAAAGACGTCTTTGGTGATGGATACGATGTCCTGCGGGGTGGACGGAACCGGGTCTCCCGCAGGTGTGACCGTGGAGATGGCGAGCGTTCCGTCCGCCCGTTCCAGGTGGTGAAAGCAGAACGTGCCCCACGGCCAGCGGAAGCAATAGGCGCGGCTCTCCTCCAGATAGGTCCAGACGCCGTCGCCGCAGGTGCCGTCCGCGCTCTCGAACCGGGCGCGGTTGGAGCCGGGGAGGTAGTACTCCCGGCCCACATAGCCGCCATTCGCCTCGTAATGGAGCACCCGACCGTCCACCAGGGCGCGCCATTCCTCCGGCGGAATGTGTCGCGGGGCATCTTCCGCTCCGGCCGCGACGGCACTCAGGCCGCCGATCAGCAGCACCGCGGGTCTCAGCATTCGGTCGTCCTCGCCTGTCAGCCTCATGAGGTACATAGGAGGTGCGGCCGCATCCGTCCCGCCCGGAGTGACGTCTTTCGGAAACCGTGATGTCGCGTCGGCGGGGTTTGCCTGCCGCTTTTGCGCTGTCAGGCCGTCGGCCGGCGCCTTAGTCTGGCGCTAACACGAGGAGACGACATGGCGTTGGACGAGCGCAAGGGTATCTGGAAATCGGGCAAGGGCAAGGGGCGCGCGACGCCCAAGGGCCGCCAGTACGACGACGCGGCGCTGGCCGAGGTGCAGGCGCTGCTCGGCGACCGGCCGCGGCGGCGCGACCTGCTGATCGAGTTCCTGCATCTCATTCAGGACGCTTACGGCCACCTGTCTGCCGCGCACCTCCGGGCGCTGGCCGAGGAGATGCGGCTCTCCCAGGCCGAGGTCTACGAAGTCGCCACCTTCTACGCCCATTTCGACGTGGTGAAGGAGGGGGAGACGCCGCCCCCCGCGCTCACGATCCGGGTCTGCGACTCGCTCACCTGCGAGCTTGCGGGGGCGCAGGCGCTGAAGGCCGCGCTCGAGGACGGGCTCGATCCGGCGGAGGTCCGCGTCCTGCGCGCACCCTGCATGGGTCGCTGCGACACCGCGCCGGTGCTGGAGCTCGGCCACCACCACATCGACCATGCGACGCCGGAGAAGGTGCAGGCTGCCATCGCCACCGGCGAAACCCATCCGGTGATCCCGGACTACGAGCGCTTCGACGCCTATCGCGCCGCAGGTGGCTACGACACGCTCATCGCCCTGCGCGGCGGCGCGAAGACGCCCGACGCAGTGCAGGACGACGTGCTCTCCTCCGGCCTGCGCGGCATGGGCGGGGCGGGCTTCCCGTCGGGGCGCAAGTGGTCCTTCGTCCGCGGCTACGAGGGCCCCCGCTACCTCGCCGTGAACGGGGATGAGGGCGAGCCCGGCACCTTCAAGGACCGCTACGTGCTGGAGCGGACGCCGCACAGCTTCCTCGAAGGCATGCTGATCGCCGCCTGGGCCGTCGAGGCCGAGACCTGCTTCATCTACATGCGCGACGAGTATCCGGCCGTGCTGGAGATCCTGCGGCGCGAGATCGCAGCGCTGGAAGAGGCGGGCCTCGTCGCCCCCGGATACATCGACCTGCGCCGCGGCGCGGGCGCCTACATCTGCGGCGAGGAAAGCGCGATGATCGAGAGCATCGAGGGCAAGCGCGGCCTTCCCCGGCACCGCCCGCCCTACGTGGCCGAGGTCGGCCTCTTCGACCGCCCGACCCTCGTCCACAATGTCGAGACGCTGCACTGGATTGCCCGGATCTGCCGCGAGGGGCCGGGTGTCTTCGGCGATCACGGCGCGAACGGGCGGCGCGGAATGCGGGCGTATTCCGTCTCGGGCCGCGTGCGCAATCCGGGCATATACGAGGTGCCCGCGGGGCAGACCATCGCGCAGCTGATAGAACTCTCAGGCGGCATGGCCGAGGGGGAGACCTTCTACGCCTACCAGCCCGGCGGCCCGTCCTCCGGCCTGTTGCCCGCCGCGATGGACGACATCCCGCTCGACTTCGACACGTTGCAGGAGCACGGCACCTTCATCGGCTCGGCAGCCGTCGTGGTGCTCTCCGAGCGGGACCGGGCGCGCGACGCAGCCCTCAACATGCTGCGCTTCTTCGAGGATGAAAGCTGCGGCCAATGCACCCCCTGCCGCGTCGGCTGCGAGAAGGCGGTGAAGCTGATGCAGGCCGAGCGCTGGGATGCGGACCTGCTGGAGGAGCTCTCGACCCTCATGGCCGACGCCTCGATCTGCGGGCTGGGTCAGGCGGCGCCGAACCCGATCCGCCTGACCCTGAAGCACTTCCGCCACGAGGTGGAGTAGGGGCGAGGGTCCGGAGCGGCCTCAAAGAGCACCACCGTCCCGGCTCCCGAGCCGGGACCGCCCCGAACGGGCCTAGCCTCCCGACGGCTCGCCTCGTATGCCCGCGGCCACTCGCGCCGGCCACCCTCCATCCCCATATCCCGACAATGCGCCTCGCCCCCCTTCTGGCCCTCCTCGCCATGCCGCTCCACGCCAACGACATCGACGTCTTTCTTGCCGAGACCGGTGCGCCCGGCGCGATGATCGTGACCTTCGACGGAGCGGAGGTAGTCGAGCATGTCGCAGGCACCCGCCGCCTCGGCACCGATGCGCTGGTGGAGGAGGGCGACGCCTGGCACATCGGTTCGATCACCAAGAGCGCGACGGCGACCCTTGCCGCCCGCCTCATCGCCGATGGCCGCCTGTCCACCGACACGCCGCTCGGCACCGTCCTGCCCGATGCGCCCGACGCCTATGACGACGTGACGCTCGCGGAGCTGCTGAGCCACCGTTCCGGCCTGCCCGCCAATGTCGGCTTCCTGACCGCGCTGCGGCTGCAGGGTACCGATGCCGAGCGTGACCCGGTCGAGGACCGGCAGCGATACGCCGCCGCGATCTTCGGCAAGGCGCCGGGCGCCCGGGGTGAGTTCGTCTACTCCAACGCCGGCTACGTGTTGGCGGGCCTGATGATGGAGCAGCTGACCGGAACGCCCTACGAGACGCTGATGCGCGAGGAGGTGCTCGACCCCCTCGGTCTCGCCTCGGCCGGCTTCGGGCCTCCCGCCGCCGTCGAGGGGCATCGTGGCGGGATGCTGGGATTTCGCGCGGCCGGGCAGGGCGCGGGTGCGGACAATCCGCCCGCCCTCAACCCCGCCGGGCGGCTGCACATGAGCGGTCGGGATCTGATGACCTACCTGCGCACGCACCTGACGCGCGACCCATCCTTCCTGCCGCCGGACCTGTGGGACTGGCTCCACACTCCGCCCGAGGGAGAGGACTACGCCATGGGCTGGGTCGTGCATGAGAGCGGCGCGCTGGTCCACGACGGCTCCAACACCTTCTGGTACGCCATCGCCGCCTTCTGGCCCGGCACGGACCGCGCTCTCATCCTCGCCACCAATGATGGACGGATCGAGGCGCAGCAGCCTGCCTTCCGCACCGTCTTCGAGGCCTTCGCGCCCTGATCTTCATCTTTCCCCAAATACGCCAGCGACGGCGCTGCCGGGCCGCTACTGCAGGTCGGAGAACGCCTTCTGCAACCGCTCCACCGCCTCCTCCACCAGCGCGCGGCGGGTGGCGACGTTGAAGCGCAGCCAGCTCTCGCCGCCCTTGCCGAAGGTGGGTCCGTGGTTCGGCGCGATGCACGCCTGATCCTGCACGCGGGCGTTCACCTCGTCGCGGCTCATGCCGGTGCCCGCGAAGTCGACCCAGCACAGGTAGGTGGATTGCAGCGCCATCGCGTTGACCCCTGGAATGGCGTTCACGCCCTCCTCGAAGATGCGGCGGTTCCCGTCGACATAGCCGATCAGATCCTCCAGCCAGTCCTCACCTTGCGCATAGGCCGCCGTCGTCATCAGGATGCCGAAGCGGTTGGGCGAGGCGCCCGCGGCCAGGTGCACCTTCTGGAAGCGTCGGCGCAGCTCCGCATCCTCGATGATCACGTTGCCGGTCATGCCGCCCGCGAGGTTGAAGGTCTTGGAGGCGGCCGCCAGCGTCACCAGCCGATCCTTGATCTCCGGCATGATCTTGGCCAGCACGTGGTGAGTGTGACCCGGAAAGACGAGGTCATGGTGAATCTCGTCGCTCACCAGGATCAGGTCGTGATCGGCGCAGAACTGCCCGAGCGCGCGCAGCTCGCCCTCGGACCAGACCCGCCCGCCGGGATTGTGCGGGGAGCACAGGATGACCATCCGCACGCCCTCGACCATCTCCGCCGCACGGTCGAGGTTCATCACGTACCGGCCGTCCTCGATGTCCATCTCGCACTCGACCAGCCGCCGGTCGTTCGCGTCGATCATCTTGGCGAAGGCGTGGTAGACGGGGGTGAAGAGCATGATGCCGTCACCGGCCTCGGTGAACGCCTGCAGGCACAGCCCAACGCCGGAGACCAGCCCATGGGTGGTCGAGATCCAGTCCGGGTCGACCTCCCATCCGTGCCGGCTCCGCATCCAGCCGGTGATCGCGGCCTTGTAGGGCGCGTCATTGCCGAAATAGCCATGGATCCCATGCTCCACCGCATCGGCCAGCGCGGCATTCACGGCTTGCGGCGGCTTGAAGTCCATGTCCGCCACCCACATCGCGATCCCGTCATCCGGCGAGACGCCGTAGAGCTTCTCGCAGGCGTCCCATTTCACCGAATGGGTGTTGCGGCGGTCGATGACCTCGTCGAAATTCACGGACATGCAGCGCTCCTCTGGCAGACCTTCGGAACACTATTCCCCCGGACCCGGCGCGCAAGGGGACGATTGTACCCCGATTGACGCACTTCCGGGTCTCGGTCCGGCCATGCGCTCGATGCTGGCCGAGATCGGGCTGGAGACGGTGGCCGACCTGCGGACGCTCGGCGCGGTGGAGGCCTATCTGCGGCTGCGCTTTGCCTTCTCCCGCGTGTCGCTCAACGCGCTCTGGGCCTTGGCCGCGGGGTTGCAGGGGAGGGACTGGCGCAGCCTCACGGCGCAGGAAAAGGCCGCGCTCAAGGCGCAGTTGCCCCCGGCGGCCGCCTCGCATAAGTGAAGCGCCATGATCAGACCCATCCTCATCCACCCGGATCCCCGCCTCAAGAAGGTCGCCGATCCCGTCGCGACCGTGGACGACGCGGTGCGAAAGCTCGCCGACGACATGCTCGAGACGATGTACGAGGCGCCGGGCATCGGGCTCGCCGGGCCGCAGATCGGCGTGATGAAGCGGATCTTCGTGATGGACTGTTCGGAGAAGGAGGCGGAGCCCGAGCCGATGGTCCTCATCAACCCCGAGATCCTGAGCGTCTCCGAGGAGCAGGCGACCTATGAGGAGGGCTGCCTCTCGATCCCCGACATCTATGCCGATGTGACGCGCCCCGCGGAGGTCGAGATGCGCTGGCTCGACCGCGACGGCGCGGTGCGCGAGGGCCAGTTCGATGCGCTCTATGCAACCTGCGCTCAGCACGAACTCGACCACCTCAACGGGCGGCTCTTCATCGACTATCTCGGCTCGGTGAAGCGCACGATGATCACCAACAAGATGAAGAAGCTGAAGAAGGCGCGCGCCACCGCATGATGGCGCCCCGCCCGTTCCTGATGTGGCCCGACAAGCGGCTGCGCACCCCCGTGCCGCCGGTCGAGGCGGTGGACGATGGCGTGCGCGCGGTCTGGGACGAGATGCTCGCGGCCATGTACACCATGCCGGGCGTCGGCCTTGCCGGACCGCAGATCGGGGAGATGCGGCAGCTCGCGGTGGTCGACTGCTCCGATGACCGGTCGGAGCCCGTGCGCATGGCCAATCCCCGGGTACTCCACGCCTCGGTGAAGATGCGCGCGCACGAGGAGGCCTCGCCCAACCTGCCGGGGCTGTCGGCCTTGGTCGAGCGGCCGCGCGCGGTGACGGTCGCCTATCTCGACGAGATGGGGGCGGAGGTGGAGCGCGACTTCGTGAACCTCTGGGCGACGAGCGTGCAGCACCAGATCGACCACCTCGCCGGCAAGCTCTATGTCGATCGGCTCAAGCCGGTGAAGCGGCGGATGCTGCTGGCGAAACACGAGAAGATGCGGCGGCGCGCCTGAGGCGGGCGTGCGCCTCCGGCGGGGATATTGGGAGAAGAGAGAGCGCATGCGGCTGATCTTCATGGGAACGCCGGATTTTTCCGTGCCGGTGCTCGAGGCGCTGGTCGACGCGGGTCACGAGATCGCCGCCGTCTACACCCAGCCGCCGCGGCCCGCGGGGCGCGGGAAGAAGGAGCGGCTCTCGCCCGTGCAGAGCCGGGCGGAGGCGCTGGGGCTGGAGGTCCGCCATCCGAAGTCGCTGAAGGGCGAGGCGGAGCAGGCAGCTCTCGCCGCCCTGAATGCAGACGCGGCGGTCGTTGTGGCCTACGGTCTGATCCTGCCACAAGCGGTACTCGACGCGCCTGCCCGCGGTTGCCTCAACATTCACGCCTCGCTGCTGCCGCGCTGGCGCGGGGCGGCGCCGATCCAGCGGGCGATCATGGCGGGCGATGCGGAGACCGGCGTGTGCGTCATGCAGATGGAGGCGGGGCTCGACACCGGCCCCGTTCTGTTGCGCGAGGCGACGCCGATCGGGCCGGAGGATACGGCGGCCACGCTCCACGACCGCCTGTCAGAGATGGGCGCGCGGCTGATCGTCGACGCGCTCGCCCGCCTCGACGACCTGACGTCGGAGACCCAGCCGGACGACGGCGTCACCTACGCCGCCAAGATCGACAAGGCCGAGGCCCGGATCGACTGGACCCGGCCCGCGGCGGAGCTCGACCGGCATATCCGCGGCCTTGCCCCCTTTCCCGGCGCGTGGACGACCCATGGCGGCTCGCGGCTCAAGGTCCACCTTTGCCGGCCGGTGGAAGGGCAGGGCGCCCCCGGCATCGCCCTCGACGACGCACTCGCCATCGCGTGCGGCGCGGGCGCCCTGCGCCTGATCCGCTTGCAGCGGGAGGGGCGCGGCGTGCAGGATGCCGAGGACTTCCTGCGGGGCCATCCCGTGTCCGCAGGCGACAGGTTGGGAGACTAGGATGCTGTTCGCCTTCTTCGGATCCATGGTGATCGCCGGGATCGTCGGTTACCTCGCCGAGAAATGGGGACTGACCCATAACGGCATCATCCCCTCCATCATCATCGCGCTCGGCGGCACCTTCCTGCTCTTCATGGTGCGCATCATGTTCGGCATCAGCTTCGGCTCGAACGGTGTGAACGCCATCGTGGGCGCGGCCGGCGCGCTGTTCCTGATCCCCACCGAAGCGGCCTACCGTCGGCGCAACCGGCGCCGCTGACCCGCATCACTCTCGCGAAATACGCCCGCCGGAGGCGTCACCGGCGCGGCGGACGCGCCTTGTAGACCGGCGCCTGCCAGCCGAGCGCGATGGAGCCCGCGCGCAATCCGAAGCAGGTGAGGCCACAGGCGAGTGTCGCGAGGATCGCGTCCCCGGTCAGCGCGAAGGCCGCCACGTTCGCCCCCGCCCCGGTCAGCGCCGCCGTCGCATAGAGATCGCGGGCCTTGAGCACGAGCGGCACCTCATTGCACACCACATCGCGCGCGAGCCCGCCGAGCGTTGCCGTCACCACGCCCATCATCAAGAGGACCGGCCAGTCGAAGCCCATGCGCCGCGCGACCGCCACACCCACGGGCACCGCGACGGCCATGGCGAGCGCATCGAGCCAGATCAGGGTCTTCAACCGGCTTTCCAGAAGATGCGCGGTGAAGAACACCCCGACCGCACCGGCGCAAGCCACTGCGATGTAGCCCGGATCGGCGATCCAGAACACCGCGTCCCGGTTCAGGAGCACATCGCGCGCCGTGCCGCCGCCCACCGCCGTCAGGCAGGCCACGAACAGGAACCCCACGATGTCGAGCTGCGCCCGGCTCGCCGTCAGTGCGCCCGTGAGGGCGAAGACGAAGACGGCGACGTAGTCGAGGAACTGGACGAGGGTCATCGGGTGGCTCCGGCGGATCGCGACGGGGGCAGGGCGCACAGCTTGACGTCTTTCCGCGCCACCGCAAGGGTTTGCACCGGGGAGATGCCGCATGAAGACGACCCGCCGTACCGCCTATCGCAGCCTTGCACTGTTCGGTCTCGCGGTGGTCGGCTGGCAGCCGGTCTCGTCTGCCTGTGCGCGGCAGGCGATGCTGGACCTCGTGCCGGGCTCCTCGCCGAGGCAGGTGTCGGGCATACCGTCATCCGGCAGTCCGCGTCGTGGCCCGTCCTCTTCTCCGACGACGAGGCGCGCTGGCATCTGCGTCTCCCGTCCCGGGACGCGGCGGCGGAGGTCGCGGCCGCACTCGATCTCGCCCCGGCCGACCGGGCCGATACGGCGTTCTACCGGACCGCCTTTGCTGCGCTCTTCCCGGATGCCGCCGCGGCCCGGTTCTCGGCCGCTATGGTCTACCGCTACGACCTCGAACCGTCGGACGGACGGATCTGCACGCCGTATTGCGGCGGCGTGGTCCTTCTGTCGGGACGCGAGCTCTTCGCGATGGTCTACGAGTTCTGAGTTACGGCAGAGCCTCGGTCCGCCCCGGCGCGTTGTTCATATGAAACTGCCACTTGATTTCAACTCTAGGTTGTGTGACCACGGCGCTGCCCGATGCCCGCTATCACATTGGTATCAGGGCTCTATCCCGGTGCGCCGGGTCCCCGGCGCATGTTTTCAAAGGAGACGACCATGATGCGCATGCTGGCTCTCGCCGCAGCAGCAACCATTGCGACCGCAGGATCCGCGCTGGCCTGCACGCCCGAGGAACTTCAGGAGAAGGCGGCCGAGGCGGCCACCGCGCTGCAGACGATCGCGGCGTCCGATCCGCAGCGTGCCACCGAACTTGCGACCGAGATGCAGCAGCAGGCCGTCGCGATGCAGACCGGCGCGTCGATGGAGGAGATCTGCGCGTTCTACGACACGGTTCTCGAAGAGGCGGGCGAGTAACGCCGGTCCGGGGCCGGGGCGGCGTTGCGCGTCGCCCTGCCTCACGTTCGCTTGTAAGGCGCCATGCCGGCGCGGGCGAGTTCGTCGGCGCGCTCGTTTTCCGGGTGGCCGGCATGGCCCTTCACCCACTCCCAGCTCACCCTGTGGCGTGCCTGGGCCGCATCGAGGCGTTTCCAGAGGTCCTCGTTCTTTACGGGCTTCTTGGCCGCGGTCTTCCAGCCGTTGCGCTTCCAGCCGTGGATCCACTTCGTAAGGCCGTCCTTCACATAGGCCGAGTCGGTGACCACGGTGATGTCGGCGGCGCGGCCCAGCGTCTCCAGCGCCGTGATCGCGGCCATCAGCTCCATGCGGTTGTTTGTGGTCTGCGCCTCGCCGCCCTTGAGCTCCCGCTCCTTGACGACCTTCCCGCGCTCCTTGGCCTGGAGCAGCACGCCCCAGCCGCCGGGCCCCGGATTGCCGGAGCACGCACCGTCGGTATAGGCGAAGAAGTCAGCCACGCAGGGCCTCCAGATACAGGTTCTCGGTCGGGCTGCCGTCGTAGTTCTTGCCCGCGCCGTGCTCAAGCGTGATGTCGCGGAAGCCCGCGGCGCGAACGAGCGCGCGCAACTCCTCCGCGTCGTAATGGGTATAGAGCCGGTCCTGCGGGTCGCGGCTGGACCCGGTGCCGGCCTTCAGCCCCAGATAGAGCCGCCCGCCGGGCGCGAGGGCGGCGGCGCAGGCGCCCAGGTGACGGGGCATCCGGTCGCGGGGCGCGTGGAGCAGGGAGAAGAAGGCCCAGATCGCATCCAGCGTCTCGAACTCGTTGAAATCGGTGAACTCCGCGATCTCCACATCGATGCCGTGGCGGAGCTTCGCCTGCGCCGCGAGGCCCCGGCTGCCGTCCATCGCGCGCACGCGAAAACCGCGCTGGCCCATCTTCGCCGCCGCCCAGCCGGTGCCGCAGCCCAGATCGAGCACGCGCGCGCCGGGTGCCAGCTTGTCGAGGAAGGCGGCGAGGCGGGGCGGTTCCGCCTCCGGCTCCGACCAGTCGGCATAGTCGGCCGCGTTGGCGTCGTAGAAAGCGAGCGTCCGGCCCGACCGCCACGCGGCCCAGCTCCGCCGCAGGGCATCGTGGCTCGGCGGTTGCCCCTCCCATTGCGGAACACCCTCGATCAACTGCACCCAAGGCAGGCGGGAGGCGGTCCAGAGCTCGGCCTGCGGCTCCAGCCCGTGGCCGGGATCGAGCGTGCCGCCCTTGATCGAGACGTAGTCGGCACCGCTGGCGGAGACATGCATGATCCGCACGCCGCAGACCGGGCAGAAGCGCCGGACGACCTCCTTCCCGCTCGCCGCGCGGCTGCGCCATTCGGCGAGCTCCCCGGTGATCTCGATATCGTCGGGGCGGACATAGAGCGACAGGCCGAAGGCCGAGCCGCTCTGCTTCTGGCAGTCGGTGCAATGGCAGCGGGCGAAGCCCAGCGGCTCACCCGTGATGCGGTAGCGCACGGCCCCGCACTGGCAGCCCCCGGTCAGGCTCATGCGAACGCCCCGATCAGGAGGCAGGCGCAGACGACGACGGTCAGCGGGATGCGCAGGCTGAGCCACCACCACACCACGATGGTGCGCTTGGCGAAGAGGCTGTCGATCAACAGGAGCCCCGCGAAGGCGTAGGTAAGCAGCAGGCATGAAGCCGCCGGATCGCCGCTCAGCCCGAAAAAGATGACCAGCGGCGGCGTGACGCTGAGGCCGAGCTCCACCCAGGACGGTTTCCTCCCATGCCGCGAGGCGAAACCCCACAGGCACCCGGCCATGAAGCTCAGGATGATTGTGCCGTAGCGTTCCAGCAGCAGGCGTCCGCCGTCGGGCTCGCTGGGAAAGACGCCGAAAAGCGGCAGCGACGCCGGCGGCAGCAGGATGAGGGCCGCGCCGGCAAGGAAAGGCAGAAGTCCCGCGAAACCGAGGATCAGGGCAGGGGTGGGTATGTCACGCATCTCGCGCTCCGCTGGGTCTGCCTCTGGCTATATAGCGGCGGTCAGCGGAAACAAGCACTTGTCCCCGAAAGGATGAGGCCGGAGCCCGTCCCCACGGTGCTCCGGCCCCTGATCTGTCCGGTCGGACCCACCCCTGGTTCCGATCCGGCATGTGGTCGGGAGCCCACCCCTGGCCTCCCTTCCGTATCGGCGGTGCGTCGGATCCCACCCGGATCCTTGCCGGCCGCCCGGCGGTCGAGAGCCCACCCCTGGTCTCTCTCCCGATCCCGTCGCAGCGTCCTGGCCTCCACCCCTGGTGCCGTCCGCCGCCGTCGCCGCCCCAACGTCCCCACGCCGGGGCGGCGTCCTCCTTCATGGCGGTGTGGACCCCCCGATCCGCGTCCCGCCTGTCGTAGGAGCAACGGCGCGGCCCTCGAAAGGTTGCCCGAAACGTCGTCACAATTCTCGCAACTTCCGTGCGCGGATTATGGAACCCTCAGCGCGTCTCGCTCGCCAGGCGCAGCGCGAGGCCTCCGAACGCGGCGGCGAAGGTCCGGCGCAGCCAGCGCATCGCGGTGGCATTGCCGAGCAGCCGCCTGCGGGCCGCGGCGGCGAAGACGGCATAGATCGCGAACACCGCCGCCGTCATCGCCGTGAAGACCAGACCGAGCAGCATCATCTGCCCGGTCGCGTTCGCGCCCGCGGGATCGACGAATTGCGGCAGGAAGGCGAGGAAGAAGATCGAGAGCTTGGGGTTCAGCACATTGATGAGGGCCCCGCGCACCGCGATCCGCGCCAGCCCCCGCGGTGCCTCCAGTCCCTCGCCCATGGTCCCGGTGTCCTTCAGCGTCTTCCACGCCATCCACAGCAGGAAGATCACGCCGGCATACTTCACGATCTGGAAGGCGACCGCACTCGCATGCAGGATCGCGGCGAGACCCAGCAACGCCGCCGCCAGGTGCGGCACGATGCCGAAAGAGCAGCCGACGACCGCCGCAAGACCCGCCGTCAGTCCGCGGCCGAGCGATACCGACAGGGTGTAGATCACACCGGTTCCGGGGGCGATCACCACCACAAGGGCCGTCAGCAGAAAGTCCAATCCCATTCGTCCGCTCCTCGTCCGTCGTCGCGGGCAGCATGTCATGCGGAGCCCCTCCTGTCAGCCGCGTGTCACGCCGGACAAATTGAGTTTGCGTTTCGACGCTTGCAGGGCGATGTTCGGCGCCATGAAGACGGCGGTGAAAGAAATCGTGCGGGACCGCGAGGGCCGGGTCGTGGCCCTGACCCGTGCCGTCGCATGGCTTGCCTTCTTCGCCATATGCCTCGGCGCATGGTGGGTACTATATCAGTCGGCTGCATCCATGCAGGTCGACCTGCTGGGATTTCCGCGCATGTCGATGGACGGCATGGCGACCGGCGAAATGACCGCGGGCGAGATGGCGGCCGGCACCATGGCCGGCGGTGGCATGGCGGATGGCATGGCCTCCGGCAGCATAATGATGGACATGAGCCGCTTCGGCCCGCTGTTCGGCATGTGGTCCGTGATGATGGCCGCGATGATGCTGCCGACCTTCGTGCCCACGGCCCGCGTCTTCACCGATTTGATCGAGGCGGGCCTCGCCCGGCCCATCGGCTTTGCCGGGTTCGTCTGGGGCTATTCCGCGATCTGGGTCGGCGTCGCCTCCCTGCTCGCCGCGGTGCAGGTGGCTCTTTTGCAGATCGGACTGATCGGGGGCATGGGGCAGAGCCTCTCGCCCTGGTTCTCCGCCGGGCTGCTGATCGTGGCGGGGCTCTACCAGTTCACCGCGCTGAAAGACCGCTGCGCCTCCTACTGCCGCAACCCCATGACGCACATCCTGACGGATTTCCGACCGGGTCTGCGCGGCGGCGCGCGGCTGGGTCTCGTCGTCGGCGTCTACTGTGCGGGCTGCTGCTGGGGCCTGATGGCGATCGGCTTTGCGGGTGGGATGATGAGCCTGCTGTGGATGGGGCTCGCGACGTTCCTGATGGTTCTGGAGAAACTGCCGGCGATCGGTGTCTGGTTGACGGCGCCCATCGGGATCGCCCTGATCGGACTTGGCCTGTGGGTCGGCCTGACGGCCCTGTGAGGGAGGACACATGCTCGACACCTTGCCCGAGTGGCATATCCGCGGGGAGCTCATCCTCAACTGCAACTGTACGGTGTTCTGCCCCTGCGTGGTGAGCCTGGGCGCGCACCCGCCCACCGAAGGCGCCTGCCACGCCTGGATCGGGGTGCGCATCGACGAGGGCGCCTATGCGGGCGAGAACCTGTCGGGGCTCAACGTGGGCCTGATGCTCGACATCCCCGGCCGCATGGGCGAGGGCAACTGGAAGGTCGCCGCCTACATGGACGAGCGCTGCTCGGACGCGGCCTACGAGGCGCTCCTCCAGATCTTCTCGGGTGCGGCGCGGGGCACCACCGGCCTCTTCACCATGCTGGTCAGCGAGATCATCGGGCATGAGCGCGCGCCCGTGGTGATCGAGAGCGAGGGCCGCAAGCGCCGCCTGATCGTCGGAAAGAAGATCCAGGGCGAGATCGAGGAGATCACCGGTGCCGATGACGGCCCCGTCATGATCCGCAACTCGCAATACTGGATGGGCCCCGACATCGCGGTGGCGCGCGGCACCAAGAGCCGGGTGCGCGACTACGGCCGGGTCTGGGACTTCGGCGGCCGCTCGGCGGAGATTGTAAAGATCGACTGGTCCGGCCCGAACTGAGCGGCGCGCCCTTTTCTGGCGGCGCGACGTGAGTATTTCCACGAATTCGAAAGCGGCCCGGCAAGGGGCGGCATCTTCAGGGGAGACAGACATGAGCTTCAACGCGCTGGTCGTCCGCAAGGACGATGACGGAAAGACCTCCGCCGCCGTCGAACAGGTGGAGCTCGACCAGCTTCCCGCAGGCGAGGTCGTGGTCGCCGTCGAGTACTCGACCGTGAACTACAAGGACGGGCTGTGCATCGGGCCGGGCGGCGGGCTGGTGCGGGACTATCCCCATGTGCCGGGCATCGATCTGGCCGGCACGGTGGAGAGCTCGGAGGACGACCGCTACAAACCCGGCGACAAGGTCGTGCTGACCGGCTGGCGCGTGGGCGAGAACCGCTGGGGCGGCTACGCGCAGAAGGCGCGGGTGAAGGCCGACCACCTCGTGCCGCTGCCCGACGGGCTGACGACGCGGCAGGCGATGGCGGTGGGCACCGCCGGGTTCACCGCCATGCTGGCCGTCATGGCGCTGGAGGATCACGGGCTGGAACCTTCGAAGGGTGAGGTGCTGGTCACGGGTGCCGCTGGCGGTGTCGGCTCGGTCGCCACAGCGATCCTGGCCAAGCGCGGCTACTGCGTCGCGGGCGTGACCGGGCGGCCCGAGACGGCCGACTACCTCAAGGATCTGGGGGCCACCAAGATCGTCGCGCGCGAGGAGATCAACGAGACCGTCAAGCGCCCGCTGGAGGCCGAGACCTGGGCGGGCTGCGTCGATGCGGTGGGCGGTGCGATGCTCGCCCGCGTGCTCGGCCAGATGCAGTACGGGGGAAGCGTCGCGGCCGTCGGCCTCGCCGGCGGGGCAGGGCTGCCGGCCACCGTGATCCCGTTCCTTTTGCGCGGCGTGAACCTGCTCGGCATCGACAGCGTCATGCAGCCCTACGACAACCGCCTGCGCGCCTGGAGCCGGATCGCCGAGGATCTGCCAATGGACAAGCTGGAGGCGATGGTCCAGCCCGCCACACTGGGCGATCTGCCGAAGCTCGGGTCGGACATCCTGAGCGGCCAGGTGCGCGGCCGCGTCGTGGTCGATACCAACGCCTGACTTTCCGCAGGGCGAGATTCGCTCTATGATTGAGCGATCCGGGCGGGTTTCCGCCCGGATCGCGTGCACTCATTCGCACCCGGCGGTGTTGCCGTTTTGCCAAGACCGACCCCCACCTCGACTGGCGCCACGCCCTAAGCCGTGCCCTCACCTTCGCTTTTTCGGACTCGTCGTGACGTGGCGTCACCATCGAGACGAATTTTTTGCAAAAAGCACAGCGCTGTCGCGGCGGAACCCTTTGACGAAAGCGTTTTGAGAGCTTCCTTATCAACTCATGAACTCGCTCATTGATCGAGAGAGGTTCGCAGTGGGGGGCCCTGCGAACCTGATCGGCGCCGGGCGGGCGGTTCAGGCCGCTCTCGACGCCGTAGATGGATCGATCGCCCGCAGGCTGGGGCTCAACCGGCAGGATCTGCGGTGCATCAATCTCCTCGACACCGGACCTCTCACCGTACGCCAGATTGGTCGCAGGACCGGTCTTACCAGTGGTGCCGTATCCGCGATGGTGGACCGGCTCGAGGCCGCGGGCTTCGTGCGCAGGGCGCGACTTCAGCGGGACCGGCGTTCGGTCTCCGTCGAACTCGTCGCGGCCAAGCGGCTGGAGATCGCCCAGCTCTACGACCAGATGATCGAGGCGGTCGAGGCCCGTTTCGCGAGCATTCCCACGGTCCAGTGGGATATCGCCGCGGACGCGATGCTCGCCTTCGCCAGCGCCTGCCGCGTGGCCGAGACGGAGGTGGACAGGCGCGAGCGATAGGCCCGCCGGCGCGCCCGATGTCGCTTTCGACGCGCGATGCCGCGATTTTCGGCCTCCGGATCCCGAGTTCCTCTGTGACACTCTGAAGACAGGCCGGACGCGCCGGTGTCACAGGGAGCGACTTCCGATGGCAGACATATCTGCGGAACCAGACGTTCCGAATGAAATCGAGACCGATTACGAGATCGGTCAGGACAACATCACTACGCAGATCGGCCCGTTCGGCCTCGATATCCACAATCCGGTCTTCCTGATTTCGGGCCTGTCGATCGTGGCCTTCGTTTTTCTGACGCTCGCGTTTCAGGAGCAGGCGGCGGACATCTTCAGCGGTATGCGCAATTGGCTGACGGCGACCTTCGACTGGTTCTTCCTGTCGGCGGCCAATCTCTTCGTGCTGTTCTGCCTCGCGCTGATCGTGCTGCCCTGGGGCAATGTCCGCCTCGGCGGCCCCGATGCCAAGCCGGACTACTCCTATGCCGGCTGGTTCGCGATGCTGTTCGCGGCCGGGATGGGCATCGGGCTGATGTTCTATGGCGTCAGCGAGCCGATCAGCCACTTCTCCTCCTCCATGGGTGGCATCGCCGCCGACGGCGGGGCGCGGACCGACTGGGCGCCGCTGGGTGCCGCGGCGGACGATGCGGCGACGGCGACGTCGCTGGGCATGGCCGCCACGATCTTCCACTGGGGGCTGCACCCCTGGGCGATCTACGCCGTCGTGGCGCTGGCCCTCGCGCTCTTTTCCTACAACAAGGGCCTGCCGCTCACGATCCGCTCGGCCTTCTACCCGATCCTCGGCGACCGGGTGTGGGGCTGGTGGGGCCATATCATCGACACGCTCGCGGTCTTCGCCACACTCTTCGGCCTTGCCACATCGCTGGGCTTCGGCGCGGAGCAGGCGAATGCGGGGCTGGAGTTCCTGTTCGGCATCCCGAACGGCGACGCCTCCAAGGTGTTTCTGATCCTCGCGATCACGGCCGTGGCGACCGTGTCGGTCCTCGCGGGGCTGGACGGCGGCGTGAAGCGGTTGAGCGAGCTCAACATGGGCCTTGCCTTCGTGCTCCTCGTCTTCGTCTTCCTCGTCGGATCGCCCATCTTCCTGCTGACGACCTTCGCGGACAGCCTCGTGAGCTACGTGTCCTACCTGCCCGCACTCTCCAACCCGTTCGGGCGGGAGGACGTGAACTTCTCCCAGGGCTGGACGGCGTTCTACTGGGCCTGGTGGATCTCCTGGTCGCCGTTCGTCGGCATGTTCATCGCGCGGGTCAGCCGCGGGCGCACGGTGCGGGAGTTCGTGATCTGCGTCCTCCTGATCCCCAGCATGGTCTGCGTGCTCTGGATGACCGTCTTCGGCGGAACGGCCATCGCGCAGGTGCAGGCGGGTGCGACGGAGGTCGCTGACGCGGCGCTTGAACTCAAGCTCTTCGTCATGCTCTCCGAATTGCCGCTGGCTGGCATCACCTCCTTCATCGGCATCGTGCTGGTGATCGTGTTCTTCGTGACCTCGTCGGATTCCGGCTCGCTGGTCATCGACACGATCACGGCGGGGGGCAAGGTCGATGCGCCGCTGCCCCAGCGGGTGTTCTGGTGCATCTTCGAGGGGCTGGTGGCCATCGCGCTGCTGCTGGGCGGCGGGCTCGCCTCGCTCCAGGCCATGGCGGTGTCCACGGGCTTTCCGTTCACCATCGTGCTGCTGGCGCTGATGGTCACGATCGCCATCGGCCTGCGGGACGAGCGGCGGGGCGTGAGCTAGAGTTGCCGTCCATCGCGGGCGAGGCGCATCAGCGCCTCGTCCCATCCCGGCGGCGCGTCGATGGTGTAGCCCAGCACCCGACCGGTCCCGTGCCGCTGCCAGCCGCGCATCGCGCGCCGGTGCGCGGGGCCCGCGAAGAAGCGGCGCATCGCCGGCTCATCCTGCCACACCGTCAGCGTGTGATGGGTCCGCCCGACCTGCCGTGCATCGAAGGAGATCAGCCCCGCGCTCCGCCGCACGCTCGCGACGCTGGCCAGCGTGTGCCGCCAGAACCACGGCAGGTGCCACGGCGCGTGAAGCGTGAGCCCGGTGATCGAGACGTGCGGCACGGCTGTCCTTCCTGTGCTGCCCCCCCTACGATCGATGCCGGGCCGGGGATCATCGCGGCAGGATGTCCACATGTGTGATCCGAGCCCACACATGTGCCGTAACCGGTCTCGACACCTGGAATGGAGATACGAACGGTGCCCTCACCCACGCTGCTCTGGCTTCGCCGTGATCTGCGCCTGTCCGACCACCCGGCGCTCGTGGCGGCCATCGGCCGGGGCGGACCCGTCATTCCGGTGTTCATCCGTGACGGGCAGGTGGACGACATGGGGGCCGCACCGAAATGGCGCCTCGGCCTGTCGCTCGAAGACCTCGCAAAGGGATTCGAGGGGAAGGGAAGCCGGCTCACCTTCCGCTCCGGCGAGGCGCTCGACGTGCTCCTGAAGCTGATCGATGAGACCGGCGCCACGGCCGTGCATTGGTCGCGCCTCTACGATGGCCGTTCCATCGACCGCGACAGCAAGGTGAAGTCGGCGCTCACGGATACGGGCATCGAGGCGGTCAGCCACGAGGGCCATGTGCTGAACGAGCCCTGGACCGTCGAGACCGGCACCGGTGGCTTCTACAAGGTCTACACGCCCTACTGGAAGGCGGTGAAGAACCGCGACGTGCCCGAGCCCGAGGCGACGCCCTCGCGGATCCCCGCACCGGAAACCTGGCCTTCATCGGAGACACTCGGGGCATGGGCCCTCGGCGCTTCGATGCGGAGGGGGGCGGATGTCGTGGCCTGTTACGTGAATGTGGGGGAGGAGGCCGCCCGCGGGCGTCTTGGATCCTTCATGGGCCACGGCATCCATTCCTACGCGGCCGAGCGCGACCGTCCCGACCACGACGGCACCTCGCGGCTCAGCCAGCACCTCGCCCTGGGTGAGATCGGCATCCGCACCGTCTGGCACGCGGCCTATCGCCAGTTGCTCGACAAGGGCGGGGCAGGGCCGGAGGCCTTCCTCAAGGAACTCGTCTGGCGCGACTTTGCCTGGCACCTCATCCACCACACGCCTCATATACGCGACACCGCATGGCGCGAGGAATGGGCCGAGTTCCCCTGGCAGAAGGACAATTCGGAAGCGGCGAAATGGAAGCGCGGCCTGACCGGCGAGCCCATCGTCGATGCGGGCATGCGCGAGCTCTACGTCACGGGCTACATGCACAACCGGGTTCGGATGATCGTCGCCTCCTACCTCACCAAGCACCTGATGACGAGCTGGCGCGTCGGCCACGACTGGTTCGAGGATTGCCTCGTCGACCACGACCCCGCCTCCAACGCGCTGGGCTGGCAGTGGTCCGCGGGCTCCGGCCCTGACGCCACACCTTTCTTCCGCGTCTTCAACCCGCAGACACAGGCGGAGAAGTTCGATCCCGACGGCACCTACCGCAAGCGCTGGCTCGACGTCGACGCGAGCGAGGACGCCGCCGCCTATTACGACGCCATTCCCGAAAGCTGGGGCCTCTCCCCGGACGACGCCTATCCCGAGCGCATGATCGGGCTGAAAGAGGGCCGCCAGCGAGCCCTCGACGCATACGAAGACTTCAAGAACTGAACGTGGGACAAAACCTGTGAAAATCGCCGTCATCGGATCCGGCATTGCCGGGATGGGCGCGGCTCTCGCCTTGAGCGAGGTTGCCGACGTCACACTCATCGAAAAGGACAGCCGCTTCGGCGGGCACGCCAACACGGTGGAGGTCGGGGGCCAGCCGGTCGACACCGGCTTCATCGTCTACAACCAAGCGAACTATCCGCATCTGACCTCGCTCTTCGAGCATCTCGACGTGCCGACGCGCGCCTCCGACATGAGCTTCGGCATGTCGGTCGACGGCGGCCGCACCGAATATGCCTGCGACAACGTCTGGAAGGTCTTCGCCCAGCCGCTCAACATCCTGTCGCCCCGCTTCGTCGGCGGCGTGCGGGAGATCCTGCGCTTCCACCGTGAGGCGCAGGCCGATTTCGCCGAAGGACGGCTGACGGGGTTGAGCCTCGGCCAGTATCTTCAGGCGGGCGGCTACGGCGACTGGCTGCGTGACTGCTTCCTGCTGCCGATGGGGGGCGCCATCTGGTCGACGCCGACCGGCGACATGCTCGACTTCCCGGCGGAGAACTTCGTCCACTTCTTCAAGAACCACCAGCTTCTGAACGGCAACGGGCCGGGGCATCGCTGGCGCACGGTCGATGGCGGCTCCCGCGAATATGTCCGCCGCCTGATCGGGCGGCTGCCGACGGCGGTCGCGGGCCTCGGCGTGGCGGAGATCCGGCGCCCCGGCGGGCGGCCCCTGGTACGCTTCACCGACGGGTCCGAAGCGAGCTTCGACCAGGTGGTGCTCGCGTCCCACGCGCCCCAGTCCCGCGCGATGATCGCCGATCTGGATACGGAGGAGCGCGACGTGCTCTCCAGCTTTCAGACCTCGCGCAACATCGCGTGGTTGCACTCCGACCCCGCACTGATGCCGAAGCGCAAGCGCGTGTGGTCGAGCTGGAACTTCCTGTCGGACGGAAACGACACCGACCGCCCCGCGCCGATCACCTACTGGATGAACCGGCTGCAGGGGATCGAGGGCCGCGACTACTTCGTCTCGCTCAACCCCGCCCGGCCGCCGGAGCGGGCCCATGCGCGTTTCGAATACGCCCACCCGCTCTTCACGCAGGCCGCCTTCGATGCGCAGGGCCGGATGGACACGATCCAGGGCCGCGGTGGCCTGTGGTATGCCGGGGCATGGCTGGGCTACGGCTTCCACGAGGACGGGCTCCGCGCCGGTCTGCGCGTCGCCGCGGCACTGGGCGCGACGCCCTCCTGGGCGGGCGAGCCGATCGAACCGATGGCGACCCCGCTGGCCGCCGCGGCGGAATGAGCGCGATCACCCTATATCGCGGGCATGTCATGCACATGCGCCTGCAACCGAAGCGCCACCGCTTCCGCTACCGCGTGTTCTCCTGCCTCTTCGACATCGACCGGATTGAGGAGGCGATGGCGGGTTCCCGCATCTGGGGCCGCGTGCTGCGCTTCGAGAACCGCGACCACGGCCCGCGCGACGGCTCGCCGCTGCGCCCCTGGGTCGAACGCCGGCTGGCGGAGATCGGGCTCGCCGCACCGGAGCGGATCGAACTGCACTGTTTTCCAAGGCTTTGGGGCTATGTCTTCAACCCGCTCTCTGTCTATTTCTGCTATCGGGACGGCGCGCTCTACGCCACGCTCTACGAGGTGAAGAACACCTATGGCGGGCAGGAGGTCTATGTCCTGCCCGCCGAGGCGCAGGACGGCATGGTCCGCCAGCGGCAGGACAAGACCTTCTGGGTCTCGCCCTTCATCCCCATGGAGCAGACCTACCGCTTCGACCTCGCTCCGCCGGGGGAGAAGCTCGCCCTGCGCATCCGCCAGCACGGCGACGATGGCGAGCTTCTGATCGCGACCCACACGGCCACCGGCGAGCCCGCGACCGACGCGGCGCTCGCCCGGGCTGTCGCAGCCCACCCGCTGATGACGCTCAAGGTGATCGCCGCGATCCATTGGCAGGCGCTGCGGCTCGCACTGAAGGGGGTGAGGTTCCTCGGCACCTCCGACCCCGCGACCCGCTGACAGGTTTACTTGACACCCGAACGACTTACAGTCGGCACAAAGACCGACGGGAGGCTTCACCCATGACCCACCTCACCTCGACCGCCGGACAGACCGACCTGCCGCGCTGGTTCGCACGCGCCTTCGACACGCTCTGCGGCATCCGCGCCGGCACCATCGACATCGCGTTGCCCGACGGCCGCCTGTTCCGTGCGGCCGGTGAACGCCCCGGACCCTACGGCCGCATCGACGTGAAGGACGGCGCGATGTTCGCCCGCGTCGTGCGCGACGGGGAGATCGGGTTTTCCGAGGCCTTCATGGACGGCCAGTGGGACACGCCCGACCTGCAATCCCTGCTCGACGTCCTGCTCCTGAACAACGACGAGATCGGGCGGCAGACGCCCGGCATGGCGCTCGTCCGCGTCTGGGAGCGGATCAACCACCTCCTGCGCCGGAACTCCAAGGTGCAGGCGAAGCGGAACATCAGCTACCACTACGATCTCGGCAACGACTTCTATTCGCTCTGGCTCGACGACACGATGAGCTATTCCAGCGCCATATTCACCGAACCCCAGCAGAGCCTGGAGGATGCGCAGACGGCGAAATACGCCTCCATGTGCGACCAGATCGGCGTGAAGCCCGGCGATCACATCCTCGAGATCGGCTGCGGCTGGGGCGGCTTTGCCGAATACGCGGCGAAGGAGCGGGGCGCGCGCGTCACCGGCCTCACCATCTCGCGCGAACAGCACGACTACGCGGTGGAGCGGATCCGGCGCGCCGGGCTCGAAGGACAGGTGGAGATCGCCCTGCGCGACTACCGCGACGAGACCGGCACCTATGACGGCATCGCCTCCATCGAGATGTTCGAGGCGGTGGGCGAGCGCTACTGGCCCGCCTATTTCGACAGCGTGCGGGAGCGGCTGAAGCCGGGCGCGAAGGGGACCTTCCAGATCATCACCATCGCCGACCGGCTGTTCCCCGAGTACCGCAAGGGCGTGGATTTCATCCAGAAATACATCTTCCCCGGCGGTATGCTCCCCTCGATGAGCGCCCTCCGCGAGCAGGTGGCAAAGGCCGACCTCGCCGAGGTCACCAATATCGAGTTCGGGCAGAGCTATTCGGAGACGCTGCGCCGCTGGCACGAGACCTTCAACGCAAAGTGGGACGACATCGCGGCCCAGGGTTTCGACGACCGTTTCCGCCGGATGTGGAACTTCTACCTCACGAGCTGTGCGGCCACCTTCCAGCAGCGCACGACCGACGTGGTACAGCTCACCGTGACAAGACCGCGCTGAACGGGGAGGGGGCGGTTTTCGAATGTGAACCGTCGGGCGCTTCCCATCCGCGCCGCGGGGCCCAAATAGAATGCGGGCGGGTCGGGTTCTGCCGCCGAGATCACCTGGGGTACGACCATGAGACTGCCGCGCAGCGCCCTTGCCGCCTATGCAGCACCCGCGTTGCCGCTCGCGGCGATCTACCTGCCGGTCTACGTCTTCCTCGCGCCGTTCTGGTCCGGCGAGATGGGGCTGTCGGTGGGCGCGATCGGCGCGGTCTTCATCGCCATCCGCCTCTTCGACGCATTCAGCGACCCGGCCATGGGCTGGCTGAGCGACCGGCTGCCCATCGGCGGTCGGCGGCGCAAGCCATGGCTGGTCTTCGCCGTGCCGGGGATCGCGGTCGCGAGCTGGGCGCTCCTGGCCCCGCCGGGCGGCGTTGGTCTCGGCTGGTTCGCCGGCTTCCTGCTGATGCTGACGGTGTCGTGGACCATGTACCTCACCCCCTACTTCTCCTGGGGGGCGGAGCTTTCGGGCGATTATTCCGAACGTTCCCGCATCACGGTCTGGCGGGAGACGGTGGGCCTGTTCGGCACCGTCTGCGCCATGCTGCTCTACGGCACCGCGGATCCCGGTTCCGGCCTCGAACGGGTGGCGCTCCTCGTCGCCGCGGGCCTGCCGATCCTCACCCTGATCGCGATCTGGAAGGCGCCCGAGCCGAAGGCGGGCCGCGGCACGCCCGCCGCGCGCACGCTCATGCGCGTCCTGCGGGAGGAGCCGATCTTCGCGCGTCTGATTATCGCCTACCTCATCAACGGCGCTGCGAACGGGCTGTCGGCGACGATGTTCCTCTTCTATGTCGAGTTCCGCCTCGGCGCGCCGGAGGCCGGGGGGCCGCTCCTCATCCTCTATTTCGGAGCCGCCATGCTCGGCGCGCCGATCTGGATCTGGTCCGCGCGCCGCTTCGACAAGCATCGCGTCTGGTGCCTCGCCATGATCTATGCCGCGACGGTGTTCACCTGGGCCTTCCTCCTGGGTGAGGGCGACGTGATGCTCTTCGCCGTCATCGCCGGGCTCTCTGGCTTGGCGCTGGGCGCCGATCTCGCCCTGCCGCCTGCGATGCAGGCCGATGTGGTCGACCTCGACACGGCGCGCAGCGGAAAGGCGCGGACCGGTGCATTCTTCGCGCTCTGGTCGGTGGCGACGAAGGCGGCGGTGGCGGTGTCCGGCGGTGTGGCGCTGCTGCTCCTCGACATGGTCGGCTTTTCGGGGCAGGGCGGCAACGACGAGACGGCGCTGATCTGGGTCGCGGGCCTCTACGCCCTCGCCCCTGTCGCACTGAAGCTCACCGCCGTCGCGCTGATGTGGAACTTCCCGCTCGACCGTGGGCGCGTCGCCGACGTCCGCGCGCGCATCGACGCTATGGCGCCGGCCGAGTGACCAGCGGTCCCAATGTCTCGATCACCGAGCGCGCGTCGTAGGCCATGACGTCCTCCGCCGGTTTCTCCCCGTCGAAGACCACGATGTCGGCGAAGGCCTCGTACTGCGTGATGGGCCGCGTATTCACCGTGTCGAGCCCGGCGAGCCCCGGGCGGTGGAACGGATAGCCGAAGCGGTCGAACCCGGTGCTCGTGCTGCGGAACGAGGTCTCCGTTTCCGTATCGCGATCGGCTATGCGGAACCAGTCGTGCCCCGAGGCCAGCGTCACCTCCGCCGCACGGTAGAGCATGTAGGCTTCCACCGTGGAGCGCTGCGTCAGCGAGTTGCCCGCAAAGCTGATCCGGTACCGGCCCTCCTCCAGCGCGACGTCGCTGTAGCCGGTGCCGCCGCTCGCAGGCGCATAGGCCGTCGGACCGCCACAGGCGGCCAGCAGCAGGCTCAGGCCAAGGATCGTGCTACGCATCGAACGCCCTCCCGCCCCATAAGATAGAGGCAGCCGGCCGGTCAGCCAGTCAGGACGCGCGGCGCCGCCGCCGCCCCTCGCGCGCGCCGCGAGCGCCCGCAGGCCCCTCGCCCGGCGCCTTGTTGGTGCGGATCCACTCCGACCCGTGCGGGTCGTTGTTCATCAGGAAGTTGGCGGCGCGCACCGCCTCCATCTCCTGCGGACGGATCGGGTTCATGATCGCCGACGTCATCCCCGCCTGGATCGCCATCGGCAGGAAGGCGGCGCCCAGCCCGTGCCGGTTCGGCAGCCCGAAGGAGATGTTGGAGGCGCCGCAGGTCGTGTTCACCTTCAGCTCCTCGCGTAGCCGTTTGACGAGCGCGAAGACCTGGAGCCCGGCGGTGCCCATCGCGCCCACCGGCATGACCAGCGGATCGACGACGATGTCATGGGCGGGGATGCCGAAATCGGCCGCGCGCTCCACGATCTTCTTCGCCACGGCGAAGCGGACCTCGGGATCCTCGGAAATCCCCGTATCGTCGTTCGAGATCGCGACGACGGGAACGTTGTATTTCTTGACCAGCGGCAGGATCGCCTCCAGCCGCTCCTCCTCACCCGTCACGGAGTTCAGCAAGGGGCGGCCCTCGGCCACCTCAAGCCCCGCCTCCAGCGCGCCGGGCACGGACGAGTCGATGCACAGCGGCACATCCACCAGCCCCTGCACCAGCTCGATGACCTGCCGCATCAGCGGCGGTTCGGTCTCGTTGGGGTTGGGGTTGGAGTTGTAGACGACGCCCGCGTTGACATCGAGCATCGTCGCGCCCGCCGCCACCTGCTCCAGCGCGTCCTTCTCGACGGTCGAGAAGTCGCCGGCCTCCAGCTCGGCCGCCAGCTTCTTGCGGCCCGTGGGATTGATCCGCTCTCCGATGACGCAGAAGGGCTGGTCGAAGCCGATAACGGCGGTTTTCGACTTCGACTCGACGACGGTCTGCGTCATGGGCTGTCTGTCCTCAGGCTTGAGCCGCGCGGGCCGGGGCGGCCCCGTGCGCGGACGTGAACTCGGCGGTCTTGGTGATACCGCCCAGCGGGAAGAAGTGCACCGCTTCGATGGGGAAGGCCGGATTGGCGGTCTTGTGCGCGGCGAGCTCGCGCAGGAAGTCCTCCGGCGTGAAGGGCAGCACCAGCTTGGTGAGGTCCGCCGCGCGGCGCTGGAGCACGCGCAGGGACGGGCCGACGCCGCACATCATGGCGAACTTGATGAGGGTCTGCAGCTTGGCAGGCCCCGCCACACCGATATGGATCGGCAGGTCGATCCCCTCGGCCGCGAGCCGCTCGGCCCAGGCGATGACGGGCTTGGCCTCGAAGCAAAACTGCGTCGCGATCGCCATGCGCGCATCCGTCCGCTCCGAAAACGCCTGCTTCCAGCGCAGCGCGGCGCTGACATTCGCGTCGGAGCCGTCGGGATCGATGTCTTTGTTGCCCTCCGGATGCCCCGCGACATGCAGCCGGGTAAAGCCGTGCGCGTCGAACAGCCCGGTCTCCAAGAGCTGCATCGAGGTCTCGAAGTCGCCCTTCGCCTCCGCCACGCCGCCGGCGAGCACCAGCGCCTGCCGGATGCCGAGATCGGCGTAGGCCGCGAGCCAGTCGTTCAGCTCCGCCTTGTCCGCCACGATCCGCGCGGGCACATGCGGCATGACCTCGAAGCCTTCGTTCACCAGCCGGGCGGCGGTCGCGCGCATCTCTTCGATCGGCGTGCCGTCGATATGGGCGATGTAGACGCGGGTGCCCGCGGGCAGGAGCGCGCGGAAATCCGCGATCTTCTCCGCCGTGCGCGGCATCACCTCGATGGAGAACCCGTCGAGAAAGCCCGCAAGCCCGGTCGGGGCAGGGGCCCTCCGCCGAAAGCTCAGAATGTTGCTCATGACCGCGCCTCCGCCCATCCTTCGTTGGCGATCAGGGTGCGGAGCCGGTCCGCGTCGTATTCCGCGTCGAGCCGGGCGGCCTCGGCCGCGGCAACGTCCGACTGTTCGCCCTCGACGGCATAGGGCTCGGCCCGCCGCCATTCGGCCAGATAGTCGTCGGTCCCCGCCGCGCCACCCTTCATGGCGGCCCGGTCGATGGCCTGCTCGAAGCGCTCGGGCAACTGCACCTTCGCGCCGCGACGCCCCTTGCCCACGATCACCTGCGCTGGAATGTCGCGCCAGAAGACCACGGTCACGTCGGGCATCGTCGGAGGCTCCTTCACTCTGATCATTCCGGCCTTGTCGCAGCCGGGGAGGCGATTCTTATGCCGCGCCGCGACGCGCGATGGCGTTTTCCCGACATCCCGCGCGGCCTTGCATACGATTGCGTCGTTTTCTGTCCTTGTTATGTCGGATATAGTGGTCTAGCTCCGTTCACAACCACCCTTCGTTAGATGGATTTTCCGTGATGACGCGCCCGCAGCTTTCCTTCGAATTCTTCCCGCCGCACAGCCCGGCGGCTTCGATGCGGCTCTGGCGCTCGGTGGAGCGGCTCGCCCCCCTCGGCCCGAAGTTCGTGTCCGTGACCTATGGCGCGGGCGGCACGACGCGGGAGCGGACGCGCACGGCGATCGCGACGATCCGGGAGCGCGCGCGCCTCGACGTGGCGGGCCACCTCACCTGCGTCGGTGCGAGCCGGGAGGAGACGCTGGACGTCGCCCGCGAGTTCGCGCGCCTCGGCGTGCGCCGCATCGTGGCCCTGCGCGGCGACCCGCCCAAGGGGGCGGAGAGGTTCGAACCCCATCCCGACGGCTTCGCCTCCGCAGCCGAACTGGTAGAGGGTCTGCGCAGCGTCGGCGACTTCCGGATCGCCGTCGCGGCCTATCCCGAAAAGCATCCGGAGGCCGCATCGCTTGCCACCGATATCGACGCGCTGAAGGCGAAGTTCGATGCGGGGGCCACCTCCGCCATCACCCAGTTCTGCTTCGAGACCGAGACCTTCCTGCGCTTCCGCGACGCCGCGGCCGCCGCCGGTGTCCCCGGCCCGATCATCCCCGGCATCCTGCCGGTGGAGAACTTCACCAAGATGAAGGGTTTCGCCGCCCGATGTGCCGCGGGCGTGCCCGGCTGGATGGACACCGCCTTCGGCAATGCGCAGACGGAGGAGGAAGCGCATCTCCTCGCCGTCTCCATCGCCGCGGAGCAGGCGAGCGACCTGATGGACGAGGGCGTGGAGCACCTCCATTTCTACACGCTCAACAATCCCGACCTGACCTACGACATCTGCCACGCGCTAGGGATCGAGGCGTCCGGCGTCGGTGCGGTGGCCGGCGGCGCCTGACCGCCTCCGCATCTGTCTTCGCGAAATATCCCTGCCGCAGGCCGCGACGTCAGTCGAACGCCTGGCGGGGGGCGCTGCCGCCGTCATCGGCCTCCAGCACCCGCTCGCGCGGCCACCAGTCGGGGTGCTCGTCCCGCACGAAGGCAAGCATCGCCTCTTGCAGCCGCGCATGCATGTCCCAGGCCGCCGACGGGTCCGCGGCCTTTGCGTAGAACGTGACCTTCATTCCCGGCTCCGCATGGCCGAGCACCAGGACCTTCAACTCCTCGGGCTCGATCACGTGCTCGTCGGCCTCCGCGATCTTCCGGAACGTCTCGCGCAGCACGTCCACGTCGGCCATGTGGTCGAGCACCAGTGTGAAGGTCCGCACCATCGAGGCGTCCTGCATCGACCAGTTCTCGAACGGGTGCGAGACGAAGTACTTCACCGGCACGATCAGCCGCCGCTCGTCCCAGGTGCGCAGCCGGATGAAGGTGTAGAAGATCGCCTCGACATAGGCCCAGTCCCCCTCGTACATCACGCTGTCGCCGATGCGCACGGGCTTGGCCAGCGCGATCTGGAGCGAGGCGAGGATGTTGCCCAGCACCGTCTGCCCCGCGATGCCGAGGATCACGGTCAGCACGCCCGCCGATGCGAGCAGCGACAGCCCCAGCGTGGCGAAGAGGTTGAGCTGTGCGAGCACCAGACCGACGCCCACCGCCACCGTGATGAGCACAACCAGCCGCCGCACGGCGTAAATCGACGTGTAAAGATGCCGGTCGTCCCGGCTCTGCCCGTCGTCGATGTCGCCGACGTAGAGCCGGGTGATCCGGTCGAGCAGCGCGTCGATGACCCGCAGCACCGCCATGGCGACGCCGGTCACCATCACGACGATCAGGAGCGGCGACAGGACCGAACTGATGGGTCCGGAGAACGAGACGAACCACCCCAGCAGGGCCTGCGCGCTGCCCGCGGCCGCGACCAGAGCCAGCGGCGTCGCGGCGCGCTGCGCCGTCGCCTTCACGAACGGCCGGTCGAAACGGTGCGCGACGCCCAGCAGCAGCCGCCGCACGGCCAGACCGATCAGGAAGCAGACCAGCCCCACCAGCGGCAACCCCAGCCATTCCCAGAGTCGCAGGCCCCAGAACCGCTCCTGGAAGGCCACCGGGATGTACTGCTCGAACCGGCGCGGCCCGTAGGTGGCGTAGAGCAGGTCGATATTGTCGACCGATTGCGGGGTGAAGAGCCAGACCGGGTCCGCGTCGCCCGCCTTTACGCGGTGCAGGCGCAGCGCATAGGCGCGCCCGTTCGCATCCAGCGTGTCGAGCTCGATATTGCGGCGCGGCTGCCCGGCCTGCGGATGGTTGCCGGCGGCGTTCTCCATCAGCGCATCGGGCCGCGCGGACAGCCCCGCCCAGCCGATCCAGAGCTTGCGCTCGACCACGGCGCCGAGCTTGCGGGCCAGCTCCGGCCCGCGCTCCGCCTGCTCCCCGATAGCGATGCGCGACAGGTCGAGGATGTGCGCCGCGGCGGCATTGTCGTCCCGCGCGATCGCGTCCACGAAGCTTTCCATGGTGTCGCGCGGCGTCGAGCGGTCGATGCCGCCGGGCACCGGCCGGGCCAGCCCCTCGTTCACGGCCTCGACCTCGTACCAGCGGGTCGCGTCCTGGGCGATCGCGGGCAACGCCAGCAGACAGGGCAACAGCAGGCAGATGCTGCGGATCAGCACGGTGACGGCCGACATCTCCATCTTCCTTCGGTCCGGGTGCAGTTCGGCGCATGGATCGCCCCGGTTCAAGACAGGCACCTGTGGCGCGCACCGGAGAAATCAAACCGCCGCCCGCCGCGGCTGCGCACGCGGGAGACCCGCCCGGCGCGCCTGCCATCTTTTGGCCACGGTTGCACCTGACGCGACGTGCGGATACATCGGGGATAGGTCGTCTCCGGCACGAGGCCGGGACTGATAGGAGTATCCCCGCAGATGCGCGCGCAGCGGCACAACCAGAATCGGAAAGGGCAGCGCAGCGCACAGGCTCGCCCCTCCGGTTCAAGGAAGGGCCGCCCGCTCTACGCGGCGCTAGATCTCGGCACCAACTCCTGCCGGATGCTGATCGCCGCCCCCGATGCGGACAGCTTCCAGATCGTCGACGCCTTCTCCAAGTCCGTGAAGCTCGGCAAGGAGCTGGAGCGCACCGGCGCTCTGTCCGATGCCGCCATCGGGCGGACGCTGTCGGCCCTTCAGGTCTGCGCCTCCAAGATCCGCCGCCACGGCGTGCGCCGCACGCGCCTCGTCGCGACCGAGGCGTGCCGGCGTGCCTCCAACGGCGAGTTCTTCCTGCGCCAGGTCCAGCGGCAGACGGGGCTCAAGCTCGAACTGATCGACCCGGCGGAGGAGGCGCGCCTCGCCGTCGTTTCCTGCGCGCCGCTGGTCGATCCGAACGCGAGCCAGGTCCTCGTCATCGACATCGGCGGCGGCTCGACCGAGCTCGTCTGGCTCGATGTCGGCGAGGTCGACCCGCTGGAGCGGCGGCGCGCGATCATGAAGCTCAAGCTCGCCCGCTCCCGCGGGACGGACGCCCGCACCGGCAACGGCCTGCGCGTGGTCGACTGGATCAGCGTGCCGCTAGGCGTCGCGACCCTGCACGAACGCTTTTCGGACGTGGAGGACAACCGCTCCCGCTTCGCGCTGATGAGCTGGTATTTCGAGGAGCAGATGGCGGAGTTCACGCCCTATATCGACGCGGAACTCCCTGATTACCTGTCCAATTTCCAGATGATCGGGACCTCCGGCACGGTGACGACGGTGGGCGCCGCGCATCTGGGCCTCACGCGCTACGACCGGAACGCGGTGGACGGGATGCGCCTGACGGGTGGCGAGATCAACGCGGTCATCGACAGCTTCCTGGGCGAGGAGTTCAAGGGACGGATCGGCCAGCTCGGCATCGGCCTCGACCGTGCGGACCTCGTGATTTCGGGCGCTGCGATCCTCCAGACCCTGCTGCGCATCTGGCCGACCGACCAGCTCCGCGTCGCCGACCGCGGCCTGCGCGAGGGGATGCTCTACGCCATGATGGGTGCGGACGGCGTGCTGAAGCGGGAGGGCGCGGCATGAAGGCCAAGAACACATCCGGCCGCGGACAGCGCGATCTGCACGTCAAGGTGAAGACGGCGAAGGGGCGCAAGCTCTCGTCCAAGCGCTGGCTCGAACGCCAGCTCAACGATCCTTACGTGCAGGCGGCCAAGCGCGACGGCTATCGTGGCCGCGCCGCCTACAAGATCCTGGAGCTCGACGACAAGTACCGCTTCCTCGTGCCCGGCGCGCGGGTTGTGGATCTCGGCTGTGCGCCCGGCGGCTGGTGCCAGGTCGCGGTGCGCCGCGTCAACGCCCTTGCCGACCGGCCGTCGAAGAAGCAGGGCACCGTGCTCGGCATCGATTTGCAGGAGGTCGGCCCGATCCCCGGCGCAGAGATCCACGTGCTCGACTTCCTGGAGGAGGGCGCCGACGACAAGGTGAAGGAGTGGCTCGGCGGCGCGGCGGACGTGGTGATGTCAGACATGGCCGCCAGCGCCTCGGGCCACAAGCAGACCGACCACCTGCGCATCATCGCGCTCTGCGAGGCGGCGGCCTATCTCGCCTTCGACGTGCTGGAGGAGGGCGGCACCTTCATTGCCAAGGTCCTCGCCGGCGGGGCGGAGGGGGAGCTGCTGACGCTCCTGAAGAAGCGGTTCAACAGGGTCGTGCACGTGAAGCCGCCGAGCTCCCGCGCCGACAGCTCCGAGAAGTTCGTGGTCGCCACCGGGTTCCGCGGCGCGTCCGACTGAACCGGGCCGCTCCCGCCCCCTCCCGACGCTGCCGCGCCGCTCGGCGTCGGGCAGGGCGAGCCCGCGGCGCGCAGCCCCCTGAAATCGACGCGCGCCTGCGGCGCGATCCCTGCAAATCAGCCGTACTTGCCCGCGATGAAGGCCGCGCAGGCGTCGTCCTGCGGATCGGCGAAGACCCGCGCCGTCCGCCCAAGCTCCCGCAACCGGCCCAGGTGGAAGAACGCGGTGCGATCCGCCACCCGCTTCGCCTGCTCCATCGCATGGGTCACCACGATGATCGACATGCGCTCCTTCAGCCGCAGGATCAGCTCCTCCACATGCCCGGTCGAGATCGGGTCGATCGACCCCGTCGGCTCGTCCATCAATAGCACGTCGGGCCGGGTCGAGAGCGCGCGGGCGATGCACAGCCGCTGCTGCTGCCCGCCGGACAACTCGGTCCCGTGCATGTCGTGCAGCCGGTCCTTCACCTCGACCCAGAGGTCCGCCTCCTCCAGGCAATGCCGCACCAGCTCGCCCAGCCCGTGCCGGCGCCGCGCCACGCCGTGGAGCCGTGCGCCATAGGCCACGTTCTCGTAGATGGTGGAGGTGAACGGGTTCGGCTTCTGCGCCACCCAGCCGAAGCGCCGGCGCAACAGCGGCGGATCGACGGAGCGCGCGTGGATGTCGTGCCCCTCCATCCGGATCGAGCCCGTGATGCGCACGTCGCGCACGTCGTCATGCATCCGGTTGAGGCATTTCAGCGCCGTCGTCTTCCCGCACCCGGACGGCCCGATGAACGCGAGGCAGCCAGTGCGATGCAGGTCGAAGCTCACCCGGTCGAGCGCCTGCTTCTCCCCGTACCACAGCGAAAGCTCCCGCACCTCGATGAGCGGCGTGTCGAGGGCGGCCGCGGGCTGCGCGGCTGGCATCTCGGTCATGGCGGGCCTCGTCCTGGGTGACGTTGCCGGAGCCTGCCGCGATTCGGGCCGCGAGCGTGTTGATCCAGATCAGTCCGCGGCGCCGCATCCGGCGGGCATATCGAACCGAAGCCGAAGGGTGCAGGCCCGCCCCTTCTGCCTTGTTCAAATATCCTCCCGCGAAGCGGCCCCCGGAGGGCCCGCCTATTCGGCGGCGTGGATCTCGATCACCGGCTCCATCCGGTCGAGGATCTCCTGCGCGAGGTGGCATTTCACCTGGTGGCCGCTGGCAAGATCACGCATCGGCGGCACCTCGGTCTCGCAGAGGTTGCCGGGCACCTCCGACTTCCAACGGCAGCGGGTCTGGAACGGGCAGCCCGAGGGCGGGTTCATCGCCGAGGGGATGTCGCCCTCCAGCACGATCCGCTTCTTCTCCACCCGGGTGTCGGCTATGGGCACGGCCGAGAGCAGCGCCTCGGTATAAGGGTGGTAGGGGGGCGCGAAGACCTGTTCGGTCGTCCCGATCTCCACCACGTGGCCCAGATACATGACCAGCACCCGGTCGGCGAGGTAGCGCACGATCGACAGGTCATGGCTGATGAACAGCATCGTCGTGCGGTTCTCGTTCTGGATGTCGGTCAGAAGCTGCGTGACCGCCGCCTGCACGCTCACGTCGAGGGCGGAGACCGGCTCGTCTGCCACCACCACCTTGGGCGTGCCGGCAAAGGCCCGCGCGATGCCGATCCGCTGCTTCTGCCCGCCCGACAGCTGGCGCGGCTTGCGGGTGGCGAAGGCGCGCGGCAGCTTCACGAGGTCGAGCAGCTCCAGCATCTTCTGCTCGCGCTCGGCCACCGTCTCCCCGATGCCGAACTTCTCCAGCACGCGCACGATCTGGTTGCCGATGGTGTGGGAGGGGTTGAGCGTGTCGAACGGGTTCTGAAAGACCATCTGCACGTCGGAGATGGTCTTCACGTCCCGTTTCTCGATCTCGGTGTCGCCGATCGGCTTGTTGCCGAGCGTGACCTCGCCGTCCGTCGCCGTCTCCAGCCCCAGCAGCACCTTGGCGAGCGTGGACTTGCCGCAGCCGCTCTCGCCGACGATGGCGAGCGTCTCGCCCTCCTTCGCCTCGAAGCTCACGGTCTCGTTGGCCTTCACGACGCGCAGCTCGCCGCCGCCGAACATCTTGCTGGCGGCGACCTCGTAGTACTTCCTGAGCCCGTCGACCTTGAGGACCACGTCGCCGGAGGTGGCACCCTCGCTCTCCACCGCACCCTCGGGCTTCGCCGCCCAGTCGATCTCCTGCCAGCGCAGGCAGCGCGTCTCGTGCCGGTCGGCGTCGGGCACCGTGTCCATCGGGATCGCCTGCGCGTCGCAGCGTCCCGCCTCGAAATAGTCGCAGCGCGGCCCGAAATTGCAGCCCGGCGGCCGCTCGTGGGGCAGGGGGAAGTTGCCCGGGATCGCGATCAGCGGGCGCGCGTTCTTGTCCGCGCCCGGCAGCGGGATCGAGCGGAAGAGGCCCTGCGTATAGGGATGACGCATCTTGTCGAAGACGTCCGCGATGGAGCCCGTTTCCACCGCCTCGCCGGAATACATCACGCAGAGCCGGTCGCAGGTCTCCAGCACCAGGCCCAGATTGTGGGAGATGAAGAGCATCGAGGTGCCGAACTTCTCGCCGAGATCCTTCACCAGATCGACGATCCCGGCCTCCACCGTCACGTCGAGCGCGGTGGTCGGCTCGTCGAGGATCAGGAGCGAGGGCTTCGACATCAGCGCCATGGCGATCACGATGCGCTGCTGCTGGCCGCCCGAAAGCTGGTGCGGGAAGGAGCGCAGCATCCGCTCCGGATCGGGCAGGCGCACGGCCTCCACCACCTCCAGCGCCATCTTCCACGCCTCGTCCTTCGAGACGCCTTCGTGGATCATCGGCACTTCCATGAGCTGCTTGCCGATCTTCATCGCCGGGTTCAGCGAGGCCATGGGCTCCTGGTAGATCATCGCGATCTCGGAGCCGCGGATGTCGCGCAGCTCCTCCGGCGTCATCTGGCCGAGGTCGCGGCCCTTGAACTTGATCGAGCCGCCGACGATGCGCCCGTTGACGCCGAGGTCCTGCATGACGCCGAGGGCCACCGTGGACTTGCCGCAGCCGCTCTCGCCCACCAGCCCCATCGCCTCGCCCGGCTGGACGGTGCAGGAGAAGTCCATGACCGCCGGGATCTCGCCTGCACGGGTGAAGAAGGAGATGGAAAGGTTCTCGATCTCGAGGACAGGGCCGTCATAGTCCCATTTGGTCATGTTTCTCTCTCCACGCTGTTCCGGGCTTGACCCGGAACCTCGCCGAGCCATCGAGGCTCCGGCCTTCGCCGGAGCAGCGGGTTTCTAGTCTTTGAGGCTCTGCTCACGAAGCGAGTCCGCCAGCAGGTTCAGCCCCAGTACCAGGCTCATCAGGGCCAGCGCCGGGGGCAGGGCGATGTGCTCGACCGAGCGCCAGACCTTGCGGCCCTCGTTGATCGAGAGGCCCCAGTCCGGGCTCTCGGGCGAGACGCCGAGGCCGAAATAGCCCAGCGTGCCCAGAAGGATCGTGGTGTAGCCGATGCGCAGGCACAGATCGACGATCAGCGGACCGCGCGCATTGGGCAGGATCTCCCACAGCATGATGTACCAGGGCCGCTCGCCCCGCGTCTGGGCCGCGGCCACGTAGTCCCGCGTCTTGATGTCCATCGTCAGGCCCCGGACGATGCGGAACACCGTGGGCGAGTTCACGAACACGACCGAGACGAAGATGTTCAGCGTGTTGGGATCCATCGAGAAGATGCCCAGTGGGTCCGCATTGAACGCGAGCCCCGCATAGATCCACCCGCCGAAGCCGATGACGCAGGCGAGCTGGATCCACAGGATGTCCGGCCGCGTGGCATAGCGCGAGTAGAAGAACATCACGAAGAAGATGATCGGGAACAGGAACAGGATCGCAGCCATTGCAACTGGGATCGGCGTCTCCCGAATGCCCGGCGTGACCAGCAGGTAGAAGAGCAGGATCACCGGAAACGCCAGCACGAGATTGGCGAGGAAGGTCAGCACCGTATCGACGCGCCCCCCGTAGAAGCCCGCCGGCAGGCCCAGCGTGATCCCCACCATGAAGGCGAAGATCGTCGCCGCCGGCGCGATGGCCAGCACCGTCTGGGAACCCTTGAGCAGGCGCGAGAACACGTCGCGCGCCAGCGTGTCCCCGCCGAAGAGGTAGTAGCCATAGGCCTCCCCCTCCGGCGTCGGCGTGCCTGGCACCGCGTTCTTCATGCCCGAGATCACGGTCTGCGTCGCATCGAAGGGGGCGACCACATCGGCCAGCAGCGCGGTGAAGATCCAGAAGAGGATCAGGAACAGCCCCACGATGCCGACCCAGCTGTCGTAGAGCTGACCGTAGAGCCCCAGCCGCTTGCGCACCACGAAGCTCGCGCCCATCAAGACCGCCAGCGCCAGCCAGACGGGCCAGAGCAGGACGCCCGCGCGTGCGAAGATGCTTCCGAAACCGATGACGTCTTCCATTGCGCCCTCCGCCTTACTTCACGCGGATGCGCGGGTTGAGATAGACATAGCCGATGTCGGAGATGAGCTGCGTGATCAGCACCACGGCCACCGACACGATCGAGCAGGCGAGCAGCAGGTCGATGTCGTTGTTCTCCGCGGCCTGCACCAGCGCGAGGCCGAAGCCCCTGTAGTTGAACATGCTCTCCACGATCACGACACCGGTCAGCAGCCAGGGGAACTGGAGCATGATGACGGTGAAGGGCGCGATCAGCGCGTTGCGCAGCGCATGGCGGATCACGATGGTGCGGAACGCCACGCCCTTCAGCCGCGCGGTGCGGATGTACTGCGCCGTCATGACCTCGGCCATCGAGGCCCGCGTCATCCGCGCGATGTAGCCCATGCCGTAGAAGGCCATGGTGATCACCGGCAGCGTGAAGTTGTAGAAGGTGATGTTGAGCCCGTCGCGTCCCGTGGCCGAGGCGGCGGAGCCGTTGAGGTGGAAATCTCCGAACCACTCCCGAAAGAGGCTCGCGAAGACCACCGTGAAGATGATGCCCGACACGTATTCCGGCGTCGCCGTGGACGAGATCGCGAAGAAGGAGAGCGACCGGTCCGTGCGCGAACCCTCCCGCATCCCGGCAAGCACGCCCACCAGCAGGGCGGAGGGGACCATCACGATCATCACCCAGAACATCAGCGCGCCGGTGGCCTTCAGCCGCTCGCCGATCAGCGGGGCGACATCCTCGTTGAACCGGCTCGAGCGGCCCAGATCGCCCTGCAGGACGCCGCCGAGCCAGTCGAAGTACCGCTCGAAGAAGGGCCGGGCATAGCCGCGATCCGCCAGCCAGTTCTGAACCTCCTCCGGCGTCATGCGCATGTTGCCCTCGGACAGGGCGAGCTTGATGAGGTTGGGTTCGAGGTTGGTGAGATAGAAGACGACAAGCGTCAGGGCGAACATGGTCAGCAGCATCACGCCGAAGCGTTTGAGGATGAAGATCAGCATGTAGGTCCTGTCGCTGGTGGCGTTCTATGGATGTGGCCGCGCCCCCGTCGGGGACGCGGCGATCGCTCGGCGCGGCTCAGCCGAGCCAGGTGTCGTTGAAGTACATCTCGAAGGTCGGATGGATGCCGTAGCCCTGCACGTTGTCCGTCATGTGCGCGAAGGTCGAGCGCCAGTAGGGCTGCACCAGGACACCGCTGTCCTGCAGCATCCCCTGGATCTCCGCCATCAGCTCGCGCCGCGCCTCCACGTCCGGGATGGCCAGCGCCTGGCCGAGCTTCTCGTCGAACTCGGGGTTGGAGTAGCCCGTCTCGTTCCACGGCTCGCCGGAGCGGTAGGCAAGGGCGAGCACCTGCACGCCCAGCGGCCGCTGGTTCCACTCGGTGGCGGAGAACGGATAGCTCGTCCAGTCGTTCCAGAACGTGGCCCCCGGGATCACCGTGCGCGTCACGTTCATGCCCGCATCGCGCATCTGCGCCGCGCAGGCATCCGCCGTGATCGTGTTGAAGTTCCCGTCGATCGAGATGATCTCGAACTCCGTATCGGCGTGGCCCGCCTGCTCCAGCAATTCCATCGCCCGCTCCGGATCGCGGGAGATGGGGGGAAGCTCCGCATATTCCGGATGCATCGGACCGACATGGTGGTTTTCCGCGACGAGGCCGCGGCCGGAATGGCCCAGCTCCAGCAGCACGTTGTTGTCCACGGCGAGCTGGATCGCGTTGCGCACCTCCTTCACGTCGTAGGGGGCCTGGTTGACGTTCATGCGCAGGCAGACGGTGTTCGCCGTCGCCACCTCGGACTTCGTCATGCCGATGTCGTCGAGGATGTCCACGAATTCCGACTCGGTCTCGTAGTTGACGTTGATCTCCTCGGACTCGAAGGCCGCGATCTCAGCCGACTTGTCGGTGCCGTAGTCGTAGAACTCGATGGCATCGAGGTAGACCTCGGGCCCCCAGTACTCCTCCGCCGGACGCTTGGAGTAGATCGCGCGCTGGCCGACGGCGAGCTCCTCCAGCAGGAACGGGCCGGTGCCGATCGGCACCTCGGAGATCGGCTGGGATCCGTCGAAGGACCGGTGGACGATCAGGGCGGGGTAGTCGGCCATGCCCGGAATGATCGTGATGTCGGGCCGCGGCAGGATCAGGCGGATCGTGTGGTCGTCCACGATCTCCACCACGCCGTCGGCCAGTTCGCCGGTCTCGTCGTCGATCAGCGTCGCCATGCGGCCGGCCATGGAGTTGCCCTCGGCCCCGCGCTCGCACCACCGCCGGATGTTGTGGACCACATCCTCGGAGGTGAAGGCGTCCCCGTTGGTCCAGGTCGCGCCCTGCCGGAGGTTGAGGGTGTATTCGGTCGCGTCCTCGTTGGCCTCCCAGCTTTCCAGGAGCATCGGCTCGAACGTGAAGTCGCGGGTGTAGCGCACCAGACTTTCGAGGAACTGGCGGCCCAGGTTGCCCTTCTCCGACCAGTCGAACACGCGCGGGTCGTCGATGGGCAGTATGTCCATCGAAACGCGCAGCGTGCCGCCCATCTCGCCCGACCGGTCCTGCGCGAACGCGGGCTTGGTGCCCAGCATCGCGTAGGCGCCGGCCGTGCTCATGCCGAGTGCGGTCGCCATGGCGAGGAACTCGCGGCGGTCCAGCTTGCCGGACCTCGCATCCTCCGCCAGGCCCGCGACCCGTGCATGGACAGGCTTGTCGTTCAGCGTTTGCTTGGTCATTTGGTTCTCCCTAACCGACCATAGGGCCCGCGCGCCGATGCGGCGGGCTGAATTCTCGTCCGGTCATCCGAAGCGGTTTGATGCTTCTCGCGACACCGTTCCCTGCGGGCCTCGTTCTAGTCTTTTGTGCGCGCCCGTCCTCATTGAGGAAAATCTCCTGACAAAGGTCAACAGCCCGCGGCGGAAAACGCGGCGCATTTGCGACACGGACTTGTCCGTGAGCGACGGATTTGCACGGTAGGCAAGGGTCACGAAATTGTGCGACGCGGCAAGGCAGCGCAATCTTGTGGCGCATTTCGCGATTCAGAGGTGCACCGGCAGCGCCTCCAGCCCGCGGAAGTGCCACCGGTCGGCGAAGGTCGGCGAGGCGGCGAGGGCGAGCTCCGGCAGCCGCTCGATCAGGATCGGCAGCGCCGTCGCCATTTCCAGCCGCGCGAGCGGTGCGCCGACGCAGAAATGGAGCCCCGCGCCGAAGCTCACCTGCGCCTTCGCATCTCGCCCCGGATCGAAGCGGTCGGGCCCCTGAAAGACCTCGGCATCACGGTTGGCCGAGGCGAGCAGCAGCCCCACCTGCTCCCCCTTGGCGAAGCGATGGCCCGCAACCTCTACCTCCTCCATCGCGTAGCGGGTAAAGAGGTGCAGCGGCGGGTCGTGGCGCAGGATCTCCTCGGTCAGTTTGTCGGGATCATGCGGGCGCCACAGCCCCTCGGTCATCAGCGTGCGCACCCCGTTGCCGAGCGCGTGCACCGTCGCTTCGTGGCCCGCGTTGAGCAACAGGATGCAGGTCGCGACCAGCTCGTCGGGCGAAAGCCGGTCGCCATCCGCCTCCGCCGCGATCAGGTGGCTGATCAGGTCGTCCCGCGGCTCCGCCCGGCGCCGCTCGATATAGCCGCGCAGATAGGCGGAGAAGGCCTGCGTCGCCTCGACCGCCCGCCGCTCGACCTCCGCATCGCGGCGCACCTGATACATGGCGACCATGGCGTGCGACCAGGCGAGCAGGTCGCCCGCCTTCTCCTCAGGCACCCCCAACAGGCGACAGATCACGATGACCGGCAACCGCTCGCAGAACCGCGAGATCAGGTCGTCGCCGTCGCGCAGCCTGTCGATCAGCTCATGCGACAGCACCGCGATCTCGGGCCCCAGAGCCGCGATCCGGCGCGAGGTGAAGGCGCGCAGCACCAGCCCGCGCAATCGCGTGTGCTCCGGCGGCTCCCGCTCCAGCATCGACAGGCGATCGACGGCGTAGAACGGCTCCAGATGCGCCGGCACGGGCCGCGGAAACGGGTTCTCCCGCCCGAAGCGCCGGTCGCGCAAGAGGGCCGAGACCTCCGCATGGCGCGGCGCCACGATCAGGTCCAGCTCCTCCCAGCGGACGAGCGGGCCGAGCCCGCGCAGCTCCGCATATGCGGGGTAGGGATCCTGCACGAACCCGGCATCGCGCGGCGACTGGGCGAAGCGCGGCAGGGTCATGCGGCGGGACCGCCTCCGGCGGGCGTATTTGGACAAAGAAGAAGGGTCACGAGGCGCGCTCGATCGCCTGCTCCAGATCCGCGATCAGGTCGGCCACGGCCTCGATCCCGACGGAGAGGCGCAGGAGGTTGGGGGCCACGACCGAATGCGGCCCCTCCACCGCGATCCGATGCTCGATCAGGCTCTCCACCCCGCCCAGCGAGGTGGCGGGCAGGAAGACCTGCGTCGAGGTCGCGATGGTCCGCGCCGCCGCCTCGTCCTTCGCCAGCAGCGACAGCATCCCGCCGAAGCCGCCGGTCATCTGCCGCTGCGCGATCTCATGGCCCGGATGGCTCTCGAGCCCCGGATAGAGCACGCCCTCCACCCCCGGATACCCCTCGAAATGCCGCGCGATGGCGAGCGCACTCTCCGACGCGCGCTCGAAGCGCAGGTGGAGCGTGCGCATCCCCCGGATCAGCAGCCACGCCTCGAAGGCCGCGAGGGCCGTGCCCTGCAGCGTTCGGATCGTCCTCATCTCGTCCCAGAGCGGCCCGGTCTCCTTCACCGCCAGCACGCCCGCGGTAATGTCCGAATGCCCGTTGAGATACTTGGTCGCCGAGTGGAAGACGACATCGGCCCCCAGCTCCAGGGCCTTCGTCGTGCAGGGTGGCGCGACCGTGCAGTCGACGGCGAGCAGCGCGCCCGCCGCATGGGCCACCTCGGCGGCATGGGCGATATCGGTCACGTCCCAGTTCGGGTTGGTCGGCGTCTCGATCCAGACGAGCCGCGTGCCCGGCGTCACCGCCGCCTCCAGCGCGCCCGGCTCCGTCGCATCGTAGAAGGTCGCCTTCACCCCCCGCTTCTCCGCCATCCGGTGCAGCCAGCCGATCGTCCCGTGATACCCTACCACCGGGCAGACGACATGATCGCCCGCCTCCAAGGTCTCCAGCAGGCAGACCACGGCACTCATGCCGGAGGTAAAGGCCATCGCGGCCGCCGCACCCTCCATATCCGCCAGCACCGCTTCCGCGTGCTGTGTCGTCGGGCCGCCGTCGCGCGCATAGACCGTGTCGCCCATCGGCGCGTAATTCGCATCGCGCGCGAAGGTCGAGGCGGGCTCGATCCCCGGCACCACTGCGCCATGCATCGGATGGATGTAGTGGAGCGCCTGTGCGGCGCGCGTCTCGGGCGCGAGCTTGAGCTGGCTGGGCCGGTCGGTCATGTCTGTCTCCTGTCGCGCCCGATATGACGCGGCGCGACCGGCAAGCGCAACGCCCCTGCCTTCATCTTTCCCGAAATACGCAAATCCGACGGCGGCCGCGGGTGCCGTCTCAGCGCAGCGTGACCGCGTAGCCAAGGCCCTCGGTCTGGAACCAGCTCTCCCGCGTCTCCACGACCCGGCCGGTGATGTCGAACGCGTCGCGGCGCGCCAGCAGGAGCGGTGCACCCTCGGCCAGATCCAGCGCCTTCGCGGCCTTCGCCGGAGCACCGACGGCCTGCACGAAGTCCTCGGCCCGCGTCACCGACAGCCCGTGCGCGCGCTGGTAATGGGTGTAGAGCGCATTGGGCAGCGGCCCGTCCTCCTCCCCGATCGGCAGCAGGGCCGGGTCGAGGAAGATGTCCTCCAGCGCCGCGACCCGTCCCGCGAGCGCGCGCGTCCGGCGGATGCGGATCACCGCCGCGCCCTTCTCCAGCCCCAGCCGGACGGCGATGCGGATCGGCGCGGGACGCCGGCGGATCTCCTCCGTCACAGGCTCCGGGATCAGGCTCTCCCCGTTCTCGCCCGTCAGGCGGAAGAAGGAGAAGAGCGCGCGCTCCGTCGTCGCCTCCGGCACGAAGGTGCCGCGGCCCTGCCGGCGCAGCACCAGGTTGTCGGCCGCCAGCGTGTCGAGCGCCTTCCTGACCGTGCCCTGGCTCACGCCGAGCTCGCCGGCCAGCGCGAATTCCGAGGGCAGCGCGGTGCCCGGTTTCAGCGCACCGGACGCCATGCGCGAGATCAGGGTCTCGCGGACCTGAAGATAGAGCGGTGCGTCGGACATCGGCCTTCCCTTGCAACTCTTCTAGAAGATGTCTTATAGAAGACTCATCGTCAAGCCGCCGACAGAGCCGCAGATGGCCCCATTTGACGGCCCCATTCAACGGAGGACCTGCCCATGAGCCAGAAACCCCATCTCCTTGTCCACGACAATGCCGACAATGTCGGCGTGGTCGTCGTCGAGGGCCTCACGGCAGGCACCGACATGCTCTGCGTCGTGACCCACGACAACAGCGATTTCAAGCTGACCGCCAAGGCAGACATCCCGATCGGCCACAAGGTCGCGCTCAAGGATCTCACCGAGGGCGATACCGTGATAAAGTACGGCGAGGACATCGGCCGCATGGTGGGTCCTGCCGAGACCGGCGGCCATGTCCATACCCACAACTGCAAGACGAAGAGGTGGTAAGCCATGTTTGACGCGAGCAACATGACCGTGACGGCCTGGCGGCGGGAGAACGGCCGCGTGGGCGTGCGCAACCACGTGATCATCCTGCCGGTGGACGACATCTCCAACGCGGCGTGCGAGGCGGTGGCCAACAACGTCAAGGGCACGATGGCGCTGCCCCACGCCTATGGCCGCCTGCAGTTCGGCGAGGATCTCGACCTGCACTTCCGCACCATGATCGGCACCGGCGCCAACCCCAACGTGGCCGCCGTCGTCGTCATCGGGATCGAGCCCGAATGGACCAAGGTCATCGCCGACGGCATCCGCGAGACCGGAAAGCCCGTCGCCGAGTTCTCCATCGAGCAGAACGGCGATTTCGAGACCATCCGCGCGGCGAGCTGGAAGGCCAAGGAATTCATCCACTGGGCGACCGAGCTGCCGAAGGAGGAATGCGCGCTCACCGAGCTCTGGGTCTCCACCAAGTGCGGGGAGAGCGACACGACCACCGGCCTCTCGTCATGCCCCACCGTCGGCAACATGTACGACAAGCTGATCCCCGAGGGGCTCTACGGCGTCTTCGGCGAGACCTCCGAGATCACGGGTGCCGAGCACATCTGCGAGAAGCGCGCGGCCACGCCCGAGGCGGCCGAGAAGTTCATGAAGATCTTCCAGGCCTACCAGGACGACGTCATCTTCGCCCACCAGACCGACGACCTCTCCGACAGCCAGCCGACCAAGGGCAACATCCTGGGCGGTCTCACGACCATCGAGGAAAAAGCCCTCGGCAACCTCGAGAAGATCGGCCGCGAGTGCACCTATATCGACGCGCTCGGCCCGGCAGAGGCGCCGGAGAAGGGCGCCGGTCTCTACTTCATGGACACCTCCTCGGCGGCCGCGGAGTGCGTGACGCTGATGGCCGCGGCGGGCTATGTCATCCACACCTTCCCCACGGGGCAGGGCAACGTGGTCGGCAATCCGATCGTCCCGGTCATCAAGATCTCCGGCAACCCGCGCACGCTGCGCACCATGTCCGAGCATATCGACGTGGACGTGACCGGCGTTCTGACCCGCGAGATGACCATCGACCAGGCGGGCGACGCGCTGATCGAGATGATCCGGCGCACGGCGAACGGCCGGGCCACGGCGGCGGAGGCGCTGGGCCACCGCGAGTTCGTGATGACGAAGCTCTACCGCTCGGCCTGATCGGGTCCCCCCTCCTCCTTCCTCCCCCCGGCCGGGGGGAGGAGGCCAAGCCGCTCCGGCCGTTTCATCATGGTCAGCGGTGGCGCATTTCGCCCCCTCCCCCGACCCGGGGGAGGGCCGGGGAGGGGGCGCACCCCCAAAACATGTACCAACACAGCAAGACCTGGTGCCACGACCGCCCCGACCCGCTAAGCCTCCCCCAAAAGCCGCCCAACCGCAGCGAGGCCCCATGACCACCGAGACCCTCACGCTCGCCGAGGCCGAAGCCCTCGCCACCGCCGCCCTGATCGCCGCCGACACCAGCCCCGGGAACGCCGCCAGCACCGCCCGCGCCCTGATCCGCGCGCAGGCCGATGGGCAGGGCGGCCACGGCCTCTCCCGCATTCCGTCCTACGCCGCGCAATCCGCCGCCGGAAAGGTGAAGGGCCACGCCGTCCCGGCCATCGAGGACATCCGCCCCGGCCTCTTCCGCGTCGATGCGGGCTACGGCTTTGCCTACCCCGCTTACGACCTCGCCCTGCCGGAGGTCGCCGCCCGCGCGAAATCCCAGGGCATCGCCGGCTGCGCGCTCCACCGCTCGCACCATTTCGGCGTCGCAGGCCACCATTGCGAGACGCTGGCCGAACAGGGCCTGATCGCCTTCGTCTACGGCAACGCGCCCAAGGCCATGGCCCCCTGGGGTGCCACGCAAGCGCTCCTCGGCACCAACCCCATCGCCTTCGCCGCCCCGATGGAGCCCGCGCCGCTGGTCATCGACATGGCCACCACCACGGTGGCCCGCGGCAAGATCCTCGCCGCCCGCGAGGCGGGGAAGGAGAGCATTCCCGAAGGCTGGGCCCTCGGCCCAGACGGCAAACCGACGACGCACCCGGCAACCGCCCTCAAAGGCACCGTCGCCCCGATGGGCGGGGCGAAGGGCGCGGCCCTCGCGCTGATGGTCGAGGTCATGTCCGCGGCGCTGGCCGGCGCCGCCTTCGGCACCGAGGCCTCCTCCCTCTTCGATGACGAAGGCGGCCCGCCCGACCTCGGCCAGACGATCATCGCCCTCGACCCCGGCCCCCTCTCCGGTAGTGCCTTCGCGTCCCGCATGACCGCGCTCGCCGCCCTCTACGAAGGCATGGAGGGCGCGCGCCTGCCCGGCACCCGCCGACTTGCCGCCCGCGAGGCCGCGGCCCGCGACGGGATCACGATGGACACCACGCTGCTCGACAAGATCCGGGCGATCGCGGGGCAGGGCTGATCTTCTTCTTTGTCCAACTACGCAAATCCGCCGCTTGACCGCCTGCGCGCCGAGCGCATGTCGCGAACCACACGCCAGGAGGCCCCCATGCAGCAGATCGGCACCGCGAACGGCACGCCCGTCCACGAGCACATCCTCGACAGCGGCGCGGCCCGCGTCAGCATCCTCGACTACGGGGCGACGATCCGCGACTGGCGCATCGACGGCGTGGCCGAGGCCATGGTGCTCGGCTTTCCCGATTTCGAGACCTACCTCACCCAGTCCCGCGCCCACGGCGTGATCGCGGGCCGCGTCGCGAACCGCACCGGCTTCGGCCGCTTCACCCTCGACGGTACGGCGCACCAGCTCGACGTCGCGAAGCCGCCCCATCACCTGCATGGCGGCGGCGAGGGGCTCGGCAAGGTGGTCTGGGAGATGGAGCCCGACGGCGACCGAGCCGTGCGCCTCACCCACACCTCGCCGCACGGCCACATGGGCTATCCCGGCGCGGTCGCATTCTCCGCTCTCTTCGAGCTCGACGGGCCGCGGCTGACGCTGACGATGAAGGGGCAGCCAGACCGGCGCACGCCGATCAACCTCGCCCAGCACAACTACTACACACTGGGGGCCACGACCGGCGTGCGCGACCACGTCTTCCACGCCGCCGCCGACCGCTACACACCGACGGACGAGAACCTGCTGCCAACCGGCGAGATCGCGGCGGTCGAAGGCACGCGCTACGACTTCCGCACGCCCCGTTCGTCGCGCGAGGCGGATCCGGACGAGCAGGGCATCGACATCAACATGGTGCTGGCCGAGGGCCGTCCGGCGGAGGTCGAGTGCTGCACGCTCCTCAACCCTGCCAACGACTTGCGGATGCGGATGTGGACCGACCAGCCGGGGCTGCAGGTCTTCAACACCTGGCACTTCCGCTTCGACGTCGATCACCACGACGGGCTGAGGACCGAAGGCTACCAGGGCTTCGCGGTCGAGCCGCAGCACTTCCCCAACAGCCTCAACAACCCCGACTGGCCGTCGATCATCTACAGCCCCGACCGGCCCTACAAACAGGTGCTCGGAGTGGAGATCGCGCGCGGGTAGCGTACCTGCGTCTCCGACGGGGATACTTGAAGAAGAGAGAGCTTCAGAGGCCGCCAAGCCGGCGCAGCCGGTGTTCCAGCTCGACCACCCGCGCCCGCTCGCCCGCCACGAGGGCATGCACCCAGGCGTGGGTCAACTCAAAGCGGCGCGCGGCGGGATCTTCCGCCAGCTCCGCCGCCGCTTCGTGCAGTGCCGCGCGGCGGGCCGGGTCGCCGTCCGGGTGCAGCGCCCGCATCTCCGCATCGAGCGCTTGGGGCGTCACGCCAGCCGCTCCGCCACCCACGCGTGGAAGAGGTGGGTGGGGCTGTCCATCACCGGGGAGAAGCGCCCGCCGTCGAAATGCGGCGCATGGCGGCCGCGCTGCATCCCCTCGACCACGCCGATATCCTCGACGAAGACGCCCTTCCACTGCGCCGCGTTGAGCGCCCGCAGCTCGGCGAGCTCCGCCCCCGTCGCGGCGGCTTCGGTGGTGTACCAGATCTCCACATGTTCCACCGTCCGGTCCACCGCCACCGGGTCGAGCCGGATGGCGAAGACGTGGTCGCGGTGCACGCCCAGCATCACGTTGGGATAGAGCGAGACGTACTCCGCCGCCCGGTCCCAGCGCGCGGGCAGCCCCTCGAAATCCGGGAAGGCGAGCGTGTCGTGCAGGCGCGGGGCGTAGACCTCCGTCCCCTGGCCCGAAAACGCGCCCGGCGCCTCGATATGGTAGTGATCCTCCAGCCGGGAATAGGCGTTCAGGCCGGGATGGACCCAGGGCAGGTGGTAGCTCTCGCAGTAGTTCTCCACCGCCAGCTTCCAGTTGCAGCCGACCTCCAGCGTGAAGCTCGACCCCTGGCCTGCATGAAGCGGCCGGTCCGCGAAATCGGCCCAGCGGGCGGCGAGCGGGGCGATCCAGTCGGCGAAGTCCGGCGCGCCGCCCGAGATGTTGACGAAGATCATGTCCATCCACACGGCGCTGCGCACCGGCGTCAGCCCCGTCTTCGCCGGATCCAGCGCTTCGGTTCGGTTGATCCCCGGCCCGCCGACATGCGGCGTGGCGCGCAGGGCACCATCGAGGCTGTAGCACCACGAATGATAGGGGCAGCGGATCACGCCGCCGAAATTGCGCGCCTCCTCCACCAGGATCATCCCGCGGTGGCGGCACACGTTCTCGAAGACCTGAACGGCGCCCGCGTGATCGCGCAGCAGCAAGAGCGGCGCGCCCAGCAGGTCCACGGGGCGCGCGTCGCCGGGGGCGGGCACGTCCTTGCCGAAGCCGATGCAGGTCCAGCCCGCGTGGAAGATGCGCGCACGCTCCAGCATCAGCGCGTCCGGATCGGTGTAGAGCGCCGAGGGCAGGCCGCGGGCCGCCTCCACCGGGCGGCGCACGGCGTCGAGATCGTGGGCGAGGGCGGACAGATCGAGCATGGGGACCTCCGTCGCTGACCCCTCCACTCTCGCGCTCAAATGCCGCGCCAGTCGTGCGGAAATGCGACCTCCCGCGTCGTTTCCGGATGCCGGGATTCGCAGTGTTCAGCCCTACGCGAGATACAATATTTAGTCACAGATCCGACGGTGAAACGGGATGATGCAGGTCGGCGGCTTTCCGCCGGTGCAAAAAGCACGCTCCGAAAGCCTCTGAACACGCTCGAAAAACACCGTCATCTTCACGTTATGGTTGAGCCTGCAACGACTCGTTTGTTAATTCCGCTCTCCTGTGGCGGGCCCATATTGCAAGCACAATATGTGGTGTTCCCTCGTGAATTTTTCGTTGACGATGGTGAGCGAACCACCGCATCTTGGGCTTCGTCACCAGGGCGGACACAAGATGCGGCGCAGGCATCACCAACCGCCCGGTCAGGATGAATCACCACTGTCGAGCGTGCAACCTTCCCTCGTGGGGAGGGAGGAGCCCCCTTTGCCGTGCGCCCGATACAACGAGAAGGACAGGGCCCCATGAAGATCGACCGCCGCTTCACCACCGATGCCGCCGACGCCTACGCGGCGCTCGAATTCCGCACGACGTCGAGCGAGATCCGCAACCCGGACGGCTCCGTCGTGTTCGCGCTCGACAATCTCGAGGTGCCGGCCGCCTGGTCGCAGGTCGCCTCCGACGTGCTCGCGCAGAAGTATTTCCGCAAGGCCGGTGTGCCCGCGCGCCTGAAGAAGGTGAAGGAAAAGGGCGTGCCCGCCTTCCTGTGGCGCTCCATCCCCGACGAGGCGGCGCTCAAGAAGCTGCCAGAGGAGGAGCGCTTCGGCGGGGAGACCTCCGCGAAGCAGGTCTTCGACCGGCTGGCGGGCGCATGGACCTACTGGGGCTGGAAGGGCGGCTACTTCTCCACCGAGGCCGATGCGCAAGCGTACTTCGACGAGATGCGCTACATGCTGGCCGCCCAGATGTCCGCGCCGAACTCCCCGCAGTGGTTCAACACCGGCCTCCACTGGGCCTATGGCATCGACGGGCCGAGCCAGGGCCACTTCTACGTCGATTTCGAGACCGGCAAGCTCACCAAGTCCAGGTCCGCCTACGAGCACCCGCAGCCCCACGCCTGCTTCATCCAGTCCGTCACCGACGACCTGGTGAACGAGGGCGGGATCATGGACCTGTGGACGCGCGAGGCGCGCCTCTTCAAATACGGGTCGGGCACCGGCACCAACTTCTCCAGCTTGCGCGCCGCCGATGAGCCGCTGGGCGGCGGCGGCCGGTCCTCGGGCCTGATGTCGTTCCTCAAGATCGGCGACCGGGCCGCGGGCGCCATCAAGTCGGGCGGCACCACGCGCCGCGCGGCCAAGATGGTGATCTGCGACATGGATCATCCGGACATCGAAGCCTTCATCAACTGGAAGGTGAAGGAGGAGCAGAAGGTCGCCTCCCTCGTCGCGGGCTCCAAGATGCACGAGGCGAAGCTCAACGACATCTTCGCCGCGATCCGCGAATGGGACGGCTACGAGCAGGACGCCTTCGACCCCAAGCGCAACCCGGCGCTGAAGACCGCGATCAAGGGCGCGAAGAAATCCGCGATCCCCGAGACCTACGTCAAGCGCGTGCTCGACTACGCGCGGCAGGGCTACGCCTCCATCGAGTTCCCGACCTACGACACCGACTGGGACAGCGAGGCCTACAACTCCGTCGCGGGCCAGAACTCCAACAACTCGGTGCGCGTGACCGACGCCTTCCTCAAGGCGGCGAAGGACGACAAGCCGTGGGAGCTCATCCGCCGCACCGACGGCAAGGTGGCCAAGACCGTGTCCGCCCGCGAGTTGTGGGACCAGATCGGCCACGCCGCTTGGGCCTGCGCCGATCCCGGCATCCAGTTCCACGACACGATCAACGCGTGGCACACCTGCCCCGAGGACGGCGAGATCCGCGGCTCCAACCCGTGCTCGGAGTACATGTTCCTCGACGACACGGCCTGTAACCTCGCCTCGATGAACCTGCTGACCTTCCTCAAGGACGGCCAGTTCGACGTGGACGGCTACGTGCACGCCTCCCGCCTGTGGACCGTGACGCTGGAGATCAGCGTGCTCATGGCGCAGTTCCCGTCGGAGGCGATCGCCCGCCGCTCCTACGAGTTCCGCACGCTGGGCCTCGGCTACGCCAATATCGGCGGCCTCTTGATGAACATGGGCTACGGCTATGACAGCGACGAGGGCCGCGCGCTCTGCGGTGCGCTCACCGCGATCCTGACCGGCGTGTCCTACGCGACCTCGGCCGAGATGGCGGCGGAGCAGGGCGCCTTCCCGGGCTATGCCAAGAACGCCGAGCACATGCTGCGCGTCATCCGCAACCACCGCCGCGCGGCCTATGGCGAGGCGAAGGGCTACGAGGGCCTCGCCGTCGCACCCGTCCCGCTCGACCACGACAACTGCCCCGACGGCCGCCTCATCAACATGGCCCACGCCGTGTGGGACGAGGCGCTGAGCGAGGGGGAGAAGCACGGCTTCCGCAATGCCCAGGTCTCCGTCATCGCGCCCACGGGCACGATCGGCCTCGTCATGGACTGCGACACGACGGGCATCGAGCCGGACTTCGCGCTGGTGAAGTTCAAGAAGCTCGCCGGCGGCGGCTACTTCAAGATCATCAACCAGTCGGTTCCGGCAGCACTCGCCAAGCTCGGCTATGGCTCCGCCCAGGTCGAGGAGATCACCTCCTACGCGGTCGGCCACGGCTCCATCGGCAACGCGCCGGCGATCAACCACACCGCGCTGATCGGCCACGGCTTCGGCGAGGCCGAGATCGCGAAGGTCGAGGGCGCGCTCGCCACCGCCTTCGACATCCGCTTCGTCTTCAACCAGTGGACGCTGGGGGCCGAGTTCTGCACCGGCACCCTCGGCATCCCGGAGGACAAGCTGAACGACCCCGGTTTCGATCTGCTGCGCCACCTCGGCTTCAGCCGGGAGCAGATCGACGCGGCGAACGCCCATGTCTGCGGAACCATGACGCTGGAGGGCGCGCCGCACCTCAAGGAGGAGCACTATGGCATCTTCGACTGCGCCAATCCGTGCGGCAAGATCGGCAAGCGCTACCTCTCCGTCGACAGCCACATCACCATGATGGCGGCCGCGCAGAGCTTCATCTCCGGTGCGATCTCCAAGACGATCAACATGCCCAACGACGCGACGATCGAGGATTGCCTGGAGGCCTACGAGCTCTCCCACTCCCTCGGCGTGAAGGCGAACGCCCTCTACCGCGACGGCTCCAAGCTCAGCCAGCCGCTCTCCGCCGCGCTGATCGAGGAGGACGAGGACGATCTGGAGGAGGCGCTGATCGAGGCCGCCGCCGGCGAGAAGGCCACGATCCTCGCTGAGAAGATCGTGGAGAAGATCGTGATCCGCGAGGTCGCCAAGGGCCGCGAGAAGCTGCCTGAGCGCCGCAAGGGCTACACCCAGAAGGCCATCGTCGGCGGGCACAAGGTCTACCTGCGCACCGGCGAGTACGAGGACGGCGCGCTCGGCGAGATCTTCATCGACATGCACAAGGAGGGAGCCGCCTTCCGCGCGATGATGAACAACTTCGCCATCGCGGTGTCGGTCGGCCTCCAATACGGTGTGCCGCTGGAGGAGTTCGTCGAGGCCTTCACCTTCACCCGGTTCGAGCCGGCGGGGATGGTCCAGGGCAACGACTCGATCAAGAACGCGACCTCGATCCTCGACTACATCTTCCGCGAGCTGGCGGTCAGCTACCTCGACCGGACGGACCTGGCGCACGTGAAGCCCTCGGGCGAAGCCTTCGCCGACATGGGCCGCGGCGTGGAGGAGGGTGTCTCCAACATCCGCACGGCGGACGAGGACACGGCGGCCAGCTCCATCGACATGATCCGCCAGATCAGCTCCACCGGCTACCTGCGCAAGCGGCTGCCCCAGGAACTGACCGTGCTCCAGGGCGGGGCCGCCGCCCCGGCCCCGGGCGTGACGGTGGTCGCGAAGACCGAGACCTCCGTCGCCGCCGTCACCACGATGGACGACCGGACCAAGGCGAAGATGCAGGGCTACGAGGGCGACCCGTGCGGCGAGTGCGGCAACTTCACCCTCGTGCGCAACGGCACCTGCATGAAGTGCAACACCTGCGGCGCCACGAGCGGTTGCAGCTGAGGGATACGGGGCGGCGCCGAGAGGCGCCGCCCCAACCAGTTCAGGCCAGCGGGCGAGAAACCGGGCAGTCAACCAGACCGCGAACAGCCTGAAAACGAGGGGCACTGGAGGGGCGGAACCAACCGCCCCTCCTTTTTTGGTGCACTGATCGCCTGTTCCGCCCGGCGGCCCCCACGTCTTTAAGACCGACTTTCTTTGGAACCATCTCTGGGCGGTAATCCTCCGTTAAGAAGCAGGGAGCTAAGGCAGGGCGTGGCGGTAGGAAGCCGCCGGCGAAGGCATCGGCGCGAGAACGGCGTGGACAGGATGCCCTGACCGAGGCGTTGCACCATGACCAATTCCGCGCCGATCCCGATTCCGACCGGTATGGACTCGCAGCCCGCTCCCCGCGCAGCGGACGATACCTCAACCATTGACCTGATCGAGAAGCTGCGGCGGCACGAGCATGCGCAGAACGTCGCCGCGCCGCGGCCGGGCGGGACGCCGACCGGTGATGTCCTGCGTGCCCAGCTCGCGCTGGCCGCCGGCAACATGCACAGCTTCGAATGGAACGTGCAGACCGACGTGCTGACCTGCGATCCCGACTTCCTGACGCTCTTCGGCATCGCATCGGAGGAGGAGCGGTGCGGCGCCCGCGTCATCTCCTCCATCCTGCCCGAGGATCGCCCGAAGGTGGAGGCGGCGCTGTCCCGTGCCACCATCGGCGACGAGGATTACGAGATGGAGTTCCGGGTAGAGCTGACCAATGGCGGGCTGCGCTGGGTCGCGGGCCGCGGCCGCGTCATCGAGCGTGACGCGACCGGGGCGCCCGTCCGCATGATGGGCGTGAACTGGGACATCACCGAGCGGAAGCGGTCCGACGAGCGCATCGCCCTCATGGTGCGCGAGATGAACCACCGCGTGAAGAACAACTTCGCGATGATCGCCGCCCTCATCCGCCTCGTCGGCACCCGCATGACGGATGTGAGCAGCTTCGCGAGCTTCCTGCGCGGGCAGATCACCGCGCTGTCGGACGCCCACGCCCTCACCCTCGAATACGCCGAGGAGGGCATGATGGGCGACGTGCCGCTCGCCCGCATCATCTCCTCCGGCCTCCTGCCCTGGGCGAACGGGCGGGTGGATCTCGACCTGCGCACCGATCTCGCTCCCGACATCATGGTCGACAGCACCCGCACGACGGCCTTCGCCATGATGCTCTACGAGCTGGCGACCAACGCGGCGAAGTACGGCGCGCTCTGCGCGCCCGGCGGCCGGCTCGAGCTCACCCTCGACCGGGAGGGGGAGGACGATGCGGTCCTCATCTGGTCGGAGACGATGCCGCCGGGCCGCCGCGCGGATCTCGAGGCGGCCGAGGAATCGGGCTTCGGCGAGGTCCTGATGCGCAGTTCCGCCCGGATCCTGAACGCGGACTTCTCCCGAGAGCTCGCCGAGAACGGACTGACCGTCCGCGTCCTCTTCCCGCTTGGATCCGGCTAGGAGGTACGGACAAAGGTGCTTTGCTTCTAGGCGGACGGCGATCCGAAAGGTGTGGCCGGAACAAGCGCGGATCCGTGTCGATCCCGACGCCGCGTGGGCGCGACTCGCATCGCCCTCGTCGGTCGGCCAAGCTGCCGTCTACCGCCCATCCACGGCGGCCGCGGTACCTTGGGGGGATGAACCCGTATATCACCAGCACCGGATTATCCGGCGGTGACCTGTCCCGGCGGTTCGACAGGCGAACCACGATCGGCGCCGCTTCACCCGGCGGCGATGCGCGGACGTGTTCCGGGACCTGCTCGACATCGCGCCGACCCGCCGGGCAAGCGGGGAGCCCCCGGATGATCGACAGCCACGTCGTCTGCGGCGACCGACATGGCACCGGCGACCGAAAGGAGGGCACCACCTGAACGTCTCCGGTTGATCCCACGTCGGGCTCTCGGCCACGGCCGAGGCACCGCCCGCCCCCCGAAACCCGACTGACGCCGCGCAGACCGCCGGCATTGCCGCGGCGCCAGCCGTGCCCGACACCGCCGAAGCCATCCTGCCCGGGCATCCGGTCACGGGCTGCGACGACGAAGGACAGGCCATAGTGTTTCGTCGTCGAAGCGCTTTCCTCATCTTCCTCCTGAAATCAAAGCACGGGATCCCGGGCAGGCCGGATCGCAAGCATCAAGCAAGGCGAGCGACATCGAACGCGCAACCACCGCCGGGCAACAGCTCCGATGCGCCCTCACCCGTCCCCACAGCACTGCCGCGCGCGTCCTTCCCCGCGATCCTCAATTGGACCTGCCTTGCCCACGTACCCCCCTAGCGCGGGATCCGCAGCACGCCGCTCAACCCGCCGAGCGCCGCGCTGCGCTCCAGCCTCAGCGAGCCGCCATGGCTGCGCGCCACGTCGGCCGCGATGGACAGCCCAAGTCCCACCGAACCGCCCGCATCCTGGTTGCGCGCGCTGTCGAGACGGGAGAACGGCTTGAGCGCGGTCACCATCTGCTCCTCTGGAATGCCCGGCCCGTCATCCTCGACCGTGAACTCCAGTATCAGCCGGGTCAGCCGCACGCGCAGCCGCACCCGCTCGCCGTAGCGGATGGCGTTCGACAGGAGGTTCTGGACCGCGCGCGTCAGCGCCATCTCCCGCACCGGCACCGTGCCGTCGTCGGGCGTCTCGTTTTCCACGATCAGGTTCACATCCGCCCCGTTTCGGCGTGCGCGGTCGACCAGCATCCGCGCGAGCGCCACGGGCTCCACCGGCACCGTCTCCTCCGTCCCCTCGCCGCGGGCGAAGGCGAGGAAGCCGTCGAGCATCCGCTCCATCTCCGTCACGTCGTGGACCAGCTCGTCGGTCTCCGGCCCCGGCTCGGCCACCGCGAGCGCCAGCCGCATCCGGGTGAGCGGCGTGCGCAGGTCGTGGCTGACGCCCGACAGCATCGAGGTGCGCTGCTCGATCTGCCGCTCCAGCCGCCCGCGCATGGCGAGGAACGCGGCCCCCGCGCGCCGCACCTCCTCCGCCCCCTTCGGCCGGAACGGCTCCGACCGGCCCTTGCCGAACGCCTCGGATACCCGTGCGAGCTCCCGGATCGGACGGATCTGGTTGCGCAGGAACAGGGTGGAGATCGTGGCGAAGATCGCGGCGGCGAAGATCATCCACGTGAGCAGCAGGTGCGGGTTCGACGCGATCAGCCGCCGCCGGGGCAACAGCGCGGTCAGCGCCCCGGCGGTCGTCTGCACCTCCACCAGCAGCATCTTGTCGATCGCCGTCCCGTCCACGCTGAGATCGCGCCGGATCACGCTGCGCAGCTCCTCGGCCGCCGCATTGCCGGAGATGTCGAGGAACGCGAAATCGTCCTCCTCGGCGATCCGCCCCTCCGGATCGAGCAGCACGGTAAGGTTCAACAACCCGCTTACCGTCTCGATCTGCGCATCGCGCGCGGCCTGCGTCGGCGCGGTCTCGATCGTGGTGATGGCGTAGTTGAGCTCCGAGGCGACGGCCTGCGCCATCTGCTCGGTCACACCCTCGATGTGTCGCCGGACGAAGACCGCGGCCGTGACGAGCTGGATGCCCACCACCGGCACCAGCAGGATCAGCATCGCGCGCGAAAACAAGTTGCGCGGCATCCAGCGTTTGAGCCATCTGAAATTCAACATGATGAAAGGGGTAGGCAAGCCGCCCGCCCCGCGCAAGGGAGCCGGTGGATGGAGATCGTCGCGAAGGGCGTGCGCCGCATCACCGCGCCCAATCCGGGCCCGATGACCTTCACCGGGACGCAGACCTACATCCTGGGCGAGGGCGCGGTGGCGGTAATCGATCCCGGCCCCGACGATCCGCGCCACCTTGCGGCCATCGAAAGTGCGCTGACCCCCGGCGAGCGGATCAGCCACGTGCTGGTCACCCATGCCCACATCGACCACACACCGCTCGCCGCCCGGCTCGGCGTCCCGGTCCACGCCTTCGGCGATGCGCAGGCGGGGCGCAGCGCGATCATGCGGCAATTGGCGCAAACCGACGCCTTGGGGGGTGGAGAGGGCGTCGATCCCCACTTCACCCCCGACGTGACCCTCGCCGATGGCGATACGGTGGCGGGGGAGGGCTGGTCCCTCACCGCACTCCACACGCCCGGCCACATGGCCAACCACCTCAGCTTCGTGTGGGAGGAGGGCGGCGTCGCCTTCACCGGCGATCACGTCATGGGCTGGGCGAGCACGCTGGTCTCGCCCCCCGACGGCGATCTGACCGCCTTCATGTCCTCGCTGCGCCGGATGCAGGGCGGGGCCGCGCGCCACCGCCTTCTGCCCGGCCACGGCGAGGTGGTAGAGGAGGGGGAGGCCCGCGTGGCCGACCTCATCGCCCACCGCGAGAGCCGCGAGGCCCAGATCCTGGCCGGCCTCGACCGCCCCGCCACGACGGCGGAGCTCACGGCCGCGATCTACACCGATGTCGACCCGCGCCTGCACCCCGCCGCGGCCCGCAACGTGCTCGCGCACCTGATCGACCTGCATCAGCGCGGGATCGTGGCCACCGACGGGCCGCTGAGCGCCACGGCGTCCTTCCGGCTGCGGTAGCCGCCTCCGGCGGGCGTATTGAGCGAGAGTGATGGACCAGGCGCGCGCCCGGCCTCATCACTCTCTTCAAATACGCAAAACAGCAACGCCGGCCAGGGCGCGCGGCATCACTCCTCCGCGCCCTCCTCCTCGCCCTGATCGGCGATCCAGGCGACGCTCACGACCTTCTCGCCGTTGCGGGTGTTGAAGACGCGCACGCCGCCCGCCGAGCGGGAGCGGAAGGAGATGTCGCCGACCGGCGTGCGGATAGACTGGCCGGTATTCGTCGCCAGCATGATCTGGTCGTCGATCTCCACCGGGAAGCTCGCCACCAGCCGTCCGCCACGCAGCGCCTTGTCCATCGCCATGACACCCTGACCGCCACGCCCGCGCACCGGATAGTCGTGGGAGGAGGAGAGCTTGCCCGCCCCCATCTCGGTCAGTGTCAGGATCAGGTCCTCGGCCGCCGACATCTCGGCATAGCGTTCCTGGGTGATCGAGCCCGGGGCCGCGTCGTCCTCGTCCGCGCTGTCATCCTCGGTCTGCCCGGCCACGGCGCGGCGCATCTTGAGGTAGGCCGCACGCTCCGACGGGTCGGCCTCGAAATGGCGGATGACGGAAGCGGAGACGACCTCGTCGCCCCCGGCCAGCCGGATGCCGCGCACGCCGGTGGAGTTCCGGCCGGCGAAGACCCGCACATCCGTCACCGGGAAGCGGATCGCGCGGCCCTGTGCGGTGACCAGCATCACGTCGTCGTCCTCGCCGCAGATCCGGGCGTTCACGAGGCGCGTGCCGTCATCGGGCAGGCGCATGGCGATCTTGCCGTTGCGCATGATGTTGGTGAAATCGGACAGACGATTGCGCCGCACGTCGCCCGCCGAGGTGGCGAAGACGATCTGCAGGTCGCCCCAGTCCTCCTCGTCCCGGTCGACGGGCATGGTCGCCGCGATCCCGGTCCCGTTCTGGATCGGCAGGATGTTGACCAGCGCCTTGCCCCGCGCGTTCCGTCCGCCCTGTGGCAGGCGCCAGGTCTTGAGCTGGTAGACCATGCCGTCGGTGGTGAAGAACAGGATCGGCGTGTGGGTGTTGGCCACGAACAGGCGGGTGACGAAGTCGTCATCCTTCATGTTCATGCCGCCCAGCCCCTTGCCGCCGCGCCGCTGGGCGCGGAACTCGTCGAGCGGGGTGCGCTTGATGTAGCCGCCATTGGTGATGGTCACGACCATCTCGGCGGGTTCGATCAGGTCCTCGTCCTCCATGTCGCCGACGAAATCGGCGATCTCGGACCGGCGCGGGGTCGCGTATTTCTCCCGCACCTCCGTGATCTCGGCGCGGATGATGGCCATGATCCGGTCGCGGGAGCGCAGGATGTCGAGATAGTCGGTGATCTTGGCCGCGAGCTCTTCCAGCTCGTCCGTGATTTCCTTGACGCCGAGGGCGGTGAGGCGCTGCAGCCGCAGCTCGAGGATCGCGTTCGCCTGCTCGATCGAGAGGTTGTAGGTCCCGTCCTCGTTCATCGTGTGCGACGGATCGTCGATCAGGCGGATGTAGTCCGCGATCTGCGCCGCGGGCCAGCGGCGGGTCATCAGCTTTTCCCGCGCCTCGCCCCGGTCGGCAGACGCCCGGATGGTGGCGACCACCTCGTCCACGTTCTCCACCGCCACGGCGAGGCCGGACAGGATGTGTGCCCGCTCCCGCGCCTTCATCAGCAGGTAGGCCGTGCGCCGCGCCACCACCTCCTCCCGGAAGGCGAGGAAGGCCGTCAGGAAGCCGCGCAGCGTCAGCTGCTCGGGCCGTCCGTTGTTGAGCGCCAGCATGTTGGCGCCGAAGCTCGTCTGCATCGGGGTGAAGCGGTAGAGCTGGTTCAGCACCACGTCCGCCGTCGCATCGCGGCGCAGCTCGATGACCACGCGCACGCCGAAGCGGTCGCTCTCGTCCTGCACATGGGCGATGCCCTCGATCTTCTTGTCGCGGGCGAGCTCCGCGATCCGCTCGATCATCGTGGACTTGTTCACCTGGTAGGGGATTTCCTCGACCACGATGGCCCATCGGTCCTTGCGGATCTCCTCCACCTTGGTCTTGGCGCGGATGATGATGGAGCCGCGCCCCTCCAGATACGCCTTCTTCGCGCCGGCGCGGCCGATGATGATCCCGCCCGTGGGGAAGTCGGGGGCAGGGACGTATTCCGTCAGCGCTTCCGAGCTCAGGTCCGGCTCGTCGATCAGCGCCTCGGCGGCGTTGAGCACCTCGCCGAGGTTGTGCGGCGGGATCCGCGTCGCCATGCCGACCGCGATGCCTTCCGTGCCGTTGACCAAGAGGTTGGGGAAGCGGGCGGGCAGGACCACCGGCTCCTGATCCTTGCCGTCGTAATTGGGCTGGAAATCGACCGTGTCCTGCTCGATATCGGCGAGCAGCGCATCGGCGGGTGGCGCCATCCGCACCTCGGTGTACCGCATCGCCGCGGGCGCATCGCCGTCCATCGAGCCGAAGTTGCCCTGACCGTCGAGCAGCGGCAGCCGCATCGAGAAGTCCTGTGCCATCCGCACCAGCGCGTCGTAGATCGCCGTGTCGCCATGCGGGTGGTACTTACCGATCACGTCGCCGACCGGGCGGGCCGATTTCTTGTAGGCCTTGTCGGAGGTGTTCCCCGTCTCGTGCATCGCGTAGAGGATCCGGCGATGCACCGGCTTCAGCCCGTCGCGCACGTCCGGGATCGCGCGGGAGATGATGACCGACATGGAGTAGTCGAGGAAGGAGCGGCGCATCTCCTCCTCGATCGTCACCTGTGGGCCGTCATAGGCCGGGCGGCGCGGTTCGTCGTCGTCGGACTCAGGGGTCTCGGGCGTGTCGTTCAAGGTCTCTCGTCCTGCGCGGAAAAACACCAGATATGGTGGATTTCTTATAGGACGGATGCGACCGGGTGTGCAATGGCGGCCCGCCGCCTCAGCGGGCCGGTGACGCCGTATCCGGTTCCGGCACGTCGCTGGCCGCAAGGAAGCGCCCGACCGAGGACATGGCCGGGATATGCTCGCTGAAGACGCGCACGACGACCAGCACCGGAACGGCGATGATCATGCCCACCACCGACCACATCCACGCCCAGAACGCGACCGACAGGAACACGACCACGGTGTTGAGCTTGAGCGAGCGGCCGACGAAATAGGGCGTCACGAACTGTCCCTCCAGCGAGGTCAGGCCGAAATAGATCGCCCCCGCAACGAATGCGAGCCAGATGTCGGGCAGGGCCACGATGCCGATGGCCGTGGCCAGGATCGTTCCCGCCAGTGCCCCCACATAGGGAATGTAGTTTAGCAGGAACGCCGCCACCCCGAACATCAGCGGATCGGGCATCCCGATCAGCCACATCGCGAGGCCCACCGCGACGCCCAGCCCCGCATTGACCAGCGTGATGGTGAAGAGGTAGCGCGCCAGCCGCTGCTCGATGTCGCGCGCGATCGCCAGCGCCCGCTTCTTGTCGCCGAGCCGCGGCGTGACCTCGACGATGCGCTGGTAGAACATGTCGCCCGAGGCGAGCAGGAAGAAGAGCAGGACCAGCGTGAACACCGCCTGGCCGAGCAGGAGCGGCGCCGCCGCCGCGACCTGTGCGAGGATCCCGCCGCCCTGCTGCACCTCGACCGAGACTTCGGCGCCCTGCGTGGCGGCACTCGCCCGCGCGCTGTCCTCCGCTCCCTCGGCGAGGTTGTCGAGCCGTTCGGCGGCGCGCGTCACCGCCTCCACCGTCCCCTCCAGCGAGGCGAGGCGCTGTTCGATGCGCCAGGCGATCTGCGGCGCGTCCTCCACCCAGCTGCTGACCGGCTGCGCGAGCAGCATGACGAGCATGCCGACCGCGAAGACGAGCCCCGTGCAGATCAGCAGTGCCGCGACCCCGTCGCCGACCCCGGTCCGGTTCATGCCCCGGCGCACCGGGCGGAACACCAGCGACAGCAGCAGTGCCAGCACCACCGGCATCAGGAAGTCGCGCGCCTCCGCCACCGTGGTGGTCAGCAGGATCAGGAACAGGCCGACGAGTGCCCAGGACGGACGCGGCCTCATGCGGGACGGGGGCGTTTCGATCATGGCTTCGACATGGCGCGGCGGAACCTCCGGCATCCGGCCGTTGCATCGACGGTCGGTTCACTGGGGCATCAACGCAACCCCGGGGCGAACGGTTCGCCTGGACGCCGCGGTTCGTCGCCGAATTTCCGCCGCTTGTCGCGCATGTTGCCGCCATCCCACGTCGCCGGGCGCGCCGGCCTCAACGCTCCTGAGCGGTCTCGGCAGGCAGTTCAGGCAGGGGATGGCCGGCCGGATCGATGCCATGGCGCGCGCAGACCGCGGCGAAATAGCTGCCGGCCTGCGGCGTGAGCTGACCCAGCTCCCGCATCCGGTGCTTCGTGCCGCCGTAGAAGTGCACGCTGATCGAGCCCCGCTGCTCGATCGCCGCGCGCTCGAACTCCGGCCGGAACAGCGCCTCGTTGCAGGGGTAGTTCAGCGGATAGAGCACGTGCCGCGCGAAGGCCCGCCCGTGCCACCCGTGGTGGCGCAGGTAGAAGGTCAGCGCCCGCGGCCCGGATTCGCCCCAGCGGAACCGCGTCATGTCCCAGCGCTCGCCCCGGTGCCGCGCATGGCGCAGCTCGATGCGCTTCGCCTTGCGCAGCCACGGCAGGATCGGCTCGCTCGCCGTCAGCAGACGGTGCAGGTCGCGCGTCACCGGCGCGTCCGAGGGCAGCCGCAGCATCGCGTTGGAGACGACGCCGGTATGCTTCTCGATCCCGAAGAGGCAGTCGTCGACGGGGCGGAACGGCGCGAGGCAGAGCGCATCGGTATCCACCCAGATCGCGTCGGTCTTCAGGATCATCTCGATCCGGAACGTGTCGGAGAAGATCGCCCGCCGCGCCCGGTCCGACAGGTCGCGCTCGGGCCGGGGCACGATCTCGTCGGCCGGGCGCAGGTCGACCTCCGCCGGGACGCCCTCGATCGGATCGTATGCGTAGAGGATGAAGCGGTGGCCGTGGTCGATGAAGGACTGGATGGCGACCCGCTCGAACCATGTCAGCCGGTCGCCGATCCAGAGGCTGGCGACCGGTCTGAGATCGGGTCGCGCCATCCGATCAGAACGGGATGTCGTCGTCCATGTCGGAGCCGAAGCCGCCGCCGCCGCCGCCCTGGCCACCTCCGCCCGAGCCGCCGCCGCCGTAGGAGCCTCCGCCGCCCCCGCCATAGGAGCCGCCGCCTCCGCCGTAGTCACCACCCCCGCCGCCGCCTTCGCCGCGGCCGTCGAGCATGGTGAGGGTGGAGGTGTAGGGCCGCAGCACGACCTCGGTCGAATAGCGGTCCTGCCCGGACTGGTCCTGCCACTTCCGCGTCTCGAGCTGGCCCTCGATATAGACCTTTGAGCCCTTTCGCAGATACTGCTCGGCCACGCGCACCAGCGGTTCGGAGAAGATGGCGACCGTGTGCCACTCCGTCCGCTCCCGCCGCTCGCCGGAGTTCTTGTCGCGCCAGGTCTCCGACGTGGCGATGCGCAGGTTGCAGACCTTGCCCCCGTTCTGGAAGCTCCTGACCTCGGGGTCGCGCCCCAGATTGCCGATCAGGATGACCTTGTTGACGCTGCCTGCCATGCATTCCTCCGAATCTCGCGTTGCCGGACGTTAACCAAAACCGTTTCGGCCTGCCATGCGTAAGCGCCTCTGACAGGAGGCGGCAGGATGGCCGTGCAGGGTTAACGGGACCTTACGACGCGATTGCGAGTGTTCCGTATATGTTCTATGGTAACGCCGCCTCGGATGTCTAGATGTAGCGCTTGGGCAAACGAATGCGCGAGGCGGAGGGTGGCATGGCCGAACTGAAGACGATTTCCATTCGTGGCGCGCGGGAGCACAACCTGAAGTCCATCGACGTGGACCTGCCGCGCGACGAGCTGATCGTCATCACGGGCCTCTCGGGCTCCGGAAAGTCGTCCCTCGCCTTCGACACGATCTATGCCGAGGGCCAGCGCCGCTACGTCGAGTCGCTGTCCGCCTATGCCCGCCAGTTCCTCGACATGATGCAGAAGCCGGACGTGGACCACATCACCGGCCTCTCGCCCGCGATCTCCATCGAGCAGAAGACGACGTCGAAGAACCCGCGCTCCACCGTCGGCACGGTGACCGAGATCTACGACTACATGCGCCTGCTGTTCGCCCGCGTCGGCGTCCCCTACTCGCCCGCCACCGGCCTGCCCATCGAGGCACAGCAGGTGAGCGAGATGGTGGACCGTGTCATGACGATGGAGGAGGGGACCCGCGCCTACCTCCTCGCCCCCATCATCCGCGATCGCAAGGGCGAGTACCGCAAGGAGTTCGCCGAGCTGCGCAAGCAGGGCTTCCAGCGCGTCAAGGTGAACGGCGCATTCCACGAGCTCGACGAGCCACCGACCCTCGACAAGAAGTTCCGCCACAACATCGACGTGGTGGTCGACCGCATCGTGGTGCGCGAGGGGCTGGAAACGCGGCTCGCCGACAGCTTCCGCACCGCCCTCGACCTCGCCGACGGCATCGCGGTGCTGGAAACCGCGCCCAAGGCCGACGATGACGGCGACGCGCCGGAGCCCGAGCGCATCACCTTCTCCGAGAATTTCGCCTGCCCGGTCTCCGGCTTCACGATCCCGGAGATCGAGCCGCGCCTCTTCTCCTTCAACGCGCCGTTCGGGGCCTGCCCGGTCTGCGACGGCCTCGGCGTCGAGCTCTTCTTCGACGAGCGGCTGGTGGTCCCGGACGAGGGGCTGAGCCTCTACAAGGGCGCCGTCGCGCCGTGGTCGAAGTCGAAATCGCCCTATTTCCGCCAGACCATCGACGCCCTCGCCAAGCACTACGAGTTCGACAAGAACGCCCCGTGGCGCGACCTCCCGGCCCACGTCAAGCAACTGATCCTCCACGGCTCCGGCGGGGAGAAGATCAAGTTCCGCTACGACGAGGGCGGCCGCGTCTACGAGATCTCCCGCATCTTCGAGGGCGTGATCCCGAACATGGAGCGGCGCTACCGTGAAACCGACTCCTCGTGGAGCCGCGAGGAGATGGAGCGCTACCAGAACAACCGCGCCTGCGGGGCCTGCGGCGGCTACCGCCTGAAGCCCGAGGCGCTGGCGGTCAAGATCGACGGCAAGCATGTCGGCGAGATCGTCGAGATGTCGATCCGCGACGCCCTCGACTGGATCGAGCAGGCGCCCGGAACGCTGACCAGGCAGCGGCAGGAGATTGCGCGCGCCATCTTCAAGGAGATCCGCGAACGGCTTGGTTTCCTTGTGAATGTCGGCCTCGATTACCTGACGCTGAGCCGCAATTCCGGCACGCTGTCGGGTGGGGAAAGCCAGCGCATCCGCCTCGCCTCCCAGATCGGGTCGGGCCTCACCGGCGTGCTCTACGTCCTCGACGAGCCGTCCATCGGCCTGCACCAGCGCGACAACGACCGGTTGCTGACCACGCTCAAGAACCTGCGCGACCAGGGCAACACCGTGATCGTTGTGGAGCATGACGAGGAGGCGATCCGCGAGGCCGATTACGTGCTCGACATCGGCCCCGGCGCGGGCGTCCACGGCGGGCAGATCATCGCCTCCGGCCCCCCGGCGCAGATCGCGGCCACCGACGCCTCCATCACCGGCCAGTACCTTACCGGCGCGCGCGAGATCGCGATCCCGGCGGAGCGGCGCAAGGGCACCGGCAAGGCCGTCACGGTCGTGAACGCCACCGGCAACAACCTCAAGAACGTGACCGCCGAGTACCCGCTCGGCACGCTGACCTGCGTCACCGGCGTCTCGGGCGGCGGCAAGTCGACCCTGACCATCGAGACGCTGTTCAAGACGGCTTCGATGCGCCTCAACGGCGCGCGTCAGACCCCGGCGCCCTGCGAGACGATCAAGGGCCTCGAACATCTCGACAAGGTCATCGACATCGACCAGTCACCCATCGGGCGCACCCCGCGCTCCAACCCCGCGACCTATACCGGCGCCTTCACCCCGATCCGCGACTGGTTCGCGGGCCTGCCGGAGGCGAAGACGCGCGGCTACAAGCCCGGCCGCTTCTCCTTCAACGTGAAGGGCGGGCGGTGCGAGGCCTGCCAGGGCGACGGCGTCATCAAGATCGAGATGCACTTCCTTCCGGATGTCTACGTCACCTGCGAGACCTGCGAGGGCAAGCGCTACAACCGCGAGACCCTCGAAGTTCTGTTCAAGGGCAAGAGCATAGCCGACGTTCTTGACATGACCATCGAGGACGCCGCCGACTTCTTCCAGGCCGTTCCGGCCATCCGCGACAAGATGGAAACGCTCAAGCGCGTGGGCCTCGGCTACATCAAGGTCGGCCAGCAGGCGACGACCCTGTCGGGCGGTGAGGCGCAGCGGGTGAAGCTCTCCAAGGAGCTCAGCAAGCGCGCCACCGGTCGTACCCTCTACATCCTCGACGAGCCCACCACCGGCCTGCACTTCGAGGATGTGAACAAGCTCCTGGAGGTGATCCAGGAGCTCGTCGACCAGGGCAATTCCGTGATCGTCATCGAACACAACCTCGACGTCATCAAGTGCGCCGACTGGATCATCGACATCGGCCCCGAGGGTGGCGATGGCGGCGGCACCATCGTGGCCGCCGGCACGCCCGAACAGGTGGCCGAGGCCGAGGGCAGCCATACCGGCCGCTACCTCCGCGACATGCTGGGAAAGCGCCGGGTCGCGGCGGAGTAACGTCGCCCTGATGGCCTTCATCCGCCGCGTGTTCTATGATCGCGGCAGATGAAGGCCAACGAGGGGCTCGCCATGACCGGCTCGCCGCCGAAGTTCGACGGACCCAACCGCGCCTACCGCGATGCCGTGGGCCGCATGAAGGTGGTGGAGGAGGACGGCGCGCGCCGGGTCCTCTACGAAGACGAGACCGGCTTTCGCTACGACCTCTACCGCGAGGTCCAGAACCTCGGCAACGCCGCCAAGCTCAACCGCCAGTTCGTGACCGAGCCGCATATCCGCTGGCTCGCCCAAGCGCTGCCGAAATGGGTCGGGCCGGTGAACTCCGGCCTATGCCATGGCACCCGCCGCGGGGCGGAGCAGGGCTGGTTCGCGCAGCATCTGGCCGGGGAACCCGACATCATCGGGACCGAGATCGCGGACAGCGCGACGCAGTTTCCCCGGACCGTGCAGTGGGATTTTCACGACCCGAACCCCGACTGGACCGGCCGCTTCGATTTCGTCTACTCGAATTCCTGGGACCACGCCTTCGATCCGGAGCGGGCCTTCTCGACCTGGATCGACCAGCTCCGGCCGGGCGGCGCGATGCTCCTCGACTTCACACCCGCGCACCGCTCTTCCCACGCCAATGTCCTCGACCCGTTCGGGATTGAGCTCGACCCGCTCTGCCGGATGCTGGACCGCGTGGCGGGGGAGCGCGGCAAGGTGCGCCGCGTGATCCGGGCAGGGCGCAGCCCGGACCTGATGGCGCATGTCATCCGCTTCCAGCGCGGCTAGGCGCCGGTCACTCGCCTGCCCGCGGGTCGGCGAAGATGTCCATAACGACGTAGTTCTCCACCTCCACCAGCAGGATCATCCGGCTGGCGGCCAGGCGGAAATACCCCTGGCCCTCGGGCGGCGGCCCACGGTCGATGTCCTCGTGCGCGATGGGATGCAGCGTCGCCTGCCCCCGCAGCGGCTCGCCCAGCGCGATGTGCAGGCCCAGCAGTTCGGGATAGATGCAGCCGCCGTTCGTCTGCAGGCGGGGCAGGGGACAGGCGGCCTCCTGCGCCGCGGCCGGCAGGGGAACTCCGGGCAGCAAGAGGATCAAAAATAGTGCAAATTTGAGACTTCGTGGCGTCGGCATGTCTTTCAAACGCGTGCCTTGCGCTTTGGATCCCGGGTCGCGCGGTCGCAGTCCGATCACGGTTTCTTGACGGTTACCCATGCCGAGCCCCACATTAGCCAGATCGCAGGACCAAGGGGAGGCCGCGGAATGCTCGTACAACACATCCTGTCCGGCAAAGGCTCGGCCGTGGAAACGATAGGCACCGATGCAACGGTGCTGGAGGCTACCGAAATTCTGTCCCATCGCAAGATCGGCGCGCTCATCGTGTCGGACGACGACGGTGCCTCGATCCGGGGTATCCTGTCGGAGCGCGATATCGTCCGGGAGCTCGGACAGCGGGGCGCGGCGGCGCTTTCGGACAACGTCGTCGATATCATGACGGCCAAGGTGCAGAGTTGCAGCCCCTCTGACAAGGCCGTCGAGGTGCTCACCCGCATGACCCAGGGCCGCTTCCGCCACATGCCCGTCACCGACGGCAGCCGGGTGATCGGCGTCATCTCGATCGGCGACGTCGTGAAGGCCCGCCTGGGCGAGGTGGAGAACGAGAACACGGCGCTCGCCGACATGATCCGCGGCTACTGAGCGGGTGCCGTCCATCCGCACGGCGGCGCTCGTCGTGCTCGCTGTGCTGGTGCTCGCCAAGTGCATGCAGGCCTACGGTTGAAAACCCGTGGCCTGCAGGGCCCGCCGGGCGCGTTCCGGTCGTCGACACGCAACTTTCGATCTTGTGTGCGGGGTCCGATCCGCTAGGCTCCGCCGCATCTCAACGACCCCGCGAGCGCCATGTCCTCCAACCGCTTCCGCACCGCACTCTACCCCGGCACGTTCGACCCGGTGACGCTCGGCCATCTCGATGTCGTGCGTCGTGCCATGACCCTGGTCGACCGCCTGGTGATCGGTGTGGCGATCAATCGCGACAAGGGCCCGCTCTTCTCCCTCGACGAGCGGGTGGCGATGATCGAGGGGGAGGCCCGTGCGCTGGCCGATGCCTCCGGCTGCGAGCTCGTGGTGCATCCGTTCGAGAACCTGCTCATCCAGTGTGCCCGCGACGTGAACGCCTCGATGATCATCCGGGGCCTGCGCGCGGTCTCCGATTTCGAATACGAATTCCAGATGGTCGGTATGAACCGCGCCATGGACGACGATATCGAGACGGTGTTCCTGATGGCCGACGCCCACCACCAGGCCATCGCCTCCCGCCTCGTCAAGGAGATCTGCCGGCTGAGCGGGGACATTTCCTCATTCGTGCCCCCCGCGGTCGAGCGGGCCCTGAAAGACAGGTTGATCTGAACATGCGTGCGTTTCTCACCGCCCTCCTGATGTCCGCCGCCCTCTCCCCCGCGCTGGCCGAGACGCCGGTCTTCGACGGCGACTGGCGCAACCCCGAATTCGACTACGCAATCCGCATCTTCGGCGAGATCGGGATCGTGACCCAGGCGGACTCTGCCGTCTTCTCGCAGGGCGACGTGGTGCTGCGCCTCCCGGCCGCCGAGCCCGCCGCCGAGCCCGCTACCGAGGAGGAGTGCCGCGAGGGTCGCCAGCGCTTCGCCGGCGGCGACTGGGCCGAGGTGCGCGGCTGCCTCGTCCGCTCCGACACCCTGCTGCTGGAGACGGACCGCAACCAGTGGGTGCTCAGCCGCACGGGCGGCTGAACGCGCGATGGCCATCGCCGCCGCGGCGGCATATATCTCCCCTCACCATTCAGCGAGAGGAGCCCGCATGGCCGAGGCAAGCCCCGAGAACACGATGATCATCACGCTCAAGGACGGGGAGGTGCACGTCGCCCTCCTGCCCGACGTGGCGCCCGATCACGTGGAGCGCATCAGGACGCTGGTGAAGGAGGGCGCCTATGACGGCGTCGCCTTCCACCGGGTCATCGACGGCTTCATGGCCCAGACCGGCGATGTGGAGCACGGCAAGGAAGGCGGCAATCCGAACCGCGCGGGCACCGGCGGCTCCTCCTACCCGGATCTCAAGGCCGAATTCTCCAAGGTGCCGTTCGAGCGCGGAACGCTCGGCATGGCCCGCTCGCAGAACCCGAACTCCGCCAATTCGCAGTTCTTCATCTGCTTCGGCGCCACGCCGCACCTCAACGGCCAGTACACCGTGTTCGGCCAGGTGACGAGCGGGATGGAGCATGTCGACAGCATCAAGCGCGGCGCCGGCGGCTCCGGCGCCGTGACCGATCCCGACCGCATGGTTTCCGTCCGCATGGGAGATGCCGCATGAAACGCCTGACCCTCGCCATTACGCTCCTCGCCGCGCCGCTCGCGGCGCAGGACAATCCGACCCTGGTGCTCGACACCTCCCAAGGCCCGGTGCGCATCGAGCTCCTGCCCGAGGTCGCCCCCCAGCACGTGGAGCGGATCACGACGCTGGCCGAGCAGGGCGCCTATGACGGCGTCGCGTTCCACCGCGTGATCGAGGGCTTCATGGCCCAGACCGGTGATGTGGGCTGCGGCACGGTGGATGCGACCTGCCCGGCGGGCACCGGCGGCTCCGACCTGCCGGACCTTCCGGCCGAGTTTTCCGACATCTCCTACGAGGTGGGCGTCGTGGGGATGGCCCGCACCGCCGATCCGAACTCGGCGAACTCCCAGTTCTTCATCATGACGGAGGCCGCCCCCCACCTGAACGGCCAGTACACGGTCGTGGGCCGGGTGCTCGACGGCATGGACGCGGTCAACGCGCTGGAAAAGGGCGCGGGCCAGTCCGGCGCCGTCGCCAATCCCGACCGGATCGAGAGCGCATCAGTCGAGTAAAGGCAGAAGGGCCGCCCGGTTCCCCGCGGGCGGCCCCTCGCCATCGCCGCGCCATCCCAGCGCGGCCATGTCGTCGCTCAGGCAGGCTGCGCCGCGGCCAGGGTCACGAACCGGCCCGACCGCTCCCGCTGTGCCACCACGCCGGCGGTGACGAGGGCGAACAGGATGTGCCCCCACAGCGCCACCCACGTGATCCCGGTGAAGCCCAGGAAGGGCGGGTTGCCCGCGATCAGGTGCGCCATCACGTAGAGCGCGAAGATCCAGAGCACGACGCCGTAGGCCACCGCCGGCACGACCCAGCCGAGCCACGGGGCGACGGTCTTCGCGATCGGCCGCGCGACCAGCAGCCAGCCCAGCGGATAGGCGATGACGCCCGCGAAGTAGTGCAGGAACTCCGCCCCCGGCCGGTAGCCCGCGCCGAAGATGGTGGAGATCACGGCGTTGGCCAGCGGCACCGGCGCCAGCGTCGCCTGGCCCAGCATCGGGCTGATGCTCTGGCCGTAGAAGTCGAAGGCCACGAGGCTCAGGGCACCCGCGATCAGCACGGTGGCCACGGTGTCGAGCGTCGGGGCGGGCAGGTGGTCCTTGAAGGTCATCTCGTCTCTCCTCACGGGGTGGGTTGCGCGTCCGATGCCCTTCGATAAAGGCGACCGGCTGCGGCAGACCACCCCATGTTGCAGGGTCTCAAGCGGGCTTGACGCCGCGCGCGCGCCCCGTGAACCCCTGAAACATCATGACAACCGCTCACGCCCCCGTGCGCGTGGATCCCGGTCGGGGCGAGACGGCGGCGTCGCCACGGTAGCGGCCGGACCCGCATTGGCCGCACCGACGGCGTCACCCTCCTGCGAAACCGGAGGGCCTCTCGACACACCTCACGGCGCCGAGACCGGGAACGACGCCCCGCCCGGGCGCCCCTCGGCTTTCATCTTTCCCGAAAATACGCCCGCCGGAGGCGTCCCATGGCAGATCGCGGCTGCCTCCGGCTGGGATACTTCACGCAAGAAGAAGGCGCTATTCCGCCTTCACCAGCACGTGCCGCTTCTTGCCGGCGGAGAGCTTCAACGTACCGGCGACCAGCACGCCCGCGGCCGGGTCGCGCACCGGCGTGTCGTCGATGCGCGCCCCGTTCTCCGCGATCAGGCGCTTGGCCTCCTTGCCCGACTTGGCGAGGCCCGCGGCGACGAAGAGCTGGACGACGCCCATCTCGCCGCCCGGCAGGTTCACCGTGGGCAGGTCGTCGCCGACGCCGCCCTTCTCGAACACCTCGCGGGCCGTCGCCTCGGCCGCCGCGGCCGCATCGGCCCCGTGGCAGAGGGTCGTGACCTCGTTGGCGAGCCGGATCTTGGCCGCGTTGATCTCGGAGCCCTCCAGCGCGCCGAGCCGCGCGCATTCGTCCAGCGGCAGTTCGGTGAAGAGCTTCAGGAACTTCTCCACATCCGCGTCCAGCGTGTTGCGCCAGAACTGCCAGAACTCGTAGGGGCTGAGCCGCTCCGCGTTCAGCCACACCGCCCCCGCCGCCGACTTGCCCATCTTGGACCCGTCCGCCTTGGTCAGGAGCGGCGTCGTCAGGCCGAAGACCTGCGCCTGGTTGATCCGCCGCGTCAGGTCGATCCCGTTGACGATGTTGCCCCACTGGTCCGACCCGCCCATCTGCAGCGCCACGCCGAACCGCGTGTTGAGCTCCATGAAATCGTAGGCCTGCAGCAGCATGTAGTTGAACTCGAGGAACGTGAGCGGCTGCTCCCGGTCGAGCCGCAGCCGCACGCTGTCGAAGGTCAGCATGCGGTTGATCGTGAAGTGCCGGCCATAATCTCGCAGGAAGCTCACGTAGTTCAGCTCGTCCAGCCAGTCGGCATTGTTGGGCATGAGCGCGTCGGTCGCACCCTCGCCGAAGGTCAGGTACTTCTCGAAGACCTTGCGGATGCCGGCCATGTTCGCGTCGATCTGCTCGGCGGTGAGCAGCATCCGCGCCTCGTCCTTGCCCGACGGATCGCCGATCTTCGTCGTCCCGCCGCCCATCAGCGCGATCGGCTTGTGCCCGGTCTTCTGCAGCCAGCGCAGCATCATGATCTGGATCAGCGAGCCGACATGCAGGCTGTCCGCCGTGCAGTCGAAGCCGATATAGCCCGGAACCACACCCTCCAGCAGCGCCTCGTCGAGGCCCTCCATGTCGGTGCAGTCCTGCAGGAAGCCGCGCTGCAGCATCACCTGCAGGAAGTCGCTTCTGGGCTGGTAGGTCATCGCTCTCATCCATTGCATCGCAAAAGGCCCGCGATGTATGCCCGTTGGAATCGGGGAAGGGAAGGGCGACATGCGTGCATTGGGCTTGATGAGCGGCACCTCGATGGACGGGGTGGACGCCGCGCTGCTGGACACCGACGGCGAGACGATCTTCGGCTTCGGCGAGAGCGGCTTTCGCGCCTTTTCCGACGAGGAGCGCGAGGTGCTCGCCGCCGCACAGGGCCTCTGGCCGGGCGAAAGCCCCAACCTGCTCGGCTCCGCCGCCGAGGTGATCCATGCCGCCCATGCCGAGGCCATCGCCGGGGTCGCCGGCGCGGAGCTGGTGGGATTTCCGGGCCAGACGCTGATCCACGCCCCGCGCGAGGGGCGCACGCACCAGATCGGCGACGGTGCGCGGCTGGCCGAGGAGCTGGGCCTGCCGGTGGTCTGGGACTTCCGCTCCGACGACGTGCGCGCGGGCGGGCAGGGTGCGCCGCTCGCCCCCTTCTTCCACCACGCCTGCGCGCGGTGGGCGGGACTGGCGGAGCCGGTGTGCTTCCTCAATCTCGGCGGCGTAGGCAATGTGACGTGGCTCGACCCGCGGGTGGAGGATCCGGCCGATCCCGCGGCGATGATCGCCTTCGACACGGGGCCCGCGAACGCGCTGATCGACGATTTCACCAAGCGCCGGACGGGCGAGCGCATGGATGTCGGCGGCTCGCTCGCCGCCTCCGGCGTGCCGGACATGGAGCTGATCGCGGCGCATGAGGAGCCCTTCTTCGCAGAGGAGCCGCCGAAGTCACTGGATCGCAACGGTTTTCGCTGGCTGGTCGACGCGGTGGACGCGATGGGCGATGCGGACGGTGCCGCGACCCTCACCGCCTTCACCGTCCACTCGGTCCGCGAGGCGCTGCCACACCTGCCGAGCCTGCCGTCGCGCTGGCTGATCTGCGGCGGCGGGCGGCACAACATGCGGATGATGCAGGGATTGTCCGAGGCACTCTACGTTCCGGTCGAGCCGGTGGAGGCCATCGGCCTCGACGGCGACATGCTGGAGGCGCACGCCTTCGCCTACCTCGCGGTCCGCGTGCTGCGCGGCCTGCCGACCTCCGCACCGGGTACGACCGGATGCCGCGCGCCGGTCAGCGGCGGACGGGTCTCGGAGCCGTCCGTTTCGAAGGTCGCCGCGCGGTTCTGAACGGCCCCGGACCGGTTGCATCCCGAAACGACCGTCCCGGCCGCAGAGCCGGGACCGCTCGCTCAACGACGTGTTACAGATTTTCGGGCTTCACGCGAAATCTGTCACATATAGAGCGAATGGAGAAAGACCCCGGATCAGGTCCGGGGTGGTCCCAAGCAGAGCACCGCGCCGGGACCGACATGTTACAGTTTTGAGCCCCCATCCGAAAAGCTGTAACACGTCAAAGCCCCATCCCGGTCCGCATCGCGACCTTCTTCACCGGACCCAGCCCCGCGAGAACCCGGAGCCCCTGACGCCGCAGGTCACGCAGCGCCTGCACGTCCGTCATCGCGGCGCGGTTGAGCAGTTCGACGCCGCGTTCGCGCAGTGCGATGTCGGCGCGCCGCGCCTTGGCGTAGTCCTCCAGCATCTCGTCCGAGCCGAGCGCATGGCGCCCCGCCGCGTCGATCAGCGCGCGGATATCGGCGAAGGAGGTGTTGAGCCCCTGCGCGCCGATCGGCGGCATCACGTGCGCGGCCTCGGCGATCAGCGCCGTGTGCGGCCCGATAAGCCCTTGGGATTCCTGCGAAATGATCGGCCAGACCCGCCGCGGGCTTTCGAGCGTCAGCGGCCCGAGCACATGGCAGGAGCGGGTCGTCGCCTCGGCCGCAAAGGTCTCGGCATCCATCTCCATCAGCGCCGCTGCCTTCGGCCCGGTTTCCATCCACACCACAGCGGAGCGGTGGCCCCCCTCGGGGTCATCGGGCAGGGGAACCAGCGTGAACGGCCCGCCCGTGCGGTGCAGCTCGATCGAGATCCCCTGATGCGGCAGGTCGTGCCCCACGGCGAAGACGACCGCCTTCTGCCCGTAGCGCACCGTGCGCACATCGATGCCAAGTGCCTCGCGCACAAGGGAATTTCGGCCATCCGCTCCGATCAGCAGATCACAGCGCCAGCGTGAGCCGTCATCGAGCGAGACCAGCGCGTGGCCCGTCCGCGGCAGCACGTTCGCGACCCCGGTGCCAAGCCGCAGCTCCAACCCCTCCATCGCTTCCGCATGGGCCGTCATCTCGCGCCGCAGCACGTAGTTCGGGACGTTCCAGCCGAAGAGATTTTGCCCGATCTCGGTCGCGACGAAATCCGCGCTCTCGCGTATCTCGTTGATCTCGCCACCGGAATCGCAAAGCCGCATCACCGCGAGCTCCGCCGCCTCGGGCGCCAGCCGATCCCAGAGCCCGACCTCCCGCATCATCTCCACCGCCGGCATCAGGAAGGCGGTCGAGCGCAGGTCCGAGCCGTCGGCATCGCGATCCGTCACCGGCGGCACGGGATCGACGCACAGCACCGATTGCCCGCGGTGGGCGAAGGCCATGGCGGCCATCAGGCCGGCGACCCCGCCACCGGCCACGATCACGTCTATCTGGTCCATGGGTCTTATCTATACCTGCGCGGTCGCGATCAGACGCGACACAAAGTCCGTGATGTCGTCGGTCGCGTGGTGCACGTGATCGTGCGCGTCATGCGCATCGTCGCCCACCAGCACGGTCCGCATGCCCAGCCTGTGGGGAATATGCAGGTTCACCAGCGTATCCTCGAACATCGCGGCCGCATCCGGATCGAGCCGCGCCTCCTCGAACACGGTCTTGAAGGCCCGCCCGTCGGGCTTCGAGACATAGCCCGCGTCCTCGATGCCGTAGAGCACGTCGAAGGCCCCGTCGAGGCCGCGGGCGCGCACCACCCGCTCGGCATGGGCGCGCGAGCCGTTGGTGAAGACGATCTTGCGGCCGGGCAGCGCCGCGATCCCCTCGCGCAGCAGCGGATCGGGGGCGAGCACCGTGAGGTCGAGCGCATGGGTTTTCTCGAGGAAATCGTCGGGGTCGATGCCGTGATGCTTTATGAGACCGCCCAGCGTGGTGCCGTATTCGGCGAGGTAGTGATGGCGTAACGCCTCGGCTTCCGCGACGCCGATCTTCAGCTCCCGCGTGATCCAGAGCGTCATCAGATCGTCCATCTGGTCGAAGATGCCGGAGGTGGGCGCGTAGAGCGTGTTGTCGAGGTCGAAGACCCACTCGCGCACATGGTCGAAATGCTGTTTCATCCGCCTCACTTGCCGTCGCGGCCGCTGCGGGCCGGTTTGCTGCGGCGCACACCGCAGGAGTACGAATATATGGCCACGATCGAGGACTGGAAGGGCCGTGTGGGCCGGGAGTGGGCCGACAAGGCCGACGCGATGGAGGGGTTGCTGGGTCCCGTCGGCGCGGAAGGCATGGCAGCGCTCGGCTCCGTTTCGGGTCGCGCGGTGCTCGATCTGGGCTGCGGGGCGGGGGATACGGCGCTGGCCTTGGCCGCGCGCGGGGCGGAGGTGACGGGCGTCGACGTGTCCGACGATCTGCTCGCCGTAGCACGAACGCAGCCGGGGGCGGAGCAGGTGACCTGGCGCCTCGCCGATGCCTCCTCCGCGACCTTCGAGCAGCCCTTCGATGCGCTGCATTCGCGCTGTGGGGCCATGTTTTTCGACGATCCGGCGGCGGGCTGGGCGCATCTGCGCACGCAGGTAAAGGCCGGTGGCCAGCTTGCGGTGAGCTGCTGGCGCGCCGCGTCGCTCAACGGCTGGGTCACGATCCCGCTCGCCGCCGCCCGCCCGGTGCTGGGCGAGGAGGCGACGCAGGTGCCCCCGGCCGGGGGCGCCGGGCCCTTCGGCTGGGCGGAGGGGGGCTATGTCCGCGACCTGCTCACGGGCGCGGGCTGGTCGGACGTTGCGCTGACCCCGGTGGACCGGGAGGCCGCGATCTCCACCGGTACGGACCCCGATCCGGTCGCGCGCGCCACGGCCTTTACCCTGCGCATCGGCATCCTCGCGTCCCGCCTGCGCGAGAGGTCGGACGACGAGCGGGCGGCCGTCGCCGACGCGCTCGCCACGGCGTTCGCCCCGCTGGTCCGGGACGGTTCGGTGCGCGTGCCCACCGCGGGATGGGTGGTCACGGCACGCGCCTGATCCTTCTTCTTGCCGCCAAATATCCCCGCCGGAGGCGATCCCGGCGGGTGCGGCCGGTTGACACGGCCGCATACCGCCATCCACATAGGTTCACGATGGCATACCGTGAGATCGCCCCGATGACCGACCCGTCCCCGTCAGATGCCTATGGCCGCATCCTGGCGGCCATCGATCTGGGCGACTACCGCCCTGGCGACCGGCTGGTGGAAAGCGAGCTGGCCGAGCGGCTGGGCATGTCGCGCACCCCGATCCGCGAGGCGTTGCAGCGGCTGGAGACGCAAGGGGTGCTCGCGCGCGACGGGCGCAGCCTGATCGTCGCCTCCCTCGATCACGACCAGCTTGGCGAGCTCTATACCGTGCGCGCGGAGCTGGAGGGGCTCGCGGCGCGCCTCGCCGCGCAGCACGCCGCCCCCGAGGAGATCGCGGTGCTCTACGAGATGATCGCCGCGGACCGGAAGCTGATGGACGATCCGCAGGCGCTGAGCCGGGCGAACAAGCGGTTCCACCGGCAGATCCACCTCGCCTCGCACAACCGCTTCCTGATCCGGCAGCTTGAATCCGTGCGCCGCTCGATGGCGCTGCTCACCTTCACCTCGTTCGCCGCGGAGGGCCGCAGCCCCGATGCGCTGGCCGAGCACGAGGCGATCGTGAAGGCGATCGAGGCGCGGGACGGGACGGCGGCGGATGACGCGGCGCGCGCCCATATCTCGGCGGCCTACCAGACGCGGCTCAAGGTGGATGCGGGCGAATGAACGTCGATGAGAGAGCGCGGGAGATCGCGGCGGCGCGCGCCGACCGGACCCCCTTCATGGCCTATGACGACATTCCGGACATGGACACGGCCTATGCGATCCAGGACCGGCTGGCGGCGCTCCAGGGCGAGACCGGCGGGTGGAAGATCGCGTGGAACGTCCCTGCGCTGATGGAGAAATTCGGGGTCGCCGCACCGGGCGCGGCCCGGGTGCTCGCCGCCCAGATCCGTGCCGACGGAGCCGAGCTGAAGGCCGCCGACTTCCGCCAGCTCAACCTGGAGCCCGAGATCGCGGCGGTCCTCGCGGCCGACCTGCCGGAGGGGCCGCATGACGCAGCAAGCGTCGCGCCCTTCGTGGAGCGGCTGGTGCCGGCCTTCGAGGTTCTGGACCGGCGGGACGTGACCTCCACCCACGGGCCCACGATCGTGGCGCAGGGGGTGTTCAATGCGGGGCTGGTGCCGGGCACCGCGACGGGACGCGAGATCGGTCGCTGTCGCGTAACGATCGGCGACGAGGTGGTGCTGGATGCCGAGGGTACCGCGCCGCAGCCGCCGCTCGAGGCGCTCGCCTATCTCGCCAACCTCTTCGCCGCGCGCGGGGAGCGGTTCCGCAAGGGGCACGTGGTGCTCTGCGGCTCGCACACGCCGCTTCTGCCCATCGCCGCCGGGCAGGAGGCGGTGATGGAGGTCGCGGGGCTGGGGCGCGTCTCCCTCACGGTGAGCTGACGCCGCGCGGGCGGGAAAGTGCCGCCCCGGCCCTTCCGCTTCGCGTTGCGCCCGACCATCTCATGCGGGTAGTCATCCGGAGGTCGGCGTGTTCAATCGGATCTGGGCCGCGGCCGTGCTGCTGCTCGCGGCGGTCGCCTTTACCATCTTCCTGTTCGGACCACGCGAGGCGGAGGTGCCGCCAGACCTCGCGGAACGGTCGTTCGAGGGGCGCTGGACCGCCGCCCTCGCCGCGTTCGAGGAGCAGGGCATGGATGTGGTCGCGGGCCACGCGCGGGACGGCATCCCGGTGGTCGCGGCGGTGGGCGGGGTGCTGCCCGAGGGCGTGGCGGCCGCCGACCTGCAGGTCGATCTCAATTCGATCACCAAGACGGTGACGGCGGCGATGGTGCTCGACGCTGTGGAGGAGGGGCTCTTCGCCCTCGACACCCGGCTTGCCGCGCTGCTGCCCGATGCGCCGGAGGACAAGGCAGGAATCACGGTGCACCACCTGCTGACCCACACCGCCGGCTTTCCCGAGGCGATCGGCGACGATGCGGAGGTGATCGATCGCGATGCCTATCTCGCCCGCGCCTTCGAAACGGAGCTGGAGGCCCCGCCGGGCGAGCGCTACCTCTACTCGAATGTCGGCTATGCGGTGCTGGCCGCGATCCTGGAGACGGCGGGCGGGACGGACTACGAGGCACGGCTGGCGGCGATGCTCGCCGAAGCGGGGCTGCCGGCGATGGGCTATGACGGCATGCTCGACGTGGGCCGGGCAATGGCGGCGCCGGGCGGCGACACGATCCGGGCCGCAAGCTGGGGCGGCGGGCCGCCGGGCTGGCACCTGGTCGGCAACGGGGGGCTTATCGCGACGCCGGCGGGCTTTCTCGCGTTCGAGCGGGCCTTCCGCGAGGGGCGGCTCGTGGGCGACGATCTGGTGCAGCAGGCGATGTCCGCACAGGTGCCGGAGAACGCGGAGGAGAGCTCGTTCTACGGCTACGGGCTGGTGGTCGAGGAGGTGCCCGAGCTCGGCCGCATCTTCTGGCATGACGGCGGCAACGGCGCGTTCTCCGCCGAATGGGCCTATCTCGAGGCCCATGACGTGACGCTGTTCGTCGCCGCGCCGGGCGAGGGCGCGTTCGCGGCGATGGAACTGCTGAAGTCGTTCCTGTTTCCGCCCGCCGCACCCGTCTGAGCGCCGCGGGCGGAAGCTCCCGTCAGAGGTTGAGCTGGTAGCTCGCCGCCTCGTAGGCGAAGCCGTCGCCCGCGGCCGTCAGGTAGCCCATGCCGGGGAAGGGCATGTGGTAGCCGATGAAGGGGATGCCGTCCGCCGCGATCTGGCCGAGCAGGCTGCGGCGGGTCCGGGCGGCGGCGGCCTTGTCGAGGTCGAACAGCACCTCCCAGTCCGGCCGCTCCATGGACAGCACGAAGTGGTTCGCCGCGTCCGCGATCAGCATCAGGCGCTGGCCGTTGCTCTCGATATGATAGGCCATGTGGCCCGGCGTGTGCCCGAAGGCGTCGACGGCCTCCACGCCGCTCACCACGCTCTCTCCGGGCGTGATCATCCGCGTCTGGTCGGCCACCGGGCGGACCATCTGGTTGAAGAGGGTGTGGACGCGCTCGCCGGGCGTGCCGACGCGGTCCTCGCTCGACCAGAAGTCCCACTCGGCCGCGCCCGCGACGTATTCGGCGTTGGGGAAGGCGGGGGCGCCGTCCTCCATCATGCCGCCGATATGGTCGGGGTGCATGTGGGTGAGGACGACCGTGTCGATCTGCTCGGGCGTGTAGCCCGCCGTCTCCAGCCGCCCTCGCAACAGGCCGCGGCCCGGCCGGGCGCCCTGACCGTTGCCGGTGTCGAAGAGGATCAGGCTCTCGCCGGTGTTCACGAGGGTGGGCACGAAGGTGAACTCGGCGACGCCGGTGGGCAGGTTGTTCTCGGCCAGAAGCTCCTGCACGGCTTCGGGCTCCTGATCGGTGCCGAAGATCTCGTGCGGGTTCTCGCGCGGAGCGACGCCGTCCAGAAGCGTCGTCACCTCGAAGTCGCCCAGCACGATGCGGCGGTGCACCGGCCGGTCCGCGCCCAGCATCGGGGCGGCGGGCAGGGCAGGGGTGGCGAGCGCGGCGGCGCCGAGGGCGAGCGCGCCGCGGCGGGTCATGGTGGTGTGTGACATGTCGGAACCTCCCGTTTCGATAGGAGAGGAACTGTCCGCCCGCCGGCCCGCGTCGAGGGCGGGGCGATCAACAATCCGTTTCCGGGCCCTGCACGGGACGCATGGCGGGGCGGCGCGCTTGACGGTCGCGATGACAAGCCCGACCTAAAGGCTTATGACAGGTCCAAGAATGGAGGGCCCCATGGCACCGCGCGACCTGAAGATCCCCGCCGAGCGTCACCCGGAGAAGGCGCACCGCCCCGACAATGCCCAGCCGAAAAAACCGGACTGGATCCGGGTGAAGGCGCCGACGTCGAAGGGCTATCGCGACACGGCGAAGACCATGCGCGACAACAACCTCGTCACCGTGTGCGAGGAGGCGGGCTGCCCGAACGTGGGCGAGTGCTGGAGCCAGGGCCACGCCACCATGATGATCATGGGCGACATCTGCACGCGCGGCTGTACCTTCTGCAACATCGCGACGGGACGGCCCGACGCGCTCGACGTGTTCGAGCCGGGGCGCGTGGCGCAGGCGGTGGAGAAGCTGGGGCTGAACCACGTCGTCATCACCTCCGTCGACCGGGACGATATCGACGATGGCGGGGCGGAGCACTTCGCCCAGACCATTCGCGCCATCCGCCGCAAGGCGCCCGGCACCACGATCGAGATCCTGACGCCCGACTTCATCCGGTCGAAGCCGGGCTCGCTGGAGGTGGTGGTCGAGGCGAAACCGGACGTCTTCAATCACAACCTCGAAACGGTGCCGGGGCTCTATCCCGAGGTCCGGCCCGGGGCGCGCTACTTCCACTCGCTGCGGCTCTTGCAGCGGGTCAAGGAGCTCGACCCGTCGATGTTCACCAAGTCGGGGATCATGGTGGGCCTCGGTGAGGACAAGCAGGCCGTGCATCAGGTCATGGACGACATGCGCGCCGCAGACATCGATTTCCTGACCATTGGCCAGTACCTGCAGCCGACGCCGAAGCACCACGCGGTCGACCGGTTCGTGACACCCGAGGAGTTCGCGAGCTACGAGAAGGCGGCTTACGGCAAGGGCTTTCTCATGGTCTCCGCCACGCCGCTGACGCGGTCGAGCTACCATGCGGGCGACGACTTCGCGCGGCTGCGGGCGGCGCGGCTGGCGAAGCTGCAGCAGGGCTGAGGCGCGGATGCGTCCCCCGGCCGGGGGAACCAGAATCGTTGAGGCGGCGATGCAACCCTAAGGCGATTGATCGGCAAGATTTCGCCATAATCGTGTAAAATTCTTCTTTTCCGTGGTACCGTTTTTCCCAACGAACAATCGTGGGGAGGAAACGGTCGTGAGATCGCCTTGTTTTGCTGCGCTTTCCGCTCTCGTCGTGGCCGGTTCGCCCGCTTTGTCAGAACAGAATTGCAACTATTCGCACGCTGTTCAGTCCGGCGAGACGCTGAGTCTGATCGCGGAGCTCGCCTATGGAGACCGCTCGCTCTATCCGCTGATCCACGAGGCGAACCTCGCGACGATCGGGCCGCGGCCCGAGGCTCTGCGCGCGGGCAGCGTCCTGGCGATCCCGTGCCCGGATGGTGGCTTCACCCCGGTCTCGGCCGATATCTCCTCGCTCCAGGTGCCTCGGACGGTGCCCGAGCCGGTCGGGGAGGAGGTGGCGGCCGCCGAGCCGGAGCCGGAGGAGCCGCTGGTCCTGGAGCCCCTGATGACGACCGAGGCGCTGGCCGGGATCCTGGGCGATCCCAGGCTGCAGGTCGTCGATCTGCGCCGGGAGGGCGACGACGTCGATTTCGGCTACATCCCCGGCAGCCTCGCGCTGTCCTTCGACCAGTGGCGCGGGCCGGGCGACAATCCCGGTGCACCGCCGAGCGATGCCGACCTGTCGCGGCTGCTCGGTGCGGCGGGCCTCGATCCCGAGCGGCCCACGGTGATCGTCGCGGCGAAGGATCATGTGATGCACTTCGCGCGCGGGGCCTTCGTCTACTGGATCCTGAAATCGGCGGGCTTCACCGAGCTTGCGCTGCTTGACGGCGGCGGTGCGCGCTGGGCGGCGGAGGGCCGCGCCATCGACTACGGCCCCGCCATCCCCGAGCCGCGAGAGGTCAGCGTGGAGCTCGCGACCACGTGGCGCGCGACCCCGCTGGAGGTCGCGGCCATCGCGACCGGACAGATGGAGGGTGCCCTGCTCGACGGGCGGCCCGCGGGCTTCTTCCGCAAGGAGCAGGAGGGCGGCGTGGTCGTCCCCTCCACCATCCACGGGGCACGGAACCTCGAAGGCATGCAGACGCATCGTGCCGCGATGATCGAGGAGAGCGGGCTGCGCGAGCTCGAGGTGCTCGACCGGCTGAAGAATGTCGACGTCGCCTGGGAGGAGATCCCGGTGATCAACTTCTGCTCGGACGGGACGCTGTCGGCGGTGAACTGGTTCTACGCCTCCGAGGTCGCGGGGATTGCCAACGTGAAGCTCTACCCCGAATCGATCCGGGGCTGGGCGGCGTCGGGCAATCCGGTCGCGGTCGGTACGCTGAGCGAGCGGCTCTACGATCGGGCGAACTGAGGCCCCCGCCGCGCGAGGGCGATCGCGCGGCGCGGCTCCACCTGTCGGCAGCTCGCGATCTCGAGCGCGGTGCGGGCATCCGTGTGGCGCCGCGTGCGCTGGTCGACGAGGGCGAGATCCCGGCGCGCCTCGTCCCAGTCGACAGGGCGGGGCCCCGCTTCCGTCAGGATGACGTTGGACGGCGTGACGTCGCCATGGACCGCGCCATGCGGGCCGCGGGGCGGAGACTGGCGACGTCCGGTGCCGTCGCGGTGCGGCCGGCGGCGAAGGGCTCCGGCGTCCAGCCGTCGACGGGGATGCGGCTTCGCACCGCGATCGGGAGCGCGGCCTGCACGCCCGCGTCGCGCAGCACCCGTGCAAGCCAGTGGAGCCAGCGCAAAGCGGTCGCGCTGCGCCGAGTGCTCTTCGCGACGACGGGATGGCGTCGCCGCTCCACCAGGCAGACCCGGTTGCGCGCACCGCCCTGTAGCAGGCCGACCACGCGATCGATGCCATGGGACGACAGGAACCGGGCCGGCGGTCTCACATCACCGAGAAGATCACCGCCATCAGGATAGTGTAGAGTGCGATGCCCCCCGCAATGAGGACGAGCGGGAAGTTGGAGGCGAGCTGCGCCTTGGCGTACTGGCGCACCTGGTACATCAGGTCCGGCCACGTGTAGCTGACGAAATCGCCCTGGGTGAAGACGACCTTGATCCGGCCGTCATTGTCCACGACCGGCAGGCGGCGGAAGCGCTCGTTCGACATGATGCGCAGCCATTCGAGGAGGTCGTCGTCCTCCTTCGCCACGCGTGGGTCGGCGGTCATGATGTCGGCGAGCGGCGTCGTCTCGGGATCGCGACCCTCGCTGATGACGCGGCGCAGGAGATCGCGTTCGGTCACCACGCCCTCCACCCGCTCCTCGCCGTCGACGACGAAGACGGAGCCGTAGTTGAGGCGAGACATCTCGTTGGCGGCCTCGCGCACCGTGGCGGTGGCGGCGAAGGTCAGCGGCTTGGGCTTGGAAGCGAATTCCGGACGGTCCTTCAGGCGCATCGCGCGATCGTTTTCAGCCATTGGCCTCCTCCCACTGTCCCGGTTGTGGGGAGGAACCTAGCCCGCGGGCCGGTCATGGCGAGCGCGGCATTCCGTCAGGTGAGATTGAAGAGGAGCGCCATCAGGAGGGTGTAGCCCGCAGCGCTTCCCGCGATCAGCAGGAGCGTGCGCATGTCGAGGGTGGCCCGCGGCGGCGCGCCGTCCGCGGCCGGGCGCCAGAAGAGTTCCGGCCATGTGTAGGCCACGAAATCGCCCAGCGTGAACAGCGCCACCAGCTTTCCGTCGGCGTCGAGGATCGGCAGCCGGCGGAAGCGTTCGTTGGACATGATGCGCAGCCAGTCGACCACGTCGTCCTCCGCCCGGCCGGTGCGCGGATTGGCGGTCATCACTTCGGAGACGCGGGTCTGGGCAGGGCTGCGGTGCCGGGCGACGACGCGAGTCAGGATGTCACGCTCGGTCAGGATGCCGATGACGTCGTCCTCATCACCATGGACCACGACCGCGCATCCGTAGTTGTAGGCGGACATGGCCTGTGCCGTCGCCTCGATCATGTCGTCGGGGCGGCAGGTCAGCGGCGGCGGCTTCTGGGCGAATTCGGGCCGGTCCGCAATCATCATCTGTTGTTGCACGCCGCTCCCCCGGGATCGCCCTTCACCCCAGACCTAGACCGCTTCCCATTTCGCGACAAGTTGTCCCACGCGTCAGTCTCATGGCCGGGTGAAGCGGACCTTGCCGATATGGGGCAGGTTGCGGTTGCGCTGGGCGTAGTCGATGCCGTAGCCCACGACGAACTCGTCGGGGATCTCGAAGCCGGTCCAGGTGGCGCGGATGTCCGCCTCCCGCCGGGAGGGCTTGTCGAGAAGGGCGCAGACCTCCAGCCGGGCGGGCTTGCGCGCGCGCAGCATCCCCGTGACGTGCTTGAGGGTGAAGCCGGTGTCGACGATGTCCTCCACCACCAGCACGTCGCGCCCCTCGATGCCGGAGCGCAGATCCTTGAGGATCCGCACCTCGCGGGTCGATTCCATGCCGTCGCCATAGGACGACGCCTCGATGAAATCGACCTCCACCGGCAGGTCGAGCTCGCGCACCAGGTCGGCGATGAAAACGAAGGAGCCGCGCAACAGCCCCACCACGACGAGCTTGTCGGTGTCGGCGAAGTGATCGGAGATCTCGCGCGCCAGCGCCTCCACGCGCGCGGCGATGGACTTGGCCGAGATCATCTCGTCGATCACGTAGGTGAGCGGTTGTGTCATGGAACTCTCCGTTGTGGCGGGCGCTTCTTTACGGCAGAAAACGGCACCGGACCAGAGTGAGCAGACATGACGACCCATTCCGAGACCCGCGAGATGCCATACACGGCCGATCAGATCTACGACCTGGTCGCCGATGTCGAATCCTACCCGAAATTCATCCCCTGGGTCGCGGCCTGTCGCGTGCGCCAGGAGCGGGAGATCGAGGGCGGCAAGGTGGTGGACGCGGACCTGGTCGTCAGCTTCAAGGTGTTCCGGGAGAGTTTCCTCAGCCGCGTGACCATGAAGCCCGAGCCCAACACGATCGACGTCGAATATCTCGACGGGCCCTTCAAGTACCTCATCAACAACTGGCGGTTCGAGGACAAGCCCGACGGCGGGTGCAAGGTCCACTTCTACGTCGACTTCCAGTTCAAGAGCCGCGTGCTGCAGGCCGCCATCGGCGCGGTCTTCAACGAGGCGATGCGCCGGATCGTGCGCGCCTTCGAGAAACGGGCCGACCAGCTCTACGGTTGAGCCGCCTCCGGCGGGAGTATTTGGGCGAACTCGAAGCGGCTTTCGAATTCGCTCAAATACTCATGTCGGCTCGGTTTTCGGAGGCGAGCCGCGCCTTCAGGTGCGCCGCAGGTCCAGCGTGCGGGGGAAGTCCGGGTGGGTGCCGAGGTACCGGGGCATGGCGAGGTTCGGGGTGTGGCCCCCGGCCTCGAACCTCGCGATGCGGCGGCCCTCGGCTTCCAGCGCGTTGATCGGCCGGGTCTCGTGGGCGCGGCCGCCGGGGTGATGGACCTGGTAGGTGCAGCCCCCGACGGAGCGGCCGGAGATGCTGTCCCAGAGGTCGAAGGTCAGCGGCGCATGGGCCGGGATGGTGGGGTGCAGCGCGCTCCACGGTTGCCAGGAGCGGAAGCGGACGCCGCCGATCTGGGCGGTCCCGACCTTTTCCAGCGGCACCGCGTAGCCGTTGCAGGTGAGCTTGTAGCGGGGATCGGCGTTGGTGAGCTTCACCTGTAGCCGCTCGACCGATGAGTCGACGAAGCGGGCGGTGCCACCCGCAGTGGATTCCTCGCCCAGCACCAGCCAGGGCTCGATGGCCGAGCGGATCTCGATCCCGGCCCCGTCGACCTCGACCCGGCCCGCGACGGGGAAGCGGAAGTCGTACTGAGCGGCGAACCAGCTTTCCTCGAAGGGCGTGCCGTGGGCCTGCGACAGGTCGGCGAGCACGCGGCGGAAGTCCTGCCAGCAGTGCTCGGGCAGCAGGTACTTGTCGTGCAGATGGGTGCCGTGGGGGGCGAGCGCGCCCGTGTAGGGCGTCTCCCAGAACCAGGCGATGAGGGCGCGGATGATGAGGGACTGCGCCATGGCCATGCGCGGATGGGGCGGCATCTCGAACCCGCGGAATTCCACGAGGCCGAGGCGGCCGGAGGGGCCATCGGGGGAGAAGAGCTTGTCGATGCAGATCTCGGCGCGGTGGGTGTTGCCGGTCAGGTCCGTCAGCAGGTGGCGGAAGATGCGGTCGACGAGCCAGAGGGGCGGGTTGCCGCCCAGCCGCTCGACCTCCTTCAGCGCGATCTCCATCTCGTAGAGGCTGTCGTGGCGCGCCTCGTCGAGGCGGGGCGCCTGGCTGGTTGGCCCGATGAACATGCCGGAGAAGAGGTAGCTGAGCGACGGGTGGGTCTGCCAGTAGCGGATGATGGAGCCGAGGAGATCGGGCCGGCGCAGGAACGGGCTGTCGCCCGGTGTCTGTCCGCCGACCACGATGTGATTGCCGCCGCCGGAGCCCGTGGGCCGCCCGTCCACCATGAAGGTGAAGCTGTCGAGGCCGATGGCGCGGGCTTCCTCGTAGAGCGTCTCGGTCACCTCGCGCAGATGCGGCCAGGTGTAGGTCGGCTGGATGTTGACCTCGATGACGCCGGGGTCGGGGGTCACTCCGATCAGGTTCATGCGCCCGTCGCGCGGTGGCTCGTAGCCCTCCACGTGGACGGGCTGCTCGAGCTCGGCGGCGGTCTCCTCGATCGCGGTGACGAGGTCGATATACTCCTCTGCCGTGCCGGTGGGCGGGAGGAAGACGCAGATGCGGCCGTCCCGTGGCTCGACGGTCAGCGCGGTGCGCACCGGCTGATCGCCATCGACGAAGACGGTGTGCGCGGCCATCCAGTCGTCAGAGGGCTCCTGCGTCGGTTGCGAGATCGCGCGCCCCTCCGCCGTCTGCGGCAGCGGGCCGGGGCGGGTCATCGGATCGCGGACGAAGGGCATCTGCATGATGCGGCGCGCCTCGCTCTGATGCTCGAGCGAGCCGAGGGGCAGGCGGAAGCCGGCCGGGCTGTCGCCGGGCATGAGGTAGAGCTTGCCGCGCCGGGTCTTCCACCGCTCGGAGCGCCAGCGGAAGCGGCGACCGTCCTTGGCCTGGGCGAGCTGCAGCGGCAGGACGTAGGCCGTGGGCGTGCCGAGGCCGCGTTCGAAGACCTTGACCAGCCGCGCGCGTTCCTGCGGGTCCTCCAGCTTGTTGTCTTCGGGGGTGACGTTCGGCGGCAGGTCCTGTTCGCGCAGCGCGAAGGCGGCGGGGTCCTCGTAGGTCGGGGCGGCGAGGTCGCGCTCCACCTCCAGCGCGTCGCAGAGGTGGTTCATGAAGGTCTCTGCCGTCTCGACATCGGCGCCCTGCGCGCCTTCGGTCGCGACCAGATCCGGGTTCTTCCACAGCGGGATGCCGTCGTCGCGCCAGTAGAGCGAGAAGGCCCAGCGGGGGAGCTGTTCGCCCGGATACCACTTGCCCTGGCCGTAGTGGAGCATGCCGCCGGGCGCGAACTTCTCGCGCAGGCGGCGGATGAGCTGATCGGCCTTCTCGCGCTTGGTGGGGCCGACGGCATCCACGGTCCACTCGGCGCCGTCGCGGTCGTAGGCGGAGACGAAGGTGGGCTCGCCGCCCATGGTCAGCCGCACGTCGCCCGCCTCGAGCTTGCGGTCGATCATGTGGCCGGTGCGGTCGAGCGCGGCCCAGTCGGCCTCGCCGATCGGGGCGGTGACGCGGGGCGGCTCCTCGATCCGGTCGACGCGCATGTCGAAGTCGAACTCGACATCGGCCTTTTCCAGCGAGCCCGCGATGGGGGCGGCGGAGGAGGGGATGGGCGTGGCCGCCAGCGGAATGTGCCCCTCGCCCGCGAAGAGGCCGGAGGTGGGGTCGAGGCCCACCCAGCCTGCGCCGGGCAGATAGACCTCGGCCCAGGCGTGCAGGTCGGTGAAGTCGGCCTCCGGCCCGCTCGGCCCGTCGATCGCCTTCAGATCCGCGGTGAGCTGCACGAGGTAGCCGGAGACGAAGCGCGCGGCGTAGCCGCATTCGCGCAGCATGTTGACGAGCAGCCAGGCGCTGTCGCGGCAGGAGCCCAACGCCTTCTGGATGGTTTGCTTGGGCGTCTGCACGCCGGGCTCCATCCGAACGGTGTACTCGATCTCCCGCTCGACGAACTGGTTCATGGCGACGAGCCAGTCGTTGACCGAGCCTTCTTGCTTCGGCGCGCGGGCCAGGAACTCGTGAAAGGTGCGGGTCTGCTTGGGCTGACGACGGTAGATCGACAGCTCCTTCTTGAGAGCGCCCGGATAGGAGAAGGGGACCTCGCTCGCATAATCCTCGACGAAGAAGTCGAAGGGGTTGATCGCGATCATGTCGGCGATGAGCTGGACCTCGATCTCGAAGATCCGCGTGCGCTCCGGGAACACGAGGCGGCCCTGCCAGTTGGCAAAGGCGTCCTGCTGCCAGTTGATGAAATGATCCTCGGGCTGGACCTTCATCGAGTAGCTGAGGATCGGCGTGCGCGCGTGCGGTGCGGGCCGGAGCCGCACCACATGCGGGTTGAGCTGGATCGGACGGTCGTAACGGTAGGTCGTGCGGTGGGTCAGCGCGATCTTGATGCTCATTCTTGATCCATTTCGACTGTCGCCGGTTCATTTTTGATCAGACGACCCTTGGCAAAGCGCCTTTTCGTGTCAGTCTCTTGAAGCAATGCTGTGATGCGGTCTCGCAAAGTCCACCGGAAAGGCGATCATGTTCAATGAAATGTATCGGGACGGCGAGATCCGGCCGGAATACCGCCTGGTCGCCGACTGGCTGGAGGCGAACGGTCCCGATGCGCTGAATGAGAAACGGGCCGAGGCCGAGGCGCTGTTCCGCCGGGTGGGCATCACCTTCGCGGTCTATGGCGAGGGCGGCGATCCGGAGCGGCTGATCCCCTTCGACATGGTGCCGCGCGTCTTCTCCCACACCGAGTGGCAGAAGATCGAGGCGGGCTCGATCCAGCGCACCAGGGCGCTGAACGCCTTCCTGACCGATATCTACACCGAACGGGCCATCGTGAAGGAGGGGATCGTCCCCGCCGACCTGATCGACGGGAACGACGCCTACGAGCCGATCATGGAGGGGTTCACCCCGCCGGGCGGCATCTTCTCCCACATCTGCGGCGTGGATCTGGTGCGGGTGGACGAGGAGACGTCCTACGTGCTGGAAGACAACTGCCGCACGCCGTCGGGCATCTCCTACGTGCTGGAGAACCGCGAGGTGATGGCGCGCATGTTCCCCGAACTCTTCCGCACGGGGGTCGTTCGGCCGGTGGATCACTACGGCGACATGCTGGCGGACGCCATGCGTTCGGTGGCCCCCCCCAATTGCGACGGGGACCCGACCCTGGCGATCCTGACGCCGGGCCACTTCAACTCCGCCTATTACGAGCACAGCTTCCTCGCCGACCTGATGGGGGTCGAGCTGGTGGAGGGACCGGACCTGTTCGTGGAGAACCACAAGCTCTACATGCGCACGACCAAGGGGCCGCAGCGGATCGACGTGCTCTACCGGCGGATCGACGACTCGTTCCTCGACCCGCACGTGTTCCGCAAGGACTCGATGCTGGGCGTGCCGGGGATCATCGACGCCTACAAGGCGGGCGGGGTGACGATCGTGAACGCGCCGGGATCGGGCGTCGCCGACGACAAGGCGATCTACATCCACGTGCCCGACATGATCCGCTTCTATCTCGGCGAGGAGCCGATCCTGCCCAACGTGCCAACCTGGCGCTGCGGCAAGCCGGACGAGTTCGCCCATGTCATGGAGAACCTGCACGAGCTCGTGGTGAAGGAGGTCCACGGCTCCGGCGGATACGGGATGCTGATCGGGCCGAAATCGACGGAAGCCGAGATCGAGGATTACCGCAAGCGGATCGAGGCGGACCCGGCGGGCTTCATCGCGCAGCCGACGCTGGAGCTGTCGGCCGCGCCGACGCTGGGCGATGAGGGGCTGGTGCCGCGGCATGTGGACCTGCGCCCCTTCGTGATCTCGGGTCAGGAGACGAAGCTGATCCCCGGCGGGCTGACGCGCGTGGCGTTGAAGGAGGGCTCGCTGGTCGTCAACTCCTCGCAGGGCGGCGGGGTCAAGGACACCTGGGTTCTGAACCGGTAGGAGAGACGCGATGCTGAGCCGCACGGCCAACGGCCTGTTCTGGATGTCGCGCTACGTGGAGCGCGCGGGCAACGTCGCGCGCCTGCTCGACGCGGGCCGGCGCATGGACCTGTTGCCCAACACCGAGGAGGGGCGGGCGTCCGAATGGGAATCCATCGTGATCGCCAGCGGGTGTCAGGAGACATTCCCGGGCGACATCAAGCAGGCGACGATGGAGGAGGTGGCGCGCCACCTGATCTTCGACGAGACCAACCCCTCCTCGATCCACTGCTGCCTGCAGGCCGCGCGGGAGAATGCGCGCGCCATGCGCATCGCCGTGACGCGGGAGGTGTGGGACGTGCTCAACTCCGCCTGGGCGGACATGCGGCGCAAGAACCCCTCCGCCGTCACCGGCGGGCGGCTCGCCGAATTCCTCGACTGGGTGAAGATGCAGGGCTTCCTGTTCCACGGCGCGGGCGAGGCGTCGATGCTGCGTGACGAGGGCTGGAACTTCATCGGGCTCGGCAAGGCGGTGGAGCGGGCGGACGCCACGGCACGGCTCCTCGATGTGAAGTACCACGTGCTGTTGCCCAGCGCGCAGGACGTGGGCGGCGGGCTCGACCACATGCAGTGGGTCCAGCTGTTGCGTGCGGCGAATTCCCTGCGCGCCTTCCGCTGGACCTACCGGGAAAGCGTGACGCCGCAGGCCGTGGTGCACTTCCTCGTGCTCAACGCCTCCAGCCCGCGTTCGCTGATCAACTGCTATGCCGAGATCGTGGCGAACCTCGCCGATATCGGCGGCGAGACCGACGCGCAGAACATGGTGCGCGCCCGTGCACAGGCGGTCCATGGCCAGCTCATGCGGTTGACGGTGGAGCAGATCATCGCCGCGGGCCTGCATGAATGGCTCACGGACATCATCGTGGAGACGAACCGGATGGCGGGGGAGCTGGCGGGGGCCTACGGCTTCAACGGAACGGCGGGCACGCCGTCGCAGGAACAGGTGCAGTAGCGCTTGATTTGGGGACCGGGGCGCGCAACTAGTGCGTCGGTCTCATCCCCGGAGTTTTCCATGACCTATTGCGTCGCACTCAAGCTGAAGGACGGCATCATCTGCCTGTCCGACACCCGCACCAATGCGGGCGTCGACAACATCTCGAAATACAAGAAGATGTTCACGTGGGAGCAGCCGGGCGACCGGGTGATCTGCATGATGACGGCCGGCAATCTCGCGATCACGCAGGCGGTGATCTCGCTGCTCGACGAGAACATCGAGCGGGCCGAGGACGGGATCGAGACGCTTTATACCGCGCCCACAATGTTCCGCGTGGCCGAGATCGTGGGCGACGCGATGCGCATCGTCATGGGCCGGTACGGTCCGGGCCTCACGGCGGCGGGGGAGAGCTCGGCCAGCTCTATCGTCGTGGCCGGCCAGCGGGCGGGCGGTGCCATGCGGCTCTTCCAGGTTTACTCGGCGGGCAACTTCATCGAGGCGACGGAGGACACGCCGTACTTCCAGATCGGGGAGCACAAATACGGCAAGCCCATCCTCGACAGGGTGATCACGGGGGAGTCGCCGCTCAACATGGGTGTGACGGCGGCGCTCTTGTCGATGGATTCCACGCTGCGATCGAACCTGTCGGTTGGCATGCCGCTGGACCTCGCCGTGATGCGCAGGGACGGGATCGGGTTCGAGCAGCTTCGCCGGATCGAGGAGGGGGACGAGACGTTCTCCCAACTTTCGGAGGCCTGGTCCGGGGCGCTGCGGGGCGCCTTCGATCAGATGGTCGAGATCCCGGTCTGACACCGCTTATCGCGTATTCGAGCGGGGACGAAGATCAGGCGGCGCGGGCGAGCGTCGCCTCCGCCAGGTGGTGGAGATCGCCCGGGCCGACGTCGCGCGCGGTGTTGCGCAGCATCGGGGCATTGGCCCCGGCCTGCATCTCGGCGGTGAGTGCGTCGGCGGAGGCGGGGATCGGCGGCAAGGGGGCGAGGTCGAGCCCTTCCATCAGGACATCGATGCGCTCCGGCAAATCGGAGAGCGTGCAGTCGAGGGCGGCGGCCGCGGCGCGGAGCTGCGGCGTGTTCGCCTCGATCAGCCAGGGCAGGCTCGCGGCGAAGGCATGTGCGGTGGCGTGGCCGTGGTGCACGGGCGCGAAGCGGGCGAGCGCGTGGGAGAGGTTGTGCGCGACCGCCGTGCCGCAGGCGTCGATGGCGATCCCGGCATGGCACGACGCGATCAGCAGCGCGCTGCGCGCCTCGATATCCTGCGGCCGGGCGACGGCGCGGGGCAGCGCCCAGGCGATGTGGCGCAGCGCGTCGAGGGCATAGGGCGCGGCGCCGGCATGGGCATTGCGGTTGGTCGCGGCCTCGAAGGCATGGACCAGCGCGTCGAGGCCGCACCAGGCGGTCAGGTGCGGCGGCAGGCTGAGCGTGAGCGCGGGGTCGAGGATCACGAGGTCCGCACGGGTCTGCGGCCCCCAGATCCACAGCTTCTCGCCCGCTTCGGAGGAAAAGATGTTGGTCGCCGACGTCTCCGACCCCGTGCCGGCGGTGGTGGGCACCATGATCTTCGGCAGGGCGGTGGCGGGCAGCGGCGCGCGGCCGAGCGCGTAGTCGAGCGGGCCGCCCGGGGCGCCGGCGAGTGCCGCGGCGAGCTTCGCGATGTCGAGCGCCGAGCCGCCGCCGATGCCGATCACCAGGTCCGCGCCGCGGGCGGTCTCGGCTGCGGCGGCGACGTGACGGGCCTTGGGCTCGCCCGCGAAGTCGTGGAAGGGGCGGACGCGCACGGCGTCCGCCCGCAGGACCTCGATCAGCCGGGGGACGTCGGTGCCCTGCATGAGAAATGGGTCGGAAACCAGCGCGACGTCGCGCGCGCCGAAGGCCGCCACGTGCTCCGGCAGGAATGCTGCCTGGCCCGCCCCGAACTGGATGCGCGGCACCGCGCCCATATCGAACATGTCTCACCCCACGGTTTCGGGCGATCTTGCGTGTGGGCCGCGATCGCTTACAGTCCACAAAGTCTCGGGTGTTTTCATGAGCTGACGTCATGCAGTACCGGTCCGCCCTGCCGAAATCCCTCGATGCGCTGCGGGTGTTCGACGCGGCGGTGCGGCACCGCAGTTTCTCCCGCGCCGCGGATGAGCTGCTGGTCACCCAGGCCGCCGTGTCGCGCCGGATCCAGGCGCTGGAGGCGGATCTGGGCGAGGCGCTGTTCGCGCGGGCCGGGCGCAACATCGCGCTGACCGATGCGGGACGCCGGCTGGCGGCGAGCGTGTCGGCGGCGCTCGATTATCTGGAGGGGGACCTCGCGGCGCTGCGCGGTACTGCGCCGCCGCCGCCGGTGACGATTGCGGCGGCGACCTCCGTCTCCCACCTGTGGCTCGCGGCGCAGTTGCGCGCCCGGCCGGAGCTGGCAGTGCGCGTGCTCACGACCGACAGCCTGAGCGAGGCGGCGGCGCGCAGCCACGACCTGACCATCCTCTACGGGCGGGGGCAGCATCCCGACTGGCTGCTCGCGCCGCTGATGGCCGAGCGCCTGCAGCCGGTGGCCGCTCCCGAGCTGCTGGCGCGGTTGGGCGCGGACGATCCGGCGGCGTTGACGCTGGCCGAGATCGCGTCACTGCCGCTGCTCGACTACGCGCGGGTGCGGCCGAACTGGGTGACGCTGGCGGCCTGGTTCGCGCGGGCGGGGCACGGTGTGCCGCTGAGGATCGGGCGCACCTTCACCTCCTACGTGCTGGGGGTGGAAGCGGCGGTGCATGGCGACGGCGTGGTGCTCGGCTCGCTGGAGCTGATCGCGGGGCACATCGCCTCGGGCGCGCTCGTCCCGCTGGGCCGCCGGGTGGAGGAGACGGGGCAGGGCTATCACCTCGGTCTGCGCCGCGACCCGCCTCCGGGACCCGAGGCGGTGCGGCTGCACGCGGAGCTGCTAGGAACCCGCGTCAATCCGTGACGCGGGCGGCCTCTTGTGGGCTTTCGGTGTCGGGAGTAAGTCAGCGTCAACTGGAAGGGAGAGCCCGAATGGCCCAGAACCGCTCCATTTTCGAGGAGGTCGGCGAGACGCGTCGCGAGGCGCCTGCCGCCGCGCCGAAGACGCGCGATACCGGTGCGGCCCGCCGGGCGATCGCGGCTTGGCTCAAGGTGCTCTTCGCCCTCGTCGTGGTGATGATCGCGGTGGGCGGGCTGACGCGGCTCACCGATAGCGGGCTCTCGATCACCGAGTGGCGGCCCGTGACCGGCGCGCTGCCACCCCTGTCGGCGGAGGCGTGGGAGGCGGAGTTCGACAAGTACCGCGCGATCCCCGAATACCAGCTCCAGAACCGGGGCATGAGCATGGGCGAGTTCCAGGTGATCTACTGGTGGGAGTGGGGGCATCGCCAGCTCGGCCGGGTGATCGGCCTCGTGTGGGCCGTGGGCTTCGTCTGGTTCCTCGCGCGTCGGCAGATCCCGCGGGGCTGGACGCCGCGGCTACTCGGGCTGGGGGCGCTCGGTGGCCTGCAAGGGGCGATCGGCTGGTGGATGGTGTCGAGCGGGCTGACGGGCACGATGCTCGACGTGGCAAGCTACCGGCTGGCCACGCATCTGGGCCTCGCCTTCGTCATTCTGGGGCTGATCGCGTGGTACGTGCTGCGGCTGGGTCGGGACGAGGTGGACATCCTGCAGGCCCGGCGTCAGAGGCAGGGCGGGCTGGTGACACTGACCTCGGTGATGGTGCCGCTCCTGTTCGTGCAGATCCTGCTCGGTGCGCTGGTGGCGGGGATCGATGCGGGCCGGACCTATGTGGACTGGCCGCTGATGTCGGGCCAGTTCCTGCCGCCCGATCCGTTCTACATCGAGCCGGTCTGGAGCAATTTCTTCGAGAATGCGGGGCTGGTGCAGTTCAACCACCGGATGCTCGCATACGCGGTCTTCCTGTTCGGCCTGTTCGTGTGGTGGCGCGCGCGGGGATCGGCGCTGGGTCGCGTACGTCTGGCCTTCGGCTGGATGATGCTCGCGCTTGCGCTGCAGGTGGTGCTGGGGATCGTGACGGTGCTCTACGCCGCCCCGTGGCATCTGGCGATCGGGCACCAGTTCCTCGCGGTCCTGCTGTGGGTGGCGCTGCTCCGGGCGCGGTTCGAGGCGAGCTATCCGCAGGCACAGAGCGTGCGGGCCTGAGGGGGCGTTCGTGGGGGGCTCCGTTGGGTTCTCAAGTTAAGGACCGCCCCGGCCTTGAGCCGGGGCCGCTGTGAACGGGTAACTGGATTGAGGGCGGCCCCGGATCAGGTCCGGGGCGGTATCAAGTGGAGGCGGACTTTTGCCTTCACTACGCTTCTCAATTCGGGTTCTTCCACCGCGCGTCGCGCTTCTCCAGAAACGCGGCGATCCCTTCCTCGGTGTCGGCGTCGGCCATGTTCAGCGCCATGACCTCACCCGTGTAGGCGTAGGCGTCCTCCAGCCCCATCTCAATCTGATCGTAGAAGGCGCGCTTGCCGACACGGACGGCGGAGGCGAGCTTGTCCGCCACCGTCTTCGCGAGTTCTTGGGCCTTATCCGAAAGCTTGGCCTCAGGCACCACGCGGTTCACGAGGCCCAGTTCGGCGGCGCGCGTCGCGTCGATGAATGTCCCGGTGGTCAGCATCTCGAAGGCCTGCTTGCGCGGCACGTTGCGGCTGAGCGCCACCATGGGCGTCGAGCAGAAGAGCCCGATGTTGACCCCGTTGACGCCGAAGCGTGCCGTCTCGGCCGCCACGGCCATGTCGCAGGAGGCGACGAGCTGGCAGCCCGCCGCCGTCGCGATGCCGTGGACCTCGGCGATCACCGGCTGCGGCAGCTTCGGGATCGTCGTCATCATCGTCGCGCACTGGCCGAAGAGCTCCCGGAAATAGGCAGCACCGCCATCCTCCGCCTGCCGCCCGGCCGTCATCTCCCGCAGGTCGTGGCCGGCGCAGAACGCCTTGCCCGCCCCGCGGATCACCACGGCGCGCGTCCCGCGATCCTCCATCAGCGCGTCGAACTGACCTTGCAGCGCCGCCAGCATCGCCTCCGACAACGGGTTGAGCTTCTCGGGCTGGTTGAGGGTCAGCGTCGCGATGCCGTCGGCATCCTCGCGCAGCAGGATCGACATGGGGGCGCTCCTTTGCCAGTGTCGCCCGGAGCTTAGCACGGAGAGCGCGATGGACCTCAAGATGAACGCGGGCGAGGTGCAGGACTTCCTCGCCGAGGTCTTTCCGCAGGTGCAGGGCGAATTCGAGGTGGAGCATCTGGCCCCGCTGGAAGCGCGGGTGCGGCTGCTGGTCGGCGAGCACCATCTGCGGCCGGGCGGCACGATCTCGGGCCCCGCGATGTTCAGCCTCGCCGATTGCGGGTTCTACGTCGCGGTGCTCGGCATGATCGGGCGGCAGGCGCTGACGGTGACGACGAACTGCGCGATCGATTTCATGCGGAAGCCCGCGGCCGGGCGGGACCTGATCGCCGATGTGCGCATTCTGAAGCTCGGCCGGGTGCTGGCGGTGGGCGACGCCCTTCTGCGCTCGGACGGCGAGGAGGCGGTGGTCGCGCGGGCCTCGCTCACCTACTCGATCCCGCCCGCGCGCTGAGGCCCGCCCCTCACTCTCGTCCAATACGCCCGCCGGAGGCGTCCCTGATCGATGTCGGCTGCCTCCGGCGGGGATACTTGGACAAGGAGGAAGAAGCGGGGCGCCCTCGCTGCGGATGCCGTGCAGGCGGCAGATCGGGCAGGATCCCCTTGCCGCCACCGGAAGGAGAGCCGTCCCGGGGCGCGCTCGGTCGAGCGTTCCAACAGTCTGGAAAGCCGTCCGCACCATGATGCATCCTGCTCTGCTTCGGAGGACATCGAGCCTCGACCGATCCTGCCGGGGCGCGTTGCGGCAGCGGGATTGTCCGGGCCCCCGCGCACGCGCCGAAGGCGCGCCACGCCCAACGGGAAGGAGCCGTCAGGCGACCGACGGGCGGGAGCGTTCGGGGCTCAGTCCGGCATCAATGCGAGGACGTAGCCGGGCAGGGCGAAGGCCGCCTTGTGGACTTCCGGCGTGTAGTAGCGCGGTTCCAGCCCCGCCTCGGCGAAGCGGGCGGAGAGATCGGCAAGGCTCACGTCGCGGCCCGGCCCGTCGGTGCCCCAGCCCATCGCCATCGGCCCGCCCGCATAGGTGGGGATCGTCGCGAGATAGCAGCCCCAGTCCGCGAAAAGGGCGCGGAAGGCGCGCATTGTGTTGGTCAGCTCCTCGCCCTGCAGGAAGGGGACGCCGTTCTGGGTGACGAGGATGCCGCCCTCGGTCAGGCAGCGTTTCGCCTTGCCGTAGAAGGTCTCGGTGAACAGCACCTCGCCCGGCCCGATCGGGTCGGTGGAATCGATGATGATGACGTCGAAGCGGCGGTCGGTGGTGTCCACGAACTCCGCCCCGTCGGCGATGACGAGGTCGAGGCGCGGGTCGTCGAAGGCCCCGCCCGAGAGGCTCGGCAGGTGCTCCTTGCAGAACTCGACCACGCCCGCGTCGATCTCGACCATGGTGACGTGCCCGACCGCGGCGTGGCGCAGCACCTCGCGGGCGATGCCGCCGTCGCCGCCGCCGATGATGAGGACGTTGCGCGCCATGCCGTGGGCGAGGATCGGCACGTGGGTCATCATCTCGTGATAGATGAACTCGTCGCCCTCGGTGGTCTGCACCACGCCGTCGAGCGTCATGAAGCGGCCGAAGGTCGGGTTCTCGAGCACCCGGATCCGCTGCAGCTCGGTGGCGCTGTCATAGAGGGTGCGCGTCACCTTCAGGGACTGGGCGTAGTCGTCGTGCAGGGTCTCGGTGGCCCACTCTGTCATGTCGATGCTCCTTGGAAGGGGAAATGTCCGGCGGCCTCCCACGGGCCGCCGCGATAGTGCCAGAGGTCGAGGCCGATGCCCGTGGCGGGGAAGGGCGCGAAGCCCTTCTGAAGGGCCGCGTGCGTGCGCTTCGCTTCCGCACCCGTCACCTTGTTCTGGACGGTGACATGGCCGCGGAAGCCCTGCCGGTCCTGTGGGGTCAGCCAGTGCCGCCAGCCTTCGGCGAGTTCGGCGCGCACCTCGTCCGCCCCCTCCACCCGGTAGGCGGAGCCGCGGCCGAAGAACATCACACCAGTGACGTCGAGGGGCAGGGGCGCCGTGCGGCCCGCCATCTCCGACAGCCGGTCGGAGATGCCCGCGATCTCCTCGCCCGGCAACTTGTGGAACAGGCTCAGATGCGCGGGGATCATGTTGCGCTCCGGCGGGAAGAGGCGTCGGCGCTCGCGCTCGAAGAAGGCCCGGGCCTCGTCGTCCAGCGCGAGCGTCAGGATCAGCGGATCGGTCATGGCTCCGCAGGTGGGGCGGAGCGGCAGTGCGTCAAAGGACGGCGGCCACCGCCTCCTCGCCGCGGTGGAGTTCCTTCACCCGGACCTCTCGCGCGCCGAAGGCGTCGCGCAGCACATCCACGGCCTTCCACGGCTGGGCGTCGCCGCACATGAAGACGTCGAAGGCGCCGTAGCCGATCTCCGGCCAAGTGTGGACGGAGATGTGGCTTTCCGCCAGCACGGCCACGCCGCTCACGCCCTGGGGCGAGAACTTGTGCGTGTGAATATGGAGGAGCGTCGCCCCGCAGGTGTCCACGCAGTCACGGAAGGCCTGCTGGATGCGATCCTCGTCGTCGAGCCCCTCGGCGCCCTCGACCTCGATGATGAGATGGGTGCCGGCGAAGACGCGACCGTCGCGGCGGATGAAGTGATCCGCGCGGTTCTCGTCGAAGACGTCCTCGGGTTGCCGTGCCGCGGGGGCACAGGATGTGTTTGCTGCACGCAGTTCGTCGCGCGCGGTGTGATCCGCGTGGGCGCCTGTCTCCAGACCAGTCCCCAGTTGGACCCGGGTGGCGTCGAGCATGACGTCCTCCAAGTCTGACCAGTAGATTGAATCCAGCGATGCCTTAGCGCCCCCCTCATCGGGTTGGGATCGGTCATCCTGTGACGCGGCAGATAAGGGCAGGGGCGGCTCGGCGCAAGCGTTTTTCTGCGGGTGCATGTCGGGTTTCGTCGGCTGCATGGGTTGGAGGGCACCGTCGTGACCCGGGCCGACGAGGTGCGTCGATCCGAGAGGCCCCGGATCGGGTCCGGGGCGGTTGTACTAGCAGCGTCATGGTCCGGCTTGATCCGGCCATCTCTGATTGCTGGAGATCCTCGGGTCGAGTCCGAGGATGACGGTGCTTCGAAGGATCGCCCGCTTGGCGGCACTCGTCTCTCTCCGCGGCCATCAATCCTTCGGCGCGTAGGTTTCCGCCTCTCCCGGGAAGGTCCGGTTCCGCACCGCCTGAGCATAAGTGCCTATCGCAGTATCAATATCGCCGCGCAACGCACCGAACTCCCGCACGAATTTCGGGGTCCACTCGTGCAGGCCCAGCATGTCCTCCAGCACCAGGATCTGGCCGTCGCAGACGGGGGAGGCGCCGATGCCGATGGTGGGGATCTCGACGGCTTCGGTGATGCGGCGGGCGAGCGGTTCGACCATGCCCTCCAGCACGACCGAGAACGCGCCGGCCTCGGCCACGGCCTGCGCGTCCGCCATGTGCCGGTCCCAGTCAGCGCGATCCCGACCTTGCGTCTTGAACCCGCCCATCGTGTGGGTCGCCTGCGGGGTCAGGCCGATATGGGCCATGACGGGGATGCCGCTGCGGGTGAGCTTCGCGATGGTCTCGGCCATGTGCGTGCCGCCCTCGAGCTTCACCGCGCCGCAGCCGGTCTCCGCCATCGCGCGGGCGGCGGTGCGGAAGGCGGTCTCGGGGCTTTCCTCGTAGGTGCCGAAGGGCAGGTCCACGACGACGAGCGCGCGCTTCGCACCCCGGACGGCGGAGGCGCCGTGCATCAGCATCATCTCCAGCGGCACGCCGACGGTGGAGGGCAGGCCGTGGAGCACCATGCCGAGCGAGTCGCCCACCAGGATGATGTCCGCATGCGGATCGACCCAGGAGGCGGCCTGCGCATGGTAGGCGGTCAGCGCGACCAGCGGCTCGCCCCCCTTGCGGGCGCGGATGGCGGGGACGGTGACGGGCTTCGCGCCGGAATGCACGCTCATGAGATCACTCTCTGGTCGATGAGGAGCACGGTGCCGAAGCGGACGGCGAGCAGCGCGACGACGGGGGCGGTGGGCTGTCCGGCGACCTCCTCCAGCGTCTGCGCATCGCGGATGTCGACCGCCTCGACCTGCCGGCCGCGCAGCACGTCGCGGATGATGCGGTCGAGCTCGGCGGCCGGGCGCAGGCCCGCCGCCTCCGCCGCGTCGAGCGCCCTGTTCAGGATGGGGGCGGCCGCCCGATGCTCCGGCGTCAGGCGCACGTTGCGGGAGGACATGGCGAGGCCGTCGGCCTCCCGCACCGTCGGCATCCCGCGGATCTCCAGCCCCATGTCGAGATCGGCGACCATGGCGCGGATGAGCGTGAGCTGCTGGTAGTCCTTCTCGCCAAAGTAAGCGCGGTCGGGGCGGACGAGGTTGAAGAGCTTGGTGACCACGGTCGCCACCCCGCCGAAATGACCGGGGCGCAGCTCCCCCGTCAGGATGCGGCCGAGCCGTCCGGGATCCACGGTGACGTCGCCGCCGGAATAGATCTCCTCGGGCGCCGGAGTGAAGACGAGGTCCACCCCCTCCGCCTCCAGCATCGCGAGGTCGCGAGGCATGTCACGGGGATAGGTGGAGAGGTCCTCGTTCGGGCCGAACTGCGTCGGGTTCACGAAGATCGAGACGGCGACCCGGTCGCATTCCGCCTTCGCCGCGCGCACGAGGCTCATGTGACCCTCATGCAGGAAGCCCATGGTGGGCACGAACCCGACGCCGCCCGACAGATCGGCGCGCGCCGCGCGCAGCGCCGCCTTGGTCTCGCAGATGATCACCGGCTCCTCCCCCGTGCGGCTCCGCAACATTGTTGCGCGGGGCGTAGCGTCTCGCCGGGGGCGTGTCCACAGCGGACGCCACGGAAAACGGGCTCGGAAGTGGGGTAATACAATACCTAATTTTCAAGCCATTGTTTCTGTTGGGCTCTTCCGCGCGTTTCGCAATTGACCGCACCGCGCAAATCGCTAGAACCACGCCATCCTCCCGCGCGGACCCTCCGTGCAGGGGTCAACGATACCGAGAACACGGATTGCGAGAGATGAAAACCTACTCTGCCAAACCGGCCGATATCGAGAAGAAGTGGATCCTGATCGACGCCGAGGGCGTGGTTCTGGGCCGTCTCGCCTCGATCATCGCCATGCGCCTGCGCGGCAAGCACAAGGCGACCTTCACCCCGCACATGGACATGGGCGACAACGTCATCGTCATCAATGCGGACAAGGTCCAGCTCACGGGCAACAAGCGCACCGACAAGACCTACTACTGGCACACCGGCCACCCGGGCGGCATCAAGTCCCGCACGGCCGAGCAGCTCCTCGAGGGCAAGTTCCCCGAGCGCGTCGTGACCAAGGCCGTGCAGCGCATGCTGCCGGGCGGCCCCCTGTCGCGCCAGCAGATGACCAACCTGCGCGTCTATGCCGGTGGTGAGCACCCGCACGAGGCGCAGAACCCCGAAGTGCTGGACGTGAAGTCCATGAATGCCAAGAACACCCGGAGCGCATGACGATGGCTGACGAAATCAAATCGCTCGACGGCCTGAAAGAGGCGGTCGCCGCCGAGACCACTGCGCTGGGCGTGGATGCCGAAGAGCAGGAGATGCTGACCGAGACCGCGGCGCCGCGGGAGCCGGTCCGTGACGAGCTGGGTCGCTCCTACGCGACCGGCAAGCGGAAGGACGCGATCGCCCGCGTCTGGGTGAAGCCGGGCAACGGCACCGTCACCGTGAACGGCAAGCCGATGAACGAGTACTTCGCACGCCCCGTGCTGCAGATGCTGCTCGCCCAGCCGTTCTCCCTCGCCGGTGTCGAGGGCGAGTTCGACGTGATGGCGACCGTGAAGGGCGGCGGCCTCTCCGGTCAGGCGGGTGCGGTGCGCCACGGTGTGTCGAAGGCGCTGAGCCTCTACGAGCCCTCCCTGCGCCCGGCGCTGAAGGCGGCAGGCTTCCTGACCCGCGACAGCCGCGTCGTGGAGCGGAAGAAGTACGGCAAGCGCAAGGCCCGCCGGAGCTTCCAGTTCTCCAAGCGCTGATCCGTCAGGCGCTCTGCATTGCGAAACGCGCCCGGTCCCGCCGGGCGCGTTTTTCGTTTGCGGCCGGGCTCATCCGGCCCGTGGGTCAATCGACGAACTGCGAGTTGCGGTGATGAAGGAGCCAGACCCCGTCGTCGACGTGCCAAACGTTGACGAAGCGGAGCGATCCTTCGAAAGGATCATCATCAACGCGGCCCTCCACACGGCCTTCACCGGAGGTCACGACCGTATCGCCGAAATCCCGGATGAGGAGTTCCGGCGCATCCGCGCGCGTCACGACGACCTGTCCACTCGACATCAGGCTGAGAAAGCCCGCTTCGTCGAAGTCCTGTCCGGAGCCGTGCTGATAGACGAAGCCGTCTGCGAAGATCTCCTCCATCGCGGCCGTGTCGGACTGCAGAAACGCGTCGTAGAGCGCCGCTTCCCTGCCGGTGATCTCCGTCCCGGTGTCGGCCATCAGCGCTTCGGGGGCCATCGCGGCCGTCATGAGTGCTGCCAGTGCGATCGGGTGCATATGTCTTTTCCTTTCTTGGTGAGTTGACCAAGAATGAGCTAGCGCGTATTTGGTCGATTGTCCAAGAAAATGAGCAGATGGCCAGACCTCGAAGCTTCGACACCGAAACCGTCCTGTCCCAGGTGACCGATCTCTTCTGGGCAGAGGGCTTCGGTGGCGTGTCCATCGCGGACATAGCGCAAGTGACCGGCCTCAGGCCGGGCAGCATTCACGCGGCGTTCGGCAACAAGGACGATCTCTTCGCGCTCGCTTTCCAGCGTTATGACGAACACTTCCAAGCGTGTCTGAATGCGGCGCCGGGCGGTCTCGATGGTATCCGGAGCTACCTCGACACGTTGGTGTCCGCATCGATCGACGATCCCGATCGCCGGGGATGTCTCATCATCAATACGGCCGTGGAGCTCGAAACGCATGGCGAGGCGACACGCACGGCTGTGGAAGAAAAGCTGGACGAGATGAAGACGTTCTTCCGGGATCGGCTCATCGAGGAGGGGATAAGATCCGAACAGGCCGTGCATGGCCTGTTCGGTGCCGCGGTCTCCATCCTGACCCTTGCTCGCGCCGGACAGCCCGAAGGGGTGCTTCGGGATATCGCCGCATCAGCGACGAACGCCGCAGAACTCTCCGGTTCCCGGTAGCACGCACCGCGACACGGCCAAGAGCCGCAGCCCGGCTATCCGGTCACAGGTCCAGATGCGGCAGGATCTGCCGTGCCACCAGTTCCGCGCCATGGATCGACAGGTGGTCGTCGTCGAAGTAATAGGCGACGCCGTCGCGCCCGGCGACGCAGTGCCCGTTCGAGCAGAAGAGTGCCGTCGGATCGACCACGGCGACGCCGGGAGGTAGGTCGTCGCGGCGGTCGCGTTCATAGCGGCTGCGCGCGTCCCACCAGGCCTGCGAGACGCCCACGAGGTTGCCGTATTCGTCAGTGAGGTCGCGGTAGACGAGTTCCGGCACCGGGGCGGGCAGTTCCGGCGACTGGGCGACGAGGATGACCTCCTTGCTCTGCGCGAGCTCGGCGAGGATGCCGTGGAGCGCTTCCATCGTCTCCTCGCGCTCCTCCTCCCCGATGGAGGCGGGCTGGGCGGGCCAGACCTGCTCGTGCCCGCCGAAGAGCTTGGAGTTCAGGCGGTAGCCGACGACCACGTGGGTCACCGTCTCGTCCGCGAGCAGCGCGTCGAGGGCCGCGCGGGTCCAGCTCGCGCAGAGCGAGGAATAGGGCGGCGCCTCGTATTTCGGGGCGCAGGCGCTCTGACTGAGCTGGATCACGCCCTCGCCGTCGCGCTCCAGCAGGCGGGCGAGCGCATAGCTGAGCTCGACGACATGGCTGTCGCCGAACACCGCGACGCGCGCATCCTCGGCGAAGAAGACGCAAGGGGCCTGCGGGTCGATCTGGTTGCCGCCGGTGGAATGGCAGTCGTCGCGCTGCGGGCTGGACCTCGCGCTTTGCAGGTAGGCGGCGTGGCGCGCGGTCAGGCCGTGGCTCTCCGGCGTACCGGGGCGCAGGAACAGCGTGAGGCCGAGCGCCATGACGACGCCGCTGATCGCGGCCGTCGCGCCGAAGACGGCGGGTCGGCCTGGCAGCCAGCGCGCTTCCTTCCGGCGGAACGGCTGCTCAACGAAGCGCCAGGAGAGGGCGGCGAGCACCAGCGACAGGGCGGCGAGGCTCAGCATCAGCGGGAGGCTCGGCGGCTCCAGCAGCCGGATGCGCGCGAAGGCGAAGAGCGGCTGGTGCCAAAGGTAGGCGCTGTAGCTGATCAGGCCGACCGCCACCATGGGCCGGAGCGACAGGAGCCGCGCGGCCAGGGTGCCGGATGCGGCGAAGAGGATTACGAGCGCCGTGCCGCCGACCGGGATCAGGCCCCATAGGCTCGGCATCGGGGTCGTCTTGTCGAACATCACGATGGCGCCTGCGATCATCAGGAGGCCGATGCCGGAGAGGACCTCGCTGCGCGACTGGCCGAAGCGTCGTTGTGCAAGTGCACAAAGCGCACCCGCCAGTAGCTCCCACGCCCGGAACGGCAGGAGGTAGAAGTTCGCCTCGTCCGCGACGCGCCAGCCGATCTCGCTGGCCGCGAGGCTCAGCACGAAGAGCGCGGCGAGCACACCCACGACCACCCGCGGGCCGAAGCGCCAGATCGCCACCATCAGGAGCGGGAAGAAGATGTAGAACTGCTCCTCCACCGCCAGCGTCCAGGTGTGCAGGAGCGGCAGCTCCTCCGCCGCCGGGCCGAAATAGTCGAGCTGGAGGAAGAAGAGGATGTTGGACGCGAAGAGCATCACGGCCACGAGGCTCGCACCGAAATCCTCAAGCTGGGACGGGATCATCCAGGCCCAGGCGAAGGGCAGCGTGGCCGCCAGCACGACGGTGAGCGCCGGCAGGATGCGCCGCGCACGCCGCTCGTAGAAGCGCGCGATGGAGAAGCGGCCCTGCGCCACCTCCTCGGCGATGATGGACGTGATCAGGTAGCCCGAGATCACGAAGAAGATGTCGACGCCCAGAAATCCCCCCGACAGGAAATGGACGTCCGCGTGGTACAGGATGACCGGCAGGACCGCGACAGCGCGCAGTCCGTCGATCTCGCGACGGTAGTTCATGCCCCCTCCAACGCTCGAACGCGGCCCCCCGGCCGCTCACGTTACGCTGCAGTGCGACATAGCACGTGCACACGAGCCCGCACATCTGGACACACGCAAAGGTTGAGCTAACGGATCGTTAAAATCGCGAAGATGGAAGATTGCCACCGTATTTCGGCGGTACTCCGCCGAAATCAGTCCATCACGTGGGGCAGAATAGTCCGCGCGACCTGGCGTGCGCCGTGAATCGACAGGTGGTCGTCATCGAAATAGTAGGACACGCCATTCCGGCCGGCGAAACACCGATCCACGGAGCAGAAGATCTCCGTCGGGTCGATCAGCGTGAAGTTGTCCGGCAGGTCCGCGCGGTGGGTCCGGTCGAAGCGGGTCCGGTCGTCCCACCATGCGCGGGTGACGCCCAGGATCTCGCCGTTGCGGTCGAGATAGTCGCGATAGACCAGCTCCTCGATCGGTGCGGGCAGCTCCGGCACCTGCGACAGCATCACGACCTGCTTGGTCTGGGAGAGCGTCAGGATCAGCTCGTGCAGCGAGCGGACGATGGAATTGCGGTGCGCCTCGTCGAATTCGTTGGGCAGGGCGGGCCAGACCTCCTCGTGCCGGCCGGACAGGTAGAGGTTGAGCCGGTAACCGAGGACGACATGGGTGATCTCATCGTCCGCCAGGATCAGATCGACCACGTCCTTCACCCAGTTCACGCAGCTCAGGCTCATGCCGCCCTCGTTGGAGAAGGGCGGCCCGCAGGCCGAGCGGCTGAACTGGCGGACGCCGGTGCCGTAGGGGCGCAGTTCCTCGGCCAGCGCGAAGGCGAGCTCTGCGGAGTGGCTGTCGCCCAGCACCGCGACACGCACGTCCTCCTCGAAGAAGGTGCAGCTCTCGGTCGCGGCGGCGTCCTCGTGCCGGGTAAGGTAGCAAGCTTCGTGCATCGGGCTGCGCTCGGTGCTGGCGAGATAGGCCCGCTGCATCGGCGTGAGGTTCATCCAGCGCGGGTTGTACGCGACATGGGTCGCGACGACGCCGACGGCCACGACGACGATGCTCGCCCCCACGGTCGCCGTGAAGACGTCGGCCCGGTTGGCGAAGTAGGGGATGCGCTTGCGGCGGAAGGGCTGCTCGACGAAATGCCAGGACAGCCAGGCGGCGAACAGGGTCAGGAGCGTGAGGACCACCATGGTCGAGCCGTTGGGCGCGCCCAGCATCCGGATGCGCGCGAAGGCGAAGATCGGCTGATGCCAGAGATAGGCGCTGTAGCTGATGAGCCCGATCGCGACGAAGGGCTTCTGCGAGAGGATCCGCCCGGCCAGCGTGCGTTCGGAGGCGAAGAGGATGATGAGCGCGGTCCCCGTCACCGGCAGGAGGCCCAGCATGCTTTGCATCGGCGTGTGGGGGCCCAAGAGGACGAAGGATGCGATCACCAGCGCGAGGCCGAGCGCGGCGAGCCATTCGTGCCGGCCCTGGCCGTACTTGCGCTGGATCAGCGCGCAGGCGGCCCCGGCCAGCAGCTCCCAGCCGCGGAAGGGCAGCAGGTAGAAATCGGCCTCGGGCAGGGTGCGCCAGCCGATCTCGCTGATGAAGAATCCGGCGAAGAGCAGTACGATCACCGTCTGGGTGAGCTGCGGCCGCGCATGGCGCCACAGCAGCAGCAGGAGGATCGGGAACAGGAGGTAGAATTGCTCCTCGACCGCAAGGCTCCAGGTGTGGAGCAGCGGCTGCTCCTCGGCCGCCGGCATGAAGTAGTCGGTCTTGAAAAAGAACAGGACGTTCGACAGGAAGAGCGGGACGGCGATCAGGCTATGGCCGTAATCCTCGAGCTGCGGCGGGATCATCCAGGCGTAGGCGAAGGGCACCGTCACCGCGAGCATCACGGCCAGCGCGGGAAGGATCCGCCGGGCGCGACGCTCGTAGAACTTGGCAAGGGAGAAGCGCCCCTTGTCTATGTCCTCCATCAGGATCGCGGTGATCAGGTACCCGGAGATGACGAAGAAGATGTCGACCCCCAGAAAGCCGCCGGGCAGCAGCGAAAACTCGGCGTGGAAAACGATGACGGGCAGAACTGCGAACGCGCGCAGTCCGTCGATCTCCCTGCGGTGCAACATGGACCGGCCTGTAAATTCTCGTGTCAAAATGCGCCAGCGACGGGGGCTCCGCTGGCGAAAGATTCGCCAGGTAAGTAAAACACAACTTAAACTTGTGATGTCCCGTGTTCTGGCCATGCCATCGGGATCGTGCCAAGGATGTGGCTGATGGGCCGCGCTTTTTTCCGAAATGACCTTACGTAACTGCTTGAGACCACAGTGATGCAGCTTCGCCACGTCGCCCGCGAGATTTCCTATGCCAACTCCGCCCGCACCCGGGGCGGGCGCGCCATGATCCGCACGCTGGAGAACCTGACCGGCCGGCCGGGCCTGATCCGGCGGGCCCGGGGCTACGAGCGCGAGGTCGCGCAGGGCCGCGACTTCTGGTCGGTGATGGTCGAGCGCTACGGGCTCGGCCTCGACGTGATCGGCGGCAGCCTCGACGCCATCCCGCGCGAGGGACCGCTTGTCGTCATATCGAACCATCCGTTCGGCATCCTCGACGGGCTGATCATGGGGCATATCCTGCAGGAGACGCGCAGCGACTTCCGCATCATCGCGCATCAGGTCTTCCAGAAGGCGGAGGATCTCAACCAGATCATCCTGCCCATCAGCTTCGACGAGACGAAGGAGGCGCAGCGGCTCAACCTCGAGACGCGCAAGACGGCGCTGAACTACCTCAGGGACGGCGGCTGCATCGGGATCTTTCCCGGCGGGACGGTGTCGACGGCGGCGCGGCCGCGGGGCATCCCGCTCGACCCGCGCTGGCGGACCTTCACGGCGAAGATGATCGCGAAGTCGGCGGCGGCGGTGGTGCCGGTCTACTTCCACGGGGCGAATTCGCGGCGGTTCCAGGTGGCGTCGCACCTGCACTACACGCTGCGGATGGCGCTCCTGATCTCCGAGTTCAAGGCACGGGTCGGCGGCGCGGTGCCGGTGGTGATCGGCGAGCCGCTCGACCGGGCGGAGATCGACGCGCGCGCCGGCAATCCGCGTGAGCTGATGGACTGGTTGCGCGCGCAGACCTACGCGCTGTCGCCGACGCCGATCCCCAATCTCGGCTTCGGCTACGAGTTCGAGGAGAAGAACACGCGCTGATGCCTCGTCGGCGCTGGCTTCCCACTCACCGTCCCTGCCGCAGTGCCGGGACCGCCCAGAGCGTGGCGTAAGTCATCCAAAGGCCCCGGATCAAGTCCGGGGCGGTATCAAGTAGAAGCACCCTTCCGCCCGGCGGCACCGTCGGGCCGCGCCCGCCCGGGCCTACGGCCGTTATCCTGCAAAACCGTCCACCGGACGGTTTCCGGGAAGCCGGATCACCCTCCCCCAGGAGGGCGTGTTGGTGATGTCGGACATCGAAGCAGCCACATGAATGCTCGAGAGCGCGAGCATATCAATCCCGTCCCGCGAGCGCCCTCCAGGTCGGGCGCGGCCCTCAGCGCTCAGCCGAGATTGATCCTCCGGTCGTGGTCCATTAGTTAGCGCCTACTTATGGAGAGACCGAAATGAGCAAGACCGTCGCGATCATCGGGGCCAGCGGCTATACCGGCGCCGAACTGATCCGCCTCATCGCCACTCATCCCGACCTGGAAATCGGCGCCCTGTGCGCCGACCGGAAGGCCGGGATGCGTCTGGCCGAGGTCTTTCCGCACCTGCGCCATCTCGACCTGCCGGAGCTGACGAAGGTCGATGCCGTCGACTGGTCCGGCATCGACCTCGCCTTCGCGGCCCTGCCGCACGGCACCTCGCAGGAGATCGTGGCGAGCATTCCCGAGCGCGTAAAGGTCATCGACCTCTCCGCCGGGTTCCGCCTGTCGGACACCGCCGTCTACGAACGCTGGTACGGCGATGCGCACCGCGCGCCGGAGCTGCAGAAGACCGCCGTCTACGGTCTCAGCGAGTTCTACCGGGACGACATCGCGAGCGCGCGGCTCGTCGCGGGCACCGGCTGCAATGCCGCGACCGGCATGTTCGCGATCCTGCCGCTGCTACAGGCGGGCGTGATCGACCCCGACGAGATCATCATCGACATGGTCTGCGGCGTCTCCGGTGCGGGCCGTGCGGCCAAGGAAGCGATGCTGCACTCCGAGGTCAGCGAGGGCACCCATGCCTACGGCCTGCCGCAGCACCGCCATACCTCCGAGTTCGACGAGCAGTTCGGCAAGGCCGCCGGGCGGCCCGTCGAGGTCACCTTCACCCCGCACCTGATGCCCGCCAATCGCGGCATCCTCGCCACCTGCCATGTGCGCGGTGAGGCGGACGAGATCCACGCCACGCTCGCCGAACGCTACGGCCCCGAACCGTTCTGCGAGGTCCTGCCGATGGGCGAGGCGCCGGCGACGCGGCATGTGCGCGGCTCCAACTTCGTGCATGTAGGTGTCGTGGGCGACCGGCGGCCGGGGCGGGTGCGGGTCTTTGCCGCTCTCGATAATCTGACCAAGGGGTCTTCCGGTCAGGCGGTACAGAACGCAAATCTGATGCTGGGACTGGATGAGACCGCGGGCCTGATGCTCGCGCCGCTGTTCCCGTAAGGAGAGACCGATGCCCATGAGCCCCCGCAAACGCCGCCGCGTGCAACTCGTCGCCCTGGGCGGCGTCCTGCTGGCCGCGGCCTCCGGGCTCATCGTCGTGGCGATCGGGGAGGGGGCGCAGTTCTTCCGCCTGCCGTCGGAGATCGTGGAGAACCCGCCCGCGGCCGGTCAGACCATTCGCCTCGGCGGTCTGGTCAAGGAGGGATCTTGGGAGCGGGGCGACATCCACTTCTTCACCGTGACGGATACCGAGACGGATATCCGTGTGACCTTCACCGGCATCGTGCCCGACCTCTTCGCCGAGGGTGCGGACACCATCGTGACGGGGCGGATGGAGGGTGATCTCTTCCGGGCCGACGAGGTGCTCGCCAAGCACGACGAGGAGTACCGGCCCAAGGAGCTCACCGACGCGTTCGAGGAGCGGGGCATCGAGCTCACCAACTGATCCACGATCTTTCGCCCGAAAGATCGTCCAAAATCTACGGTCGGAGACTTTCCACCGCGCCGTTAACCGCGTTTCAAGCCCTTTGCTGCATCCTTTCACCTTTCCTTAAAGCATTTTCGGAAGGGCGTTTGATGGACAGGATTGACGAGATGATCGCGGGCATTCTTGCCCGCGAGGGCGGGTTCGTGGACGATCCGCACGATCCCGGCGGGGCCACGAACCATGGCGTGACGATCCACACGATGCGGCGGCTGGGCCTCGACCTGGACGGCGACGGCGACGTGGATGTCACGGACGTGCGCCTCCTGCCGGTGGAGCGCGCCGCCGCGATCTTCCGCCGCGACTATTTCGAGGCGCCCGGGATCGGGCGGCTGCCCGCGCCGGTGCAGGAAGCGGTCTTCGACATGTATGTGAACGCGGGCAGCCGGGCGGTGCGGCTCCTGCAGAGCCTGGTTGCGAAGTTCGGCGAGCCCGTGGCGATCGACGGTGTCATCGGCCCGCTGACCGCTGCCGCCGCACACCGGGCCGCGGCGGAGATCGGCGGCGACCGGCTCAACGACGCCTACGGCGTCGAGCGGCGCAACTGGTACTACGCGCTCGCCGACCGACGTCCGACCAGCCGCAAATACGCGCGGCGCCGCGACGGCGGCAAGGGCGGCTGGATCGTCCGGGCCGAGGAGTTCATCCACCCCCGCTGGCATCTTACCGACGCCCAGCACCGCGCACGGGTGTCGGCATGGGCGTGAGCGGCGCGATCATCGGCACCGCCGCCCGCGGCGTCGGCGAGGCGATCACCGGCGTGGCCGAGGTCTTTACCGAGAACCGCACGGCCCGCGCCGAGCAGGAGCATCGGGAGCATCTGGCCGCCCTCGCCCAGCACGGGGCGGAGTTCGGGCACAACCGCACATGGTTCGACGCGGCGATCGATGGGCTCAACCGCCTGCCGCGCCCGGCCATGGCGCTCGGTACCATGGGGCTCTTCGCCTATGCGATGCAGGACCCTTTGGGGTTCGCGGCGCGGATGCAGGGGCTCGCGCTGGTGCCCGATCCGCTCTGGTGGCTGATGGGCGCGGTGGTGAGCTTCTATTTCGGCGCGCGCGAACTGCACCACATCCGCATGCGCCGCCTTGCCCCCGACACCCAGTCCGTCGCCCGGGTCGCGGCGACCGTCGAGGCGCTGGAGGAGGCGCGCCGCCCCGCGCCGCCGGCCGACGAGAACCCGGTCGTCGCCGAGTGGCGCGCCGGGCGCTGAATGCGTGCGGTCCCGCCCGACCCGGCGGGGCCGCTTTGTTCCGGACACAATACTTCCTTTGACCGGCGCCCGCGGCCTCCCTTTCCTGTCCATGAGAGGGAGAGGCGGATGGCGCGCTACGACTGCGACTGGGTGGATGCCTTCACCGACCGGGCTTTCGGCGGCAATGGCTGCGTGGTGGTGCACGGGGCCGGAGACATGGGCTTGGAGGATCGCCTGGCCCTGGTGCGGGAGACGAGCCTGAGCGAATGCGCCTATCTCGTGCCCAGCGACACCGCCGATTTCGGGGCGCGATACTACCTGCCGACGCGGGAGATCCCGCTCGCGGGCCATCCGACCATCGCCACCGTCGCCTCTCTGATGCACCGCGGCGCGGTCGCGGCGGGCGACCGCTTCACGCTGGAGGTCGGCGCCGGCGTCCTGCCGATCCACATCCATCCCGACGGCTGGATCGAGATGACGCAGCCCGCGCCCACCTTCGGCTCGACCTTCGCCCCCGAGCGGATCGCCGCGATCTACGGCCTCGCGGCGGAGGAGGTCGTGGGCGCGCCGCAGGTCGTCTCCACCGGCACACCGTTCTGCGTGACGCTGCTGGGCTCGCTCGACGCGGTGCGGCACGCACGGCTCGATCGCCAAGCGCTGACCGCATGGCAGGCGGACAGCGGGCAGGGGCACATCGAGCCGTATCTGGTCTGTCTGGAAGGCGTGGACGGTGGCGATACCTTCGCGCGGCTGCTGATGCTTCCCCCCGAACAGGCCGAAGATCCGTTCACCGGGTCCGCGACAGGCTGTGCGGCCGCGTGGCTGTGGCATCACGGGCATCTCGCCACGCCCGGCTACGTGGCAGAGCAGGGCCACGGGCTCGGCCGGCCGGGACAGGCGCGTGTCTGCGTCCTCGGCCCGCGCGATGCCATCGGGGGGGTGCGTGTCGCGGGCCGGGCGCATGTGCTGATGTCAGGGGCGCTCCACCTCTGAGGGATCGGCCAGCCCGTGCTCGGTCTTGTGCCAGTGGAAGGGCGCGGCAAAGAGTTCGAACACGGCGAGCCATGCCGCCATCGCGCCAAGCGGCCAGTAGAAGGGCAGGGTGAACACCCACGGCCAGAGCCAGCGCGACTGCCGCGCGCGCAGGGCCACGCCCACCGCCGTCAGCATCACCGCCTGGCCCAGCGGCAGGCTGATGACGAGGACGAACCACAGCGGCTTCGGGACCGCCTCCATCGCGGGGACCGTGAGGCCCGCCACGGTCGCGATCGTCATCACCCAGAACAGCGGCAGCGCGAGGTAGGCGACGATGGCGCCCAGCAGGATGGCATGGAAGCCCAGGAACCCGCGCGGTCCGAGGTCGGCCCACAGCGCGCGCGGGCGGCGCATGTGGGTGGCGTAGGTGATGCAGTAGCCCTTCAGCCACCGCGAGCGCTGGCGCAGCCAGTTCGGCAGGCTGGGATTGGCTTCCTCGTGGGTGGTCGAGGCGATCATCTCGCAGCGGTAGCCGAAGCGGGCGAGGCGCATGCCGAGCTCCGCATCCTCGGTCACGTTGTGCGCGTCCCAGCCGCCGACATGCTCCAGCGCCGCACGGCGGAAGAAGACGGAGGTGCCGCCCAGCGGCAGGGGCAGGCGCAGCGCCTCCACCCCGCGCAGGAGCACCCGGAACCAGGTGGCGTATTCCAGGGTGAAGCAGCGCGTCAGCCAGTTCTGGCCGGGGTTATAGAAGTCGAGGCGGGCCTGCACGCAGGCGACCTGGGCCGGTGCGTCGCGCAGGCGGCTCACCACGCGCAGGATCTGGTCGGGCTCCGGCCGGTCCTCCGCATCGTAGATCCCGATGATCTCGCCCCGGCAGAAGGGCAGGGCGTAGTTCATCGCCCGCGGCTTTGTGCGCAGGGTGCCGTGGGGCACGGTGAGCAGCCGCAGGTTGGGCGGCAGGTCGAGGGCCGCCAGCGTATCGTGCGTTTCGTCGTCGCGCTCCTCGACGAGGGCGACGAGGTCGAGCCGGCTCGCGGGGTAGTCGAGGGCGCGCAGGGCCTCGATCAGCCGGTCGAGCACCCGCCCCTCCCGCAAGAGCGGCAGCAGCACCGTGACCGTCGGCGGATCGCGCAGCCTGCCCGGCGGCGGTGCGGTGTCGGTATCGCCGGTGCCGCGCCAGACTGCGATGATGGCGGCAAAGCGGATCATCAATGTCAGCGTGTTGCCCACCGCGATCAGCACGAGGGCCAGCGTGAGCGACAGGCCCGGGTGCAGCAGGAAGGCCGCGATCACCCCGGCCACGAGGGCGAGCCCCAGCCACGCATGGGCCGCCCGGCCCCAGTTGCGGCAGCTGTAGGCCGGCGGGCACAGCGTCATCGCCCGGCGTTCGAGGTCGGGTGCAAAGTGCCGGACGAGCTGCGCCTCGATCATAGGGCGCGGCGCGAGCGAGATCGCGGGCTGCACGCCGGCGGGATGGCGGAGCCGCAGCACCTCGTCGATCCGCTCCGGATCGCCGAGGGCAAGGACGCGCACGGTGCCGAGACCCACCCAGGGCATGAAGCCCAGGCGCAGCATGTCGTCGACCGCGTAGTCGCGGAGCAGGTCGGGATCGGGCGGGCGCGCCTCCAGATCGATCCGGCCCACGCCCCAGAGCCGCGACAGGATCTCGATGCGCTGCGCCTCGCTCAGCAGGCCCTCGGCCAGCATGACGTTGGCCAGGCTGTCGTTCGCGCGCCGCGCGATCTGGCGGGCATGCAGAACGGCACCCGGCCCGGCATAGCCGAGTTCGACCGCGATCCGGCCGACATCGTCGCGCCGCGGATCCGGGGCGAGACGTCCCTCCGGCCCGACGAACGGCGCCGCCTGCTCCTGTAGGCCCTGTTTCATGTCGTCCCCACGATTGCGGGAACGATGGCCTCAGGAAGGTAAACGGAAGGTTAACGGAAGCAGAGGCTTACCGGAGGTTGTTCACGCGGGTGTCTCCTCCCGCATCGAGGCGGCGAAGCGCTCGAAGAGGTAGAAGCTGTCCTGCGGCCCCGGCGAGGCTTCCGGATGGTGCTGCACCGAGAAGATCGGCCGCCCGTCGACGCGCAGCCCGCAATTGGTGCCGTCGAAGAGGGAGACATGCGTCTCCACCACGCCCGTGGGCAGGGTGCCGCCATCGACCGCGAAGCCGTGGTTCATCGAGGTGATCTCGACCTTGCCGGTTTCGATCTCCTTCACAGGATGGTTCACGCCGTGATGGCCGTGGTTCATCTTCACCGTCTGTCCGCCGAGGGCGAGGGCCAGCATCTGGTGGCCGAGGCAGATGCCGAAGATCGGAAGCTCCGTCTTGTCCATCAGCTCCCGGATCATCGGCACGGCGTATTCCCCGGTGGCCGCCGGATCGCCGGGGCCGTTGGAGAGGAACACCCCGTCGGGGCCCTGCGCCATCACGTCCTCGTAGGTCGCGGTGGCGGGCAGCACCGTCACCTCGCACCCCGCCGAGACCAGCGAGCGCAGGATGTTGCGCTTGGCTCCGTAGTCGATGGCGACCACCTTCGGCCCGCCGACCTGACCGGTGGGAAAGCCGTTGCCCCACTCCCAGCGGCCATCCTCCCAACGGTAGCTCTGCAGCGTGCTGACGCCCCTGGCGAGGTCCGCCCCCTCCAACCCGTCGAAGCCGCGGGCGGCGGCGACCAGCTTTTCGAGGTCGAATTGCCCGTCGGCCCGGTGCTCCAGCGCGACATGCGGCATGCCCATCGTCCGGATGGTGCGGGTCAGCCGGCGCGTGTCGATGCCGCCGATGCCGATCCGGCCCGTGCGCCGCAGCCAGTCGGGCAGGGTGCCCGCCGCGCGCCAGTTGGAGGGTTCGGTCGGGTCCCACTTCACCACCATGCCGCGGGCGTGGGGCTCGCTCGCCTCGTCATCCTCGGGCGTGACGCCGGTATTGCCGATATGGGGGAAGGTGAAGGTCACGATCTGGCCCGCATAGGACGGATCGGTCATCACCTCCTGGTAGCCGGTCATCGCGGTGTTGAAGCACAGCTCCGCCGTCACCAGCCCCTCCGCCCCGAAGCCTCGGCCGTAGAAGACCGTTCCGTCGGCGAGGACCAGGGCGGCGGTGGGGGTGGTGTCGGCCATGGGGGACAACCTCTGACATGTGTGAAATCTGGCGGAAGCTACGGTGCCCGGCCCGTTGCGTCAAGCAAAAGCCGACTTTGTGAATATGTAATTAAAACAATGAGTTGCGCGGATTTCCAGCCATTGCGCCTCATCGGCGCGCCCGGTATAGTCACCCGGTCCGCGAGAGGTCGGACGGCACAGACGGGGTGGCCATGCTGCGTGAGCGCATTTCTGCGGCGATGAAGGAAGCGATGAAGGCGAAGGACAGCGGCCGGCTGTCGACGCTGCGCCTCGTGAACGCCGCGATCAAGGACCGCGACATCGCGGCCCGCAGCGACGAGGCGAGCGAAGGTGTGTCCGATGCCGAGATCCTCGCCATCCTCTCCAAGATGATCAAGCAGCGCGAGGACAGTGCGACCGCCTACGAGGAGGCCGGCCGGCTGGAGCTTGCCGAGCAGGAGCGGGCGGAGATCGCGGTGATCGAGGACTTCCTGCCCCGCCAGCTCGATGCGGTGGAGACCGAGGCCGCGATCAAGGCGGCGATGAAGAAGGTCGGCGCCAATTCCATCCGCGACATGGGCAAGGTGATGGCGGAGCTGAAGGCGACCCATCCCGGCCAGATGGATTTCGGTAAGGTGGGCGCCGACGTGAAGACCCGCCTGGGCTAACTCAGCGTCCTGAGAACCACTGCCCCGGACCCGATCCGGGGCCGGTTCCGTCGTTTTCCAGCCATCGACACCCCTGCAATCGACGCCGGTGCGCCCGACTGACCGCTGCGCGGGATTGCGGACGGTCCCGGCGCTTGGGCCGGGATTGTGCCTCCCAGGCACGCCACGACCCGTCAGCCCAGCCGGCGTCCCAGCAGGAACATCGCGACGCCGCCCGCCGCGATCAGGCCGAAGCTGGTGCCGAGCCCCAGCGCCGCGCCGCTGAAGCCCATCAGGACCGGGCCCACGAGGATGCCGCCATAGCCGGTGAGGGCCACCGCCGCGACGGCCTCGCCCGAGCCGCCGCGCGCCGTCCTGCCGGCTTGCGAGAAGCCCAGCGGCGCCATGGGGCCGAGGCCCAGCGCCAGCGGCACCATCGCGACCGCGGCCCAGAGCGGCGTCGGGGCGAGGGCCATCCCCAGCGCGCCGACCGTGGCGAGGAGCGCGGCGATGCGGGCCGTGGTGACCGGCCCCAGCCGGTCCATCACCGGATCGCCCGCGAGTCTGACCGCGACCATGGTGATGGCGAAGGCGGTGAGCACCCGCGCACCTTCGGCCGTGGTGCCGCCAAGCCCCTCCCGCACGTGGACGGCCGCCCAGTCCATCACCGCGCCCTCCGCGAGAAAGGCGATGGCGACGAGGGCCGCGACCGGCACCAGCGGTCCGCGCGGAATGGCGAAAAGGGCGGCGCGCGGGCCGCCTGTGCCCTGCGCGCCGGGGGAGATGATCAGGAGGACGGCAATTGCGACGACCCCGACGCCCAGCACCGCGACCAGGCCGAGATGGGGTGCGGGTGCGAGCCGGTCCGCCGCCACGCCGGCCACGGCGGCCGCGAGCGCGAAGCCGATCGACCAGGTGCCGTGCAGCAGCGACATGCGGGAGCGCGCGGCGCGCTTTTCCACCTCGGTGGCATAGGCGTTCATGGAGAGGTCCATCGACCCCGCCACGGCTCCGAAGACGAAGAGCGTGGCCGCGAGCGTCCAGGCCGACGGCGCCAGGGCCAGCATCGGCAGGGGCGGGATGGCGAGCGCAGCCAGAACCAGCGTGACGCGCCCCGCGCCGAAGCGGTCTGCGGCCCGTGCCGCGAGCCCGAAGCTCGACACAGCCCCGCAGGCGGCCGCCAGCAGCACGAGGCCCAGCGTCGCCTCGTCGAGCTCCAGCGCCAGCTTGATGTCGGGGATGCGCGACGCCCAGCTGCCGTAGAGCGCCCCGTTCAGCCCGAAGAGCAGGAGTGCCGCGCGCAGGCCCGTCGGCCGGGCGGCCGTCTCAGTCCGCGCCGCCACGGGAGGTCACCGCCCTGTCGAAAAGGCTGTTGAACCGCAGCCAGCCAAGCCATGCGCCCAGCGGCAGGCCGAAGCCGAGAATGGCGAGGTGGAGCGGGTTCATGCTGGCGAAGTCCGGCCCCAGATCGATCGCGCCGACATAGGCGGCTATGCCAAGGCCGCAGAGCACCGCTCCGGCCAGACCGCCAACGGCAAGGCCGATGGCCACGAAAACGCGGGTCGCTTTCAGCATGGCAAGCATGGCTTTTGCCTTTCGATGAGGATGCGCGGTGTCGGATGCAGGGGGCGCGCGGTTCGCGCCATACCTGAGTCAGTGACACAGCGCTTCGTCCGGCGCAATCGGCGCTTGCAGCCGCGTCGTCAGTAGGCGCGCACCAGCGCCCGCTCGACATCGTCCTTCAGCGCCACCCGCTCCTCGGGGCTGAGGAAGGCGCCGAGCTCGATCTCGCGCCCCGCGCCCCTGAGCGTCAGGTAGTTCTCGATCTTCGCATCCTCGCGGAGCTGTACGCGAACCCAGTGGGGGTTGGCCTGCCAATCGCGGACGGTGCCGTCGGCCTCGATCCGCTCGACGGTGATGAGGTCGGGCCAGATCCGCAGCTCCTCGCGCAGCCGCCGCTTGCGCTGGTTGTAGCGCACCATCCGGCGAAATAGCAGGAACGCGCCGCCGACGAAGGGCAGCAGGCCCCAGAAGACCGGGGTGCCGATGAAGGGCACGACGGGCAGGGCGAGGCCGAGGCCGATCACCCAGGACATGATCTCGAACCCCTCGGCCGTCAGTGACTGGTGGGGCCAGAGGGTGAGCGAGAGGATCGGTTCGGACGGGCGGGTCTCTACCATGGGTGTCTCGTCGAATCCTGAAACGAAAAGGGCCGGGGATCGTCCCCGGCCCTCATCATACCATCCGGGGCGGTCTAGTGCTTGTGGCCCCGGATCAGGTTCTCGTCCCACATCTCCCGGGTCGGGAGCTGCTCGAACGTGTGCTCGGGCGGCGGGTTGGGCAGCGTCCACTCCAGCGTTGGGTCGGTGCCCTCGCCCCAGTATTTCGGCTCCTTCACCGGGCGCTTCACCACGAAGGCATGTGCCATCACGCCAAGGAAGAGCAGGAACGAGGCGAAGGAGATGAACGCGCCCCACGAGCTGACGTAGTTCCAGAGCGCGAACTGCTCGGGATAGTCGATGTAGCGGCGCGGCATGCCCTGACGGCCGAGGAAGTGCTGCGGGAAGAAGGTGATGTTCGAGCCGATGAACATCATCCAGAAGTGGATCTTGCCGCCGATCTCGCTGTAGGCGTAGCCGGTCATCTTCGAGAACCAGTAGTAGATCCCGGCGAAGATGGCGAAGACCGCGCCCAGCGACATCACGTAGTGGAAGTGCGCCACGACGTAGTAGGTGTCGTGATAGGCCCGGTCGATGGCGGCCTGGCTCAGCACGATGCCGGTCACACCACCCACGGTGAACAGGAAGATGAAGCCGATCGCCCAGAGCATGGGCGTCGTGAACTGCACCGAACCGCCCCACATCGTCGCGATCCAGGAGAAGATCTTAACGCCGGTGGGCACCGCGATGACCATGGTGGCCATCATGAAGTAGGCCTGCTGCGAAGTGGACATGCCGACGGTGTACATGTGGTGCGCCCACACGACGAAGCCGAGCGCGCCGATCGCGATCATCGCCCAGACCATCGGCATGTAGCCGAAGATCGGCTTCTTGGAGAAGGTCGCGACGACGTGGGAGATGATGCCGAAGCCCGGCAGGATCACGATGTACACTTCCGGATGGCCGAAGAACCACAGGAGGTGCTGGTAGAGCACCGGATCGCCGCCGTACTCGGCCTGGAAGAACGCCGTGCCGAAGTTCCGGTCGGTCAGAAGCATGGTGATCGCACCGGCCAGCACCGGCAGGGCGAGCAGGATCAGGACGGCCGTGACCATGATCGACCAGGCAAAGAGCGGCACCTTGAAGAGCGTCATGCCTGGTGCGCGCATGTTGAGGAAGGTCGTGATGATGTTGATCGCGCCCAGGATCGACGAGGCGCCGGAGACGTGCACCGCGAAGATCGCGAGGTCGGTGGAGTAGCCCGCCTCGGAAGTCGACAGTGGCGCGTAGAGCACCCAGCCGATCCCCGATCCGAGCTGTCCGTTGCCCCCCGGCGAGAACACGGAGGCCAGCGCCAGTGCCGAGCCTGCGACGAACAGCCAGTAGGACAGGTTGTTGAGACGCGGGAACGCCATGTCCGGCGCGCCGATCATGAGCGGCATGAAGTAGTTGCCAAACCCGCCGAACAGGGCGGGGATCACCACGAAGAACATCATCAGGATGCCGTGGGCGGTGATCATCACGTTCCAGGTGTGACCGTTCGGCGTGCAGGTCTCGGCCGCGAAGCCCTCCATGCACATGTACTGCACGCCCGGCTCCATAAGCTCGAGGCGCATGTACATCGTGAACGCGACGGAAATGAAGCCCAGAAGGCCCGCCGTGATCAGGTAGAGGATGCCGATATCCTTGTGGTTCGTGGACATGAACCAGCGGGTGAAGAACCCCCGCTCGTCATGTGCGCCATCGGCATGGGTGGCCGCGTCTGCCATGATTTACGTCTCCTGCATCTTGCGGAAGGCAGCATAGCATCGCGACTCGCGCGCGGGCGTGCATACCTTCGTCGACCGTGTGCTACTCGGGTTATAGCGGGGGCTCAACCGTTTCCGAGCATTTCCGGGTGCGACTGATGCCCGCGCGGCGGCGCCGATCCGCATCACCCGATGTGACGCAGTTGTCACCCCGCCGTTCACGACCTCTCGAGCACGGTTCGGAAAAAAGATGCGCCGCGGACTTGTCCGCGGAGGCGATTGAAACATGTGTTGGCCGCCATACGCGTGGCAATCGCAAAAGATAAATTTTCTGTTGCAGGAAGTTTATTTGAAACCCAACGTGGAACGTGTGAGTTGTCACGATACGACGGGGATGCCGGAATCGCGCTGATTTCGGGCTGTCGTGAAAACAGGAGAAACTAAAATGAAGCGTTCGCTTATCGCTCTCACCGCCGCTGCAACCTTCGCGTCGACCGGCGTGTTTGCCGAGGCACACTCCCAGTCGGCAATGGGCGTGGGCCTGACCATGTTCGAAGCTCTGGTGCAGTCCGAGCTCGACAACATCGGCGTCGAGGCAGACGTGACCACGCTGACCCTCGGCCAGCTGGCCCTGATCCGCAACGTGCTCGAGGGTGACGGTTCGACCTCCGACAAGCAGGAAGAAGTCGAAGCCATCGTGAACCAGTAACAAGCGTTCCATCGGTCGCTTCGGTGACCGAGTGCTTTCACGGCGCGGTCCTTGACGGACTGCGCCGTTTCCGTTTCAGGGTCCTATGCCGGCGGTGGCGCCAGTCGGACCGTCTCATCTGACAGAGCCGAGGCCGGCCGGACATCCTCGGCTCCGAACACCTCCGCGAAGCTCGCCTTCAGCGCGAGGTCCACGTCCTCCATCGTCACCGGCAGGCCGAGATCGACCAGCGATGTCACCCCGTGTCCGCGGATGCCGCAGGGCACGATGCCGTCGAAATGGCTCAGATCCGGCTCCACGTTGATGGAGATCCCGTGGAAGCTCACCCAGCGCCGCAGCCGCAGGCCGATGGCCGCGATCTTGTCCTCGCGCGGGCTGCCGTCGGCCAGGGGCGGCTTGTCGGGCCGCGTCACCCAGACGCCGACACGGCCCGGGCGCCGCTCGCCCCGGACGTTGAAGGCGGCGAGCGTGCGGATCACCCATTCCTCGAGCTGCCAGACGAAGGCACGCACGTCCCGACCGCGCCGACCCACGTCGAGCATGGCATAGGCCACCCGCTGTCCCGGCCCGTGATAGGTGTACTCGCCCCCGCGCCGCGCCTCGTAGACGGGGAAGCGGTCGGTCCAGAGCAGGTCCTGAGGCTTCGCACTGGTCCCCGCGGTGAAGAGCGGCGGATGCTCCAGAAGCCACACCGTCTCCTCCCCCTCACCGGCGGCGATGCGCGCGACCTGCGCCTCCATCCGCTCCAAGGCGTCGGGGTAGGGGACGGGACTGTCGGATCGGGTCCACACGACCATCGGGAGGCTCCGCGAAAGAAAATCGGTGCGCATCACATATTCCGTCACTTCCCCCCTTCACAAGGTCCGGGCGCGTTGCTATACGGCCGCCCACACCACGATGCGGTCGTGGCGGAATTGGTAGACGCGCAGCGTTGAGGTCGCTGTGGGGTAAAACCCGTGGAAGTTCGAGTCTTCTCGACCGCACCATAATCTTCCTGGTAATGGATTGACTTTCCTCGGCTTTCCAAGCCCGGGGATGGCCAATCCACGTCCATCCCGGCAAATTGCACCACGGCCGCACCCATACCGGTGAGGCTTGCCTGATGCGACGCGACACCTTCGCTGCGCCCTGTCCGGCGGATGCGGACCGTCATCTCAAGCTGCGTGGCCGACGCTGGCGCTATGTCCGCCGCGTGCCGAGAACCTTCGAGCCGGCCGACAGGCGCGGCACGATCCAGACATCGCTCAGGACGACGTCACTGGAGGTCGCGCGACTGAAGCGCGACGAGCTCGACAAGCGGACGATCTCTACTGGCCCGGCCTCTAAGGAAAGTTTTAGAGCTGAGCGCGGCGGTGAAGCCTGTAAGGCGGCACGCCGACGCGCGCCGGTGCGAGGACTCCGCTAGCTCACGGCGCAGCAGATCGCAGATAGCCTTCCCGTCGAGGATATCATGGCACGTGTGCTGACGGTCGAGGCGACATGCCCGCAAGACGCGCCCGCGCTCCTCGGTGCGCAAGAGCCGCCGAAGCTCTCGGTCCGCAAGGCGATGGCGTTCTACTTCGACACGATGGCGGTCGACGAGATGCGCGGTATGAGCCCCGCACAGATCGCGCCCCGGAAAAAGGTGAAACGGCTGGCGGTCGAGAACTTCGTCGCTGTCGTCGGAAACAAGCGGCTCCTGGCCATCACCCAAACGGATGCGCAGGCCCATTACGAGCATTGGCAGAAGCGCATTGCCGGGTAGGACGGCGAGAAGCCGGTCCCCGCAAACTTCGCCAACCGCAACTTCGGCAACATGCGCAAGCTGTTCCAGACCTACGTCAACTCGTACGCCCTCGATACCAGGACCCCGTTCGACGGGCTCTCTTTTCACGCCCGCAAGGTCGCGCGCCCAACCGTGCCGCCGTTTACGGCCGACTGGATCAGGGATCGCATTCCGGCGCCCGGGGCGGCGCTTCGCCGCCTCAAAGAGGAGGCCCGCCCCATCCGGCTTGCTCTCGTCGGGACCGGCTGTCGACCGTCCGAGATTTGCAACATCGCGCCGGACAATATCCGCCCCTCGGCGTATCACTGGAAGCAATGCGGCGCGCACCCTACGGTTTCCCGCGCTATCGCGACAGGGAAACGAACCTGTCAAATACGCTGTTGAAGGTGACCACCCGATGGGGGCCGGTTGCTGTCGCGTCCGCACAGGACGCCGAGGATCTCTCCTACGTCACTGCCGAGGACAACTTCCTGCCGGAGGAAGTCATGGCAGTCGTCCAGATCATCTATGGCTTCAACCAAGCGCTCGATGCTGCCGACTCCGAACTCCAGACGAGCTTTTTACCGATGATGCCGAACTCATCAGCGATTTCGGCATGGCCGTCGGACCGACCGCAATCGCATCTGCTCCGGGGCAGTCGGCACCCTTCATCACGAACAAGCGCCATGTCGCCGCCAATCCTGTGGTCAGCGTCGCAGCGGACAGCGCCGTCGTCATGACCATCTGACGGCGTCCGAACGGCTCGAAGGGCTGACATCCGTCGGCTCTGTCTTCAACATCGACACCTTCGAGAGGCGCGGCGGGGAATGGATGGTGGTGCGCCACGACGGTATCCTGGTCCCAGCGACCGGTGACGCAAACCGCGTCTCGGCGGGAACGGCAGGGAACTGAAAACGTGGGGAAGGACCCGTCCTCCCGATTGCCCACGTCGTAATTACGCGCGGCGTCGGCTTCCTCTGCACTCTTTGTGTCCGCCGGACGGAACGCGTCGGCTGGGGAGCGCTCTCAATGGATCCCCCGACCCACCGAAGAAGGCGTTGGATGCCCGCCTCGTCTGTATGCGGTCCAAGCTGCCGCCCCAGACCCTCCGAAGGGCAGCGGTTCCTCTTTGGGGCAGCATGTGCTCGGCGCTCAGGTCCCCAGACCACCGTTGACGCCGACGATCTGCCCTGTGATCCAGCCGCCGTCGGCGGAGCACAGCATGGCCACGGCGGCGGCGATATCCTCGGGCTGGCCGAGACGCCCGAGCGGCGTCATGTCCGGCGCCATCTCCCGCGCCTCGTCGACCAGCATGTCGGTATCCGTCGCTCCCGGCGCGACGGCGTTCACGGTGATCTGGCGCTCGCCGAGCTCCTTGGCGAGGACCTTTGTCAGCGGCTCGACGGCCGCCTTCGTCGCCGCATAGAGGGCCTGTCCCGCGCGGGCATCCGCCACCGAGATGCTGGAGAAGTTCACGATGCGCCCGCCGGAGGGCATCCGCCGCGCGGCCTCGCGGCAGGACAGGAACGCCGTCTGCAGGTTGGCCGCGACCATGAGGTCGAAGTCGGCATCCTCGCTCTCCGCGACGGGACCGGCCGCGACCGCGCCGGCGGCGTTGACGACGATCGTCGGTGCACCGAAGCGACCTTCGATCTCGTCGTAGAGACCCGCCACCGCTTCGGTGTCGGTGAGATCGGCCTGGAAGGCCGCGGCGCGGCCGCCATTGGCTTCGATGTCCGAGACGACCGCCTTGGCGGGACCGTCGCTGCTGCGGAAATGAACGGCGACCGCCGCGCCCTCGGAGGCCAGTCGTCGACAGATGGCGGATCCGATTCCGCCACTCCCGCCGGTAACGAGGGCAACCGCGCCGCTGAAATCATAGACAGGCATGTTCGTCCGTTCCTTTCTGTTCCATTGGTCCCTGTTGAGGGATGTCGGGCGCCGTCGCCCCGACCGATCAGTCCGCGCGTCCGGGTGGTCCGTCTCGCGCGGTCAGGGTCAGCGTGCTTCCGGCGATGAGCCGACCGATCGGGGAAAAGAACCAGGCAGCGGCCTCGCCCACCTCTCGCGCGGTCACCCAGGCCGGGTCCGGGTTGTCCCGGGCGCGTGTCGCGATGACCGACCGGAGGAGAAGCGTGTGGACCCGAAGGCGTTCGTGCTCCGATTGGAGCGTCTCGGCGACCATCGTCAGGCCCCGCGTCATGATGGAGACGGCGGACGATCCGGGCACGGGCTCGACGGACGCCCCTCCATTGATGATGACATAGCTGCCGTCGTCCAGGAGCGGTGCCGCGGCGCGGGCAAAGGTCATGTGGCTGCGCAGAAGACTGCGATAGGCCTGATCCATCTCCTCGATGCGGGTTTCGACGAAAGAGCCGAAGCTGTACTAGGATCCGAGGCTCGCAATGATACCGTCGAGCGGTCCGAACGCGTCGAGCCTCTTGCGCATGTCGGCGACGCCATCTTCGTCGTCGGGCGCACCCTCGATGACCTCGAGACGGTCGGGATGGGACAGCCCGTCGCGCAGGACCTTCGCCTTGTCGGGACTGCGGGTCGGAACGACGGCGCGCGCACCCGCTTCGGTCAATAGGCCGACGATGGCGACGCCGACATCCCCGGTGCCGCCGGCGACGACGATCGTCTTTCCATTGAGGTCCGCGACGGGCACGTGATCTGCCATGGCCATTCTCCTGTTTCACCGGTGTTCTTGGCTTGCTCTGGAACAGGACGGATGAGCCCGGGATCGCGGGGCCCGAGATAGGCCGCTCCTTGTGGAAGCGATGGAATTGGGGCAGCGGACGAGTTTCCGCGGACGCGTGGTCATAGGGGCGCCATGTCCTGGCGCGCGAGCGCGGTTTTCACGCCTTCATCCTGCTGCATGCGCGAGCGGAAGGCCGCGAGCGCGGGATAGTCGCCGATCTCAATGGGCGTCTGGTCGATCCAGCGGGTCAGCACGTAGAGATAGGCGTCGGCGAAGCTGCGCTCGCCGAGATAGAAGTCGCCCGCCTCGGCCAACGCCTCGTCAAGGCGACGATAGTGATCGTTCAGCTTGGCATAAGCCTTGGCCTTCACCTCCTCCCGGGCCGGCTCGGACTCGGCGAAGGCGTCCGCCGCGAAATGCGGCGCGTAGTCGGCATGGACCTCCGAGGTCATGTAGGAGAGCGCCTCGGCCTCCTTGCGGCCCAGCATGGTATCGCGGGCGTAGCGCCCTCCGCCATGGGCTGCACCGAGCCAGGTCAGGATCGCGGCCGCCTCGGTGAGGACGTCGCCGTCCTCGAAGCGGAGCGCCGGAACCTTCCCCTTCGGATTGATCGCGCGATAGGCGTCCTTCTTGTGGTCGCCATAGGCCATGTTCTCGATCTCGACCGGAGCGTCGAGCCAGGCGATCGCGATGTTGGGCGCCAGCGAACAGGTGCCGGGCATGGTGTAGAGAGTGGGCATAAGCGGTCTCCTTGGATCAGATCTCTTCGCCCGCGATGCCGCCGAAGGCCGCGACGGGCGACCAATCGGGGCTGACGGGCGGCAGCCAGCGCAGGTCCTGGCTGGCGAACTCGGCATTGGCATAGACAATCTCGCCGCCAAGCGCGGTCAGGGCGGACCGGATCTTGGGGATCTCGGCATCGGTGACGGCGAAGTAATCGCGGTCGAGGATGGCGAAGTCGGCCATCTGCCCGGGCGCGATCGCGCCCTTGCGCCCCGCGTCGCCGGTGAACCAGGCTCCGCCCGCGGTCCAGAGCCGCAGCGCCTCCTCGCGGTCGAGCAGGTTGTCGTCGCCGTACATCCGCATGCCCCCGCGGCTGAGCCCCGTAGTCAGCCACTGGATCGAGAACCAGGGATTGTAGCTCGTCACCCGGGTCGCATCCGTCCCGGCGGCGACGGGCACCCCGAGATCGAGGATCGCGCGGAAGTTCGGTGTCTTGCGAAGCTCCTCCATGCCGTGCTGCTCGGCGAAGTCCTCGGCCTGGAACTGCAGCCGGTTCTGCAGCGCGATGCCGCCGCCCAGTTCGGCGACGCGCTCCAACTGGGCCTCGTTAAAGGTCTCGGCGTGGTCCACGAACCACCCGTCGGCCAGCCCTGCGCCCGCCGCCACGTCCTCGTAGACGCGCAGCAGGCGTTCGGCGGTCTGGCCGTAGGTGATGTGCTGCCGGAACGGCCAGCCGTTCTCGCCCAAGAGCGTCATGATCTCGGTCTGGATGGCCTCTGCATCGGCATCGATGTCGGGCGGCGGGGCATCGAAGATCTCGTAGTCGTAGGAGGCCCAGCACAGGTTCTCGCCCGCGCCCACGAGCTTGAACATATCGTCACCCTGTTGCGGCGTCCATTCGGCCGTCCAGCGCTGGTAGTCGGCCAGCTCCTCGCCCTTCACCTGCGGGAAGGTGTGGTAGCCGATCCGGGTGGTGAGCAGCCCGCGCTCGTGGAGCCAGCGCGCGACATGGTAGGCGTTGGCGTCGGGGAAGGACATCCCGCCGCCGCCGGCGTCGGACATCGAGGTCATCCCGAGCGCGTTCAGCTCGTCGAAATAATGCAGCGAGGAGTTGATCTGGTCGGCGATGGAGAGCTTCGGCGCGCGGGTGAGCGTCTGGTAGAGCAGCAGGCCGGACGGATCGGCGAGCAACCGGCCCGTCGGATCGCCGTCCGCCTTCTCGACGGTGCCGCCGGGATAGGTCGGATGGTCCGGCTGGTGGTAGCCGAAATACTCGATGGCCCGCGTGTTGAGCAGCGTGACCTTGTAGAGGTAATGGATCAGCACCGGATGGTTGGGCGCCACGCTGTCGAGCTCGGCCACCGTCGGCATCCGCTTTTCCTTGAACTGGTGCTCGGAAAAGCCGCCGACGACGCGGATGAACTGGCCGTCGGGCGTGCGGTCGGCCTGGTCGCGCAGGAGGTGGAGACCTTCCTCCAGACTATCGACGCTGTCCCAGCGGACCTCGAGATTGTAGTTCACGGCGCCGCGGATGCCGTGGGTGTGGCTGTCGTTAAGGCCGGGTATCAGACGCCGCCCGCCTGCATCGACCACCGCGGTGAAGGGCCCCTGGTAAGCGGCGACGTCCGCATCCGTCCCGACGGCGACGAAGGTGCCGGCCCGGGCCGCCAGCGCGGTGGCCTCCGGCCGGGCCAAATCCAATGTCGTGATGCGTGCGTTGAGCACGATCAGGTCGGCGGCCGCTTCCTGCCCCAAAGCGGAGCCGGAAGCGGCAATCCCGGCGAGCGACGCAGTCGCCCCGAGAAAGCGGCGGCGGTCGAGGGCAAAGCGGGGATTTGGTCGGGTCGGCATGTGTCACCTCGTAAAGCTGTCCGCAATGTGTCGGCCACGCTGGCATCCTGGAGGCGGGCCCGGGCCGCTCGATCGCCGCCCGGGTCGGCACAAGTCAGAGCCCTGAGCCCTCTCCCATGATGCCTGTCCAATCGGCGTAGTCGATGCCGATGCCGTAGGCGCCGGAATGGTCCTTGATGATATCGGTCACACCGGCATAGGTCTCCTCGTTGGCCCAGTCGCGCTGCCATTCGAGCATGACCTGCTGCCAGGTCATCGGGATCGCACCCGCCTGGATCATGCGCTGCACGGACATGTCGTGGGCGACGTCGGACGAGCCCCCGGAGGCGTCGACGATGAAGTAGACGTCGTAGCCCGCCGCCATGGCGCTGAGCACGGGGAAGTTGAGGCAGACCTCGGTCCAAAGGCCGGCCATGACGAGCTTCTGGCGGCCGGTCGCTTCGACTGCGGCACGCACATCCGGATTGTCCCAAGTGTTCATGCTCGTGCGCTCGATCGGCGTGATGTCCGGTCGCACCTCCTGCAGCTCGTCGAGGAACGGGCCCGAAAAGGTGTCCGGCGTGATCGTCGTGAAGATCGTCGGGATGTCGAAGACCTTTGCGGCCTTTGTGATCGCGACGGTGTTGTTCAGCAGCTCCTGATGCTGGATCGACTGGACGCCGAAGGCCATCTGCGGCTGGTGATCGATCATCAGGAGCACGCTGTTCTCCGGCGTCAGCAGGTCGAGCCGGCTCTCCGCCGTCCCGCCCTCCTGTGCGTGGACGGGTGCATCGAGGCTTGCAAAGGTGAGGCTTGCAACGGCAAGGCCGCAAGATAAGGCGGCGACTTTCAGGACGTTCGGAACTCCGGTCATGCTGGATCCTTTCGGGGTCGGTCTTCGAGCTTCTTGGCGTGAGGGCATTGTGCCGACAGCGTCGGCAAGGGGTGCGAGAACCCGCGCAACTCTTTTCACGAGCGTCGTTTCTCCCTTCGGTTGTCGATTTCCGCTCCGAAAAGGCGATCGATGCGGGTCTGGACGAACGGGACGACGAAGAAGCTCGTCGGCAATGCGACGCCGAACGCGATGGGCGCCGTAGACAGCCAGGCAGACAAGGCGCCATCCGGCCCCGCGCGGATGATCGAGATGGCGCCGCCGATCAGGGTCGACATGATTGCGGCGACACTGGCCGAGAAGGCGATACGGTACGCGAGCGTCCCGCGGATCTCCCGGGTGGCCTCGGCGCCCTCGCGCGTCACGCGTCCAGACCATCGTCCTGCGGAACGCCGAGCGCGCCATAGCGGGAATATTCCCGTAGCAGGGCACCGATGCGGGGCCCGAATTCGGTTTGCCAATCGCCCATCGCCTCGCAGGCGAACTGGGTCCAGTTGATCGGCGTGCCGCCGGCTTGCACGAGCCGATCGATGGCCGCCCGCTCGACAAGCACGCTTTCGGCGCCGCAGGCATCGACCACCACGTAGACCTCGAACCCATCGGCAAGAAGGTCGAGCGACGTCTGCAATGTGTAGTTGTCGATGGAGATGCCGCCCAGGATGATCTTCGTGCGACCTTCCTCTTTCCGGGCGCGGGCCCAATCGGCGAAGCCGTCGGACCGCATGGCCGAGGGCGTGTGACGTTCGAAGGTGGGACAGTCTGCGAACTCGGCTCGGATGACCGGAAAGAACTCGCCTCGGAAGCCGCCGGGATCGCCGAGAACGCAATGGGGAAGCTCCAGAGCCTTCACGGTCCGGCAGAAACCCTCGACGTTGCGCTCGTAGAGGTCGCGGTCGATGGACCTGAGGCCAGGGAGGAAGCCGTCGAGGTAGTCGACGAGCACCGCCGAACAATTCCCGCGCGTCAGCGTCGCGTGATATCTGTTTTCTCGCCGATCAGTCGCCAATTGAGGACCTCCGCTTTCTGATCGCGATCGTCGGCAATGGTGAGGGAACGCGCGATCTTGGGTTCGGTCGGAAATCTAGCGGTTCATCCCGAACGACGTCATTGGACGGAAACGGCGTCCCCTTGGATCATCACTGCTCAAAGCTGAACCGTGAAGTCTCTCAAAGACTTGGAAACGGCATGCAAGGCTCCGTTGAACGATCCCGGCGCAGCGAAGGACCGGTGCCGCCGTTCTTCGTGCGCGGCCTTGCCAAACGCGGCGCTGAAACGGAGGTCCGTCTACGACCGCGATCGGAGCCGGAGATAGCCGGCGGCACGGACGCTTCGTTTTCGGCGACGTCATCGAGCCGGCCCTCCTCGGCCGGATCATGGAAGGCAGGACCCGGCGGGAGGGGATCGTCCGCGCGGCCGGCTTGCCGGAGTGGGTCATCGTCAGGCCGATAGAACTGGTGGATCGCGAGACGCGAGAGATCCGGGTCATCGAAGATCCCGAGGCCGAACCCCAGCCGACGACGATCGCACGGCAAGATGTCGGCCGATGCCTGGTCGGCTGCGTGAAGACGCGAGACCACGACGGAAAGACCGTTCTGACTGCGAACCAGGCGCCGCCTCTGGGCGTCTTGCCATGCACCCGTCGCCACGTCCGTGTGAGGTGGGAAGCGTCGGCAAAACCGCAATCGGCCGCCACTTGCATCAACGTGTCGTCGGTCCGCGCCATCTGCTCGCCCGCGCGTTCGAGATGTCGGCGGCTGACAAAGGCCCAGGGGGTCTCGCCCGTGGCGGCGCGGAAGGCGCGGGAGAAGGCCGAGGGCGACATCGCGGCGGCCGAGGCGAGCTCGCCGACGGTCAGCGTGGCCGCGATATGGATCTCGGCGTAGTCTACGGCGCGAGCGAGGCGGCGGTTATTGAGCCTGGGTGCGGGTGGAAGGGTATGGCCATAGGCGGCGATCAGTTCGCCCAACATCGTCAGAAATGCGCCATCGAGCTCGAGAGTTGCGGCGGGGCCGTCACGGTTCGCGGCAGCCCGCATCGCGTCGAGCGCGGCGATGACGCGAGGTAGGCTGCGAAACCGCTTCATCGCACCAAGGAGTGAGCCAGATGTAAGGCCATGCCGGCTCAGAAGGGCCTCTAACGTATACTGTCAGTGACGTAGGCGTTGCGTAGCCGCACCGATGGAATGCGGAACTCGCATGCCGTCTTCGCGGGTTGGACGCCGATGAACCGACGGCTTTCCCTGCTTTGCGTCCAGCCGTCTCCGAAGTTCGTCTCGAAATGTCCCAGCACGTTATCCCGGCACGTCACGAACGAGAATTGGGGCAATGCGGGATCCGTGACTTCGATCGCCGGTTGATCCACTTCGATCATCTGGATGTCGAACGTCCCGCCCGCGCGATGCTCCTGCGCGAAGTCACGATAGGGGCCTCGCTGATAGTATTCGGCGAAGGAGCTGGAGTTGGTCATCCTTTGTCTCCGCGCGGCGTCGTCCCGTAGGCCCGCTTCCAGCAACGGACGAGGTGGGAGGCGTCGGCAAAACCGCAATCGGCGGCCACCTGCATCAGCGTATCATCGGTGCGGACCATCCGCTCGGCCGCACGTTCCAGGCGGCGGCGGCGGACGAAAGCCCAGGGGGTCTCGCCCGTGACAGTGCGAAAGGCGCGGGAGAAGGCGGAGGGCGACATGCAGGCCGCGCCCGCCAGCTCGCCCACGGTGAGCGGCGCTGCGATGTGCGTTTCGACGTAGTCCACCGCCCGCGCGAGGCGGCGATCGTCCAACTGGGGCGCGGGCGCCAGGCCGTGTCCGCAAGCCGCGATGAGTTCACCCAGCATGGTCAGGAAGGCCCCGTCAAGTTCGAGACCCGCGGCCGGGTCGGTCCGGTTCGCTGCCGCCCACATCGCATCGTGGGCCTGGATCGCCCGCGGCAGATGGCGGCACGTCTCCACGACGCCCGACAAGGACTCCGTCGCGAGCCCGTGCCTGTCGAGAAGATCCGCGACGGCGGTCCTCTCGACGGTCGCGCATCGAAGGGTCAGGGCCGGCGTGCGGAAAGCGCATTCGGTCATCGGTGGCGCGATATCGACGAAGCGTCGCGGGGCTCGATGTTCTTTCCACCCGTCGCCGAAGTTCGTCTCGAAAGACGCGACGGGTTGCAGGGTCGACGCGAAACCGAATTCCGGAAAGGGCGGATCGACGCTCTCGATGGCCTGCTGCTCGATCTGAACGATCCGCACGCCGAAGGTGCCGCCGGACCGATGCTCCTGCGCGAAGTCGCGGTAGGGGCCTTGGCGATAGTAGTCCAGGAAGGTCTGCGGTTGGGCCATGCTCTCCTCGCTTGCTAACCAAAAGTTAGCAGGAATTGGCCTCGCATGGTTTGTCCTAGATTACATCGGGGCAGGAAAGTCCGATCCTTTCTCGCCGACTTTGACTTACTTACCGGACGTCGGCAGGTTCTCGCGATGAGTGAAGGTCGGCGCGGCGATGGTCCGGACAACGACGCACCCGTTCCATCCAGGCGACAGGGATCTTCGAGCTGGGTTTGGTTGTTTCGCCCGCGGACGCGTGCGATGTTCCAGAGCTTCGCGCGTGACGTCCAATGCGTTCCGGGCAGGGTGGTGGCTAGGCTCTGGACATGCCGGACCTTCGCCTCTCCCCTCGGACGCATCCCCGAACCGCTCCCCGGATCGCGCGGCGGCCAGGTGTTCCGGCCGGACGACGCTTCGAGCGCTCGGAACGGCCCCTTCGCGAGCCTCAGGCGTCGGCCTCGTCCACCACATCGATCGTGCTTGCAGGCGATGACGGCCCCTCGTTGCGCCAGCGATGCGCCCAGCGGGCCAGTTCGATCAGGACCAGCCGAAGGTCATGGCCCTTTTCCGTCAGCCCGTATCCGCGCCCGTCCGGGTCCGGTTCGATGAGCCCGTGCATACTCAGTTCCTTCAGGCGCGCCGAGAGCAGCTTGTCGCTGAGGCCGGGAACGGCGTCGGCGATCTCCCGAAAGCGGGTGTGGCCTTGGAACAGGGTGCGGATGATCGCGCCCGTCCATCTCTTCCCGATGAGTTCGCTGGCGGAATGGAAGTTCGGATCGAAGGCACCGTCGCCGACCTCGTCGGCCCATGTCCGCTTCTTCGAATTCAGTTCCGAGCGTGTCGCCATCGTGCCGCGTCGATCCATCGTCATCTTGCGCCGCCAGATCGGTCTGCAGACGCTGTGTCTATTATATACGCACGACGACATCCGACTACGAGGCACCTCCAGCCATCATCGCTGTAGAGGCCGCCGATGATCGCGCGTCGAACGTTTCGCTTCATGGTCGGAATTCTCATCCTTCCCGTCACCGCATCCGGCCAGAATACCTCGCCCGATCTGAGACCCCAGACGACTGGCAACCCGCAACTAAGTGTCGGCGACGTCAGGTGCTGGCCCGGGGCCGCCGTTCTGCGCCAGGGTCAGGATTGGTCGTGGCTCCGCAGCGTTCCCACCTTCGGGTGCGACCCGGCCAGCCGGCTGCGCTTCATCCCGCTCGATACAGCCGGTTCGATCTTCGCCACCTCGGCCTTCGAAGGAAGGTCCGGCTTCGCGGAGGCTCCCTGGATGCCGGTCGTCGGCCTGCGTCTTGGCCTCTCCTCCGGCGATGGCGACCCGGACGACGACCGCCTTCATAGCTTCCGCGCACCCTTCCCGCCGGGCCGCTTCTTCGACGAGGCGCCTCCGCTGGGGTCCGGCAATCTTGCGGGGCCGAGGCCCATATGATCGTCTCCCCTACCGAGCGGCTCTCTCTGGCTGCGCGCCACGAGGCATTCTTGCCACTCGATACAGCGGACGGGGGCTACGCCACTCCGCAGACGCCGATCCGGGGGCGTTCGGGCGGAGACCGCTTCGTCGGACAAGACGTCGCAATCCTCACGAGCTATCGGATCAACGACGCCGCCACGTTCAGCGGCTCGACCGGCCGGTTCCTGACCGGAGCATATCTCACCGACAATCCGCCCGACGACGACGTCACCTCCATGTCGGTCACGCTCGACGTGTAGTTCTGAACCGTTCCCCAGCAGAAGCAGGAAAGGGAAAGCCCATCATGATCAAACGATCTCTTGGAAGCGCAATGATCGCCATCCTACTCGTCCCCCCGGCCACGGTTCTGGCGCAGACGGTGCCCACACCTGCCGAACGCAATGCCGTCGAAGCGTTGGAGCGCCTCGATGCCGATGATGCAGTGATGGTGCTTGTCGACTTTACATCCGGCCTCTTCCCCATCGTGGACACGATGGAAGTCGACGTGATGCTCAACAATGCCGTGGCGCTCGGAAAGGTGGCCGAGACCTTCGACATCCCCGTCTTCGTGGTGGGCAGCGAGGGCGGCTATTACGGCCAGCTCCACCTGGCCATCGAGGCCTATGCGGGTGAGGGCCAGCCCTTCGGGCGGGAGACACCGTCCGCCTGGGATTCGGGCCCTTTGCGGGAGGCCGTCGAGGCCACGGGCCGCCGCACGGTCCTGATCGGCGGCATCAGCACCGACAACTGCACGCTGCACACCTCGCTTGGGATGCTGCGCGACGGCTATGACGTCCGCGTCATCACCGACATCTCCGCCTCCGATAGCCAGCAGGCTGAACTCGCCGCGCTGTTCCGGCTGCGCGACGCGGGCGCGATCACGACGAACTGGATCTCACTGACCTCCGAATTGATCGACGTTTGGGAGAGCCCGGAAGGCGAGGCGGTCACACAGATCTATGCGCGTCACATCAACGGCCCCAATACCGGGCTCGAAGGCGGCTCGATGGACGATCCGACGATCGGTACTCCCGCCACAGACGAGGAGGGCTGAACCATGAGAGCAGCGTTGCTCATCACCGCTATCATCGTGCCCAGCTTCGCCGCCGCGCAGTCCACCTTCGATGATTTCGCGTCCGAGATGGTCGATGTCGGCGACGTCTCCCTTCACGTCCGTTCCCATGGCGAGGGGCCTGCGGTCGTGCTGATGCACGGCTGGGCCGGCTCCGCCCATGCCTGGCGCGACGTGGCCCCGATCCTCGCGGATGCCGGCCACCTCGTGATCGTGCCGGACATGCGCGGCTACGGTGCTTCCGACAAGCCGTCCTCGATGCCTGGCGAGGACGGCGTGGCGCAGGGGGGCTACGATGCCCGTACCGAAGCCGATGATGTCGCGGCACTGCTCGATCATTATCGCGCCGAGACGGCACATGTCGCAGGGCACGACATGGGTGCGCCTGTCGCGCTGCTGTTCGCCGCCGACTACCCGGATCGGACGCTCTCGATGACCTATATCGACGAGCCGCTGATCGGCTACAACCATGCTGAGATGACGACCTTCGCGCCGGAGAGCGGCGGGGGCTACTGGCAATTCGGCCTGAACTGGACCCCGGGGATGCCGGAGATTCTCTACTCCGGCAACGAGCGCGAGACCGTCGCCTATCTGCTCGACGCGATGACGATGGCCGACGACGTCATGACCGAGGCCGATATCGACGCCCATACGGCAGGGCTGCTCGACGAGGGCGGCATCGGCGGCTGGGTCGGCTGGTATCGCGCGGTGCCCCAGACCGCGGCGCAGACCCGTGAGGTGGTCGAGGCCGGGCTGCTGCGCGAGATGCCCGTCCTGGCGGTCGCGGGCGAGGGCGGCATCCCGATCGTGCCCGAGCAGATGGAGATCGTGTCCTACCGCGTGACCGGGCTGGTCATCGAAGGCTCGGGCCACCTCGTGCCCGAGGAGAAGCCGCGCGAGCTGGCCGAAGCGATGCTCGACTTCTTTGAGGAGGTCGGACGATGACCCGCCCCCTCGCCTTCATCGCCATCGCCGCCGTCCTGTCCGCGGGCTCGGCTATCGCCCAATCCCTCGACTTCGACGATTTCCAGCACGGCCGCGCCGACTCGGACGGCGTCTCCATCCACTACCGCGTCGCTGGCGAGGGGCCGACCGTGCTGCTGATCCACGGTTGGCCTCAACACTCGCTGATGTGGCACACCGTGGCGCCGCTGCTCGTGGACGAGGGTTTTCGCGTGGTCGCCGTCGATCAGCGCGGGTCCGGTGCGTCCGACATCACCCCGGGCGGCTACGATAAGGCCACCATGGCGGGCGACATGGTCGCGGTGCTCGATGCCGTCGAAGCCGACACCGCCCATGTCTTCGGCTACGACCTCGGCTCGGGCACGGCCGTGGCGCTCGCCCGCGACCATGCGGATCGCGTCGATCGCCTGATCGTCGCGGAGTTCGGCCTGCCCGGCTTCGGCTACGAAGCGGAGCTGATGCCGACCCCCGATTGGGACATCGGCTCGAACTGGCACCTCACGCTCTTCACCGTGCCCACGGCCGCCGAATGGCTGCTGGAGGGCCGCGAGGACGAGATGCTGGACTGGTTCTTCCACCACATCTCCTACAAGGGCACCTCCGCCGTCTCGAACGAGCACTTCGAGATCTACCTGCGCAACGTCCGCAAGCCCGGCGCGCTCAGGGCGGGCATCGAGTATTACGCGGCCGTCTGGCAGGACGCCGAGGACAACGCACCGCTCGGCGACGCGCCCCTGGAGATGCCGGTGCTCGCCATGGGGGGCGAGGCGTCGTCGGGCTACGCGCTCGAGCAGATCTGGTCGCCCGTCATGTCCGACTTGACGACCTACGTGATCCCCGAGGCCGGGCACTGGATCGGCGATGAGAACCCGCAGGCCACGGCCGCACGCGTGGCGGAGTTCCTGGGAGAGGGCGAATGACCCGCATCTCCCGCCGCACCGCGATCACGGGGGCCGCCGCAACGGCGGCACTTCCCGCATTCGCCCGCGCGCAGTCCCGATCCGAGGAGAGCCCGATGACCGATGTTCCCCGCTTGGTGATGTGGGGCGCCGCCCTCATGGCGCAACCGCTCCAGGCCCGGCTCGACGCCGTCGCCGAAAGCGGCTTCACCCACATGACGGTCTTTCCCGCCGACGTCGCGCGCTGGCGCGAGGACGGCACGTCGGATCGCGAGATCACCCGCGCCATCCGTGCCTCGGGCGTCGGCATTGCCACGATCGACCCCTATACGGGTCGGGTGCCAGGCTGGTCGACGGAGGGGCTCGACGAGTTCACCCGCGACTTCATCGGCTACTCCGAGGACGAGGTGTTCCGCATGGCCGAGGTGCTGGAGACCGGGCAGGTCAACTGCGTCGAGTCCGCGGGCGCGGCCTACGAGGAGACTGCCTATGCCGACGCCCTCGCCGCCTTCGCGGAGCGCGCGCGGGCCAGCGGGCTGTCGCCCACGCTGGAGTTCATGCCGACCTCCAAGATCGTGGACCTGCGGCAGGCGCTGGCGCTGCTGGATGCGGCGGATGCGGACGTCGGCCTGACCTTCGACACGTGGCACTTCTGGCGATCGGATCCCGACCACGACCTGCTCGCCACGATCCCGGCGGATCGGATCATGGAGGTGCAGGTCGCCGATGCCGACGAGGATATCGTGGAGGACCTCGAGACCGACCTGCTCTACCACCGCAAGGTTCCAGGCGCGGGCGCGTTCGACCTCACCCGCACGATGGACGTGCTGCGCGGGCTCGGCCCGATCCGGTCCATGGGGCCGGAGACCTTCTCGGCCGAGATGAACGAGACCGCTGCGAAAGAGGCAGTCCAACGGAATTGGCGAGGGCTTCTGAGCGTCGCCGGTGAACAGATCCTGAGCCAACAAAGATGAGGCCGAAACCATGAGCTGCGTCGGCATTGCCGCACAGCGTCACATCACTTCGATCGGGACACACTGATACGGAAAACATCCTGCGTTTTTAATCCACTCGACACTTGGCGAAAGCATAAGGGAGCCCCTGCGATGACGAAGACGACCCCAGCAGCCACACCGGCCGATCCGCGAGCGGTTTCCGACAAGCTCGCGATCTAGGAGTTGACGAACCACTTCGACAACGCGCTCGACGAGGGCGATATCGACGGGCACATGTCGGTCCGGGCCGATGATATCCGGTTCGAGAGCCCGTTCGGAGACTACGCTTCGCTCTCCGGCTACCGCGAACGGGTCGGTGGCTTCCACAAACAGGCCCGGGACATGGGCGGCACGCGCCATCTCATCGTGAGCAATGTCGTCACGCTCGACGGCGAGCGCGCGACCCAGACCTGTTCTCAGATCATTGTCGGTCGGACGATGAACGACGGGGCGCCGGGCGTGATGGCGACCGCGCGCATGGAGGACGAATTGGTGCGCACGGCAGAGGGCTGGCGCTTCGCCCGTCGCGTCCTCCATCCCGACCAGGACCCCAGCACGTTCGGCGGCTAGGTCGGCCCCGCAACCTGCCCGGTCCCGGCCGTCCATCGAAGGTCCGGGCCCCATCGCCAGGAGACAGCCACATGTCCATTCGCTTCTATTCCGCAGAGATGCAGCCCGTCGCCGGACCGGTCCGCATGCTGCCGCAGGAGGGGTCGATCTCCGGCGGGACGAAGCGGCCGCTCAACTCCTACGCAATCGAGATCGCCGGTCATACCGGGCCGGAAACGGTGCTCTTCGACGCGCCATTCGGCTGGGTGATGGACGCGCTCGACCGGCTGCACCGCACCTCACCGATCGCCGCGCATGTCCTCTCGCATCGCGATGTCGCGGCATCCGCAGACAGCTTCGAAACGCAGGTCGAGCGGTTCGCTGCACCGTTCCTGCTCCATCCTGCGGATCAGGCCGAGCCCGGGCCTTCAAGGCTATCGGTCCCGCTGGGCGATCCACGGCAAAGCGATGTCCTTGCCCGGGCAGGGATAGAGATCATCCACATGCCGGGTCACTCGCCCGGATCGGTCATGCTGCATCTTCCGGCCCATAGGATCCTGCTCGCCGGCGATTGCGCCGTAGGCCCCGGTCCGGAGCAGGAGCCCGATCCGCCCCGGCTCGAAAGACCGAAGATGGGGGAGGACGAGGATGTCATCTTTTGCGACGCCTTCGCCCAGCTTATCGACCGTCTGCCGTCCCTCGCGGCCGTCCTGCCGCTCCACGGCGCTTGGTATCTCCGCTCGGAACTCGGCGATGCGGCCTTCGAACATGCGCTCGAGAATATCTGCGAGGGTGCGCCCATGGATCCGAGCGGGAGCTAAGCCATGGCCGTGACGATGCGACGCTTCCCCGTTTGCGCCCCTGGGCGCGACGTTCGATGTCCCGGAGCTGGAGGAGGGCGCCACGGCCGACCCGCTGATCTTCACCGCGCGCTTTCACGTCAGGGCGGGCCGGGCGGGCGCCTTCGCCGAGGCCCTCGCGGAGGTCTTCGCCGTCGTCCGGACGAAGGACGACCTCCTCTACTATTTCTGGCTCGTCGATCCCGACGATGACGGCCACGTGCTCGTGCACGAAGCGTGGGCCGACCAGGACCGCTTCGAGCGCCAAGAGGCGCGGGCGGAGTACCGCGCCGCGTTCTTCGACGAGATCGAGAGCCTCCTCGAGGGCGACCGCGAGGTCGCGCAATGGCGATGCCGGGACGCCTCCTACAGGGAGACATCATCATGAGGCTGAAGATCAGGTGGCCGTCATAACGGGCGCGACATCCGGCATCGGCCGCGGCATCGCCCGTGTCTTCGCGCGCGAGGGCGCCGACGTGGCCATCGTTGGGCGCGACCGGGACGCCGGCGAAGTCCTGGAGGACGAACTCAAGAGCGAACGCGGCAGCGCCGCGTTTCTCGCCTGCGATGTCGGCGCGGCCGACGAGGTCCGACACCTCGCCCAGGAGGCAAAGGCGCGCTTCGGCAAGGTCACCTGTCTCGTCAATTGCGCCGGCATCGGGGTCTACAAGCCCATCGTCGAGACCGATCTCGAGGGAATGGACCAGATCCTGTCGGTCAATTTCCGCGGCTACATGCTGACCACCAGGCATTTCGTGCCGCTGATCCGGGCAGCCGGTGGGGGGTCGATCGTCAATATCCGTCGCTGCATCCCGGTCCAGCAGTGGCGAGGCCTTGCGTCGGCGAAGCACCCGGTATCCGTCACGGCCGAGCGCAATCGCACATGGCACAGGACGAGGTCGTCACGATCGGGATCGAGCACGAGGGTTCCACGCTCAAAGCCTTTGAACTGCGCCAGTTCTTGATGTTCGTGTACTGGCCGACGACGATATGCGGTCCCGATCGGGCGGCTCGCCGTCCCGAGGCGAGAACAGCGTTTCCAATGGCTCGGCGGTTTCGGAGCCCCGGAGTGACAGGGGAAGGTTAAGACCGGGATCCGTGCGCACCGGCATCTGGGCTGCAAGTGCCGGATCGATCCCGTGCGGTACCCTCCAACACAGCCTCGACCGTTTGCTGGCTACGGCATTGTTGGCCGACCACGGTCCGTGGTGGGACCACGGCACATCAGCCGGACGATATCGTCGCGGAACAACATCTCCTCGACCTGTTGGAAGGGCTCGAAACGTGGAGTGTGATCGACCTCCATCCCGGTCTCGCCCACCCGTATCTCGCCCCTGTGTGGCGAGACCTGCGCGACGCCATCAGGACGAGCGTAAATCGTACCGTCGGTGGTCTGAGCAACGAGTGGACCGGGCGCGGCAACAGCGAGGAGGGCCGGTAAAGGGCGCGTGGCTCATTCCGACGCGCCTTCGGAAGACAGGGAGGCGAGATAAGCGACGACATCGGCAATGTTCTGCGGGTCGCGAAGCGCCGCCACCTTGCGCGTCCCGTCGACCGCCTCATCCGGAGCGGTGAGATAGACGTGGAGAAGATCGGCCTCCCAAACTCGATCATCTTCGATCAGTGCGTCGGAGTACCGGAAGCCCTCGACCGATCCGATAGTCCGTCCCATCAGCCCCACCAGATGCGGTCCCGCCCCGTTGCGTTCTTCCGACAGCGCGTGACACGCGGCGCATCGCGCGAAGACCGTTTCGCCTGCGACGGGGTCGCCCCCCGCCTCCTGTGCCCCGCTCTGCTGCGCGGCGAGCAGCGAGGAAGTGAGGACGAGGAGACGGGAAGCGTACGCGAAGGTCATGATGCGCTCCTCTGAAGACCGGTTAGGCAAGTCCATGGTCGGCCAGCGGCAGGGAGCGGATGCGCTGCCCGGTGGCGGCGAAGACGGCATTGCATACGGCGCCGGCAAGCGGAGGGACGCCGGGCTCGCCAACACCACCGAGGGGCGCACCAGTTTCGACGATCTCGACGGCGACGTCGGGTGCCTCGTCGATGCGGATGAGCGGATAGTCGGTATAGTTGGATTGCACCGCTGCGCCGCCTTCCAACGTGATCTTGGCGCGCAGCGTCGGGCCGAGTGCGTCGATGACGGAGCCCTGGATCTGCGTCTCGACCTGACCGGGATGGATCGCCTGGCCGCAATCTATGGCGGCGAACACGCGCGGGACCGTGACGCGCTCGCCGTCCATGGCGATCTCGGCCACCTGCGCGACCAGGCTACCGTAGCTGCCGACGACCGATATGCCGCGATGGACACCTTCGGGCGGCGCATCGGTCCATCCGGCCATGGCCGCGGCGCGTTCCAATACGGCGCGGGCCCGGCTATCGGACGGCAGGTTCAACAAGCGGAATTCGAGCGGGTCCATGCCCGCCGCATCGGCGAGCTCATCGATGAAGCTCTCCATCCAATAGCCGGTGAAGCTGGTGGCGATGGCGCGCCAGGCCGAAAGCGGAACGGGAATATCGACGACGGCGTGATCGACCGAATAGTTCGGCACCGCGTAGGGTTGGTCCACCAGCCCCAGGAGGGAGAACGGATCCATGTTGTTGTCCTGCACGATGGCCGCACCCATCTGCGGACCGGCCACGCGCACGGTCATGGCGGTGATCCGCCCGTCGGAATCGATCGCGCCCCGGAAACGCGCCTGCATGGTCTGGCGGTACAGGCCGAAGGCGGTATCGTCCTCGCGCGACCAGATGACCTTCACGGGTCGCCCGCCCACGGCGCGCGAGGCCAGCACCGCCTGCACCGCGTCGTGGTGCCAGGTCTTCCGGCCGAAGCCGCCGCCCAGATACGTGGTGTTGATGAAGAGCTGGTCCGCCGTGATCCCAAGCTCGCGCTCCAGCATCATCCGCTTCCAGTCGTGGCCCTGGGTCCCGGCCCACAATTCCACCCGGTCGCCCGTGTCCTGCGCGGTGCAGGTGATCGGCTCCATGCACGCATGGGCGAGCAGCGGGACGGCGTAGTCGGCCTCGACCACGGTGCCCGCGTCCTCCAGCGTGGCCGCCGGGTCGCCGCGCGTCAGTGTCATGGGCACGTCCTCGCGGTCCAGCCCTTCGGCGATGCGCGCCTGAAGGCCCGCGTCGTCCAGGGCGTCGTCGGGTGTTTCGGCAAAGGTGATGTCGAGCGCCTCGGCCGCCTGCTTCGCCTGCCACCAGCTTTCGGCCACGACCACGGCGCCGCGAGGGACCTGGGCCACGGCGATAACGCCCGGCATGTCCGTCACGCTGGACGGGTCCATCGAAGCGACGTCGGCGAGGAAGACGGGCGCCATCCGAACCGCGCCATAGGCCATGTCGGGCAGCGTCACGTCGATTGCGTAGACCGCTTCGCCGCGCACTTTGGCGGGCGTGTCGAGCCGGGGGACATCGGTGCCCACCAACGTGCGCTCCGCTTCGGGCCGCAGCTTGGGTGCGGCGGGGACGGGCATCAGGCGTGCCTCGGCGACGAGGTCCGCGAAAGGGATCGCCTCGCCCGTGGTGGCGTGGACGATCCGACCGTCCTGAGCGGCGAGGTCGTGCTTCGGGACGCCCAGCCGTTCGGCGGCCGCCTGCATCAGCATCATCCGCATCTGCGCCGCCGCGCGCCGCATCGGGTCGTGGAAGTGGCGGATGCCGTAGGACCCGACAGAACGCATTTGACCGAAGGGCAGGCGGTAGGGATCGGAGGGCTGCCGGGGCATCTCGATGCGGACCTGCGCGAGGTCGGCGCCCAGTTCCTCCGCCAGGATCATCGCTTGACCGGTATGGGTGCCCTGACCCATCTCGCAGGTCGGCAGGATGCAGGTGATGGTGCCGTCGGCGTCGATCCTCAGGAAACTGTCCGGCCAGCGCGCCTGCTCCGGACTGAGCGCCTGGGTCATCTGCGCTGCCGCAGGCAACGCAAGGGGGACCGTCAGGGCGGCCGTTCCGGCGAGAAAGGAGCGGCGGGACGTAGTGATCGTCATGGCATCTCTCCTCAGCCCCGGGCGATCTCGGCGGCGCGCTTGGCGGCCACGCGGATGCGATTGTAGACCCCGCAACGGCAAAGGTTGCCGGCAAGATAGGCGTCTATGTCGGCGTCGGTCGGTTCCGGCACGTCGCGGATCATCGCCGCCGTCGCCATGATCTGTCCCGATTGGCAGTACCCGCATTGCGGGACGTCCACCTCGATCCAGGCCTGCTGGACGGGGTGGTCGCCGTCCGAGCCAAGGCCCTCGATCGTCGTGATCTCGGCGCCCGCGGCGGCATCCAGCGGCAGCGAACAGGAGGGCACCGGCTGCCCGTTCAGATGGACGGTGCACGCCCCGCAGGCCCCTACGCCGCAGCCATACTTGGTGCCCGTCAGTCCAAATCGCTCGCGGATCACCCACAGAAGAGGTGTTGCCGGATCAGCATCCGACGAGACGGCCTGTCCGTTGAGGGAGAAGTCGATCATGAGGTCGCTCCACTTGTTCCGCGCCCTACTAGATCGACGGAGGACCCCTCTTGTCTTGCAGCCAAGTCCGGCTTTCTGTCACGTGGCGACGGTTGACGTCATCTCAGATCCTTGGGGCTGACCCCGAACCGCGCCCGGAACAGGCGGCTCATGTGGCTGTGGGACGAGAATCCGCAGGCGAAGGCGATCTGGCTGAGCGACAGGCGCCGGTCGGCGAGGAGGATGCGGGCCCGCTCCAGCCGCCGCTCGCGGACATAGGCGAAGACCGGACGGCCCATGACCGCGCGGAAGGCGCTCTGGAACCAGGAGGGGGACATGGAGGCCACGCCGGCGATCTCGGCCACCGAGAGGTCGTCGCCCAGATGCGCCTCGATGTAGTCGATGGCGCGGGCGATGCGAGGTTCGGTGCCGATATCCGAGGCACGTGTGGCGCCTGCGGTGTGTGTCCGCCGCCCCTCCGCCAGGATTGCCGTCGCCAGGCCTTCGATTAGTAGCGGGTCCCTTATCTCGAAGCGCAGATGGTGAAGGGCCATCTCGGCGAGCACCGCCGCACGCGGGGCGTCCTGCCAGAAGAGAAACTCCCCGGGCAGGCTCCGCTCGGTTTCAGTCTCGGCGGTGAAATCCAGAAGCGTTTCCAACGTGAACTCGATGACAAGCTCCCAGTCCGGGTTGTTGCATCTGACCCGGTAGTCCACGCCGGGTGGGATCCAGCCCAGGCTTCGCGGTACCAGAGGTGTCCTATTGCGCCGACCCGCGACGGTTAGGTCGATCAATGGCAACGCCCGTCCGGGGATGACCTCGATGGAGAACACATCTGCCATCATGAACAAATCGATCTCGCCCGGCGGCAGAGCGACGATACGCATTCCTCCGGAAGCGTGTTCCTGCGGCATATCCGGGCACCGAGGAACGGCGGGTCCGTTACGCGGTACGTCGATGATCTTCTTCACCGCACCTCCTTCGGGCTCACACCGTATCGCGCCCGGAACAGGCGGCTCATGTGGCTGTGGGACGAGAATCCGCAGGCGAAGGCGATCTGGCTGAGCGACAGGCGCCGGTCGG
>JAWDKM010000004.1:0-534490 GCA_032464575.1 Roseobacter sp. HKCCA0434
CCCTCGACCATTAGGCGTTTGTAGGGTGCAGCGCAGAGAAACTCCGGCCAAGAACAGTTCGCTCGTTTCAATTCCGTTTTTCCCATATTTCGAAAGGCTTCCACCGACAGGTCGAGGACCACGCGAAACGTCAGGGCGCCACTGAAGCTTATCCTCGGAAGTCGCTATTCGTGTGCTGCGCAGCATCGGTCAAAATGGGCTCCTTCCCGACCTTCTCCGCGCCGCGGGATTTGTCGTAACCCAATCATTTCTGCCACCGGGGGAACCGACCGTCCCGGCCAGAGCGCAGGGACCACTTGGAATAGAGTACGGCATGGCAGATCAGGCGATGCAGTCACTTTTCACGGGATGCGAACGGCCCCGGATCAGGGCCGGGGTGGTGGCGATCAGGTCAGAGGGGGGCGCGGGGGCGCAGAGCCTCCTTGCACGCGGTCCCTCGCCGTCATCCTCGGGCCTGACCCGAGGATCTCCCCGTTCGACAGGATGGCCGGGTCGAGCCCGACCATGACGGCTCTTCTCCCGAAACGCACCGCTCAAACAGACCCGGCAAGCGCCCAACCTCACCCCGTCCAAGTCGGCCCCGCCGGATCCTGGGTCGAGCGCACGCGGTAGAGGCTCGCCTCGCCGGTCATCGCGGGGAAGAGCGTGCGCTCCACCCCTGGCGGGACGAGGGCGGTGTCGCCGGGGGCGAGCACCTGAGCGTGTCCCTCCCAGATGAGCCGCCAGTGGCCGCGCATCGCCATAAGCACTTCGTGAGCGTCGCTGACATAAGGATCGGACGGGATCGAGCCGCGGGTGAGGAAATCGACCTCGAAGCCCGGCCTGTCGCGGAGCACCGCGTCCGCGCCGATCACCCGCGCCGGCTTCCGGTCGGCGAGCGCCATCAGGTCCCAGTAGCGCGCCACGTAGTGCGGCACGACCTCCGCCGTGGTGGGCTCGGGGAAGCCCGCGAGCTCCTCCTCCGACAACAGCGGCATGGGGCCGACGCCCTCGGGCAGCGCCTCGCCCCGCTTGGTGTCGTAGAGCCGCCCGGTCTCGGCGAGGATAAGACCGTGGGCCTCCGCCTCCTCGATCACCTGGGGGGCCCAGATCACGCCGCCGCCCGCGTCGTCCCCGCCGAGGATCGCCATGATCATCCCGTAATCGGTGCCGACATTCTCGAACCCCCGAAAGATGCCGGTGGGTATGTTGAAGATGTCGCCCTCCTCCAGCACCACCTCTCCGGCCGTCCCGTGCCGCCCCCAGAAGAAGCGCCAGCGGCCCTTGAGCACGAAGAAGACCTCCGCCGTGCGGTGCGAGTGCAGAGAGTTGCGGCACTTGGGCGGCTGGCCCGCGGCGCCGATATTGAAGCCCGGCGTCTCCTGGATGTGGACGTGCTGGTCCGCGGCCTCGCTCACGCCACCGCCGATAATGGTGAAGTTCTCCTTCTGGTCGGAGCCCGGCGTATGCGCGTCGATGAAGGCGGTGCGACAGGGGATCAGTTCCCCGTAACGGACGATCTGCGGTGCGGTCATGACGTCGATTCCTTCGGCGGCAGTTTCGGATTTGGCAGCGGGGTCCCGGGGACGGAGCCGGTCGTGTCCTGGACAATCCAGTTCATGCGGTCGAGGAACCACATCTTCGGCCCGATGGTCAGGACGAGCCCGGCGACGGTCCAGCCCGCGTCGAGCGTCCAGAGCCCCCAGACGAGGGGCGGCAGGCCGATGGCGCTGCACGCGGTCAGGATGTTCGCCATTCGGCGGTGATGGGCGGGCATGTCGACGCGCGCGCGGGCGAGGAACCAGCGCTCGCCCAGCACGGCGCGCGCGGCCCAGTTGTCGTGGTCGCGCGGCGGCGGGAAGGCGCGCGGGTTGAGCCAGTTCCACGCGACGAGTGCCGCGATGGGCAGCAGCACCCAGCCGCCGAACCAGGTCCTCGCCCAGATAGAGAGCGCGATCAGCGGCAGGGTGACGATGCGGCTCCAGCCGCTCCACGGATTGGCGTGGCGCGCCCAGGTCGCGTCGTCCATGCGCATGAGGCGCTCGGCCCCCTTGAAGATGTCCATCCTCTCCTCCGGCGGCTTTGCTGGCCGCTTCGGTTCTTGTCCGAACGGTTCCGGCACGGGGGCCGGGACGGTTGGTTCTCGTGGCGCCGCCCCGGACTTGATCCGGGGCCGCCTGCTTCCGGGCGCTCCCCGGGTCGAGCCCGGGACAGATCCTGCTCAGCCGGTGGTGAGCAGGATCTGCTTCCACACTGCCGTCTCGTCGTAGAGCGTGTATTCCCGCCGCAGGCCCCATGGCCCGAACTCTGCATGTGAAGCACCCAGAACGTAGACCTGAGCCCCCGTCGGCGGGCCGAAGACGCCCCAGCCCTCATGCGCGCCCCAGAGGCTCCAGCGCACCGCGGCGCGCGGCGGCATCAAGGGGTCGTCGCGGCCGATCACGTGCTCGACCCTGAACTCGGCGGAGGGGAAGCTCGCGCGCAGGCCCATCCAGAACCGGTCCGCGTCGCCGTGCGAATGCCCCGTCACTCCGCCGGGATATTCGAGCTGGCAGGCGCGGTCGTACTCCCGCGGGATCGCCGCGAGGTCCGCCGCCATGATCCGCCCCAGGATGTCCGCGTATTTCGCCCCCCATTCATTGTCGTTGCCCCGGCCACGATACGGCCCCTCGACGTCGTTCGCGGGCGTGAGCGGCTTCACGCAGGTCTCCGGCCCGCCCTCGCGCGAGATCAGGTCGGCGGCGTAGGCCTTGGGCTCCCACCCGAGCTGGCGGACGATGGCGCCCTGGTCGCGGATCAGCCACTCGTCGTCGATGGTCTGCCCCACCGCGTGGCAGTCGGCGATGATGCGGTAGATGAGCCGCTTGCCCGTGGCCTGCCCATACACGCCGTCGCCGCTGTGGGTCGCCGTCGAAAGCAACCGGTGCGAGCTCAGATGCCCGCCCGGCCGGTCGCACTCGCCGGGGCCGTCGGCACTCCAGATCACGTCCTCGCCGAAGAGCGTACGGTCGGGAAACTCCGCCAGCGTCGCCATGGTCGCGGCCACCACGCCCTTGTTGCCGCGGACCACCGAGGCGGGCGAGCGGACGGGGATATCGGCCGCGTAATACTCATCGAGGGTCGCGATGCCGCGATCCTCCCAGATCTCCTTGGTGATGCCGATGATGTAGTCGGGGAAGTCCTTCCACCGGTTGGAGTAGGTCATTGGGGTCTCTCCGGTCTGAGGGTGGAGCCGCGTTCGATGAGCTCCCCCTCGATCTCGATGCGGCGGGGGGCGGGATCGCGCCCCTCTATGCGGGCCAGAAGGGCGGTGACGGTCGCCTCCACCATGCGGTTCACCGGCTGGCGCACGGTGGTCAGGTCATAGGCGGGCCAGGCGGCGAGCGCGGTGTCGTCGTAGCCGACGACGGCGACGTCCTGCGGCACGCGCAGCCCCAGCTCGAAGCGCAGCACGTCTATGACGGCGAAGGCCATGTGGTCGTTGCCGACGAAGAGCGCGTCGGGCTCCTGCGCGGTGTCGAAGAGGCGCCGCGCCGCCTCCGCAGCGCCCTCCCGCGTGTAGAGCCCGTCGATCTGGCCGACGCAGGGCAGCCCCGCCTCCGCCAGCCCGGCGAGGAAGCCCGCCGTGCGCTCCTGCCCCGTCGAGGAGCCCTGCCAGCCCGCCACATGCGCGATGCGCCGGTGTCCGCAGGCCACGAGGAACTCCGCCACCCGCCGGCCCCCGGCGACATTGGCCGAGGTCACGGTCGAATGCACGCCGCCCGCCTGCCCCCGGTTGAAGAGCACGACCGGGATCCCTGCCCCCTCGCAGCGCCGCGCGAGGTCGTGGCTCATCGCGACCGAGGCCATGACGAGCCCGTCGAGCTGGTAGCTCAGCATCTCGCCGATCATGCCGTCGATATCGGCCCCGTCATTGGGCGCTATGAAGAGAAGGACGTGGTAGCCCTCCTCCTGCAGGCTGCGCGACAGCCGCTCGATCGCGTCGGGATAGAACTGGTTGTCGAGATAGGCGACGACGAGCCCGATGATCCGGCTGCGACCGGTGATCATGGCGCGGGCAAGCACGTTGGGCCGGTAGCCGAGCTCGTCGGCGGCCTTCCGCACCTTCTCCGCCATAGCGGGCGAGACGGAGGCACCGGGGGTGAAGACGCGGCTCACCGCGGACTGGCTCACCCCGGCCCGCCGCGCGACATCGGTGGCGGTCACGGGCATGGGCGGCTCCCACTCGGGCGGTTGGTGTCTCGGCACGGCTGGATTATGTGCCACCGCCCCGGACGTGATCCGGGGCCGTTGGATGCTGGGTTCCCGGGTTGGCGGCTACGCCGGAACCAACCGGCCGGATTGAGGGGCGAAAGGTCCCGGCGCTGCGGCCGGGACGGTGGGACGGGTTGCAACCACCCCAGACACGATCCGGGGCCGTCAGATGCGGGGTTCCCGGGTCGGCGACGGCGCCGAAACAAACCGGTAGGATTGAGTGGCGAAAGGTCCCGGCGCTGCGGCCGGGACGGTGGCAAGGGGTGCGATGCTGCACCCCCAAACCCAGCTCGTTGCCAACCCCACCTCATCCCGCGATCCACCCCCCGTCCACCAAAAGGCTGGTGCCCGTGACCATCCCCGCCGCGTCGGAGGCGAGGAAGACGGTGGCGCCCATGATGTCCTCGACCTCGGCGATGCGGGGCAGCTTGATCTTCTCCTCGATCCACTTGCGGCGCACAGGGTCCGCAAAGGTGGGCGCGGTCAGCGGCGTGCGGATGAAGGTTGGGCAGATCGTGTTCACGCGGATGTCGTACGGCCCCCACTCGATGGCCATGGACTTCGTCATGCCCTCCACCGCGTGCTTCGTCGCCGCATAGACCGCGCGGTCAATCCCGCCGACATGCGCCATCTGGGAGCTGATCTGGATGATGGAGCCCGGACGCCCCGCCTCGATCAGCCGCCGGGCCACCGCCTGCGCGACGAAGTAGGCGGCGCGGATGTTGAGGCCGGTCACCGCGTCGAAATCCTCCGCCGTGGTTTCGGTCGCGGGCGCGTGCCGGGCAAGACCGGCGGAGTTCACCAGGATCTCGAAGGGCGCACCTTCGGAGCAGAGCGCCCCGGTCGCCTCGATATCCGTGATATCGAGGGTCCGCGCCTCAGCGGACAGGCCCTTCGCCCGAAGGGCCTCGACCGCCTCTGCCAGAGGTGCTTCGCGGCGGGCGGCCAGCGTCACGTCGGCCCCGGCCTCGGCGAGGGCCACTGCGCAGCCCAGCCCGATGCCCGAGGAGGCGCCCGTGACCAGCGCGCGACGACCGTCGAGGCGGAAGGAGGGGGTAGTTGGCAGCATCAGCGTGCGCCTCCGGCGGGCGTATTTTCGGGAAAGATGAAGGTCATGGATATCCGGTCCAGCGGAAGGCCCCCTCAGGCGAGAGCGGGGCGTGCGGGTTCCATGCGATCTCCCACACATGGCCGTCGGGATCGGCGAAATGGCCGTGGTGCCGGCCCCAGAAGACGTCCTGCGCCTCCTTGATGACGCGCCCGCCCGCAGCCCGGGCGCGGTCGAGCAGTGGGGCGACGTCCGAATTGTCGCGCACGTTGTGGCTGAGCACGATGGCGGAGCCGGCGAGATGGTCGGCGCTCACCCCCAGCTCCTCCGCCAGTGCCGCCTTCGGATAGAGGCCGAGCGTCTGCCCGATCAGATCGAAGGCGATGACCCCGTCGGGACTGTCGACCTCGCGCCAGCCGAGCGCGCGGTAGAAGGCGCGGGACGTCTCCATGTCCGCGACCGCGAGGGTGATGAGGGAGACGCGCTGCTCCATCACCACTGTGCCTCGGTTGCCGGAGAGTAGGTGCCGAAGGACCATTCATGCCCCTCCGGATCCCTTGCTCGGTAGCGGCGGGTGCCGAAGGGCGTGTCCTCGGGGCCGTAGACGATCTCCGCACCGCACTTCACGGCCTGCGCGTAGTGCGCATCCACATCCTCGACCACGAGGTAGATGCCGGAGCTGGCGGACGGCGCGGTCTCGGCCGTGCCGAGCATGATCACACCGTCGCGCCAGGCCATCTCGCCATGCTGAAGCACGCCCTCGTCATCCTCGAAGGCGGTGACGGTGGTCAGGCCGAACGCCTCGGTCAGGAAGGCCATCGCCGCCTTCGCGTCGCGGTAGGAGAGGTAGGGAACGATGTGGGGCCGGGCCATGGGATCCTCCGTTGCGTTCCGGGACTATAGCGCATGGCCGGTCTCGGGGTCGAAGCCGGGCCGGGCCTTGTTGAACTCCCGCATGCGAGCGAGCGCGTCGATGCCCACCTGATCAAGCACGTCGAGCAGGTCGACGAGCACCCAATTCTCCCGGATCAGGCCGTCCTCCAGCCGCCAGAAGTCGAGGGAGCGCATGGTGACGCGCTGACCCGCAGGGGCAATGCCGAGCCAGCCGGGATGGGTGATCGTCTGAATCATGTTCGGCCAACCGGTGACGGCGGTGTAATCGCCCTCGCCGAAGAAGTGGTAGGTGATGTCCTCCACGTACTGCCCCCGGTCCGGCATCGCGGCGAGGAAGGGGATCTGGTGCCAGTTCCGAAAGCCCGCGATGCCGCGGCCGGTGCCGATGCCCGCGGGGCCGTACCAGGTCATGCGGGGGTGCCAGAAGCGCTCCATCTCCATCACCTCGGGGCCGCCTTGCGCGGGGTGGCGCTTCATGTGGTCGAGCATGGTCTTGATGGTGTCGCGGGTCTCGATCCCGTTCGCGCCATGGGGGCCGAGCCCATCGCAGGTGGCGGGGCCCGGCACGTGCCAGTCGCGCCCGAGGGAGGGGGCGAGCGGCCAGGCGCCCGCCTGCATCATCAGTTCGGGGATGTCCCAGAGGGCCTGCATCTCGACGATGCGCCCGCCCTCAATGCGAAAGAAGTCGTGGCAGCGCATGTGCGCGACGTGGCCGGTCGGCGGGATGTCGAGCCACGGGGCGGCGAAGGTGCCGATGAGCGTGGCGCCGGAGCCGACCCAGAGATGGCCGTGATCATCCTCACCGGCCATACGGATCCACTCGCGGCGCTCGAGGTCAGGCATGGCCCGGCGCAGGGCGGCATAGGTCTCGGCGAGGCCGGTGGGCGTCAGATCGCCGAGCGGGTGGCAGAGGTGGGTCGCGGCGTCGGGGGCGAAGGCGGTGTCGATGGCCTTCGCGATGGCGGTGTCGTCGCCGTCGTAGAGCGCAGCGGCGAGCGGGGTGAGGATCGATTTCGCGGTGTCGCTCATCGCGCCCCCCTTCCACGGTGCAAAGCATCGTGGACGCGCCCGACCCGCCCCCCAGGGCGGGCGCGTTCCGCACCCACCCCCGGGCCGGGCGCGACGCCTGCTTCAGGCCGTGTCACTCCGCCGCCCCGCCATAGGGCACATTCCGTCCGCCATAGCGGCGCACGCGGACATTGGCCTGCTCGGCGTGGCCCACGAAGCCCTCCAGCAGGCAGAGGCGGGAGCAGTAGGCGCCGATCTCCGCCGCGGCCTCATCGGTGGTCACGCGCTGATAGGAATGCGTCTTCAGGAACTTGCCGACCCAGAGGCCGCCGGTATACCGCCCCGCCTTCTTCGTCGGCAGGGTGTGATTGGTGCCGATCACCTTGTCCCCGTTGGCCACGTTGGTCCGCGGCCCGAGGAACAGCGCACCGTAGGAGTGCATGTGCTCCAGGAACCAGTCGTCGCGATCCGTCATTACCTGCACATGCTCGGAGGCGATGTCGTTCGCGACCGCCAGCATCTCGTCATAGCTGTCGCAGAGGATGACCTCGCCGTAATCCTCCCAGCTCTTCCCGGCGGTGTCGGCGGTGGGCAGGATGTCCAGGAGGCGGTCGATCTCCGCGAGCGTATCCCTCGCCAGCTTCTCGGAGTTCGTGACCAGCACGGCCGGAGAGTTGTAGCCATGCTCCGCCTGGCCCAGCAGGTCCGTCGCGCACATCTCGCCATCGACCGTGTCGTCGGCGATCACCATGGTCTCCGTCGGCCCCGCGAAGAGGTCGATGCCGACGCGGCCATAGAGCTGCCGCTTCGCCTCCGCCACGAAGGCATTGCCGGGGCCGACCAGCATGTGCACGGGCTCGATCGTCTCGGTGCCGAGCGCCATCGCCCCCACCGCCTGGATCCCGCCGAGCACGTAGATCTCGTGCGCGCCGCCCAGCTTCATCGCCGCGATCACCGCCGGGTTGGGCTCGCCCTTGAAGGGCGGGGTCGAGGCAATGATCCGCGGCACACCGGCGACGCTCGCTGTGGCCACGCTCATATGAGCGGAGGCGACCATGGGGAACTTGCCGCCGGGCACGTAGCAGCCGACCGACTGCACCGGGATGTTCTTGTGGCCTAGGATCACGCCCGGCATCGTCTCCACCTCGATATCGAGCATCGAGTCCCGCTGCGCCTGGGCGAAGTTGCGCACCTGCTCCTGCGCGAATTTAATGTCAGCCATGTCGCGGTCGGAGACCTTGTTCATCAGTGCCTCGACCTCGCCATCGCTGAGGCGGAAGGCAGCGGGCGCGTAGCCGTCGAACTTCTCGCTGAGCTCGCGCACGGCGGCATCGCCCCGCGCCTCGATATCGGCGAGCGTCGCCTCGACGGTGGAGCGGACCCTGGCGTCGTCCTCCGCGCGATCGGCTTCGGAGCGGGCGGTCTTGAGGTGGCGGATGGTCATGCGTTTCCTCCTGCGGCCCCGCCGGGCATCTCCTGGGACCGCCCCGGACGGGATCCGGGGCCTGTCGAAACGGGTCGGTCCCGGACCCGTCCGGGACGGTCGCGCCTAGGGCTGGGGTGGCACCTTCTCGCCGCGGTCGAACGCCTCCCAGCCCTCGCCGTTGAACACGTCGATGCCGAGCTGGGCGAGGACGTGCGGGAAATCCACCATCACCCAGTTGTCGACGATCTTGCCGTCCACGACCTTCCAGAAATCCATGTAGCGGATCTCGACCCGCTTACCGGTGGGCTCGACACCCATGAAGGGGCCGGAATGCACCGCCTCCTGCCGGCCGAAGGCGGCGGCCCATTCACCCATGTAGAGCCGGGCCTCGTCCACGCAGATTTTGTCGGAGAAGGCAGCCTGGAACGGCTTCTGCCAGTTCTCCTGGAACTCCCTCAGACCCTTCTTGGTGCCGCAGCCCTGGTTGCCGTACCAGCCGAACCCCTCCGAGAAGAACTCGCCGATATCCGCGATCCGGTGGTCGTTGAGACCGTCCACCATGCCTTCGATGACGGCCCGCGTCTCCGCGGTCTTCGAGAGGTCGGTGTCCCGGGTGAGCGCAGCCTGTTCGGGTCGGCTACCTTTCATCGGATGCTCCCTTGCATACGTATTCAAAAGTAGCGCTTCAGCCGGGCGCGCGTCAAGAACGCCTTCCTCCGGGGCTCCGCCCGTGATCGGCTCGAACGCTATATTGCAACGTTCGCCGGGCTGTGCCCGGACCGCCTCTCCTCCAGGGCAGCGCCCGTTCGGCACTGAAAACGCTCCACCGGGGCGTTTTCCGGGCGCGCCTCACCCCTTCACCGCCCCCGCCGTCAGGCCGCTGACGATCTGGCGCTGGAAGACCATGACGAGCAGGAAGAGAGGGGCGGTGATGCTGACGGCGGCCGCCACGGCCTCGACCTGATCTGTGGTGGTCGTCTCGCGGTTGAAGTAGCCCGTGATCGCCGGAACCATGGTCTGGTTCTGCGCGTCGAGCAGCAGCGCGGTCACCAGATAGTCGTTGTAGGCGAGCAGGAAGCTGAAGAGCCCCGTCGTGATCACCCCCGGCCACATCACCGGCATGATCACACGGCGGAACGCCCCGAAATGGGAGCAGCCGTCGACCCGCGCGGCCTCGTCGAGCTCCTGCGGGATGTTCTGGAAGAACGACCGCAGCATCCAGATCGTGAAGGGCTGGTTGATCGAGACCAGCACCACGATTACCGCCCAGGGCTGGCCGTAGAGGGTGGGGGCGGCCTCGCCGAAGATCGGTCGCAGGATCTCGGCCGAGTTGATGAAGGGGGGCAGGTAGCCCGTCACCAGCACCGAATGGGGCAGCGCGCGGAAGATGAGCGCGATGATCAAGAGCCAGAAGGCGAGGTTCGACCCCGACCGCGCCAGCCCGTAGCCTGCGAGCGTGCCCACGGTGAGCGAGATCGTCACCACCCCGGCCGTCACCAGCATCGAGTTGAGGAAGTTGCGGAAGAATTCGTTCTCGACCCAGACGGCGCGGTAATGCTCCGTGGTGAGGCCGATCACCGGCTCGCCCAGCGGGCCGAAGAGGCTGTTCACAACAGACAGCACCGGCGGCAGGATCCCGAAGAAGACGAGCACGAAGCCGGTGGCGAAGACGAGGCTCGCGATGATCCAGCCGAGCCACGCAAAGCCGGACGGCGCAAACCGCGCCACCGCGCGGCCCAGCAGGTCGGCGGCCACCTTGTAGGCCCCCGCGATCACCGCGAGGCCGAGCAAGATGTCGAGCACCGACACCCCCTCCCCCGTCGCCCGCGTAAACGGGCCGAAGATCACGTCCGCGGGGTCCGAGGCGAAGGCGTCCACCGGTGACTTGAAGCTCATCACCGCGATCCAGAACAGCGGGAAGGCCGCGATCAGGCACCAGAAGGCGAGGAACCCGCCGGAGGCGAGGCGCAGGCCAAGCGGCTGGCGCAGGGCTCGAGGCGTACTCATGAACTCCCCCTGTGGTCGCGCCAGGTCCGGCGCAGCAGCGGAATGAGCAGGATCACGATCCCGATCATGGTGAGCATGGACGAGGCCGACGCGCGGGAGATCGAGCGGTTCCCCGCATCGTCCGGCGTCAGGTAATCGAAGGTGAGCCATTGCAGACTGATCCGGTGCGCCTCCGACCGGAACCCGATGATCTCCTCGAACACGCGGTAGCTGTCCATCAGATGGATGAGTGCGATGAAGATGATGAGCGGCATCAGGTGCGGGACGACAACGAAGCGCAGCCGCTCGAACCGGCTGGCGCCGTCGATGATCGCACTCTCCAGCGTGTCCTGGTTCACGGTCTGAAGCCCCGCGTAGAAGATGACGAAGGCGAACGGCGCCACGTGCCAGACCCGGTAGAACAGCATCAGGATCTCGATGGTCCAGCCCTGGGCGAACATGGCGATGTCCTGCCCGCTCCAGCTTTCCATCAGCGATGTCAGGATCCCGTCGCCGACGAAGAGCCAGCGGATCGACAGCGCCCCGATCACCGGCGTGATGATGAAGGGCAGGAGCGAGATGAAGATCGCGGGGCCCCGGATCGACTTGACCGCATTGTTGACGGAAAGCGCGATGGCCAGCCCCACCCCGATCACCAGCGGCAGCGTGATGAGCGTGAAGGTCAAGGTAAAGCGCAGCGCCCCCCAGAAGGGGATCGAGAGCAGTTCTGTGATCGATCCGTTCGACAGCGCCCGGCCCGCCCGGTCCGGCTCCAGCACCGTGCTGTAGCTCTGCAGGCCGACGAAGGAGGTCGTGGTCTCGACCTCCCCGTTCTCGCCGATCACGGGACGCGACTGCGTCTCGGTCACGCAGGTCTGGGTCACGAAACCGGGGGTGCAGCTCTCGACCTCGACATTCTCGAACACGGTCTGGGTGAGGTGGAAGCTCTGCCAGAAGACGCTGACGAGCGGAGCCGCGATGAAGATCACCATCAGGATGAGGGAGGGCGCGACGAAGGCCGCGAAGGTGCGGAATTTCATGGGCGCCCTCCCTTTCGGTCCGCCGAAGAGCTTTCCCAGCGAAAACTCTCGGAAACATCTTCTTCAGAAGACTGTCGGAGGCGGCGCGGGGCCGCCCCCGGTGTCGTCAGAGCAGGCCGGCTTCCTCGGCCGCCGTCGTATAGTCGGCCTCGATGGCCTCCAGCGTCGCTTCGGCGGATTTCGCGCCGGTCAGGAAATCGGCGACGTTGTTGCCGACGGCCGTGTGCATCAGGCCCATCTGGGTGGTGGAGGGATAGGCGGGCGGCCCCTGCATGGCTGTCTCGATGGCACCTTGGGCCAGCGGACCGGGTTCGAAGCCGTCGATGAGCCAGACCGCGTCGTCGTTGTGGGCGGTGACCATCTCGGTGTCGATGCCCTCCATCACGACGCGGAAGGCGGCCTCGGCCTCCTCGTCGGGGATGTTGGAGGCGATCACGATGCCGTCCCACCAGAGCGTGGTCGCGGGAATGCCGCCCTCGACCGCCGCGGGCGCGGGCGCACCGGCGACGAGGCCCACGACCTGGCTCTCCGCCTCGTCGTTCATGGCCGCAGCGCGGCTTGACCAGAGGTTCGCCATCGCAATCTTGCCCTGCTGGAACTGCTGCTGGACGTAGGTGCTGTCCGAGGTGAGGTACTCGGGGTCCATGTACTCGGTCAGCGCGCCCATCATCTCCAGCGTCTGCATCCCGGCCTCGGAATTCACCGCGGGCGTGTTGTCGTCGTTCACGAAGGTCCCGCCGAAGCCCACGAACATGTTGTTGAAGTCCTGCGCGAGGTTCCAGCCCGAAGCCATTGTCGCGCCGATGGGATAGTCGACGACGCCCGCCTCCTGGATCGCGGCGGCGGCGGCGAGCACCTCGTCATAGGTGGTCGGCACCTCCAACCCCAGCTCCTCGAAGATGTCGGAGCGGTACATCAGGTGCTGGGTGTTCACCATCATGGCCACCGCCATGATCTCTCCGTTCACGCGGATGAGCTGGTTGGGCGCGAGGTCCTGGCCGTATTCCGCCACCAGATCGTCGAGCGGGCGGATGGTGCCGGCGTTCAGCAGCGGCGTCAGCGTGCCGTTCGCCACCCCGCCGATATGGTAGAGCGAGGGGTTGGCGGCGAAGGCCTCCGGCTGCTTCTCCCGGAACTCCTGATCGAGCTCGGCCTGCACGTTGCCGCACTCGGCCATGGCGTCGGTCACAGCCTTCCACGCCTCGAAGCCCGCGGTCAGCGACTTCACCTCCACGGTGTTCTCGAAGGCGCAATCGGCCATCGCGGTGGTGGCGAAGAGGGCGAGCGCGCCGCTCAGCGCAAGCGTCATGGGTTTCATCTGGTCTTCTCCCTGTTTTGCCCGGCCGGGCTGACGGTCTAGGCCGGTATTTCGGTTCGGGCGACGCGGCCGCCGCTCTCGGCATCGAAGATGTGGCAGATCGCCGGCGGGATCGCGATCGAGACGGTGTCACCGATCTCGGCCCGGAACTCCTTGTGCGCCTTGACGGCGACAAGCGCGCCGCCCGCACGGACGGAGATCATGGTGGCGTCGCCCAAGAGCTCCAGCGTGTAGATCGGCGCGGTGATCTGGCCCTGTCCTTCCGCCAGCGTCGCGTCCTCGGCCCGGAAGCCGAGCGTCACCGGGCCGTCGGGTGCCGGGATGCCTGCGATCTCCACATTCGGGCCGCGGAAGGTGCCTTGCGCGACCTCGCCCTCCATCAGGTTCATGGCGGGCGAGCCGATAAAGCCCGCGACGAAGGTGTTGGCGGGGTTGTCGTAGATCTCCGTCGGGGTGCCGACCTGCTGGACCACGCCGCGGTTCATGACCACGACCCGATCGGCCAGTGTCATCGCCTCGATCTGGTCATGTGTGACGTAAATCGTCGTGACCTTCAGTTCGTGTTGCAGGTTCTTGATCTGCGCCCGGGTCGAGACGCGCAGCTTCGCGTCGAGGTTCGACAGCGGCTCGTCCATCAGGAAGACCGTGGGCTCGCGCACGATGGCGCGGGCGAGGGCCACGCGCTGACGCTGGCCGCCCGAGAGTTCCGCCGGCTTGCGGTGCAGGAACTCGGTGAGCTCCACCATCTCGGCCGCGCGCATCACCCGCTCGTCATGGCTGGCGGGGTCGACCTTGCGCACCTTCAGCGGGAAGCGGATGTTCTCGTAGACGTTCATGTTGGGGTAGAGGCCGTAGGACTGGAAGACCATCGCCACGTCGCGGTCCTTCGGGTCGAGGTCGTTCACCACCCGGTCGCCGATGACGATATTGCCCTCGGTCGCGTCCTCCAGCCCCGCGATCATGCGCATCGTGGTGGTCTTGCCGCAGCCCGAGGGCCCGAGGAGGACGAGGAATTCGCGGTCGGCGATGGTGAGGTCGAAGTCATTGACGCCGACGAAGCTGCCCCAGCGTTTGGAGACGTGTTCGAGCCGGATTTCCGCCATGCGCCGTGCCCTTTCCAGCAAGTCGCGTTTCAGCCTAGACAGGTTGTGACGATCCTGCCAAGGTTTTTTTGCATTCGTATGCAAGACGATTGGATCCACGCAATGAAAGATGCCCGACAGGTCCTGCGCACGGCGCTGGCCGATCTCACGCGCGCCGAGGGGTCGGCGCAGATGGACGCCGCGCGGGCGCTGTTTTCCGAAGGTTGTCAGGTGGATGTGGCCCATCCCGTGAACGCGCTGACGGGCGTGGAGGCGGTGGTCGACGGCTATTTCGCCCCCCTCTCGCGCGCCATCCACGGGGCGCATCGACGGGACCTGATGTTCCTCGGCGGCCCCAACAGGCGGGCGGTCGGAGGGGACTGGTGCGCGTCCGTGACGCATGTGGTGGGGACCTTCGCCGAACCGCTCTTCGGCATCCCGCCCTCGGGCAAGCTCGTCTTCCTGCGCGTCGGCGAGTTCTGGCGGGTGGAGGACGGCCGCGTGACGCAGGCCCGCCTGATCCCCGACCTCATCGACCTGATGCGGCAGGCGGGGCGGATGCCGCTGCCGATGGAACTGGGGCACGAGCTGATCTGGCCCGCGCCCGCCACGCAGGACAGGCTGCTGCCCGCGGGCGGTCACGGGGCGCAGACGCTTGACCTGGTGGAGGCGATGCTCGCCGACCTGCGCGCCTACGATCCGGAGACGTTCTCGAGCAAGGGGCAGACCGGGCCGAACGGCTACTGGGCCGAGGACATGTTCTGGTACGGTCCGGGCGGGATCGGCTCGACCTTCACCTACGAGGGCTTCGACCGCGACCACCGGGTGGCGTTCCTCACGGCCTTTCCCGACCGGGTGGGCGGCGATCACTACTGCCGGATCGGGGACGGGGACTACGCCGCCGTCTCCGGCTGGCCGTCGATGACAATGACGTTCCAGGGCGACTATCTGGGGCAGAAGGCGGATGGGCGGCCGCTGACACTGCGGGTGATGGACTTCTACCGCTGCGCGGGCGGGCAGGTGGCGGAGAACTGGGTGCTGCTCGATTACGTGGACCTCTTCCGCCAGATGGGCCGCGACCTGATCGCGGAGGCGGCGGCGCTGTAGGACGACGTGCCGAGGGCCGCGCCTGACCTGGAGGGCGCCTGCGGAACCTCATTGCCGAGCGTGCGCCCTCAAGCATAGGTGTCGCGCCGTCTGGGTCCGACATCGCCAACGCACCCTCCGCGGGGAGGGTGAGCACCGTCTTGCAAACGCTCCAGCGGAGCGTTTGAGGCGTGAATGGGCGGAGCCCCAGGCGGGCCCGGCGTATCGGGCGGGCGGAAGGGTGCTTTTGCTTGGTACCGCCCCGGACCTGGTCCGGGGCCTTTTGCTACTGGCCGCCTCGATCCGAGCGGTCCCGGCGCTTCGGCCGGGACGGTGGAGGACAGTGTCATGGGTAGGCGCGGCCCGGCCATCTGCGGCATCGGGAGATCCTCGGGTCGAACCCGAGGACGACGCTTCTGCCACCCTAGACCGGCCCTACCGTCTCCGGCTGGTCGGGATCCTCTTCCATCCCCTCCCCCTCCGCCTGCTCGATCGCATATTCCGTCGCGACCTCGACGGCCACCGGCGAGGACTGCGGTGCGACGTAGGCGAAGCTCGCCGTGTCCTCCACCGGTGTCGGCGCGCGGCGCGTCATGCGCCAGAGCGCATAGCCCGAGACCAGCGCGAAGTTCGCCGCCATGAACAGGAAGTAGCTGTCCGCCCCCAGCGTCGTCATCATCGCGCCCACGATGAACGGCCCCAGGATCGCGCCGCAGCCGTTGATGAACATCAGCCCCCCGGAGGCGGCTGCCATGTCCTCGTAGTCGAGATAGTCCGCGGTGTAGGCGATCAGCAGCGAGTAGAGAGGGTTCGAGAGCCCGCCCAGCAGCAAGGCGACGACCAGCAGTGCAGCGAACGCGCCCGAGGCGAAGAAGCCCGCTACCATTGCGACTGCGCCGATGGCGGTGAGGATCGCGATCAGCCGCCGCCGGTCCATACGGTCGCTCAGCCAGCCGATCGGATACTGCAGCAGCAGCCCGCCGGTATAGATCGCCGCGACGAAGAGGGAGATGTCGCTGACGCTCAGCCCCCGCTCCGCCCCGTAGACCGCAGCCATGCCGAACATGCCCGCGAAGATCAGGCCCATGAAGAACATGCCGACCGAGCCGAGCGGCGAGGTTTCCACCAACCGCTTCAGCGTCATCGGCTTCGTCGTCTGGAACATCGGCGCGGGCGTCGCCGACAACAGGATCGGCGCGAAGCTGATGGAGACGAGCACCGAGATCAGGACGAAGAGCGCGTAGTCCGCGGGGTCCGCGAGGTTCAGCATGAACTGCGCGCTGACCACGCCCAGCATCTGCACGATCATATAGAGAGACAGGGTCTTGCCCCGCGTCTCGGTCGTGGAGCTGTCGTTGAGCCAGCTTTCGCACACCACGTAGACGCCGGAGAAGCAGAACCCGATCATCAGCCGCATCGCGGCCCACGCTAGCGGATGGGGGATCGCGGCGTAGAGGATGAACCCCGCCGAGATGAGGGAGGCGAGGGCCGCGAAGACCCGCACATGCCCTACCCGCTGTATGAGCAGCGGCGTCGCCCGCGAGCCGCCCAGGAACCCCAGGAAGTAGGCGGACATCACGAAGGACATGGTCAGCGCGTCGAAGCCCTCGATCTCCCCCCGGACACCGAGCAGCGTGCCCTGCAGACCGTTGCCGATCATCAGGAGCAGGAGGCCGAGGAACAGGGCCCAGGAATTGACGAGGACGGCAAGCATCAGGGGCACTCCGGCGACGGTTGGCCGCGGCGTATCAGGGCCGCGGGGGCGATTCCAAGCCGGAAGCGACATGGCCGGTCCGTCCGCGACCTCGCCGGAAAACTCTTGCCCTCAAGTGAGCTTGGGGCCGCAGGGTGCGAGTCGCAATCCGATCAGGGAGGACCAGGATGACCGAACTCGAACACGCCAACGTCACCGTCATGGACAACCGCGCGACCGCCAGGATGCTCTGCGACGTCTTCGGCTGGCATGTCCGGTGGGAGGGTGATGCGCGCGACGGCGGCCACTCGATCCACGTGGGCAGCGCGGCGAGCTACATCGCCGTCTTCACCCCCGGCCCGGACGAGACGGCGGAGCCGGGGAACGGCCGCCTCAACCACCTCGCCGTGGTGGTCGACGACCTCGACGCGACCGAGGCACGGGTGAAGGAGGCGGGCTACCGCACCACCGCCCATGGCGACTACGAGCCCGGGCGGCGCTTCTACTTCCGCGAGGAGAACGGCATGGAGATCGAGGTGGTCAGCTACCCCTGACGATCGGAGCCGGGGCATGGCCCCGGCTCCCGGACTATGGCGACGACGAGGACGGGGCGGCAGCGGGCCGCCCCGTCCTCGCCTCAGGTCATCGTCTCGACGGCGCGCTTCGTCATCACCCCGACGAGGTGGGCGCGGTAGGCCTTGGTGCCGTGGATGTCGCCGATCATGTCCTCCTCGGGATAGCTGAGACCCGACACGGCATCGGCGGAAAAGTCGGAGGAGAGCGCCTGCTCGGCCTCCGTCCAGCGGAAGACGCCGTTCTCGCTCGCGCCCGTCACCGCCACGCGCACGCCGTCCGCGTATTTCGCGACGAAGGATGCGACCAGCGGGAAGCGGCTCGCGGGCTGGGGCATCTTGGAATAGTAGGACGCCTCCGGGATCGGGAAGCGCACGCCGGTGACGATCTCGCCCTCGTCGAGTGCCGTCGCGAACATGCCCTCGAAATAGTCGTCCGCCGCGATCTCGCGCTTGTCGGTGATGATCGTGGCACCGGAGGCGAGCGCCACCGCCGGATAGCAGGCGGAGGGGTCGTTGTTGGCGAGGCTGCCGCCGATCGTGCCGCGGTGGCGCACCGACGGATCGCCGATGCGGCCCGCGAGATCGGCGAGGCCCGGATAGATGTCGGCCACCGCGCGGGCGACCATGGCGTGGGTCGTGCCGCCGCCGATCACGACGGCGTCGCCCTCCTGCCGGACATATTTCATCTCGTCGATATGGGCGAGGCTCACCAGCGTGCCGGGATCGGCAAGGCGCTGCTTGAGCGTCGGGATCAGCGTCTGCCCGCCGCCGAGCGCCTGCGCCTCGCCGCCCGCGAGGGCCTGGACGGCCTCCGCCACCGTGGCGGGCTTCACGAAGTCGAATGCGTACATCTTGTCTCTCCTGTCGGGGGTCCGGACGGGCCGGACCGCGTATCTTCAGGCCCCTCCCTCGCCGGAAGGGGCCTCGTGTCCTGCAGGTCAGGCGGGGCCGCCGACCACGCGCTCCTCCATCGTGCCGCCGGTGCCGGGCGTCGCCGCACCGTGCATAACGGCCCAGACGCGCTGGGGCGAGAGCGGCATGTCGATATGCTCGACCCCATGCTCGCTGAGCGCGTCGATCACCGCGTTGACGATCGCGGGCGGGGAGCCGATGGCGCCGGCTTCGCCGCAGCCCTTCACCCCGAGCGGGTTGTGGGTGCACGGCGTCTGGCAGGAATGGTCGACGGTGAACATCGGCACATCGTAGGCCCGCGGCATGGCGTAGTCCATGTAGGAGCCGGTCAGGAGCTGGCCGTCCGCGTCGTAGACGCAGTTCTCCAGCACCGCCTGGCCGATACCCTGGGCGACGCCGCCATGGACCTGACCCTCGACGATCATCGGGTTGATGACGTTGCCGAAATCGTCGGCGGCCGAGAAGGCGACGACGTCGACCTTGCCGGTGTCGGGATCGACCTCCACCTCGCAGGCATAGCCGCCCGAGGGATAGGTGAAGTTCGCCGGATCGTAGAAGGCGCTCTCCTCCAACCCCGGCTCGATATCCTCCAGCGGGTAGTTGTGGGGGACGTAAGCCGCAAGGCAGACATCGCCCCAGGCGACCGACTTGTCGGTGCCCGCGACGGTGAACTGCCCGTTAGCGAACTCGACATCGGACTCGCTCGCCTCCATCAGGTGGGACGCGATCTTCTTTGCCTTGGCGATGATCTTCTCGGTGGCGCGGACCATGGCGGAGCCGCCGACCGCGATGGAGCGGGAGCCGTAGGTTCCCATGCCCATCGGGGTGCGCGCTGTGTCGCCGTGCACGATGTCCACCTGGTTCTCGTCGATGCCAAGCATGTCCGCGACGACTTGCGCGAAGGACGTTTCGTGCCCCTGCCCGTGGCTGTGCGAGCCGGTCATCACGCTGATCGAGCCGGTGGCGTTCACCCGCACGGTCGCACTCTCGTAGAGACCGGCGCGCGCGCCGAGCTGACCCACGAGGTTCGACGGCGCGATGCCGCAGGCCTCGATGTAGTGGGCGATGCCGTAGCCGCGCAGCTTGCCGCGCGCCTCGGACTCGGCCTTGCGCGCCGCGAACCCGTCGCGGTCCGAGATCTCCAGCAGCTTGTCGAGCGTCGCATGGTAGTCGCCGGTGTCGTACTCCACCGCCACTGGGGTGGCGTAGGGGAACTGCGACTTGTCGATGAAGTTGCGCCGGCGCAGCTCCACCGGGTCGATCCCCATCTCGCGCGCGGCCTTGTCGACGACCCGCTCGAGCTGGAAGGTCGCCTCGGGGCGCCCAGCCCCGCGATAGGCGTCGACCGGCACCGTGTTGGTGAAGACCGCCTTCACGTTTACGTAGATCAGCGGCGTGGTGTAGTTGCCCGCCATCAGCGTGCCGTGCAGCCAGGTCGGCACCGACGGCGCGAAGGTGGACAGATACGCGCCCATATTGGCGTAGGTGTCGGTACGCAGGGCGAGGAACTTGCCCTCTTCATCCATCGCGAGCTCGATCTTGGTGACGTGATCGCGGCCATGGGCGTCGGACATGAACGCCTCGGAGCGCGACGCGGTCCACTTCACCGGCCGCTTCAGCGCCTTCGCGGCGAAGGTGCAGAACGCCTCCTCGGCATAGTGGAAGATCTTGGTGCCGAAGCCGCCGCCCACGTCCGGGGCCACGACGCGCAGCTTGTGCTCCGGAATGCCGAGCACGAAGGCGCCCATCAGCAGCCGGATCACATGCGGGTTCTGGGAGGTGGTGTAGAGCGTGTGCTCATCCTTCCAGGCATCGTACTCGCCGATGGCCACGCGGGGCTCCATCGGGTTGGCGACGAGGCGGTTGTTGGTCAGCTCCAGCGTCGTGACGTGGTGCGCGCCCTTGATGGCCTCGTCCACGGCGTCGCGGTTCTCCTCCACGAAGCCCCAGTCGTAGCAGAGGTTCGAAGTCAGATCGTCGTGGACCTTGGGCGCGCCATCGGCGACGGCGGCCTTCATGTCGATGACGGCCGGCAACTCCTCGATATCGGCCTCGATCAGCTCGGCCGCGTCGCGCGCCTGCTCCAGCGTCTCGGCCACGACCACGGCGTAGGGGTCGCCCACATGGCGCACCTTGCCCTCGGCCAGTACGGGGTGCTTGGGCTCCTGCATCGGCTGGCCGTGGCGGTCGGTGACCTGCCAGCCGCAGGGAATGCCGCCCACCTCGGCGAAGTCGGCGGCGGTGAAGACCTTGAGCACGCCCTCCGCGGCCTCGGCCGCACTCACGTCGAGCGCATTGATCTTGCCATGCGCCATGTCGGAGCGGACGAAGAAGGCATGCGCCTGGCCCGTCACGTTGATGTCGTCGGTGTACTTGCCATTGCCCGTGAGGAAGCGCAGGTCCTCCCGGCGCTTCGAGCTGGCCCCGATCCCGGTATCCTTCGGCATGTGAAATCCTCCCTTGCCGGGGGCGGGCGTCTTGGCGCGTCCCTGCCCCGTTGTTGCTGAGTGTGTATGTCTGTCGTTACTCCGCCGCGACGGGCTGGACCTGCTGGCCCGCGGCCGCCTGGATGGCCTTCACGATGTTGTGGTAGCCGGTGCAGCGGCAGATATTGCCTTCGAGGTAGTCGCGGATCTCGTGCTCGGTCGGGCTGGGGTTCTTGGCGAGCAGGTCGGCGGCGATCATGACCATGCCCGGCGTGCAGAACCCGCACTGCAGCCCGTGGTAGTCCTGGAAGGCCTGCTGGATCGTGCCGAGCGTGCCGTCGGCATTCGCCATGCCCTCGATCGTTTTGACCTCGGCCCCTTCCGCGTCCGCGGCGAACATGGTGCAGGCCTTCACGGCGTGGCCATCCACATGGACGACGCAGGCGCCGCACTGGGACGTGTCGCAGCCCACATGGGTGCCGGTCAGGCCCAGCCCCTCACGCAGGAATTCCACCAGCAGGGTGCGGCCCTCGATCTCGCCCGAGACCTCCTTGCCGTTCACCGTCATCGTCACGTTGGACATCGATTCCTCCATATTGGTGTTTGTTATTGTTATGAGTTTTTTCAGGCCGTGCGACCCTTGAAGAGCCTTCCGAACATTCCCTTGCGCGGGACCTCCTCACCGGCCTCGACGAGTTCCGGCTCGGGCTCCTCCGCAGGCGCCGCGGGTCCTTCGATCTCCGCCTTGAAGCGCTCGAAGAACTGGTCGGCCATCTTCTTGGCGAACCCGTCCACGATGCGGGAGCCGAGCTGGGCGAGCTTGCCGCCCACCTTCGCGGTCACATCGTAGTGGAGCATTGTGCCGCCGGGCACCTCCTCCAGCCGGATGTCGGCGCCGCCCTTGGCGAACCCCGCAGCCCCGCCCTTGCCCTCGCCGGTCAGGGTCGCGGCCTCGGGCGCGGTCATGTTCTCCAGCGACACCACGCCCTTGAAGGTCGCCTTCACCGGGCCGACCTTCTGGACGACGACGGCCTCGAAGCCCTCCTCGGGCGAGCCCGTCATCTCCTGGCAACCGGGGATGCAGGCCTTGAGCACCTCGGGGTCCATCAGGGCCGCCCAGACGTTTTCGCGCGGAGCGGCGATCTCGCGGCTGTCCTTCAGCTCCATGGGTCTCTCCTGTTCTGGGGTTCGAGTGTATCGGGCCGCCCCCGCCGCGCCATTCGACCAAGGGAGGGTGCGGCGGCCCGCCTCATCGTTCCGGCGCGTCGAAGCTGAGGCCGTGGCGGGCGAAGATCTCCTCGATCGCACCGTTGGTCAGACCCTCGCGGATCGCATCGTCCACCGTGTAGCCCAGCGCGCGGTAGGCATGGTGGACGGCGACGCCCAGCGTCCACTCCCCGCGTGCAAGGCCCGGGGTGGGCGGCTGGTGGATGGCGAGCGCCTCCGTCAGGCCCGCCTCCAGCTCCGCCTTCGGCCCCATCGCGGCTGTGACCTCGCCCGCGGCCAGCGCCGCCATGGCCTCGGCATGGGTGCGGAAGCGGCGGACATTGCCGCGCATCTGCCCGCCGAACGCGCCGGACAGGAAGAAGTCGGAGAGCGTGTCGTTCTCCACCGCCACCGTCTCGTAGCGGAAATAGGGCACCGTCGGCGCATCGTCGGGATAGACGGCCGGGTCGTATGCGATGGCGAGGCTCTCGGTCGCGTACTGCCCGGTGAAGACCACCTGCTCCACCCGGCAGGCGAACTCGCTGTCATAGGGCACGTGCAGCATGACGTTGGAGACGGCGCCGCCGATCAGCGGCCCCTTCCAGACCTGGTTGCGCAGGTCCTCCTCCAGGTTCTCGCCCGACGCGACGAGGTTGTAGCGCGGCTCGACGCCGATGTACTCGGCGATCAGCGCGCCGATCTCGATATCGACGCCCGCAGGCCGCCCGCCCTCCTCATAGGACCAGGGCGGGTAGTCCTCGTAGGCGGCGAAGGTGATGAAACCCCGCTCCATGATGGTGTCGAGGTCGGTCCCCACGATGTCGCGCGCCGTATTCTGCGGGCGCGCCTGCGGGGTCCAGTTCTCGCACCGGGCCAGCGCCTCGCCCGCCGGGGCGAGGACCATGATAAGCGGAAGCGCGAAGGCCCGCCGCATCCGGGTCAGTTCGCCGCCGACAGGCCGATCGTCAGCGTCTCGGCCGCCTTGGCATAGGACGCCTCGGTCCCGTCGATCTGCTGTGCGGCGCGCAGGGCGACGCTGTCGGCGAGATCGGCGCCCGACAGGGTCTCGATCTCCTGCGCGATGGCCATCAGCTCGGCCTTCGCAGCCTCGGGATCGGCCTCGCCCCCGTCGGACCACTCCACGAGCTGGTCGCGGATCGTGCGCAGCTCCGGCGTCTTCTCGGTGATCTGCTGGTCGTCGGGCCGCGTTTCGATATAGGAGCGGATGGCCCAGGCGGCCTCCTGCCCCAGCAGCTCGCCGAAGGCCGGCATCCGGGTGATGCCGTTCTGGGTGTAGCCGTTGCGGTAGCGCTCGACATACCACTCGTCGCCGAACTCGTCGGCCTCCAGGAACCGCAGGTCAGGTGCCAGCCCACCCGACACGCCGCCGAGCCCGTGGCACCGCGCGCAGTTCTGGTTGTAGCCCGATGCGCCGATGTCGATCGCGGCGGCATAGACCTCGGCATCCCCGCGGTAGGGGTTTTCGAAGGCCCATTCCTCGCCGACCTCCGGCAGGCCGCTGGTGTCCACCTCCTGCGGGGCGACGTCGCCATGCGCGAAGGAGAGGCCGGTCGATGTGATCAGCGCAAGTGCGCCGAGGGTGCCGAGGCGGGTGATGCGTGCCATGGGTATCCTCCATATCGTTGGGCAGAGCATAGGCACGCCCCCCGACGGCGCGGAATTAGACCTTCGGCCAAGGACGGGGGCCGTCCGGCTAGACATTGGTCGTATTCGGGTGGGCGGCGGCGCTTGGTAGCGTTCTCAAAACGAAAAAGGGGAGGACGATGCGCAACGCCGCGATCTTCGCAGCATCCGTGCTGTGCGCGACTGCCGCCTCGGCGCAGGTCACCGTCGACGTGGTCTATCTGAGGCAGGAGATGGAGGCGCCTCCGGTCCTGTCCAATCTCGATCCGTTCCCCGAGGATGAGGGCATCGCGGGCGCCGAGGTCGGGCTTGCCGACAACGCCACCACGGGCCGGTTCATGGGTCAGGAGTGGGCGCTGGAGGTCGTGAGCGTCGCACCCGGTGGCGACTTCGCCGAAGCGGCGGTCGGGGCGCTCAGCACCAGCTCGCTGCTGATCGTGGACGCCCCCGCCGACGCCTTGCTCGAGGTCGCCGATCTGCCCGAGGCCGCGGGCGCGATCCTCTTCAACGCCACCGCCGGGGACGACCGGCTCCGCGGTGCCGATTGCCGGGCGAACGTGCTGCACGCCCTGCCCTCCAACGCCATGCGCACCGACGCGCTCGCCCAGTTCCTCGTGTTCCGCCGCTGGGACGAGACGGCGCTGGTCTACGGCACCCATCCCGACGACGTCGCCTATGCCGACGCCCTGCGCGGCTCGCTGGAGAAGTTCGGGCTGGGGCTTAGCGACGAAGCCGAATGGGCCTTCGACGCCGACATGCGCCGCAATGCGAGCCAGGAGGTTCCGCTCTTCACGCAAGAGCTGCGCGACCACGACATCCTGCTGATCGCCGACGAGATCCACGATTTCGGCCGCTACATCGCCTACAACACCTGGGAGCCGCGGCCCGTCGCGGGCTCCGAAGGGCTCACCGCCGTCGCCTGGGCGCCGGTGGTCGAGCAATGGGGCGCCGCTCAGCTCCAGAACCGGTTCGAGGAGCACGCGAGCCGCCCCATGCGCCCCGACGACTACGGCGCCTGGGCCGCGATGCGCACCATCGGCGAGGCCGTGACGCGCGCGGGGTCCGCCGAGGCGCCTGCCTTGCGCGAATACATCCTGTCGGAATCCTTCGAGCTCGCCGGTTTCAAGGGCCGTCCCATGAGCTTCCGCCCCTGGAACGGCCAGCTTCGCCAGCCGATCCCCCTCGTCACCGAGCGCGCCGTCGTCGCCATGGCCCCGCTGGAGGGGTTCCTGCACCCGACCTCGGAGCTCGACACGCTGGGCTCGGACGCGCCCGAAACCACCTGCACCGCCTTCACGGAGTGAGAGATGCGCTACATCCTTCCCCTGCTGCTCGCCGCCTCCCCGGCCCTCGCCGACGAGATCTGGGTGACGAACGAGAAGGACGACACCATCAGCGTCATCGATGTGGAGACGCAGGAGGTCGTGCGCACGATCGAGACCGGTGAGCGCCCCCGCGGCATCACCTTCGCCCACGACTATTCGGTGGTCTACATCTGCGCCTCCGACAGTGACGCGGTGCAGGTGATGGACCCCGAGACCGGCGAGATCCTGCACGACCTGCCCTCTGGCGAGGATCCCGAGCAGTTCGTGCTGCATCCCAACAACCGCCACCTCTACATCGCCAACGAGGACGACGCGATCACCACCGTCGTCGATACGGAGAGCCGGACGGTGATCGCCCAGATCGATGTCGGCATCGAGCCGGAGGGCATGGCCGTGAGCCCCGACGGGGCCATCGCCATCACCACCTCCGAAACCACCAACATGGCGCACTGGATCGACACCGAGACGCAGGAGCTCTTCGCCAACACCCTCGTCGACTCGCGTCCGCGGCACGCCGAATTCGTGAAGGACGGGACGGAGCTCTGGGTCTCGGCCGAGATCGGCGGGACGATCAGCGTCTTCGACGTCGAAAGCCAGGCCGAGCTCGCCAAGATCGAGTTCGAGGTGCAGGGCATCCACCCCGACCGCGTCCAGCCCGTGGGCTTCGAGCTGACCGAGGACGAGGCCTTCGCCTTCGTCGCCCTCGGACCCTCCAACCATGTCGCCGTGGTCAATGCCGAGACCTACGAGGTCGAGGACTACATCCTCGTCGGCCGCCGGGTCTGGCACATGGCCTTCAACGGCGACAAGTCGCTGCTCTTCACCACCAACGGCGTCTCGGGCGATGTGAGCGTCATCGATGTGGAGAACCGCGAGGCGGTGAACACGATCAAGGTCGGCCGCTTCCCGTGGGGCGCCGCCTACCGGCCCACCGAATAACCAACGACCCAAAACAACGACCATCGGGAGGATACTTCATGCTTCGCACGCTTCTCTTGGGCTGCGCACTGCTCGCCGCCATGCCGGCGCTGGCCGACGATGACGACGACAACCGCTTCGGCCTCGCGGGCCTGCTGTCGGCCGGCAACAAGGAGGATCTGCCGCCGATCACGCTGAGCGCGGGCATGCCGCTGGCCGACGCGCCGCTGGAGCTGCAATCGGGCACCTATTACGAGATCGAGATCGAGGCGGACGGAAGCCAGGAACTCGCCCTCGTCGGGCCCGAATTCTTCCGCGCCATCTGGATCGATGAGATCGTCATCGAGGGGCTGGAGATCCGCCCGCTGGGCCTCGACAGCGTGGAATTCGACGAGGCGGGCGTGATGGAGATCGGCTTCATCGCCATCAAGCCCGGCAGCTATCACCTGATGGTGCCCGGCTCGACCGGGGAGACGCAGCGGCTGGAGATCACCATCCGTTGACCCTGTCGGTCCAGGGCGTCGGCTTTTCCTACGGTGCGAACCGGGCGCTCGATGACGTGTCGTTCGAGGTGGCGCGCGGCGCGTTCTGCGCACTGCTGGGGCCGAACGGCGCCGGAAAGTCCACGCTCTTCGCCCTGCTCACCCGGCTCTTCACGACGGCCGAGGGACGGATCGCGGTGGCCGGGCACGACATCGCCACGGCCCCGCGCAAGGCGCTGGCGGAGATCGGCGTGGTTTTCCAGCAACCAACCCTCGACATGGACCTGAGCGTCCGGCGCAACCTCACCTACTTCGCGGCACTGCACGGCCTCTCGGGCCGCGACGCGGCCGAGCGGACCGAGGCGGCACTGGACCGTGCGGGCCTGACCGATCGCGCCGAGACGAAAGCCCGCGAACTGAGCGGCGGCCAGCGGCGGCGGGTGGAGATCGCCCGCGCCCTGATCCACCGCCCCTCGGTCCTCCTGCTCGACGAGCCCACCGTGGGCCTTGACGCCGCCTCCCGCGCGGCGATCACCGGGCATGTGCATCGCCTCTGCGCCGAGGATGGCCTCACCGTCCTCTGGGCCACGCACCTCACCGACGAGGTGCGCCCCGAAGACCGCCTCGTCATCCTGCACCGCGGCCGGGTGCTCGCCGACGGCATCGCGGGCGAGATCGCACCGGACAGCGTGGCCGACACCTTCCTCGCGCTGACCGGAGCTCCGGCATGAGCTGGCTCGCCGCCCTCCGGGCCATCGCGCTCCGCGAATTCCTGCGTTTCCTCCGCCAGCGCGGGCGGTTCATCGCGGCCCTCGTGCGCCCGCTCGTGTGGCTGCTGGTCTTCGCCGCCGGCTTCCGCGCCGCCCTCGGCCTCTCGATCATCCCGCCCTACAAGACCTACATCACCTACGAGACCTACATCGTGCCGGGCCTCTGCGGCATGATCCTGCTCTTCAACGGGATGCAGTCCTCGCTCAGCCTCGTCTACGACCGCGAGATGGGGTCTATGCGGCTCATGCTCACCTCGCCCCTGCCGCGCTGGTGGCTGCTGTTCTGCAAGCTCTTGGCGGGCACCACGATCTCGATCCTGCAGGCCTACGCCTTCCTCGCCATCGCCGCCGCCTTCGGCATCACCATGCCGTGGCCCGGCTACCTGCTGGCGCTTCCCGCCCTCCTGCTCGCCGGGCTGATGCTGGGGGCGCTGGGACTGGCGCTGTCGTCCTTCATCAAGCAGCTGGAGAACTTCGCGGGCGTGATGAACTTCGTCATCTTCCCGATGTTCTTCCTGTCGTCGGCCCTCTACCCGCTGTGGAAGATGGCCGAGAGCTCCGAGCTGCTGCGCGACATCTGCGCCGTGAACCCCTTCACCCACGCGGTCGAGCTGATCCGCTTCGCGCTCTATGCCGAGGTGAAGCCGGATGCGCTCGGCTGGACCGTGCTCGCCGCCGCCGCCTTCATGGCGCTCGCCCTCTGGGGCTACGATCCGGCCCGCGGCATGGTGCGGCGGAAGCGCTAGCACCTTCGTCGTCTGCAGGCCGCGCCGAAATCGTGCTATGTCTCGCCGAAAAGGAGAACTGTCATGCTCAGAGCCGCGCTTGCCTGCCTGCTCCTCGCCACGCCCGCCCTCGCGCAGGACAATCCGGGCGGCACCCTCAATCCCGACGAGATGTCGCTGGACCGGGTGATCGACAACATTCGCAACGGCCAGACCTCGATGATGGACTGCGCGTCGGGCTACGGCATGACGAAGAGCGGCGATCACGACCCCGCGCGCGAGACGTTCCAGGCCTGCGCCGACGCGGGCTATACCGCCTCGATGGCCTGGATGAGCTACATGGATCAGAACGGCTACGGCGGCGAATTCGACCCCGACGCCTCCGCCGAATGGAACCGCCGCGCCGCCGAGGCGGGCGATCCGCTGGGCATGTTCAACCACGGCGTCGACCTGATGCGCGGCTTCGGCACCCCGCAGGACGACGCCGCGGGCCGCGCCATGGTCGACCGCGCGGCAGACGCCGGCATCGAGTTCGCCCAGCGCCTCCGCGCCGCCGACTACGACCTCGATGTCGTCACGCCCGACGCGGACAACTGGCGCTACGCCCCCGTCTTCTGATCCCGGCTTCTGATCCCGGCTTTCGAGTTCGCCCAAATACTCACGACACCGCCGGTGGCCATGTGCGCCTCCGGCGGGCGTATTGGCCGGAAAGATGAAAGCGTCAGGCGAGGGTCGCCGGGCGGCCCGAGAGGGTGAGGATGCGGGTCGCCAGCCGCTCCGCCTCCGCTGCCACGTGCGTGACCAGGAGCGTGCCGAGGTGGCGACGCGCGCGCAGCTCCTCGAAGAGCCCCATCATCTCGTCCGCGAGCCGTGCGTCGAGGGAGACGAAGGGCTCGTCCATCAGCATCAGGTCGGGCTCGGAGGCGAAGGCGCGGGCCAGCGCCAGCCGCCGCTGCTGGCCGAGGGAGAGCTGGTCGGGGAACCGGTCGCCCAGACCGTCGAGCCCCACCTCCGCCAGCGCCGCGTCGGCGCGTGCCGCATCGATCCCGTCGGCCAACCGCAGGTTGTCGCGGGCCGAACGCCAGCGCAGCAGGGTCGGCTCCTGAAAGACCATGGCGATGCGCCCCGGCACCTCCCGCCGCCCGTCGAAGCCGGGCTCCAGCCCCGCCACGATCCGCAGCAGCGTCGACTTGCCGATGCCCGAGGGGCCGGTGATCGCCACCGTCTCCCCCCGCTCCACCGTCAGGTCGAGCGGCCCCAGCACGGCCTCGGCCCCGTAGGCCATGCCCCGCAGCTGCAGGGCGAGGACCGGGCCGGGGCCGCCTGTGTCGAACACGCTCAGAGGCCGGGCTGCACGAAGAGGCCGTCGGGCAGCTCGGTCGTGGTGCCCATCAGCTCCTCGCCGCCGAGCTCCGCCATCAGGCGCAGCATGCGGTCGGCGGCGGCCTCGTCCACGGGACCAGGGGCCGGGATGCCGGCGCGGAAGCCCGCCTTCAGGGCCTCGAACTGCGCCTCGTCATTGGCGCGCATCCGCTCGCGCAGCGGCTCCCACGCCGCATCGTCGCTTGCCAGCAGATCCTTCGCGGCGCGGGAGGCGGCGGCGAGGCCCGCGACGAGCTCCGGGTTCTCCTCCAGCATCTCGCCCCGCACCACGTAGCCGAGGAGCGGCGTATCCGGATCGAGGCCCAGCGCCTCTGCCGCCTCGGCGGTCGAGATGAGCTGGCGCATCCCGCCCGCCTCCATCTTCGCCATGAAGTGCCAGAAGTTGACCGCGCCACCCAGCTCGCCCTGCATCGCGGTCTGGAAGATCAGGGGCGGCGCGCCGAAGACCTGCTCGGTCTCGGCCACGAGGTCCATCCCGTGCTCCTGCTGGGCATAGGCGCGCAGGATCAGCCAGCTCTTGTCGAGCGGCCCGCCCGCGATGCCCACGGTCTGCCCGGCGAGATCGGCGAGGCTCTCGACGCCGCTGTCCGCCGGTACCATCACCCCACCCACCGCGCGGGAATAGGGGATGAAGACGTAGTCGCGGCCCGCCGCGCGCTGCCGCGCGACCCACAGCCAATCGGAGACGATGACGTCGGTCTCGCCACCCTGGAAGGCGACCTGGGCCGCGGCACTGCCGCCCACGCCCTGCACCTGCAGGTCGAAACCGTTGGCGGTGTCGAAGCCCTCGCGCTCGATCGTATCGAGCTCCCAGTTCACCGTGCCGTATTCGAGCACCGCGGCACGGAGCACCGGCTGTTCCTCCGCCGCGACGGGTGTCGCGAGCAGGGATGCGAAGATCGCGGCCTTCACGAATTTCATTGGATCGGTCCTCCCCAAAGTTTTCCTTGAGAGTAGCGATCGTCCACGGAAGCTGAATACGACCAAAGGCGAGCGCCTGTTCGATGCGCGGGACCGACGGCCCATGGTCGGCGGGTTCGGCCGCGCGCAGGTCCCAATCGCGGATCGACCGCATCTCCTACGCGGGCAGCAGCACGGCGGGGGGCGCAGGCCGACCTCGTGTAGCGTGCCGGCGAGACTGTCGCCCTCGGGCGCCGTTTTATGTTATGTGCCGATTCCGTACTCCCCGCCCCTTGGAGACGAAGAGCAGATCGTATTCGAGCTCCGTCAGCTTCGCGCCGAGGTCCTGCGCCTTGGCGCAAGGGGGTCCTCCAGGTGACAGAGCTGCCGCGCCCCGCGCGTGTTACATCGGAAGGACCGCATCGAGGGGACGTGGTCCGAGAAATCGACGCTGCCGAAGGGAAGCTCACAGCCGTCCCGCTCGAACCGGATCCGCCCGATCCGGAGCCGTTCGCCCTGACCGTCGACCAAGACGATCTCGCGCGCGCCGCCCAACGGTCCGGCCTCCGTCACCGGCAGTACGGGTGACGGGGCGAGGATGAAGTTCATCTCCGAATTCATTGTAATATAATGATTTTATACCAGCCTGCGCCTTGCCGCAAAGAGATACGTCTTCCCCTACGACCAATGGCCAATTCCGCGCTCAGGGGGGCCACGGGATACTCCGATCAGCCGAAAACACCGCGCGATCCGCGATTCGGCCAACGACAAGAGAACGCAAACGGGAGGAATGACATGAACAGGTTCGCATCCATTGCGGCGACGTTGGCCGCGACGACGGCGATGCTCGCCGTCGCCGCACATGCGCAGGTGACCGAGGAGGATCTGGCCAACGACCAGGACATCACGACGCAGGTCGTGACGAACGGCATGGGCCGGCACCTCCAGCGTTACAGCCCGCTCGACACGCTCAACCGCGACAACGTGGCGAACCTGGTTCCGGCCTGGGCCTTTTCGCTGGGCGGGGAGAAGCAGCGCGGGCAGGAAACCCAGCCGCTGGTCTATGACGGCATCATGTACATCACCGGCTCCTACAGCCGCCTCTATGCGATCGACGTGGAGACGGGCGAGGAGATCTGGCAGTACGACGCCCGCCTGCCCGAGGGCATCCTGCCCTGCTGCGACGTGGTCAACCGCGGGGCGGCGATCTACGGCGACAAGATCATCTTCGGCACGCTGGACGCGACCATCGTCGCACTCGACTACAAGACCGGCGACGTGATCTGGCGCGACCGGATCGCGGATTACCGCGCGGGCTATTCCTACACCGCGGCCCCGCTGATCGTGGACGGCCTCGTGATCACCGGCAATTCGGGCGGCGAGTTCGGGATCGTGGGCGAGGTCCAGGCCCGCAACGTGGAGAACGGCGACCTTGTCTGGACCCGCCCCGTGATCGAGGGGCACATGGGCACCCTCAACGGGGAGGAGAGCACCATGACCGGCGAGCTCAATGCGAGCTGGCCCGGCGACATGTGGCAGACCGGCGGCGGCGCGACCTGGCTCGGCGGCTCCTATGACGCGGACACCGACACGCTGGTCTTCGGCACCGGCAACCCCGCACCCTGGAACTCCTGGCTGCGCGCCGGCGGGACCGAGAGCGACGACCTGATGGGCGACGCGCTCTACGCGGCCTCCCGCCTCGGCATCGACCCGGCGACGGGCGAGATCAAGTGGCACTTCCAGACCACCCCGCGCGAGGGCTGGGACTATGACGGCGTGAACGAGGTCATCCCGTTCGTGGATGCGGAAGGAAACCAGCGCTACGCCACCGCCGACCGTAACGGCTTCTTCTATGTGCTGAATCGCGAGGATGGGGCCTTCGTCGACGCCTGGCCCTTCGTGAAGGACATCTCCTGGGCGGAAGGGATCGACGAGAACGGACGCCCGATCTTCGTCGAGGAGAACCGGCCCGGCGATCCCGCCGAGGCGGCCGACGGCGCGCGCGGCGAGACGATCTTCGCCTCGCCCTCCTTCCTCGGCGGCAAGAACTGGATGCCGATGGCCTACTCCCCGCGCACCGGCTACTTCTACGTGCCGTCCAACGAGTGGGGCATGGACATCTGGAACGAGCCGGTGACCTACCGCCGCGGCGCGGCCTATCTCGGCTCCGGCTTCACGATCAAGCCGAACTACGAGGATCATATCGGCTCGCTGAAGGCCATCGACCCGCTGACCGGCGAGTGGGTGTGGGAGGTGCAGAACGGCGCCCCGCTCTGGGGTGGCGTGATGACCACCGCGGGCGGCCTCGTCTTCACCGGCACGCCCGAGGGGCACCTCGTCGCCTATGACGACGAGACCGGTGAGGAGCTGTGGTCCTTCCAAACCGGCTCGGGCATCGTCGGCCAGCCCATCACGTGGGAGCAGAACGGGACGCAATACGTCTCCGTCATCTCCGGCTGGGGCGGCGCGGTGCCGCTCTGGGGCGGCGAGGTCGCGGCAACGGTGAACTACCTGAACCAGGGCGGCCTGCTCTGGACCTTCCGCCTGCCGGAAGAGCTCGCCGCGAGCGAGTAGGACGATCTCCCTGTCAGACTGGTGCGGCGCTCCTCGGGGCGCCGCTTTTTTGTTGCGGATTGCCGAGGGCGCCGCCGCCGGGCGGGAGAGTACTTCTAAGTGTCAACACCCCGGACCTGATCCGGGGTCTTTCGCTGGATGGCGCTTCGTTCTGAAAGGTCCCGGCGCTGCGGCCGGGACGGTTTCGGGGGCGGGTGCGGGTCACCGCTCAATCGGGCTGAGGCGGCCCCCACCGCAGGGTGGTGAAGGCAAGCGCGCTCGACAGGGCCGACAGGGCGGCGGTCACCCAGGCGATGGCCGCGAAGCCCGCGCTCGTGGGATCGGCGCCCGCATCCGGGTCGCCGAAGCCGATGGTCACATCGCCACCGGCCGCCGCGAAGGCCGCCGCCGCGACCCCGCCCATCGCCGCCACGGCCACCAGCCCGGCCATCCGGCTGATCGCGTTGTTGATGCCGGAGGCGGCACCGCTGTCCTCATCCTCCACCGATCCCATCACCGCGGCCGACAGGGGCGAGACCACCAGACCCATCCCGAAGCCCATCAGCGCCATCGAAGGCAGGACGTGTCCCCAGAAGCTCTGCCACCCGATCCCGAAGGCGAGGCTCGCATAGGCGAGCGCCACGCAAGCCGAACCGGCCCCGATCAGCGGCGCGGGGCCGACCTTGTCCGCGAGCTTTCCGATGGGTGCCGACATCGGCGCGATGAAGAGCGTCAGCGGAAGGAAGAGCAGCGTCACCTGCACCTCGCTGATGCCCCAGCCGGCGATCAGCGTCATCGGCAGGTAGAAGAGCACCGCGCCGAGCGCGAAATAGAGCGTGAAGGTAACCGCGTTGGCCGAGGCGAAACCGGGCATGGCAAAGAGCTTCAGCGGCATCATCGGATGCCTTGCCCGCCCCTCCCACACCACGAAGGCGACCAATGCCGCGAGACCCGCGAGCCCGAAGGTGGCGATGTGGCCCGCATCCGGCACGCCGCCCTCCCCCTCCGGCCCGGTCATGGCCCAGGCGATCAGGCCGAGCGCAAGGGTGGCGAGCGCGGCTCCTGTCCAGTCGAGCGGGTCGTCGTGCTCCGCCTCGTCGCGCGGGACCTTCACGATCAGAAGCCACAGCGCGATCGCGCCGATCGGCAGGTTGATGAGGAAGATCACGCGCCAGAACTCGGCGTTGCCGGCGCTCAGGATCGCGCCGCCGAGGATCGGGCCGATGGCGGTGGTGACGGCGGAGGCGGCCGCCCAGATGCCGATCGCCTGACCCCGTTCGCCCTTCGGATAGCTCTTGGAGATGATGGCGAGGCTGCCCGGCACCATGATCGCCGCCCCAATCCCCTTGAGCGCGCGGGCGGGGATCAGCGTCTCCACCGTGGGCGCCAGGGCGCACAGGACGGAGGCGACGACAAAGAGGCAGATCCCCCAGACGAAGACGCGCGCAACGCCGTAGCGGTCGCCCGCCGCGCCGCCCACCAGGATGAAGGCCGAGAGGGTCAGCATGTAGGCATTGTTCACCCACTGGATGTCGGCGAGCGAGGCGTCGAGGCTCTCGCGCATCGCCGGGACCGCGACCGAGACGACCGAGCCGTCGATGAAGCCCATGGCCGAGGCGAGGATCGCCGCGATCAGGACGAAGCGCCGGCGTTTCCTGGGGCAGAAAGTCTCGCCGCCCCCTGCGGCAGCCGTGGCAGTGGTCATGTCGAGCTCCGTCGCTGGGTGCTGCGACGCAACCTAGTGCGGCGGCGCGTCGCGGCATGTGGTTTCGCGCGTGGCAGGCGGAGATGCCTCCGGCGGGGATACTTGGACGCAAGAAGAAGGCGGGGTGTGGTGCTCAGGGAGCCTGCCATTCCATCATCAGGTGGTAGGGCGCGTTGTCGTAGGCCTCGGCCTTGGAGTGCGTGGGTTCGGTGCAGGCGGGCTCGTCGAAATGGGTGAGCGTGAAGCCGCGGGAGAGGAAGGCCTTCATGTAGAAGGAGAGCGGCCGGTGCCAGTTCTCGATGCGGATGCCCTTCCACCCGACCATCTCAACGCGGCATTCGAGGTAACGCCGTACGGTCATGTCGCGGCTGCCATCGGGTCGGCTGGACCAGGTACCGTTCGCCGCCGTCGCGAAGCCGGAGAGGTTGGCGATCAGCATCCGGCCACCGCGGCCCAGGACACGGCAGACCTCGTCGAGGGCAGCGTCGATCTGCCCGATATCGATCAGGCTGAGATAGCTCACGACCATGTCGAAGCTGTCATCGGCGAAGGGCATGCGCTCGGCGCGGCCCTCCACGAAGCGCGCGCCGCCGAGCGCACGGGCCCGGGCGATGAGCGCGGAGGTAGGATCGAGGCCGGTCAGTTCCTCGACATCGCCGGCGAGATGCCGGCAGAAGCGGCCCTCGCCGCAGCCGAGGTCCAGCAGGCGGCGCGGTGCGAAGGCGTGCACGCGGTCCAGCATCGGAACATCGAGGACATATTGCCGGCTGAAGTCACCATGCGCGCCCTGGCCCGCGATCCAGGCGCCCGCCGACTGATCCCAACTCACTGCAGCCCTCCCGCCATCCGGTCCCCGCAAGGACCTAGCGGGGCAGTCACCCCCCGTCCATGACGGAGCGATGGCAGGTTCAGTAAAGCCCGCCGCCGCCCAGCGCATCGTCGCTGATGGCCGGCGGCGCCGGAACCGGCACCGAGCCGCCCGCGCCTGCGTCGCTGCCCGGCAGGGTCTCGACGAAGACGTCGCCGCCGGTCGTCTCGGGCAGGTCGGACAGATCGTAGGCCTCGCCGATCACGGCGGCGGCCTGCCCCACGGACGGGGCTGCGCCGTTGGGGAAGACCTCCCAGACCCAGTCGCCGGTCGCACCGTCGGGCAGGCGCACGCCGGAGCCGCGGGCGATCTTCACCGCCTCCACGCCCGAGGGCGGGGCGAAGCGGCCCGGATCGGCGGGGCGCAGCTCCAGGTAATCCTCCATGAAGGCGCGGAAGACCGGACCGCACATGCCGCCGCCCGTACCGCCCTGCCCCATGTTGCGCGGGTTGTCGAAGCCGACATAGCAGCCCGCCACGATGTCCGGGGTGAAGCCGATGAACCAGGCGTCGCGGCTCTCGTTCGTCGTGCCGGTCTTGCCTGCGAGCGGGACCGGGAGGGAGGCGAGCGATGCGGCCGTGCCGCGGTCGACGACGCCCTCCAGCATCGAGATCAGGCGGAAGGCGGTGATCCGGCTCATCGTCCGCTCCGCCGTGGAGTAGATGAAGGGCTCGGGCTGGTCGGCGAAGTCGGTGACCTCGCAGCCCTCGCACACGCGCCGGTCATGGCGGTATATCGTGTTGCCTCGCCGGTCCTGGATGCGGTCGACCATGGTGGGCTCGACCTCCTGACCGCCGTTCGCGAACATCGCGTAGGCCGAGATCAGGCGGTAGAGCGTGGTCTCCTGCGCGCCGAGCGCGATGGGCAGGTAGGGCTGCATCTCTTCGTAGATGCCGAAATCCTCCGCATAGCCCGCGATCACGTCCATGCCGACGGTATCGGCGATCCGCACCGTCATGAGGTTGAGCGACCGCTCCAGCCCCGTGCGCATCAGCGTCGGCCCGTTGAAGGAGGTGGAGCCGGAATAGTTCTTCGGCCGCCAGTCCGGCTGTCCCGGCACGCGCATCGTGAAGGGCGCGTCGAGGATCATGGAGTTCGGCGTGAACCCGCTGTCGAGGGCGGCGGCATAGACGAAGGGTTTGAAGGCCGAGCCGGGCTGCCGCGTCGCCTGCGTCGCCCGGTTGAAGCTGGTCGCGTCGTAGGAGAACCCGCCCTGCATTGCGAGCACGCGGCCCGTGCGGTGATCCATCACCATGAACGCGCCCTGAAGCTCCGGCACCTGGCGCAGGTTCCAGTTGCGGAAGGACCCGTCCTCCTCCAGACCCGCGGTGACCAGGATCACGTCGCCGACTGCGAGGATATCGTCGGGGCTGTCCGGGGCGGAGCCCAGGCGGGTGCCCTCCAGCCGCGGCCGGGCCCACTGGAAGTCGCGGACATAGAGGCGATGGCCGCCCTCCTCCGGCTCGTCCACGCCCTCGATGCCGATGCGCGCACTCTCGCCGTCCATGTCGAGGACCACGGCCATGTGCCAGTCGGGCACATCGCGCACGCCGCGGGTGGCGGCGAGGGCGAGGCGCCACTGCTCCTCGTTCTGCGGGTCCAGCTCCTGCTCGATCTGCGCGAGCGGACCGCGATAGCCGCCCCGCTCCCGATCGTATTCGACGAGGCGCTGGCGCAGTGCCGCGGCCGCGGCCTCCTGCACCTCGGGCTCGATCGTCGCGCGGATGGTGAGGCCGCCGGTCAGCAGCCGGTCCTCGCCGAGCTGGCGGGTGAGCTGCCGGCGGATCTCCTCGGTGAAGTAGCTGCGGTCGGTCGCGACCTGCTCGGCGGGCTGGTAGTCGCCGCCCTGCACCGACAGCAGCGGTGTCGCGCGGGCGGTGTCGAACTCCTCCTGCGTGAGATAGCCGTTCTCCCGCATCTCGCGCAGCACGTAGTTGCGCCGGCCGATCGCCCGGTCGGCCTCGCGGACGGGGTGGTAGGTCGAGGGCGCCTTGGGCAGGACGGCGAGGTACGCCGCCTCCTGCGCCGTCAGCTCCTCCAGCGTCTTGCCGAAGTAGTTGTTGGCCGCCGCCACGATGCCGTAGCTGTTCTGGCCGAGGAAGATCTCGTTAAGGTAGAGTTCCAGGATCTGATCCTTGGTCAGCGCGTTCTCCAGCCGCACGGCGAGGATGACCTCGCGGATCTTGCGCTCGATCTCCCGCTCGCCCGACAGCAGGAAGTTCTTCACCACCTGCTGCGTGATGGTGGACGCGCCGCGCGTGTTGCCCTGCAGCGTGTCGATGGCCGCCGAGACCATGCCGCGCGCATCGAAGCCCGGATGGCTGTAGAAGTTCTTGTCCTCGGCGGAGATGAAGGCCTGCTTGACCAGGTCCGGCACCTCGTCGATCGGCACGAAGACGCGCCGCTCGCGCAGGTACTCGTCCATCAGGATGCCGTCCTCGGAGTACACGCGGGACAGCGTCTGGGGCTCGTAGCTCGCCAGCTCCTCCGGATCCGGCAGGCCCTCGGAATAGGCCCAGATCACGAAGCCGACGGTGAGGGCCGCCATCGGAATGGCGAGGACGAGGGCTGAGAACACCCAGCCGATGAAACGAGTCAGATACCGCATAAGTCTACTCTGGCGTCGCGGGCGCGGCCCGCAGTTCGGGTCTATCTAGCATCCGGCCCAGCGACTGTCAGTCCCGGACCGGCACGGACGTGGCTGCGAGTTGCGGCGCGAGGACACGATCGCGCGAGGCCCAGTCATCCACCGCCGCGATCACTCCGTCGGCGGCATGGGCCCGCCAGACGGGTGAGGTCATGTTCGCAAGGTCCTGTGCATCCGACAGAAACCCCAGTTCGACCAGCACCGACGGGACGTCCGGCGCTTTCAGCACGCGGAAGCCCGCCGCGCGGTGCGGATTGGAGCGGATCACGCCGACGGAACCGCGCAGTCCCTCCACCAACGCCTCCGCCAAGTGGACGGAGCGCAGATTCGTCTCCCGCTGCGCCATGTCGGTCAGGAGGGCGGCGAGGTCGTCGTCCTCCACGGCGAGTTGCGCACCACCCACCGCGTCGGCACGGTTCTCGAGGGCGGCGAGTGCCGCGGCCTCCCGATCGCTGGCACGGGCAGAGAGGGTGTAGACCGCGGCGCCGGAGGCATTGCCCTCCGTCACCGTGTTGGCGTGGAGCGACAGGAATAGCGCCGCCCCATGGCTGCGCGCGGTCCGCACCCGCTCGCGCAGGGTGAGGAAGGCGTCGGTCTCGCGGGTGAGATACACCTCGTAGCGGCCGGTGGCGCGCAGCGCCTCGGCCAGCTCCAGCCCGAAGGTCAGCGCGATCTCCTTCTCCGCCACACCGTCGCGAATGGCGCCGGGGTCGACCCCGCCATGGCCCGGGTCGAGCACGATGACCGGCAGGGTATCGGCGGGGGCGGCAAGGGCCGAGGCGCCGGGCGTCACCGCCGCGCGGGCCAGCGCGAGGGTCAGTACCAGTGCCGGCGTGGCGCCGGCGCGGTCGATGCGCGCCTGCTCCAGCTCCGCGGCGCGTGTAATGCCGATGTCGAGGCGCAGCGTCTCGTCGTCGGGGGCGGTCGCGCGGTAGCGCTCCAGATAGGCGTCGGGTTCGAGCAGCAGGTCGGGCGCGGCCTCGGCCCCGTCGAGTTCCACGCGTACCGTGCCGTCCTCCGGCAGGGCGACGCGGAAGGGCGCGGCCTCGCTCAGCGCGATGCGCAGTGTCATCGTCTTGCTCAACCAGCCTTCGGTGTCGGCCGAGATGCCGGTGACGCGCGGCTCGGCAAGCGCCGCGCCGCCAACGAGAAGGGCGAACGCGCCGGCGGCGAGCCCCTTCAGGATCTGTCGCATGTCATGCACCTGCTCGTGCCTGTCGCGGCCCATTGCGCGGGCCGTCGTTCCGCCTTCTCGATACCATGTCCCGCGAAGGCGGCGCAAAAACAAATTGTAATTGCCGCTTTCGTGGTCATATACCGGAACCAAGGCGCGATCCGTCGCACCTTCGTGAAGAATTCGTCGCGGACCCGTCCGCCCACCGTACCCGATCCGGCCCTGCCGCGCGGGGCGACCGGCGGGAAACCGGGTCGCGACCGGCCGAACGGCCAATATCGAGGAAAGCCGGGTGCGCCCGGCCCCAACGCAGGGGGCGCACAGTCCGCCCCCCAGGATCAGAAAACGCGATGAAACGCGACCGGGCAGGACAGGCAGGCATGGGAAGCGGAAAGACCGCCCCACCTGCATGCCGTCCGGGGCGCATCGCCCTTACCGAAAGCACGCCGAGGATGCGGAGCGGAGCAATCCGCCCCGCCCGAAGGCGTGTCGAAGAGATTGCATGCCCAAAAAGATGCTTATCGATGCCACCCACAGCGAGGAAACGCGGGTGGTCGTCGTCGACGGCCAGAAGGTCGAGGAATTCGATTTCGAAAGCCTGAACAAGCGACAGCTTTCCGGAAACATCTACCTGGCGAAGGTCACGCGGGTCGAACCGTCACTTCAGGCGGCTTTTGTGGACTATGGCGGGAACCGGCACGGCTTCCTCGCCTTCTCCGAGATCCACCCGGACTACTACCAGATCCCCGTCGCGGACCGTGAGGCGCTGCTCGCCGAGCAGGAGGCGGAGGAACAGGCCCGTCGCGCCGAGGAGGAGGAAGAGGACAAGCCGAAGGCCCGCCGCGGCCGGTCGCGCTCCCGCTCCCGCTCGGCGGCCGCCAAGGACGGTGCACCGGCGGACGAGACCGTGAGCGCGGACCTGCCCGCGGATGCCGCCGAGGTCGATGCCGAGGCCACGCCCGTGGCCGACGATCCGGCCGAGGCGCCGATCCGCACCGACAGCGAGGACGCCATCGTCGAGGCGGTGACCGATCCTTCCGCCGACGTCACGCCGCCCGTCGATGCCGTGATCGACGAGGCGACGCCCGCCGCCGCGACCGAGCAGGCCCTGCCCGAGGAGGCCGTGCGCGGCGCGCTGGAGGAATCGCTCCTCGAAGGCGATGGCCCCGACGTGACCAGCGGTCTCGACGAGGCGGCCGACCTGGTGGATACGCCCGAAGGCGATCCCCTGCCCGAGGGCGAGGTGCCGAGCGACGCGGAGGCCGAAGACGCCTCCGTTCCCGCGCCCGAGGAGATCGAGAGCGACGACGACGATGTCGAGGAGGTCCGCCGCGACAACCGCCGCCGGCCCAAGATGCGCCGCTACAAGATCCAGGAGGTCATCAAGGTCCGCCAGATCATGCTGATCCAGGTGGTCAAGGAGGAGCGCGGCAACAAGGGCGCGGCACTCACGACCTACCTGTCGCTCGCCGGACGCTACTGCGTGCTCATGCCCAACACCGCGCGCGGCGGCGGCATCTCCCGCAAGATCACGAACGCCACCGACCGCAAGAAGCTCAAGGAGATCGCGGGCGAGATCGAGGTGCCCAAGGGCGCCGGTCTCATCATCCGCACCGCCGGCGCGAAGCGGACCCGGACCGAGATCAAGCGGGACTACGAATACCTCATCCGCCAGTGGGAGCAGATCCGCGACCTCACGATGAAGTCGATCGCGCCGCAGCTCATCTACGAGGAAGGCAGCCTCATCAAGCGCTCGATCCGCGACCTCTACTCCCGCGACATCGACGAGGTGTTCGTGGAGGGTCCGGAAGGCTACCGCGAGGCCAAGGACTATATGCGGATGCTGATGCCGAGCCACGCGAAGAACGTGAAGCTCTACCAGGATCCGGTCAGCCTCTTCGGCCGCCACCAGGTGGAGAGTTATCTGGGCCAGATGTTCAACCCGACCGTCCAGCTCAAGTCCGGCGGCTACATCGTCATCGGCGTGACCGAGGCGCTGGTGGCGATCGACGTGAACTCCGGCCGGTCGACCAAGGAAGGCTCGATCGAGGAGACGGCGCTGAAGACGAACCTGGAGGCCGCCGACGAGGTGGCGCGCCAGCTTCGCCTGCGCGACCTCGCGGGCCTGATCGTCATCGACTTCATCGACATGGACGAGCGCAAGAACAACGCCTCCGTCGAGAAGCGGATGAAGGAGGCGCTCAAGCACGACCGCGCCCGCATCCAGGTGGGCCGCATCTCCTCCTTCGGCCTGTTGGAGATGAGCCGCCAGCGGCTGCGGCCCGGCATGCTGGAGGCCTCGACCCAGCCCTGCCCCGCCTGCCACGGCACGGGCCTGGTGCGCTCGAACGACAGCCTCGGCCTCTCGATCATCCGGGAGCTCGAGGAGGAGGGCGTGCGCCAGCGCTGCAAGGAGATCGTTCTGACCGCCCCGGTCGACGTCGCGAACTACCTGTTGAACGTGAAGCGCGAGCACATCGCGATGATCGAGACGCGCTACGGCATCGCGATCCAGATCAACGGCGACGCGCATCTCGTCAGCCCCGAGCACAAGATGGAGCGGTTCAAGACCGCGAGCCGCGTGGTGGTGCAGGACGCGACGGCGGGTGCGATCCAGGTCGACGGGCTCGACCTCGACGAGATCCACGATCAGGAGGTCGAGGTCGAAGACGAGGCCCCCGAGGTCGTGGAGGCCCGCGAGGACGACGAGGATCAGCCCAAGAAGAAGCGCCGCCGCCGGCGTCGGCGCGGCGGGCGCAATCGCGGCGAGAACGGCGAAGCAAAGACGCAGGACGACGCGAACGGCGACACCGCCGAGGAGCCGGGCTCCGAGGACGCCGCGCTCGAGCAGCCCGCGGAGGCGGAGGCGGAGGCCGGAGCCGAGACCGAAGCGGAGGAGAAACCCGCGAAGCCCAAGCGCTCCCGCTCACGTTCGCGCGGCCGCAAGAAGGCGGCCGAGACCGATGCCGAGACCGAGGCGACGGAGACGTCCGGGGAGGTGCCTGCGGAAGGCGATGCGCCCGAACAGCCCGAGGACACGCCGGCCGAGGCAGAGGCCCGCGAGGAGACCGGCCCCGCGCCCGAGGACGTAACGCCCGCGAACGTGCGCGAGGAACCCGTGCTTGCGGCCCTGGACACCAAGCCCGAAGCGGAGACCATCGAGGCTGAAACCGTCGCCGCCCCGATCAGCGAGGAGGCCCCGGTCGACGCCGTGGTGCGTGAGGAGACACCGGCGGCCGCGGCGAGCGAGATCGCCGACGCGCAGCCAGTCGACGAAAGCGGTCCGGCGCCCGAGGTGATGCCCGAGATGGAGCAGCCCGAGGACGTCGCCACCGCACCGGAGGAGCCGGTTCCCGCCGAGGCGGCCGCCGATCCCAAGAGCGAGGACGAACCCGATCGGCCCAAGCGCAAGGGCTGGTGGGCCCGCACGATCGGAAGCTGACATACGAGGGGCCCTGCGGGGCCCCTTTCCTCATCCGGCGACGGGCCGCGGCGGACGCAATGCGTGGCGCAGCATCTGGACCCGGCCGAGCCGCGCGCGCTCCACTCCTCCGCCCTCAAGCCAGTCGAGCAGGTCCTCCGGGGCACAGGCGCGCCCGGTCCGCGGATCGAGATAGAGCGGGTAGTCGATCAGTGCGGCGTGGACGAGCCCGTCGAGATCGGACCGCGCCCGGCGCCGTGCCGGTCCCGCCTCGCCCCGATCCTCGGTCAGGCCCCAACCCGCATAGAACGGCCTTCCGAGGCAGGTGACCGGTACGCCGCGCAGCAGTGCCTCGAACCCCGCGAGCGAGGTGAGGGTCCAGAGCCGGTCGATGCGGGGCAGCAGGTCGGCGATGTCGCCGCCCGCCAGCGTCATGTCCGCCTCCGCAGCGTCGCGAAGACCGCTCCGCAGCCCGGCCACGACGTCGGGATGCGGTTTCCAGATCAGGCAGGCCCCGGGATGGGCCGCGCGGGCAGCCGCGAGGAGGTCCCGATCCGTAAGCCCACCGGCCCCGCGCCGGACCGAGGCGTCGTCGGCGACCTGACCGGTGACGAGCACCTTCGGCCCCGGCGGCAGGTCGGGCACGGCGCCGCCCAGATTGTACTTGCTCGCCCCGGTCGCCACGATCCGCGCGCGCAGCCGTGCCGCGCGCGCCTTCGCCGCGGGGGGCAGATCAGGGCTCGCGGCGATCAGCGCCTCCAGCCGCGACGGTGCGGCGGGATCGTAATGCGTACCGAGATCATCAAGCGCGAGCGAGAGCGGCGGCACCAGTGCAGCGCCCAGGCCGCGGGAGCGCAGGAAACCGTCCTCGATGCGCAGCTCCCCCTCCGCGCGCGAGGCCCATGCGACGGTAACCTCGCCGGGCCGCGGCGCGCCCTCGCCGAAGCGCAACGGAGCGCCCCCGGACGAGAGCAGCGTGCGGACCCGCCGCCGCTTCCACCGGCTCACCCCGCGCGCAAGCATCGGGCGCGCCGTACGCCGCGCCGCGCCGGTGAGGGAGGCAAGATGGATCACCGTGTCGAGCAGGTCGCGACACCCGCCCGTTGCCGGATCGATCCAGAGCGGCGCCCGCTCGAACAAGGCGGCGAAGAGGTTTTCCAGCGTGGCAGACCCGCAGCGGGCACCGCCGCGATCCTCCGTGAGCCCCCAGCCGGCATAGACCGGGCGGCCGTGCACATGGGGGCGATGTCCGTGCAGGACCGCGTCGAGCCCGAACTGGGAGCTCATCACATGCACCGCCTCCGCCTGCTGCAGCAGCGCGGCGGGCGCATGACCTGCGCGCAACCAGCGCGCGCCGGGGACGGCGCCGGCGTCGAGCATCCCGCGCTTGCGCCCGGCCGCGACCTCCGGGTGCGGGACGAGGCAGAGCGGCCGGCCGGGATGGCCATCGGCGGCCGCGCGCAGCATCCGGGCGAAGGCGGCGCGGTCCGCACCCATCAGCGCGGCGTCGCCCTCGGTCTGATCGACCACGAGCACGGCACCCTCCGGCAGGTCGTCAGGCGCGTCGGCCCGACCCATGTACTTGCTGAGACGATGGTGGCGCAGCAGCTCCAGCGCCTCCGCTCCCCGATCGGAGAGCCGGGGCGCCGCGGCGATGTGATCCGCGACGTCGCTGGGTCCGTCGGCGTCGTAGTGCACGCCGGCCTCGTCGATCAGCAGGCCCAGCGGCGGGCCGTCGCCGGGACGGAGCGAACGGAGGAAGGCGTCCTCCAGCGTGACGACCGGCAGGCCACGCCGGGCCGCGAGCGCACGGCCCCGCGCCGAAACGGGGCGCCGCCCCCACACCCCGACGGCATCGCAGGCCGTCCAGCCCGGCACGACGTCCCACCCGGCAAGGTTGAGGGCCTGCCGCAGCCACGGCTGACGGACGAAGCCGAAGGAGAGGACGCCGAGCCTGCGCCGCGCCCCCATCGCCTCAGAACGCGTTGCCGGACAGCAGGTTGGCCGTGGAGTTCACCTGGTTGATCGGCGGCGCGAGCGATCCGATGATCTTGAGGAACTGCACGTAGGGCGCCTCCGACACGAACACGATGTCGCCGTCGCGGACGGCGAAGTTGGCGGCGGTGAAGAACGCCGCGGGCCGCGTGAGGTCCATCACGTAGGCGACGCGCACCGGTGCCGCCACGTTCCGCTGGCCGAAGCGGTTGTAGATCTCGGGCCGCTCCGCGCGCAGGACGAAGACGCCGCGCGGATTCGCGGTGCTGCCGTTCAGGCCGCCGAGCCGGGCGATCGCCTCCATCAGCGAGATGTCGCGCCCGGGAAAGTCGACCTGCGTCTGGGTCCCGAACTCGCCAAGTGCCGAGAAGGAGCGCGGATCGCGCTCGATATTGATGACGTCGCCGCCACGCAGCGCGATGTCCGCACTGGGGCTGGTGTAGATGTCCTGCAGCCAGACCCGCTCCACCTGGCCGCCGCGCCGCACGCTGACCTGCGCGACCTCCGGATCGACGCCGGCCGCACCCGCGTTGGCGATGAGGCCCGCAAGCGTCCGCGTGCCCGCCTCGATCGGGAAGTCGCCGAGCGCGCCCTCGCTGCCGAAGACGCGGACGGTGTTGTTCTGGGCATCCTGGAGGCGCACCTCCACCTGCGGCTCCGGCGTCATCGGGGCGAGGCGCCGCGTCAGGGTCTGGCGCAACTGCTCGATGGTCAGCCCCGCCGCCTGCAGCCGTCCGACCTGCGGCATGAAGATGAAGCCGTTGAGATCGACTCGCATGTCCACCAGCAGCGTCGGGCCGCCGATCGTGCCGTAGAGCGGGAACTCGCCGTTCTCCCAGACCGTGATGTCGAGGATGTCGAGCGGGCGGATCAGCTCGATGTTCTCGACCCGGCCGCCGACGAAGTCCGGGGAGAAGGCGAGCACCTCCTCGAACTGGGTGAGGCGCGCCACGGCGTCGTTGATCCCGATGATCTCGACCGCGTCACTGCCGTCCGCGGGCTGGGCCGTGATCTCCTGGATCGTGGGACCGGAGCGCGGAAGCGTACTGCAACCCGCGATCAGGAGAAGGGACATGATGGCCGCCGCCCGGCGGATCACTGCTGGGATCATGGGTCTGTCCTGTCTCGCGGCCGCCGGATTCTGTGCCCGGTCTGCCACACATGTACATCGCGCCTTCGGGCGGACCCAAACGATTTATCGCCCGTCCCCCGTCGCAAGCTGCAAAAACGGGCGATCTGTGACTCCCGCGCCGCGTTCCAGCGCCTCGTAGGGATCGCTTTCCGCAAGCATTGCATCCACGAGGCGACGTAGCACCGCCACGCGCCCGCCCCGCGTGTAGAAGCTGCCCTTGATCTGCGACGTGGCCAGCAGGTAGCGCCGGAACGCGAGATACGCGGCATGGTCCGGCGGTTCCGGTGCGGCAAAGAACGCCGGGAGCGGCTGGGCCGAGACGAGACCGGGCTTGGCATAGACCGCGCGGCCGAAGGTGCGGACAGGCAGCCCCCTCCACAGCGCCTGCTGCCCCGCCGTGGAGTTCACAGTCACCGCGCTTTGCGCGCCATCGAGCAACCGGGCGAGCGGCTCGCCCTCCAGAAAATGCGCGCGGTCGCCTAAGGCGTGGCGGCGCGCGGCGGCCCGGATCTCACGCGGCAGGTTCTCGCGCCCGTCCTCGAAGGGATGCGCCTTGAAGACGAGGTGGTGGTGCTCCGGCGCGCCGGCCGCAAAGGCGCGGGACACATCGGCGATGAAGGGGGACATTCCGGAATAGGGACTGTGGGCCTGCACTGAGGCATCGTGGCCGAGCTGGAGCAGCACCACGTGGTAGGGCGCGCCCGTGCGCAGGAGCGCCCGCTCGCGCCACCGGCGGCGCAGGCGGCGCGCGGGCAGATCGGCGAGTGCCCTCAGTACTGTCTGCCGCTCCCGCTCAGGCGCGATCCCGCGATGCCCGGGCGCCTCGGGCCATGAGCGGGCGGCGAGCGCGGTGCGTCCGTGATAGGCGAGACCGTGCAGCATGTGGCCGAGCATCGCGCCCCACTGATCCGGCGCCGCCCTGTCGGGGCGGGTGAGGCGGGCGGCGCGATCCACGATTTCCTCGAGCGACAGGTCCATCAGGGGGGAGCGGCCGTTCACCCCGCCGCGCTCATAGGTGATCCAGTGAGGGCGCAGGTAGCCCTCCTCCAGGAAATGCAGGCGGCACCCAGCGGCCCGGGCCGCCTCCGCCGCAACCCGGTGCACCGGGCGATGGTCGCCGTAGAGCACGACATCCGTGACCTCGGGCAGTAGGCGATCGAGGACCTCCGGCAGTTCAGCCGCCCCTCCGCGGCACGCATGGAAGCCATCGCCCCGCCACTCCGCCGCGTCCCCGCCGTTGAACCCGATCCGCAGGCACCGGTGACCCGCAGCGCGCAGGCGCGCGGCGAGGGCGGCGATGAAGGGGCCGTGCGGGCCCTGGAGGAAGAGGAAGCTGCGGCGCATGGCTCCCTCATAGCGCGCCGCGCTTGCCAACGGAACGGGCAGGCCATAGCTCTCGCCTCACGAACGAGCGGGGAGCGACCATCATGTTCACGGGCATCATCACCGATATCGGCCGCGTCGTGCGGGCGGAGATGAAAGGCGATCTGCACGTGCGCATCGCGACGGACTATCCGCCCGAGGGCATCGATCTGGGCGCCTCCATCGCCTGCGACGGCGTGTGCCTGACCGTGACCGACCGGGGCCGCGACGTGGGCCAGGCGTGGTTCGACGTGACGATCAGTGCCGAGAGCATCGACAAGACGACCGCCGGGACATGGACGCCGGGCAAGCGGCTGAACCTCGAACGCGCGCTGCGCGTGGGCGATGAGCTGGGCGGGCACATCGTCTCCGGTCATGTGGACGGGCTCGCCGAGGTGATCGACGTACGCGACGAGGGGGAGAGCACCCGCGTCACCCTGCGCGCGCCCGAGGGCCTGGCGAAGTTCATCGCGCCCAAGGGCTCGGTCGCGCTCAACGGCACCTCGCTCACCGTCAACGATGTCGACGGCCGCGACTTCGGCATAAATTTCATTCCGCACACCAAGGCCGAGACGACCTGGGGCGATATCTCCACCGGCGATGCCGTGAACCTGGAGATTGACACCCTCGCCCGCTACGTCGCCCGGCTGGCCGACGCGCAGGGCTGAACGCGCGCCCTTCCACATCGGGGCGGGCCGGTTGCCTGCCGCTTGGGATGGAGAGGCCATGTCGCCGTTCGCCGCGACCTTCGCAGGCCCGTTTCTGGCGGGCCGGGCGCGAGCGGCCTTCGCCACGCGGGCAGCCAGCTTCGACAGGATGACGTGGCATGCCGGGGCGCATCCCAACGTGCCGGGCTGGCCCGGTGTCACCGCGTTCCGGAGGGCCGAGGGCACGGCAAAGTTGGAGGCGGAGATCCCCGATGCCCTGTGCGAGTGGTCGGACGCCGCCACGGCGGTCTATATCGACCAGCGTTGAGACTGGTCGGAGCTGGCCTGGCATCGCGACCCCGCCGCCGACGGGACGTGGGCTTGGCTGCTCAGCGAGTACTACGAGCCGTTCAAGGTCGGACCGCGCGACACGGACGAGGCGATCGGGCGCGTGCTCCTCGCCCCGCTGGGCCTGCGCCACAACGCGAACTGGGTGACAATGGCCGCCCTCGCAGCGGGTTTGGACCTTGCCGAGATCGAGGAGACGCCGCCGCTTGCCGTCGACCGTCTCGCCCCTGACACGACCTTTCGCCTGTTGGTCGGCGGGGGGCTCCGCCCCGGCTTCGAGCGAGTGCGGCGCCGAGGCCGCGCGATGACGGCACGGCCCCCTAGCCAAGGGGCCGTGGCTGGATTATCTGGGGCGCCTGCAAGGAAAGGTTTGCCCGTGCCAAGCGACACCGACTTCAAGGATGCGATCTCCTCGGTCGAGGAGATCATCGAGGATGCGCGCAACGGGCGCATGTTCATCCTGGTCGACCACGAAGATCGGGAAAACGAGGGCGACCTGGTGATCCCGGCGCAGATGTGCACGCCCGATGCGATCAACTTCATGGCCACCCACGGCCGCGGGCTGATCTGCCTGACGCTGACCGGCGACCGGCTCGATCAGCTCGGCCTGCCGATGATGGCGCAGAGCAATTCGTCGCGGCACGAAACCGCCTTCACCGTGTCCATCGAGGCGCGGGAGGGGGTGACGACGGGCATTTCCGCCGCCGACCGGGCGCGCACTGTCTCGGTCGCCATCGACCCCACATCCGGGCCCCAGGACATCGCGACGCCCGGCCATGTCTTCCCGCTGCGCGCGAAGGAAGGCGGCGTGCTGGTCCGCGCGGGCCATACGGAGGCGGCGGTCGACATCTCCCGCCTTGCGGGCCTCAATCCCTCCGGCGTGATCTGCGAGATCATGAAGGAGGACGGGACCATGGCCCGCCTGCCCGACCTGATCGCCTTCGCCCAGCGGCACGGGCTGAAGATCGGCACGATCTCCGACCTGATCGCCTATCGCCGCCGCCACGACAACCTCGTGCGCGAGGCCGCGACCCGGGAAGTGGTGAGCGAGTACGGCGGCGAGTGGACGCTGCGCGTTTTCTCAGACGTTACCGGCGGGGCGGAGCATCTGGCGCTGACCAAGGGCGATGTGAGCGACGGCCCGGTCATGGTCCGCATGCACCCCGCCAACCCGCTGGAGGACATGCTGGCGCTCGTCCCCGGCCGCTCCCACCAGCTTGAGACCGCCATGCGCCTGATCGGCGAGGAGGGACGCGGCGTCGTTGTGCTGCTCCGCGACATGAGTGCCAAGATGGCGATGGACGGCGAGGTCTCGCCCCAGACCCTGCGCAACTACGGCACCGGGGCGCAGATCCTCGGCGCGCTCGGCGTGCACGAGATGATCCTGCTCACGAACTCCGCCGCGCCGAAGGTCGTCGGGCTGGAGGGCTACGGCCTTTCTATCTCGGGCACGCGGCCCATTCCGGACGGGGAGCACTGAGCCATGGCGAGCACCGAAGACCACTTCGCGATGGAGGCGCCGCGGCTCGACCCGGCGCCGCACCTGCTGCTGGTCACCGCCCCCTTCTACCGCCGCATCGCGGACTGGCTGATCGAGGGCGCTTCGTCTGCAATCGAGGGCGCCGGCGGGACCTTCGAGGCGATCGAGGTGCCCGGCGCGCTGGAGCTGCCCACCGCGATCCGGCTGGCCGCGCGCACCGTGCGCTATGACGGGTTCGTGGCACTCGGCTGCGTGATCCGGGGGGCCACCACCCATTACGAGACGGTCTGCAACGACAGCTCGCGCGGGATCACGCTGCTCGGCCTCGACGGGCTCTGCATCGGCAACGGCATCCTCACGGTGGAGAACATGGACCAGGCCGTCGAGCGGGCCGATCCCGCACAGATGAACAAAGGCGGCGGTGCGGCGATCGCGGCCCTGCACCTGATCGCGCTCGACCGCCGGTTCCGCGCCCCTGCCCCGGTTGCCGACCCGCATTCCGAAATTCTCATGGCCGGAGCCGCCGGTCCGAAGGATACTGCCTGACATGCCACGTCCCGTTCCCAAACCGAGCCGTGAGGAAAAGCGGCAGATGCGCTCGACCTCCCGCCTTTTCGCGGTGCAGGCCCTGTTCCAGATGGAACAGTCGGGCCAGCCCATGCCGGAGGTGCGTGAGCAGTTCGAGACGCACCGCTTCGGCGCCGAGCTCGACGGGGAGACCTACAGCGAAGGCGACATAGACCTCTTCCGCGCGACGCTGGCCGAGGCGCTGGACCGGCAGGCCACCATCGACCAGGCGACTGACAGGGCGCTGGTGGAGCGCTGGCCGCTGGGCAAGATCGACCCGACGCTGCGCGCGCTCTTCCGCGCCGCGGGGGCGGAAATCGCAGGTCTCGACACGCCGCCCAAGGTCGTCATCACCGAATATGTGGACGTCGCCAAGGCCTTCTTCCCCGAGGGCAAGGAGCCGCGGTTCGTCAATGCCGTCCTCGATCACATGGCGCGGGAAATCAAACCCGAAGCCTTCTCGTGAGGACCGTCATGACCGTCGGAGATCTGGTGCGGGGCACGGTCCGGCTGGTCGTGGACAACTTTCTCCTGCTCTTCACCGTCGCCTTCACCGGCACGCTGATCAGCACGGCACTGCAATACGTGGCCGCCTCGGCGGTCGGGGGGGAGACGAACGCCATCGTCGTCGTGCTGGGGCTGTTCCTGTCGGCGGTCGTGAACGGTGTGTTGTGCCTGTCGGCATGGGGCGCGCGGCAGGGCATCGCACCCGCCCCGATGGAGGATCTGACCATCGCGCTGCGCCTCGCGTTTCCGCTCCTGGTCGTGATGCTGGCGGTCGCGATCATCGTCGTCTTCGGCTTCGTGCTGCTGATCGTGCCGGGCCTGTTCGCCATGACGGTCTTCAGCGTCGCGCTGCCCGCGCTGCTGCTCGAACGCCCCATCGGCATCATGGATGCAATGGTGCGCTCGACCGAACTGACGCGCGGCTATCGCTGGCAGGCCTTCGGCGGACTGATGGTGATCGCGGCGCTCGCTGTGTTCCTCATCATCGCGCTGGCGCCCGCGGCGAACGCGACGGGTGCGGTGCTGATCTACTCCGTGCTCGTGAACACCGCCTTGCTGCTGCTGTCCACCGCCTATCTCGTGGAGCTCTACGGCCAGCTTCGCGACGCGCCGCGCATCACGGCAGACTGACGGTCTCCTCGCAGATGTCGCGGAGCGCCTGCCACTGGGCGGGTGTCAGGATCGGCGTAGCCGCCTCGCCCGCCCGGTCCGCCGCCTCGGCCCGCGCCGCGCGCGAGGCGAGATCCGGGTGGGAGGCGAGGTGCGACATCAGCTCACTCGTCTCGCCGACCTCCTCATGCAGGCGCGCGAAGAAGTCGGCGATGCCGGCGGAGGAGACATCGGCCTCGGCCAGCATCTCGAACGCGAAGTCGTCCGCGGCCGCCTCCGCCTCCCGCTGGTAGGAGGAGGTCAGAAGCTGCTCGGCCACCGCGACGGCCACCACGCCGCCCGCGAAATCGCCGATGACCATGCTGAGCAGACCGGCGGAGCCCGCGGCGCGCAGCGACAGGCGCAGGCCGTCGCGGCGGCTCACATGCCCGATCTCGTGCGCGAGGACGCCCGCGACCTCTTCGGGGCTCTCGGCCTCGTCGATCAGCTCGCGGAAGAAGATGACATGGCCGCCCGGCAGCGCGACGGCGTTGATCACGTCTATGTCCCAGATCTCCGGCTCGACGCCGTACGCACCCTCCGGATCCAGCCGGCCGAGCATCAGGTCGAGGGCGGCGAGCCCCTTGGGCGCCACGCAGCGCCGCGGCTCTTCGCCCAGGAAAGGCTGCGCGATGCGCACGAGGTTGCGGCGCACCTGGGCGCCCATCCTGTCCTCGGTCTCCGCCGTGATGAAGGGGGTCAGCCGCTCCGCCGTCAGCGGCACGAGGACGAAGACGATGAGCACGAATGAGGCCACGGCGGCACCGCACCAGGCCACGAGACGGCCCGCGCCGGGGCCACGGCGCAGCGGGCGGGCGGCGGCGGGAACGCGCGCCCGGATCTCCTTGACCAGCGCGGGATCGGCGACGCGCAGCCGCGCCTCGCCTTCGGACACGTTGCCGAAGGCCGCGCCGCGCGTCGCGGACACAGGCCCCGTCAGCCGCATGTCGAGGAGCGACCAGCGGGCAATGAGGCGCCCGCTCCCGCCATCCTCGATGACCAGCGAGTGTCCGCCCAGCGTGATGCGCACGTCGCGTCCCTGTGCGATCTCGCCATCGAAATAGGTGCCGGGGCCGTTCATGCTCAGAAGGCCGCGCCCACGTCGAGTGCGTCGGCAAAGCCGTCGGCCTCCATGAAGTCGTCCTCGGCCCGCTGCCGCACGGCCGCGAGCGCGTCCGCATTCTCGATCCGGAGCGTCTCCACATAGTGCTGGACCAGCGGCATGGAGACGAAGATCTCCGTGAACGCACCGCCGAGCACGATCAGGAGCAGGTAGATCACGACGAACCCGATCAGTGCCGTTCCACCGCTCAGCGCAGTCGAGAGCGCATCGGGATCGGTGAAGTCGACGGGCGGTCCGCTGACGAGGGTCAGCACCGCGAACAGCACCGCCCCGATCACGCTGAGGATGACCGAGACGAGGAAGCCGCCGAGCAGGAAAATCCCGATGACCCGGCCCGTGCGCACACCGGAGCGGAAGCGGATCGGCCCCGCCTCCTTCTGCCCCGTGAGAATGCGGAAGGACACGATCTGGTAGCGGACGTAGAACAGGATGAGCACGAGATAACCAAAGACACCGCCGAGGACGGCTGCGATCGGAGATTCCGCGCCCGCGCCCCCCGCGATCAGCACGACCGTCGCCACGACACTCAGGATCACCCCGAGCCACGGCCGCATCAGCGCCTGCCAGCGCCCGCCCTGCTGCAGCCTCAGGTCACCGTAATAGGTCCGGTCGGTGCGGAACTTCTCCAGCTTCCAGTGCTGCCGGGGGGCGAGCACGCCCAGCGTCAGCACCGTGATCAGCGTCTGCATCAGCGCCACCCCGACATAGCGCCAGGCCGCAGGCTCCGCCCCGAAGCGGATGCCGCGGAACCGGGTGCGCGACAGCACGTAGCGCCGCGCGCGGTACTGGGCGTAGTAGGTGAGCGGGATCAGCGGCAGCAGCGTCAGCGTCCCTGCGAACTGGTTCCCGTCGAAGACCGACAGCCCGACCACGTAGAGGCCGAGGTTGAAGACCGCGAGGATGATGGCGAGAACTACGATCGCGACGAGGAAGCCCAGCAGCTTTTCCAGCCCCGTTCCGGTGTATTCGAAGCCCTCGCCCTCGACTTCCGTCGCGCTCCAATAGAACTGGCGCAGCTTCGTGCGCATCCAGAAGCGGTAAATGCCGAGCGTGAGCACCGTAAGCAACAACGTGCGTGCCGTCAGCCAGAAGAGAGAGGTCGATTCGCCCGCGAAACGGGGCGCGACGGGCATCTGCGCGTTCTGGATCGTCATGAATTCTGTCCTTGGTGTCGTCTTTACCGACACCCTACCAAGGCACGATGCGATCTGAACGACAATTCAGACCGCATTTTGCATCAGAATTTATTGTTGCGCGGAAACCCGCGCGGCGCCATGCGGCCGGTGCCCGCACGCTTGCCCATGTAGTCGCCGAGCTCCGTCTCCGTCCGGGTGCGGCCCGCCGGATCCTTCCAGGTCAGCCCCTCGGCGAGAGCAAAGGTCATCGCGTCGCTCAGCCCGCCGTCCTTGTATTTCTGGAGGCGGACGCCCTTGCCGCGCGCCATCTCCGGCAGCTCGTCGAGGGGGAAGACCAGCACCTTGCGGTTCTCGCCCACCACCGCGACGTGATCGCCGCCGACGGGACGGCAGACCGCAGCCTTGGCATCGCGCACGTTGAGCACCTGCTTGCCCGAGCGGGTCTGGGCCACGATGTCGGCCTCGGGCACCAAGAAGCCATCGCCGGCCGTTGAGGCGACCAGCAGCTTGCGGGCGGCGTCATGGGCGAACAGCGCCACGATCTCCGCCTCGTTGGGCAGGTCGATCATCAGGCGCACCGGCTCGCCCATGCCCCGCCCGCCAGGCAGGTTCGAAGCGGCAAGGGTGTAGAACCGCCCGTTGGTGCCGAAGAGCACCAGCTTGTCCGTCGTCTCCGCATGGAAGATGAAACGGGGTCCGTCGCCGTCCTTGAACTTCATCTCCGTGTCGAGGGCGATATGCCCCTTCATCGCGCGGATCCAGCCCATCTGGGAGCAGACGACGGTGACTGGCTCGCGCTCGATCATTGCCTCCAGCGGCACTTCGGCGGCCTCGGGCGGATCGGCGAAACCGGAGCGCCGGGCTGTGGCGGGATAGTCGGCGCCGTCCGCGCGCTTGAGATCGGCGAGGCTCTCGGCCGCCGTGATCCCCTTGTATTTCGCAGGCGCGCCGAATTCCTTGCGCGTCTCGCGAAGCTGATCGGCGATACGCGACCATTGCAGCTCCTCGCTGCCGAGCAGGTCGTCGAGCTCCGCGCGCTCCGCGATCAGATCGTCGCGTTCCTTGCGCAGCTCCATCTCCTCGAGCTTGCGCAAGCTGCGCAGGCGCATGTTGAGGATCGCCTCCGCCTGAACGTCGGTCAGCTCGAACTCGGCCATCAGCACCGGCTTCGGCTCGTCCTCGGTCCGGATGATCTCGATCACGCGGTCGAGGTGGAGGAAAGCGACGATGTAGCCCTCCAAGACCTCGAGCCGGCGGTCGATCTTCTCCATCCGGTGTTGCGAGCGGCGGACCAGCACGTCGCGCCGGTGGTCGAGGAAGGCGCGCAGCACATCACGAAGCGAGCAGACCTGTGGCGTGCGACCGTCGATCAGCACGTTCATGTTGAGCGAGAAGCGCGTCTCCAGATCCGTCTGGCGGAACAGCGCCTCCATCAGCGTAGCGGGATCCACGGTGCGCGCCTTTGGCTCCAGCACGATGCGGATATCCTCGGCACTCTCGTCGCGGATATCGGCGAGGATCGGCAGCTTCTTGGAGTTGATGAGCTCCGCGATCCGCTCGATCAGCTTCGATTTCTGGACCTGGTAGGGGATCTCGGTGACCACGATCTGCCACTGGCCGCGACCCAGCTCCTCCCGCTGCCAGACCGAGCGCAGGCGGAACGCGCCACGGCCCGTGGCGTAGGCCTCGCGGATCGCGGCGGGCGGCTCGACGATGGTGCCACCCGTGGGGAAGTCGGGGCCGGGGATGAACTCGGTGAGCTTGTCGATGCCTGCGTTCGGCGTCTTGATCAGGTAGAGCGCGGCATCGATCACCTCGCCCACATTGTGCGGGGGGATGTTTGTCGCCATGCCGACGGCGATGCCGGAGGAGCCGTTGGCGAGCAGGTTGGGGAAGGCCGCCGGCAGCACCTCCGGCTCCTCCTCCGACCCGTCGTAGTTCGGGCGGTAGTCGACCGCGTTCTCGGCCAGCCCCTCCATCATCGCGGCGGCGACAGCCGTCAGGCGGGCTTCGGTGTAGCGCTGCGCCGCGGGGTTGTCCCCGTCCACGTTGCCGAAGTTCCCCTGCCCGTCCACCAGCGGATAACGGACGTTGAAGTCCTGCGCGAGGCGGGCCAGCGCATCGTAAATGGCCTGGTCGCCGTGGGGGTGATAGTTACCCATCACCTCACCGACGATCTTCGCGCATTTGCGGAAGGCGCCGTTGGGGTCGAGCCGGAGCCCCCGCATCGCGAACAGGATCCGCCGGTGCACCGGCTTCAGCCCGTCCCGCGCATCCGGCAGCGCGCGGTGCATGATCGTGCTGAGCGCATATTGCAGGTAGCGGTCGCCGATCGCGCGGGAAAGCGGCTCACGGCTGATATTGCCGTCCATGTCGGGGGTATCGGTGATCTCGGCCATAGATATGGTGTAGGATGGCGGCGAAAGCGCGTAAAGCGGGAAACGGCGGCACCGCTTGCTGACGTGGCATTTGCGTATTTGGACAAAGAAGAAGCCCGCGACCGACTGGCCTCTTTGCACTGTCGTCGCGGCGGGCTAGGTCGAAGGTTATGGTACAGGGACCCTTACTCTATCTCATCGCCTTCGCCTGCCTGTCGGTGCTGGTGGTGCTCCTCATCGGCGTCGGCGGCTTTGCCAAGGGCGGCGATTTCAATCGGAAATACGCCAACAAGATCATGCGCCTGCGGATCCTGCTGCAGTTCATCGCGGTGATCATCATCGTGGCCGCGGTCTGGATCGCGCGCCAGACGGGAGGCTGAGCCATGGTGGTGCTCAACAAGATCTACACCAAGACCGGCGATCACGGGGAGACCGCGCTCGGCAACGGGGCGCGCGTGGCCAAGCACTCGATCCGGGTGAACGCCTACGGCACGGTGGACGAGGTGAACGCCACCGTGGGTCTCGCCCGGCAGGTAGCCGAGGGCGAGATGGACGACCGGCTCGCGGCGATCCAGAACGACCTCTTCGATCTCGGCGCGGACCTCTGCACGCCGGACATGGAGAAGGACGGCGAGCGCGAATACCCGCCGCTGCGCGTCGCCGACAGCCAGGTCGAGCGGCTGGAGGCGGAGATCGACGCGATGAACGCAAAGCTGGAGCCGCTCAGGAGCTTCATCCTTCCGGGCGGTGAGCCGCTGGCGGCCCAGATGCACCTCTGCCGCACTGTGGCGCGCCGGGCCGAGCGGCTGGTGGTGGAACTCGCCACGATGGAAAGCGTGAACCCGGCCTCGGTGAAGTACCTCAACCGCTTGTCCGACTGGTTCTTCGTCGCCGGTCGCATCGCCAACGACGACGGCAAGAACGACGTGTTGTGGGTTCCCGGAGCGAACCGCTGAGCGCAGCGAAGCGGCAGACCGTCCGGTGGACGGGCTGGCGCCGGGAAGGGCGGAGCCCCGGGATCTCAACCCGCTGATCTGACGCAACGCCCCTTCCCCGTCTCTGACGCGACGTTGGAATTGACGTGCGCGTCACTTCTCGCGAGATCGTCGGGTCGAGGCAATAAGCCGCCGTATTCGCTCTAGGCGGCGCCCGCGTGGCCCGTTAGGACGGAGCGCAGAAAACAGTCGGGCAACGCCCCGGCCAATCGCAGTGGAGAGACGCAGATGAAGGTGCTGGTGCCGGTCAAACGCGTGATCGACTACAACGTGAAGGTTCGCGTGAAGGCGGACGGGAGCGGCGTCGATCTCGCCAACGTCAAGATGAGCATGAACCCGTTCGACGAGATCGCCGTCGAGGAGGCGATCCGGCTCAAGGAAAAGGGCGCCGCGGACGAGATCGTCGTCGTCTCCATCGGCGTGAAGCAGGCGCAGGAGACCATCCGCACGGCGCTGGCCATGGGGGCCGACCGCGGCATCCTGATCGTTGCCGCCGACGACGTGCACAACGACATCGAGCCGCTGGCCGTCGCCAAGATCCTCGCCAAGGTGATCGAGGAGGAGCAGCCGGGCCTCGTGCTCGCCGGTAAGCAGGCGATCGACAACGACATGAACGCGACGGGGCAGATGCTTTCGGCCCTTCTGGGTTGGAGCCAGGCGACCTTCGCCTCCGAAGTGAACGTTGAGGGCGACCACGCCGCGGTAACGCGGGAGGTCGATGGCGGGCTGCAGACGATCAACGTGAAGATGCCGGCGATCGTGACCGTGGACCTGCGCCTGAACGAGCCGCGCTACGCCTCGCTGCCCAACATCATGAAGGCGAAGAAGAAGCCGCTCGACGAGAAGACCGCCGCCGATTACGGCGTGGACACCGCGCCGCGGCTGGAGATCGTCAAGACCTCCGAGCCGCCCGAACGGGCCGCGGGCGTCATGGTCGGCTCCGTCGAGGAGCTGGTGTCGAAACTGAAGAACGAAGCGGGGGTGATCTGATGGCCGTTCTCCTTCTGGCAGAAATGACCGGTGGCGCGTTCCAGCAGGACGCGACCGCCAAGGCGCTGAGCGCGGCGAAGCAGCTCGGCGATGTGACCGTGCTGGTCGCAGGTGAAGACGTGGGCGATGCCGCCTCGCAGGCCGCGAAGCTCGACGGCGTGGCGAAGGTGCTGGCCGTCTCCGACGGCTCGCTGGCGCATTACCTCGCGGAGCCGGTGGCGGCCCTCGTCGCCTCGCTCGCAGGGGATTACGAGCACATCGTGGCACCCTCCACCGCGAACGCGAAGAACGTGATGCCCCGGGTCGCGGCCCTGCTCGACGTCATGGTGCTTTCCGACGTGATGGGGATCGTCGATGGCGACACGTTCGAGCGGCCGATCTACGCGGGCAACGCGATCCAGACCGTGAAGTCGGCTGACGCGAAGAAGGTGATGACGATCCGCACCGCTTCCTTCGACGCGGCGGGCGAAGGCGGCTCGGCCTCGGTCGAGGACGGCTCCGCCGCCGCCGATCCGGGCCTTTCTTCCTGGGTCGAGGACAAGGTGGAGGAGACCGACCGCCCCGAGCTCACCTCGGCCAAGGTCGTCGTCTCCGGCGGTCGCGGTGTCGGCTCCGAAGAGAACTTCGCGATGATCGAGAAGCTGGCCGATGCGATGGGCGCGGCCGTGGGTGCGTCCCGCGCGGCGGTCGACTCCGGCTACGCGCCGAACGACTGGCAGGTCGGGCAGACCGGCAAGGTCGTGGCCCCGGATCTCTACGTCGCCGTCGGCATCTCCGGTGCGATCCAGCACCTCGCGGGGATGAAGGACAGCAAGGTCATCGTCGCGATCAACAAGGACGAGGAAGCGCCGATCTTCCAGGTCGCCGACTACGGCCTCGTAGCGGACCTCTTCGACGCGGTGCCGGAGCTGGAAAAGCAGCTCGGCTGATCCGGTACGATCGAGAGCAATAGGCCCCGCCCCGGCGGGGCCTTCTTCATTTCAGCTGTCGGTTTTCAGACGATGGCCGTCGCGAGGCGCTGGGTCAGATAGATCTCCGGATCAGGGTCGGGGCGCATCATCGTCTCGCGCCAGGCACGCTGTTCGGCCTCGATCACGGCCAGCTCCCAGACGCAGCCGATGACCGGACGGCTCAACGGATCACAGGTGGGCTGGCCATGAGTTTGCCTATGCAGGTGCTGGCACAGCACCGAGCCCTGCGCCCACCAGTTGAGCGAGATCGTGAGCCCCGTCTCGCCCGGGTGGATGATCACGAAGCCGAGCCCATTGCTGTCGCCCGTCGCTGCGGCGCGCTGAGCGACGGGGCCGTCGAGCAGATCCTGAGCCTGCACAAGCATGTCGGGCGTAATGCTCCGTCCTTCGGCAAGAAGACCGTACGCTTTTAAGATCATCTCCCCCGACGTCAGCGGGTCGAGATCGACGAGCCGGCGCGGTGTGTAGAGTTCGACTGGCCCGCGCTGCGACATCGTGCGCGCCCCATCAATCCTTCCGGCGGACGGTCCAGCGGTTGCCCTCGTCCCGGTTGAGGTCAAAGGCACCGGTCTTGCGCACCAGCGTCGACAGGTTCTGGCAACCATAGGTTCGCGCGTCGAAATCGGGGTTGGCGTTGGCGATCCGCTGGCCGAGAATGCCGAGGGGCACCCAGTCGTCCTCGCCCTCCAGCTCCGACATCGCGCGGCGGATCAGCGGGAGGGCAGCCGAGGGCGGCTGCGTCTTGCGCTGAACCGGCGCCTCGCCGTCGGGGTCGCCGCGCAAGAGGTTCTCGTTGTAGATGAAGCGGGTGCAGGCGGCGCGGAACGCCTCGGGCGTCTTCTGCTCGCCGAAGCCGTAGACCACCGCCCCCTCCTCCTTGATCCGCTGGGCGAGACGGGTGAAGTCGCTGTCGGAGGAGACGAGGCAGAACCCGTCCACCGTCCCCTTGTGCAGCAGGTCCATCGCATCGATCACCATGGTGATGTCCGAGGCGTTCTTGCCCTTTACGTAGGCGGGCTGATGGGTCGGGATCAGCGCGTGGGTCGACAGCTTCTTTTCCCACCCCGCGAGCTCCGAGCGGGTGTAGTCGCCGTAGATCCGGCGCACATTGGCCTCGCCCAGTGCCGCGATCTCGTCGAACAGCGCCTTGGCGACGTTGTGGTTGGTGTTGTCGGCGTCGATGAGGACGGCGAGCTTGAGGCTGCGATCGGCCATGCGAGGCTCCCGGCTTCTGGGCTGGCGAGAAGGTAAGCCGCTCGCCGACCACGTCCAATCAGAGAAAACGGAGGCCCAGCACCTTGCTGACCGGATCGGACAGGAGCTCCGCCGCCTCGGCATGCATCATGTCCGACGGGCAGCGGCGCGCGACCTCGGGACGCTGGCGGCCGGCGATGCGGGGACCGTGCGCCGCCTCGCTCGACGCGACGTATTCGACGTAGTAATCCACGTGCGGCTTGATCTCCTCGATCATGTCGCGGTCGACGTAACTGGGAGGGTTCTCGCGGGCATTGAGCGGATCCATCCGCTCGGCCATTTCGGGCGAGGTGTCCGACAGCCAGCACAGGATCGTCGGCGTCTCGATATCCGCGATCAGCTCCTTCATGCGGGCGACCCAGGCCTGGCGCAGCTCGATCTGGACCACCTTGAACCGCTCGGGGCTGGTCTTCCAGCAGGCGATGAGCATGTTGGCGGCAAAGCGGAAATCGGAGAAGTCGATCTCGGGGTAGAGGGCGCGCATCGTCTCGCTCACGTCGCGCAGCCGCAGGTTCCGGCGCACAAAGACGGAGAACAGCCGGTTCGAGGTGACATGCGCCCCCATTACCGTGATGACGCAGGCCCGCGCGTTCGAGCACGCCTCGAGCACCACCGGGTCCTTGAGGAAGAAGGTCGGGCCCGCGCCGGGCGATCCCCAGTTGGCGCAGGGATACTCGATCAGCCTCTCGAGCTGGGCGGGCCAGGGCGACATCGCGAAGCGCCCGTATGTCTCGGACCCGCCGATGCAGGCGACATAGGGCTGCGAAAGGTCCGGCTTCGGTCCCCTGAACACCTGGCGAGAACGGCCCCACCTATACTCGTCATAGTTGAGCCCTGTAGTGAGGACCGACTGGAAACTCATGTCGTGTTCTCCGAATGACCGGGACGAGCACTTCCCTCAGCGCGTCGCTTTTCCAACTACCCGCAAGTCGTTTCGGTTTCCTAAACAGCGGTTGCACCCGCTCCGACGCGGCGCATAGTGTGGCTCCGCGATGATAGGAGGCGTGCAATGGCGATCGAGACGGTGGGCGTGGTGGGAGCTGGCCAGATGGGCAACGGCATCGCGCATGTGTTCGCGGTCGCCGGCTACGACGTTCTTCTCAATGACATTTCCGCCGATGCGCTGGAGGCCGCCCTCGACAGGATCGGCGGCAATCTCGACCGGCAGGTGGCGCGCGAGAAGCTGACCTCGCAGGAGCGGGACGCGGCGCTGAAGCGCATCCGCACCACGACCACGCTCGCCGATCTGGGACCGAGCGACCTCATCATCGAGGCCGCGACCGAGAACGAGCGTGTGAAGGAGAAGATCTTCGACGGGCTCGCGCCGCATCTGGGCACGGGCACGATCCTGACCTCCAACACCTCCTCGATCTCCATCACCCGGCTGGCAAGCCGGACCGACCGGCCCGAACGGTTCATGGGCTTCCACTTCATGAACCCGGTACCGGTCATGAGCCTCGTGGAGCTGATCCGCGGGATCGCGACGGATCAGGAGACCTACGACACCCTGTCGGAGGTGGTCAGGAAGCTCGGCAAGACCGCGGCGAGTGCAGAGGATTTCCCCGCCTTCATCGTCAACCGCATCCTGATGCCGATGATCAACGAGGCGATCTACACGCTCTACGAGGGGGTCGGCTCCGTGCAGAGCATCGACACTTCGCTGAAGCTCGGCGCGAACCACCCGATGGGGCCGCTGGCACTGGCCGATTTCATCGGGCTCGATACGTGTCTGGCCATCATGAACGTGCTGCACGATGGGCTTGCGGATACCAAGTACCGCCCCTGCCCGCTCCTCGTGAAATATGTCGAGGCGGGCTGGCTGGGCCGCAAGACCGGCCGCGGCTTCTACGACTATCGTGGCGAGGAGCCCGTGCCGACGCGCTGAGCGTCACAGATCGGTCATCGCAGCTTAACAGTGGCGAGGCTGAACCGTCGCAGCTCTGCGCAACCCTGAGAGGGCGCCCCGAACCGGGGCCATCCAGCCAGGGAGTGCAGTATGCCAAGCATCAAGTTGACCCGCCGCCAGACCCTCGCCGCCGGGGCCGCCTTCGTCGGCACCCTCGCCATGCCGGGGCTGAGCCGCGCGCAGACGCGGCCCGTCATCACTCACGGGCTCCAATCCGGCGATATCGCCCATGACGGCGCCATGATCTGGGCCCGCGCCGACCGCGAGGCGAAGATGCTCGTCGAGTGGTCCACGACCGAGGGTTTCGACATCGTCCACGCGGTCCAGCCGCTCGACATCGGCGCGCCGACCGACTTCACCGGCAAGCTGGCGCTCGGCGGCCTGCCGTCGGATCAGGACATCTTCTACCGCGTGCGGATGATGGACCTCGCGGACAGCAACGCGATCTCCGCCCCGCAGATCGGCCATTTCCGCACCGCGCCCGCGGGCCTGCGCGACATCTCCTTCGTCTGGTCGGGCGACACTGCCGGTCAGGGCTGGGGCATCGACGAGGATCGCGGCGGGATGCGGACCTACGCCACGATGCTGACCCATCAGCCCGACTTCTTCATCCATTCCGGCGACACCATCTACGCCGACAACCCGATGGAGACGGAGGTGGCGCTGGCCGACGGCACCACATGGCGCAACGTGGTGATCGAGCAGAAGGCGAAGGTGGCCGAGACGCTGGACGAGTTCCGCAAGCAGTACCTCTACAACATGCTCGACGACAACGTGCGGGCGTTCAATGCGCAGGTGCCGATGATGGCCCAGTGGGACGACCACGAGGTCACCAACAACTGGTATCCGAACGAGGTCCTCTCCGCCGACGACCGGTATACGGAGAAGTCGGCCCGCCTCCTCGCCTCCCGCGCCGCACGCGCCTTCCACGAGATGATGCCGACCCGGCAGGCGGCCGAGGAGCCGCACCGCATCTACCGCAAGATCGCCTACGGGCCGCTCCTCGATATCTTCTTCCTCGACCTGCGCACCTATCGCGGCGACAACACCCCGAATGACGAGGCGGAGGGCGCGCCGTTCCTCGGCCGCGAACAGCTCGCCTGGCTGAAGCGGGAGCTTGCGGCGAGCGAGGCGACGTGGAAGGTCATCGCCTCCGACATGCCGATCGGGATGATCGTGCGCGACGGGGACGAGCACTTCGAGAACGGGGCGAACGGCGACGGCCCGGCACTGGGGCGCGAGCAGGACATCGCTGAGATCCTGTCCTTCATAAAGCATGGCCGCGTGACCAACACGGTCTGGCTGACGGCGGACGTGCACTACACCGCCGCCCACCACTACAGCCCCGATCGCGCGCAGTTCCAGGATTTCGAGCCGTTCTGGGAGTTCGTCTCGGGCCCGCTCCACGCCGGCACCTTCGGCCCCAACGACTACGACAACACCTTCGGGCCGGAGGTCCGGTTCTCGAAGGCCCCGACCGAGGAGCAGGGCGTGAACCTGCCGCCCTCGGACGGGCTCCAGTTCTTCGGCAAGGTCGACATCGCCGCCGACACTCGCGTGATGACGGTGAGCCTGCTCGACATGGCCGACCAGGTGCTGTGGTCGACGGAGCTTCAGCCGGTTCTCGGCTGAGCTTGACGGGGCGGCCCCAGCGGGCCGCCTCTACCCCGCCAGGATCACGCTGACGCGGCGGTTCCGGCGGCCCTTCTTCTCGACCTTGCCGAGGGTCACGGGGCCGATCTCCGCCGTCGAGGCGACGTGCGTGCCGCCGCAGGGTTGCAGGTCGATCTCCCCGATGCGCACCAGCCGGATGCGGCCCGCGCCACGCGGGGGCTGGACGGACATCGTCTTCACGAGGCCCGGATTGGCGTCGAGTTCGGCCTCGGTGATCCATTCGGAGCTGACGTCATGATCCTCCGCGATCAGGGCATTCAGCCGATCCTCCAGCGCCTGCTTGTCCTCCGGCGCGTCGGGCATGTCGAAGTCGAGCCGGCCCTTCTGCGCACCGATGGAGCCGCCGGTGACGGGCAGCGGGATCACGACGGACAGGAGGTGGAGCGCCGTGTGCACCCGCATGTGCCGGTGGCGCAGGTCCCAGTCGAGATGCTGCGTCACCTCCGCCCCGACCGGCGGCAGCGCGGCGCCCACGGCAGCCTTGAGGACGATCGCGCCACCTTCGCCCTTCACCGCCGCGGCCACCGCCATCTCGCCGCCGTCCCAGGTCAGCCGCCCGGCATCCCCCGGCTGCCCGCCGCCCGTCGCGTAGAAGATCGAGGCGTCGAGCACCACCCCATCCGCATGGACCACCACCCGGCCCGCCGCCTCCCGCAGATAGGCGTCGTCCCGAAAAAGCGGCGTCGTCATTCGTCCACGAACACGGTCGGGATGTCGTCGCGCTGGGTCACCAGCCATTCGGGCACGGGCAGGTTCTTGGAGCGCAGGAAGTCGGGGTTGTAGAGCTTCGAGGCATAGCGCGTGCCGTAGTCGCAGAGGATCGTCACCACCGTGCTGCCCGGCCCGAGTTCCCTTGCCAGCCGCATCGCGCCCGCGACGTTGATCCCCGACGAGCCGCCGAGGCAGAGCCCCTCGTGCTCCAGCAGGTCAAAGGTGACCTGCACGGCCTCGTCGTCGTGGATGTTCCAGGAGAAATCGGGGGTGAAGCCCTCCAGGTTCTTCGTAATCCGCCCCTGCCCGATCCCCTCGGTGATCGAGCTGCCCTCGGACCTGAGCTCACCCTCGGTATAGAAACTGTGGAGCGCCGCGCCGTCCGGATCCGCGAGCCCTATCTTGACGCCGCGGTGCTGCAAGGCGTCGGCTACACCCGCGAGCGTGCCGCCGGAGCCCACGGCGCAGATGAAGCCGTCGACCTTGCCGCCGGTCTGCTCCCAGATCTCCGGGCCCGTCGTCTCCGCATGGGCGCGGCGGTTGGCGACGTTGTCGAACTGGTTGGCCCAGACGGCGCCGTTGGGCTCGGACTGGGCGAGCCTCTGCGCAAGCCGTTCGGAATAGCGGACGTAGTTGTTGGGGTTGCGGTAGGGGACGGCCGGGACCTCCACCAGCTCCGCACCTGCGAGCCGGAGCATGTCCTTCTTCTCCTGGCTCTGGGTCTCCGGGATCACGATGACCGACTTGAAGCCCATCGCGGCGCCGACCAGCGAAAGGCCGATGCCGGTATTGCCGGCGGTTCCCTCGACAATGGTGCCGCCGGGACGCAGGGCGCCGCGCTTGACCGCGTCGCGGATCATGTAGAGTGCCGCGCGATCCTTCACCGACTGGCCGGGATTGAGGAACTCCGCCTTGCCCCAGATCTCGCAACCCGTCGCCGCGGAAGCGCCCTCGAGGCGGATCAGCGGAGTGTTCCCGATGGCCTCGGGCAGGTCCCTGTACACGTTCGCCATCGCGGCCTCCCTGACTGTTTGTCCGGGCAACCTATGCGGTGGGGTCGGAGGCGGCAAGGCGGGTCGGCGCCGATGCAGACTACCGAGCCGGGCGAGCGCCTGCCCGTGGGGTGGCGCCCCGGCCTTGCGAACCGAGCACGTTATCTCAGCAAGGTCGTTGCTTCGCCCGAAACTCTCCACTCCATCGCAAAGCGCCAGCCCGTCACGCTGGAAGCGTGCCTCCGGCACGACGACGGGCAGGCGCTCGCCGGGCGCCTTCGGCTTGATTCCGGGCGGGTCACGCTCCTACCGTCCCGAAAACCTCTCAGGGATCAAACGATGAAGACGCTCGAAGGCGACCTCGTCCATCTCGCCCTCGATGGAGCGTTCGACGTCATCGTGCATGGCTGCAACTGCATGAACACTATGGGGGCGGGCATTGCGAAGACCATCGCGCAGAGGTTTCCCGAAGCCCGCGCCGCCGATCAGGCGACGGAGAAGGGGGACCGGGGCAAGCTGGGGACGGTCACGACGGCCGAGATCGTTCGCGAGACGGTCCGCTTCACCGTCGTGAACGCCTACACCCAGTTCCAGTGGCGCGGACGCGGGCCGCATGCAGACTACGAAGCGATCCGCTCCTGTTTCGAGGTGGTGCAGCATCGCTACGCGGGCGCCCGGATCGGTTATCCGCTGATTGGCGCGGGTCTCGCAGGCGGTGACTGGGCCGCGATCGCCCCGATCATCGATGGGGCCCTCGACGGGCTCGATCACACGCTGGTCCTGCTGCCAACGCGCTGAGGAGGATCAGAGCGGCTCCCCACCGCCCCCGCCCATGCGTTCGGGCCGGTCGGATAGCCGGACGAACGGCGCCCGCCATGGCGGCGCGTCGAAGGGATCGGGCCAGTACTCGAGCTGATGCACGATCTCGCCTCGCTCCACGCGGTGGAACGTGACGACGGTCGCCCGCAGCACGCCGTCCCTGACGTCGACCTCCGTCACCACATCGGCGTCCGCGGCAACGAGTTGCCGGAGCGTGAAGCGCCAGCGTCCCTCAGCGGGATAATCGGCGTTGACCCTGACGAAGTTCTCGCGGCCCTCGATCAACTCGCGCGACTGCGGCCAGTAGCCTTGGTAGTCCGCGCTCAGCAGACGGCTCGCCGCCGCGAAATCGTTCGTCGCCATGGCCTGCCAGAACTGCCGGACGACGTCGCCTGGCGACATTCTACCCCCACTCCGCGCGCAGGCGGTCGTGGTGCATGAAGAGGTAGAGGAGGTTGAGGAGGAGCGGCCCGTTCTCGATCTCGCCGGACTCCCAGGCGACCTTCGCCTCCGCGACGGTGAGGATCAGGGTCCGGATGTCCTCGTCCTCGTCTTCCGCCCCGTGCAGGCCACCGCCGCCCGAGAGATCGGCCTCGCCGATGAAGCAGGTCATCTTCTCGGCCAGCGTGCCGGGGCTGGTGTAGTGGGAGGGCAGTTGTTCTATGCGGCCGATCTCCAGCCCCGCCTCCTCGCGCGCCTCGCGCCGCGCCGTCTCCTCGGCACTCTCGATGGTGTCGATGCGGCCCGCGACCGTCTCGATGGTCCAGGGGACCTTGGCGCCCCGGGCGAGCGCGCCGACGCGGAACTGTTCGAGCATCAGCACCGTGTCGCTCCCGGGATCGTAGGGTAGGATGCACACGGCATCCCCGGTGCAGAAGATCGCGCGGTCGAGCGGGCCCATGGTCTTGCCCGAGAAGGTCGGATGCGTGACCTTGTGGAACTCCACGGCATAGTAGTCCACATAGGGCCGCTCCACCGGCTCCATGTGCACGTCGGCGCGGGTGAGCTTCGAGCGGAGCCTCACCACATCGGTCTCGGCATGGGCGCGGGCGCGGGCATAGGCGCGGAAGCGGATGCCGGGCCAGATCTGATCGACCTTTTCGGGCGGGACCTGGCCGTAGAGATCCATCAGCTCGACCGCGGCCTCGGCAAAGGCGCGCTGCTGGGTCGACTGCCACGCGGCGAAGTCCCAGGGGCCGTCGACCTTCAGGTGATCGCCGCGGACATAGAAGACCTCGACGGGCAGCGGGCCCGCATCGGTCCGCGCCTCGGCCTCGGCCAGTTCGTAGTCGAACTCGTCCTCGAAGAAGTTGAGGCGGGCCACCGCCTCCTCCGGCAGACCGTCGAGCACGATGCCCGTGGCCTCCGCCCCCGCCTCGCGCAGGATCACGGGGTAGTCCTCGCCCTTGACGGTGCGCACGGCATGGTCCGGCAGCACGGCGTCGCGCACGGTCACAGTGTCGCGGAACGGGCCCAGGACAATGCCGCGGGTTTCCACGTCGCGCAACGTGCCGTAGAAGAACAATCGCCGGGTCATCGCATCCTCCGCCGCAGTGCAGCATCCCCATAGCGCGGCGCGTTTTTTTTGTCGAAACCTATTTCTGCGTTGATCCGTTCGGCATGTTCGCGCGTAGTGTTAAGTGACGAATTAAAACTGAACTGATCAGAGTTGCAGATGACCCGTTTCGCCCCTTCCGACGCCCTTCTCGCGGCCTATGCCAGCGGGACAGCCAGCCCGGGCATGAGCCTGTTGGTAGAGACGCACCTCGCGATGGCCCCGGCCGCGCGTCCGCGCCTGGCGGAGATGGAAAGCGTGGGCGGCGTCCTGCTGGAGGGAACGACACCCGCCCCGATGCGGGAGGATGCGCTCGACGCGACCCTCGCGTTGCTGGACGCGGCTCCGCTCGAGCCGGAGCAGCGGTCCGAACCCGACGGCATCCTGCCCGCACCGCTCGCGGCTGCGGTCGGTGGTCGCGGGGTCGACGATCTGCGCTGGCAGTTCCGGCTCCCGGGTCTACATGAGGTCATGCTCGGCGGGTTCAGCGAGGGCGAGGAAGTATCGCTGCTCCGCGCCCGCCCCGGTGCCGGGATCATGAAGCACACTCACCGCGGTGAGGAGGCGACGTTGATCCTGACCGGCGAGATGACGGATGGAGATACGGTGCTGCGCGCCGGTGATGTTTCGGAAGCCGATGGCGACCATGATCACCGCCCGCGGATCACGGGAGACGAGACATGCTACTGCCTGATCGTGATGAGCGGCGGAATGCGCTTCACCGGTCCGTTCGGGCGGGCTCTGAACCTCTTCACCTGACACGGCGCACGGCGCTGGCCGCCGGGGCGGCCGCGCTTTTAACCCCGTCCATCGCGCGGGCCCGGACCGCGACGCGCCGCTACCGCCTGGAGCGTGGTGGAACCGACATAGGACATCATGACATCTCCGTCGCCCGCACGGGAGACGAGATCGCGGTGGAGATCGACATCGATATCCTCGTGCGCGTCCTCGGCATTGCCGCCTACCGCTACACTATGACCAACTCGGAGCGCTGGAACGGGGGCGAGGTCGTCTCGATCCGCTCCCGGACCGACAACGACGGCGACGAGGCGTTCGTGACGGCGAACCGCACGGGCGACGCGCTCGAGGTCGAGGGCTCGACCTTCTCCGGCGCCGTGCCCGGCCTGGTCGGGACCACGACCTACTGGACGCCGGCCTTCCTGCAACGCGACGTGTGGGTGAGCACGCAAGGCGGCGCACCGCTCGACATCGCGGCGCGGCGGGCCGGGACAGCGCAATACCCGACACCGGCGGGCGCCGTTCCCACCACGGCGTGGGAGCTGGGACCGGAGCTGGAGGCGACGCTGCACTACTCCGATACCGGGGAGTGGGTCGGCTCCACGTTCGACGCCCGCGGCCAGCAGGTCCGCTATGTCCCTCAAGACCTCGATCCGGCCCTCGCCCCCCTCTGGAGCATCTGAATGAGTGTATTTTCCAAGGTCATGCGGCCCCGTTACGGTGCCGCCTGGGTGACCGGTGCATCCGGTGGCATCGGCCGCGCCGTGGTCAAGCGCCTCGCGCAGAAGGGATGGACCGTCCATGCCACCGCCCGCAGCGAGGACGAGCTGAAGGAGCTGGCAGCCGAAGCGCCGGAGGGCAAGGTGATCCCGGCGCCGGGCGACGTAACCGACCTCGACCGGATGAAGGAGATCGTGGGCGGCATCACGGCGCAGGGCCCCCTCGCCCTCGCCCTGCTCAACGCCGGCGTCTATACCCCGATGCGCGCCAATGACTTCGATGCGGAGACGGCGGCGAAGATGTGGCGCGTGAACCTGGAGGGTGTGTCGAACTGCACCGATCCAGTCCTGAAGGCGATGATCGCGCAAGGGGACGGCCATCTCGCCATCACCGCGTCGGTCGCGGGGTATCGCGGTCTCCCCGACGCCGCGGTCTATTCCGGCACCAAGGCGGCCCTCATCGCCTATTGCGAGGCGCTGGCGATGGACTGCGTCGATCTCGGCATCCGCATCTCCGTCGTCAATCCGGGCTTCGTGGAGACGGAGGCGACTTCCGTGAACGAGTTCGAGATGCCGTTCCTGATGAAACCCGACGAGGCCGCGAAACGCATCGTCGACGGCCTTGCGAGCCCCGGTTTCGAGGTCGCATTCCCGACCCGGTTCGAACTGATCCTCAAGACCATCGGCCTGCTGCCCAACCGCGCCTATATCGGCGCGGTGCGCAAGGCGACGGGATGGGACGGAACGGCGAAGCGCGAGACATCCTAGAAGCGCATGACGTCGGCGGTGACGGAGGTGCCGACGAGCCGTTTCTCCGCCGGGCTGTCGTAGACGACGAGCCAACCGTTCGCCTCCGGCCAATGCACCAGCCCCTCGGGATGGTCCACCTCGCCGCGATAGGGCATGTCGACGACCAGTTCCGTGCTCTCGTAGCCCGATCGCGCCACCGAGGGGGCCTCGCGCCAGCGGATGATCTCCGACGGGCCGTCGCCTGCCATGACCGTACCCGTCAGGATCAGGAGGTCGTCGCCGTCCCAGGCGAGATCGCGGATCCCCTGCCCCTTCGTGTCGATCAGGTGCTTGCGGTAGCGCGCCTTGCCGTCGATGCGCTTCGCCTTCAGCCAGCCATTCTTCGTGACCTTCATCTCCATTTCCAGGATTACGCCGGCCTCGCGCAGCACCGGGCCGCGCAGGCCCAGCCAGACCCGGTCGCCACGCACGGCGATCCCCTCGATGTCGAGCCCGTTCTCCTTCGACGGCAGGTCGAGGAACGGACCAAGGTGATCGTCGCCCTTCAACCAACCCTTCAGCTTCGAGCGCTTCTTGCGCAGCTTCAGGCAGGCGGCCCGGCGCTTCCCGTCCTTCTTCACCGGTTTCAGTCCCTGGCCCTCACGCACCAGAGGCACGCGGGCAAGGAAATAGCGGTTGGGATCGCGGTCGATATCGGCCATCGCCTTCAGCGCCTTCTTCGGTCCGTCGCCCGCGTCCGGCTTGTCGCGCTTGAGCGAGTGCGAGCCGCAGATCCAGAGCCAGCCGTCTTCGGCGGCGAGCCCCTCGATATCCATCTCGCCATCCGGTCCATCGGGCAGTTCGAAGATCTCGGCGAGCGAGAAATGGACGTGGTCGCCCCAGCCGCCCCTGACCGCCGTCAGCCGGTCGACGCCCGCCGTCTCGTCACAGCTCACGAACAGGCTGTCGCCGGCGCGGGTCGCGGTGGACAGGTCCTTGTGGATCGGGTCATTCACATGGCGCAGCGCCTGCTCGTCCTGGAAGAAGAGCGTCACGGTCTCGCGCGCGGTCGCGGTGTCCTTCGGCATGATGTGTCCTCCTGCTCAACAACGTCGGCGCTTCCGCGCCGTTCCCGATGTCGCAGGCGAACCCCATATGCCGGAAGTCGGCTTTCCCTGCGTGGCGAAAGGCGTATGGTGCGCCGCAGTATCGGAGAGCAGGCCATGAGCGACCCCCTCGTCATCTTCACCCCCTCGGGCAAGCGCGGCCGCGTGGCGGCGGGCACCACGGTCCTCGACGCGGCCCGGCAGCTCGGCGTCGATCTCGATTCGGTCTGCGGCGGCCGGGGCATCTGCTCGAAATGCCAGGTGAGCCCGGCCTTCGGCGACTTCCCCAAGCACGGCATCACCTCCGCGCCCGGGGCGCTGTCCGAATGGAATGCCGTCGAGGCCCGCTACGACGAGAAGCGCGGGCTGAAGGAGGGCCGCCGCCTCGGCTGCCAGGCCTGCATCACCGGCGACGTGGTGCTCGACGTGCCACCCGAAAGCCAGGTCCACCGTCAGGTCGTGCGCAAGTCCGCCGACACCCGCGAGGTCGTGATGGATCCCGCGACCCGCCTCTTCTACGTCGAGGTGGAGGAGCCGGACATGCACGAGCCCTCCGGCGATTTCGAGCGTTTGCGGATTGCGCTGAAGGCGCAGTGGGAAATCGAGGGGCTCACCGCCTCCCCCGCCCTGCTGATGCGCCTCCAGCCCGTGCTGCGGAAGGGCGCCTGGGCCGTCACATGCGCCGTGCACCGCGACGGCAGCGGCACCGCCCGGCTGCTCGACATCTGGCCGGGCTATCACGAGGCGCCGCTCTACGGCCTTGCCATCGATCTCGGCTCCACGACCATCGCCGCACATCTCTGCGATCTCGGCACCGGGGCGGTCGTCGCTTCCGCCGGCGTGATGAACCCGCAGATCCGCTTCGGCGAGGATCTGATGAGCCGCGTGAGCTACGCGATGATGAACGAGGGGGGAGCGGTGGAGATGACGCGCGCCGTGCGCGACGGCCTCAACACCCTGATCGCCGGCGTGGCGGAGGAGGCGGGGATCACGCCCGCCGACATCGTCGAGGCGACCTTTGTCGCCAACCCGGTGATGCATCACCTCCTGCTCGGCATCGACCCGGTGGAGCTCGGCCAGGCGCCGTTTGCCCTCGCAGTGTCGGAGGCGCTGGACATGGCCGCCGCCGATCTCGACCTCGCGCTGCACGACGCGGCGCGGATCTACGTCCTGCCGTGCATCGCGGGCCATGTGGGCGCCGATGCGGCGGCCGTGGCGCTCAGCGAAGCGCCCGACCGCTCCGACGACCTCGTGCTGATCGTCGATGTCGGCACCAACGCGGAACTGCTGCTGGGCGACAAGGACGGCGTGCTCGCCTGCTCCTCGCCCACTGGCCCGGCCTTCGAAGGCGCGCAGATCAGCGCGGGCCAGCGCGCCGCCCCCGGCGCCATCGAGCGGGTGGAGATCGACCCCGCCACCAAGGAGCCCCGCTTCCGCGTCATCGGCTGCGACCTCTGGTCCGACGACCCGGGCTTTGCCGAGGCCGCGGGCCCCATCACCGGCATCTGCGGCTCGGGCATCATCGAGGCGATCGCCGAGATGCGCATGGCCGGGATCGTAGACGCAGGCGGCCTGATCGGCTCGGCGGAGCAGACGGGTACGGCGCGCTCGGTGCCCGAGGGCCGCACTCATTCCTATGTCCTGCACGAGGGCGACGGAACCTCGCCGCGGATCACGGTCACCAATGGCGACGTGCGCGCGATCCAGCTCGCCAAGGCGGCACTCTACGCCGGGGCACGGCTTCTGATGGACCAGCGCGGCGTGGACACGGTGGACCGCGTGGTGCTCGCCGGGGCGTTCGGCGCGCATATCTCGCCGAAACACGCCATGGTCCTCGGCATGATCCCCGATTGCGAGATCGATCAGGTGACGAGCGCCGGGAACGCCGCCGGAACGGGCGCCCGCATCGCACTGCTGAACGTCGCCGCCCGGCGCGGGATCGAGCGGACCGTGCGCCACATCCACAAGGTCGAGACCGCGATCGAGCCCCGTTTCCAGGAGCACTTCGTCGCCGCCTCCAACATCCCGCACGCCACCGATCCCTACCCGCGTCTGACCGCAAGCACGCCGCTGCCCCAGGTCAGCTTCAATGCCGGCTCCGACGGCGAGGGACGCCGCCGCCGGCGCCGGGCCTGACGGGTCCAAGCGTCCGAGGCGAACGGGGCCGCCCGACCGGGAGGGCGCCTTGGGACAGCTTTGAGATGTCCGGGCGCTCACGCGGTCATGTCGCCCATTCGGTGAATGACATGGCCAACGCGCCCTGCAGGCGGAGGGTGACCGGGCTTCCCGGAAATCGCCCGGTGAAGGATTCCACCCGATCACGGGCGAAGCTCCGGATGGGAACGCCACGACGGTACCGCCGGGCGGCACAGGAACATCATGCTCCACCGCACAAAAAAAGAGGCCCTCAAGAGCCGTGGGGAGCTCAAGAGGGCCTTGGAAGAGCGGGATGGAGGGGATTGGGTGGGGCGGTCTCGCGTGGGGTCGAGACCGCCCTGCCCCCCAAATACCGGTGTCGGGTTAAGGACCCATAGGCACCAGCACCCTGTCGATGACGTGGATCACGCCATTGGTAGCGAGGATGTCGGCCTCCACTACCTCCGCGTCATCGACCATCACCCCTGCCGTGCCATCAACCGACAGGGGAGATCCGTTTACCGTGGCGACCGCGACGGTCGTCCCGGAGAAATCGAACGATTCAAGCTGACCGGGAACCACGTGGTAGGTCAGCAGGGCGACGAGCTCGTCGCGGTTCGCCGGATCGAGCAGTTCTTCGACCGCTCCATCCGGAAGTCCTTCAAATGCGGCATCCGTAGGTGCAAAGATGGTGAATGGACCGCCATCACTCAAGGTGTCCTCAAGCCCCGCGGCCTGGATCGCATCGATCAGCGTCTCAAAGCTGCCGGCACTCTGCGCCGTCGCAACGATGTCCGCGGTCTGTGCAGACATTGCCGTCGGGGCGATCAGGGCCAGCGCTGCAAGCGTGCTGCGAAGCATTCAGGACATCTCCGGTACAGCGGACAACCGCATCTCTTGAGCAACAGGATGCCGGAAAAACTCAACCTGCGCGTGTGTAATCGTCTGAAACATAGCGTTATCACGCTGTCGTGATCACTTTATTTTCCGGTCGGCGGATGTCCGCCCAAACACCCCTGAACGAAAAGGACCCGCCTGCGGAACAGGCGGGTCCTGAGCGGAAATCCGCGGGTTACGTGGCGTCAGCCCTCCGGCAGGAGCACCGAATCGATCACGTGGATCACACCGTTGGAAGCTTCGACGTCGGCCTGCACCACATTCGCGCCGCTGTTCACCGTCACACCCGAACCGATGCCGCTCACGCTAATCGCCTCGCCCTGGACGGTCACGGCGGCAACGTCGGTGCCGGCGATGTCGCTCGACATCACTTCGCCCGGAATGACGTGGTAGGTCAGGATCTCGACGAGCTGGTCGCGGTTCTCCTCCAGCAGCAGGCTTTCGACCGTACCGTCGGGCAAGGCCGCGAAGGCCGCATCGGTCGGCGCGAAGACGGTGAACGGACCGTCGCCCTTCAGCACGTCGACAAGGCCCGCGGCCTGCACTGCAGCGACCAGCGTCTCGAACGAGCCTGCCGCGACGGCGGTGTCGACGATGTCCGCTTCCTGCGCTGCGGCCGGGACGGCGAAGGCGAGGGCGGCTGCGGCAACAAGGCCCTTGGTCAGATTGGTCATTATCCATCTCCCGTATTGGTTGCACGATGCACCTTGCATCGGACCTGTTACGGGAGCGTCCCGAAGCCGGATCAAAAATCGTGGGATTTTTTTACACGATCCACCGTATGGAGACGGCGAGCGCCGCCCCAGACGCAAGACGGGCCGCCCGAAGGCAGCCCGTCAGTCATGTCAGAAGGTCTGAGCTTACTCGCCCGGAATGCCCGGGATGATCACGGCGTCGACGACGTGGATCACGCCGTTGGAGGCCGCCACGTCCGCCTGCACGACGGTGGCGGTGTTGACGGTCACGCCATCGGTCGCATCCACATCCAGCGGGTTGCCGCCCAGCGCGGTGATCTCCATCTCCTGCCCGGCGATGTCGGACGACATGATCATGCCCGGCACCACGTGGTTCGACAGGACCTCGACCAGATCCTCACGGTTCTCCGGCATCAGCAGCGTCTCGACCGTGCCGTCGGGCAGTGCAGCGAAGGCCGCATCGGTCGGCGCGAAGACGGTGAACGGACCCTCGCCCTGCAGCGTCTCGACGAGACCGGCGGCGGACGCAGCGGCGAGCAGCGTCTCGAAGGTGCCCGCAGCTTCCGCCGTGGCCACGATGTCGGCCTCCTGCGCGAACGCGGGCGTCGCGAGGGCCAGCGCCGCAGCGGCGGTGAGCGTCTTGAACGTCTTGGTCATCGAAAACTCCTTCAGGTCATCGGGCCGGTATGGCACGGACATTCGGGTAACGCGCGAAGTCCTGCGGGGTTTCATAGCTGCGGCAGCTTGGCCCACCCTGCACCTGCGGGACCGAAACGGCCCGCCCCGGAGGTCCGGAGCGGGCCGCCGCCTCGGTGTCAGGGACTTACTCGGCCTCGACGCTGTCGATCAGCACCCAGCCGCCGTCCTGGATCTGCGAGATGAAGATCTCCTCGGCCCCCGCATGGTCGCCCGGTCCCATCTCCATCTGATTGCCCGCAATGGCGTCCTCGTAGTTCAGCGTCTCCATCGCCGTGGTGAAGCTTTCGAGCGTGAGGTCCGGCCCCGCCGCCTCCAGGGCACGGATCAGAGCGTCCGCGGCCGAACGGCCCAAAAGCGCGCCGGTGCCCGGGAACTCGCCCGTCCTCTCCTGCATCGCGGCGACCCATTCGGCGACCTCGGGCGTGTCCATGCGCGCCTCCAGATCCTGCCAGCCCGCACCGGCATAGAGCCCCTCGGTCACGCCGCCCGGGACCTTGGCCACGGCGGTGTGGAACCCGGCGGACGACACGAGGAAGCGCGCGTCGTCCCAGCCCATCTGCTTCGCGGTCGCGACCACGGTGATCGTCGGGCGGATGGTCAGCGCCACGGTGATGAGCTCGCAGCCCTCCTCCCGCAGCCGCGCGAGCGCGCCGGTGAAGTCGCTCTCGTCCGGGCGGTGCGTGGTCTCGGTCAGGTACTCCACCCCGTCGGTGTCCGCGGCCTCGTCGACCGTGGCCATGTGGATCTCCTCCCCGAAATCGGAGGGAATGTACATCGAGCAGACCCGCTCGATCCCCTCGCTCTCGATGAGGAAGCCCGCGGCCGCGCGCACCGCGTCGTAATAGGATGCGGTCGCGGTGTACCGCAGCTCCTCCGGCCCCTCCAGCATTTGCCGCGCGGCGGTCAGCGGAAAGACGGACGGCACGTTGTTCGGATCCATCACCCGGAAGGCCGCGAGGTTGTGCGGCGTGCCGAGGCTCAGCAGCATGGCGAAGACCTCGTCGCGGTTGACGAGCTTGTTCGCCGCTTGTGCGGCGCGCGGCACTTGATAGCCGTGATCCTCGACGATGTAGCGGATCTGCCGGCCATGGATGCCGCCCGCCGCATTCACCTCCTCGAAGAGCTGGTTCGCCGCCTCGACCGCCGGGACCGAGAAGGCCGCGAAGCCGCCCGACAGGTCGTGGAAGCCGCCGATGACGATCTCGTCGTCGGTCACGCCGCGGGTCTGGGCGCTGGCGCCCCCGGCAATGGCGAGCGCGGCAAGCGCCGCGAGGGTCTTTCTCATGATCTTTCCTCCTTGCACCGGCGGGATGGCGTCCCGCTCTGTCCTCCGGGGCGGTTCGCCCGCCCTCCACCTTGTCGAAATATCCCGGGGAGTTCGGGCCGTCCCGGAAATGCACCGCATTTCAGGCCCGGACGGGGCGGAGCCCCGAACCCCGCTCTCAATACATCTCCTCGATCAGCCCGGCGTGCTTCTTCTCCACGAAGGAGCGTTTCAGCTTCATCGTCGGCGTCAGCTCGTCGTCTTCGGCCGTCAGCAGGATGTCGATCAGCCGGAAATACTTGATCTGCTCGACTTGCGCGAAGTCGCGGTTCACCTCGCGCACCACCCCGTCGATCAGCTCCACCACCTGATCGGCGCGGGTCAGCGAGGCGAAATCGGAGAACGGGATCTGGTTGTCCTGCGCGAACTTCTCCACGTTCTCCTGGTCGATCATGATGAGCACGGTCAGGTACTTGCGCCGGTCCCCGATCACCACGGCGTCGGAGATGAAGGGGGAGAACTTCAGCCGGCTCTCGATCTCGGCGGGCGTCACGTTCTTTCCGCCCGCGGTGATGATGATGTCCTTCACCCGCCCCGTGATCGTAAGCGCGCCATCGTTGCCGATGCGGCCCACGTCGCCGGTATGCAGCCAGCCGTCGCGAATGTCCTCGGCGGTCTTTTCCGGCTTCTTCCAGTAGCCCTTGAAGACGTTGGGCCCCTTCACACAGATCTCGCCATTCTCCGCGATCCGAACTTCTGAGCCGGGCAGCGGCAGCCCCACGGTCCCGATCCGGTTGTCGCCGACCTGATTGACGGAGATGACGCCCGCACTTTCCGTCATGCCGTAACCCTCCAGCAGCGTGACGCCGAGCGCGCCGTACCACCTGATGAGATCGGGCGAGATCGGGGCGGCGCCGGTGGTGGACCGCCGGTTCCGGTCCATGCCGATGAGCTGGCGGATGTTGCGCAACACGGTCAGGTCCCAGAACCAGTGGAACGGCGCGCTCTCCCCCGCCAGCTTCGCCGCGCCCGACGCCATCGCCTTGTCGAAGGCCCAGCGGCCGAAGGGCGTCGCCTCGGAGCGCAGGATCTGCACGCGCGAATAGATCTTCTCCCACAGTCGCGGCACGGCGGTGAAGATGTGCGGCGAGACCTCGCGCAGGTTGTCGAAGACGGTGTCCGGGCTCTCCGCGAAGTTCACGGTGGAGCCGACGGCGATCGGGTACTCCACGCTCACGATCCGCTCCAGCACATGGCAGAGCGGCAGGAAGCAGAGTTGTTCGTCGTCAGGGTCCACCCGCAGCACCTGCTCGCCCGCCTGCATCTGGTAGAGCATGTTGCGGTGGGAGATCATCGCGCCCTTGGGCGGGCCTGTGGTGCCGGAGGTGTAGATCAGCATCCGCGTCTCGTCCGGTGTGCTCCTTTCGATCTCCTCGCGGAACAGGGTCGGCCCGTCGGGCGCGTCGTCCCCGATCTCGTAAAGGTCGTCGAGGAACATGACCTTGGGATGAGAAAACGCGCGCAAGCCCTTGCGATCGAACACGATCACCTTGATGAGGCTCGGCACCCGGTCCTGGATCTCGAGATACTTGTCGAGCTGCTCGTCGTTCTCCACGAACAGGAACGCGGAGCCACTGTCGTTGATCAGGTATTCGAGCTGCGACGCGCTGTCGGTGGTGTAGACCCCGCTCGGAACGCCGCCCACCGCCGAGACGCCGAGGTCGCAATAGAGCCACTCCTTGCAGTCCTCGCTGAGGATCGAGACCGGGGTGCCGCGGGTCAGCCCCAACTTCAGCAGCCCGATGCCGATGGCGCGCGACCGCTCGTACCAGTCGGTCCAGGAGAATGTCTGCCAGATCCCCAGATCTTTCTCCCGGTGCGCCGTCTTGGCACCCCGCTCCGCACACTTGGCAGCCCACAGCTTCACGACGGTGTCGTGGCCATCGAAGGTGATGGGGTCGTCCAAGGCGTTTCGGGGCATCTCGGTCACCGCCACGTCTTCCTCCGCTTCCAGCGTTTCTGCTCGCGCGGGCCGCCCGCGTGGCCGCCGCCGAGGTAGAATTCCTGGATGTCCTCGCTGTTCAGCAGCTTGGAGGCCTCGCCCGCCATCACGATCCGCCCGATCTCCAGCACGTAGCCGAAATCGGCGGTGTTGAGTGCGACCTGCGCGTTCTGCTCCACCAGCAGCATGGTGACGCCCTGCTCCTCGTTCAGGCGGCGGATGATGGCGAAGATCTCCTGCACCAGCAGCGGCGAGAGGCCGAGCGACGGCTCGTCGAGCAGCATCAGGCGGGGCCTCGCCATCAGTCCGCGGCCGATGGCCAGCATCTGCTGCTGCCCGCCCGAGAGCGTGCCCGCCTGTTGCGCCCGCCGTTCCTTCAGGATCGGGAAATAGGAGAACACCATCTCCATGTCGTCGTCGATCCCGCCGTCGCGGCGGGTATAGGCGCCCAGGCGCAGGTTCTCTTCCACGGTCAGGAACGGGAAGACCTCGCGGCCCTCGGGCACGTGGGACATGCCGCGGCGGACCATCCGGTCGGGCTCGTCGCCGTCGACGCGCTCGCCGAGGAAGGAGACGGTGCCCTTCTCCGGGTCGAGCGCGCCTGAAACCGTCTTCATCAGCGTGGTCTTGCCGGCGCCGTTGGCGCCGAGGATGGTGACGATCCGGCCTTCGGGCACATCGATGGAGACGCCGCGCAGCGCCATGATCGGGCCGTAGAAGGTCTCGACATTGCGGACCTCGAGGACGTTGTGGTTGAGGTCTTTCATAGGGTCTCTCCACCCATGGCTGGATGCGACCAGCATCCGGCCAGCGGTTCGTCGCTTTTCCTTGAGAAGCGACCGCCTCCCCCCGGGAAGGCGCTTTGTTGGGGCACCAGCAGAAAGACCGACCTACGGGCTTGAGAGATAAATCGCTGCCACGGAGCCGTTCCGAACGCCCCCCCGAGGTCGGGCGCCAGCCTTACGTTCCGCTGTCCACTCATCTCGCTACCGACCCACCTACGCCCGGATGCGACCAGCATCCGGGCAGCGCCCGACCTCCCCCCGGGAGGGCGCTTTACGAGGTCAGGCGCAGAAGAGCCGTCACACGGGCTGGAGACATAAAGTGCAGCCACAAGGCTGTTCCGAATGCCCACCCGAGGTCGGGCGCAGCCCTCGCGTCGCGACATGTAGCGCAACCCCATCACGCCGCCGTCCCCAGATAGGCCTCGATCACCTTCGGATCGGACTGCACCTCGGCGCTGGTGCCCATGGCGAGCGGCTTGCCCTCGGCCACGGCCAGCACCCGATCGGATACGGCCGAGACGAGGCTCATGTCGTGCTCCACCATCAGCACGGTGAGGCCCAGATCCTTCTGCATGTCCTCGATCCAGAAGGCCATGTCGGAGGTCTCCTCGACCGACAGCCCCGAGGCGGGTTCGTCGAGTAGGATCAGGCGCGGGTTGCAGGCGAGCGCGCGGGCGATCTCCACCACCTTGCGCACGCCATAGGGCAGGCCCGCGATCATCTTGTCGCGATAGGCGGCGAGGTCGAGGAAGTCGATCACCTCCTCCACCGCGCGCCGCGCCTCCCGCTCGTTGGCACGGGACCGCGGCAGGTGCAGCACATCCTCGAGCCACGTCGCCCGCCGCTTGGTATGCCGCCCGACCAGCAGGTTCTGCAGCACCGTGGAATGATCGAAGAGCTCGATGTTCTGGAAGGTCCGCGCGATGCCGAGCTCCGCGATATGGTGCGCGGGCGTGTTCGTGATGTCCTCCCCCTCGAACACGATCTTGCCGTGCGTCGGCTGGTAGAAGCGCGAGATCAGGTTGAAGATCGTCGACTTCCCCGCTCCGTTCGGCCCGACGATGGTAAAAACCTCGCCCGGCTCCACCTCGAAGCTCACGCCGTCCACCGCCTTCACCCCGCCGAAATGGATCGCGAGATCGGTGACGCTCAACAGGGTCATCGCATTCGCTCCGTCTTCAGGTAGCTTTTTGAACGGCGGAACATGTCGCGGCGCGCGAGCGGGAAGAGCTGCCACTGCGCCTTCAGCTTCATGTAAAAGCCGTAGAGCCCCAGCGGCTCGTAGATCACGATGGCGATAATGATTGCCGCGAAGACCGCCGTGTCGATGCCCGGATAGGCGGAGATGTCCACCCCGACGCTCCCTTGCAGGAAGTCGCGCAGGATCGCGATCCCCTGCGGCAGCAGCCCCACCACGATGGCGCCGAAGAACGCCCCGTGGATCGAGCCGAGCCCCCCGATCACCACCTGCAGCACCAGCGTGATGGAGATCAGGATCAGGAAGCTCTCGTAGTTCACGATCTGGATGAAATGGGCATAGAGCGCGCCCGCCAGCCCCGTCACCGCACAGGAGAGGCCGAAGGCCAGCGCCTTCGTCCGCGTCACGTTTACGCCGAGCGCGCGGGCCGAGACCTCGCTGTCGCGCACGGCGAGGAACGACCGCCCGGTGGCCGAGCGCAAGAGGTTCGCATAGCCCAGCGTCACCAGCACCACGCAAGCGAGGCACATCCAGTAGAAGACCCTGGGCGTGCCGTAGCGGTCGATGGCGAACCCGAACATCTCGATGGGCGGCGCGAAGACGCCGGCGACGCCGCCCGTATAGGGCTCGGCCACGATGGCGATATCCTCCACGATGATGGACAACGCCAGCGTCGCGATGGCGAGGTAGATGCCGGAGAGGCGCAGGATCGGCAGGGCGATCACCGCCCCGATCACCCCGGTGAAGATCGCGGCGAGCGGCAGGGCGAGCAGGAAATGCATCCCCTGCGACATGAACCACAGGTTGGAGAACGCCCCGATCGCCATAAAGGCCGCGTGGCCGAGGCTCACCTGCCCGGTATGCCCGGCGAGGATCATCAGGCCCATGCCCGCGATGCACCAGACCAGCACCAGCGTGACCTCGCCGAGGATGTAGTCGCTGATCAGGAAGGGCAGCGCGGTCATCAGCGCGATGAGCACGCCGTATTTCGCCGCGCGCCGCCAGTCCTCGAAGAGGCGGATATCCTCGTCATAGCTCTTCTTGAAGTGGACCCGCATCGCCTAGACCTCGACTTTCCGCATCCGCTCAGACCTTCTTCTGCGCGATCTGCGCGAACAGCCCGCCGGGGCGCAGGATCAGGACCAGCAGCATCAGCGCATAGGGCGCGATCTGCGCCGTGCCGGAGGGGGCGTAGCGGGCCGCGAACTGCTCGACCACGCCGATCAGCAGCCCGCCCATCAGTGCGCCGGGCAGCGAGCCGAAGCCGCCGATCACCGCCGCCGCGAAGGCCTTGATGCCGAAGAGCAGACCCACCGCAGGCTCGATCGCCCCCTTCGCGGCGAAGAGCACCCCCGCGATGGCCGAGACCACGCCCGACAGCGCCCAGACGATGGAGTTCACCCGCTTCACCGGGATGCCCATGTAGTAGGCCGCCATCTGGTTCTGCGAGCTCGCCTGCATCGCCACGCCCAGCCGCGTCTTCGCGAAGAACAGCCACAGCACCATGGTCAGCGCACAGGTCGCCAGGATAATGATCAGGTCCGCCACCGGCAGCGTCAGCCCGCCGAAGCGCAGGATCTCGCCCGCGAACGGCGTCTCGAGCGACACCGGGTCGTAGCCCCAGATGGAGCCTGCCGCGAACCGCAGGATGAAGCCCAGCGCGATCGTCAGGATCACCATCGCGAAATGCGGCTGGCCGAAGATCGCGCGCAGCACGAAGCGGTCGAGCGCGTAGGCGAAGGCCCCCAGGCAGATCGCAGCCGCCGTGATCCCCACGACGAAGGGCAGGTCCGCCCGGTCCGAGTTGATGAAGGTCAGCCCCAGAAACGCGCCGAGCATCAGCATGTCGCCCTGCGCGAAGTTCACCGCCTCGCTCGCCTTGTAGATCAGCACGAAGCCGAGGGCGACGAGGCCATAGATGCAGCCGTTGGCGATGCCGCCGATCAGCAGTTGCGCCACGTCCATGCGCAGCTCCCCTCCCATGGGCGGGGGCGGTCTGACGCCGCTCCTCCGTTCCAACAGCATGACGGCGACCGGTGTCATTGCAAGGCCTTATCGCGCCACAAATGTGACCTTACGTTGCGGAAGGAGCGTGCGGCCGCCGTGGCTCTCGGAGGGACATCGCAGCCGTCGACCCTGCCGTCCCGCCTTGTTCGCCTCCGGTCGCATCCCTATACGTAACGTCAAAAGCGGCAGGCCGCAGGGTTGCCCGCCGCGCCGCCTCACCGGAGGAGCACCCCATGACCGTCCGCGCCGAGATCCAGGCCGTCACCGACCGTATCGTCGAGCGATCCAAACCGCTTCGGGAACCCTATCTCGACCGCATCCGCCGCGCCGCCGACGACGGCCCGCACCGCAACGCGCTGTCCTGCGGGAACATGGCGCACGTGACGGCGGGCTGCGGAACGGCGGACAAGGAGGCGATCTCGTTCACCGATGCCGGCAATATCGGGATCATCACCGCCTACAACGACATGCTCTCGGCCCACAAACCCTATGAGACGTTTCCCGAGATGATCCGGTCCGAGGCGCGCGCCGCGGGCGGTGCCGCGCAGGTCGCGGGCGGCGTTCCGGCCATGTGCGACGGCGTCACCCAAGGGCAGCCGGGCATGGAGCTGTCACTCTTCTCGCGCGACGTGATCGCGCTCGCCGCGGGGGTGGGCCTCAGCCACAATGCCTATGACGCGGCCATGTTCCTTGGCATCTGCGACAAGATCGTGCCGGGTCTCGTGATCGCTGCAGCCACCTTCGGGCACATCCCCGCGGTCTTCGTGCCCGCGGGTCCCATGCCCTCGGGCCTGCCGAACGACGAGAAGGCGCGCGTGCGCCAGCAATTCGCCAAGGGCGAGATCGGGCGCGACGAGCTGTTGAAGGCGGAGATGGCAAGCTACCACTCGCCCGGCACCTGCACCTTCTACGGCACGGCCAACACCAACCAGATGCTGATGGAGTTCATGGGCCTGCACCTGCCCGGCGCCAGCTTCGTGAACCCCGGCACCGAGCTGCGCGACGCGCTGACGAAGGCCGCCACTCGCCGCGCGCTTCAGATCACTGCCGCCGGCAACGAGTTCACGCCCTGCGGCGAGGTGCTCGACGAGCGGGCATTCGTCAACGGCATGGTCGGCCTGCACGCCACCGGCGGCTCCACCAATCTGATCCTGCACCTCGTCGCCATGGCGCGGGCCGCCGGCATCGCGATCACGTGGGAGGATATGAGCGATCTCAGCGCGGTGACGCCGCTGATGGCCAAGGTCTATCCCAATGGCCTCGCCGACGTGAACCAGTTCCACGCTGCGGGCGGGCTGCAATACATGATCCGCGAGCTGCTGTCCGAGGGCCTGCTGCACGAGGATGTCCGCACCGTGGCGGGCGAGGGCCTGAGCCACTACACCAAGGAGCCCACGATCGAGAACGGCGAAATCACGTGGAAGGACGGCCCGGCGGACAGCGGCAACGACATGATCCTGCGTCCCGCCGCCTCCCCGTTCCAGGCGACCGGGGGCCTGACGCTGCTCACCGGAAATCTCGGCACCGCGGTCATCAAGACCTCCGCCGTGAAGCCCGAGCGCCGGGTGATCGAGGCGCCCGCCCGGATCTTCCACGACCAGGTCGATGTGAAGGTGGCTTTCAACACCGGTGAGCTGGAGCGGGACGTGGTCTGCGTCGTCCGCTTCCAGGGGCCGCAGGCGAACGGAATGCCGGAGCTGCACTCGCTCACCCCGCTGCTCGGTGTGTTACAGGATAAGGGCTTCAAGGTCGCTCTTGTAACAGATGGCCGGATGTCCGGAGCCTCCGGAAAAGTGCCCGCCGCGATCCACCTCTCCCCCGAAGCGGCGGACGGTGGCCCCATCGCGAAGCTGCGCGACGGCGACCTGATCCGGGTCGATGGCGAGGCCGGAACACTCGAAGTGCTGGCCGAGGATTTCGAGGCGCGCGAGGCCGTGACCGCCGATCTCTCCGCCAACCAGTTCGGCATCGGGCGCGAGCTCTTCACCGCGTTCCGCCAGAACGTAGGCCCCGCCGCGGGGGGCGCGAGCGTCCTGTTTGCCGCGGAGTGATCCCGCGTCATCTGTCTTGAACTATCCCCGCCGGAGGCCCCGCCCCCGGCCAAGAGGCCACATGGCCACATAACAGGAGGACACCCATGACCCTCTCCACGCTCGAACTCGCCCGCTCCGCCCCGATGATCCCCGTGATCGTGATCGAGGATCCCGACCATGCCGTTCCGCTGGCCAAGGCGCTGGTCGCGGGCGGGATCACGACGCTGGAGATCACGCTGCGCAGCGACGCGGCGCTCGAGGCGATCCGGCGCATCAAGGGCGAGGTCGAGGGCGCGATCGTGGGCGCAGGCACGCTGAAGACTCCGCGGGACGTTGACGACTGCCTCGAGGCGGGCTGCGCCTTCGGCGTCTCCCCCGGCGCGCCGGCCGCGCTGATCGAACGGGTGATCGACGCGGGCATGCCCTTCCTGCCCGGCTGTGCGACGCCGACCGAGGCGATGGACCTCGCCGACAGCGGCTTCGAGGTGGCGAAGTTCTTCCCCGCCACAGCCGCCGGGGGCGCACCGATGCTTAAGGCGCTGTCCTCGCCGCTGCCCCACATCAAGTTCTGCCCGACGGGCGGCGTGAGCCTGAAGAACGCGAAGGAATATCTCGACCTGCCAAACGTGGTCACCGTCGGTGGCTCGTGGGTCGCGCCCAAGAGCATGATGGTCGAGGGCGACTGGACCGGTATCGAGAAGCTCGCCCGGGAGACCGCTCTGACCCTGTGCAACCGGTGAGGCGCCCGACGACCCGCGGCCTCCCGACGGCGGTCGGGATCGGGATCGACTTCTGCCCCGACGTGGCGCACCGCGGTGCGCTTTTGGACATGCAGAAAGACTTTGAAGCGTAGTGCGGTCCGTGAGACGACCGGCGCAAAGCGCGGTCTCCGCCCAACCGCGCAGGCGACCTGCAGTTCGGACGCCACACGGATACGAGTGCGCGTCGATCATCGCTTGAGCGACATCCTGGATTCTCGGATCCGTATCTTTGCTCGGCAAAGATGTACTGGGCAGAGGAAATGACGGCCATCATGCGCGTGATCGTAAACGGACTGCTCGTTGATCGAGGCCGGATTCTGCTCGCGCGGCGGTCCGCGGACCGCTCGCGCTACCCGAGCACGTGGAGTTTCCCGGGGGGCCATGTCGAAGAGGGCGAGACGCCTGAACAGGCTCTGCTGCGCGAGCTCGAAGAAGAGATCGCCGTTCGCGCCGTGGCGTGGAGCCATCTCGACCGCTTTGCACTCGTGGTGGATGGTGCGGCCTTTCACTTCTTCCGGGTCGATGAGTGGAACGGCAATCCGACGAAGCTCGGGGCGGAGCACAGCGAGCTTCGCTGGGTCGAGTTGGCGAAGGCGAAGACCATGCCGGCTCTGACATTCCCGATCTACCGGGATCTGTTCGATGCATTGAAGGTCGACTGAAGGAGGGCCTGTTAGACGCCGAGCCGGCATCGTGGGCGGAATGGCCTGCACAGTCCGGGGCGCGCGCCGCATCGTGCGATCGCAGGCGCCCTCTCGCCGACACGTCGTGCTCATCGTGACTTGCAGGTTATGATGCCGTTCGAAATGAGCCGTGCGCTCAGGACGAGCCTTAACACGCGGCTGATCCACCGCTATCTCTTTGCGACGACACAGGAACGGAACGCCCGATGGCCCGCTCGCCGAAAAACCGCCGCCCGCGCGCGCCGCGCACCTCGCTGCTCCAGCGCTGGCGCGGCTACTTCTTGACGGGCCTCGTCATCGTCGCTCCGGTGGGGCTGACGCTGTGGCTGACCTGGACGGTGATCACCGCGATCGACGCACGCGTCGTGCCGCTGGTGCCCGCGGTCTACAATCCCGCGACCTATCTGGGGCGCGGGGTCCCGGGCTTCGGCGTCATCATCTTCCTGCTCTTCACCGCCATGGTCGGCTACATCACGCGCGGCATCGTCGGGCGCTCGATCCTGCGGTGGTACGAGGGGATCTTCGAGCGGACGCCGGTGGTGGGCTCGATCTACAACGGCATCAAGCAGATCGCGGAGACGATCCTGAGCCAGAACGGCAGCTCGTTTTCGCAGGCCTGCCTGATCGAGTATCCGCGGCAGGGGATCTGGGCCGTCGCGTTCGTGTCGACCGAGACCAAGGGCGAGGTGGCGCAGAAGCTGCCGGAGGATCGGCTCGTCTCCGTCTTCCTGCCCACCACGCCGAACCCCACGAGCGGGTTTCTCCTCTTCGTGCCGCGGCGCGATGTCGTGATGCTCGACATGGAAGTGGAGGATGCGGCGAAGCTCATCATCTCCGCCGGGCTCGTGACGCCGCCGACCGCCGCGGAGAAGGCCGCGGGCGTGCGCGTCGCCAACCGCCGCGGCGAGCCGGCAAAGCGGCGGGAGAACGTCTAGCGCGGCCCGAACCGGGTCAGCAGCGCCGTGTGGTCGGAGCCGCCGACCGCGCGCACGTCGACCTCGCCGGTCCAGTTCGCATCCAGCAGCACGTGATCGAGGTGGACGGCGAAGCTGGGGAAGGTGTTGCGCCAGCCCGGGATCGCCTGCGCCGCGGCGGCGTCAGACATGGCGTGGACCGCGTGGCTCCAGGCGGAGTTGTTGAAGTCACCGGCAACGATGAGGGGGCGCGGCAGGGTCTCGACCACCGCGGCGAGGCGCGCGATGTCCTCCGCCTGCTCGAAGGGCCAGGGCCAGTGGACGTGGAGCGAGGCGACGGTGAGCGGGCCATGGACCGTCTCGATCCGGGCCCAGGCGAGGCCGATCTCGCAGCCCTGGTCGAGGAACGCCTCGCGCGCCATCACCGCCGGGCCGCCCACCGCGGTCACGCCGGGACAGATCAGCCGGCCCTCGTAACGGTCGGCCAGCGCCTCCACGATCGCGGCGTTGGGGGTGGAAACCTCCTGCAGCATCACGAGGTCCGGGTCGGCGGCGCGAATGCGCTCCGCCTCCGCCAGCGGCGTGGGATTGTCGTAGCGCAGGTTGTGGCTCCACGCCGTGAGGGACGCGCCGGACACGGGCGCACCGGTCGCCAGCACATCCTGCGCGACAATGACCACGAGGATCGCCGCGACAACCATCCGCCGCCAGCCCAGCAGCAGGGACAGCGCCACCACCACCGCCAGCAGGTGCAGGCGGAACGGCGCGAAGCTGTCGAAGAACGGATGCAGCGCGCCCAGATAGCCGAAGCAGAACCCCGCCAGCGCGCCGATGCGCGCGAGCTGGAGCAACAGGCGGCTAGTTCGCCTCGTACCACCAGACATCGGGGGCGAAGCCGATCCAGTAACCATAGATGGGCAGCTCCTCGGGGTAGTGCAGCTCCGCCCCATGGGCGACGAGGGTGACGGGCGTGTGCCAGAAGGGCACCACATAGCGACCCGTGGTCAGCACGCGGTCGAGCGCCCGGGTCGTGGCCAGAAACTCCTCCTCCGAACCTGCGTCAATCAGATTCTCGATCAGCGCGTCGACCGCCGGGCTGTCCACGCCCATGTAATTCCGGCTGCCGGGCTCCGTCACCCCGTCCGAGCCCCAGTAGAGCCGCTGCTCCGTGCCCGGCGACAGGGACATGCGCCATGTGACCGGCACCATGTCGTAGTCGTAGTCGAGCAGCCGCTCGGTGTACTGCGCGCTGTCCACGAGGGTGATTGTGACATCCATGCCGAGGCGTGCGAGCGCGTCGGCGTAGATGTTCGCGACCGGCTCGTTTTCGGAGGCGCCGAGCAGGATCTCGAAGGCGAAGGGCTCGCCCGCCGCGTTGACCAGCGCGCCGTTCTGCAGCGTCCACCCCGCCTCCGCCAGCAGGCGCTGGGCGCTGCGCAGGTTGCGGCGGTTGCGCACGTCGTCGTCGCCCTCGGGCAGGGCATAGGCCCCGAACACGTCGTCGGGCAGCGTGTCGGCATAGGGTTCCAGCAGCTCGCGCTCCAGCCCCGTGGCCTCGCCTTCGAAGGCGAGCTGCGAGTTGGAGAAGTAGGAGGTGATGCGCTCGGGCACACCCTCGTTCAGGCGTGCGTTGATCCATTCGAAGTTGAAGGCGTGGATCATGGCGTCGCGCACGCGGATGTCGGCGAAGACGTCGCGCCGCGTGTTCATCACGAAGCCTTCCATGCCCGTGGGACGCTCATGCGGGATCTCGCTGAGCACGACCTCGCCGCGCTCGGCGCGCGGGAAGTCATACTCGGTCGCCCACTTCGCCGCGTCCCACTCGATCCGCATGTTCGTCTCGCCGGAGGTGAACCCCTGCCAGGCGGCGTCGCCGTTGCCGAAGAACTCGTAGCGGATGGTCTCGAAGTTGTTGCGTCCGCGGTTGAAGCCGAGCTCGTTGCCCCAGTAGTCGGGGTTGCGGTCGAACTCGATGAAGCGGCCCGGCTCGAACGCGCCGACCGTGTAGGGGCCGGAGGCGACGAAGGGGTCGAGGTTGCTCGCGGTGAATTCGCGGTCGTCCCAGTCGCCCTTCTTCAGGATCGGACGCATGGCGAGGATCAGCGGCAGTTCCAGGTTCTCGCCGGTGAGGTTGAAGCGGACGGAGCGTTCGCCCGTCTGCTCCCAGCTCTCGACGCCGTCCCAGGCGGCGCGGTAGCGGCCGTGGCCCTCCTCGCCGAGGATCTGCATCGACCAGACCACATCCTCGACCGTGACCGGGCTGCCGTCGGAGAAGCGGGCGGCCGGATTGAGGGTGAATTCCACCCACTCGCGATTCGGTCCGGTCTCCACCGATTCGGCGAGCAGACCGTAAAGTGCGAAGGGCTCGTCGTAATTCCGGCCCATCAGGCTCTCGACCGTATGGGCGCGCACGCCCCACGGCGCACGGCCGCGCTGGATGAACGGATTGAGACTGTCGAAGGTACTGGCCTCGCCGTAGACGATCGCCCCGCCCTGCGGCGCGTCGGGATTCGCATAGGGCAGATGCGCAAAATCTGGTGGCAGGGCAGGGTCCCCGTACATAGCGATGCCATGCTGCGGTTCGGCCACCGCGGCGGAGGTAACGGCGAACGCTGTTGCCAAAGCTAAGACCACTCGTGACATATCTGCACCATCTGCCTGTTTGTTATGGATTTCTCGGCGTCACCCTACAGGCCCTCCCGGGGCGGCGCAAAAAATTATCTTTGTGTTGAAGGGCCCTGATCCCTATATTGAAGCCACTGCTCGATAGGTTTCTTGCCTGTATGAAACCTGCCTCAACACTCAACCCCCTCGCTTGCGAGGGGGTTTTTTTCTGGCCGCGCCGCGGGCCCGGATCTTGCGCAGGAAACCGCCGACATCCGCGTTCGAGGTGAGGACACGGCGCCGCCGCACCGGCACGCCGTCGAGTGCCGCACGGTCGCGCGGGCCGAAGACCCCGTCATAGCGCCGCGTCCAGTCGAGGAGGGCCGGCCCCGCCCCGCGCGCGGCGACCCGGACCAGACGCAACGCCAGCGGCGGCGCCATCAGGATCACCAGATCCGATCGCGCGGCGCGCGCGGCATAGGTCCGGCTGTTCCCGCCCTCGATGATCCAGCACGGCCGCGCGCTCCATGCCCGGACCCGGCGATCGATCCGCGCCGCCATGTCCGGCGTCCCCTCCGCTGCCGCGACGGCATCGTCCACGGTGAGGAGCGGCAGCCCGGTGAGGCGGACCAGCCGCCCGGAGAACCAGCTCTTCCCCGCACCCGGCCCGCCGATGATCATGATCCGCTTCGAAGAGTTCAAAATCACGATTTCCTGTCGCCTTCGCACGCGCAGCATCTATGTGGTGCGCAACGGAATGTCGCGCGAAAAGAGGAGCTCCCCCATGTCCGTCAAAGACAAGGTCGCCGTGATCACCGGATCGAACTCGGGCATCGGCCTCGGCGTGGCCGAGGAGCTGGCGCGCCAGGGGGCGAAGGTGGTGCTGAACTCCTTCTCCGACACTGCTGAGGATCATGAGCTGGCCGAGAAGATCGCCTCCGAACACGGGACGGAGGCGGTCTACATCAAGGCGGACATGTCGAAGGGCGACGAGTGCCGCGCGCTGGTGGAACAGGCGGCGGAGCGCTTCGGCCGGGTCGACATCCTGATCAACAACGCGGGCATCCAGTACGTCGCGGGCATCGACGAGTTCCCGGCGGAGAAGTGGGACGCGATCATCGCGATCAACATGACCTCCGCCTTTCACACGACGGCCGCCGCCCTGCCCCTGATGCGCAAGGCGGGCTGGGGCCGCGTGGTCAACATCGCCTCGGCCCACGGCCTGACCGCCTCGCCCTACAAGTCGGCCTACGTCTCGGCCAAGCACGGCGTGGTCGGAATGTCGAAGGTCGTCGCGCTGGAAACGGCGGAGGAGCCGATCACCTGCAACGCGATCTGCCCGGGCTACGTCATGACCCCGCTCGTGGAGGACCAGATCCCCGAGACGATGGAGAAGTACGGTATGGACCGGGAGACGGCGGTGAAGGAGGTCCTGCTCGACCGCCAGCCCTCCAAGCAGTTCGCGACGGTGGAGCAGATCGGCGGCACCGTCGCCTTCCTCTGCTCACCCGCGGCGGAGCAGATCACGGGCACGACCATCAGCGTCGACGGCGGCTGGACGGCGCTCTGACGCGCGACCGTCCCGGCTGCCGTGCCGGGACCTTCCGCATATTCTGAAAGGCCCCGGATCGCGTCCGGGGCGGGACCAAGGGGGTGTCGCGATGGCTCGGGGAACGAAGGCAGTCAATCTCGCGCTGCAGGGCGGCGGCGCGCACGGGGCGCTGACCTGGGGCGTGCTCGACCGTCTCTTGGAAGAGGACAAGCTGGTGATCGAGGGGATCACCGCGACCTCCGCGGGTGCCATGAACGCGGCCGCGCTGAAATGCGGCTTCGTCGAGGACGGAAACGCGGGTGCGCGGGCCAAGCTCGACTGGTTCTGGGAGCAGATCGCGCGAAAGGCCGCGCAGTCGAACCCCACGCTCGAATGGCTGCGGTTCCTGAACCCCGACATCGCCTCGACCGTGGCGATGCTGCAATCGAACCCCGCCTACTTCGCGGGCGAGACGCTGACGCGCATGTTCTCGCCCTACGAGTTGAACCCGCTCGACGTGAACCCGCTGCGCGACGTCCTGAGCGAGGTCTGCTTCCACATGGAGGATCCGGAGGGGCCGAAGCTCTTCATCTGCGCGACCAACGTGCGGACCGGCAAGATCAAGGTGTTCGAGGGGGCCGAGATCTCCATCGACGCGGTGCTGGCGTCGGCCTGCCTGCCGACGCTGTTCCGCGCGGTGGAAATCCCCGATCCGGCCACCGGCAAGCTGGAGGCGTACTGGGACGGCGGCTATATCGGCAACCCCGCGCTCTTCCCGCTGTTCTACGAGACCAAGACGCGCGACGTGCTGATCGTGCACATCAATCCGCTGGAGCGCGACGAGCTGCCGCGCAAGGCGCACGAGATCCTCAACCGGATCAACGAGATCAGCTTCAACTCCTCGCTGCTGCGCGAGCTGCGCAACATCGACTTCGTCCGCCGCCTGATCGAGGAGGGCGTCCTGCGCAATGCCCGCTGGGGCAACCGGTTCAAGGATGTGCTGATCCACTCGATCCGCGACGACGAGACGATGGCGAAGCTGGGTGTAGCGACGAAGCTGCAGCCCGACCGCACCATGCTTCAGGCCCTGAAGCAGAAGGGACGCGCGGCGGCGGACCTGTTCCTCAAGGAGCACTGGAACGACCTCAACACCCGCTCCACCGTCGATCTGCGCGCGATGTTCCAGTAGGCGGCCGCGCACGCCGGTTCACGTTCGCGCGCGGACACTCGCGGTTTCGGACCATTCGGTCCATATCCTCGTCGTCACCGATGGAGGATGCCATGACCCAGTCCTATCCCAGCGATGTCGCATTCACGCCCGCGGTGAAGGAGATCCAGGCGCGAAAGGGCTCCCGCACGACCTACGCGAAGATGGAGGCCAGTACGGGCTGGCGGACCGAGATCACCGCCGATCTGCGCGCCTTCCTCGCCGAGCGCAACAGCGCCTATCTCGCCACGGCCGCAGCGGACGGCCAGCCCTACATCCAGCATCGCGGCGGGCCGACGGGCTTCCTCGTCCCGCTCGATGCCCACCGGATCGGCTTTGCCGACTTCAAGGGAAACAGGCAGTTCATCAGCCAGGGGAACCTCACGGAGAACCCCAAGGCGTATCTCTTCCTTATGGACTACGTGAACCAGCGCCGGGTGAAGATCTGGGGCACGGCGAAGGTGATCGAGGACGACCCCTTCCTCGTCGAGCGGCTGATGCCCGAAAACTACCGCGCCCGCCCCGAACAGGCGATCGTCTTCACCGTCGCGGCCTGGGACACCAACTGCCCCCAGCACATCCCCCGGATGTTCGGCGCCGAGGACGTCTCCAAAGCCCTCGCCGAACGCGACGAAAAGATCGCCCGGCTGGAGGCGGAACTGGCGGCGTTGAGGGGATAACTGAGAAACGGACGGGCAGGCAGAGCGAATACTATGCGGCAGCCAAGTTCAGGGCTGAGACCGTTTGCCGAAGCTGTGGAATGCGATCATATAGAATGCAGATACTGCAATCGTAGTAGACAAGGCGAATAGAAAGCTATAGCCGAGGTAAGTCACCGACAGCAAGGCCGACACTGAGCCCGACTGATATATAATGATGATCCCGAATAAGTATAAATTTATCATCGAAATCAATAATGCAAAATAAATGAATGGTGTAACTCGAACAGGATCCAGCTGTCTAAAGTAAAATAGATAGGCCGGCAATCCAGCAAGCACCGCAATCCCATAACCAAAAATCGCCCCAATACCCAAGACGAACTCCACATGCACGTGATCATCAATCGTCCAGCTCATTCCCAGAGCCAAAAGTGCGGGAACGATTGGAGCGATGATAAAAGCTGACAGGACCCTCACGGCAAGCCACCTTTGATTGGCATTCGGCCCTTCCTCAAGATCGATTTGGGCATTTCTATGTAAAGCGGGAAACGTCCGGCGATTTACGATGTTGGGAACGTACGGCATCGTGGCCATGCCAAGAAGCGAATTCCTGTTCCCTCACCCCAGCGACGTCACCCAGAGGATTTCCGCGTCGTCGTCGGAGATGGAGATCACGTTGTGGCCCATGGCAGCGTCGTAATAGGCGCTGTAGAATTGCTCGGCTGGAGGCGGAGTTGGCGGTGTTGAGGGTATGACCTGCATGGGCGTCCTGTTCGCTAGTCGAACCTTGGGAACCGCCCTTCCGAAGGCAGATCGAACTCGCTGCGAACCTGTTCAATCATATCTCTACGCCAGATCGGGTTTGGAAAACTGAGGACGCCGTCAGCCTCCATAACCTCGAGTATGAACTCCGGGTGCTCTTCTATATGAGCGTCCGATCGACCGACGCCTATCGCAGCGAAGAGAATAGTGAAGCCGGTTCCGATATGGAGCGCGATGTAATTATCATACCAAGCTTGTCCGGCATCACTCTCGCAGAATTCCAGGAATGCTTCCCGTTGTTCGGGTGTCGAGAAATGGAGCTCTTGGAACTCACCAAATAAGCTCATACCGCAATCAGAAACGGTATAGGCATTATCAGTAGCGCCTTCCGACGTGAATCGATCGGAGTCGTGCATCATGACTTGACCTAAATCCGAGCGGAAGAATGCAGCGATTCCCGCAAGCTCATCGGTTGTGAACGTATCGAGATATGGATCTGCAGCTCTTTGAGAAGCGATCTCAAGCGTGTGCTCCATGATGCTCTCTGGCAGCATTGAGGTGAATCGATCCGGGTCGGAGATACGAGCACGCATCTCGGCGAAGTATTCACCGTAGACATCAATCAAGCCCCGATTGACAGCGTTGCGCAGTTCTTCAACAGTATAGTTCTGAAGAAACTGCTGAGCCATGAATGCCGCGTCATCCCTCGGAGAGGCAAAAGCCGCCTGAACCGTAAAAACACTCACGATAACAGAGCTCAGAATGAGTTTTTGCATTGGGTTGAGACTCGATGCCTGTCCGGGTTCCATTTCGTGGCAGCGTACACGCACTCTTAGAGCGTACCCAAGTGACGAATGCACCGAAGTTCATCGCTGTTGCGCTGACACCCTCCTAGAGGCACCTGATGTCGCCGCGAGCAACCGAAGCGAATTGAGCAGATCCCGGCGAAGGCGGCGGCACAGCAATCAGCCGGCAAGACAACCTCACCCCAGCGACGTGACCCAGAGGATTTCGGCGTCGTCGTCGGAGGTGGAGATGACGTTGTGGCCCATGGCGGCGTCGTAATAGGCGCTGTCGCCGCGCTGCATCTCCACCGGCTCGTAGAACTCGGTGAAGAAGCGGATGCGGCCCGTGAGGACATAGAGGAACTCCTCGCCGTCGTGGCGGACCCAACCATCGAACTCCTCGAAAGACCGGGCGCGGATGCGGGCGCGGTAGGGGAGCATCTTCTTGCGGGTGAGCTCGCCCGACAGGAGTTCGTGCTCGTAGGTCGCGGTGATGAGCGGCTTGCCCTCGCCGCGCCTGGTCAGCGCGCGGCGCGCCATCGTGCGCTCCTCCGACGGCGGGGTGAAAAGCTGGGGGACGGAAATGTCGAGCCCCTTCGCGAGCTTCTGCACCGCGTCGAAGGTCGGCGACATCTGCTCGTTCTCGATCTTCGAGAGGGTCGAGCGGGCGAGGCCCGCCTGCCGGGCCGCCTGCTCCAGCGTCCAGTTGCGGGCCTTGCGGAGCGCGCGCACCCGCTCGCCGAGGCGCAGGGGCTCGGGCGTTTCCTCGGGCGCGCCCTCGCGGGCGATGCGCAGGACGGATGGCGTCTCGTCTGACATGGGGTGCTGATAGGCGATGGACGGAGGCGGGGCAATATGGGACGGGTGGGCCCATGGAACCGAGCATCGTCCGGGGCACGCCGCCCCCCTGCCCCGAGCGCTTCAACCTCGCCGCCTACGTGCTGTCCGCTGGCCGTGTGGTGCCGGAGAAGGAGGCGCTGCGGCTGGTGGGTGCGGGGCGGGAGAGCTGGAGCTATGCCCGCCTCATCGAGACGGTGGAGCGGGTGGCCGGGGGTCTCGCGGCAGCCGGGCTGGAGCGGGGGGATCGGCTCGTGCTGCGGCTGGGGAACGAGGTGGACCTTCCGCTGCTGTTCCTCGGCGCGAACGCGCTGGGGGCGGTGCCGGTACCGGTCTCCGCGCAGCTCACGGCGGCGGAGCTCGGGCCGATGACCGCACTTCTGGGGCCGAAGATGGTGGCGCTTGGCGAGGGGTCGGACTTGCCGCCGGTCGAAGTACCTGTGCTGACGGATCTCGCGGCGCTGCGCCGGGCCGCGCCGGCCGGTTTTGCGGACACCGCAAAGGACGACCCGGCCTACATCGTCTTCACCTCCGGCTCCGGCGGGCGGGCGAAGGCGGTGGTTCATGCGCAGCGTGCGGTCTGGGCGCGACGGATGATGTGGGACGGCTGGTACGGGCTGACGGCGGATGACGTGCTGTTTCATGCGGGCGCCTTCAACTGGACCTACACGCTCGGCACCGGGCTGATGGATCCGTGGGCAGCGGGGGCGACCGCGCTGATCCGGCAGGACGGCGCGCTGCCGGAGATCATCTCGGCGGAGCGACCGACGATTTTCGCAGCTGTTCCGGGTGTCTACCGGCAGATGTTGAGATGGGACGGCGATCTACGTGCTGCCTGCGCGAGCCTGCGTCATGGGCTGAGCGCGGGGGAGAGCCTTCAGGCGAGCTTGCGCGCGGCATGGCGGGACAGGACCGGGCTGGAACTGCACGAGGCGCTGGGGATGACGGAGGTCTCGACCTACGTCTCGTCGTCACCGGACCGCCCCGCGCCGGACGGGATCACCGGCTGGCCGCAGCCGGGGCGCAGCGTGGCGGTGCTCGGCGAGAATGGTCCGGCAGCGCGGGGCGAGGCCGGTGAACTCGCTGTCCACGCCTCCGACCCCGGCCTGATGCTCGGCTATCTCGGCGAGGCGCCGCCCCGCGACTGGTTCCGCACCGGCGACCGGGTGGAGATGCTCGAAGACGGTGCCATCCGCTATCTCGGCCGCAACGACGACCTGATGACGGCGCAGGGCTACCGCGTCTCCCCGCTCGAGGTGGAGGCCGCGCTGGAGGCGCTGCCGGAGGTTGCTGAAGCCGGGGTTTGCGAAGTCTCGCCGAAGCCCGGCACCCGGATCATCGCGGGCTTCGTCACGGGCGCGCCCAATCCCGAAGGCGTGAAGGCGGCCCTCGCCACCCGCCTTGCCGCCTACAAGTGCCCGAAGCATATTCAGGTGGTGCCCGACCTGCCGCGGGGACCGACGGGAAAACTCGCCCGCCGCGCCCTGCCCGCCCTCTATGACCCGGAGCTGCCATGACCACGCGCCTCGACATCGTCTCCGACCCGATCTGCCCCTGGTGCTATATCGGCAAGGCGAAGCTCGACCGGGCGCTGGAGGCCGCGGGCAGTCCGTTCGAGATCACGTGGCGGCCCTTCCAGCTCAATCCCGACATGCCGGCGGAGGGGATGGACCGGACGGAATACCTGGAGGCGAAGTTCGGCAAGGAGAACGCGAAGGGCTTCTACGCCGGGATCGAGCAGGCGGCGCAGGACGCCGGGCTCGACGTCGACTTCGCGAAGATCGCGCGGACGCCGAACACCGTGGATGCGCATCGCGTCATCCGCTGGGCGCACAGCACGGACAACCAGTCCGCGGTCGTGAACCAGCTCTTCCTCCGCTACTTCAAGGAGGGTCAGGACATCTCCGACCATGCTGTCCTGATCGACGTAGCCGAGAGCGCGGGGATGGAGCGCGAGATCGTCGAGCGGCTGCTCGCCGGCGATGCGGACCGGGCCGAGGTCATCGCCGAGGATACGCAGGCGCGTGAGATGGGCGTGAGCGGCGTGCCGACCTTCATCATCGGCGGTCGCTACGTCGTGCAGGGTGCGCAGGAACCGGCGGTGTGGGAGAAGGTGATCGCCGATCTCACCGATGCCGTCGCGGCGCAGGGTTGACCGACGCCGGCATCGAGGCGCTCGTCGCGCAGGTGAATGTGCAGAAGCGGGCCTTCGACGACGTGCCGCATCCCCCCGCCGGCGAACCCGATACCGATGCTGCGCGCGAGGCGGCGGCCTAGCTGGACGTCGTTTTGCCCGAGGGCATGGCGGCGTTCTGGCAGCTCAGCGACGGAATGGATGCGAATGGCCGCGTGCTTTACGGCGCGACTCAGTCGGAGGGGTCGCGCGGGCCCGGCGTCTTCTGGCAGGGGATCGTGGATGCCAACGCGGTATGGCGCGACGAGTCCGGGCGCGAGGCCCGTCTCGTGCTGGACGAGACCGACATGGACCTGCTGACCGTCTATCCGGACGGCGGCGCCTCGGTCCTGCGCGACAGCGTCAGCGGCACGTGAACGAGAGCTTCGCCCCGGTCGAGGCGGCGATCGCAGGGCTCCTGTAGCGACCCGAAACGCCGGGCGGCCGCGGCATTCGGAGAGCTTCAGGCAGGCGATGCACATGGCGCCCCGCCTCGTTCCGGCCATCGTCGCGGGCGAGACGATCTCGACCATCCGCCGGTAGGAAAGTCCGATCGTGCCGGGACCGGCGCGGTTCGTCAGGAAAGCCGACCGCGCGCGGCAGACAGGCGTGGAGGTCGTTCGACCTACCCGTAGTGCCGCTTCGGAACGGGGTCGCCTTCGTCGGGCGGGCGCGGGAATGGCACGACGCGGTGATCCCGGCCCGGATACGCACGCAGTATCCCGCCATCACGCTGGCGAGCGTGGTGGACCTCGTCGAATTCCGCCTGCGGGAGCCCGTGGGGTCCGGCACCACTTGTGCCGACGGAGCGGTCAGCTCCGGGCACGCTTCGCAAGGGCAACGAGGCGGGGGCGCAGCTCCTCGGCGCAGCGCAGCGGCGGCTCGAACCAGAGCCGGGCGACGCGATCGCCGTGGACGAGGTCGAGCCCCTCCGCATCGAGCGTCGCGATGCGCCAGTCCCCCTCGGGCTCGCCCAGCAGCACCTCGGCATAGAGCTTGATGGCGTCAAGGTGATCTTCGTTCATGTGGGCGACGGCCCCTTCCTCCATCTCCGCAAGTTCGGGCATGGGGCCCGTCGCCAGATGCTCCGAGGTCAGGTCGTAGGCCCGGGCGAAGCCGCCGTTCAGCGCAGCCCGCGACGGCGCCAGCTGCCAGAAGGCAAAGTCCGCGAAATCGGCGTAGAGCGCGGCCTTGGGATGCCGGGCGAGGAACCGGTACCTGGCGGCGGTGCGCGCCGCACCATCCAGCCGCGTGGCGGTTGCGGTAAGCGTCAGGCGGGGATGGGCGAGTGGATCGCCCTTGCCGGGGCTTCCGATGAGCAACGAGCACCGCGGGTCGGCCTCCAGCGCGGCGAAATGCGCCGACAGCCGGGATATGAGGATCAGGGGTGCCCCCGCGGGATCGGTCGCCAGCGAGACGCGGCTGACCTGCGGGGCACCCGTCGCGGGATCGAGGGTGCCGAGGGCTGCGTGCCGCTCGGTCCTAATCAGGGTGCGGGCGAGGCGGATCGCCTCCCCGGTCACGGGCTGGCGGGGGTCGGGACGTGTCATGTTCCCGCATATAGGACGCGCAAACGAAAAGGGCCGCGCTGTCCGCGCGGCCCCTTCGAATGGCTCAGGCCGAAATTACTCGTTCTCAGCGGTCCGGTTGTCTTCCTCGGGACTCTCGATGTCGATCGTCGGCAGCGTCACGATCTCCTCCGACGTGCTGATGTCGACATTCGGCACTTCGACGGTCGTTTCGGTCGAGCCGATCTCGACATCGCCGGTCTCGACGTCGTAGCCGGGCAGCTGGCCACCTTCGACGCTCACCTCGGGAAGTGCGGCTTCCTGCGTCTGGTCGACATCGACGAAATAGACGAGGCCGAGGGCGACGACGATCACGGCGACAATGGCGATAGCATATTTCATAACGAACTCCGTTCCTTTAATCCCAATGTGGATCTGGGTCAGGAACGTGCTGCGGTCGCGAATAGTTCCCGGCTACGACGATTTTGCGAGGCGGGCAAGGTCGCGGGCGATGGCGAAGGCGCCGTTGAGCCGCGCCTTCTCGTCCGGCCAGTTGCGCGCGACGACGACCTTGTTGTCCTTGATCTTCGCCCGGCCGTTCTGGTCCTGAATGAACTGGACGAGCCCCTCGGGGCGGGCATAGCGGTTCTCGTGGAACTGGACGGTCGCGCCCTTGGGGCCGCCATCGATGCGGCCGATATTGGCGCGGCGGCACATCGCCTTCACCCGGACGATCTTCAGGAGCATGTCGACCTCGCCCGGCAGTGGGCCGAAACGGTCGATGAGCTCCGCGGCGAAGCCTTCGAGCTCGACCTTGGTGTCGAGGGTGGAGAGGCGGCGATAGAGGCCGAGGCGCACGTCGAGATCCGGCACATAGTCCTCGGGGATCAGCACCGGCACGCCGAGGTTGATCTGCGGCGACCACTGGCCGTCGTCGCTGAGACCCTCGCCCTCGCCCGCCTTCAGCTTGTTGATCGCCTCTTCCAGCATGTCCTGGTAGAGCGCGTAGCCGACTTCCCTGATCTGGCCCGACTGCTCCTCGCCCAGGAGGTTGCCGGCGCCGCGGATGTCGAGGTCCTGGCTCGCGAGTGCGAAACCGGCGCCGAGGCTGTCGAGGGAGCCGAGCACGCGCAGGCGCTTCTGCGCGGCCGGGGTCAGTTTCTTGCGGCGCTTGGTGGTCAGGTAGGCGTAGGCGCGGATCTTCGACCGGCCGACGCGGCCGCGGATCTGGTAGAGCTGGGCGAGACCGAACATGTCGGCGCGGTGCACGATCAGGGTGTTTGCGGCGGGGATGTCGATTCCTGACTCCACGATGGTGGTCGCGAGCAGGACGTCGTACTGCCCGTCATAGAAGGCGTTCATCCGCTCGTCGAGCTCCCCGGCCGCCATCTGGCCGTGGGCTGTGACGAAGGTGACCTCGGGCACCTCCTCGCGCAGGAACTCCTCGATCTCCGCAAGGTCGCTGACGCGGGGCACGACGTAGAACGCCTGCCCACCGCGATACTTCTCCCGCAACAGCGCCTCGCGCACGGTCAGGGGATCGAATTCGGAGACGTAGGTGCGCACCGCCAGACGATCCACAGGCGGGGTCCCGATGATGGAGAGCTCGCGCACGCCCGACAGGCTGAGCTGCAGCGTGCGCGGGATCGGCGTCGCGGTCATGGTGAGCACGTGAACGTCCGAGCGGAGTTCCTTCAGCCGCTCCTTGTGCTGGACGCCGAATTTCTGCTCCTCGTCGATGACGAGCAAGCCCAGGTTGGCGAACTTCACCCCCTTGGCGAGGATGGCGTGGGTGCCGACGACGATCTCGATCTCGTTGCGGCCCAGCCCCTCGCGGGTCTGCGCCATCTCCTTGGTCGAGACGAAGCGGGACATCTGGCGGACCTTGACCGGCAGGCCGCGGAACCGCTCGGCAAACGCCTTGTAATGCTGGCGGGCGAGCAGCGTGGTGGGCGCAATGACCGCCACCTGCACACCGGACAGGGCCGCGACGAAGGCGGCGCGCAGCGCGACCTCCGTCTTGCCGAAGCCCACGTCGCCGCAGATCAGCCGGTCCATCGGCGTGCCCTTGCCCATGTCGTCGAGCACGTCCTCGATGGCCGAGAGCTGATCCTCCGTCTCCTGATAGGGGAAGCGGGCGCAGAACTCGTCCCACAGCCCCTCGGGCGGGGTGAGGACGGGGGCCTTGCGCAGCGCACGCTCGGCCGCGACGCGGATCAGGCGCTCGGCCATCATCTTGATCCGCTCTTTGAGCTTCGCCTTCTTGGCCTGCCACGCGCCGCCGCCCAAGCGATCCAGCAAGCCCTCCTCGTGGCCGTAGCGGGTCAGGAGCTCGATGTTCTCCACCGGCAGGTAGAGGCGGGCGTTGTCGGCGTATTCGAGTGCGAGACACTCGTGGGGCGCGCCGGCCGCGGTGATCGTCTCCAGCGCGTTATAGCGGCCGACGCCGTGCTCCACATGGACGACGAGATCGCCGGGCGACAGGCTGGTCGCCTCGGTCAGGAAGTTCTCGGCCCGCTTCTTGCGGCGGCCGCGGCGGACGAGGCGGTCGCCGAGCACGTCCTGCTCGGCGATCACGGTCTGGCCCTTCGCGTCGAAGCCGGCCTCCAGCTCCCACACCGCCAGCGACAGCGAGCCCTTGCCGCCCGCCTCGTCGAAGCGGTCGATGAGCTTCGCGTCCTCGACACCCGTATCGGCGAGCAGGCTCGCCATCCGCTCCCGCGCGCCCTGGGAGTAGCTGGCGAGGATCACGGCGCCGTCGCGGCGCTTCTTCGCGATGTGATCGGCGAGGGCACCGAAGAGGCTCAGGTCCTCCGCCTGCCGCTCGGGCGCGAAGTTGCGGCCCGTGCGCCCGCCCGCGTCGATCACGCCGGGGCCGGAGGGTTGCGGATTGGGGGAGAAGCGGCGCACGGCACGACCGCCCAGCGCATCCTCCCACGCCGCCTCGTCGAGGTAGAGCTGGCCCGGCGGGACCGGCTTGTAGGCCGCATCGCGGCGACCCCTTTCCTTCAGGACGTCCTGCCGGGCACGGTAGTGATCCTCGATCGTCTCCCACCGGGCCTCGCGCACGGGTTCGGTCTGGTCGTCGAGCGTCACCGGCGCGTCGGGCAGGTAGTCGAAGAGCGTCTCCATCCGGCCGTGGAAGAACGGCGCCCAGTGCTCGTAGCCCTGATGCTTGCGCCCCGCGCTGACGCTCTCGTAGAGCGCGTCGTCGGGGCCGGGCTGGCCGAAGGTCTCGCGGTACGTGCGGCGGAAGCGCTGGATCGAGTCCTCGTCCAGCACGACCTCGGAGACGGGGGCGAGTTCCACCCGGTCGACGGTGTCGGTGGTGCGCTGGCTCTCCGCCTCGAACCGGCGCGCGCCGTCGAGCACGTCACCGAAGAGGTCGAGCCGGACGGGGCCCAGCGGCCCCGGCGGATAGATGTCGATGAGCCCGCCGCGGATCGCGTAGTCACCGGGCTCCGTCACCGTGGACGTCTGGGAAAAGCCCATGCGGGCGAGCCAGCCGCGCAGCCGCGCCTCATCGAGCCGCCCGCCGACAGTGGCGGTGAAGCTCGCATCGGCCACGGTGCTGCGCGCCGGCACCCGCTGCGTCGCGGCATTCAGCGTCGTGAGGACCACCGCGGGCCGGTCGAAGCCGTCGGCCAGGGCGGCCAGCGTCGCCATGCGCCGGGCCGACACCTCCGCATTGGGCGAGATCCTGTCGTAGGGCAGGCAGTCCCAGGCGGGAAACTCCAGCAGCGGCAGGTCCGGGGCGGCGAACCGCAGCGAGGCGCGCAGGGCCGCGAGCCGGGCGTCATCGCGCGCGACATGGATCAGCGGTGCGCCTTCGCGCCGCACATAATCGGCCACGAGCTGCGCGTCGTACCCCTCGGGCGCGCCGCCGACCAGCACGGAGCCTGTCGTCAGGGGTCCGCCATCCTTCATGCGCGGCGACGTAGCCCGGCAGCGCAGCCGCCGCAAGAGCTACCAGAACAGGAAGAAGGCGGAGCGGTCGCTGATGTAGTTCCAGGTCGCGAAGCCGGAGGCGAGGAGGATCGATCCGAGCCCGGTCACCTGGTTGAGGAAGCGCCGCCAGATGATGGCGCGGCGCAGCTCGTACCCCTTGAGCTCCTCGTCATGGATGCGCAGGGCGAGGCGCACGTCCCCGGCTTCGGCAATCACCATCGGCAGGGCCAGGGCGAAGGCCGCCTGGGCGAACTCGTTCCCGAAGAGCAGCGCCGCCGTGCCAACCGCGGTCAGCGCGAAGGTCATGACGCCGACGATCCACGCGCCGCCGCGCCGCACGAAGAGGTGGAAGCGCGCGGCCATCGCGTGGGCCACGACGTCCACATGCTCCTCCCACGGCGCGCCGCGTCGGTCGGCGCGGATGATCGCGTCGAAGGGCACGCCAATGGTCCAGTGCGTGCGCGACGTCCAGGCCAGCGCCATGAAGATCCAGTACCAGAGCGACGAAAAACTGTCGAAATCAATGAAGTTGCGGACTGCGTCCCCCACGGACATCCTCCCTAACATCCGCGCCGGAGCATAGCCTTGCCGCGGACCACAACAAGCCGATTTCCGCTTGAGCGGCGGGTTGTGACCGTGCGACATCGGTCCCAGCCCCGAGGAGAATGCCATGCCGCATCCCGCAGCCCCCTTTCCCATGACCCGTCCCCGCCGCCTGCGCGGGTCCGACTGGATGCGCCGCCTGGTGCGGGAGACGCGGTTGAGCGTGGACGACCTGATCTGGCCGCTCTTCGTCGTGGATGGCGAAGGCGTGCGCCAGCCCATCGCCTCCATGCCCGGCGTCGAGCGGGTGAGCGTCGATCTGGTGGCGGAGAAGGCGAACGAGGCCGCGGGCCTCGGCATCCCGTGCATCGCGCTCTTTCCCTATACCGATCCGGCGGTGAAGACGCCGGGGGCGGAGGAGGCGTGGAACCCCGACAACCTGGTCAACCGCGCGACCCGCGAGATCAAGAGGCAGGTGCTCGACATCGGGGTGATGCTCGATGTCGCGCTCGACCCCTACAACTCCGACGGCCACGACGGGTTCCTGCGCGACGGCGTGGTGCTCAATGACGAGAGCCTGATGGGGTTGGAGAAGCAGGCGCTTGCCCACGCCGAGGCGGGGGCCGACATTCTCGGCCCCTCCGACATGATGGACGGACGGGTCGCGATCATCCGGCAGGCGCTGGAGGCGAACGACTTCCCCGATGTCGCGATCCTGAGCTATGCCGCGAAATATGCGAGCGCCTTCTACGGGCCGTTCCGCGATGCGGTGGGCGCGAGCGGCGCCTTGAAAGGCGACAAGAGCACCTACCAGATGGACCCCGCCAATTCCGACGAGGCGCTGCGCGAGGTTGCCATCGACCTCTCCGAAGGGGCCGACATGGTGATGGTGAAACCGGGCCTGCCCTATCTCGACATCTGCACACGGGTGAAGCGCGAGTTCGGCGTGCCGACCTACGCCTACCAGGTCTCCGGCGAGTACGCGATGATCAAGGCCGCGGCCGCCAACGGCTGGCTCGACGGGGAGAAGGCGATGCTGGAGAGCCTCGCGGCCTTCAAGCGCGCGGGCTGTGACGGCATCCTCACCTACTTCGCGAAGGACGTGGCGGAGTGGCTGGCGGAGGATTAGGGACCGTCGGTGCCCTCGCTCTATTAAGAAGGAAAACGCGACATGGGTCTCGATATGCGCCCCCTCGCTCGCCCACACGCGGGCAAAGAGGCTGAGTTCGAAGAGCTCTGGCGGTCATATCAGATCGCTGTCGGCAACCTGAAACCCACCACGGGACAGGAGCCACCGAAATCGTTCCGGAGCAGGCTGATCGCGATCTGGGCGCCGAGCGAATTCGCAAAAGACCCGCACGATCTGCAAATCCGTTTGGAAGCAATCTCGGAGCCTGCATATGAAACGCTTGGCGCGCCCGTGGTCGGCGTCGACCCCGAGGCGGATGCATGGTTGGAGCAGCGCATCGCTGACGGACATTTCACAGATAACTCCGATCCGGATGAGATTCGCAAGAACATGCGGGGCTATTGTGTATTGGATTTGTTGCCAGAGAACGATGGCCTGCCGTACTACTCCAACGCACCTCATTACGGCCTAGAACGCACATCTTTCCGAGGTTCCTTCTTGGAAGACTGCGTCGCCCTACTCGGCAACAGCTTGGTGAGTCAGGCCTGGAACCCGATGCTCGCACACGATCTGATGAGCTATGGGGAAGAGTTGCGTGCCACGGCTCACGCGGCAGCCCAAAAAGCCGGGCTTCTCCATCTACTTGGCAAGCGCGAAGGACCAGAGGCAGACAAGAGTGTCGCATCGCAAATCCATATCGCCAATAGCTGCGGCCGGTGGTGCATCTACTGGGCCGAGCGCGGACACGGTATGGATCCAGATTACTGAGGGGCAGTTCCGGGCAGCCTTAGATATCCACCGAGTGCTGCTTCAGCGTTTCGAAGTCGCAGACCTCCAGTGCCCTCTGGTGGGTGGCGGCGAGCAGGACCTGGGGGGCGCAGCCCTCGGCAGCGGCCTGTGCCCAGCGGGCGGCGCAGAGGCACCAGTGATCGCCCGCCTTCAGCCCAGCGAAGCCATATTCGGGCCGGGGCGTCGAAAGATCGTTGCCCACGTATTTCGAGAAGGCGAGGAACTCCTCGGTCATCACCGCACAGACGGTGTGGGAGCCGGTATCCTCCGCGCAGGTGTCGCACTTCCCGTTGCGGTACCAGCCCGTCACCGGGTCCGCGCCGCAGACGATCAGGGGCTGGCCGAAGACGTTGAGGCTCTCGTCCGGCGTCATGCCATCACCCCGACGGCCTGCTCGGCCGCGGCACGAATGGCGCGGATGTTCTCGCCATAGGGCGCGGGGTTCGAGACGGAGCCGCCCTTGAACACTGCCGAGCCTGCGACCAGCAGGTCGGCACCGGCGGCCGCGACCTTGGGGGCGGTGGCAGGCGTCACGCCGCCGTCGATCTCGATATGGATCGGGCGGTTACCGATCATCGCGCGGAGCTGGCGGACCTTCTCCACCTGGCTCTCGATGAAGCTCTGCCCGCCGAAGCCGGGGTTCACGGTCATGACGCAGATCAGGTCGATCTGGTCGAGCACGTACTCCACCGCGCTTGCCGGCGTGGAGGGGTTGAGCGCCACCCCGGCCTTGCAGCCGAGGCTGCGGATCGCCTGGAGCGAGCGGTGGAGATGCGGCCCCGCCTCCGCATGCACCGTCAGCACGTCCGCCCCGGCCTTGGCAAACGCCTCCAGATAGGGATCGGCGGGCGCGATCATCAGGTGGACGTCCATCACGCCCTTGATATGCGGGCGGATCGCCGCACAGGTGGCCGGGCCGAAGGTGATGTTGGGCACGAAATGCCCGTCCATCACGTCCACATGCACCCAATCCGCGCCCTGCCCCTCGATCGCCTCGCATTCCGCGCCGAAATTGGCGAAGTCGGCGGACAGGATGGACGGGGCGATCTTGATCGAGCGGTCGAAGGTCATGGGCAGGGCTCCTTGGTCTGCCGCAGATGTAGCCCCCATCGCGACGGCCCGCAACGCGACCCTTTCCACGGGCGCGACACGACGTATATGGCGGGTGAGCCGGGCAACGCGCCCGCGCCCAACGAGAAATCCGCGACAGAGGGAGCCCACCCATGGCCTTCGACCTTCCCGACCTTCCGTATTCGCACGACGCGCTCGAAAGCCTCGGCATGAGCCGGGAGACGCTGGAGTATCACCACGACAAGCACCACAACGCCTACGCCACCAAGACCACCGACATGGTCAAGGGCTCCGAGTGGGAGGGAAAGTCGATCGAGGAGATCGTGAAGGGCACCTATGACAGCTCCTCCGTCACGCAGTCGGGCCTCTTCGACAACGCCTCGCAGTACTGGAACCACTGCCAGTTCTGGGAGATGATGGGCCCGGGCCAGACCGCCATGCCGGGCGCGCTCGAAAGCGCGATCACCGAGAGCTTCGGCTCGGTCGATAAGTTCAAGGACGAGTTCAAGTCGGCGGGCGGCGGCCAGTTCGGCTCCGGCTGGGCCTGGCTGGTGAAGGATACCGATGGCGGGCTGAAGGTGACCTCGACCGCGAACGGCATCAATCCGCTGTGCTTCGGCCAGACAGCGCTTCTGGGCTGCGACGTGTGGGAGCATTCCTACTACATCGACTTCCGCAACGCGCGGCCCGACTACCTGTCGAACTTCCTCGACAAGCTGGTGAACTGGGAGAACGTCGCCTCCCGCCTCTGAGCGGTGCGGTTTCTGAAGGTCTATGCGAAGGGCACCCGGCGCGGTGCCCTTCGTCGTTTTGCGCGCTGGGCGGTGGAACCCTCGCTGCGCTTCGACGTGGTGCGCCATGCGGTGCGGAGCCCCCGGTGGGCGGGCGCGCCGCTCCGGATCGCCGTAATCTCGGATCTGCATGCGCAGGTGCCCGTCATGGGGCTCGACCGGATCGCGCGGATCGTGGCGCGGGCGAATGCCCTGGGCGCGGACATCATGCTGCTGCCGGGCGACGTCTCCTTCGGGCTCAGGAGGATGCCACGCCGTCCGCATCCCGAGGAGGTGGTGGAGATCCTCGCCCGGCTGGAGGCACCGCTCGGCCGCTTCGCCGTGCTCGGCAACCACGACTGGCGGGAGGACCTCGCGGCCCTGCGCGACCAGCCGCCCCTGCCCCGCATCGGCCGTGCGCTGGAGGACGCGGGCATCCCGGTGCTGGAGAACCGCGCCAGGCGGATCGAGCGGCCGGGCGGGGCCTTCTGGCTCGCCGGGATGGGGACGGCGCGGGTCTTCGGCGAGGGGCGGCTCGATCCCGGCACCGCGGATCTGGACGAGACGCTGGCGCGGATCGAAGGCGACGAGCCCGCGATCCTGATGATGCACGAACCGGATCCGTTTCCGGATGTGCCCGACCGGATCGCGCTCAGCCTCTGCGGCCATACCCATGGCGGGCAGATCACGCTGTTCGGGCGCGCCTTGGTCGTCCCGTCCCGCTTCGGCACACGCTACGCCTACGGGCATATCCGGGAGGGCGGCCGCGATCTGGTGGTGTCCGGCGGGCTCGGCTGCTCGTCGATCCCGGTGCGGCTGGGGCGGATGCCGGAGATCACGGTGGTGGATCTGAGTTCGGCCTGACGGAGCGGAGGGCCGCGCCGGACCCGAAGGTGGGTCGAGCGCGACCCGGCCTGTTGGCCGGGCAGACCAGTTGTTCGGCGATGCCCAGCTACTTCGCGTAGCCGTCCAGCACGCCCATTGCTTCCTCTACGGTCTGCGTAACCGTCAGGAACTCCCGGAAGCTCGGTTCGGCGAAACCCTCCGCGATCACGTGGTCGATCAGCGCGACCAGCCCATCCCAGTACCCGTTGATGTTGAGCAGTACGATGGGCCGGTCGTGGAGGCCCAACTGGCGCCAGGTCAGCACCTCGAAGAGCTCGTCGAGCGTCCCCGGTCCGCCCGGCAGCGCCAGCACGGCGTTCGAATTGGCGAACATCACCGTCTTTCGCGTGTGCATGTTGTCCGTCACGACATACTGGTCCGCGTTGCCCTTGCCGAACTCGCGTTCGACGAGGTGCCGGGGGATGACGCCGAAGACCTCGCCGCCCGCGTCCTGCGCGGCCTTGGCCACGGCGCCCATCAGCCCGATCTCGCCCGCCCCCCAGACCACGCGCCATCCGCGGCCGGCGATCTCACGGCCCGCGGCCTCGGCGCTCGCGCGGAAGTCAGGATCGGCCCCATTGCGGGAACCGCAAAACACGCACACACTCAGGGGGATGGCGGATGTCATGTGACCTCGTTGCCTCAGATGGAAGGGTGACGGGATGCCGTCGTCGGCAAGAGATTGCCTGACCGTGACATTACTATAACAGTGTGCGCAAAATACGAGGGTGCATGAACGCACCCCGGGCAATTTGCGGGACGATGATGTCGGGAACCAACGGAAAACGGATCGCGGTGGGGATCGGAGCTGTCGGGCTGGCGGTGGCTGCGTGGCTACTGTGGTCGCTTCGGCAGGACACCGACGCGCCCGCGGGCATCGTCGCGTCGCAGCAGGCGCTTCCGGATCAGGAGGCCGACGCGCAGGTCACGCCGGAGGGCGCCGAAGGCACGAACACCGTGATCGTGACGGCCGAGCCCGCGGAGGCGACACCGCCCACGCCGGCCGAGGAGCAGGCCCCGACCACCACCACGGCCGAGGTTCCGGGCGCGGATCTGCTGCCCGCCGTCCCGGGCGAGGACGACGCGGAACCGGTGGAACCGCCTGCCGCGCGCGTGCTGCCGACCGACGACGGCACAGGGACCGGAACCGCCTCCGCGGACGGCGCTCCGGCCACCACCGACGCGACCGGGGAGCCGACGGGCGGCGAGACCGCCGTCGCCTCTGCCGATGTCCCGGATGCGCGCAGCGAGCCGGCCGCCGCTGCGGCGGAGGCCGGCGACGGTGCACCGACCTTCGACGTGGTGCGGGTCGAACCCGACGGCTCCACCGTGATCGCGGGCCGCGCCGAACCGGGCACCGAGGTGAACGTGACCGCGGACGGCGAGGTCATCGGCACTGCGGTCGCGGGCAGCGGCGGCGAATTCGTCGCCCTCGTCGACACGCCGCAGACCGGGCTCGCGCAGGAACTCCGTCTCGAAACGGAGGGGGCCGACGGCAGCAGGAGCCGGTCGGAGGAGAGCGTGATCGTTCTCGTCGAGCCGTCTGCCGACACGCCCGGGGACGCCGCCCCGCCCGTGGTTCTGCTGTCCACGCCCGACGCGACGGAAGTGCTCCAGCCCGCCGATCCGGGGCCGACCGACCAGATCGTGCTCGACGCGATCTCCTATTCGAACGGCGGCAGCGTCGTGCTCAGCGGCCGCGGAACGCCCGGTGCCTCGGCCCGGGTCTACGCCAACGGGCGCCCGGTCTCGCTCACCGATATCGGGCCGGACGGCAACTGGTCGGTCGTGATCGACGCCATCGCGGTGGGCGACTACACGCTGCGGGTCGACGAGCTCGCGCGCGACGGCAGCGTGACGAGCCGCGCCGAAAGCCCCTTCCGGCGCGAGGAGCCCGAACTGGTCGCCGCCGCCCAGACCGAGGCCAGCACCTCCTTCGAGCAGATCGTGGTCCAGCCGGGCAACAACCTGTGGACCATCGCCCGCGAACGCTATGGCGACGGCTTTCTCTATACGCAGATCTTCACGGCGAATTCCGAGCAGATCCGCAACCCGGACCTGATCTACCCGGGCCAGATCTTCAACCTGCCCGACGAGTGATCGCGCACCGCGCGACTTGACAGGGCACGTCCGGCGGGTGCCGAGTGCGGGGACACGCTTGCACTCAGGGGACCCCCGGCCCGTGACCGCAGAAGAACTGGAACGGCTGCTCGCGCGCTATGCGTTGGGCGATCGCGTCGCGTTTTCGGCGCTCTACGATCGCACGTCGGCGAAGCTGTTCGGCGTCTGCCTCCGTATCCTGAAGGACCGCGGCGCCGCGCAGGACATCCTGCAGGACGTCTATGTCAGGATCTGGCAAGCGGCGGGCCGCGCTCGCGCCGCCGGCTGCAGCCCGATGGGCTGGATGGTGGCCCTCGCCCGCAACGCGGCCATAGACCGCCTTCGGCAGCGGCGGGAGACCGAGGTGGAGATCGACAAGGCGATCGCGATCGCCGATCCGGCGCCGGGGCCGGGGGCCGCGACCGTCGCCGCGGATATCCGGCGGCGGATCGACGACTGTCTGGGCGAGCTCGACCCGGGGAAGGCCGACGCGGTGCGCGGCGCCTATCTCGACGGGCTGACCTATGAGGAGCTCGCCACCCGCCACGGGGTGCCGCTCGACATGATGCGCACGGGACTGCGCCGTTCGCTGCTCGCGCTGCGCGCCTGCATGGGCGGTTCGACCGGAGGCGCCCCAGTGATGGAGCGGGATGGGGATCCGCTGCGCGAGGAGGGATATCTCGCCGCCGAGCTCGCCCTCGACCTGCTGGAGGGCGAGGCGCGGGCCGCCGCCGTGGCGCGGGCGAGCTACGATCCCGGCTTCGCCGCACAGGTCGCCGACTGGCGGCAGCGGCTGACCCAGCTCGACTACGAATTCGCCGAGGTGCCTGCACCGCCTTCGGTCAAGCACGCAGTGGAGGCCGGACTTCTCTCCGACCGGGAGGAGGAGCGCGCGTCGCGGCCCCATCGCCTGTGGCGCAGCGTCGCCCTGTGGCGCGGCATCGCCCTGGCGAGCCTGCCGGCGGCCCTCCTCCTTGCCATTGCGCCGAGCGCGCCCGACCGTCCGCAGGCGCGCCTCGTCACCGCGCTCTACGCCCCCGACGGCTCGCTGGGCGTGGTGGGGATCTACGATGCGGACGCCGCCGTGCTGCGGCTCAACCGTCTCGCGGGCGCCGCGGCACCCGGTCGCGAGCTGGAACTGTGGCTCGCCCCGGACGTGGGTGCGGCCCTCGTTTCGCTCGGCCTGATCACCGACGCGGTCCGGGTCGACGTGCCGCTGCCCGGCGATCTGTCGCAGCGTGTTGGCCCCGAAGGATATTTCGCGATCAGCGACGAACCGCCCGGCGGCTCGCCCACCGGTGCCCCGACGGGCGCCGTCCTCGCGGTCGGTCCGATCGCGCCGATCTGATCGCGGCTCGGGGCCGCACGCGTCTTCACGATTATTTTGCCAAGGGTGAAAGGCTGCCGGAACCATCCCATCTCCGGTGTGGTTATACTGATATCTAGAGCGCGAAGTTCAGAACATACCGGTGGCTACGGCCCCCGGCGGAATGAGGTAGCAACGTCGCTTTTTCTGCTGCCTCGGCGGCGGGTCGGTTGACAGTTTCATCCCCGACCGGCCCGTCGCCCACTCTGGCCCGCGAGATGCCCGACCACCTCGCAACTGGCGAATTTCTCACATCGGCGTTATCTGATGCGCAGATCGTGCAGGAGCCCGCGCAGAATGACATCAGACCCCGACACGCCGCGCGCCGACCGTTCGGTCCTGCCCAAGGTCGTTCCCTACCTGTGGCCCGCCGGTCAGCCGGAGATGAAGGTGCGCGTGGTCGGGGCGCTGCTGCTGCTGGTGTTCGCAAAGATCATCACGCTGGCAACGCCGCTCTTCTTCTCGAATGCCGTGGACGCGCTGGGCGGCGCCGAGGACGCGAGCTTCCTTCTCTTCGTCGGGCCCGTCTCGCTGGTGATCGGCTACGGCCTCGCGCGGACGGGCCAGGTCTTCTTCACCCAGCTCCGCGACGCGGTCTTCGCCAAGGTCGGCCAGCGGGCGCTGCGGCGGCTGGCGCTGGAGACCTTCCAGCACATCCACGCCCTCTCGCTGCGCTACCACATCACGCGCAAGACCGGCGGCCTGAGCCGGATCATCGAGCGGGGGGTGAAGGGCGTCGACTTCCTTCTGCGCTTCGTCCTCTTCTCCATCGGGCCGCTGATCGTCGAGCTGACGCTGATGGCGGGCATCTTCTGGTACATGTTCGGGCCCATCTACGCGGTGGTGGTGCTGGCTACCATCGGGCTCTACACCGCCTTCACCTTCCAGGTCACCGAATGGCGCGTCGCGATCCGCCGCCGGATGAACGAGCGCGACACGGACGCCAACCAGAAGGCGATCGACAGCCTCCTCAACTTCGAGACGGTGAAGTACTTCGGCGCCGAACGGCGGGAGGCCGCGCGTTATGACGAGTCGATGGAAGGCTACGAGCGCGAGGCGATCAAGACCGCCCTCTCGCTGACCGCCCTCAACTTCGGCCAGTCGCTCATCATCACCGGCGGGCTGGTCCTCGTGCTGGTGATGGCCGCGCGCGGCGTCGTGGCTGGGGACCTGACGGTGGGCGAGTTCACGGCCGTGAACCTCTACATGATGCAGATCACCATGCCGCTGAACTTCCTCGGCACCGTTTATCGGGAGATCCGGCAGGCGCTCGTGGACATGGGGGAGATGTTCGGGCTGCTCGAACAACCGGCGGAGATCACCGACAAGCCCGGCGCACCCGATATCGACGTGAAGGGCGGGCGGATCGAGCTCGACGACGTGCGCTTCGACTATGACGGCGACCGGCAGATCCTGAAGGGCATCACCCTCGACGTGCCGCCCGGCGACACGGTGGCGCTGGTCGGCCATTCGGGCTCCGGCAAGTCCACCATCGGGCGGCTGCTTTTCCGCTTCTACGACGTAACGGGCGGGGCGATCCGCATCGACGGGCAGGACCTGCGCGACGTGACGCAGGAGAGCCTGCGCTGCGCCATCGGCGTCGTGCCGCAGGACACGGTGCTCTTCAACGACACGGTCGGCTACAACATCGCCTATGGCCGTCCCGGCGCCACGCAGGAGGAGATCGAGGAGGCCGCACGGGCCGCGCGCATCCACGACTTCATCGCGAGCCTGCCGGACGGCTACGAGACCAAGGTTGGCGAGCGGGGCCTGAAGCTGTCGGGCGGCGAGAAGCAGCGCGTCGGCATCGCCCGCACCATCCTGAAAAACCCGCCGATCCTGCTCCTGGACGAGGCCACCTCGGCGCTCGACACCGAGACCGAGCAGGGCATCCAGGACAGCCTCGAGGAAATGGGCGAGGGCCGCACGGTCATCACCATCGCCCACCGCCTCTCGACCATCGTGCATGCCGACCGGATCGTGGTACTCGATGCAGGCGAGGTGGCAGAGCAAGGCACTCACGAGGAACTGATCGCCCTCAACGGCCGCTACGCCCGCATGTGGGCCCGGCAGGCCGCCGAGGAGGACGAGCAGGAGGGCGTCGCGGCGGAGTAGGCGCCACCGTCCCGGACCTGCTCCGGGACCGCCTGCCATCCCTGCTCGCGCGAGGAGGGGCAGAGGCCCGGGACGAGGTCCAAAAGGCTGGTCGCCCTCCATACGACCGTCCCGGCCGCAGCGCCGGGACCGCTCGTTTCCCTTAAGACCCCGCGTTCATCGAGAGACAAAGACCCCGGATCAAGTCCGGGGTGGTGCGGTTCTTTGGAGGACCGTTGCGGCAGCAGGTACGGGCGGCAAATCGAGAGGTCTCTGGTCAGCGACGACGGATCGAACTCCGAGATAAACTTCTGGATCGCAGCCGCTGCCCTTCCACAGAAGTAGCAGGACCGAGCGGCACCACCCTCTCTTCTCCAAACATCCCCGCCGGAGGCCGATCAGCCGGCTACCACAGGGAAGACCGCCGCCGCGATGCGCCGGCCTTCGCTCAGCAGCACGTTGTAGGTGCGGCAGGCCGAGGGGGAGGACATGACCTCGACGCCCATCCCGGCGGCCTCCAGCTCCGCGACCAGATCCTCGGGCGGGTTGGCGATGTCCGCGCCCATGCCGAGCAGCACGACGTCGATCGCCTCGGCCTCGGCGACCAGCGGGGCGGCCTCGCCCGACCAGGCGACGGGGCCCGACGGCAACAGGGCCGCTCCGCCCTCGATCACCTGTCCACCGACGCGGAAGAAGCCCTCGCCGTAGCCGTCCACCGGCTTCGATCCGTCATAGGTGATCTCGTTCAGTCGCATGGTCTTTCCCTCAATCGAACAGCGGCAGGCCCGTCAGGATCGAGAGCCCGATCACCGCGTAGGCGATGCGGCGGTAGGTCGTCTCGGCCCCGGGGCGGAACATCGCCTGCCCGATCCGCCCCGCCACCATGTATGGCACGACCAGCAGCGCGCCAGCGGCCAAAGCGCGCGCGGTGAGCAGCCCCTGCACCCAGAGCACGCCGATCAGGACGATGGCGAGCAGGTTCAGAAAGAGGAGCGTGTTGGCCCGCACCTTCTCCGCCCCCGATGGCCCGGAGAGGTAGAAGAGGATGACGACGGGCCCCGTGAGCCCCGTCATGCCACCGATGAGCCCTGCCCCGCCACCGAGCCCGACGAGGCCCGGCCGCCGCACGGTACCGCGCCAGCGCCAGCCGGCGATCAGGGCGGCGAGGGTGATGACGGCGACGCCCGCGACTGTCCAGCGCAGCGCCTCCTGCGGCACGACCTTGAGCAGCGCCACGCCCAGCGGTGACAGCACCGCGGCGCCGAGCAGCAACAGCCCGACCTCTCCCCGATCGGCCTGCCGCCAGGCCCGCGGCACCAGCGATACGGTCGTCCCGAGCGCCGTGACCGACATCGCCACGATCGCCTCCTCGACCGGCAGGACGGTGGTGGCGACGGGCAGGAAGATCAGCGCGGCGCCGAAGCCGGCGAAGCCGAGCACCAGCCCGGCCGCCACGATGGCGAGGACGACGAGATGGAAATCGGGGGTGGCCGCGACCGCCCCCAGCGCCTCAGGCATCGATATGGGCGAACTTCGTGCCGCCCTTCGGCCCGCCATTGCCGTCCTTCGACCAGTCGCGCTTCACGTCGAGGCGCAGCAGGATCGGGGCGGCGACGAAGACCGAGGAATAGGTGCCGATGATGACACCCCAGATCATCGCGAAGGTGAAGCCGCGGATCACCTCTCCGCCCAGCACGTAGAGTGAGATCAGCGCCAGCAGGGTCGTGACCGAGGTCATGATCGTCCGGCTGAGCGTCTCGTTGAGCGAGAGGTTGAGCACGTCGCGCAGCGCCTTCTTCTTGTAGCGGCGCAGGTTCTCCCGCACCCGGTCGAAGACGACGACGGTGTCGTTCAGCGAGTAGCCGACGATGGTCAGGATGGCGGCGATGATGGCGAGATTGAACTCGATGCCGAGCAGGCTGAAGATGCCGATGGTCAGGATCACGTCATGGACCAGCGCTGCCACGGCGCCCAGCGCGAACTGCCATTCGAAGCGCAGCCAGATGTAGAAGAGCACCGCGCCCACGGCGAGGCACACCGCCAGCGCCCCGGCCTGCACCAGCTCGCCCGAGACCTTGGCCCCCACACTCTCGGTCGCGAGGATGGTGAGGCCCTCGAACCGCTCCTGCAGGGCGGCGACTACACGGTTCACCGTCTCCTGCTGGATCGCCTCGGCACCGTCCTGCTGTTCGATGCGGATCATGGCGGCGTTCGCGGCGGCCCCGGTCAGCTCGGCGGCCGGGTCGCTGATCTCGCTCACGGTCGCGTCGCCCACGTCGAGCTCGCCGAGGAGCGCGCGGTAGTCCTCGGTCGCCACGGGCTCCACCGTCTCGGTCATGATCATCGAACCGCCGCGGAAATCGATGCCGTAGTTCAGGCCGACGCCGAAGAACAGCACGATGGAGGCGATGACGGCGATCAGCGACAGACCGAAGGTGGCAGCCTGTATCCTGAAGAAATCGAGGGTCGTGCCCTGCGGCACCAGTCTCAGGCGCATGTCAAACCTCGATTGTCTTGGGCCGCCGCGCGTCGAACCACGTGACCACGAAGAGCCGCGTCACGAAGAGTGCGGTGAAGACGCTGGTTATGATCCCGACACCCAGCGTGACGGCGAAGCCGCGCACGGGGCCGGAGCCGATGGCGAACAGGATCACGGCGGCGATGAAGGTGGTGATGTTGGCGTCCACGATGGCCGAGAACGCCTTGTCGTAGCCCTGCTGGATCGCGCGGGCCGGACCCTTGGCCGATTTCAGCTCCTCGCGGATGCGCTCGAAGATCAGCACGTTGGCATCGACCGCCATGCCGACGGTCAGCACGATCCCGGCGATGCCCGGCAGGGTCAGTGTCGCACCCAGCACCGAGAGGATCGCGAAGATCATCGAGACGTTGAGGATCAGGGCGACGTTGGCGAAGAGCCCGAAGAGCCCGTAGCTCAGCCCCATGAAGACGAGCACCGCGGCGAACGCCACCATGGTGGCGAGCCGCCCGGCCTCGATCGAATCCGCACCCAACTCCGGCCCGATGGTCCGCTGTTCGAGCACCACGATCTCGGCCGGCAACGCACCGGAGCGCAGCAGGATGGCGAGGCTGTTGGAGCTTTCGGGCGTGAACTGCCCGGTGATGATGCCGGAGCCGCCGGGAATGGCGCTCTGGATCCTGGGGGCGGAGATCACCTCGTCATCGAGGACGATGGCGAACTGGCGGCCAATGTTGGTCGCCGTGTAGTCCCCGAAGATGCGCGCCCCCGTCGCGTTGAAGCGGAAGGTGACGGCGGGCCGGTTGTTCTGGTCGAAGCTCGGCTGCGCATCGACGAGCTGCTCGCCCGACACGGTCGGCCGCCGGGTGACGATGTAGAACGTGCCGGGCTCCTCCTGCGAGGGGAGCACCATGTTGCCGCCGCCGGGCCGCGCGTTCTCGTCCGAGGTGATGCTCTCGACCTCGTGGAAGCCGAGGCGGGCGGTGGTCCCGATGATGTCGATGACCTCCTGGGCGGAGCCGACGCCGGGCACCTGGATCAGGATGCGGTCCGAGCCCTGCCGCTGGATCGTGGGCTCCCGCGTGCCGGTCTCGTCCACCCGGCGGCGCACGATCTCGACGGACTGCAGGAGCGTGCGGTTGTCGGTCGCCGCCTTTTCCTCGTCGCTGAGGCGGATGCGGATGCGGTCGCTGCCCTCGGGCACGATCTCGATGTCGGTCTGGCCGATGCCGGTCAGCGTGGTGATCGGCGTCGCCAGCGTGCGCAGAGCGGTCACCGCCGCGCCCTGCCCCGCGGGCTCCCCGATGCGCAGCAGGAGCTCGCCCTCCAACGTGTCGACGCGGCGCACCGTGCCCACCTGATCGCGGATGTCGCGCAGCACGCGCAGCGCCTCGGGGAAGATCCCCTCCATCCGCTCCTGATAGACGTCCTCGACCTGCACCTCGACCAGCAGATGCGCGCCGCCGCGCAGGTCGAGCCCGAGGTTCACGAGGTTCGACGGCAGGAAGCCGGGCCAGGTCCCGCTCTCCCCCTCGGCCACGGCGTCGTTCGACGCTTCGACCTGGCTGTAGAACAGGTTGGGGGTGGAAAACACCAGCGCGGCGAGGCAAAGGACCACCACGCCGAGCTTCTTCCAGAGCGGGAAGTCGAGCATCGCTCAGTCCTTCGCGGGTTCGGTTTTCGACAGCACCTGGGCGACCGTGTTCTTGACGACGCGGACCTTGACGCCCTCGGCCAGTTCGACCTCGACCTCGTTGTCTTCCTTCACCTTCACGACCTTGCCGATCAGGCCGCCTTGCGTGACGACCTGGTCGCCGCGGCGCAGCGCCTCGACCATGTTCCGGTGCTCCTTCATCCGCTTTTGCTGCGGACGGATCAGCAGGAAGTACATGATCGCGAAGATCAGGATGATCGGCAGGAAGGAGGCAAGGCCGGAGCCGGCGCCACCGGCGGCCTGCGCATAGGCGGGGGTCACGATCATGGGCATCCCTTATCGTTGGGGTGTCTAGGGTCGCGCGGAACGTATAGCGCCCCATGGGCGGGCGCAAGGCGGGGTGGCCGATGGTCCGACGGCGTATTTGGGGAAAGATGAAAGCGCGGAAGATTGCGCGGGCCGGCGCGATTGCGCATAAGGCGCCGGCGACGTTCAGAAACCGGAGGACACCATGCATGACATCCGCATGATCCGCGACGATCCCGATGCCTTCGATGCCGCGCTCGCGCGGCGCGGCGAGGCTGCGGTGTCCTCCGAACTGCTCGCCATCGACGCCCGGCGGCGCGCGGCGATCCAGGCGGCGGAGGCCGCGCTTCAGGAGCGCAACCGCGCCTCGAAGGAAGTCGGTGCCGCCAAGGGCCGGGGCGACGAGGCGGAGTTCGAACGCCTGCGCGCCCTCGTCGCCACGAAGAAGGACGAGATCGCCCGGTTGGAGGAGGAGGCCAAGGCGGCGCAGGAGGAGCTCGACGACCGCCTGCTGCGCCTGCCGAACCTGCCCTATGACAGCGTGCCCGACGGTGCGGACGAGGCCGACAATGTCGAGCTGCGCCGCTGGGGGGCGACGCCCGAATTCGACTTCACGCCAAAGGAACATTACGAGCTCGCCGCCGCCAAGGGCCTCGATTTCGAGACGGCGGCGAAGCTTTCGGGCTCCCGCTTCGCAGTGCTGCGCGGCGCGATGGCACGGCTGCACCGCGCGCTCGCGCAGTTCATGATCGACGTGCACGTCAACGAGAACGGGCTGGAGGAGACGGCGACGCCGGTGCTGGTACGCGACGAGGCGATGCTGGGCACCGACAAGCTGCCCAAGTTCGGCGACGACAGCTACCAGACCACGAACGGCTGGTGGCTGATCCCGACCTCCGAGGTGACGCTCACCTACTCGGTCGCGGGCGAGATCCTAGAGGCCGCCACCCTGCCCCGGCGGATGACGGCGCACACGCTCTGCTTCCGCTCGGAAGCAGGGAGCGCGGGACGCGATACCGCCGGAATGCTGCGCCAGCACCAGTTCGAGAAGGTCGAGATGGTCTCGATCACCCATCCCGACGTCAGCGATGCGGAGCTCGAGCGGATGACGCGCTGCGCCGAGGACATCCTGGAACGGCTCGGCCTGCCCTACCGGACGGTGGTCCTGTGCACCGGCGACATGGGCTTCGGCGCGCGTCGCACCCATGACATCGAGGTCTGGCTGCCCGGGCAGGACACCTACCGCGAGATCTCGTCCTGCTCGACGACGGGTGCGTTCCAGGCGCGGCGGATGAATGCCCGCTTCCGGCCCGAGGGCGGCGGCAAGCCGGAATTCGTCCACACGCTCAACGGCTCCGGCCTTGCCGTGGGCCGCACGCTGATCGCGGTGCTGGAGAACGGGCAGCAGGCCGACGGCTCCGTGCTGCTGCCCCAGGCGCTGCATCCCTATCTGGGCGGCAAGACCCGGATCACGGCGGAAGGCGTGCTGGCCTGAAAAGGGCCGGAACGTCCCGCTCCTGACATCGGCGTGCCTCCCGGAGGGGATGTTTCGACGCAGAAGAAGGATCCGCCTGCGACGACATCCGGGCGGTACGGGCGGGGACGCCGATGACCGCCGGAGGAGAAGACCCCCCGTCCGTCGGCGATCCGGAGGACGGGGGCGGCCGCCGGCGTCTCCTCCGTGGTGAATATTCTCGTCGAAGTCGGCCGCGCCAAATCGGGTCCTGAGGGCCCATGGCATGATCCGGGTGGAGGATCCCGGTCGGCGGACGCACTGTGCGGGCAGCATCCCGAGGAGTTCGCCATGCCGATCCGCTTTCATGCCCTGCCCACCGACGAGGTTCGCGCCGTCCAGCGGGGCGGCCCCGACTTCTGGGGCCGCCCGGCCGAACGGGCCGTCAGCGACGGCGACGGTGTTCCCTGCCGACACTGCCTGCGCCCCGTGCCGGCGGGCGAGGACTACCTGATCCTCGCCTGGCGGCCCTTTCCCGACGAGCAGCCCTATGCCGAGGTCGGGCCGATCTTCCTGTGCGCCCGCGAGTGTGCCGCTCCGGCCCCGGCCGCGGAGATCCCGCCCTTCCTGTCCAGCCCCGACTACCTGATCAAGGGCTACACCGCCGATCACCGGATCCGCTACGGCACCGGCGCGATCGTCGCGACCGGGCAGATCCCGGCGCGGGCGGACGCGATCCTCGCCGACGAGGCGGTCGCCTTCGTGGACGTGCGCTCGGCGCGGAACAACTGCTTCCACACGCGGATCACACGTTCGTAGGGAGTGTTGGCCAAGGGGGAAACAAGGCGCTATCCCGGTCGGGACAACAAAGCGGCGGTTCCCCATGCGCTACCTCGTCCTCGGCCTTGCCATCATCTTCGCGCTGGTGCCGTTCCTCACTCCGTTCGACGGGTTCGACCCCGAGGCGTTTCCGATCCCGCAGGAGGATCCGCCGATCCAGCCCGCGGGCTGGGCCTTCGCGATCTGGGGGCCGATCTACCTCGCGCTGATCGCACACGGGGCGCGGCAGGCGCTGCGGCCGAAGCCCGGCGACCAGGCGATCCGGCCGCCGCTGATCCTGTCGCTGGGCGTCGGCGCGATCTGGCTGCCGGTTGCGCAGACGAGCCCGGTCTGGGCCACGATCCTGATCACGCTGATGCTGGGTGGCGCCCTCTCGGCTCTGCTGCTGGGCCGCGCCCTGCGCGATCCGTGGCTGACCGACCTGCCCCTGGGCCTCTATGCCGGCTGGCTCAGCGCTGCGACGGGTGTGTCGCTGGCGCTGCTGGCCGCGGGCTACGGGGTCGTGTTCGATGCCGCGGGCTGGGGCTACGTCTTCCTCGTCGTCATCATCGGACTTGCCGCGATGTACCAGCTCGGCCTCGGCTTCGTGCCGGGCTATGCCGCGGCCGTCGCCTGGGCGCTGCTGGGCGTGATCGCGACCAACATGGACGGCAGCCGCGGCATGGTCGCGCTCGCCACGCTCGGCATCGTGCTGATCGCCGGTGTCCTTATCGCCACGCGGGGGCGCAAAACCGCCTGAGATGCTGGACCGTTCCGGACGCCCTCTTTAGTGCTGGGGCCAGGCAAGACGGCGGAGATCTCGACCCATGCGCATCCTCATCACCAATGACGACGGCATCACCGCTCCGGGTCTGGAGGTGGCCGAAGCCATCGCGGAGGAGATTGCCGGCCCCGACGGCGAGGTCTGGGTCGTGGCGCCCGCCTTCGAGCAGTCCGGCGTCGGCCACTGCATCAGCTATATCCGCCCCATGCGCTTGGAAAGACACGGAGAACGCCGTTTCGCCGTGGAGGGCTCACCGGCCGATTGCGTGATGGCGGGCCTCTTCGAGGTCATGAAGGACAATCCGCCGGACCTCGTGCTGTCGGGCGTGAACCGGGGTCACAACGTGGCGGAGGACACGCTCTATTCCGGCACGATCGGCGGCGCGATGGAGGCGGCGATCCACCAGGTGCGCGCCATCGCGATGTCCCAGTACTACAGCGCGGAGACCTGGCAGGCCGAGGACGGCTTCGCCACCGCCCGCGCCCATGGCGCGCGCGTCGTCCGCCAGCTCTACGACAAGGCCCGGTGGGAGGTCGAAGGGCGCTACGGCGTCTTTTACAACGTGAACTTCCCCGCCCTGCTGGACCCGGCGCAGGTCAAGGGCACCGTCGCCACGCGGCAGGGCGAGCGCGGCGGCTCGCCCTTCGGGCTGGAGCCGCAGACGGCCCCCAACGGCCGCCGCTACCTCTGGATCAAGCACGGGATGGGCAACGCCACCTGCGCACCCGGCACCGATGCGCGAGAAGCCCTCGAGGGCAGCATCACGGTCACGCCGCTGCGCGCGGACCTCACGGCGCGCGATCTCGTGGGCGGACTGGACGAGCTGCTGGCATGACGCCGGAGGAGGAGCGCGAGGCCCGCATGGCGTTCGTGATGTCGCTGCGGCGCAACGGCGTACGCGACCGCGCGGTACTCGACGCGATCGAGACGGTGCCGCGCGAGGCGTTCCTCGACGGGATCTTCAAGGCGCGTGCGCTGGAGGACATCCCCCTTCCGATCTCCTGCGGACAGACGATCAGCCAGCCTTCGGTCGTGGGCCTGATGACCCAGGCGCTGGACGTCGACAATCGCTGCAAGGTGCTGGAGGTCGGCGCGGGCTCCGGCTACCAGGCGGCGGTGCTGAGCCACCTCGCGCGCCGGGTCTACACCATCGAGCGGCACCGGCCGCTGGCGCGACAGGCCCGCGGGGCACTCGCCGCCATCGGGGCCGACAACGTCACCGTGATCACCGGCGACGGCACCTCCGGCCTGCCCGAGCAATCCCCCTTCGACCGCATCATCGTCACCGCCGCGGCCGAGGACCCGCCGCGCGTGCTGATCGACCAGTTGCGCGTCGGCGGCGTCATCGTGATCCCGGTGGGCCAGTCGGACACCGTCCAGCATCTCATAAAAGGGGTGAAGACCGAGGACGGTATGGAGTATACTGAGCTGGGCGACGTGCGTTTTGTTCCGCTTCTCGAAGGCGTGGCGGACGATCTGACGGACGGATAGACCCGAAAACTTTGAGGCACGACAGTCGATCCGCAAAGGGTCCGAACAAACAGGAAAGTTCCACGCGATGACGCGCATCCGCACGATCCCGCACACCCGCACCGGGCTGCTCATGCTCGGCAGCGCCGTACTCCTCGCCGCCTGCACCGAGACCGCCGGGGACGGCAGTGCCGCCCCCATCGTGTTCCGCGGCTCCGACCCAGCGCCGGGCGTGACCAGCGCCGCGCCGGTCGTCGCGAGCGCCGAGACCACCGATGGGCGCGGCATCGCCGACCGGGGCACCTACCAGACGATCCGCGTCGTGGACGGCGACAGCGTGGCGAGCGTCGCGCAGCGCGCCGGCCTGCCCGCGGGCGAGCTCGCGGCCTATAACGGCCTGCCCGACGGCTACAACCCCGTGGCGGGGGAGGAACTGGTCCTGCCGCCGCGCGCCGACCGCTACGCGACGGCGCCCGCGGCCGCCCCTGCCGGCACCGACGGCTGGAGCCTCGACCTCGCGCAGGCCGCGATCGACCGCGCCGGGCAGGCGCCCGTCCAGCAGGACGTGCTCGCCCCCACGGCCGGGGTCGAGCCGCTGCCGGCCGCCGCCCCCGCGGCGACGGGTGCCGTGGCGGGCAACGCCGTCCGTCATTCGGTCGCACCGGGCGAGACGCTCTATTCCATCGCGCGGTCCTACAACACGCCGGTGACGACGCTCGCCGACTGGAACAGCCTCGGCGCGGACTTCGCGCTGAGCCCCGGCCAGGTGATCGAGATCCCGCCCGCGGGTGATGCCGGGACCGTCGTGGCCAGCGTGCCGCCGGTCGCCCTGCCGCAATCGGGCACGCCGGCAGGTGCGGACACAGCACTTCCCGGAACGGGCGCGGGCACGCTCGCCCCGCCGCCCTCCTCCGGCGATCCGCTGCCCGACGACATCACGCTCGCCATCGACCGGCCCGCGAGCCCCAATCTCGACCAGTACCGCTCGGACGGCAGCGCGGAGATCGCTTCGGCGACCGAGGCCGCCCCGGTGACGTCCGCACCCGCTCCGTCTGCATCCGCTCAGTCGGCTCCGGCGCCTGCCGCGGCAGCACCTGTCGCCGCCGCGCCGGAGGAGACGGCTCCGGCCGGAACCGAGGTCGCATCGCTGCCGCCCGAGACCGCGACCGACGCGGCCCCGGCGCCCGTCTCCTCCAACGCGGTCTTCGTCGCACCGGTGGACGGCCCCGTCCTGCGCGGCTACGCCCCGACGGGGGGCTCCAACCGGAACGAGGGCATCGACTTCTCGGCCTCCGCGGGCACCCCGGTGCGCGCCGCCGGCGACGGCGAGGTCGTGCTCGTGTCCCGCTCGGTCGGCGACCTCGACACCATCGTGATGGTCCGCCACCCCAACAACCTGGTCACGGTCTACGGCCGCATCACCGGGGTGACGGTTGCGCGCGGCGAGACGGTCAGCCGCGGCCAGAACATCGGCGTCGTGGCCGACCGCAGCGAGCCCTCGGTGCAGTTCCAGGTCCGCCGCGGCATGCAGCACACGAACCCCGCCGAATACCTTTGACCCCGCCTCGCCCACGCGCCGTCTGGTTCGACGTGGGCGAGACGCTGGTGGACGAGACCGCCTGTTGGAGCTGCTGGGCCGGGGCGATGCGTGTCCGCGGCTCACCTTCTTCACCGTCCTCGGCGCCCTGATCGCGCAGGGCCAGTCGCACCGCGCGGCCTTCTCCCACTTCGATCCCGATTTCGACCCGGCCCGGCACGCGCGGGAGGAGGCGGGCGAGCCCCACGCCATCCCGGCCAAGAGCCTCTACCCCGACGCCCTGCCCTGCATCGCCGCGTTGCGGAACCGCGGCTTCGCCGTCGGGGTCGCGGCGGACGTTCTGGGCTCGTCCCGCGGCCGGGACGTCTCGAAACCCGACCCGCGCGCTTCTTCGAACGCGTCGTCGCGGAAAGCGGCTGCGCCCCGGTGGAGGTCATCCATATCGGCGACCGCCACGACAACGACATCGCTCGGCACGGGCCGCGGGTCCATCTGCATCCCGGCCCTGACGATACCGAGCGCATCGAGAGCCTCGCCGAGCTTCCGGCGCGCCTCGCCTGATCCTTCATCTTTCCCGCAAGTACGCCCGCCGGAGGCGGTCCCGCCCTCTCAGCGCTCCTGCGGCATGAGAAAGTGGACCGACGCCTCGGCGAAGAGCTTGGAGCGGTCGTCCTGCCACGCCTCGGCACGTACCGAGGCGTAGCGCCGCCCGGCCCGGGTGATCGTCGCACGCGCATAGCCATCGCGCGGCAGGCCGGAGCGCAGGTAGTCCACGGTGATGTCGATCACCTTGGGCCAGCCGGGAAAGTCGCCCTCCTCGATGGCCTCGGCCGCCGCACCGCCGGATTCCATCCGGTCCCAGACCTGCGACCACATCAGCTCCATCAGGGCTGCGGATTCCAGGAACGCTCCGATGGCCCCACCGTGCAGCGCGGGCAGCATCGGGTTGCCGATCAGGTGGTCGGAGTAGGAGAGGATCGCCGTCAGCTCGTTGCCACGCCGCTCGAACGAGATCCCCATGAACTCCATGTAGGGCACCGAGCCCGTCAGCCGCTGGAGTGCTGCATCCCGGCGGGACTTCACCACCTGGACCGGCTCGGGCCGGGGCCGGGCGCTCATGCCGTCTCTCCGATCTTGGTGCCGCGCCCTTCGACGGTGAAGGCGCCGTTGGCCTGCGCCACCGGGTTGTCGGGATCGCCGTCATGGGCGATGGCGCGCACGAAGGCGACGTTGCGCGTGATCCGGTAGCATTCTGCGCGCGCGGTCACCGGCTGCTGAGGCGTCGCCGCGCGCATGTAGTCGATACGCAGGTCGATGGTGGCCGTGCCGCCCGGGGCCTTCGGATGGGTCATCACGGCAGTCCCGCAACAGCCGTCCAGAAGCGTCGTGATCACCCCGCCATGCATCACGCCGGTCGCCGGATCGCCCACCAGCTTCGCGTCGTAAGGCACGGACATCACGGCCAAACCGTCGCCGATCTCGTGCACCTGCATACCGAGTGCGGCGGAGTGCGGGATGGCCAGGGCCATCCTGCGCGCCAGCTCCAGCCGGGGATCGTCGGTTTGCCTGTCGCTCATCGGGACCTCGTCGCGTTGCGTCGCCGCACCATATAGGCCCTCGCGCCGCTCCGCGTCGAGGCCATCGACCTTCCCCCACGGAAGGTTGGCAACCCTTGATTTTCACGGATGCACTACGAAAATAGACGTAACGTCACTAAGAACGAAAACACAGGGAGCGCACCGAATGAGTGAGCAAAAACAGACGCTTCAGGAGATGTGCGAGGAATTCGAGGTGACACCGCGCACCCTGCGATACTACGAGTACATCGAGCTTCTCTCGCCCGAGCGCGAGGGGCGCAAGCGTCTTTACGGTGCGCGCGAGCGGGCCCGGCTCACCCTGATCCTGCGCGGCCGCCGCTTCGGCTTCAGCCTCGAGGAGATCCGCCAGTGGCTGGAGCTCTACGAGCTGGAGGACAACCAGACGACGCAATACCGCGAGTGGATCGACCTCTCCACCCGCCAGATCACCGAGCTCGAAAGCCGGAAGAAGGAGCTCGACGAGGCGATCACCGAGCTCAAGCGCCTGCGCAGCGTGGCCGAGGAGGCACTGGCCGAGCAGCAGGCCGGCTAGGGCCGCTCCCGCCGCGCCGCCGCCTTCTGCGCACGCCGCGCCTCCTGCCGCGCATTCCGTTTCGCGCCGTAACCGGGCGCCCTGTGCCCTTCGATGCTGCCTGCCAGATCCGTGGCGATCGCCTCGATGCTGTCGAAGGGCGCGCGGTCGCGCAGCATCCGCTCCACCACGCGCCGCCCCAGGAGCTGATCGGGCCGGTGCACGCTGTTGCGGTGGTAGTGCAGGATGTTGGTCCCGAACGGCACCCGCGCCCGCTTGCGCACCAGCGACATGTTCCACGACCGGTCGAGCGGCGCGATATGCTCCGGCTCCATCAGCCCCGCAAGCGTGCCGAGCGCGATCTGGTCGAGCCACGGGCGCTTGTTCCGCACGTAGGGCGCGTGATCGAGCCGCCGCGCGATGTCGAGCCACGCCTCAGCGAAGGGCATGTCCGCGCCGGGCCCGTAGAGCGGCGCGTTGCGGAAGAGGACGACGCCGCCGTTGAAATGCGGAAAGGCGCCGTGGCGGGCAAGCACGTCCTCCCCGCGCATGCCGACGGCGCGATAGGCGTCGTGCCAGCGGTTCTGCCGGTTTGCGCCCCACATGCCGAAGCTGCTCGGCAGCGCCGCCAGCAACGCCTCACCCGCCGCCGCCACGGGATCGCAACGGCGCAGCACCATCGTGTCGGTATCGAGGAACAGCGTCCAGTCCGAGGCGCGCGGTGCGCGGCAGGCGAGGATCTTGTTGCCGTGCCGGTAGGGCGTCGCGAAACCGCCCTGCCTGCGGCGGAACGTGGCGACCTCGACCCCGTGCCGCTCGTGGAAGTCGAGCACGTCGCGGTCCACGCTGTCGATGGCGCGGGCCGGGACGTGGGCGCTGATCTCGATCAGCCCGCGCGGGAAGTGATGCAGCAGCGAGCTGACGAGAAAGACCGACTGCCACTCGAACTTGCCCACATCGATGACGAAGACGATGGAGAGTGCCCCGGGCCTCGGCATCGCGCGCCTGTGCGCGGTCGCGCGGTTCCAGATGTCTGCGAGGGCGTGGATGGCGGCTCTCCGGCTTCGGTGCGCCCGGTCTAATCGCTCCGGCAGGCGGAGAGAAGCCCGCTCAGGCGCGGTGGAACCGGTAGTCCTCGCCGGTCAGGGCGCGGGCGGCGGCGGACACGGCCTCAGGATCGCCGCTGGTCAGGCAGGTGAGGGCCGCGCCATGGCCTGCGCGCCGGGGGTGGCGCTGCAGGTAATCGGCGAGGCTCGCGGCAACGAGGTCGGGCTGGGACAGGATCTCGACACTTTCCGGCAGGCCCGCAGCGAAGGCATCGCGCACCAGCGGATAGTGCGTGCAACCAAGGAAGGCGCGCTCGGGCCGAGCCGTGGCGGCCTGCTGCGCGAAGCCGCGGGCGAGGGCCTGCGCCTCGGTATGCCGCCCCTCCTCCAGCGCATCGACGAGGCCGGGGCATGCGACCTGCTTGACCTCGACGCCGCGCGCGCGGAAGGCGAGCTCGCGCGGAAAGGCCCCGCTCGCGACCGTCGCGGGCGTCGCGAAGACGGCGATGCGTAGGCCCGCGAGGTCGACCGGCGGGCCGTCCGCCGCCCAGGGCCGCCCGGTCAGCGCCTCGATGACGGGGACGAAGACGCCGAGCACGCGTTTGTCAGCGTGCTCCCGCGCCAGCCACCCCTCCTGCAGGCCGCGCAGCGCGACGGCGGCCGCCGTGTTGCAGGCGAGGATGACGAGTTCGCAGCCCTCCGCGAACAGCCGCTCCACCCCGGCCTGCGTCAGCGCCGCGATTTCCGCCGGGCTGCGCACGCCGTAGGGCGCGTTGGCGTGGTCGCCGAGATAGACGAAGGGCCGGTCGGGCAGGCGCGCGCGCAGGGCGGCGAGCGTGGTCAGGCCGCCGTGGCCACTGTCGAAGACGCCGATCGGTCCGCTCATGAGGTCTCCAGTCCCAGCGCCGCATGGCTTTCCGCGAGGGCGGCGCGCAGCCAGGCTGCGAAGGCCGCGCATTTCGGCGGCAGCCGCGGCTCGCCCGCCCGTGTCACCATCCAGTAGGACGCGCCGGTGTCGAGCACGCCGGGCCGCGCGACGGCAAGCTGCCCGCGCGCGATGGCTTCGCCTGCAAGCGTCGGCCAGGCGAGGAACACCCCCTGCCCCGCGATCGCGGCGTCGAGGCACAGCGCGCCATCCGAATAGACCGGACCGGGCGGGCCGGCGGGCTCGTCGCTGCCGGCGGCGGCGCGCCAGTCCGCCCACCAGTCGGGCCCGTTGCGGTCCACCAGCACCGGGATCTCGGCGAGCGGACGCCCGGCCAGGGCGGGGCTGCACACCGGAAAGACGAGCTGGCCCGTCAGCCGCTCGGCCCGTACGCCGCGCCACGGCCCCCGCCCCACCCGGATCGCGAGATCGGTGTCGGAGCGGTCGAGATCGACCATCTCCACCGCCGCGTCGATCCTGAGGGAGAGCTCGGGATGGGCGGCCGCGAAATCCTGCATCCGCCAGACCAGCCACTTCGAGGCGAAGATCGGCGCGACGGAGACGGTGAGCGTGCCCTGCCCCGCCTGCCGCGCGCGCCGGACGGCAGCCGCGAGCAGGCCGAAGCCGCGGCCCAGCTCGTCAGCCACCTCGGCCCCGAGGGGTGTCGGGACGAGGTGTCCTGCCCCGCGGTCGAAAAGCGTGCAGCCAAGCTGCGCCTCCGCCCGGCGCACATGCTGGCTGATGGCGCCGGGCGTCACACCGAGGAGGGCGGCGGCACCTGCCAACGAGCCCTCCCGCGCCACGGCCTCCACCGCGCGCAGGCCGTTCAGGTGGATGCGGCTGAGTTCGTTCATGCAGTTTTTCTAAACCTGTGGCCAATCCTTCTCCAGTGAAAATTCCGCTTCGTCCCGGTAGATATCGAGAAAAGCTGAAAGGACAGCTCATGTGGCGCATCTTCCTCGCCGCGCTGCGCAAGCCACCGGCCCCCGCACCCGACCCGTTCGACCACCCCGAGATCCGGCGGATGACGCAGCACGCGCGCGACGACCTCCCGTCACCGCTGCGCGAGGCCCTGCGCCGACGCTGAAGCTCCCGGATCGCCCTGTCCGCGGCCGGGAGTGCGCCGACCTCCGCTCGCGCTCCGGGGACGGATGACCGCCCCTCGGCATACGCCGCCCCGTCTGCCGTGACGTTGCGTGACGCCTTACGTGAACGTCAACTTGACGGTTGAAACCCCTGCAGCGCATTGGCACGTTCCCGCCAAGACCTGAGAAGGGGTAACCGATGAGCGAGACCTTCAGCACGATCGGCCAGATGTGCGCCGAATTCGATGTGACCCCGCGTACGCTGCGCTTCTACGAATCCAAGGAACTGCTCTTTCCCGTGCGCGACGGCTCCCGCCGGCTTTTCACCCGCCGCGACCGCGCGCGGCTGAAACTGATCCTGCAGGGCAAGCGCTTCGGCTTCAGCCTCGAAGAGATCCGCCAGCTCCTCGACCTCTACGACATCGGCGACCAGCAGCGCACCCAGCTTGCCCGCACCTACGAGGTCGCGATGGAGCGGCTGGACGCCATGAAGGCCCAGCGCGACGAACTGACCGCTGCCATCGGCGAGCTGGAAGACCAGATGCAGACCGCCCGCGACATCCTGCGCGCCCGCGGCGTCGCCGTGGCCGCGTAAAGAATCAAGAATGACGGCCCCGCGCCGCGCTCAGTCCTACGGAGAGAAACATGCCCTTCTACGAGCCCACGACCAAAGACCTCGACTTCGTGCTCCACGACGTCCTGAAGGTGAACGAGCAGGACATCCCCGGCTTCGACGAGATGGACCGCGACTTCACCGGTGCGGTGCTCGAGGAAGCCGGCAAGATCGCACGCGACGTGCTCGCCCCGCTCAACAGGGTGGGTGACGAACAGGGCTGCAAGCTGGAAAACGGCGTGGTGCGCGTGCCCGAGGGGTTCGAGGATGCCGTGAACGTGCTGCGCGACGGCGGCTGGACCGGCTTCGACTGCGACCCCGAATATGGCGGTCAGGGCATGCCCTACACGCTGTCGGTCGCGGTGGGTGAGATGCACTCGTCGGCCAACATGGCGCTGATGATGTATCCGGGCCTGACCCACGGTGCCTATGCGGCGATCCACGCCCATGGCTCCGACGAGCAGAAGGCGACCTATCTGCCGAACCTCGTGAGCTTCAAGTGGGGCGGCACCATGAACCTGACGGAGCCGCAGTGCGGCACCGATCTGGGCCTCATCCGCACGAAGGCGGAGCCGCAGGACGACGGCACCTACAAGATCTCCGGTCAGAAGATCTGGATCTCCGCCGGTGAGCACGAGATGGCCGAGAACATCATCCACCTCGTCCTCGCCAAGATCCCCGGCGGCCCCGAGGGCGTGAAGGGCATCTCCCTCTTCATCGTGCCGAAGTTCATGGTGAAGGAAGACGGCTCCCTCGGCGAGCGCAACGCGGTGTCCTGCGGCGGCCTCGAAGAGAAGATGGGCATCCACGGCAACGCCACCTGCGTGATGAACTACGACGGCGCCACCGGCTTCCTGATCGGGGAGAAGCACAAGGGCCTGCGCGCCATGTTCACCATGATGAACGAAGCGCGTCTCGGCGTCGGAATGCAGGGCCTCGGCCAGGCGTCGGTCGCCTACCAGAACGCGCTTGCCTTCGCGAAGGACCGCATCCAGGGCCGCGCCGTGACCGGAACCAAGGAGCCGGAGAAGGCCGCCGACAGCATCATCCACTACCCGGACGTGCGCCGGATGCTGATGGACCAGAAGAGCTTCGTCGAGGGCGGCCGCGCCTTCATGCTCTGGGCCGCGACGATGATCGACCGCTCGCATCGCAACGACGACGCGGATGCCGAAGGTCTCGTGTCGCTCCTCATCCCGGTGGTGAAGTCGTTCCTAACGGAGAAGGGTCTCGACGCGACGATCTCCGCCCAGCAGGTCTATGGCGGCTCCGGCTTCACCAGGGAGTGGGGCGCCGAGCAGTTCGTGCGCGACTGCCGCATCGCCCTGATCTACGAGGGCACGAACGGCATCCAGGCGCTCGACCTCGTGGGCCGCAAGCTCGCCTCCGACAACGGCAAGCACGTCATGGCGTTTTTCGAGCTGGTGAAGTCCTTCATCAAGGAGAACGGCGAGGACGAGCGGATGACCGAGTTCCTCGAGCCGCTGAAGGCCGCGTCGAAGGACCTTCAGGCGGCGGGCATGTGGTTCATGCAGAACGGCATGAAGAACCCCGACGACGCGCTGTCCGGCGCGCAGGACTTCCTCAACATGTTCGGCCATGTCTGCCTCGGCCTGATGTGGGCGCGGATCGCGAAGGCGTCCTACGCGGCACTCGACGCGGGCACCGGCGACAAGGAGTTCTATGAGAGCAAGCTGGTTACGGGCCGTTATTACATGACCCGCAAACTGCCGGAGACGGGCCTGCTGCTCACCCGCGTTCAGGCGGGTGGCGAGACGATCATGGCGCTCGAAGCCGCCAATTTCTGAGGCCCCGGCCTCACGCATATCGCCCCCTCCCCCTCGCGGGGGGAGGGTTGGGGAGGGGGGCAGTCCCCCACACTTCGCGGGGCACCTCCCCGCACACCAAAGGCCCGCAAGAGGCCGCACCAAAGGGAGCCCGACGATGACCTTTCAGAACCTGAAATCCGACTGGATGACCGACGAGCACGTGATGCTCGAGGACATGACGCGGGAGTTCATCGCCGAGACATGGGCCCCTCGCATGGAAAAGTGGCGCCATGACGGGATCATGGAGCGCGAGACCTGGCTGGAGGCCGGCGAGGTCGGCCTGCTCGGCTCCTCCATCCCCGAGGAGTTCGGCGGCTCGGGCGGCGACTTCTCCCACGACGCCGTGATCCTGATGGAGGGGTCGCGCGCGAACCTCGCGAGCTGGGGCTACGGCATCCACACGCCGATCGTCGCCCACTACATCATCGCCTACGGCACCGAAGAGCAGAAAAAGCGCTGGCTGCCCAAGATGGTGACGGGCGAGCTGGTCGGCGCGCTCGCGATGACCGAGCCTTCGACCGGCTCCGACGTGCAGTCGATCAGGACGCGCGCGGTCAAGCAGGGCAACGCCTACCGCATGACCGGCTCCAAGATCTTCATCACCAACGGCCAGCACGCGAACCTGATCCTGGTCGCCGCCAAGACCGATCCGAGCCAGGGCGCCAAGGGCATCTCCCTGATGGCGCTGGAGACCGACGGGGCGGAGGGCTTCCGCCGCGGCCGCAACCTCGACAAGGTCGGACTGAAGGCGGCCGACACCTCCGAACTCTTCTTCGACGAGGTGGAGATCGCGCCGGAAAACCTGCTCGGCGGGGTGGAGAACCAGGGCTTCTACCAGATGATGCAGCAGCTCCCGCAGGAGCGTCTGGTGATCGGCACCGGCGCCGTGGGCGCCATGGAAGGCGCCGTGCGCCGCACCATCGACTACTGCAAGGAGCGCGAGGCCTTCGGCGGCAACCTCCTCCAGTTCCAGAACACCCGTTTCAAGCTGTCGGAGTGCAAGACGAACACCGTCGCGGCCCGCGCCTTCAACGACGCCTGCATTGCGGCTCACGTGCGCGGTGAGCTCAGCGTCGAGACGGCGGCGATGAACAAGTACTGGCTCGCGGACATGCAGAACAAGGTGATCGACGAGTGCCTGCAACTCTTCGGCGGGTATGGCTACATGATGGAATACCCCATCGCCGAGATGTGGGCCGACGCGCGGGTGCAGAAGATATACGGCGGCACCAACGAGATCATGAAGGAGATCATCGGGCGGGGGCTTTAAGGGACATCGCTGCTCTGGCAAAAGCCGGGGCCTCGCAGAACGAGAGGAGGTTCCGGCATCCGCCGGAACAGCGGAGAGAAGGAACAGCACATGGCCGAGTATCAACTCCACTGCTTCGCCCAGTCGGGCAACGCCTACAAGGTGGCCCTCATGCTCGAGCTGTCGGGCTGCGACTGGGAGCCCGTCTTCGTCGACTTCTTCAAGGGCGCGAACCGCACGCCGGAGTTTCGCGAGATCAACGCGATGGGCGAGGTGCCCGTGCTCGACCACGGTGAAACCCGGATCTGCCAGTCCGGTGTCGCCCTCGATTACCTCGCGAAGCAGACCGGCCAGTTCGCGCCGGCCGACGAGGCGGAGGGGCGCGAGGTGCTGCGCTGGATCCTGTGGGACAACCACAAGCTCTCGACCCAGGTCGGGGTGACGCGCTTCCTGATGAACTTCCTGCCCGAGGACAAGCGCAATCCGGACGTCATCGCCTTCGCGCAAGGCAGGCTCCAGGCCGCCTACGCGGTGCTGAGCGACCATCTCGCGGGGCGGGACTGGATCGCGGCGGACCACGCCACCATCGCAGACCTGTCCTGCTGTGCTTATCTCTATTATCCCGAGCCGTTCGGGTTCGACCGGGCCGACTGGCCGAACATCGCCGCGTGGCTCGACCGGGTGGCAGCCCTGCCGAAGTGGCAGCATCCCTACGACCTGATGCCCGGCGCGAAGTGAGGACGGCAACATGACTGCAGCGTGGTGGATCGCGGCACTCATCCTGACGGGGCTCGCCCTCGTCATCCAGCCTGCGCGCGAGGCGCAGCCGGACCGCAGCAACATGGACCCCGAGAACCCGCTGATGCCCGCCGCCGCGCAGGTCGTGGCCGGCATCTCCTTCGTGTCGGCGTGCCTGCTGCTGATGGTGGAGACCGGCGTCGTGCTGCCGATGGGCGTCGTCGTGCTGCTCTACGTCGCCTACCGCCTGGCACCGACGACCCGCGGCCTCGTCCCCCTCTACCGGTGGCAATTCGTCATCGCAGCCCTCGGCACGCTCGCCGTGGCGCGTCTATGGTATTCCTGGATCAGCTAAAGAAAGGCGGATCGAAATGACCGAAGCCTATATCTACGACAGCGTGCGCACGCCGCGCGGGAAGGGCCGCAAGGACGGCTCGCTCCACGAGGTGACATCCGCACGGCTCTCCGCCGAGGTGCTCAACGAACTGAAGGCCCGCAACGATCTGGCCACCGACGAGATCGAGGACGTGATCTGGGGCAACGTCACCCAGGTCGGCGAGCAGGGCGGCTGCCTCGCACGCACCGCGGTGCTCTATTCCGACTTCGACGAGAAGGCGCCGGGCCTCTCGATCAACCGCTTCTGCGCGAGCGGGATGGAGGCCGTGAACCTCGCCGCGAACCAGGTGAAGGGCGGCGCGGGCCATGCCTATATCGCCGGCGGGGTGGAGATGATGGGCCGGGTTCCCATGGGCTCCGACGGGGCGGCCATCGCGGTCGATCCGTCCGTGGCGATGAAGACGTATTTCGTGCCCCAGGGCATCGGCGCGGACATCATCGCGACGAAGTACGGCTTTTCCCGCGACGACACCGACGCCTACGCCGTGGAGTCTCAGAAACGAGCCGCAAAGGCCTGGGAAGAGGGGCGTTTCAAGAAGTCCGTCATGACGGTGAAGGACCAGAACGGCCTGCCGATCCTCGACCATGACGAGTACATGCGCCCCGGCACCGACATGCAGTCGCTCGGCGGCCTGAAGCCCGCCTTCAAGGAGATGGGCGAGGTCATGCCCGGCTTCGACAACATCGCGCTGCTGAAGTACCCCGAGCTCGAGCAGGTCAACCATGTCCACCACGCGGGCAACTCCTCGGGCATCGTCGACGGCTCCGCGGGCCTGCTCATCGGCTCCAAGGAATTCGGTGAGAAGCACGGGCTGAAGGCGCGGGCGAGGATCAAGGCGACGGCCAAGATCGGCACCGATCCGACCATCATGCTGACCGGCCCCGTCCCGGTGACGGAGAAGATCCTCGCGGACACCGGCATGGCGATCTCCGACTTCGACCTCTTCGAAGTGAACGAGGCCTTCGCCTCGGTCGTGCTGCGCTTCATGCAGGCCTTCGACGTCGACCACGACAAGGTCAACGTGAACGGGGGCGCGATCGCCATGGGCCACCCGCTGGGCGCGACCGGCGCCATGATCATCGGCACGGCCCTCGACGAGCTGGAGCGCACCGGCAAGGGCACGGCGCTCGCCACGCTCTGCGTCGCCTCCGGCATGGGTGCGGCCACCATCATCGAGCGGGTCTGATCCATGCATCTGGCGGGCGTCGAAAAAACGCTTGAGACGTTCCGGTCGGCCTTCGAGGCCGGCCGGCACGGCGAGTGGTCGGAGCTCTACGACACGAGCGTCGTCCTCATGCGACCCCACCAGACGCTGGTCTGCGACGGCCCGACCGAGATGCTCGCCATCGGCAAGAACGTGCACGAGACCTATTCGAAGCTCGGCCTCGCGCGGATCGAGATGGATCTGCGCGACGTCCGCTCCTTCGAGCACGGCATCGTCATGGCCGATGTGCGCTGGCGCTACCAGACCATGGACCGGGAGGAGATCATCCGCTTCGACTGCACCTACGGCCTGCGACGGCGGGCGGGCGGCTACAAGATCTCGCTGCACATCCCGCACAACGAGGCGGTTCGCCGCCCGATGTTCCTGGAGACCGCCGATCCCGACCTGCTGATCGGGGGCGAGGTGTGAGCGTCGTCCGCCCTTCCGATGCGCCGCGCTATAGCGGGCCGGACGCGGCGGAGCCGTTCGGCGGGCCGCTCGGCACCTACGAGGGCCGCGCCATCGGACAGGCTGCGGGGCTGAGGCACCTCGGCGCGAATGTCGAGACGCTCGATCCCGGCGCGGCCTCCTCGCACCGCCACTGGCAGAGCGAGACGGACGAACTCGTCGTGGTGCTCGACGGCGTGTTGACGCTGATCGACGACGGTGGCGAAACGCAGATGAAATCCGGCGAGATCGCGGCCTTCCCGGCCGGCGTAGAGAACGGTCATCACTTGGTGAACCGGTCCGACGCCCCCGCGCGCTTTCTCGTGGTCGGCAGCCGTGCCGCGCGGGATCGCTGCCACTACGCCGATCTCGATCTCGTCCTGCACACCGACAATGGCCGGTCGTGGCTGACGCGCCGCGACGGCACCAGAATAGAACCCACTCAGGGAGGAGCGGCATGACCCACTCCCAATACGGTATCGATACGGATGGCGCGGCCGCGCTCACCCGGGATCCGCTGATCGGAGGCGGATTTTGAGCACCTTTCATCTCTCCCCTCCTCCGGCCGATATTGGAGTTCGGCCGGACCAATGGGTCTTTTTCTGGAAGGGCCCGTTCAGCCAGTGGCACATGTCCACGTTCAAGATCTGGGGCAAGCGGTTCGAATGTGCCGAGCAGGCAATGATGTACGGCAAGGCGCATCTCTTCGGCGACGGGAAGATCGCCGGAGAGATCCTCAAAACCGATGATCCGGGCCGGCAGAAGGCTCTTGGCCGGAAGGTTCGAGGCTTCGATGAAGAAACGTGGAGCGCCGAGCGCGTACGGATCATCGCCGAAGTGAGCCTCGCGAAATACGAACAGAACCGGGGCTTGCGACGCAAGCTGCTTCAAACGGGCGAGCGCCCGCTCGCGGAGGCCAGCCCCATCGACTTCATCTGGGGCATCGGCCTCGACGCGACGAATGCGTCGCAAACACCAACGGATCAGTGGCCAGGTGCAAACCTGCTTGGCCGCGTGCTCATGGGCGTCCGCGACGTCATCCGCGACGCCCACCCCAACGAAATTCCGGCCGTCGAGCCGATAGGAATCATGAAAGAGGGAAGCTCATGACCATCTTCCACTACGACGTCGACGCCGACGGCATCGCGACGCTGACCTGGGACCTGCCCGGCAAGTCCATGAACGTAATGACACTGGAAGGCCTGGCCGAGCTCAATGACGGCCTCGACAAGGCGTTCGGAGACGAGAACGTGAAGGGCCTCGTCATCACCTCGGCCAAGAAGGACTTCGCCGGCGGCATGGACCTCAACATCCTCGCCAAAATGCGCGAGGACGCAGGCGACGAACCCGCCAAGGGTCTCTTCGAAGGCACGATGCGGATGCACCACCTGCTGCGCAAGATCGAGCGCAACACCATGGATGCGAAGACCAACAAGGGCGGCAAGCCCGTCGCCTGGGCCTGCCCCGGCACCGCCGCGGGCATCGGGCTGGAGATCGGACTTGCCTGCCACCGCCGCTTCGTCGCCGACAATCCCAAGGCCAAGATCGGTCTGCCCGAGATCATGGTCGGCATCTTCCCCGGCGCGGGCGGCACCACGCGCCTGATCCACATGCTGGGCGTCATGAACGCCTCGCAGTTCCTGCTCGAAGGCAAGATGGTCGAGCCGAAGAAGGCGAAGGGCGCGGGCCTGATCGACGAAGTCGTGCCCGCCGACGAGCTTCTGAACGCGGCGAAGGACTGGGTGAAGAGCGCCACCGACGCCGACATCGTGAAGCCGTGGGACGCCAAGGGCTACAAGATGCCCGGCGGCGCGGCCTACCACCCGGCGGGCTTCCAGACCTTCGTCGGCGCGAACGCCATGGTCCACGGCAAGACGCAGGGTGCCTTCCCCGCGGCGAAGGCGCTGCTCTCGGCTGCCTACGAGATGACCATGGTGCCCTTCGACGTCGCGCTGAAGATCGAGGCGCGCTGGTTCACCAAGGTTCTGATGAACCCGTCCTCCGCCGCGATGATCCGCTCCCTCTTCCTCAACAAGGAGGCGCTGGAGAAGGGTGCGAACCGCCCCGACGTGTCCGATCAGACGGTCAAGAAGGTCGGCATCCTCGGCGCCGGCATGATGGGTGCCGGCATCGCCTACGTCTCCGCCAATGCAGGCATCGAGGTCGTGCTGATCGACCAGAAGCAGGAGGCCGCGGACAAGGGCAAGTCCTACTCCGAGGGCCTGCTCGACAAGGGCATAAAGCGCGGCAAGGTTAGCCAGGAGAAGAAGGACACGGTGCTCGGCCGCATCACCGCGACTACCGACTACGCGCACCTCGCCGATTGCGACCTGATCGTCGAGGCGGTGTTCGAGGATGTGGGCATCAAGGCGACCGTGACGAAGGCGGTTGAGGAGGTGATCGGGGAGGACTGCATCTTCGCCACCAACACCTCCACCCTGCCGATCACGGAGCTTGCCAAGGCCTCGAAGCGGCCTGAGCAGTTCATCGGCATCCACTTCTTCTCGCCCGTCGACAAGATGCTGCTGGTCGAGATCATCAAGGGTGCCGAGACCGGCGACCGCGCGGTGGCCAAGGCGCTCGACTTCGTGCGCCAGATCCGCAAGACGCCGATCGTCGTCAACGACGCCCGCTTCTTCTACGCCAACCGCTGCATCATTCCTTACGTGAACGAGGGCGCGCGGATGGTGGCGGAGGGCGTCGAGCCCGCGTTGATCGAGAATGCGGCCAAGCAGCTCGGCATGCCGCTCGGCCCGCTGCAACTCACCGACGAGACCTCGATCGACCTCGGCTACAACATCATGAAGGCGACGAAGGCCGCGATGGGCGATGCCTATCCGCAGTCGGGCGCGGACGACGTGATCACCGCGCTCTACGAGGCGGGCCGTTTGGGTCGCAAGGCGAATGCGGGCTTCTACGAGTACGACGAGAAGGGCAAGCGCCAGATGCTGTGGGAAGGCCTGCGCGAGCAGTGGCCGAACGCCGAGGAGCAGCCGGACCTCGTCACCGTGCAGCACCGCCTCGCCATGGCGCAGGTACTCGAAGCCGTGCGTGCGCTGGAGGAGGACGTGCTCCTCGACATCCGCGAGGGCGACGTGGGCGCGATCCTCGGCTGGGGCTTCATGCCGTGGTCCGGCGGCCCGTTCTCCTGGCTCGACATCCTTGGCGCGGAGCGGGCGGTGGCGATCTGCGACGATCTCACCGAGCGCTTCGGCGAGCGGTTCACGACGCCGGACCTTCTGCGCGACCTCGCCGCGAAGGGCGACAGCTTCTACGGGCGTTTCGGCCCGCAAGCCGCCAAGCAGGCGGCCTGACCGGCCAAGCCACCTGAGCGAGGGGCGGAGCCGAAAGGCGCCGCCCCTTCCTCCTTGCCAGCGTCCGGGGTGCGTATTTCAAGAGAGTGATATCAAGGTCCGGCGCGCGCGGGACATGGCCCGTACGATACCGAAGACGAAGAAAACCAGACCCGCCGATTCTCGTTATGAATGGGGGACCATAGGGGTGCAGGTCAGGGCCGGGACGCGCAGCCCTAACGGTCGCTCATCGAGACGCCCCTGCGACCCGCGAGATCCGTCACGTACTGCCAGGCCACGCGGCCCGAGCGCGCGCCGCGGGTCTGCTGCCATTCGATCGCCTCGGCGCGCAGCGTCCCGTCGTCGATCGCGATGCCATAGCGGTCGCAATAGCCGCGGATCATGGCGAGATATTCGTCCTGCGAACAGGGATGGAAGCCCAGCCACAACCCGAACCGGTCCGAAAGGCTGACCTTCTCCTGCACCGCCTCGGACGGATTGATCGCCGAACCGCGCTCGTTCTCGATCATGTCGCGCGGCATCAGGTGCCGGCGGTTGGAGGTAGCGTAGAAGATCACGTTCTCCGGCCGCCCCTCGATCCCGCCGTCGAGCACGGCCTTGAGGCTCTTGTAGTGCGCATCGTCATGGCTGAACGACAGGTCGTCGCAGAACAGCAGAAAGCGCCGGTCCACGCCGCGCAGCAGGTTGAGGAGCCGCCCGATGGACGGCAGGTCCTCCCGGTGGATCTCCACCAGGATCGCACCCTGCCCCGCCTCCGCATGAGCGGCCTTCACGAGGCTCGACTTGCCCATGCCCCGCGCGCCCCAGAGGAGCACGTTGTTGGCGGGCAGGCCGCGCGCGAACTGCGCGGTGTTGGCAACGAGGGTATCGCGCGCGCGGGAGATGCCGACCAGCAGGTCGAGCGGAACACGAGCCACCTCCGCCACCGGCTCCAGGCGGTCGGGCTCCACATGCCAGACATAGGCGGCAGCGCTCCAGTGCGGCGCAGGTGCGGGTGGTGGGCTGATCCGTTCGAGGGCCGCCGCGATCCGCTCCAGCGGATCAGCCAATCTCGGCCTCCTCCCGCGCGCGCTTGCGTTCCACGGCCATGACCAGCCAGATCGAGATCTCGTAGAGCGCGTAGACCACGACGAAGAGGATCACCTGCGTGATCACGTCGGGCGGCGTCACGAGGGCCGCGACGACGAGGATGCCGACGACGGCGTACTTGCGCACGTTCTTCAGCCCTTCGGCACTGACCAGCCCCGCAAGCCCCATCAGGGTGAGCAGCACGGGCAACTGGAAGCAGATGCCGAATGCGAAGATGAACTTGAGCGAGATATCCAGCGTTTCGCGCACGGAGCCGAGGAAGACCGTCGTCAGCTCCTCGTCGCCCGCCACGACGTCCTCCGCCCCCTGCCCCGTCACGAGCGTCGTCAGCGCCGGGATGACGTCGGAGAACCCGATGAAGAAGTTCATGGCGAGCGGTGTGACAACATAATGCGCAAACGCCGCACCGGCGAGGAACAGCATGGGCGAGGCGATGACGAAGGGCAGGAACGCCCCCTTCTCCTCGCGATAGAGCCCCGGCGCCACGAAGCGCCACATCTGGTAGGCGATCACCGGGAAGCTGACGGCGAGCCCCGTCAGCAGCGAGATCCGGATCAGGACGAAGAACTTCTCCTGCGGTGCCGTGAAGATCAGCCGCGGATCCTCGCCACGCGCGCGCAGCACGTCGGCGATGGGCCCGGAGATGAACTGGAGCACCGCCTCCGAGAAGTAGAACGTGATCACAATGCCGATCAGCAGAGCCAGCACCGAGCGGATGATGCGTGTGCGCAGCTCCGCCAGGTGCTCGACCAGCGGCATGGCGGAGCCGTCGATATCCTCGTCCTTCATCGGCGGGTCACTTCTTGGGCTCGGCCGGAACCGGATCGGCGGCCGGCTCCGGATCGGGCATCTCTTCGAAATGCGGTTCGGTCACCGCCGACTTCGCCGCGGCCGCCTCGGCGCGCTTGGCGGCCTCCTCCTCGGCGATCGGATCGGGCTCGGTCATCATGGAATTGGCATAGGCGCGGGCGGATTTCGTGGCTTGGCCCAGTGGATCGGTCGCGGCCTTCACACCCTGGCTCACGCCGTCCATCGCCTTCTTCACATCCTGCAGCTCGGACTGGCGGGCCGCGTCGTTCATCGCGTTCTGGAACTGGCGCGCCATGCCGCGCGCCTTGCCGACATACTGCCCCACCGTGCGGAACATCTTCGGCAGGTCCTTGGGGCCGACGACGATCAGGGCGACGACGCCCACGATCACCATCTCGTAGAAACCGATGTCGAACATGGGGCCCGCCCCGGCCGCGCTTACGCGCGGTCCTTCTGGACCTCGGCCTCCTGCTCGGCCTCGGTACGCGGAGTCACGTCCTTGGCCTCCTCGATCTTCTTGTCCTCCTCGGCGCCCTCTGCCATGCCGCGCTTGAAGGAGGTGATGCCCTTGCCGACATCGCCCATGAGCTGAGAGATCTTGCCGCGGCCGAACAGCACCAGCACGACGACGGCGATGAGAAGAAGACCGGGAACCCCGATATTGTTGAACATTTGCGCACCCTCCTGCGACTGACTGCGCCGGGTTGCGCCCGGTCCTGTTCCGTTGCTCCCTATGTATGAGGTTTCGCGGGGGCCTTCAAACCCAATTGTGGACACACGCGCGTGCGCTCTCTCTTCTCCAAGTATCCTCGCCGAAGGCACTCGCGACCGATATCGGTGCCTCCGGCGGGGATATTTTAAGAAGAGAGAAAGAAAGCGCCGGTATTGCGAGGGCGCGGTACAGGCGGGGACGCCGATGGCCGCGAAGAGAGAGTGGCGCTCCGGCCCGGCACGGGCGGCCGTGGTCGGAGCGTGCCCTACTCCGCCGCCTGCTCCACGTGCCGCTCCCAGGGATCGGCGACGCGACTCTGGTTCACGCAGGGAAAGACGTGGGCGTGGTCGCGGCGCAGCGACAGGACGAGCGGCGTGCCCTCCCGCGGCATGAAGACGCCGGGGATAACCGCCTTCAGGATCGAGCCGTCATGGTCCATGGCCAGCTCCACGAGGCTCTGGTTGCCCATGAAGCGCGCCCGCGCCACGCGGCCGCGTGCCGGCACGCCGTGCTCGACCGTCGGGCGCACCGGTGCCTCCTGCCGGTCGAAGTCGAGGCGGCAGTGCTGCGGGCGGAAGACGATCTCCACATCCGCGCCGTCGACGAGACCGGGGGTGAGGAACAGTCCGAACGGCGTCTCGGTCTGCCGGTCCTTCACCACCCCGTGCACAACGTTCACGTCGGAGAAGAAGGCCGCCGCCTCCCGGTCCGCCGGGTTGGTGTAGATCGTGTAGGGCGCGCCGACCTGCACGATGCGGCCGCGGCGCATCAGCGCGATCTTGTCGGCCATGCGCATCGCCTCGTCCGGCTCGTGGGTGACGAGCAGAACCGCCGTCCCCTCGTCGCGCAGGATGTCGAGCGTCTCGTCGCGGATCTCGTCGCGCAGGCGGTTGTCGAGACCTGAGAAGGGCTCGTCCATCAGCATGATCGCCGGCCGCGGCGCAAGCGCCCGGGCCAGCGCCACCCGCTGCTGCTCGCCGCCCGAAAGCTGGTGCGGATACTTCGCGTCGTAGCCTGCGAGACCCACCCGGGCGAGCAGTTCGCTGACCCGCGCCGCCTTCTCCGCCTTGCCGCAGGTCAGCCCGAAGGCGACGTTACCTGCCACGTCGAGATGCGGAAACAGCGCGAAGTCCTGGAACATCAGCCCGACCGAGCGCCCCTCGGGTGGTTCGCTGCGCGACGGGTCCGCGACTGTCCGCCCCGCGATGCGCACCTCGCCATGCGTCGGCGCCTCCACCCCGGCCGCGATGCGCAGCGTCGTCGACTTCCCGCAGCCCGAGGGGCCGAGCAGGCAGGTCACCTCCCCCGGCATCAGCGCGAGCGTGAGATCGCTCACGACGCGCGTACCTTCGTAGTCACGGCACACGTCACGCAGCTCCAGCCGGGGGATGATCTCGCTCAACGCCGCTTTTCCTAGCAAATCGCTCGGGTTCTCTCCCGAAATAGCAACGCGCCGCCCCGGGGGCAAGTGCGGGCGAAAAGCGACGTTCCGCTCGTCGCCCATGGAGGCGAAACGCCCGGCGCGGCTACGGCAGGATGGCCGGAAAACCAGTCGGGAGGACATCGATGTACGGGATTTCGATGGGAACGCGGATCCGGCGCAGCCCCTACCACGCCGCGACCGTTGCGGCCGGCGTCACCAGCTTTACCACCTACAACCACATGCTGATGCCCACGAGCTACGGCGATCCGCAGGCGGAGTATCGCCGCCTGATCGACGGGGTGGCCATGTGGGACGTGGCGGTGGAGCGCCAGATCGCGCTGAAGGGGCCGGATGCGCTGCGGCTGGCGCAGGCGCTCTGCAGCCGGGACCTCTCGAAGCTGAAGCCGGGCCAGGGGCGCTACGTCGCGCTCTGCGACCATCGCGGGGTGCTCATCAATGATCCGGTGCTGCTTCTGCACGAGGACGGCACGATCTGGCTCTCCATCGCCGACAGCGACGTGCTGCTCTGGGCGCGCGCGGTCGCGGCGGAGCGCGGCCTGGACGTCGTGGTGGCGGAGGAGGACATCGCACCGCTCGCCGTGCAGGGCCCGAAGTCCGAGGACGTCATCGCCGACCTCTTCGGCGAGGATATCCGCGCGATCCGCCATTTCGGCTTTCGCGAGGAGCGGCTGGACGACATCCCCCTCGTGCTCGCCCGCTCCGGCTGGTCCAAGCAGGGCGGGTTCGAGCTCTACCTGCGCGATCCGCGCCGGGCGACCGAGCTGTGGAACCGGGTGGCGGAGGCGGGCGCCCCCTACGACATCGGCCCCGGCGCGCCCAACCCGTCGGAGCGGATCGAGAGCGGGCTTCTTTCGGTGGGCGCCGATACCGACGACGCGACGACGCCGCTGGAGGTGCGGATGGAGCGCTTCATCGACCTCGACATGGACGAGGACGCGATCGGGCTTCCGGCATTGCGCGTCGAAGCCGAGCGCGGCCCGCGCCGGCACCAGCTCGGCGTCGTGTTTCCGGTCGCGGCCCCCGACAGCCATGCGGAGCGGCTGCCCCTCGCCCAGGGCAACCGCCGCGTGGGCGAGATCACGGCCACCGCGCCGTCGCCGCGGCTCGGCAAGACCATCGGCCTCGCCCTCGTCTCGCGCGAGATCGAGCCGGGCACGGAACTCGCCACGATCCTGCCCGACGGCCGCGCGGCGCCGGTGGAGATGCGGGAGCTGCCGTTCCTGTGAGCCGAGAGACCCCGGATCGCGGTCCGGGGTCGTGCCGGTCGCACCTGTCCCGGCCACCGCGCCGGGACCGCGCCGCCCCGCCACCCCCCCCTGAACGGCGCATCCACGTCACCGCGCCGACAGCATATGACCGAGGGAACGAGACGCGCCCGCAGCCGAGACCCGTCGGCAGCCCCGCATCCCGGTCCGGGACCGTACCGGCCCGAACCCACCGGCCTCGCACCGGGACTGCGAGCCTCCTGTACCAGGACCTTGGAACATCGCCCCTACGACACGACCGCCCATGTGGACAGGTGGTCCGACACAATGGTGCCGCATCCCGCGCAGTCGCATATCCTGATCGGAACGGCTGCCGATCCCGTCTGGGCGAACGCAAACCACGACCATCCCGGTCCCGCCCGGGGCCGTCATGCCCGCATCGCTGCACCCCAGCGAAGCCTGAAGCGACGAAACGCAAATGCGCCCACCACACGCCCTTCTCCAGCCGCAACGGCCGCGGATCGTCGTCCGGGGCGGCGCCATCCATCCCTGCCTTGCGCCGGGATCGCCGACCTCTGCCACACACCTTCCGAAGGTCGCGACAGCATCGGTGCACCACCGTTGCGCATTCAAGCCGAACCGATACGGTTGGGTCCCACACAAACGCCTGCGTGTCCGGGATCGTCCGCATCCTGCCGCGGCCCTGAAACGTAGGCCACGTCGCTCCTATGAGCCTGATCAAACCTGAACCTGATCAAACCTGAGCCGGATCAAACGCTACTTGGCTTCTCCCCGCGTCGAAGCGCGTCTCCATCACAGCGGCGCCGGTCGCAGCCATCCCGGCCGGAGCGCCGGGACCGCCCACCGACCGCGCAGCAAGGACCGCACCGCGACATCGGCCCGATGGAGCGCACGGGGCCGCGCCTGCGCGCGAACCGGCTCCGCAACACCCATTACAGCGTCGCGTTCACCCCGCCACCGTCATGCAGGATGTTCTGCCCGACGATGAAGCCTGCGTGCTGTGAGCAGAGGAACGCGCAGACGGCGCCGAACTCTTCGGAGGTGCCGTAGCGCCGCGCGGGGATCGTCGCCTCGCGCCGCCGCTTCGCTTCCTCCATCGTGATGCCTTCCTTCTCCACCACGCCGCCGTCGAGCGCCACCGCCCGGTCGGTCGCGTGGATGCCGGGGAGCAGGTTGTTGATGTTCACGCCGTGCTCCGCGACCTGGCGGGCGGTCCCCGCGACATAGCCCGTCAGGCCCGCGCGGGCGGAGTTCGACAGGCCCAGCACCGGGATCGGCGCCTTCACCGACTGGGAGGTAATGTTCACGACGCGGCCCCAGCCCTTGTCGATCATCTTGGGCAGGGTGTGCTTCATCAGCATGATGGGGGTCAGCATGTTGGCGTGCAGTGCCGCCTCGAAATCGGCGATCTCCCAGTCGGACCACAGGCCCGGCGGCGGGCCGCCCGCATTGTTCACCAGGATATCCGGGTCCGGCAGCACGTCGAGGACCTGCGCGCGGCCTTCTTCGGTGGTGATGTCGCACGCGACGGTCTTCACGTCCACGCCGTGCGCAGCGCGGATTGCCGCCGCCGTATCCTCCAGCGTCGACGCCGTGCGCGCGTTCAGGACGAGGTTTGCACCCGCCATCGCAAGTGCCTCCGCACATCCGCGGCCCAGCCCCTTCGAGCTGGCGCACACGATCGCCGTCTTGCCTCTGATGCCCAGATCCATGTCGATCCTCCCTCGTTTCCTGCCGATAACCCTTTGAACTTCGACTCATAAACCCGTGCTTCGGGCCATCATCCTAAAGTTTATGCGCGTCACCCTGCGGTTCATGAAGTCCGATCTGGCGAAGTCCTAGCCCCTTCGGCAGATGCCAACACCCGCCGCGGCGCGCATGGTCGATTTGTCGGTACCGTTCAGGCGAGCACGCCCGCCGCACGGAACGGTCCGGGGATGGGGTGGTCCGGATTTGAGGCATATTCGGACCCACCGGACCGACCGTCACAGGGTCAGGCGGAGCGGGGTGAGGCCCGCCTGACCCACTACCTCTCATTTCACGGATGCGACAGCAGCGGCGATGTCGCCCACCACCTTTTCCAGCAGTTTGGGATCCTCGCATTCGCCCATCACGCGGATCAGCGGTTCGGTCCCGCTCGCGCGGATCACGAGGCGACCGCGGTCGGCCAGGCGCTTCTCCCCGTCGGCGATGGCGCTCTTCACGCTATCCGTCTCCAACGGCGCGCCGCCGGAGAAGCGGACGTTCTTCAAAAGCTGCGGCACCGGCTCGAAGACATGCAGCAGGTCGCCCGCCCTCTTGCCCGTTTCCACCAGCGCCGCCAGCACCTGGAGTGCCGCGACCAGACCGTCGCCGGTGGTCGCGACGTCGGCGAGCACGATGTGCCCCGACTGCTCCCCGCCCAGGCGCCAGCCGCCCGCGCGCATCTCTTCGACCACGTAGCGGTCGCCGACCTTGGTGCGCTTGAGGCCGACGCCGCGGCCCTTCAGGTACCGCTCCAGCCCCATGTTGGACATGACGGTGGTCACGAGGCTGTCGCCCGGCTCCAGCCGGCGGCTCGCGATCAGCGCCATGATCTGGTCGCCGTCGGCCTGCCGCCCGGTCTCGTCCAGCACAATGATCCGGTCCGCGTCCCCGTCGAGGCAGAGGCCGATATCCGCGCGGTAGTCCACCACCGCCTTTGCCGCCGCCCGGGTATCGGTGGAGCCGCAATTGAGGTTGATGTTGTAGCCGTCGGGCGCCACCCCAATGGGGATCACCTCGGCGCCGAGCTCCCACAGCACCTGCGGCGCGACCTTGTAGGCGGCCCCGTTGGCGCAATCGAGCACCACCCGCAGGCCGGACAGGCGCAGGTTGCGTGGGATCGTCGTCTTCACGAACTCCGCATAGCGCCCGACACCGTCCTCCACCCGGCGGGACCGGCCGATGCCGCGCGGCGGTGCGAGCGACGGCATCTCCGCCACCAGCCGCTCGATCTCCGCCTCCGCCGCATCGTCGAGCTTGTAGCCGTCGGGGCCGAAGAACTTGATGCCGTTGTCCTCGAACGGGTTGTGGCTGGCCGAGATCATCACGCCCAGATCGGCCCGCATCGACCGCGTGAGCATCCCCACCGCCGGCGTCGGCAGCGGACCGAACATCAGCGAGGACATGCCCACCGCGTTGAAACCCGCCGTCATCGCCGTCTCCAGCATGTAGCCGGAGCGGCGCGTGTCCTTGCCGATCACCACCTGGTGCGCATGATCGCCGTTTCGGAAATACGCCCCCGCTGCCATGCCGAGGCGCATGGCCATCTCGGCGTTCATCGTCGCGCCGTTCGCGCGGCCCCGCACGCCGTCGGTGCCGAAGAGCTTGCGTGTCATGTCCGTCCCTCGTCCCAATTCGGGTCGTTGAGCGCGCGCCAGAGGCGCAGCGCCTGCATGGCCCCGCCCGTATCATGGACGCGCACGACCTGCACCCCCTGCCCGAGGGCGGCCGTCAGCACCGCATGGCTGCCCGGATCGCGCGCCCTGGCGTCCTCCGCCCCCGCGATGGTCCCGATGAAGCGCTTGCGGGAGGCACCCAGCAGCACCGCACAGCCCAGCCCGTGGAACAGCGACAGGCCGCGCAGCAGCGCGAGGTTGTGCTCCAGCGTCTTGCCGAACCCGATGCCGGGATCGACGAGGATGCGCGCGCGCGGGATGCCGAGGGACTCGACGCCCAGCAGGCGCTGCTCCAACCAGTCGTAGACGTCGAGCAGCACGTCCCTGTAGTGCGGCGCGTGCTGCATCGTCTGCGGATCGCCCTGCGCGTGCATCAGGCAGACCGGCGCACCGGTCCTCTTCAGGACGTCGATCGTACCCCCGTCATAGGTCAGGGCGGAGACGTCGTTGACGAGGTCCGCCCCCGACGCCAGGGCGGCACGCGCCACCCGCGACTTGCGCGTATCGATGGAGATCGGCGTCTGCAGGTCCTCGCGCACCGCCTCGATGACGGGCAGCACGCGGGTCAGCTCCTCCGTCTGCTCGACGGGGTCGGCACCGGGCCGGGTACTTTCACCGCCGATATCGAGGATCGAGACGCCCTCGCCGGCCATCCGGCGCGCGGACGCGGCCGCCGCCTCCACCCCCGCATGATCCCCCCCGTCCGAGAAGCTGTCGGGCGTCGCGTTCAGGATGCCCATGACATGGCAGCGCTCCATGAGGAGCCCGGCCACGGGCGCGCGCGGCGCGCTCAGCCGGTCGACGGTCTCGGTATCGAGGGACTGCGCCGACACGAAGCGGCTCGGGCGGCCGCGCACCAGCATCTCCACATCGCGGAACCACAGCGGACCGCCGGCCAGCGGCAGGGCATCGGCGGGCCGGGGCCCGGACTGGACCAGCGGGCGCGCGCGGATCATGCGGGTTGCGCCTGAAGACCGGCGACGAGCGCGGGCAGCTCTTCCCAGGTGGCAAAGCGGTGGTCGGCCCGCACGTCGCGGGCCTTCGCCCGGCCCGCAGGCGCGAAGAGGATGAAGGGCACGCCCGCGTTTTCGGCCGTCTGCGCGTCCACGATGCTGTCGCCGATCATGACGGCGGGCGCGTCGCCGGGAAGCTGGCCCGCGGCGTGGCGCAGCATTGCGGGATCCGGTTTCAGAACGTCCAGCGTACCGCCGCCCGTCAGCCCCGCGACTGGCGGCATCAGGTCGAGCCGCTCCAGGATCTCGCGCGCCTGGGCCTCCGGCTTCTGGGTGCAGATGGCGAGGGCGTGGCCACGCTCCGCCAGCAGCTCCAGCGCCGCGCGGGCACCCGGGTAGGGCCGCGTCTCGCCCAGCGGATCGGCGGCATAGACCTCGATCATCCGCCGCAAATAGGGCCCGACATCGCCGCCGGGCACACCGCCCGTCGCCTCCAGCACGCCCTTGATCTGCGCGCGCATCCCCCAGCCGACATGGGCGGCGTAGTCCTCGGCACTCACCGGCGCGCGGCCGAGCTCGCCCAGCACCACGTTCGCCGCCGCCGCCAGCGTCGGCACGCTGTCCACCAGCGTCTCGTCGAGGTCGATGACGAGCTTCACGCCGCCTTCCACTTGATGGAGCAGCCGATGGACGGGTGCTGGACCGCTGGCCCGCGCCCGGTCCGCTCGATCAACGTGAGCGCATCGAGCAGCTCGGGCGCCGTCTCCGCCCCTGCCGCGGCCTTCCCCGCGGAATCGAGCCGCCCGCGGTAGCGCAGGGTCAGCATCGCATCGAAGGCGAAGATGTCGGGCGTGCAGACCGCGCCATAGGTCCGCGCGACCTCCTGGCTCTCGTCGTGCAGGTAGGGAAACGGGAACGCATGCTGGCGCGCAAAGGCCGCCATGTGCTCGAAATCGTCCTCCGGATAGGCCACCGGATCGTTGGAGCAGATGGCCGCGACCCCGTAGCCGCGCCGCTCCAGCTCCGCCCCGGTCAGCGCCAGCCGGTCGGCCACCGCCTTCACGTAAGGACAATGGTTGCAGATGAAGAAGAGCACGAGCCCGCGCACCCCCCGCAGGTCGCCGAGCGACCAGGTCCGGCCGTCCACGCCGGGCAGGCCGAATTCGGCCGCGGGCCAGCCCATCTCGCCCGCCGGTGTCTGGGTCAATGCCATCGCAACCTCCCTCGCTGTCATTCGGGTATAGGCGCGCAGGTCCGGCGCGACAACGCGGGGCCCTCTCTCTTCGTCAAATATCCCCGCCGGAGGCTGCCTCCGCTCGCATCCCGCCGTCCCGCCCGAGCGTCTCGACCTCGCCTGCTCCAAGCTCCCGCGCCAGCCAATCCGCCAAGGCGACGGGCTCGGCTTCGGGCGGCACGGCGGCGGCGAGCACGAGTTTGGACGGCGCCCAGAGGCAGACGAAACCCTGCCCCAGCGCCCAGTCGATCTCCGTCCGGCTGGCGGCGACGGTGAAGCGCGGATCGCGCCCCGCCAGCTCCCACGCCGCCTGCTCCATGGCGAGCAGCGTAAGGCGCCGCCCCGCCTCGCCCGACGCATCGGGCACCTGCGCCGGCGGCAGCACGACGACCATGGGACCGGTCAGCGCCCGGTGATCCGCCCCTGCCTCCAGCCGCACCACACGCGGCGTCGAACCGCCGGGGGCCTGCGCGACCACGTCCTCGCGCCGCCGCACGATCTCAACGCCCAGCGCGCCGGGGATGCGGTCGAGCTTCTCGACCCGGACGAAGACGCGGCGCGCCCGCCGGTCCGCGAGCGACCGCGCCGCGATCCCTTCGGCCAGTGTTTCCAACAGGTTGAGCCGCCGCTCCGCGAGCTCCGCCTCCACCGCACCGACCAGCGTGTCATAGCTCAGCACGCTGTCCACGTCGTCGCCCTCCGCACTCGCCGCGACCTCCAGCACGATGTCGAAGCGCAGGCGCTGGGTCTGGCCGCGCTCGCTCTCGAACGCGCCGATCTCGACCGCGCGCACGTAATCGCGCACCGAGATGCGGTCCGGCCGCTCGGCCTGCGCCGCCGCACGCTCGGCCAGGGGAGAGAAGGCGGTGAGAAGATCGTCGGCCATGCCGGTCCCCCTGCAAGTCATCCCAGTCGCCCTAGCCTGCGCCGCCCCTGCTCACAAGCGCGGAACCGACCCGCAGCGCCGCTTTCCGGCCCTCGCTTGACAAAACCGGGAGGCACGCTCAGGTTGCTGCAAATCCGGCGCGCCCTTGCGCGCTTTTTTGAGACCACCCATATGCTCAACGTGAGCATAACAATGTCGGGAGGAGCGGCACCATGTTCCTGAACGCCAATACCAGGGCCGAGGCCGCGCGCGCCGAGCTTGCCGCGCATTACGATCTGGAACCCTCCGAGGCCGCGATGCGCGCCACCGCGGCGCAATACGACATCGTGAAGGACGTGATCCCAGAGCCCGACTGGATGGGCTTCGCGCCCTACGTGCGGGAGATCAACCGGCTCAAGAAGGAGAAGGACGCCGTCGTTCTCGCCCACAACTACATGACGCCCGAGATCTTCCACGGCGTGGCGGACGTGGCCGGCGACAGCCTGCAACTGGCGATCGAGGCGACGAAGGTGCGCCAGCAGACGATCATCCAGTGCGGCGTGCACTTCATGGCCGAGACGTCGAAGATCCTGAACCCGGAAAAGACCGTCCTGATCCCCGACAGCCGTGCGGGCTGCTCGCTGGCGTCCTCGATCACCGCCGCGGACATCGCGAAGATGCGTGCCGACTATCCAGGCGCCCAGGTTGTCAGCTACGTCAACACCACCGCCGCGGTGAAGGCGGCCTCCGACATCTGCTGCACCTCCTCCAACGCGCTGGCCATCGTCGAGGCGCAGCCGGGCGACACGGTCATCATGACGCCCGACGGCTACCTCGCGCAGAATATCGCAGCCCAGTCCACCAAGCGCGTGGTCTACTGGGAGGGGGCCTGCATCGTCCACGAACAGTTCACCGCCGAGGAACTCCGCGCCTTCCGCGAGGGCTATCCGGGCGTCGCGATCATCGCCCACCCCGAATGCCCGCCCGAGGTCGTCGCCGAGGCCGATTTCACCGGGTCCACCGCCGGCATGATCCAGTGGGTCAAGACCAACCGCCCCGAAAAGGTCGTCATGGTCACCGAGTGTTCGATGAGCGACAATGTGGCGGCAGAGACACCGGACGTGGATTTCGTCCGCCCGTGCAACATCTGTCCCCATATGAAACGCATCAGCCTCGAGAACATCCTCTGGTCGCTGCATTCCGGGACGGAGGAGGTGACCGTGCCCGAGGATCTGCTCGCCCCGGCCCGCCGCGCCGTCGAGCGGATGATCGAGGTCACGAATTCCTGACGCGGTCCGCGTTCGCCGCTTCCTTGGACAGATTGGGGACTGATCCATGCTCCGCACCCTCACGCTCATCGTCGCGCTGGTCCTTCCGGGGGCCGCCCTCGCCTGCCAGCCGCTGCCGCTCGGCTCGCAATTCGACGCGGAACTGCCGCGCGACGGCAGCCACAACCCGGCGCTCTTCAACCTCGCGGTGCTGCACGCGGTCAACACCGCGCGCTGCAACGCGGACCTGCCGCTGCTCGCCGTGGAGCCGGGGCTGAACAACGCGGCGCAGAAGCATTCCGACGACATGGTCCGGCTCGGCTTCTTCGACCATGCCTCGCCGGTGCCGGGGCGCGAGACGCTGGTCGCGCGGGTCCAGGCCGAGGGGCTGCAGCCCAACCGCGTCGCGGAGAATATCGGGCAGGACTACATGGTCCAGTACGAGCAGGGCCGCGACTACCGCGTGCTCGATGCCGCCGCCTGCCGGTTCACCTACGAACGCGGCGTGGGTCTGACCGACCGCGCGCAAGGCCTCGTCGGCCGCGCCCCGTCCGAGATCCCGCGCCAGACCTATGCGAGTGCGGGCCGCTCGCTGGTCGAGGGTTGGCTGGCGAGTTCCGAGCATCGCTCCAACCTGCTTGACCCCGCCTTCAGCCGCCACGGCGCGGGCTTCGCCGTGACCGAGGAGCAGACGCTCTGCGGGCGTCTCATCGCCACCCAGGTGCTCCTGCAGTGACGCCCTCTCAAGAACCTTCATTCCGGGCGCCCGCCACGCCGGAGGGGGCGGATGACCGATAACGTCTTCGAGGCCGAAGGCACGCTCATCGTCGGCGCGGGCCTTGCCGGGCTCTTCACCGCGCTGAAGCTCGCCCCGCGGCCCTGCACGGTCCTGTCGCCCGAACCGATCGGCGTCGGCGCCTCCTCGGCTTGGGCGCAGGGGGGCATCGCGGCGGCCGTCGGCCTCGGCGACACGGCGGCCGCCCACGCGCTCGACACCATCGCGGCCGGCGCCGGGCTGGTGGACGAGACCGTGGCCCGCTTCGTGACGGAGGAGGCGGCCGCCCGCATCTTCGACCTGCTCGACTACGGCGCGCCCTTCGACAAGGACAGCGAGGGCAAGCTCCTGCAATCGCGCGAGGCCGCCCATTCCGCGAGCCGCGTGGTCCGCGTCTCCGGCGATCAGGCGGGCCGCGCGATCATGGACGCGCTGATCCGCACGGCGCACGCCACCCCCTCGATCCGCGTCATCGAGAACGTGGTGGTCGACGACCTCGCCGTCGCGGACGGCCACGTGGTCGGCGCGCTCGCCCGGCGCACGGACGATCCCATGGCCTCGCCCATCCTCTTCCGCGCCTCAGAGGTCGTGCTGGCCACGGGCGGCGTCGGCGGGCTCTTTGCCGTCACGACCAATCCGGCGCGGGTGCGCGGTCAGGGGCTCGGCCTTGCGGCACGCGCCGGGGCCGAGTGCATCGACGTGGAGTTCGTGCAGTTCCACCCCACTGGCATCGCGGTGGACCGCGACCCCTGCCCGCTCGCCACCGAGGCGCTGCGCGGCCACGGCGCCACCCTGATCGAAGAGAACGGACACCGCTTCGTCTTCGACACCCATCCCGAGGGCGAGCTTGCCCCGCGCGACATCGTCGCCCGCGCGATCCACGCGAAGATCATGGCAGGCGGCACCGCGCTCCTCGACACGCGGGAGGCCGTGGGTGCAGCCATCCATGACGAGTTCCCGACCGTGGCGCAGTATTGCCGCGAGGCGGGCATCGACCCGGTCAGGGAGCCGATCCCCGTGCGTCCCGCCCAGCACTACCACATGGGCGGGGTGAAGACCGACGCGCGCGGCCGCGCCAGCCTGCCGGGCCTCTGGGCCTGCGGCGAGGTGGCGGCGACGGGGCTGCACGGCGCGAACCGCCTCGCCTCCAATTCCCTCCTGGAGGCCGTGGTCTTCGCCAACCGGATCGCCGCCGATATCGGCACCCGGGCCGCGGGGGCACTGCACGGCCCTGTCACCCTGCCCGATCCGATGCACGGCCCCGCCCCGCGCCGCGAACCGGCGGAGGCGATCGCGACCCTGCGGCGGACCATGAACGACCATGTCGGCGTCTTGCGGAGCGCCGCGGGCCTGCGCACCGCCCTGCGCGAGATCCGCAAGGTCGCCGGAGAGGACGCGGGCGGCTCCCGCGCGCTCCTCAACATGACGGATGCCGCCACCCTGATCGCCGCCGCCGCCCTCCTGCGCGAGGAAAGCCGCGGCGGCCACTTCCGCGAGGATTTCCCGGAACCGGTCGAGGCCCAGCGCACCCGCCGCGCCATCACCCTGGCCGACGCGCTGAAACTCCGGGCGAACGCCTAGGCGAGGATCGCTGGGACGGCAGGTTCGCATGCTCCCGGCGCATTGCGCACGAGCGACCGCGGCCGAGGAAAGGTTTCAGGAAACCAAACGGTTGGCCGCGCCCCGGGCTCGTCGCGGCCACATGCTTCGGTCCGGCCGGAACCGTCCGGCGTCGACGGCATGATAGGCATGGAGCATGCTCAGCCCAGGAACCGGACATGCTCCTGAACTACCTCTACACCCATTTCTTCGAGGAGCGTCAGTTCGCGGACGTTGCGGGGACAGGCGTCGACGCGATTGCGAGCTTGATCGAAACACGCGTCTTTCCGAATCCATCCTACACCTACACGTGCGTCAGTCACTGCGCCTCCTTCGTTGCGGAGATCCATGAGACGCGAGCGTACCGCTTTCACCTGCGGGGCCACACGAACTGGTATCACGATATCACGCGGTTCGGCCTGACGTCCGAGGCACGCGCCCGCGATCACTTCTTCAATCGCTACGAGGGAGCGAAGCACCTGTTTCTGTCTAGCGACCTTGGACGCGCGCTCCAAGCGGAGGTGCCCGGCGTCGTCGAGACGTTCGACGGGGACCACGCCGACGCGACATGGCAGCATTTCCTCAACGGTGTCTACGGCGTCTGCACCCGCGATGGCCGCCCTGAATCCGTCTTCCTGAAGCAAGCCGGGGTCATGTTCATCGACCATATGATCGCGAACGGCATCGATCCGTTGTCGGACAGTCGGCGGAGCCTGTTGCAAGACGCCGTCGTCGCCCTCGACACCGTCGCGTCCGACTTCGCCCCTCATGAGGCGCCGACGGCATCTCGCCAGCGTTGCATCGTGGACGTCAGGACGCGCCTCGCCGACAGCATTACGGCCTGACGGAAGGCTCGGACGCTGTCACGTTCGCAGCGCCGGTCGGAGATACCGGATGGGCGGATCTCGCACTCCGGCCATAGCGCCGCGGTCCCTGCCTGCAGGGTTGGGCGGGCCGCCGTCACGGCTCCCGATCTCCATCGGCCCGGCACCTGACCGCAGCGTTCTGCGGACCGGCATTGTGGCCTCTTCTCCCTGATCGCGTCGCGCGGGCGGCATACGGGCTGGCTCTTCTTCCTGCCCGCGGCCCTGCTCTGCGCCCTGTCGGCCGGCGGCTGAGCGCGAGCAGGCTTGAAAAGCGTCGCGATCCCTGCACCGTAGGGGCGCAGGTCCTATATGTGACCCAACGGAAAAAACAGGGAGACCACAACATGACGCTTCACGGGATGAAGACGCTTCTGGCGGCCGGCGCCGCCTCGCTCGCCCTCACCCCCGCCCTCGCGGAACCGGCGGACTACATCCTCGCCACGGCCTCGACCGGCGGGACGTACTACCCGGTCGGCGTGGCGCTGGCCACGCTCACCAAGGTGAAGCTGCAACCCGGTGAGGAGATCGGCATGTCCGCCATCTCGTCGGCCGGATCGGGCGAGAACATCCGCCTCTTGCGCGAGAACGAAGCGCAGTTCGCGATCCTCCAGGGTCTCTTCGGCTACTACGCCGCCACCGGCACCGGCCCGCTGGAGGCCGACGGCCCGCAGGAGGAGCTGCGCTCCGTCACCATGCTGTGGCAGAACGTGGAGCACTTCATCATCGACAGCGACCGGGTGGACACGGGCACCATCACCGACTTCGCCGCCCTGGCCGGCGAGGCCATGGCGCTTGGCCGCCGCAACTCCGGCACGATCGGATCGAACGCGGCCATCCTCGGCGGCTTCGACGTGGACATCTACGCCGATTACGAGCTCATCGAGGGCGGCTACGGCCCGTCCGCCGAAAGCCTGCAGAACGGCCAGTCGGCGGGCATCTCCACCCCCGCGGGCGTGCCGGTCGGCGCGGTCAGCCAGCTCTTCGCCTCCGTCGGGGACAGCGTGACGCTGCTCAACTTCACGCCCGAGCAGATGACCCAGGCCGATGGCGGCCGAGAGCTCTGGACGGAGTACGTGATCGAGGCGGGGACATATCCGGGCCAGGACGAGGCGGTGACGACCATCGCGCAGCCCAACTTTCTGGGCACCCGCGCCGACCTGCCGGATGAGAACGTCTATCTGATCACCAGGACGATCTACGAGAACCTGCCCTTCCTGCAGGCGATCCACCCGGCGACCCAGGCCATGGCGATCGAAAAGGCCATCGCGGGCCTACCGCTGCCGCTGCACCCGGGCGCGATCCAGTACTACGAGGAAGTGGGCGTCGAGATCCCGGACCGGCTGCGTCCCTGACCTCTTCACTTGTGACAGGTCCCGGCTCTTCGGCCGGGACGACAGCTACATACCGCCCCGGCCCCTGCGCCGGGGCTGTTTTCTTGGACCGAACCGATGAGTCCGCAGCGCACGATCCGCCTCCGGTTCGCTCTTTGCGATCCGGCCGATATCCACCGCATCCGCAACCTCGGCGAGGATCTCTATCGGCAGATCGAGCGGACCGAGCTAGGCGACATCGGCGGGCTCGACACCGTCGACCGCGCGACCGACAGCCTCGTGGTCCATATCCCCCACGCCCGACACGTCCGCCGCATGCAGCGCATGGTCGAGGATCTTGTGCGCGAGCATGGTTTGCGCGACATGGCCACGCTCCGCACGGAGCCCTGAGGCGCCTCGGCAATACCGACCAAGGGTTGCCAACGGTCCCGGCGCTTCGGCTGGGACGGTTCGTTCTTTCCCGACCGCCCCGGACTTGATCCGGGGCCGCTCGCCAAGGGGCGCAGAGTTCGATGAGGCGGCCCCGACGCCCCGCGAACCCCAAAAAAGCACCGCTCCAAACGGTCCCGGCGCTCCGGCCGGGACGGCCCCAGGACCACCGCCCCGGACCTGATCCGGGGCCTTCCCCAGCCGCCCCACACAATTCATGCCCCGTTCATGTCGAGGTCAGGCCCCCTCCACCCCCGCTTCCCATCTTGAGAACCAGTCGGAAGCGCAGTCGCGCCCGGCCCGAAGCGTCCAGCATGGGAGAGACGACATGAAACACTTCAAACGCATCCGCTCCGACGTGCCCACCGAGCCGTTCCTGGCAGAGATCGCCGGCGTCGATGACGCCTGGGCCAATGCCACCGGCCGGCAGGAGAAGATCGCCGTGCAGCGCGAGGCCCTCGCCATTCCGCTGCGTGGCCTGCGCAAGTCGATGATCCACGGCCGCGCCCGCCGCGACGTGCATGAGAGCCGGTGGACCAGCGGCTCGGCGAACTTCCCCAGGGCCCGCGCCTTCATCGAGGAGGTCGCCGCCGAGCTCGACTGCGACCTCAGCCGGGCCAAGATAGTCTGCCTGCCCGCCGGTCGCCGCGTCTATCCCCATATCGATCGCGGCGAGTACTACCGCCTGCGCGGGCGCTACCACTTCGTCCTGAAATCCTCCGCCGGGTCCTGGCTGAAGGCGGGTGACGAGGAGGTCCGGATGCGCGAGGGCGAGCTCTGGTGGTTTGACAACGACGAGATGCACGAAGCCTTCAACGATGGCGACGAGGACCGGATCCACATGATCTTCGACCTCCTGCCCGCCGACATGCGCGCCCGTGCGGCCGCCGCCACCGCCAAGGCTCAGGCCGCCGAGACCGCGGCCCAGATCGCCTGACCGCGGCCTCCCCCGGCGGGAGCGCCCTGGACCGCAGTCCGGGGCGCTCGCACGTCTTCCCCTTGATCCCGCGCCCTTCGCCGGGCCACTCTCCCCCGACTGAGAGGGAGGACCCCGATGATCGACCCCGAAGACGCCGCCTCCGCGCCGACGCGCCAGCTCAAGGGGCCGCTCAACGTGCTGGTCGTCGCGGTCTGCCTCGCGCTGTCGGTCGGCCACCTCTACGTCGCGATCTTTCCGGAGCTGTCGGAATACACCCGCAACGTGCTGCACTTCGCGGGCTTCGCGTTCCTCGCGGCCCTGCTCTACCCCGTCCTGCCGCGCGAGTATTGCAAGACGAACCCGGTCTTTCTCGCCACCGATATCGCGCTGGGGCTGGCCGCAGTCGGCTCCGCGCTGTGGTTCGTGATCTCCTACGACCGGCTGACGCTGCCGGGCTGGGATTTCGGGACGCTCGACTGGATCGCGGGCGGGGTGCTCGTCGTCATCGCGACCGAGCTCACGCGCCGCGTCGCGGGGCTGGTGATCCCGGTGCTCATCATCTTCTCGCTGTCCTACGTGACCTTCCTCGGCCCGATGATCGGCGGGATCTTCAGCTTCCGCGGGCTCAGTGCGGAATCCGCCCTCTGGCGCTCGATCTTCAACGACGAGGCGCTGTTCGGCACGATCGCCAGCATCTCCTCGACCTACGTCTTCCTCTTCATCATCTTCGGCAGCTTCCTGATCCGCTCGGGTGCCGGGGAGTTCGTCATCGACCTCAGCCGCGCCATCGCGGGCAAGCTGGTGGGCGGGCCGGGCCTCGTCGCCGTCATCGCCTCGGGCCTCACCGGCACGATCTCGGGCAGCGCCATCGCCAACACCGCGTCCACCGGCGTCATCACCATCCCGCTGATGAAGCGCGCGGGCTTCCCGCCGAAATTCGCAGGCGGGGTCGAGGCCGCGTCCTCCACCGGCGGCCAGCTCATGCCGCCGATCATGGGCGCGGGCGCGTTCGTGATGGCGAGCTTCACCCAGATCCCCTACGAGACCATCGTGGCGGTCGCGGCGCTGCCCGCACTCCTCTACTTCCTCACCGTCGCGTTCTTCGTGCGGATCGAGGCGAAGCGCCACCAGCTCCCGCCGATGGAGGCGCAGGGCCGCACACTGTGGAGCGCCGTGAAATCCGGCGGGGCGAGCTTCATCATCCCCATCGCGGTGCTGATCTTCCTCCTCGTCTCCGGCTTCACGCCGACCTATGCGGCGGTGATCGGGATCGTGGCCGTCATCGCCTCCTCCTGGCTCACGCAGAACCCGATGGGGCCGAAAGCGGTGTTCGAGGCGCTCGTCATGGGCGCGCGCAACATGGTGATGACCGCCGTGCTGCTCTGCGCCGTGGGGCTCGTGGTGAACGTCATCACCACCGCAGGCATCGGCAACACCTTCTCCCTGATGATCGCGGAGTGGAGCAACGGGAACATCCTGATCGCCATCGTGCTTGTGGCACTGGCAAGCCTCATACTCGGCATGGGGCTACCGGTGACGGCGGCCTACATCGTGCTCGCAACCCTCTCCGCCCCGGCCCTCGCCGGCATGATCCAGGATCGCGCCGTGGTCGACATGATCGCGGCGGGCAACCTGCCGATGGAGGCGCAGGCGCTCTTCATGCTGTCGGCGCCCGAGGCGATCCCGCTCTTGGCCGAGGCTATGCCGCGCGCCGACGCGCAGGCCCTCGTGGGCGCCCTGCCGCTGGAGGTCGCCGCCCCCTTGCGCGATCTCGTCGTCCAGCGGGAGGTGGCGGTCGCGGCCCTCCTCAGCGCCCACATGATCATCTTCTGGCTCAGCCAGGATTCCAACGTGACGCCGCCCGTCGCCCTCGCCTCCTTCACCGCCGCGGCCATCGCGAAGTCGAAGCCGATGGCGACCGGCGTGGCGAGCTGGAAGCTGGCCAAGGGCCTCTACATCGTGCCGGTGCTCTTCGCCTACACGCCGTTCCTGTCGGGCGACTGGCTGGCGGCGTTCACCGTGTTCCTGTTCGGCGTGTTCGGGACCTATGCGCTCGCCGGCGCCTTCCAGGGCTGCTACGAGCGGGTGATGGGCTGGCCTGCGCGGGCGGTCGGGGCCGTGGCCGGCATCGCCTGCCTCTGGCCCGCGAACCTCGCGGCCAATCTGGTCGGAGTGGTGGTGGTGGTCGCGCTGGTGGCGCTGAACGCGCGCGGTGCGCGCGTCGCCTCCCTGACATAGCCACCCCCGGCCGGGACGGGAGGATCCGGCCGAGGGCGTCCGGCCCGCGTCACATCGCGACGCGAACCTCTCGAGGGGTCAGGAGCTCGCCGCCTCGATCACTGCCGTGTAGAAATCGCATGCCCCTTCCGTCGTGCCCTCGGCGGTCATCTGCGCCTGACGCTCCTGCATCTGGATGGTCAGTTCCTGGGCGCGGTTCGGATCGGTCTGCGCCAGCGCCTCCAGCGCCAGCGTCGCCTCGGAGGCGAGCGCGTCGGCCTGCTCGGGCGTGCACTCCTGTGCGAAAGCAGCCGTGGCGCCAAGGCCGAGGGTCGCGATCATTGCGATGAAAATCGTCCGCATGATGAAGTCTCCAACGGTTCGTAGTGCCGGTCCGCGACTTGGGGCCCAGCCCCATCCTGTGATCCGCGTCCCGGGTGACACCTCTCGTGTCGAGGTGGAACGTGGCGCCGGCGCACCACACCCGCAATTTCAACTTGAGGTTGTAGCGCGCAGTTGAAATGCGATCGGCGGCGTGAAGCGCAAAACCACCGATTTGGGCCATTTGCCGCCCGCCGGTGTCACGCCGGGGCGATCCGCCGCACGCGGGGCGCTGCCGGTTCGGCCCGCTCGGCAAGGCATCGCGCAGGGCCGGGCGCTAGTTCTGCGAGGCCAGTGGCGGGCCCTCGCCGCCCAGCGCGACCTCCAGTGGCATCTCGAAATTGTCGAAGAAGAGCCAGATGGACGTGACTTCCCCCGGCAGGGTGTCGAGCTCGTCGAAGCGCAGGAACAGCCCGCCCGGTTCAAGGTCCAGCGCATGGCCCGGCGGGATCGCGATCTCGAAGACCTCCACCGCCTCCTCGTTCACCGTGCCGTAGACGAAGCCGTCCTCCCCCTCCGGTCCATCCATGCCGTAGAGCGTGATCGGCACGTCGCCCACGTTGTAGATGATGCCGTAGAGGTTCCAGGCCGCGTCCTCGTCCTCCGCCGCATGCAGCTCGGCATTCACCACCGAGATGCCAATCTCGAGCCCCTGCCCGCCGGCGGTACCGGCGAGTGCAAGGCAGAGCAGAAGGATCGGAAGCGCCCTCACCGACCGCGGATATGCGGGTCCAGCGCATCGCGCAGACCATCGCCGATATAGTTGACGCTGAGGACCGTGAGCGACAGCACCAGCCCCGGCCAGAACACCCGGGCGGGCGTGAGGTCGAGGAAATCCTTGCCGTCGAAGAGCAGCCGCCCCCAGGTCGGGAAATCCGGCGGGAAGCCGAGACCGAGGAAGCTCAGCGCGCTCTCCGTGATGATCGCGGTGGCGATGCCCAGCGTCGCGCTCACCATGATCGGGCTCAGCACGTTGGGCAGGATGTGACGCAGGATGATCCTCCAGTCCGGCGTGCCGATGGACTTGGCCGCCAGCACGAATTCCCGCTCCTTGAGCGCCAGCACGTCGCCGCGCACGATGCGCGCGGTCTGCATCCAGCTCGTGATCCCGATGATGAAGACGATGAGCAGGAAGATCCCCGCCTCCGGCCCGAACATCACCCGCAGCGTGTCGCGGAACAGGAGGATGATGACCAGCAGCAGTGGCAGGATCGGCAGCGCGAGGAACAGGTCGGTGAAGCGCATCAGCGGCCCGTCGAGCCTGCGGAAATAGCCCGCGACGACACCGATCAGCGTGCCGACCAGGATCGCGATGGCCATCGCGGTGACACCCACCAGGAGCGAGACCCGCCCGCCCTGCATCACCTGCGCGAGCACGTCGCGGCCCAGGTTGTCCGTCCCCATCGGATGCGCCCAGGAAATCGGCGCGTTGCGTGCGCGGAAGTCGAGGAAGGTCGGATCGATCGTGTGGATGTAGGGGCCCACCACCACCATCAGCACGATCAGCGTGAAGACGATCAGCCCCGCCATCGCCCCGCGATGCGCCGTGAACTGGCTCCACACGTCGCGCGCCAGCGTGCGCGGACGCTCATCGATCGTCTCGACGACGGCCTCGGCCGCGATGCGGGTCTGGTCACTCATAGCGGATCCTCGGGTCCAGGATGCCGTAGAGGATGTCGGCGATCAGGTTGAAGAGCACGATCAGGATCGCGAAGATGAAGGTCAGCGTCTGCACCAGCGGGATGTCCGCGCCCTGGATCCCGATGATCAGCAGCTGCCCGATCCCGTTCACGCGGAAGATCTGCTCGGTGATGATCGCCCCGCCGAAGATCGTGGGGATGTTGAGTGCGATCACCGTGACGACCGGGATCATCGAGTTGCGCAGCACGTGGATCCAGACCACCACCCGCTCGCCCAGCCCCTTCGCGCGCGCGGTGCGCACGTAATCCGCACTCAGGTTGTCGAGCATCGAGGCGCGCATGTAGCGGCTGAGCTGCGCCGCCGTGGCCAGCGCCAGCACCATGGTCGGCATGATCATCTGCCGGATCTGGAACACGAAGCTGTCCCAGTCCGTCACCCGGTGGTTGGTGTCGTAGATCGACGGGAACCAGCCCAGATTGACCGAGAACACGACGATGAACACCAACCCAGTGAAGAAGGTCGGGATCGAAAAGCCCACCATGCTCACGAAGGTGCCGATCTGGTCGAACCACGAATACTGCCGATAGGCCGAGATCACCCCGATCGGCACCGCGATGATCACTGCGATCACCTGCGACATGCCCACCACCCACAGCGTCTGCGGCAGTCGCTCGATGATGAGGTCCACGACTGGCGAGCGGGTGGCCCAGGACGTGACCCTCAACCGCTCCCCGTCGCCGAACTGCCAGCCGGTCCACCCCTCGATCAGGTTCAGCGGCTCGTTCACGAAGAACTGGTTGAGCCACAGCAGGTAGCGGACGGGAAACGGCTCGTCGAGGCCGAGCGAGGCACGGATCTGCTCGCGCACCTCCGGCGGAATGGTCAGCGGCAGGTTGCCCGTCGGATCGGCAGGGGCCAGGTCGAGAATGGCGAAGATGATGAAGCTGATGGCCAGGAGCGTCGGGATCGCGAAGAGCAACCGTCTGATTGTATATGCGAACATCAGCTTCTCAGCGAGCTAGGATTACGAGAACAACAATTACAGCGATGACGTAAGTCCACCACGCAAAGCCTTGTCTCTGGCGGCCGGACGGCTCCGAACTCTGTCTGCCAGTCCGCTGCTGCGTGTGTTCGAAAGTCTTCGAAAAACCAGTGCCGGGCGCTGAAATCGTCGTCCGCCGGCGGCCTGTTGTGCTGATATTATGGGTGAGCCCCTTACCTCCAAAGCTAACGCTGGCAGACTTCTTGCCGGAGTTAAGGCGAATGCCCGGCGCGATCTTTACCGATCTCCGTCTCTTGAACATATCTGCCTCCGGGCATTCGGTTCGAGGTCTCCAGAAGCGGCGGCGCACCGCCGCTTCGGTTCGTGGGTGCCGCTGTTCCGGCGGACGCCGGAACCTCGCTGGGGGGCGAGGCTCCGGTTCAGGCCCGGAGCAGCGGGGCGCGCATCACTCCGCGCGCGACCAGTCGGCGATGTTCCACAGCTCGGAATCCCACTCGTTCATCAGGATGCCCTCCAGGCTGTTGGCCTTGGCCGACACGCCGCCGCGGTGGATCAGCGGGATGATCGCGCCGGCCTCCATCAGCATGTCGTTCATCTGGATCGCCAGCGCCGCGCGGTCCTCCAGAGCGGCGGTCTCGCCCATCTGCTCGACCAGCGCGTCGTAGTCCTCGGTGCAGAAACGCGGCATGTTGGAGCCCAGCCACTGGTTTTCCGGGCTCGGGATCTCGTTGCAGCCCCAGTTGGCCATGTACCGTTCCGGATCCGTGCCGTCGAAGTTGTTGGTGTACATCTCCAGGTCGGCGAAGAACTTCTGGAACGTGTCCGGGCTCGACTGGTCGCCGCCGAAGAAGACGGAGGCGTCGATGTTGCGCAGCTCGGTCTCCACGCCGATCTGCTCCCACATCTGCTTGAGGAACGCCTGCGTGCCCTGCCGCACCGAGTTGGTGGAGGTCTGGAACAGCACACTCAGACGCTCGCCGTCCTTGGTGCGCACGCCGTCCGCGCCCATCTCCCAGCCCGCCTCGTCGAGCAGGCGGTTCGCCTCCTCCGGGTTGTACTCCAGGCACCAGTCGTTGTTGGTGGAGGCATAGACCTCCGGCGCCGGCAGCACGTTGCAGGTCGGACGGCCCGCCTCGCCGTAGCCCGCCTCGACGAGGATCTCGCGGTCGATGGAGATCGAGAGCGCCCGCGTCACCGCCGGATCGGTCAGGAACGGGTGCGGATGCGCAACCGTGCCCCGCTCCTCGCCCAGCGCCGGGTCGGGGTCGGTGAAGTTGACCATGATCCGCTCGACCGAGGTGCCGAAGGCCGAGATCACCTCGCCCTGCCCCGCGGCCGCCATCTGGCGCAGGATCTCCGGTTCGACCTGCAGGTTCCAGGCGTAGTCGAACTCACCCGTCTCCAGCACGGAGCGCGCGGCGGAGGCCGCGTCACCGCCGCCCTTGAAGTTCACGGTCGCGAAGGCGGGCTTTGCCGGATCGCGGTAGTTCGGGTTCGCCTCGAAGGTCGCGACGTCGTTCGCCTTGAAGTCGGTGACGACGAACGGCCCGGTGCCGATCGGGGCGAAGTTTTCCTCCGTGCAGGTCGGGGCCCGCTCGCCGAGGCAGTTCTCGAACTGTGCCTTCTGGATGATCGGGGACTGCGCGCCCACGAACGGACCGTAGGGGAAGGGCTTTGGCACGGAGAACGTGATCCGGATCGTGCGCTCGTCGACCGCCTCCACGTTCTCCACGTCCGTGTAGTTCGAGAGCTGCGCACAGCCGCCCGCGGGATCGGTGCAGTACTGCCAGCTGAACACCGCATCCTCGGCCGTCAGCGGGCTGCCGTCGGACCAGGTGATGCCTTCGGACAGGGTCCAGGTGATCTGGGTGAGGTCCTCGGACACGCCGCCGTTCTCGACCGTCGGGATCTCGTCGACGAGCCAGGGCACCATGTTGCCGGCCTCGTCGTAGCGGGCGAGCGGCTCGATCACGAGGGAGGCGGCCTCGAGCTCCTTGGTCCCGCCGGACAGGTAGGGGTTCAGGAGGGAGGGGGCCTGCCAGTAGATGATGTTGAGCTGGCCGTCGCTGGCCCGCTCGGCCTGCGCCGCGGTCGCGGCGACCAGCGCCGTGGCACCAGCGAGGAGGGTCTTGAGCTTCATAGCTGTTCTCCATGTTGGACTTCGATTTTATCGTTATCGCGCAATGGGCTTGCGTCTTGTTGTTGATCAACCAGGTGGCAGGCCGTCAGATGGCCCTTCGTATGCTCTCGGAACGCAGGCACCACCTCGCGGCAGATATCCATGACCTTGGGACACCGGGTGCAGAAGTTGCAGCCCTTCGGCGGGTTGGCGGGGCTCGGCACGTCGCCTTCCAGGATGATGTGCCGGCGCGTCGCCTCGACCTCCGGATCGGCGACCGGCACCGCGGACAGGAGCGCCTGCGTGTAGGGATGCCGGGGGCTGGCATAGAGCGCGTCGCGCGGCGCCAGCTCCACGATCTTGCCCAGATACATCACCGCGACCCGCGTCGCGAGGTGGCGCACCATGCTCAGGTCGTGCGAGATGAAGAGATAGGTCAGCCCGAACTCGCGCTGCAGGTCCTCCAGCAGGTTCACCACCTGCGCCTGGATCGACACGTCGAGCGCCGCGATCGGCTCGTCGCAGACGATGAACTTGGGCTTGAGCGCCAGCGCCCGCGCGATCCCGATCCGCTGGCGCTGGCCGCCGGAGAACTCGTGCGGATACCGGTCGGCGTAGCGGCGGTTCAGCCCCACCGCGTCCATCAGCTCCCGCACGCGGGCGAGCCGCGCGTCGCGGTCCATGTCGGTATGCTCGCGCAGGGGCTCGGCGATGATGTCCGCCACCGTCATGCGCGGGTTCAGGCTCGCCTGCGGGTCCTGGAAGATCATCTGCATCTGCGGGCGCGTCCGGCGCAGCGCCTGCGGACCCAGCGCCGCCACGTCGACGCCGTCGATCAGCACCTCGCCGTCGGTCGGATCGTAGAGCCGCAGGATGGCGCGGCCGGTCGTCGACTTGCCGCAGCCGCTCTCGCCCACCAGGCCCAGCGTCTCGCCGGGATGGATGTCGAAGGACAGGCCGTCGACGGCCTTCACCTCGCCCGCCTTGCGGCGCAGGATCCCCTTGTGGATGTCGAAATACATCCTGAGGTCGCGGACCTCGACCAGCGGACGTCGGCCTGTCTGCGGCACCGTCTCAGACATTGCGCGCCTCCCCGGTCGCGGGATCCCACCAGCAGGCCACGTCATGCCTGTGCCCGACATCGATGCGGGTCGGGTTCTCGGTCATGCACCGGGCGAAGACCTGCGGACAACGCGCCGCGAAGGGACAGCTCGTCGGATGCGCGTCGAGCTGCGGCGGCTGCCCCTCGATCGTGGTCAGCCGCTCGGTGCGCGTGCCCTCGACACTCGGCAGGGTCTTGAGAAGCGCGCGGGTGTAGGGATGCTGCGGCCGGGCGAAGAGCTCGCCCACCGGCGCCTGCTCCACGATTTGCCCGCCATACATGACGAGCACGCGGTCCGCGATGCCGGCCACCACCCCCAGATCGTGCGTGATCCACACGATCCCCATGTCGAGCTTGCGGCGCAGCTCCTTGATCAGTTCCAGGATCTGCGCCTGGATCGTCACGTCGAGCGCGGTGGTCGGCTCGTCCGCGATCAGGAGCTTGGGGTCGCACGCAAGTGCGACGGCGATCATCACCCGCTGCCGCATGCCGCCCGAGAACTGGTGGGGATAGTCGCCGAGCCGCTGCTCCGCATCTGGAATGCCGACGAGCGTCAGCAGGTCCGCCGCCCGCTCCCGCGCCTGCGACCTCGTCATCCCCATGTGCCTGCGCAGCCGCTCGCCGATCTGCCGCCCGACGGTGAAGACCGGGTTGAGGGAGGTCATCGGGTCCTGGAAGACGAAGCCGACCTCGCGCCCGCGCAGGGTCAGAAGCTCCCGCCGCTTCATCCGGCGCACGTCGCGCCCCTCGAACAGCACCTCGCCCGAGACGACCTCTGCCGCACCCGGCAGCAGGTTCATCAGGCTCATCATGGTCACGGACTTGCCGGAGCCGCTTTCGCCGACCACGCCCACCAGCTCACCGGGAGCGACGGAGAAGGAGACGGAGTTCACGGCATGGACGTCGCCGGAACGGGTGTGGAATACCGTCTTCAGATCCGCCACATCGAGTAGCGGCGCGGGGCCATCGCGCATATATCAATCCTGTCCGCTGCCGGTCGTCCCAAGCTCTGCGGCGGGCTTTCTGTCGGCGTTAACAAAACTAGACGACGTTTCCATTCATCGCGCAAGGGATGAAACGGCGACAGTGTAAACAGCCTGCAGGCGGTGGCACATGCGCACGGCGGTGATCGGGCAGACCGCACGCTGCCCGCGCCCGGACCCCGGCCGACCGGCACCGCCGCGCGCGAAGCCCGCCTCCAAGGGGTTTCATGGCGCCGGCGACGTGTCGGGAATTCGAAGGCTGGACAGGGTACTGGCCCCGACGCACCGCGACACGTCCCCACCGGAACCCGCTGATCGCACGACGCGACGTCACCTCGCCCATGCCACGACGCGCGCGCGCCTCCTGCGTCGATTTGCTGCGGCGAGACGGGTTTCTGTTGCAATGCGCCCCGTCCGGCCCGACGGTGCACCACCCCCTCATCAACGTTGCGGACCCCCACCATGACCCAACGCTACAGCGCGCGCGAGATGCTCGAACGGCTTGTGTCCTTTCCCACGGTCAGCCGCGACACCAACCTGCCGCTGATCGACTTCGTGGAGAGCTACCTCGCGGATCTCGGCGTCGCCAGCGTGCGCACCCCGGACGAGACCGGGCAGAAGGCGAGCCTGCACGCCATCGTCGGACCGCAAGTCGAGGGCGGCGTCATCCTTTCGGGCCACACCGATGTGGTCCCGATCGACGGCCAGGACTGGTCGTCGGACCCCTTCACCCTGACCGAGCGCGACGGCCGCCTCTACGGCCGTGGCACCTGCGACATGAAGGGCTGGCTCGCCCTGTCGCTCGCCGCCGTGCCGCAGATGCTGGAAAGCGGGCTGAAGCGCCCCGCCATCCTCGCGCTTTCCTATGACGAGGAGGTCGGCTGCCTCGGCGCCCCGCCGATGATCGCGCGCATCGCCGCCGAACTCCCGCAGGCCGCCGCCTGCATCGTGGGCGAGCCCTCAATGATGAAGATCGTGGACGGCCATAAGGGCATCGCCGGGCTCGAGGTCCACGTGCGCGGGTTCGAGGTGCACTCCTCGCTGGTCCACACCGGCGTCTCCGCCGTCATGACCGCCGCCCGCCTCATCACCTGGCTGCATGGGGAGATGGCCCGCAACGCCGCCGGCGCCCTGCCCGAGAACGCCGCCTACGAACCGCCCTTCACCACGCTGCATTCCGGTATGATCTCGGGTGGCACGGCCCACAACATCACGGCGAAGGACTGCCGTTTCACTGTCGATATCCGCGCCGTGCCCAACGAGCCCGTCGCCGACTGGGTCGCCCGCTTCCGCGCCGAGGCCGCAAGGGTCGAGGCCGAAATCCAGGCGATCCGCCACGAGGCGAAGATCACCGTGACCGAGCGCACGACCGCCCCGGGCCTCGTGCCCGAGGACGACGGCGCCGCCGAAGCCCTCGTCCGCCGTCTCACGGGCGAGAACGCCACGGGCAAGGTCGCCTACGCCACCGAGGGCGGCCAGTTCCAGGACGGCGGCTTCTCCACCGTGATCTGCGGCCCCGGCTCCATCGAACAGGCCCACCAACCCGACGAATACCTTTCGCTGGACCAGCTCGCCGCGGGCGAGGTCTTCATGGAAAAGCTGGTGACGGAACTGGCGCGGTAGGGTTTGGGACCGCCCCGGACGTGATCCGGGGCCGCTCTGAACGAGGCGATCCCGGCTCTACGGCCGGGACGGTAGGATAGTCTTGAAACCACCCCGGGCTCGACCCGGGGCCGTTCTGAACGAAGCGGTCCCGGGTCGAGCCCGGGACGGTAGGGTACATCGAAACGGTCTCGGCCCCAGAGCCAGGACCGTTCACCGCACCTTAACCGCGGTCGCCGACCCTTACGACGTGACCCGCTACGTCTACATCCTGGCCACCCGCCCCCGAGGCCCGATCTACATCGGCTCCGCTGCCGATCTGCGGCGGCGGATGGAACAGCATCGCACCAGCCCGGCCGGCGCCCACACCAGCCGCTACAACATCCGCACGCTGGTCTGGTTCGAAGCGCACGGGGACCCGGTCGACGCCCTCCATCGCGAAAAACGCCTCAAGCGTTGGCGGCGCGCTTGGAAAGACGCCCTGATCGAAAAGGCGAACCCCGACTGGCGGGATCTTTCCCACGACATCCCTTTCGACTAATGACAACCGTCCCGGCCGCAGAGCCGGGACCGCTTCGTTCCGAACGGCCCCGGATCACGTCCGGGGTGGTTCCAGGAAAACGCCACCGTCCCGGGCTCGACCCGGGATCGCCCTCCCTACAACACCTACCCCACCCGACCAAACGCGAGCAGCGGCAGTGCAGCCGTTGCCATGCGCACCATCAGGTCCACGACCTCACCTGACATCCATACCTCCCGCTCCAGGTCCTCGCGGATCAGGAAGCTCTTCAGCTTCACGTAGTCCGCCAGCGGGTGGTCCTTCTCGTCCTGAAAGCCGCGCGGCATCGCGGTCAGCGCGTTGGTCCGGTCCAGCGGAAAGCCCGCAGCCTCCAGCCCGCCCAGCATGTCGCGGAACGCCGCGTCCTCCTCCAGGATCCGCCGCCGGATCGGCTCCAGCCGCTTCGGCGTCAGCGCATGGTAGCCCGCGGCCATGAAGCCGCCCGCCGCGTCGATCTGGGCATAAACCACGCCGTAGGCCTCCCGCTTCTCGCCCGACGGCGTCAGCATGCCCGACACGCTCGTCTTGTAGGGCGTCTTGTCCTCGGAGAAGCGGGTGTCGCGCTGCAGCCGGAACATCGTCCGCTTGCCGCCCGACAGCTCCACGCCCTCCTCCGACAGCGCTTCCGAAGCCGCGCCGAGCATCCGGGCGAACGGCATCTCCAGCGCATCGCGGTGCCGGTCCCGGTGCGCCTTGTACCACGCGCGGTTGTTGTTGGCGGCGAGCTCCTCGAGGAACCCGAAGCTCCGCTCGGTGAAGCCCGGCGCCTCCCCCATGCTCAGGCGCCGACGTCGAGGGCGAGGGCGTGGACCGGTCCCGCCATCTCGTCCTTGAGCACCGCGTAGATCCTCCGCTGGGCCGCCACGCGGCTGAGCCCGGACAGCGCCTCCGCCCGCATCCGGACGCGGAAATGGCTCTGGCCGCCATCGGGCGCACCCGCGTGACCGGCATGGAGGTGCGACTCGTCTACGACCTCCAGCTCGCGCGGGGCGAAATTCTCCCGCAACTTCATGTCGATGCGATCTGCCACACGCAAAATTGGCCTCCTGCCGCCTCGCGGCTCTTCACCTTGCCGCTCATAGGTCTAAACTGACCGACCTTGAGTCGGAAGCGTCCGCCTGAAAGAGGTCCCCATGGCACGGAAAAGCCCGTTCGAGTTCGACATCTCCGTCTCCGCCGACAAGCGGCGCCGGGCGAAATCGCGCGGGCAGTCGGGGGCGGTGAACTCGTCGACCCGCCAATGCGACCACGCGGGTTGCGAGAAGCAGGGCCTCTACCGCGCGCCCAAGAGCCCAGAGCGGCTCGATGAATACTTCTGGTTCTGCAAGGAGCACATCCGCGAGTACAACCTCAAATGGAACTTCTTCGAGCATCACAGCGAGGAGGAGTTCGAGGAACAGATCGAGCGCGACCGCGTCGGCGAGCGCCCCACCTGGTCCTTCAAGACGGGCGCGGAAAAGGCCAAGACCCACTCCCATGCCGAGGGCCGCGCCTGGGCGCGCTTCGGCTATGACGATCCCTACGAGGTGCTGGGGGACAACGCGACCCGCAACCCCGCGGCCGCCCCCGACCGGCCGCGCCGGCGCAAGCTGCCGCCGACCGAGCGGCGTGCGCTCGACATCCTGGGCGCCGAGGATACGCTGACGAAGTCGGAATTGCGCAAGGTCTACAAGAGCCTCGTGAAGGATCTTCACCCGGACATGAACGGCGGCAAGCGCGACGACGAGGACCGGTTGCAGGAGGTCGTATGGGCCTGGGACCAGATCAAGGGCTCCCGCTCCTTCCCCGACTGAGCGACGGCCAGAGCGCAACCTTCATGCTGTTCAAGACGTTACTCGACCGCGGAACCGGCAGGCACTAGATCTGCCGGGGCTCAATCGTGGAGGTCGCATGAACCCGCTTCGGATCGTGACGCGTATGCTGGCGCTCGCAGCCATTCTCTTCCTCGCCGCCTGCGCGACCGGTCCCGCGACCGAGCTGCCACCGGTCGAGGAGCAGGAGATCGCGGCGTTGACGCAGGAGATCCGGGCACTGGGCTCCGATGTCGACCCCGACGAGGCGGCGCGCGCCGCGCGCATTTCGCTCCAATACCCGCGACAGCTCGCCCTGCAATACGGCGTCAGCGACCCGCCGCTGCGCCACAACATGCTGGTGAACATGGGCCTGCGTCCACGCGGGCTCTGCTGGCACTGGGCCGACGACCTCCAGGCCCGGCTGGCGGAGGAAGAGTTTCGCACCCTCACGCTCCACCGCGCCATCGCCAATGCCGACAGCCGCTGGCGGATCGACCATAGCACGGTCATCGTCAGCGCCCGCGGCGACGGGATGTTCGACGGCATCGTCCTCGATCCCTGGCGCTACGGTGGCCTGCTGCACTGGTCGGGGGTGACGGACGATCCCGACTACGTCTGGGTGCCCCGCCAGGAGGTCTTTGCCGAGCGCATCCGCCAGCTCGAGGCCGAGGGTCGCCCGATCCCGCAGGGCTGATCGCGGCGCGCGGGGCCATGGCCCTGTTGCGGATGCGACGACAGGTTCGCCCCGTATCGTCCTGAACGCGCTCTGAAACAGGCCCTCGCGGCACGTCAGCGACATACGAGCGTCATCCCTTCTCGTCGGCGCCCGAGGCGCTAGTGCGTATCCAAGCTGCAAAAGCTGCGGACCGCTTTCGACACCACGTCCGGATCCGCGATGTGGAAGGCGGGCCATGACATCGCCCATCCGACGATCCATCACCGCAAGGCGTTGCATCTCGTCATCGTCGAGCCCTGGAAGCACGGCAGCGTCCCCTCTTCGGGCTCGAAACGCGGCCCGGCCTCCGAGCCCATCGCAGAGGACCGCACCCTCTACACGGACGCGCGAAGGTGCCGACCACATCCCCCGGATCGCAGCCTGGCTGCGCGACGGCACCATCGGGCCGCACGCCCACGGCGTAGGGCCGCCCCCACCGATCGTTTCCGTATAGGTCCACGATCCGTGGACAATCTGTTGGATTGTTGACACGTGACAGCCCGCCGGGTCCGCCCCATCTTTCGGAGCATAAACGAACCCAACAGGAGTTATCCGATGTCTCTCCGTTCGCTGGCCCTCGCCACCGCGCTCACCGCCGCTCCCTTCGCCGCCCAGGCGGAGTGGCAGGTGGACATGTCCCACGCCCAGGTCACCTTCGAGGTCAGCCATCTCGGCTTCTCGACTATCGCAGGCCGCTTCACGGAGTTCGAGCCGCAGGTCACCTTCGATCCGGAGGATATCGAGGCGACCGAGATCAGCTTCACCATCGACGCGGCCTCCATCGACACCGGCTGGGCGGCGCGGGACGAGCACCTGAACCGCGCCGACTTCCTGAACACCGGCGAGTATCCGGAGATTACCTTCGCCTCGACCTCGGTCACGCAGACGGGCGAGAACACCGCAGACGTGACGGGCGATCTCACCATGCTGGGCCAGACGCAGGAGGTCACCTTCGCCGCGACGCTCAACGCCCTCGGCCCGTTCCCCTTCAATCCGGAGATGCAGATCGCGGGCTTCACCGCCACGGGCGACGTCGACCGCACCGCGTTCGGCATGGGCTTCGGCGCGCCGGCGATCCCGGCGGTGATCCCGGTCACGGTCAACATCGAGCTGACCAACCAGGAATGATCGATCCGCGGGGGCCCGCTGCGGCCCCCGCCTCCCTGGATGGAGGGACCGGCGATGCAGATCATGAACACCACCGCCCGCTGGGGCTGGATGAGCAAGGCGATCCACTGGATCACCGCGATCCTGATCGTCTGGCAGCTCGGCTACGGCGTCTGGATGACCAACTTCCTCGCCGATCCCCTCGACCAGTTCGCGGCCACCCAGGTGCACAAGAGCTGGGGCTTCGTCGTCTTCGCGCTGGCCGTCGTGCGGGTCCTCTGGCTCGCCGTCTCCGGCCCGCGGCCCGGCCTGCCCGCGGACACGCCGCGCTGGCAGAAGCGGGCGGCCCATGCGAGCCATGCCGTCCTCTACGCCATGATCTTCATATTACCGCTCTCGGGCTGGGTGATGAGCGCCGCCTCGCCCCTGCAGGATCTGCTCGCGATCGAGAACATGGTCTTCGGCGCCTTCGCGATGCCCGACCCCTGGGTGCCCGGCGTCGAATGGGTGGAGAACGTGGCCCACTTCGTCCACTTCTGGTCCGGCATCCTGCTGGGCGTGGTCCTCGTCGCCCATATCGGCGCCGCCCTGCAGCACCACTTCAAGGAAAAGGACGACGTGCTGAAGCGCATGACGGTGGGGTGATCGGGCTTCTCGGAAATCGTCCAGCGGACGATTTCCTCGATCACAAGCGGGGCTCTAGGAATGGTCCAGTCGAGCGGACCACGGCGATAGTGAAAAGAGATCGGGGCCGCGCCCAACTTGGAGGGCGCATGTGGAACGGGATTGAGAGGCCCGCGCCCTAAAGCATCGACGTCGCTTTTTCAATCAGCGGCACCCCCAATGCGCCCTGCGTGGGGAGGTCGGGCGCGGCCCGGGCTACCAGCCGGGCGGAACCTAATCCCCCCCCCGGGGGAGGGGGGTTAGGGAGGGGGGAGCCCCGCGCGCCACATTCACTTCGAAAAGCAACCGCCCCGGACCCGATCCGGGGGCCGTTCCCTAAAGATCCAAACGATCGCAAAAGCTCCAGCGCCGCCGCCAGCCCCCGCTCAGCGCGGCTCGCCGAACCGGTCCGCCACCAGCGCCCTGAGGTCCGCCGCAAGCGCCTCCGCCTCCGGGCCACGGCACTCCACCTCGATCGAGGTGCCCGGCGCCGCTTCCAGCATCAAGAGGTCCATGATCGAGTCGCCCGCGACCACCTGCCCGTTCCGCGCCACGGTGGCCTGGGCGTCCCGCGCCTCCACGCATTCCACGAACCGGGCGGAGGCGCGGGCGTGCAGGCCCTTCTCGTTCACGATGTCGAGGATCACACGCACCATCAGGCGACGCGGGCGGGTGCCTTCGGCGTCGGCGGCGTCGCGGGGCTGCGCCGCGCATCGAGGCAGCGCCGCCCGGTGTCGAGCGCCGCGTTCACCGCCACGCGCCGGTCGCGATGCCGCGACTTCGCGAGCTGGACGAGCAGCGGCATGTTGGCGCCATAGATCACGTCCATCTCGCGCCGCGTACAGGCCTTCATGGCGAGGTTCGACGGGGTCGACCCGATCAGGTCGGTCACCAGGACGACGCCGTCGCCCGTGTTCACCGCCTCGGTCGCAGCACAGATCTCGTCCTGCCGGGACGCGAGGCTGTCCTCCGGCCCGACCGAGACGGCGCGCACCCCGTCCAGTTCTCCGACCACATGCTGCAGCGCGGAAAGATATTCCTTGGCCAGGCCCCCGTGGGCCACGATGACGATCCCGAACAACCCGGTCTCACCCTTGCTTTCATCCGGAACGGCCCTAAGTCCCACGCCGCTCCAGTTCCCTGTGTCGAATAGACACCCGGATGTCACGCTCCGCAAGCCGTTTTGCAACGGTCTCGCACATCCATACGGACCTGTGACGTCCACCGGTACACCCGAAGCCGAGGCCGAAATATGCTTTGCCCTCCTCGCGATAGGCCGGGATCAGCAGGTCCAGAAGGCTGAAGGTCTGCTCCAGGAACGCAGCGTAACGCGGATCTCCGCCGATATACGCGCCCACCGCGGCGTCCCGTCCTGTGAGCGGGCGCAGCATTTCGTCCCAGTGCGGGTTCCTCAGAAAGCGGCAGTCGAGCACCATGTCAAGGCCCCGCGGCAGCCCCCTCTTGTAGGAAAACGACTCGAGGCTGACCGACAGGCCCGCATCGCTCTCGGGCACGAACCAGCCGCCGATCCGGGCCTTCAGCTCGTGCGGCGACAGATCCGACGTGTCGATCAGGATGTCCGCGCGGCCCCGCAGGGGGAGCAGCAGGTCGAGCTCCGCCGCGATCGCCTGCTCGGGGCTCGGCACATCGGCGAGCGGGTGGCGCCGCCGCGTCTCGGAGAAGCGGCGCAACAGCACGTCCGGCGCGCAGTCGAGGTAGAGGAGCTGCCCGCGCACCTGCTCGGCCTCCACCAGCCACTCGACGATGTCGATGAGGTTGGAGGCGGAAAAGCCCCGCGTGCGCACGTCCACCCCGATGGCGAGCGGGGCGGCGGGGCCCACATGGCGCACCACGTCCTTCACGAGGCCCAGCGGCAGGTTGTCGATCGCCTCGAAGCCCAGATCCTCCAGCACCCGGATCGCCGTGGACCGCCCCGCGCCCGACGGGCCGGTCACGAGGACCACGTCCTTCTGCATCTTGGGGATGTCCGTCATCGCCTGCCTCCCTCACCGGCGGGATCACGCCACAGGGCAGGGATTCGCGAAAGGGCGGAAAGGTCGCGCCGGCCTCAGGCGACGACGCTGATCCGCATGCCCAGCACGATGGCCGCGTAGAAGCACACCGTCGCCGCCACCACGAAGCCGTGCCAGATGGCGTTGGAGAACTTCAGGCTCTCCCAACTGTAGAACACGACCCCGACCGTGTAGAGAAGCCCGCCCGCCACGATCAGCGTGCTCGCGGCCCAGGGCAGGATGCTGACCAGCGACCAGAGCAGCAGCACGCTCATCCAGCCCATGGCGAGGTAGGTCCAGGGCAGCGCCGGGCCGGGCCGGTGCCGCAGGAAGAGCTTGCCGAAGACGCCGATGGCCGCCAGCGCCCAGACCACCGCCAGCACGAAATAGGAGGTGAAGCTGCCGATGATGACGACCAGCGGCGTGTAGGTGCCCGCAATCTTCAGGTAGATCGCCGCCTGGTCGATCCGGCGCAGGAACGGCCGCCACGCCTCCCATGGCGTCATGTGATAGCAGGCGGACGCCACGAACATCGCGATCATCGCGCTGCCATAGACCGAGAGCGCCGCGACCTGTCCGACGCCCAGATGCGTCGCGGCCCAGATGATGAGGATGAGGACCCCGACCGCGGCCGCGGTGATGCCCAGCACGTGGATGACACCATCCGCGATCCGCTCGGAGCGGGCGTAGGCCGGGTAGACCGGAACGTATGCCGACGGCTCATCCATGCGCCAAGGGTAACTCCGAAGCCGTCTCCTGCGAGTGATTTCTGCGTCAATGCAGACGACACTTGTCTTACGAAAGCGTGAATTGTGACCTCGAGCGCACGTATTCACAGGTCAAACGACTGAAAAACCGATCAGCGAATAACCCTGCGTTCATTTACGACCCGACGGGGCGATGCGCCGCGACCGTGGCGCACCATCGCGCCTGTCGCGCTTGATCGGGCAGGCGCGCGATCCAATATGATCCGAAGATCGTAATTTATGGATGTCGTCATGCTTCGGATCCTGCCCCTCATCGTACTGACCCTGACCCTCGCCGCCTGCTCCGGGCCGACGGAGCCGCCGCTGGCCCACGACCCGCCCCCGCTCGCGGCCGAGGATCGCTACATCACCCATGTCGAAGGGGCGAGCTTCGCCGGATCGCTGGCGGAGATCCGCGCCTTCATGGAGGATCCCGGCGTGCTTTCCTTCACCGAGCCGACGCCGCGCATCCCCGGGATCGTGGAGATCACGCCCCTCGACGGCACCTTTCCGGACACCGGCGCCACCCGCCGCCTCGCCTTCGCCGACGGCAGCTTCGTCGTCGAGCGCGTGGTCCAGAACCGGCCCGGGCTCTTCCAGTACCAGGTCTGGAACCTGACCTCCGGGTCGGGCCGGGCGGTCGACCACATCCTCGGCGCATTCCGCTACGAACCGCGGGATGACGGCACGATCGAGGTCATCTGGACCTACCGCATCCTGCCGCGCTTCGGCCTCGTCCGGCCCTTCGTGCGCAGCTTCGTCGAGAACGACATCGCGCCCTTCATGGAATCGGGTCTGGACGGCGCGGCGGCAGCATTCAATGCTAGCCGTTGAGGCTCAGATCGGCAGCCGCACCGTGAACCGGGCGCCGAGCCGCGTCTCGCCGTCTTCAGCAAGGATGTTGTCGGCCTTGATGGTGCCCTGGTGCGCCTCGATGATCTGCTTGGAGATGGCGAGGCCGAGGCCCGAATGGTTGCCGAACTCCTGCCCTGGCCGCTCCGAATAGAAGCGGGAGAAGACGTCCTCGAGGTTGTCGGGCGGAATGCCCGGCCCGGTATCCTCGACCGTGACCACCGCCTTGCCGCCCTCCTCGAACACCCGCGCCGTGACGCGCCCGCCCTCAGGCGTGAAGCTCAGCGCGTTGGTGATGAGGTTGACGAAGACCTGCGCGAGCCGGCCCTCCAGCCCCTGCACCTCAATCGGCTGCTCGGGCGTCCCGGCCACGAGGGTGGCGCCCCGCTCCTCCGCCTGACCCTGGTTGTACTCCACCAGCGAGGCGACGAGCTGGCCCAGGTCGAAGGGCTCCATCTCCTCGCGCACCAGTTCGCTGTCGAGGCGCGAGGCGTTGGAGATGTCGGTGACCAGCCGGTCGAGCCGCTGCACGTCGCTCGCGATCACGTCCATCAGCCGCTGCCGCTGCTCGTCGGTCTTGGCGTAGTGCATCGTGTCGACGGCGGATTTCAGCGAGGTGAGCGGGTTCTTGATCTCGTGCGCGACGTCGGCCGCGAAGGCCTCGTTCGCCTCGATCCGCTCGTAGAGCGCCTGCGTCATCAGGATCAGCGAACGGCTCAGATAGCCGATCTCGTCGGGCCGCGCGGTGAGGTCCGGGAAGTGGATCCGCTCCGGCGCCATGTCCCGGGTCGATCCGCTCGCCTTCTCCGCCGCCCCGGCCAGCACGCGCAGCGGCCGCGCGATGGAGTTGGCCAGCACGATGGACAGCGCGATGGACACCGTGAGCGCCAGCAGGAAGACCGTCATGAGCTGCCGCCGCTCAGCCGACACCAGCTCCTCGATATCCCCGCCCCGCGTCGACAGCAGCAGCGCCGCCGCGGGCTGCTCCGCAGGGCCCACCGGCAGCGTGACGGACATGATGTAGTCACCCGTCCTGTCCCGCGTGATCACGGCCTGCGCCTGACCCGCCAGCCCCGCCTCCGCGAGCCGGCGAATGTCCTGCGCCGTGAGCACCTGAACCTCCCCCTCGACCTGGCGGATGAGCTGCGCCAGGCGGGCGATCGCCGTGTCGAACAGACGGCTGGCCTGCCGGGGCACCTCCTCGACCACCGTCTCGGCGACCGGCTCTCCGTCGTCGGTGTCCTCGGCGGCCTGCGTCTCGACCAGCTCCTCGGGCGCGACGGCCCCCGTATCGCCGATCAGGCGCACGCCGGTGTCGAACAGGCGCATGCGCGCATCCACCATGGCGCCGAAGTCGAGCAGCGTGGCGCGCGCCACCTCCCGGTCGAGGCCGGGTCCATCCGGCGCCGCCGCGAACTGGTCCAGCGTGCGTGCGACGATCGCCGCCTCGCGGACCAGCGCGCTCTGCCGTTCCTCGATCAGCGAGCTCTCGAACCGGCTCAGGAACAGGATCCCGATCACCAGGATCGCCTGCGCCACGAGGTTGAAGAAGACGATTCGCCGGGCGATGGGCGAGGTGCGGTAGAGCTTGACCTCCGCCGCATCGGGCACATCCGCCACCGGCACGGTCAGCCCGCCGCCCCGCTCCAGCTTCGGCAGGGACAGCCGCCGTCCCGCGCCCTCCTCCGGCCGGGTGGGTTTGTTCACGGATCAGACCTCGGTGTAGCGGTACCCGACGCCGTAGAGCGTCTCGATGGACGAGAAGTCCTCGTCCACCTTCTTGAACTTCTTGCGGACCCGCTTGATGTGGCTGTCGATCGTGCGGTCATCGACATAGACCTGATCGTCGTAGGCCGCGTCCATGAGCTGGTCGCGGTTCTTCACGAAGCCCGGCCGCTGCGCCAGCGCCTGCAGGATCAGGAACTCCGTCACCGTCAGCGAGATCGAGGCCCCGTCCCACGTCACCGTGTGGCGCAGGCTGTCCATGACGAGCTTTCCGCGGGTCATGATCGTGTCCGCGTCCGGGTCCACCTCCTCCATCCGCGCGGCACGGCGGCGCAGCACGGCGCGGATCCGCTCCAGCAGAAGGCGTTGGGAGAAGGGCTTGCGCACGTAGTCGTCGGCCCCCATCCGCAGGCCCAGCACCTCATCGATCTCCTCGTCCTTGGAGGTGAGGAAGATCACCGGCAGGTCGTTCTTCTGCCGCAACCGGCGCAACAGCTCCATGCCGTCCATCCGCGGCATCTTGATGTCGAGCACGGCCAGATCGACCTCGCCGCGCGAGAGCACGGGCAGGGCCGCGGCCCCGTCGCTGAATGTGCTCACCTCGAATCCTTCCGATTCCAGGACCATCGACACCGAGGTGAGGATGTTCCTGTCGTCGTCAACCAGTGCAATGCTCGCCATGTTTCCGCCCTGACACGTTCTTGTCTTACTTTATCACGCCTGCGGTCGGCGCGTGCAAGCGGTGGTGCGCACAACCCACGATTGTGCATCCAAAGCGGTTGCGGAAGATAATACCAATTTGTGCGCACTGGATTTGCGAATAGTTCACAGGTATCAAGGGGCGTCGCCGTCCGGGGCAGGTGACACACACCGCGAAACTGGCCCTTTCGCAGCGTCCGGGCAGAAAGAAACGTTGTGTCGCGTCGCCATTGAACATGCGCGGCACTCGTTTTCAGGAGCACGTTCTTCCCATGGAGATCGGCAAGGTCAATCCAGACCACACCCTCGAGCGCACCGGTCTGACCGGCGTCGCGAAAACGCATTACAACCTCCTAGAGCCCGCCCTGATCGAGGCGGCCTGCTGCCGGGGCGAGGGCACGCTGGGACGCGGCGGGGCCTTCCTCGTCTCGACCGGCAAGCACACGGGCCGCTCGCCCAAGGACAAGTTCGTCGTGCGCGAACCCTCGGTCGAGGGCACCATCTGGTGGGAGAATAACGCGCCCATGGCGCCCGAGGCGTTCGAGCGGCTGCATGCCGACATGCTCGAGCATGTGAAGGGCGGCGAGCTCTTCGTGCAGGACCTCTACGGCGGGGCGGACCCCGCCTACCGGCTCAACGTGCGCGTGGTGACCGAGCTTGCCTGGCACAACCTCTTCATCCGCCACCTGCTGCGGCGGCCGGAGGTGGAGGAACTCGCGAGCTTCGTTCCCGAGTTCACCATCCTCAACTGCCCCTCCTTCTCGGCCGATCCCGACCGCCACGGCTGCCGGTCCGAGACGGTGATCGCGATCAGCATGGAGCAGAAGCTGATCCTGATCGGCGGCACCTCCTATGCGGGCGAGAACAAGAAATCCGTCTTCACGCTGCTGAACTACCTGCTGCCCGAACAGGGCGTGATGCCGATGCACTGCTCGGCCAACCACGCGGCCGACGACGACCAGGACGTCGCCGTCTTCTTCGGCCTGTCGGGCACCGGCAAGACCACGCTGTCGGCCGATCCGTCCCGCGTGCTCATCGGCGATGACGAGCATGGCTGGTCGAAGGACGGCACCTTCAACTTCGAGGGCGGCTGCTATGCCAAGACCATCGACCTGAACCCCGAGGCGGAGCCCGAGATTTACGGCACCACGTCCATGTTCGGCACGGTGATCGAGAACATGGTCTTCGATCCGCATACCAAGGAGCTCGACTTCCAGGACGACAGCCTCACGCCGAACATGCGCTGCGCCTACCCGCTCCACTACATCTCCAACGCGTCCGAGACGGCGATGGGCGGCACACCGAAGAACATCGTGATGCTGACCTGCGACGCCTTCGGCGTGCTGCCGCCCATCGCGCGGCTGACGCCTGCCCAGGCGATGTATCACTTCCTGTCGGGCTTCACCTCGAAGGTCGCGGGAACCGAGAAGGGCGTGACCGAGCCCTCGCCCACCTTCTCCACCTGCTTCGGCGCGCCCTTCATGCCGCGCCGGCCGGAGGTCTACGGCGATCTCCTGCGCCGCAAGATCGCGGAGCACGGGGCCACCTGCTGGCTGGTCAACACCGGCTGGACCGGCGGCGCCTACGGGACGGGCAAGCGGATGCCGATCAAGGCGACCCGGGCGCTCCTGACCGCGGCCCTCGACGGCTCGCTGAACGACACGATCTTCCGCAAGGACGCGAATTTCGGGTTCGAGGTGCCGGTCAGCGTGCCGGGCTGCGATGATCTGCTCGACCCGCGCGCGACCTGGGCCGATCCGGCGGCGTACGACGCGCAGGCCGCCAAGCTGGTCGCGATGTTCGCGGACAACTTCGCGCAGTACGAGCGTCATGTGGACGCCGAGGTGAAGGCCGCGGCGGTCACCGCCGCCTGATCTGATATGTTACAGGATCCGCGCTCGACCGCGGATCCTGTAACACTTCCCCAAGCCCTCCCGCCCGTCTTAGACGCCTCTCGGCGCCTCATCCGGTTGGGCCGGGCGCGCCTGCGGCGCGATCAACCCGACCACGCGAGCGCCCGCGCCTCCAGCACCTTCACGAAGGCATCCTTCCCGTCCAAGTAGGTCTCCATGTCCGCCACCTCCGCCGCAAGCCGGAGCTTGAGCCCACCGTAGGCCGCGGCCTCCTCCGGATGGGCCCGCAGATAGTCCCGCAACACGACATGCCGCTTCAGACCGTCGGAGCCGGTGGCGAAGGCGTGCAGATGATGCGTCCGCCGCCCCGCGACCGTCCGCCGGAAGTACCGGCGCCCCGGAATGCCGTAGGCTCCAAGCCCTTCATATCCCAGCGCTTCCAGCCGCTCCACCGCTGCGTCAGCTACCACGATGTCGGAGACCTCGGGCAGCATGTCGAGGATCGGCTTGGCCGCGAGACCCGGTACCGACGTGCTGCCGATATGGTGGATCGCAACCAGCCCCTCCCCGAACGCCGGCGCGATCCGCGCGACCTCCTGCCCGAACGCCACGGGCCAGTCCGCATCGTAGGACACCACCTCGACCAAAGCCCGCTCCTTCTGCCTTGCAAAAATATCCCGGGGAGTTCGGGCCGTCAGGCCCGAGCGGGGCGGAGCCCCTACGCCCTCAACCGTAGGACGACACCTCGATCAAGTTCCCGTCCGGATCGTTGAAATAGACCGACATGATCGCCCCGCGCGCCCCCGTCTTTGCCACCGGCCCCTCGACGACCGCCACGCCTGCCGTCTCCAGCCGTGCCACGACCTCCTCCGGCGTGGCCTCCGTCACGAGACAGACATCGCCGCAGCCGATGGCGGCATGGTTCCGGGTCTCCTGTCCCAGCACCTGCAAATTGATCTTCTGATCGCCCACCTTCAGAGCCCGCCGTCCGCCGGCAAAGGTCACGGCCTCCACCCCCAGCACCCGTTCGTAGAAGGCCACCGCCGCCTCGATGTCGCGGACGGTGAGCACGATGTGGTCGATGGCGGTGACGAGCGGCATGGGCATCCTCCTTGCGCGCCAGCCTGCCCCGGGCGATATGCGCGAGGCCAGAAGAAACGGGAGACGCCATGACCGCCATCGCCGCAGGACATGCCCTGACCGCCGGGGCCGGGCACGAGGTGCTGCGCGCCGGGGGCAGTGCGGTGGACGCCTGCATCGCGGCTTGCTTCATGGCCTTCGTTGCCGAACCGGTGCTCGCTCAACCCTTGGGCGGCGGGTTCCTGATGGCGGCTCCGGCCGGAGGGACGCCCCGGCTGCTCGACGGGTTCGTGCGGACGCCGCGGCTGCGGGCGGAGGGGGATGTCCGCAGCATCGAGGCGGATTTCGGCACCTCCACCCAGGTCTTCCACATCGGTGCCGGCACGATCGCGGTGCCGGGCCTCGTCCCCATGCTCTTCGAGGCGCATGAGCGGCTCGGCCACATCCCGATGGCCGAACTCGCCGCTCCCGCGGTCCGCGCGGCGCGCGAGGGCGTCGCGGTGTCGGAGATGCAGGCCTCCATCGCGCGCATCGTCACCCCGATCCTCGCCGCGACGGCGGAGACGAAGGCCCTGCACCTCGACGACGGCGCACCGGCGCAGCAGCACCGCAACCCGGCCCTCGCCGACGCGCTGGAGGTGCTGGCGATCGAGGGGCCGCGGCTCTTCACCGAGGGCGAGGTGGCGCAGGCGCTCTGCGCCCTGCCCGGTGCGGTCCTCACCCCGCTCGACCTGCGCCGCCACACACCGCGCTGGCGCGACCCGCTGGAGGCCGAGCGGGCCGGGACGCGGCTGCACCTGACGCCTGCCCCCTCGATCACCGGCGCGGCCCTCGCGCTTGCGCTCGACGCGCTGCCCCGGCGGCCGGATGCACTCACCATCGCCGCCGCGCTCCAGTCCCTGGAGAACGCCGCCACCCTGCCCGAGAACGCCCGGGCCGAGGTCCTGCGCACTGCCCTCGCTCGCCACGCCGTGCGGCAGACCGGCACGACGCAGATCTCGGCTATTGATCGCGAGGGGAACGGTGCCGCGTTCACCATCTCCAACGGCGCGGGCGCGGGGCTCGTCGTGCCGGGGACCGGGATCATGCCGAACAACATGCTGGGCGAGGAGGACCTGCTGCCGGACGGTCCCGAGAGCTGGCCGCTCGACACGCGGCTGGGCTCCGCGATGTGTCCGATGGCGCTGCACGATGCGGAGGGCGGGGTGACGCTGCTCGGCTCCGGCGGGTCGAGCCGCATCCGCTCGGCGCTGCTGCAAGTGCTGCTGCACCTCGCCGACGGCGCCCGGCCGGCGGAGGCGATCGCCGCACCGCGCTTGCATGTGGAGAAGGGCCGCCTCGCCTTCGAACCGATGGAGGAGGCGCGCGACGCCCTCCTCGCCGCCTGGCCTGAGGCGACCGAATGGCCCGCCCCCTCCCCCTATTTCGGCGGGGTCCACGCCGTCCGCCGCACCCGCCGAGGCGTCTTCGAGGCGGCTGCCGATGCCAGGCGGGACGGGGCCGCGCTCACCTGAGGCTGGGCTTTTTGGATTCGCCCAAATATCGAGACGGACCGCTGGCAGCAGGCGCTGCCAACAGGCGTATTTTTCGGAAAGATGAAAGGGAGTCAGCCCGCCAGCCCCCGCCGGAGCAGGTTGAGCCCGGCGAGGACCAGCACCACGAGCGTGGCGCGCCGGAACGTCTCCTGCGCGAGGCGGTCCTGCACCCAGAGACCGACGGCCATGCCGGCGAAGGCCGGGGCGATCAGGAGGACGGAGAGGGGCAGTGTCACTGCGTTCAGCACGCCGGTGACCCCGTGGATGCTCGTCACCACGATGAGGCCGAGGAGGAAGATGACGCCCTGGATGCGCACCTGCTCTACCTTCGGCACGCCGCGGGCGAGCATGTAGAGCACCACCGGCGGGCCGGTGACGGCCGCGAGGCCGCCGAAGATGCCCGCGACCCCGGCCGAGACGGCACCGGCCGCGGGGCGGCGGGCCATCTCCGCGCTCGGCCGCCAGCCTGCGAGCTGGATGGCGGCGAAGAAGGTTACGCCGACGCCGAGGATCAGGAGGAGCGTGGGGGCGGGCAGGATGCTCACCAGCGGCGCCACCAGACCCATCACCACAACGATGCCAAGGGTGTAGGCGCGGAAGGTGCGCAGACTCTCCAGCGCCTTGCCGAGGCCGTCGCGCAGGGCCTGCCAGACATTCGTCAGCAGCGCGGGCAGCATCAGGGCCGCCACCGCGACCGCCGCCGGGAGGATGGAGCCAATGCCAGAGACGGCCACCATCGGCAGTGCGAAGCCCACCGCGCCCTTCACGAATCCGGCGACGAACATGACGAGGGCGGCGAGGACGAGGCTGACGGCATCGTACTCGGCGAGGAGCGGCGCGAAGAAGGACATGCGCGTTTCGTCGCACGGCCGCATTGCGCAAGGCAATGCTAATAAACGGTCTTCTGCGGCAAATTGAGCGCACGATAATTACGAGACAAACTTGACCCTCGCGCGCGCGCGGCCTAGTGTCTGCTCGCAGATGCAGCGGAGATTCCGCACCGCCACAAGATGCGAGGACGACGATGAAAGACCTGGCCAGCCAAAGCCCCCTGACCCTCGCCCGTGCGGCGGTGCCCGCGCTCAGTGCCCTGCGCGCCGATGCCGTGAGCGCCCTCGCCGGCCGCGTGGCCGAAAGCGACGTGGATGCGGAGCAGTACGCCGCCCACTCCGTCGCCTGGATCGCCACCTACACGGAAGCGCTCGTGCAGATGGCCGACTGGGCGGCGAAGCTCGACAGCGACGGGATGATGGGCGAGATGGAGGAGCTGATCCTCGCCATCGCGCTGGGCGAGTACGCCGCGCAGCTCGCCGGCGGCCTGCCGATGAGCCAGGGCGAGATGGCGCGGCTTTCCGATCTGGGGCTGACGCTGCCCGGCGAGGTCGCCGCCCTGACCGGGCTGAACACCGATGCGGCGCGCAAACGCCTCGTCGAGCTGATGGTCGAGAGGAAAGGCATCGCCAGCTACGGCGCCACCGGCCTCGACGACGAATACGAGATGATCCGCGAGCAGTTCCGCCGCTTCGCCGACGACAACGTCGTGCCCTACGCGCACGAATGGCACCTGAAGGACGAGCTGATCCCGATGGAGATCATCGAGGAGATGTCCGAACTCGGGGTCTTCGGCCTCACGATCCCCGAGGAGCATGGCGGCTTCGGCATGAGCAAGACGGCGATGTGCGTCGTCTCCGAGGAGCTCAGCCGCGGCTATATCGGCGTGGGCTCGCTGGGCACGCGCTCCGAGATCGCGGCGGAGCTCATCATCTGCGGCGGCACGGATGCGCAGAAGGCCGAGTGGCTGCCGAAGCTGGCGAGCGGCGAGACGCTGCCGACGGCGGTCTTCACCGAACCCAACACCGGCTCCGACCTCGGCGCGCTCAAGACCCGCGCCTTCCAGGACGGCGACGACTGGGTGATCCGCGGGAACAAGACCTGGATCACCCATGGCGGGCGCACGGACCTGATGACGGTGCTGGCGCGCACGGTGCCGGACACGGACAACTATTCGGGCCTGTCGATGTTCCTCGCACCCAAGACGCGCGGGACCGATGCCGAGCCCTTCCCCGATGCAACCATCTCCGGCGGGGAGATCGAGGTGCTGGGCTACCGGGGCATGAAGGAATATACCCTTGCCCTCGACGATCACCGGGTGGGCGGCGAGGCGCTGCTGGGCAGCCGGGAAGGCCAGGGCTTCCGCCAGCTCATGCGCACCTTCGAGAGCGCGCGCATCCAGACTGCGGCGCGCGCGATCGGCGTCGCGCAGAACGCGCTGGAAATCTCCATGGACTATGCGCTCGACCGCACCGCCTTCGGCGCGCCGCTGATCGAGAAGCCGCGGGTCTATTCCAAGCTCGCCATGATGGCGGTCGAGATCATGGTGGCGCGGCAGCTCACCTACTTCTCCGCGCGGGAGAAGGACGCGGAGCGGCGCTGCGATCTGGAGGCCGGGATGGCGAAGCTGCTGGGCGCCCGCGTGGCGTGGGCGGCGGCGGATAACGGCGTGCAGATCCACGGCGGCAACGGCTTTGCGCTGGAGTACCCGATCTCCCGCGTGCTGTGCGATGCACGGATCCTCAACATCTTCGAGGGGGCGGCCGAGATCCAGGCCCATGTGATCGCGCGGCGCCTGCTGGATACGCGACAGGGCTGAGGCTGAGGCTGACGTCGCGCTCCGGGAACCGCCGCAGACGCGGCGGTGCCTCCGGCAGGGGCGTATTTGACGAGAGTGATGGGGCTGCGGTTCCGATCAACATGCAACCGTTCCGGCCGAAGCGTCGAGACCGACTGCTTTCGGCGCGGTGTCGGCTTGTAAAAGGTCCCGGCGCTTCGGCCGGGACGGTGGTGCCTGATCCTAAGCCGCCGGCACGTGCTCCACGTCGGCGCCGACGCTCGGGCGCCAGCCTTCCTCCTCCCGCGGGGTGAAGGAGAGGGTGAGGCCCACGACCTCCTCCTCGCCGAAGAGGCTCGCGGCCGCGCGCATCGCGGCGGCCATCCGCGCTGCCTCTTCGGGGTTGAGGCGCAGGCGCGCCACCTCGACGGCGACCTGAGGGCGCGGATCGCCCGGGTCCTGGCGGGAGACGAGGTGCAGGGTCAATTCGGTGCGTGGCATGGTCAAATCCCTCAAACGAATGTCGGCGGGACCTTTGTCGCACACCCCTGCTGACAGGGTTCTGTCAGGAGCCTTGGCGGGGCGCCTGCTTGCCGTCGTCGCCCCGGCGCGCTAGCTCTGCGACTGTTCCGCCGGTCCCCGGCCCCTGACGGATACCGCGCCATGATCCGCATCCTGCCCCTTGCCCTACCCCTGCTGCTCGCCGCCTGCGTGACGGAGGAGGTGACGGTGCCCGATTTCCTCGACCGGGCCGGGCCCGCGCCGGAGGTGGTCGAGATCGACGCGCCCGCGGCCGGCCCCGGGGCGGTGGAGGACGCCGCGGACGCCCGCGGCCCCGCGGCCACCGCCGAGGCGGCCAACGTTGCGCCGGGGATTGAGCTGGCCGGTCCGGCGGACCCGGCGGTGGGCAGCGATGCGCCGGTCGCGGCCGCGCTGCCCACGCAGCCGCAGGCCGCCCCGCCCGGTGCCCGGCCGCTCGCCATCGGTGAGGTCGACTGGTCGCTCGCCGTGCTCAACGGCCGCCTCGTCGGCCGCGTCATGGAGGTCAATCTGGGCGGCGGCCGCATCTCCGGCGACGGGCCGTGCCAGGGGATCGACGGCAATTACCTGGGCACCGGCGATATCTTCGTGGTGGAGACCTTCATCGTGCCGCGCCTGCCCGGCTGCGAACGCGCGACCATCCAGGAGGAAATCGCCGCGGCGATGCTGACCGCCCGCTCGGCACTGATCGAGGACGGGGTGCTGGTCATGCGCGACCAGCAGGGCCGCATCCTCATGGAGTTCCTGCCCGTCCCCGTATAGCGCGCGCGGCCCGGTCGCGCGCCTCCAGCGCCTGGGGGCGGCTGAGTTCCGGTCCCAGCCACTGGTGCAGGAAATGACCCGTGAGGCGCAGGGCGTCGTCCACGGTGCCGCCCGAGCCGCCGGTCAGGAAGGCGGGGAGCGGCAGCAGGCGGTCGGCCCACTCACCCGCACCCGCCCGGCTCACCGCCCGGCCGGTGCGCGGCGAGACGAAGCAAAGATCGTCGGTGGCCCCCGTCGCAGCACAGGAGGTGAGGTCGAGCCCGAAACCCAGCTCGGTGAGCAGGGAGAGCTCCCAGGCCGCGTAGCGCTCCGCCCAGTCCGGCTCGGTGCCCAGAGCGTCGGCGAGCTCCACGGTCTGGTCGTAGAGAGCGGCCACCGCCTCCCGCTCCGGCAGGGCGGCGGTGAGCAGCGCGCAGACAGATCCGAGCGTGGCCAGAGCGGCGCGGTCACCCAGAACCTGTGCCGCGCGCGAGCGAACCGGCTCGACGGTGAACGCCCCGATATGGTCGTCGAGCCGGGCCTTCCAGGTGAGGTCGAGCTGCGCGCCGGGCTGGAGCACCGGCGCCCTCTTGCGCGACTGGCCGCCGCGGACCACCCCGGCATGGCGGCCGTGACCGCGGGTGAGCACCTCGAGGATCGCGTTCGCCTCGCCATGGGGCCGCACGGCGAGCAGCAGACCGTCCTCCCGCCATTCGATCATCGGCTCTCTCTTCTTCCAGTATCCCCGCCGGAGGCAGCCGACACCGCTCATGCGCTCAGCGCAAGCCCTCTTCCTCCAGCAGATGCCGCCCGGCGCGGTCCTCGACCTCGATGATCCAGAGGTCGGGGTCGGAGGCGCGCTGGCGAGTGAGTTCCTGCTCCACCTCCGCATCGGGGCCGGCGGCGAGCTCGGCCCAGACGCGGTTGAAATCGCGGTCATAGGTGCGGTGGAAGGCGCGGGCCCGGCCGTCGAGGGTGGAGAGCTTGACGATGACGGCACCCGCTGTGACGTCGCCCTTCGCCGTGAGGAAGGCCGGGATGTCGGCGAGGCGCAGGCGCGCGAGGTAGGCGCGGACCCAGAATTCGGTGGCGAGGCGTGGTTCCGTCATGGCATGAGCTGCCCCCTCCCTAACCCTCCCCCCGAGGGGAGAGGGGATTGGGTCGAGCGCTGCATGTGCTGGGCGTGGTCGTAGCGGACGACGATCCGAAGCACCCTTCCGCCCGGCTGACAGGCCGGGCCGCGCCCGACCTCCCCCCGGAGGGCGCGTTGGCGATGTCGTTCATCGAATAGAAGACATCGATGCTTGAGAGCGCGGACATATCAACCTCGTCCCAAATGCGCCCTCCAGGTCGGGCGCGGCCCTCGTTTCTCTGTGCAAGTGTCGTGGTAGCGCCGGGTTGAATGATTTCCGGGCATTCCCGCTCTCCCAGGGCTCCGCCCGTGATCAGGCGAAATCGTCCACTGGACGATTTCCAGGAAGCCTGATCACCCATCCGAATAATCGAGGCCCATTTCGGAGTAGCGCTCCGGCTCCTCCAGCCAGTTGGGCCGAACCTTCACCTGGAGGAAGAGGTGGACCCTGCGGTCCAGGAACTCCGTCAGCTCCTCGCGCGCGGCCATGGAGATCGCCTTGATCGTCTCGCCCTTGGGACCCAGCGCGACGCCCTTGTGGCCGTCGCGCGCGACGTAGATCATCTGGTCGATGCGGACCGAGCCGTCCTTGCGCTCCTCCCAGTTCTCCGTCTCGACCGTGAGCTGGTAGGGCAGCTCCTGGTGCAGGCGCAGGGTCAGCTTCTCCCGCGTGATCTCGGCCGCGATCATGCGCATCGGCAGGTCGGCGATCTGGTCCTCGGGGTAGAGCCACGGGCCCGCGGGGACCTTCGCGGCCAGCCAGGCGCGCAGGTCGTCCACGCCATAGCCCTTCTCGGCGGAGATCATGAAGACCTGGACGAACTCGAAGGCTTCCGTCATCTCCGCCGTCAGGGCAAGGAGCCGGTCGCGCGGCACCCGGTCGATCTTGTTGATGGCGAGTGCCACCTTGTCGCCCGGCACCGCGCGCTCCGTCAGTGCATCGAGGATCGCCTGCACGCCGTCGGTGAGGCCGCGATGCGCCTCGATCAGCAGCACCACGACGTCGGCATCCGCGGCACCGGACCACGCCGCGGCGACCATCGCGCGATCGAGATGCCGGCGCGGGCGGAAGAGGCCGGGCGTGTCGACCAGCACAAGCTGGCTCTCGCCCTCGATCGCCACGCCGCGGATACGCGCCCGCGTCGTCTGCACCTTGTGCGTGACGATGGAGACCTTGGCACCCACCATCGCGTTGGTCAGGGTGGACTTGCCCGCATTGGGCTCTCCGATCAGGGCGACGAAGCCCGCGCGCGTCTCACTCATCGCTCACCTTTCCCAGCAGGTCGGCCGCGGCCGCCTGCTCCGCATCGCGCTTGGAGCGGGCCTGGGCGGAGGCCGCCCCGTGCCCGTCGACCCGGACCTCGACGGTGAAGACCGGCTTGTGGTCGGGGCCCCGCCGGTCGATCACCACGTAGTGCGGCAGGGCGAGCCCCTCGGCCTGCGCCCATTCCTGCAGGCGGGTCTTCGCATCCCGCGCGTCCTTCGCCGCACCCGCCACCCGTGGCCCCCAGAGCCGCAGGATCACGCCGCGCGCGGCCTCCATGCCCGCATCCAGATAGATCGCCGCGATCACCGCTTCCATGGCGTCGCCCAGCAGGGCCGTCTTGCGCCGCCCGCCGGTCATCGCCTCGGACCGGCCGAGGATCAGCGCCTCGCCGACGCCGACCTCCGCCGCGATCTCAGCGCAGGTCTCCTTGCGCACGAGGGCGTTGAAGCGGGGCGCGATCTGCCCCTCGTTGGCCTTCGCGTCCTCGGCGAGCAGCGCCTCGGCGATCACGAGGGCGAGCACCCGGTCGCCGAGGAATTCCAGCCGCTGGTTGTCGGGCCGGGCGCGGTTGGCGATGGAGGAGTGGGTGAGCGCGCGTTCCAGAAGGCTCGGGTCGGCGAAGTCGTGGCCGAGCGCCGTCATCAACGCCTGGCGCGGCCTCTCCCCGCTCACTCGACCCATTCGAAGAACCTGTCCGCCCGCCAGTTCCACGGGAAGAAGAGCGACGGCCCCGCCGCCGACAGTACCACGAGGTTCGCCTTGCCGATCAGGAGGTCACGGTGGACGAAGGCGACGCCCGACGGGTCGCGCAGCGCGGTGCCGCTGATCTGCGGGCGGAAGCGCTCGAACTGCTGCGTGGTGAAGTAGCGGCTGTCGATGGAGTTGTCGCGATTGTCGCCCATGAAGAAGAAATGGTCGTCCGGCACGCGGTAGACACCGGCGTCATCGGCGGCCGTATCGGCGATGTTGAGCACGAAATGCTCCTGGCCGCCCGGCAGCGTCTCGACGAACTGCTCCTTAAGACAGGTCGCGCCCAGCGCCACGGCGCCGTTGGCGCAGCGCGGGCGGGTGTTCTGCTGGCGCTCGAAGATCTCCTCGAACTGGCCGGCGGGGGCGAGCGGCAGCATCTCGCCGTTCACCACGAGGCGCCCGTCGACCATCTGGAGGCTGTCGCCCGGCATGCCGACCAGCCGCTTGATGTAGTCGGTGCCGTTCACCGGGTGGCGGAAGACGACGATGTCGCCGCGGTCGGGATCCGAGCCGAAGAGCCGCCCCTCGAACGGGCACATCGCGGCCGTCGGGCAGGACACGGCGGCGTAGCCATAGGCGAACTTGTTCACGAAGAGGAAGTCGCCGACCAGAAGCGTTGGCTTCATCGAACCCGAGGGGATGTAGAACGGCTGGAAGAGCAGCGTCCGGATCAGCCCCGCGAGCAGCAGTGCGTAGACGATCGTCTTGATCGTCTCGAAAAAACCGCCGTCCGCCTTTTTGTCGGCCATATCCTGCTGCCCCTTCATCACGTGCCCGCGCGCTTCTCCCCGGCGGGCGGGGCGTTGTCAATGGCGATGGGCCGGGCTTCGATCACGACGAAGGCACTGGCCCAGGGATGGTCGTCCGTCAGGGTCACGTGGATGATGGCCTCGTGACCCGGCGGGGTGAGGGTGGCGAGGCGGTCCGCGGCCCAGCCCGTCACCTCCATCACCGGCTGGCCCGTGCGCAGGTTGCGCACCGCCATGTCCTTCCACGCGATGCCCATGCGCAGGCCGGTGCCGAGCGCCTTGGAGCAGGCTTCCTTCGCCGCCCAGCGTTTCGCGTAGCTTTCCACCCGGTTGGCGATGCGCTCGGAGCGGGCGCGCTCGGTCTCCGTATAGCAGCGGTCAAGGAAGCGGTCGCCGAAGCGCTCGATGGTCCGTCTGATGCGCTCGATATTGGCGAGGTCCGTGCCGATCCCGACGATCATTCCGCGCTCACCCGGTCGGTGAGACGGTCGAGGGAGATGGTGAGGATCCGCGGCGTCACCTCCGGTGCGTCGGCGGTGTTCACCGGCACCTCGATGACGAGGCCGACCAGCGGGTCGTAGCGTGCACTGAGGGCCGCGAAATCGACCCCGGCAAAACCGCCGCCGCCCTCCACGGCCGAGATCACGCGGCACCGCCCGCCCGGCAAGGTATCGTCGGGCCATTGCAAGAGGATGTGGTTGTAGCCCAGAGCCGGCTCGATCGTGTCGAGGAGCAGCAGCCGCACCTCGCCATTGGCGAAGTAGGCAAAGCTCGATTCCACCGGGTCGGCGACATTGGCGGCGGAGGCCCACTCCACATCGCAGGCCGTCACGACCGCCTGCGCCTGCGCCGTGGCGGGCAGCAGGGCGGCGAGCGCCAGCGCCCGGATCATGCCGCTCTCCGCAGCAACAGGGAGATGCCGGCGGCCCCGAACAGCGTCGCGGCCACCGCCTCGAACGGGCGGCGCGCGCGGGCGTAGACCCGGCGGGCGGGCGCGAGGGAGAAGAGGACGGCGTAGCCGAGGAAGACCGTGGCGCTGAGGCACGCGATGGAGAGGAAGATGGTGAACACATCCGCTGCCGTCGCGCCCACCGGCAGGCCGACCGTGTAGAGCGCCCCGAAGAAGAAGATCGCCTTGGGATTGGTCAGGTGCAGCCCGAGGCCGCGCAGGTAGGCCGCCCGGACCGCCGCCGGGGTCTCGACCGCGATCGGCGCGCGGGCATGCATGGCCGACCGGGCCGAGCGCCAGGCGAGCCACAGAAGGTACGCGCCGGCCACGTAGCGGAACGCCTCGATCAGCCAGCCATGTGCGGCCATGAGCGCAGCGAGGCCCAGCGCGGCGGAGCTCGACCACATCAGCGAGCCGGTCAGCACGCCCGACGCCAGCGCTAGGCCCACGCGCCGCCCCTGCGCCATCGAGGTCGCCGAAATGGCGAGCGTCGCGGGGCCGGGGCTCGCCGCTGCGACCAGCGCGATGACGAGGATCGCGGCGAGCTCCGCCCCGCTCACCGCGCGGCGTCCATCAGGCGACGCATATGCGCGATGGCGTTGTCGAGGCCGGAGAAGATCGCCTCGCCGATCAGGAAGTGCCCGATATTGAGCTCCTTGACCTGCGGGATGGCGGCGATCGGCCCCACCGTCTCGAAGCCCAGGCCGTGGCCCGCGTGGACCTCCAGCCCCAGGCTGTCGGCGAAGGCTGCCATGTCGCGGATGCGCTCCAGCTCCGCGTCGCGGTCGGCGAAGCGGCCCTCGGCATGGGCGTCGCAATAGGCGCCGGTGTGGATCTCGATCACTGGGGCGCCGATGCGGTGCGCCGCCTCGATCTGCGGACGGTCGGCGGCGATGAAGATGGAGACACGGCAGCCGGCATCGCGCAACGGTGCGATGAAATGGGCGAGCCGGTTCTCGTCCCGCGCCACTTCGAGCCCGCCCTCGGTCGTCCGCTCCTCCCGCTTCTCGGGCACGATGCAGACGGCGTGGGGGACGTGGCGCAGGGCGATGGCCTGCATCTCGTCGGTGGCGGCCATCTCGAAGTTGAGCGGCACGGTGAGCGTTCCGACCAGCGCCTCGATATCCGGATCGGTGATGTGGCGGCGATCCTCGCGCAGGTGGGCGGTGATGCCGTCGGCCCCGGCCCGCTCGGCCAGCTTCGCCGCGCGCACCGGATCGGGCCACGAGCCGCCGCGCGCGTTCCGCACGGTCGCCACGTGGTCGATGTTCACGCCCAGCCGCAGCCGGTTGTCGTCCTCGCTCATCATCCGCCTCCTGCCTCGTGCAGCCGCTCGGCCGCGGTCGCGCCCGCGTGACCTTGCCGGGCCGCCTTGGCGATGCGCTTCAACAACCGCTCGCGCCGGCGGGCCTGGTAGGCCCGGACGAGCGGGCGGCTGACATAGTAGGTGATCGTCCCAGCGATCAGGCCGGGGATGATCCCCCCCACCAGATAGGGCAGGAACAGGTCCTGGAAAAAGAGCGCGAGCCGGTCCCAGGCGGACGGGCCGTAGCCGAAGAAGCTCTTGGTCGTCTGCCACATGCCGGCGAAGGCATTGGCGAAGGCCTTGACCACGATGTCGAAATCCGTGGTCCCGCGGTCACCCATGATCCACCGGCCGAAGCCCAGCGAGACATAGGCGATGGCCGGGAAGGTGATCGGGTTGCCGAAGAGCGTGCCGATGGCCGATGCGATGACGTTGCCCCGCACCACCCAGGCGCAGATCATCGCCGCCACGAAATGCAGGCCGAAGAGCGGAGAGAACGAGGCGAAGACCCCGCAGGCGAGCCCTAGGCTCACCTTATGCGGGCTGTCGGGCAGGCGGCGCAACCTGTGCGCGAGGTACTCGACCGCACGGCGCCAACCTGATTTGGGGTAAATCCCCTGGCGCACGCGTTCCAGCGTGCTGAGCGGCCTGCGTCGCTTGAAAACCATATCGTTCGGGCGCGATCCGTGTTGCGGCTTCGTCAGATCCCCGCCGAAGCCGGGGTACGTACCGCGTCCGAATTACGCTGCCGCACCACGTCTGTCACGGCTGAATCAGCCTCGATGGCAGTCTCTATCCGCAACAGGTGTTGCAGATCCCGCACTTCGACACGCAGCGCCACGATGTAGAAGTCGGGCTTGGGGTCGAGGATGCGGATATCGGAGATGTTCGCGTTGTGCTCCCCGATCAGCGAGCAGAGCCGGCCCAGCACGCCGGCGTCGTTTGCCATTGTCACGCAAAGCCTTGCAGCGTGGGTGCCCAGGCTCTCGCCCACACCCCAGCGCAGGTCGACCCAACGCTCGGGCTGATCCTCGAAGTCGACGAGCGTGGGGCAGTCGATGGAGTGGACCTCCACCCCGCGCCCGCGCCAGGTGATGCCGACGATCCTCTCCCCCGGCAGCGGCTCGCAGCAATTTGCCGCACGCGCCGCCTGTCCCGGATCGAGACCGATGACCCCGTCCGCCTGCCGCCGCGGCGGGGCGGGCTGGGCGTTGTCGGTAAGTTCGGGATAGAGGGCGGAGACGACCTCCTCCCCCGAGATCTCGGTGGCGCCGAGCGCGCGCAGCACCTCCTCGGCCCCTTCGCCGAGGCCGAGGCGTTCTGCGGCGGTGGCCAGCGCTTTGTCGGTCGCCTTCTTGCCGATCTTCTCGAACGCGACGCGGGCGAATTCGCGGCCCAGGCGCACCAGCGCCTCCCGCTCCTCCTCCCGCGCGAAGCGGCGGATCGCGGTCTTGGCCCGGCCCGTGACAACGAGGTCGGCCCAGCTTGCCTGCGGCTTCTGCCCCGGGGCGGAGATGATGGTGACCGACTGGCCATTGCGCAGTCGGGTAAAGAGCGGCACGCGGCGGTTGTCGACCTTGGCCCCCACACAGGAATTGCCGAGATTGGTGTGGATCGCATAGGCGAAGTCGAGCGGCGTCGCCCCGCGCGGCAGCTTGACCACCTTGCCCTTCGGCGTGAAGCAGAAGACCTGGTCCTGGAACATCTCGAGCTTCACGTGCTCCAGGAACTCCGACGGATCGGCGGAGCCCGCGAGCCCTTCGTTGAGGTCCTTGAGCCAGGCCACGGGATCGGCGGCGAACGGGTTCTCGAACCGGATGCCGTCGCGATAGGACCAGTGCGCGGCGACGCCGGTCTCGTTCACCTCGTGCATCTCGCGCGTGCGGATCTGGATCTCCACCCGCCGGGCCGAGCGGCCCGACACCGTGGTGTGGATCGAGCGGTAGCCGTTGGATTTCGGCTGGCTGATATAGTCCTTGAACCGGCCGGGCACCGCGGTCCAGCGCCGGTGGATGACGCCGAGCGCGCGGTAGCAGTCCTCCTCCGATCGGGTGATGATGCGGAAGCCGAAGATGTCGGAGAGGCGGTGAAACTCCTCGTCCTTCTCCTGCAGCTTGCGCCAAATGGAATAGGGCTTCTTCTCCCGCCCCGTCACCTCCGCCGGGATGCCGGCGGCCGAGAGGACCAGCCGCATGTCCTCCACGATCTTGGGGATCACGTCGCCGGTCTCGTGCTTGAGCGTGATGAAGCGGCGCATGATCGACGAGCGCCCCTCGGGCTGGAGCACCTTGAAGGACAGGTCCTCCAGCTCCTCGCGCATCCACTGCATCCCCATGCGGCCGGCGAGCGGCGCATAGATGTCCATCGTCTCCTCGGCCTTCTGCACCTGCTTTTCGGCCCGCATGTGGCGGATCGTGCGCATGTTGTGCAGGCGGTCGTTGAGCTTGACGAGCAGCACGCGCAGGTCCTTGGCCACCGCCATCAGAAGCTTGTGGAAGTTCTCGGCCTGCTTGGTTTCCTTGGAGTTGAGCTCGAGGTTCGTGAGCTTCGTCACCCCGTTCACGAGTTCCGCGATCTCGTTGCCGAAGAGGCGGCTCACCTCCTTGTGGGTGGAGCCGGTATCCTCGACCGTGTCGTGCAGGAGCGCGGTCGCGATGGTGGCATCATCGAGCTGCTGTTCGGCTAGCATCTCGGCCACGGCCAGGGGGTGCGTGAAATAGGGCTCGCCCGACCGCCGCGTCTGCCCGTCATGGGCCTTCAGCGCATAGGCGTAGGCCGCTTCGATCAGCGCGGAGTTGGAATGGGGATTGTAGTCGCGGACCCGCGCGGCGAGCTCGGCCGCGCCGGGTCGGAAGAGGGGATGCGGCTCACGGGCCCCGTCGGGCATGACCGCACCCCGTCGATCACTTCTCGCCCTGGGCGTCCATCAGGGCGCGCAGGAGAGATTCTTCGGACATGTCGTCGTCGGAGGGCTTGTCGCCGCCGCCGTCGCCCATGAGGAGCGCCATCTGGTCCTCCTCCGGCTCGTCGACCTCGATCTGGCGCTGGTTCGACTCGATGGCCGCCTCGCGCAACTGGTCCGCGGTCAGCGTCTCGTCCGCGATCTCGCGCAGGGCGACGACCGGGTTCTTGTCGTTGTCGCGGTCGATGGTGAGCGGCGCGCCGGTGGACAGTTCCCGCGCGCGGTGAGCTGCGAGCATCACCAGCTCGAACCGGTTGGGTACCTTGTCGACGCAATCCTCGACGGTCACGCGTGCCATGTAGCGGCCTCCGCTCTTTCGTGGCTTGAAGAGAAGACCTTTACCTAGCGCGCAGGCGCAGGAGATGCAAGCGGGGCCAACTGGTCGAGCGCGCGGGTCAGCACGGCGTCGAGCGTGGCGCGGTCGGCGCCGGCTTCGGCGAGCACCACCATGCCGTCCACGATCGCGGTGAAGAAGGCGACGGCCCCGTCCTCGGGCGCGGTGCCGAGCAGCCGGGCGGCATCCGCGCGAAAGGACGTTTCGGCGGCATCGAGGGCGGTATCGAGCGCCGGGCGGCCGCGCAGCTCCAGCATCGCCCGGCAGCGCAGGCAGCCCGGCGGGCGGTCGTCATCGGCGAGCCGGTCGGCGCTCTCGTTCAGGATCCGGGCGAGCGCGGCGCGCCGGTCCGGCGTCCCGGCGAGGGCCGCGTCCACCCGCCGGGTGAACCGCTCGGCATAGCGGCCGAGCGCAGCGGCGAAGAGCGCGTCCTTGTCACCCCAGACGCCGTAGAGGCTGGCCCGCGACGCCCCGCTCGCCGCGACCAGATCATCGAGCGAGGTCGCGCCGTAGCCCTGCCGCCAGAACAGGTCCGTCATGGCATCGAGCGCGCTTTCCACGTCGAAGCGGCGCGGGCGGCCGCGCTTCGGTCGATCTGGCTCGCCGATTTGTGAACTCATCGGTCTGAAAATCCCGGCATGATTTACAGACTGAGCAATACAAAAACAGACGCGCACCGTCCAGACCGGAGACCCCCTGATGATCCGACCGCTCCTTTTGACCCTCGCCCTCCTCGCCCCGCCCGCCGTGGCGCAGGAGGGGGCCATCCGCCAGCTCGACCTCTCCGCGATGGAGCTCGCGGCCCATCCGCTCTTCACCGGGGTGGAGGCGGCGTTCCTGACCGGCGCCTTCGACGCGGAGGGGCTCTACGCCGCGAACTCGGTCATGCAGCGCGGCAGCACCTTTCCGCCGCATGCCCACCCGGACCTGCGGCTGACGGTCGTGATCTCGGGCACCATGTATCTCGGCGAAGGGGCGGAGATCCGGCCGGAGGAGGCGCGGCCCTACCCTGCGGGCACCATCGCGCTCACCCCGCCGGGCACGATGCACTACATGCTCGCGCTTGAGGATGATGTGAGGATCCTGGAGATCGGGTCCGGTCCCAGCGGCAGCGACTTCGCGCAAGACCCGAGCTAGAGCGCGCGCACCGCGGCGCGGTCGGCCTCCGGCAGCGCCGCCGCCATCTCCGCCACGCTCCGCCCGGTGAGCGGGTGTGTCCACCCCGCTGCGATCTCGGCCAGCGGGACGAGGACGAAGGCCCGCTCGTGCAGCCGCGGATGCGGCAGGATCAACTCGTCGGGCGCGGGCATCTCGCCCGCCTTCGCCCCCACCGCCATCCAGCCGCGCACGGTCTGGGCATCGGGCAGCACGGTGTCGCCGACCCCCAGCAGATCGAGGTCGCAGATCCGCGCCTCCCACCGCCGCGCGCGGGTCCGGCCCAGCGCGCCTTCAATGCGGTGCAGCGTGGCGAGAATGCGCTCGGGCGGCAGATCGGTGTCGAGCGAGAGCGCGCCGTTCACGTAGTCCGGCCCGCTTCCGGCCGGGAAGGCCGGTGTGGCATAGAGGCGGCTCATGCGGCGCACCTGCAACCCCGCCTCGCCGATCAGATCGCGCGCGCGCAGCAGCGTGTCTCGCGCGGACCCCGCCGGACCGGGCAGATTTGCGCCCAAAGCGACAAGAACTGCCATATTGGGGGCCCTCCAATGCCTCTTTGCAGCCGTTCCCCTTTTTCATACTGTGCGCATATTGCACAAGCGGCCGAGCGTGATTTGCCCCCCGACGCGACCCGGCCCGCACCACGAATTGGAGAAACGTGTGTTCTACAGGGACGAGAGGCTTGCCCTCTTCATTGACGGATCAAACCTTTATGCAGCGGCCAAGGCGCTCGGCTTCGACATCGACTACAAGCTTCTTCGGACTGAATTCATGCGGCGCGGCAAGCTGCTGCGCGCGTTCTACTATACGGCGTTGATCGAGAACGAGGAATACTCGCCGATCCGCCCGCTCGTCGACTGGCTCAACTACAACGGCTTCATGATGGTCACCAAGCCCGCCAAGGAGTTCACGGACTCGATGGGCCGGCGCAAGGTGAAGGGCAACATGGACATCGAGCTGACCGTCGACGCGATGGAGATGGCGCCGCATATCGATCACATGGTGTTGTTCTCCGGCGACGGCGACTTCAAGCCGCTGGTCCAGGGGATGCAGCGCCAGGGCGTGCGGGTCTCGGTCGTCTCCACCATCCGCTCGCAGCCGCCGATGATCGCCGACGAGTTGCGCCGACAGTCCGACAACTTCATCGAACTCGAGGAACTGAAGGACGTGATCGGCCGCCCCCCGCGCGAGCGGGTGAGCAATCCCGGCGGCAGCGAGCGGCTGGCGGAGGACTGACGCGGCGATGACGTCGCGCGACGCCGCCGCGAAGGCCGCGATCGTCCTGCTGCCCAGCTACGCCGCAGCCTGGTTCACCGACAAGATGGTCTACGTCGTGCCGACGCTCGCCGCCCCGGGCTTCTTCGCCTCCGCGCTCGATCTCTCCGGTCCGATGACGCGGGTCGAGGAGGACGGGCCGGACGGCGCGGACCATGTCGACCACCCCGATCACGTCGATCACGCGGATACCTGCTGAGGCATCTTCTCCGATTCAATCGGAGCGGGTATAGTCACTTCTGATGAGGGGGCTCATTCTGATCGCCATGCTGCTGGGCTTCATCGGCCCGGCGCTCGCCAACGCGGTGTCGCATTGGCGCGCGGGCGATATCGTGACGGTATTCATCTGCGCGGGCGGGCAGCTCGTCTCGATGCGGATCGACGGCAACGGCCAGCCGATCGAGCAAGATCCAGAACAGGGCGAGGAGACGAAGACCCACTGCCTGCTGGCCCAGGGCGCACCGCTCGACGACACCGCGGACGCGGCCTGGCAGCGGCTTGCATATGACGACACGTCGCGTCCGCCGCTTTCCCATCAGCTCGGCGTCGACGACGCCCCGCGCGCCAGGCCGCCCCCGGCCCGCGCGCCCCCTGCGAAGGTCTGAATCCGCACGCAATTCAGACACCTCAAGGGATGAGATTCATGACACTCGCAACCGAGGCGGCCGAGACCGCCCGCACCCCCGCGCGCGGCGGGGCCTTCTACCGCATGGTCTGGAAGTGGCACTTCCTCGCCGCCCTCTACGTCCTGCCGTTCATGCTGATGCTGTCGCTGACGGGCGGCATCTACCTCTTCAAGCCTCAGATCGAGGAGGTGATCTATGCCGATCGCCTCAACGTGACCCCGGCCGCCGCGGCGCTGCCGCTGGAGGCGCAGGTCGCCGCGGTCGAGGAGACGGCCGGCATCACCCGCATGCGCGGCATCCAGGTCGAGGACGATCCCGCCCGCTCGGTCCGCATCGAGTTCGACGATGCCGACGGCGCACGCTCCTATGCCTGGGTGAACCCCTACACGGCCGAGGTGCTGGCCGTGGCCGAGCGCGACGCCATGGCGATGCGCGTCCTGCGCAAGTTCCACGGGGAGCTGCTGCTGGGCGACGTGGGCACGAAGTTCGTGGAGCTCGCCGCCCACTGGGCCATCGTGATGTTCGTGACCGGTGCGATCCTGTGGTGGCCGCGCGGGCAGCGCACGCTCAAGGACGCGGTCAGCCCGCCCAAGGGCACGGGCCGCGCGTGGTGGCGGGAGACGCATCTGTTCACCGGGATGCTCGCCACCGTGCTGATCGTGCCGATCATCATCTCCGGCCTTCCGTGGACGGATGTGTGGGGCGGCTCGCTGTCCCGGATCCAGGACCGGACCGGCCAGGCCTCGCAGAGCCTGCGCTTCGGCGGGGACGTCCCGGGCTCGACGGCCGACAGCGGCACGCCGATCGGCCATGACGCGGTGCTCGCCGTCGCACAGGCCGAGGGGCTGGTCAGCCCGTGGGAGATGCGCCCCCCGCTTGACGAAGCCGGGGCCTACTGGATCCGCTCGGCCAGCGTGGACCGCTATGAACAGACGGAGCTGATCGTCGACCAGTATACCGGCGCGGTGAACGCCCGCGTGGACTTCGCCGACAATCCCGGGGTGGCGCAGGCGGTGTCGCTGGGCATCTCCTTCCACCAGGGCGAGCTCTACGGCTGGGTCAACCAGCTCCAGAACGCGGTGGCGGCCCTGCTCGGCGTCGCGCTCGCGATCTCGGGCTTCGTCGCGTGGTGGATGCGGCGCCCGGCGGGCCGGCTCGGCGTGCCGGAGGCACCGGAGGGGCGGCTCGGCACCGGGATGACCGTGCTCGCCATCGGCCTGATGATCCTGTTCCCGCTGATGGGAGCATCGCTGATCGTGGCGCTGGCGCTGGACTGGCTGGTGTTCCGCCGGCTGGGCTGGTTCCGCGCCGCTTGACGGGCCGAGACACACCGGGCGGGGCGCCCACGATGCGCCCTGCTCTCCCCCTTCGCATCGGAGAGACCCCATGATCGACCGACGCAGCCTGCTGGGTGCCGCCACCCTCGCCCCGTTCCTGGCCCTCGGCCGGGCTGCTGCCCAGACCCCGGGCCTGAGCATCGAGGAGGCCCGCGCGCGGGCCGCCGCGGGGCGCGAGGCGCTTGCCGCACAGCGCGGCGTGACCCTGATGGGCGAGGAGCGGATCGCGATGCTGGTCTATCCCGGTTTCACCGCACTCGACCTCGTGGGACCGCACTATTTCCTTGCGAGCCTGCTGGGGGCGGAGATCCACCTCGTCACCACGCAGGCCGATCTGTCGCCGGTGGCCAGCGACCTGATCCTCGCCATTGCGCCCACCGTCACCATGGCCGATGCGCCGGAGGAGGTGGACCTGCTCTTCGTGCCGGGCGGCTCCCGCGGGGCGGTGGAGGCGATGCGGGATGCGGCGGTGCTCGATTTCATCCGGAGCCGCGCGGCGACCGCCGGGACGGTGGCGAGCGTGTGCACGGGCTCCATGCTGCTGGGCGCCGCTGGCCTGCTGCGGGGACGTCGCGCGACGTCGCACTGGGCGGTGCGCCATGTGCTCGCCGAGTTCGGGGCGGAGCCGGTGGACGCGCGCATCGTGACCGACGGCAACATCCTGACGGGCGCGGGCGTGTCCGCGGGCCTCGACCTCGGCCTCGCGCTTGCCGCGGCACTGCGCGGACCGGGCTATGCGGAGGGCCTGCGCCTGCAGGCCGAATACGCCCCCGACCCGCCGGTGCCCGGCGGCACGCCGGAGACCACCTCTCCGGAGATCGCGCGCGCCCTCGCCGACATCTTCGCACCGCTCACCGCGGCGACCGAGGCGGCGGCGCGTGGATGATCCGGGGTGGCGCACGTCTCCGGTACGTCGTCCCGGGCGATGCGGCACGCCCGCCCCCGTTCCGATCCTAAAATCCGATTGGAACATCAGGTAGTTCGGGGGCATGGTTCAGATGACATTCACGACGGCGGCGATCCGGCCGCCCCGCAGGGTCGCGCAGGGCGGCCTGCTCTACCGCATCGTGTGGCGATGGCACTTCCTCGCGGCGCTCTACGTCCTGCCCTTCCTGTTCCTGATGTCGGCGAGCGGCGGGCTCTACCTCTTGAAGCCGCGAATCGACGGGCTGCTCTATGCCGACCAGCTGCATGTCGTGCCGGCGGGCACGTGGCAGCCGCTCGATGCGCAGGTGATGGCGCTGCACGAGCGGACGGGCATCGCGCGCCTGCATGGCGTCCTGGTCTCGGAGGATCCGGCACGCTCGGTGCAGATCGACTTCGACGATGCCGGCGGCACGCGGTCCATCGCCTGGATCGATCCCTACAGGCTCGACGTGCTGGGCGTGAATGCGCGCGACACGATGCCGACGGAGCTCGTGCGGCGGCTGCATGGCGAGCTCCTGCTGGGCGGCACCGGGCGACTGCTGATCGAGCTTGCGGTGCACTGGTCGCTGGTCCTGTTCGTGACCGGCGCGGTGCTGTGGTGGCCCCGCGGGCCGCGCCGCCTGCGCGATGCCCTTGCCCTGCCGCGCGGCCGGGGGCGGGCCTGGTGGCGGCAGGGCCATCTCTTCGTCGGGATGCTCGCCACCCTTCTGACCGTGCCGCTCGTGCTGACGAGCCTGCCGATGACGACCGTCTGGGGCGGCGCGGTGGCGCGCGTTCAGGAGGGCCTCGGCCAGGCGTCGGTGCGGGTGGCGGACGAGGATCGCGTCCCGGCCTCGCTGCCGATGGGCAGGCCTCCGATCGGGCTGGAGGCGGCGCTGCACACCGCCATCTGGTCCGAGTTGCCGCCCCCCTGGGAGCTTCGCCCTTCGCCGCAGGCCGCGGGTCCCTACGTCATCGCGTCGGCCACCACGGATCGGATGGAGCAGGGTGAGATCGCGCTCGACAAGTACACCGGCGCGGTCCTGTCCCGCTACGACGCCATGGGCGACCCGGCAACGGCCCGCGGGCTGTCGCTCGCCGTCGCCTTCCACCAGGGCGAGCTCTATGGCAGGCCGAACCGCTATCAGAACGCGCTGGCGGCGTTTCTGGGGATGCTGCTCTCCGTCACCGGCTTCGTCGCGTGGTGGATGCGGCGGCCGGCGGGAGCGCTGGGCGTGCCGCAGGCGCCCGACCTGCCGGTGGCCCGGGGGATCGGGGCGCTGGCGCTCGGCCTGATGGTGGTGCTGCCGCTGGTCGGCCTGTCGCTCGCGCTGGCGCTGGCGCTCGACCGGCTGCTGGTCCGCCGGCTCGGCCGGCTGCGCCCCCGGCCGGCCTGACCGGGCTTTGAAAGGCGGGCGACGCGGCCCATCTCGCCCGGGGGATGACGGCGGACCTCGCACAGCTCGGCGGACTGTTCCTCGCGGCCTTCGGGGCGGCGACGCTGCTGCCCTTCCAGTCGGAGATCGTGCTGGTCGGCCTGCTGATCGCAGGGAACCTCGACTGGCCGCCGCTGCTGATCGTGGCGAGCGTGGGCAACATCCTGGGCTCCGTCGTCAACTGGATCATGGGGCGCGGGATCGAGCATTTCCGCCATCGCCGCTGGTGGCCGGTGAGCGAGGCGCAGATGGACCGCGCCCAGCGCTGGTACGGGAAGTACGGCGTCTGGACCCTGCTGCTGAGCTGGGCGCCCCTGGGCGATCCGGTCACGGTGGTGGCGGGCGTAATGCGCACGCCTTTCTGGCTGTTCCTGCTGCTGGTGAGCATCGCGAAGACGGGGCGCTACGCCGTCGTCGTCTGGCTGACGCTCGCGGTCTGAAATCCTTTCTTAAGGACAGCCGGTGCAGAGTGCGGGTGCCGATCAGAACGGAGCCGCCGATGTGAGCCAAATTCCGAGCCTGCGCCGCCTCGGACACCTGACCTATGTCACCGTGGGCCCGGCGCGGATCGCCGCCTGCGTGATCCTGCTCGCCCAGCGGGCCGCGATGGATCCCGACATGGCCGCCCCGCCGCAGGCCGCGACCCAACGCGCGCTCGACCGGCTGGACGCCGCCGTGCGCCTGCTGGGCAGCGGCCTCGCGCAGGAGCAGCAGAGCCTCGACATCACGCCCGGCGCCGATGTGGCACCCGCCCGCGCTGCCGCCCGTCAGGCGCTCGAGGAACTGCAGAAGCATGCCGGGTGCACGGCGGGCGACCTCGCCGACCGGCTGCGCCGTGCGCCGGACCTGAGCGAACTCTGCCTTGTCACGCTGGAGGACCGGATCACGGGATACCTCGCGAAGGTCGAGGAGGATGTCGCCCGGATCGAGAGGGAGATGCTCCGACGCGAACGCGCCGATCTCACCCGCTCCCTGCGCCAGCTCGAGAATGTGGGGCGGAGCATCGAGCTGATCGCCATCAACGCGGGCGTCGAGGCGGCGCGCGCCGGCACCGCGGGAGCCGGGTTGCGGGTCATCGCGGGCGAGATGCAGCGCCTGTCCCACGGCATGGGCTCCTTTCTCACGGACATGGGACGGCGGATCCGCGACCTCTGAGCGCGCGCCCCTTTCGGAGCACCGGTCCTTGGGTCTATATGGATCGCAAGATGCCGGAGACCGTGCCCATGCCGCCGCTGACCATCCACCTTGCCGCGCCGCGCGGCTTCTGCGCCGGGGTCGACCGGGCGATCAAGATCGTCGAGATGGCGCTCGAGAAATGGGGGGCGCCCGTCTACGTGCGGCACGAGATCGTCCACAACCGCTACGTCGTCGATGGCCTGCGCGAGAAGGGCGCCGTCTTCGTCGAGGAGCTCGACGACTGCCCGCCCGACCGGCCCGTGATCTTCTCCGCCCATGGCGTGCCGAAGGCGGTCCCGGCGGAGGCCGAGCGGCGCCGGATGCTCTATGTCGATGCCACCTGCCCACTGGTGAGCAAGGTCCATATCGAGGCCGAACGCCACCACGCGAACGGCCTGCAGATGGTCATGATCGGTCACGAGGGGCATCCCGAGACGGTGGGCACCATGGGCCAGCTCCCGCCCGGCGAGGTGCTGCTGGTCGAGACGCCCGCAGATGTGGCCGGGTTGGAACCGCGCGACCCCGAAAAGCTCGCCTACATCACGCAGACGACACTGAGCGTCGACGACACGGCGGAGATCGTGGCGGCCCTGACCGCCCGCTTCCCCGCCATCGTCGGTCCGCACAAGGAAGACATCTGCTACGCGACCACCAACCGGCAGGAGGCCGTGAAGGCCGTGGCGCCGAAGGTGGATGCGCTCCTCGTGATCGGCGCGCCCAACTCCTCCAACTCCAAGCGGCTGGTGGAGGTCGGGGCCAAGGCAGGCTGCGCCTATTCCCAGCTCGTCCAGCGCGCCGCCGATATCGACTGGCGCGCCCTCGACGGCATCCGCCATCTCGGCATCACCGCGGGGGCGAGCGCGCCCGAGGTGCTGATCGAGGAGGTCATCGACGCCTTCCGCGCCCGCTACGACGTGACCGTCGAGGTGGTCGAAACCGCCCAGGAGAACGTCGAGTTCAAGGTCCCCCGCGTCCTGCGCCAACCCGCGGCGTGACCCCTTTCCTCGTGTGAAGGCAAGCACCCGCCGGACGTCCGCCGTCGGTCAGGCCCGCCTCACGACCTCGACGAACCGGGCGATCTCCTCGTGCGTGTTGAAGTAATGGACGGAGGCTCGCACCAGCGCCGCGAGGTTGCGCGGCTCAAGGTCCAAACGCGCCGCCGTGACCGGAGACACCGACACGTTGATCCCGTCCGCGCGCAAGCTGTCGGCCATCGCCCTGGGATCGATCCCGTCTTTCGTGAACGTGACGATCCCGCATTTCTTCTCACCCAGATCGTGCACCGAGACGCCTTTGACGTCGCCCAACGCCACGCGCAGGTCCCGCGCCAGCTCGATCACGCGGGCCTCGATACTCGCGAGCCCGATGCCCCGTGCGTACCGGACGGCCTCCATCAGACCGACGCGGCCCGCGACATAGCTCTCCCAATTCTCGAAGCGCTTGGCACCGGGGGTGAGTTCGAAATCATTCGCCTCGGTCCACTTCGCCGACAGCAGGTCGACGAAGGGCGGATCGATCCGGTCGAGGATGCCCTTCCGGACATAGAGAAACCCGGTGCCCCTCGGCCCCCGCAGGAACTTGCGCCCGGTGCCGGAGAGGACATCGCAGCCGATGTGGGCCACGTCCACATCCAGCTGGCCGACCGACTGGCAGGCGTCGAGCAGGTAGAGAACGCCATGTTTCCTTGCGATTTTCCCGACTTCGGCGGCCGGGTTCACGAGGCCACCCTGCGTCGGCACATGCGTGATGGCGATCAACTTCGTCTGCGGCCCGATCATGCCGTCCAGCGCGCCGACGTCGATCTGACCGAATTCATCCGAGGGCACGAGATCGATCTCGAACCCGAGACGCCGCGACTGCTGAAGCAGCGCGAGGTAGTTGGACGCGTATTCCGATCCGTGGGTGATGACCCGGTCGCCCGGCTTCAGCTGGAGGCCGTAGAACGCCATGTCCCACGCGCGCGTCGCATTCTCCACGAACGCGATCTCGTCGGGCTCGGCATTCAGGAGGCCCGCGAACTCGGCATAGAACGCCTGGATGTCATCCTGCGCCCGCCGTTCCGCCTCATACCCGCCGACGTCGTTCTCGTCACGCAGCACACGTTGGAGCGCCTCGAACACCGGCGTGGGCATGAGAGATGAGCCGGCATTGTTGAAGTGCAGCACGTTCTTGCAGCTCGGCGTGTCTGCGCGGATTTTGTCCAGATCGATCATGACCCTGATCCTCTACGCCAAACAGCACAAAGCAAGCGCCTGAATGCAGGAGATCGAACGACGAGCGCGCCCGAGGTGACCATGGACCTGCCCAGACGCGGTGAGGGAGCCCGGCGGTTGGGCTCAGGTGTCGATGTCGAGCAAGGCCGACAGGTCCCGCTGCTCCGCGCCGTCAAAGATGATCGATGTCTCGATGCGGTGGACCTCTTCCCGCGACGAAAAACGCTCGACCACGACGCGGTGCAGGTGCGCGGTGTCTCGCGTGACCAGTTCGACAATTGCATCGAACCTGCCGCTGATCATCCACGCAGCGCGCACCTCGGCGATTTCCAGCACGTCATGGACGAAGGCATCCAGGTTGGACTTCTCGTGCTCCGACATCTGAACGAACAGGAGCGCCCTCAGAGACAGGCCGAGTTGCCCCAGATCCACATCAAGATGCGCGCCCGATACGAGGTCGCTGTTGAGAAGGCGCTTGGTGCGCTCATGCACACTCGACGGTGAGAGGGCGACAGCATCGGCGAGCTCCTTGTTGGTCGTCCGGACATTCTTCGACAACAGGGCCAGTATCCTGCGATCGGTTCGGTCAAGCTCCATAGTCGCGCCCTCATATCGGAAATGCTTCGTTTGTTGCGTTCGTCCGCCCATCCTATCCTGCCGGAGGCACTTCTCACCAAATAATCGTTGGTGAATGTGCGCAGATGACAAAGATAGTGGGGCGCAGGCTTGTTCGATACGAAAATCTCCCTGATCGTGCGGGACGATCTGCTGGGCTGGCAGAAGCTGAACGTGACCGCCTTCCTGACGAGTGGCATTCTCGGCGCCGATCCCGATCTTCTTGGCGAGCGCTACGAGGATGCCAGCGGCCGCAGCTACCGACCCTTGATCATCCAGCCGATGATCGTGCTTACGACAGACCGCGACGGGTTGAAGCGGATCCACGGCCGTGCGCTGACGCGCGGCATGGATATGGCGATCTACATCGAAGAGATGTTCGCGACCGGCCACGATGCCGCCAACCGCGCGGCGGTCAGGGCATGTGAAACCGAAGCGTTGAACCTCGTCGGCCTCGCCCTGCGCGACGACAGGAAAGCGGTCGATAAGGTCACAAAGGGTGCGAAGATGCATCCGTGACACCGGCGCTCGGATACGAGCCAGCGGCTTCGCGCGACGCAGGAGCCGGCAAACCGACCTCTCAAGCCACCCATCGCCCAACAAAAAAGGCGCCGCCCGGGGGGCGGCGCCTGCTGTGGAAGCGGCTCGGCTCAAGCGCCGCCGCCGGATTCTTCGGCCATCAGGGCGCGGGCACGCTCGACCATATCCTCGCCCGGCAGGTTGCGGGCGTTGGCCTCGGCGATCCATGCCTGGATCAGCGGATCGGCGAGGTCGGCCCAGCGGGCGGTTTCCTCGGGGGTCAGCTCCACGATCGTGTTGCCGGCGCCCACCGCACTCTCGCGGCCCGGCACGTCGCCGGTATCCATCGCACGGCCCGCGAAGGCCGAGGTCTCGAGGCCGGAGTTGGCGTCGATCACCGCCTTCAGGTCGTCGGGCAGCGCGTTGTAGGCGTCGTGGTTCATCGCCCAGACGAAGAAGGTGTTGTACATCGAGCGCTCGCCGCCGAGCTCGGTGTGGCTCTCCGCCAGTTCCTGCACGCGCAGCGCGGGCACGATCTCCCACGGGATGACACCGCCATCGACGACACCCTTGGACAGCGCCTCGGGGAAGGCCGGGACCGGCATGCCGACCGGCGTGGCCCCCATCGATTCAAGGAGAGCGTTGGCCTGCCGGGACGGGCCGCGCAGCTTGAGGCCCGCCATGTCCTCCAGGCTCTCCACGCTGGTGTTGCCGGTGTGGATGATGCCGGGCCCGTGCACGTGGACCGCGAGCACCTTCACCCCCGACAGCTCGTCGGCCAGGAACTCCTCGTAGAAGCGCCAGGCGGCGCGGGAGCTCTCCTCTGCGCTCAGCGACGTCATGAAGGGCAGCTCGAACGTCTCCGACCCCGGGAAGCGGCCCGGCGTGTAGGAGGGGATGAACCAGCCGCCATCGATCACGCCGTCGGCGATCTGCTGGTAGAGCGCGGGCGGCGCGCCGCCGAGCTGCATGGACGGATATAGTTCAAAGTTTATACGTCCGTCGCTCTCGGCCTCGATCGCTTCACCCCAGGGGATCATGAAGTGCTTGGGCACCGACCCCTGATTCGAGATGAAATGCTGAAAGCGCAGCGTGACATCCTGTGCCGCCGCTTGCCCGGCGAGCCCCAGCGCCAGCGCGGCCGCGGCCGCGCCTTTGAGCAATGCGTTCATCGTCTTCTCCCTGTTGTCGGGCAGCCGGTCGAACCGCCGCCGGGCAAAATCTGAACCGTCCCGTTCACAACCGTCAACCCCCTCGCCGCGGTTGAGGGCTGCGCTAGCTTTTCGCGTCAAAGCGGTACGCACCGCCCGCGCCGGATGGAGGAGATCCCATGAAACGCCTGACGCTCGCCCTTCTCGCCGCCCTTCCCGCCGCGGCGCAGAACGCTTCCCCGCAGCCCGAGGCGGGCACCGGCCTGACCGAGCAGCGGGAGGCGACGGCGACCGAGTACATCGTGGCGGCCGCCAACCCGCTTGCCGCTCAGGCCGGGGCCGACGTGCTGGCCGCCGGCGGCTCCGCGGCAGACGCGGCGGTGGCCGTGCAGATGATGCTCAACCTCGTGGAACCGCAGAGTTCCGGCATCGGGGGCGGGGCCTTCGCGGTCTACTGGGACGCGTCCGAAGGACATCTGACCACGTTCGATGGGCGGGAAACCGCGCCGCAGGCCGCGCGCGAGGACTATTGGCTGGGGTCCGATGGAGAGCCGCCGGCGAGCTTCTGGGACGCGGTGATCGGCGGTCGCTCGGTCGGGGTGCCGGGCACCCTGGCGCTGCTCGACCACATGCACGCCCGCCATGGCCGGACGCCGTGGGCGGACCTCCTGCAACCCGCCATCGAGATGGCGGAGGCGGGGTTCGAGATCAGCCCCCGCCTCGCCGCCTCGATCGAGGGCGCGATGGACCGCGACCTCGCCCGGTTCGAGGAGACCGCCGCCTATTTCTTCGAGGAGGACGGAAGCCCGAAGACCGCGGGCACCACGCTCGCCAACCCCGCCTTCGCGCGCACCCTGCGCCTGATCGCGGCCGCGGGGATCGCGCCGTTCTACACCGGAGCCATCGCGGGCGACATCGTCGCCGCCGTGCAGACCGAGAGCAATCCCGGCATCCTCACGCTGGAGGATTTCGCCGCCTACGAAGTGATCGAGCGTGCGCCGGTCTGCGTCGCCTACCGCGTCCACGACGTCTGTGGCATGGGTCCGCCGTCGTCGGGCGCGCTGACGGTGGGCCAGATCCTCGGCATGCTCAACAGCTTCGAGCTGTCGACGATGGAGCCGCCCTATGCCTGGCACATGTATCTGGAGGCCGCGCGCCTCGCCTATGCCGACCGGGGCAAGTACATGGCCGACAGCGATTTTGTGGACATGCCGACCGAGGGGCTGGTCGATCCCGAATACCTCGCCGATCGCGCGACCCTGATCGATCCAGTGACCAGCATGGGTGAGGCGGAGGCGGGGCTTCCGGCGTGGGACGAGACGCGCTTCTGGTCGCCCGACACCAGCCCTGATCGCGCGGGCACCTCGCATTTCGTGATCGTGGACCGGCACGGCGACATGATCTCGATGACCACGACGATCGAGACCGGGTTCGGCTCCCGCGTGATGACCAACGGGTTCCTGCTGAACAATGAGCTCACCGATTTCTCCTTCGTGCCCGAGGGCGATGCGGGTCCGGTCGCCAACCGGGTGGAGGGCGGCAAGCGGCCGCGCTCCTCGATGTCGCCGACCATCGTGATGACGGATGGGGAGCCCTCGATCCTCATCGGCTCGCCGGGCGGCAGTCGGATCATCAACTACGTCGCGGGCTCGCTGGTGCAGATGATCGACTTCGGGATGGGGCCGCTCGCCGCGATCTCCGACGGGCACGTGGTCAACCGCAACGGCGCCACGGATCTGGAGGAGGGCAGCGACGCGGCGGAGTTCGAGAGCGTGCTGCAGGAGCTGGGGCACGAGACCAACGTCCGCGACCTCAACTCCGGCCTCCATGTCGTGGTGATTGGGGAGGACGGCACGATGACCGGCGCCGCCGACCCCCGCCGCGAAGGTGCCGTGATCGGGGAGTAGCGCCCGCCGATGGGGATCGGTCTCGACATTGCGGGTCTGATCCTCACCCTCATCGAAATCTACCTGCCGCGTGCCAGCGCCCGGCTGGAAGCGTGGATCGACGACTTGCCCGAGCGGCTGGTAAGCCGATCCGACCGGCGGTCGCCGGGGCTCGGAGCCGTGGCCGTCGTGCCGGTCCGCCTCATGTTTGCCAATGTGGAGGGCGGGCCGCCCGCGCCCGACACCTTGCGCGTGCCCGACCTGCGGTCCCTCACGGTCGGCATCCTCTCGGGCGTCGGCCTCTTCGCCGCCTTCCTGATCGCTCTGGCCGTCCTGATCATTCCGCTTCTGCTGATCGCCTAGGGGAGGAGAGCGCGCGCATCGGAGCCATCGTCTTCGCCGCGATCTTCGCGTTCCTGACATTGCTGCCGCTCGCGGTTCTGGTCGCGGCACTGGCCCTGCTGGCAGCAACTCGGCTGGTCCGCGCGCTCGTCCACCTGCTGAACCGTGTCACCGGCGGGCATGCTATCGACACCATGGGTCTCGCCTTGGCCTCGGCCGGGATCGCCACCGACCTGCTCGCCCGGCCTTAGTATCCTTTCGGTGCCTAAGGGGCCGAAAACGCCGTTCTTGCGGCTGTGAAGCCGCCTCTCCACCTCTCGCCCACCTGGCGAAAGGAGAGACACCATGAAGGCCATCGGATACCACCGCCCCCTGCCCCTCGACGACGCGGAGGCGCTCACCGCGCTCGACCTGCCCGAGCCGCAGCCCGGCCCGCGCGATCTGCTGGTGGAGGTGAAGGCGATCTCCGTGAACCCCGTCGATGTGAAGCTGCGCGCGGGCGTAGCACCGGAGGACGGGCCGCGCGTGCTCGGCTTCGACGCCTCGGGCATCGTGCGCGCCGTCGGGCGGGAGGTCACGCTCTTCGAGCCCGGCGACGAGGTGTTCCACGCGGGCAGCATCGCGCGGCCGGGCACCAATGCCGAGCTGCACCTCGTCGATGAGCGCATCGCGGGGCGCAAGCCGGCGAGCCTCGACCACGCGCAGGCCGCCGCCCTGCCGCTGACCTCGATCACCGCATGGGAGCTTCTGTTCGATCGGTTCGGGATCGCCGAGGACTCCGGAAAGGGCGATGCCCTGCTCGTCATCGGCGGCGCGGGCGGTGTCGGCTCCATGCTGATCCAGCTCGCGCGCCAGCTCACGGACCTTACCGTGATCGCCACCGCTTCCCGCCCCGAAACGCGGGCATGGGTGGAGAAGATGGGGGCGCATCACGTCATCGATCACCGCGGCGATCTGGTGAAGCAGGTTGCCGCCCTCGACCTCGCCCCCCGTTACGTCGCGGGCACCAACGGCACCGACCGCCACTTCCCCGCCATCGCGGAGCTGATGGCGCCGCAGGGTCATTTCGGCCTGATCGACGACCCCGACCCGGCCAAGATCGACATCAGCCTGCTGAAGTGGAAGTCGATCGCGCTGCATTGGGAGTTCATGTTCACCCGCTCCTTCTACGAGACGCGGGACATCGACGCGCAGCACCGCCTGCTGACGCGCGTGGCGGAGCTGGTGGACGCGGGCACCCTCGTGACCACCGCGAACCACGACGGCGGGGTGATGAGCGTCGAGACCCTGCGCGACGCCCACCGCCTGCAGGAAAGCGGCAAGGCCATCGGCAAGACCGTGCTGACCGTCGGCTAGGGCAGCCCCGGGGCCGCCTCCCCGGCGGCCCCGTCCATCGCGCGGGCAAGGTCCGCGATGCTGACGGTGGCAAGCCGCTCGCGCAGCCGCTCCTCCGCCGCCGTCGCGGCCTCCGCCATCACGTCGTGCAGCCGTGCCTCGATGGCGCAGGGCGAGGCGGCGGCTTTGGGATCGGCGGCGAAGGTCCGCTCGCGCAGGAGGGCGTAGACCTCCGCCACGCTCACCTCCCCTGCCGCACGGGCGAGCCGCCAGCCGCCCGCATGACCCCGCTCCGACGTGACAATCCCCGCATCGCGCAGCACGCCGAGTACGCGGCGCACCACCACCGGATTGGTCTGGTGATGAGCCGCCAGATCCTCCGACCGCAGCGGGCCATCGCCTGCCCGTGCCATGTGACCGAGCGCGTGCAGCGCGAGGGAGAGCTTGCCATTCCGCTTCATGTAACCATCATAGTTATGTGATTCGCCTAGTTACATGAAAGGTCCGCCATGTCCCCCTTCGACGCAACCCCGCCCGTGGACGCCGCCGTGATCGGCGGCAGCTTCGCGGGGTTGACCGCCGCCCTCCACCTCGCCCGGGCCCGGCGCACCGTGGCGCTCTTCGATGACGGGCTGACCCGCAACCGCTTCGCCGCCGCAGGGCACGGTTTCCTTGGCATGGACGGACGGTCGCCGGCGGAGATGCGCGCCGCGGGCCGCCGCGACGTGCTCGCCTACCCGACCGTGACCCTGCATGAGGAGCGGGTGACCTCCATATGCACGGGTGAGGAGAGCTTCCGCCTCCAGACCGCCACGGGCCGCACCCTCGCCGCCCGCCGCCTGGTACTCGCCTGCGGGATGCGCGACCTGCTGCCGGAGCTCGACGGGGTGGCGGCCTGCTGGGGCCGGACCGTCCTGCAATGCCCCTATTGCCACGGCTACGAGGTGGCGGACCGGCCCACCGGCATCCTCTTCACCGGCGCGCCGAGCCTGCACCAGGCGCGGATCCTCGGGGACTGGAGCGACGACCTGATCCTCTTCGCCAACGGGCAGGAGATCGGGGCGGAGGACCGCGCCGACCTCGCCGCGCGCGGCATCGGCATCGTGGAGCCGGAGGTCGCCCGTCTCGAACAGCGGGACGGCCGGCTGATTGCGCTGCACCTCACCGATGGCAGCAAGGTGGCGCGCGACGTGCTCTACATGGTCAGCCGGGCCGAGCCCGCCTGCGACCTCGCCCGCCAGCTCGGCTGCGCGCATGAGGAGGGGCCCTTCGGTCCCTATGTCGCCGTGGACGACCTGCAGATGACTTCCGTGCCCGGGATCTATGCCGCCGGGGATCTGGCGCGCATCGGCTACAGCGCGACGTGGGCCGCAGCGGACGGGGCGCGGGCGGGTGCCTTCTGCCACCAGTCGCTGCGGGTCGATGCGAACCCCTATGCGAAGACGTGAGGAGCCCCGTCGCCGGACCGGTCGCCGGGCAGCACACGCCCATCCGATCGCTTTTGCCGCAGGAACCGCCGCCTTGCCCGCGCCGTTGACCAGTCATTCGACAGCCAAGGGAGATTGAACGATGGGCATTCAGGTCGGCGACAAGGTCAAGTGGGACTGGGGCAATGGCACCGGCACCGGCGAGGTCGTCAAGCGCTACACCCAGAAGATCACGCTGAAGATCGACGGGTCCGAAGTCACCCGCGACGCGGACGACGACAACCCCGCCTTCAAAATCGAGCAGGACGACGGCGACGAGGTGCTGAAGTCCGAAAGCGAGCTGGAGAAGGCCTGAGCCTCAGCGGCTCGCGAGCTGACGCAGGCGCGGCCAGAACATCTCGACGAAGACCGATCCGGTCACGACGAGGATGGCCGCGACCTGCAGCGGTGTCGGATACTGCGCGAGGATGAAGATCGCCAGTCCAGCCGCGATCACCGGCTTCAGAAAGAACAGGTAGGACGCCCGCGTGATGTCGGGCGCCGCCGCAAGCCCACCGAACCATAGCAGTTGCGTGATTGTCGTGTTCCAGAGCGCGAGGATCAGGAGCGACCACATCGCCAGCGGCGGCCGCTCGGTCAGCGTAAGCGGGTTCACCCAAATGCTCCAGACGCCGCCCACCAGCAGCCACAGGCCGATGCCGCCGATCATCATGGTCAGCGCGATGACCTTGAGCCCGCCGTGGCGGCCCATGACCGGTTTGACGAGCACGGCGTAGAACGAGCCGAGCGCGGCGCAGATCACGGCGAGGAGCACACCGAAGAGCGTGCCGGGCGTGCCCGACAGCGCCTCGATCGCGCCGTCGGTCAGCAGCAGCACGACGCCGGTCACGGCCATCGCGCCGGTCACGATCTTCACCGCACCGGGAGCCACGCCGTTCACCACCCAGTTGGCCAGCGCCACGAAGATCGGAATGGTCGTGACCACCGTGGCGACCTGGATCACCGTTGCGTAGTCGAGCGCCCAGTGGAAGGCGAGGTAGGTGAGCGTCACGCCGAAGACGCTGAGCCAGACGATCCGCCAGCCTTCGGTTTTCAGCGGCGAGATCAGGTCCCGGCTGTCCCGGTCGATCAGCGCCCAGACGATCAGGCCGAAGCCGCCGAGGAGGTAGCGCCAGACGCTGACCTCCGGCCCCGATACGCCGGAGAGGACGGCGAAGAATTCCGAGGAGGCATGGCCGCAGACGCCCACGAAGACGACCGGGTAGGCCCATCTCGGCGCGATCTTCACAAGGCCGCTCCGAAGGCCGCGAGGGCGGCCGCCAGCTTCTCGGGCCGCTCCTGCGGGATCAGGTGGCCGGTATCCTCCCAGTCCTGCCGCTGCGCGTTCGGCAGGCGGGCGTAGAGCCGGTCGACTACTTCGCGGTCGAGGAAGACACGGTCCTGCAGGCCGGTGACGACCAGCACCGGCAGGTCGAGGCGCTCGTAGGGAATATCCCAATCCGCATCGGGGGCATGGCGCATCAGGTTCATGTGCCCGTGCTCCGGATCGAGCGGCTTGTATTCACCCTTCAGGGCACCCGCCCGGGCCTTCGCCGCGAACTCCGCGTTGACCAGCAGCGGCAGCAGGACATCGAGGATCAGCTCGAACCCGCCCTCCGCCACCATCCGCGGCATGGCGTCGTTGATCCAGCCGATGCGCGGCCCGATCTCGCGCAGGGTGTTGAGGAGCACCAGTCCCTCCGCTCGCGCCCCGGCCAGCACCGCGCGCGCCGCGTAGAGCCCGCCGATGGAGACGCCGACGAGCACGGGGCGCGCGGGTGCGACCTCGGCCAGCAGCCGCCCCAGATCCCCGGCGATCAACTCGGCGGTGAGCGCCACGTCGGGGCCGAACCGGCTCTCGGCCTGCCCGCGGAAGTTCCAGCTGAGTGTACCGTAGCCCTCGGCCCTGAGCGCGGGCGCGACCGCCGTCTCCCACGCCGGGGTCGAGCCGGTCAGCGCGTTGACGAAGACGAAGGTCGGGCGGTCGTCCGCAGGCGGATGATGGATGTAGTAGAGCGCGTTCTGCGCGTCGATCTCGAGCAGCATGGGTGGCCTCCTCCGGCCTTCATCCAAGAGGACAACTGCAACGCGATCAAGCTATTCCGCCGGTTGCTCGGTCCCCAGCGCGCCGACCTGCCGCGCGCGACGGATGACGTAGAGCGCGGAGACCACCGTCATCAGGGAGGCCGCGAACATGGTGCCGATCAGCGGCCACGGCCCGGTCTCTACGCTGAGCGCGGCACCTGTCGCGGCCGACAGCGCCGCTCCCCCGCCGATCATCAGCGCACCGCCAAGGCCGGAAGCGGAGCCCGCGAGGTGCGGTCGCACACTCACCATCCCCGCATTGGCCGAGGGCAGCGTCAGCCCGTTGCCGATGCCCACGAAGAACATCGGACCGAACAGCGACATCGGGTGCATCACCCCTGCCCCGAAGAGCACGATGGCGAGCGCCACGCCCGCCGCCGCGACGATGCCGCCCATGATCATCATGCCGTTCAGACCCACCCGTGCGGCATAGCGGCCGGAGAAGAAGTTGCCGAGCATGTAGCCGAAGGCGACGAAGAAGAAGTAGAGCCCGACCGCCTTCGGCCCCATGCCGAGCAGAACGCTCGCCACGAAGGGTCCGCCGCCGAGAAACGCGAAGAACGCGCCGGAGGCGAAGGCCGCCGTCGCCGCATAGCCCCAGAACCGGCGCGAGCGCACCAGTTCGGGGTATGCGCGGAACTGCGCTGCGAAGCTTGCCGAGCGCACGGAGTTGGTCTCCCCCATGTCGGCCCAGGTGACCCAGAGCACGATCAGGCCGAAGACCAGCAGCAGCGCGATGGAGCCCTGCCAGCCGAAGGCCGCGTCGAGCAGGCCGCCGAGCGCGGGGCCGATCATCGGGACCAGCGACATGCCCATGGTGACATAGCCGATCATGCTTGCCGCCTGGTCCGGACCCACCATGTCGCGCACGACGGCACGGCTGAGCACGAAGCCCGAGGCGATGACCGCCTGCAGGAAGCGGAAGGCGAGGAAGCTCTCGACGGTGGGGGCCAGAAGCGCGCCGAAGGTGGCGACGCAGAAGATAGCCAGTGCCACTAGCATCACCGGCCGCCGCCCGTAGCGGTCCGACAGCGGGCCGATCACCAGTTGCAGCACCGCCGTGACCGCGAGATAGGCGGAGATGGCAAGCTGCACGACGGCGTAGTCGGCCTCATACCACTCCGCCAGACCGGGCAGCGAGGGCAGGAATATGTTGAGGCTCAGCGCTCCCGTGCCGGCCAGCAGGACCAGCGTGACGATGTGCGGCGGCGACGAACGGTCGAGCCAGCGGCCCGTGGCTTTGGCGGACATGAGGTGTCTCTTCTGCTTGGCGGCCCCCGGTCCGGGGCAGTCGGCGCCGGGCCGGGGAAGCGGGGCGCGCGGACCCTCAACATGGGGCGCCGCGCGGCGATGCCAAGCCCGCCGCTACTCCGCCGCGGGGCGCAGGAGGTCCATCCGCGGCATCTGCTGGAGCAGCGAACGGGTGTAGTCGTCCTGCGGGCGGGTGAAGAGCGCCTCGGTCTCCGCGAGCTCCCGGATCTGCCCGCGCTGCATGACGGCGACGCGGTCGCACATCTGGCGGATCACAGGCAGGTCGTGGGAAATGAAGAGGAGCGTGAGGTTAAGTTCCTCCTGCAAATCCTTCAGAAGATTGAGGATCTGCGCCTGGATCGACACGTCGAGGGCGGATGTCGGCTCGTCGCAGATCAGGATCCGTGGGCGGCTCGCCAGCGCACGGGCGATGGAAATCCGCTGCCGCTGCCCGCCGGAGAACTCGTGCGGGTATTTCTGCGCCGCGGCCGCCCCCAGGCCCACATGGTCGAGCAGATCGCGGACGATCTGTTTCGTCTCCCCCTCCGACCCCGTCAGCTTGTGGAAGCGGATGGGCTCGGCGACGATGTCCATGACCTGCATCCGGGCGTTCAGGCTCGAATAGGGATCCTGGAAGATCATCTGGAGCTTGCGCCGCGCGACCTTCTCCACCGGATCGCGCCAGTTGCCGTGGACCTCCTGACCCAGCAGGCGCACGGTGCCGCTGTCCTGCTGGTAGAGGCCGGCGACGATGCGGGCCACGGTGGACTTGCCGGAGCCGCTTTCGCCGACGAGGCCGAAGCTCTCCCCCTCCCGGATCGTGAAGCTCACGTCGTCGACGGCCTGCAGCATCCGGCGGCGCGACTTGAAGATAGACCTTTCCAGCACGAAGGAGAGGTTGAGGTTCTCGACCGCGATGGCCTCGGCCCCCGTCTTCTCCTCCCGCGCGGCGCCCAGCCAGTGGGTGCGGATGTCGATCTTGGGCGTGGGCTCGGAGCCGTCGATGTAGTCGACGCTAGAGAAGCGGTACAGCTTCACATCCGCGCGCGGCACGGCGGAGATCAGCGACTTGGTATATTCGTGCCGCGGCGCGCCGAGGATCTGGGCGGTGTCGCCCGTCTCCACCACCTCGCCGCGATACATGACGACGACGCGGTCCGCGATCTCCGCGATCACGCCGATATCGTGGGTGACGAGGACTACGCCGAGCTGCCGCTCGCGGCAGAGGCGCTGGATGAGGTCGAGGATCTGCTTCTGGATCGAGACGTCGAGCGCGGTGGTCGGCTCGTCGGCGATGACGAGGTCCGGGTCGCCGCAGAGGGCGAGTGCTATGACGACGCGCTGGCGCATGCCGCCGGAAAACTCATGCGGGAACGCCTTCATCCGGGCCTTCGCCTCCGGGATGCCGACGGCTTCGAGCAGTTCCAGCGCGATCGCCTCGGCCTCCGCCTCCTTCACGCCGCGTGCGGTCTGGATCGACTCCACGAGCTGCTCGCCGATCCTGAGGAGCGGATTGAGGGAGGTCTGCGGGTCCTGGAAGATCATGCCGATCTCGGGGCCGCGGATCCGCCGCATCTGCGGCTCCGACAGGGTACGCAGGTCGCGGCCCTTGAAGAGCACCTCGCCAGCCGCGACCCGGCCCGGCGGTTCCAACAGATCGATGATGGCGTTGCCGATGGTGGACTTGCCCGCGCCGCTCTCGCCCACCAGCCCCACGATCTCCCCCGGTGCGACCTCCAGCTTCACGCCGCGGGCGGCCTTCACCACGCCCCGGCGGGTCGGGAATTCGACGTCGAGCGATTTGACTTCGAGAAGGCTCATCAGCGCAGCTTCGGATTGAGGGCGTCGCGCATCCAGTCGCCGAGCAGGTTCACGGCGAAGACCAGGATGACGAGCGCGATGGCAGGGAAGAAGGTGATCCACCACAGGCCCGAATAGAGGAACTCGTTGCCCACGCGGATCAGCGTGCCCAGCGACGGCGTGGTCGGCGGGACGCCCAGGCCGAGGAAGCTGAGCGTCGCCTCCGCGATGATGGCGAGTGCAAGGCCGATGGTGGCGAGCACCAGCACGGGGCGCAGAACGTTGGGCGCAATGTGGCGCACCATGATGAGCCAGCCCGGCAGGCCGATGACACGGGCGGCCTGCACGTATTCCTTCTGCCGCTCGACGAGGGCCGCACCGCGGGTGACGCGGGCGAATTGCGGCCAGTCGGTCAGGCCGATCGCGATGATGACGACGTAGATCGAGAACTCGTCGATCCGGTCCGGCGGGATGAACTGCCGCCCGATTCCGTTGATCAGGATCGCGACGAGGATCCCCGGCAGGGTGAGCTGCACGTCGGCGATCCGCATGATGACCGTGTCGACCCAGCCGCCGACATAGCCGGAGATCACGCCGAGCACGACGCCCAGCGTCATGCCCAGGAGCACGGCCGCCGCCCCGATGATGATCGAGAGCCGCCCGCCATAGAGGATGGTCGAGAACATGTCCCGACCCTGGTTGTCGGTGCCGAGAAGGTATTGCGGCTGCCCGCCCTCCGCCCAGGCGGGCGGCAGCTTGCCGTCCCAGAGCGAGACCTGCGCGGGGTCGAACGGATCGAAGGGCGCGAAGACCGGCGCGAAGAGCGAGACGAAGATCACGCCGATCGTGACGGCGGCGGCAACGATCGCGACGGGCGAGCGCCAGAAGGAATAGGCGATGTCGCTGTCGATCATCGCGGTGCGGAAACGGGTGAGCGCGCGCATCAGGTGGCTCCGATCCGGATACGGGGATCGATGACCGCGTAGAGCAGGTCGACGATCAGGTTCACGGTGACGAAGAGGAGGGCAACGAACATCAGGTAAGCCGACATGATCGGCACATCGACGAATTCGACCGCCTGGATGAAGAGAAGGCCCGTGCCTGGCCACTGAAACACCGTCTCGGTGATGACGGAATAGGCGATCAGGCCGCCGATGTTGATCCCGATGATGGTGATGACGGGCACCAGCGTGTTCTTGAGCGCGTGGCGGAAGTTGATGACCCGCTCGGGCAGGCCGCGCGCGCGGGCGAACTTGATGAAGTCGGTGCGCATGACCTCCAGCATCTCGGCCCGCACGAGGCGCAGGATCATGGTGAGCTGGAAGAGCGACAGCGTGATCGCGGGCAGGATGATCGCCCGCCAGCCGTCGGCCGTCAGGAACGAGGTGCGCCACCAACCCAGATCCACCGTGCCGGGCCGCCCGTTGGAGGGCAGCCATCTGAGCTGAACGGCGAAGAGGTAGATGAGCGAGATGCCGATGATGAAGGTGGGCAGGCTGACGCCCACGAGGGATGAGGACAGCAGGAAGCGCGACAGCCACGAATTTCGCGCGATCCCCGTATAGACGCCCGCCGTGATCCCCAGCCCCATCGCGATGATGGCGGAGACGAAGACGAGTTCCAGCGTCGCGGGCAGCCGGTCCATGATGACCTCGGTCACGGGCTGGCGCAGGCGGTAGCTCAGCCCGAACTCGCCCTGCACCGCGTTGCCGAGGAACCGGACATACTGCACCGGGATCGGGTCGTTGAGGCCGAGTTCGTCGCGGATGCGCTCGCGATCCTCGCGGCTCGCCTCTTGTCCGACCATGTTGTTGACCGGGTCGCCGGCGAAGTTGAAGAGCGAGAAGCTGACCGCGGAGACCACCAGCATGACGAGGCCTGCCTGCAGGAATCGGCGCAGGATGTAGGTCAGCATCTGGCTCTTTCTCCCTATTGCCACCACCCCGGACCGGATCCGGGGTCTCTCGCGGGCTTCGGTTTCGTCTGGCTCGGGCCGGTCCCGGCGCTTCGGCCGGAACGATGCGCCGCGCGATGGCGACGTCTTAGAATGCAACGCCCCGCCGGATGCAAGTCCCGGCGGGGCGCGCTCAGCTTACTCGTTCACGATCGCGTAGCGGAAGCGCGGCGTGTCGTCGGCCGCGATCGGCAGCTCCACGTTGTCCGCCAGACCCCAGGCGAGCACCTGATGGTGAATCACCGAATAGGGCAGTGCCTCGTCGACGATGTTCCAGGCCTCCGAGATCAGCTCGCCGCGCGCGTCGAGATCGGTCTCCACCGCCATGGCGGCGACCAGCTCGTCGAGCTGCGGGTCGGAATAGCCGGTGGCGTTCCAGGAGCCCTCGCTGTCCATCAGAAACGAGAAGATGTAGTGGCTGTCGAGCGTCGGCACGCCCCAGCCCAGCAGGAAGAAGTCGGTCTCCCGGTTCTGGATCTTGGGGAAGTGCTGGGCGCGCGGCAGCGCCTCGAGCTGCACCTCGATCCCGATCCGCGCCAGCATCGCGACGGCGGCCTGGCAGATCGCCTCGTCGTTGTTGTAGCGGTTGTTCGGGCAGTCGAGCCGGACGGAGAAGCCGTCGCCGTAGCCCGCCTCGTCCATCAGGGAGTTCGCCATCTCGATGTCGACCTCGGTCGGCGCGTCCATATCCTCGGTGTAGCCGAGCACGCCCGGGGAGGCGACCATGCCGCCCGGTGCCGAGAGGCCGTCCATCACCACGCGCTGGATCGCGGAGCGGTCGATGGCCATGTCGACCGCCTGGCGCACGCGCACGTCGGAGAACGGGTTGCCCTCGACGGATGCGGTGCGCAGATCCTCGGCCCCCTGGTCGAAGCCGAAGAAGATCGAGCGGACCTGCGGGGTCGTGCTCACCGTCAGGCCGTCGGCCTGCTCGATGCGGTTGAGATCCTGCAGCGGCGGATCGAGCACGAAGTCGACCTCACCCGACAGGAGTGCCGCGACACGGGTCGCCGCGTTGGTGATCGGGCGGTATTCGAGCCGCTGGACGTTGCCCGGGAACTCGCCCTCGCCCCACCAATCCGCGTTGCGCACGAGCACCGTGCGCTCCTCGGGCAGGCGTTCCTCGACGACGAAGGGGCCGGTGCCGTTGGAATTGCGGATCGCGAACGTCTCCTCGTTCGCGGCGTAGTCCTGCGGGATCTCCACGCCGTTCTCGGTCGCCCAGCCCTCGTCCATGATGAAGATCGAGGTGAGCTGGTTGGGCAGGATCGGGTTGGGGCCGTCGGTGCGCAGGATGACGGTGTAGTCGTCGACCTTCTCCACCTCGGTCACCGAGTCGATGAGGGTCGAGAAGTCGGAGCTTTCCGCCTTCGCCCGGTTGATCGAGAAGACGACGTCGTCGGCGTTGAACTCCTGCCCGCCGGAAAAGGTCACGCCCTCGCGCAGGGTGAACTGCCAGCCGCCGTCCACGACCTCCCAGTCGGTCGCGAGTTCGGGCTCGAGCTCGAGCGCCGGGTTGCGGGTGACGAGCGATTCGTAGATCAGCCCGTTCATCGCCGTCGTCGGACCCTCGTTCTGCGAGTGCGGATCCAGCGTCAGCGCGTCGCCCTGCGTCGTGTAGCGCAGCGTCTGGGCGCTGGCCGCGGACGCAAGCAGTGCTGCGCCAAGCGTCAGCGCGGTCAAGGTGCGGATGGTCATGAGGGGACCTCTCTCCTGTTGCTGTGGACCGGTCGTCGAACGCGACCGCTAAGGACAAAGGCTTTGACCTTTTGACCGGATAGTCAAGAGACGCACCGGGCCTCGACTGTCGCGATGGGCGTATTTGGGGAAAGATGAAGGCGAGGACGCTTGAACGGGACCCTGCGTCATGCCACCTTTATCTGAACAAGCGTTCAGAACTTCCGGGGAGGGAAGGATGATCGAGGATCCCATCGTCATCGTCGGTGCGAGCCGCACGCCCATGGGCGGGTTCCAGGGCGAGCTTGCGGGGGCGACCGCCTCCGAGCTCGGCGGGTCGGCCATCGCGGCAGCCCTTGCGGGCGGCGGGATAGCGGCGGGCGATGTGGACGAGCTGCTGATGGGCTGCGTCCTGCCCGCGGGTCAGGGCCAGGCGCCCGCGCGGCAGGCGGGTTTCGCCGCCGGGCTGGGCGAGGAGGTGCCCGCCACCACGCTCAACAAAATGTGCGGCTCGGGCATGAAGGCGGTGATGATGGCCCACGACCAGCTCGCCTTGGGCAACGGCACGGTCGTCGTCGCGGGCGGGATGGAGAGCATGACGAACGCCCCCTACCTGTTGCCGAAGATGCGGGGCGGCGCGCGGCTCGGCCACGGCGAGGTGGTGGACCACATGTTCCTCGACGGGCTGGAGGACGCCTATGACAGGGGCCGTCTGATGGGCACCTTCGCCGAGGATTGCGCGGAGAAGTACCAGTTCACCCGCGAGGCGCAGGACGCCTATGCGCTCGCATCGCTCGACCGGGCGCAGAACGCGGATTTCTCCGGTGAGATCTCCACGATGACGGTGAAGGGCCGCAAGGGCGACAGCGTGGTGGAGAGCGACGAGCAGCCGCGCACCGCCCGCCCCGACAAGATCCCGAACCTCAAGCCCGCCTTTCGCAAGGACGGCACGGTGACGGCGGCCAATGCCTCCAGCATCTCCGACGGGGCGGCGGCATTGGTGCTGATGCGCCAGTCCGAAGCGGAGGCGCGGGGCCTGACGCCGCGCGCCCGCATCCTGGGCCACGAGAGCCACGCGCAGGCGCCCGGCTGGTTCACGACCGCGCCCGTGCCCGCTGCCCGGCGGCTGATGGAGCGCGTCGGGTGGAGCGTCGACGACGTCGATCTCTTCGAGGTGAACGAGGCGTTTGCGGTCGTCCCCATGGCCTTCATGGCCGAGACCGGCGCGCCGCATGAGAAGGTGAACGTGAACGGCGGGGCCTGCGCGCTCGGCCATCCCATCGGGGCCTCCGGCGCGCGCATCCTCGTGACCCTGCTCAACGCCTTGGAGAAGCGCGACGCGACCCGCGGCCTCGCTGCGATCTGCATCGGCGGCGGCGAGGGCACCGCCGTGGCGATCGAGCGCATTTGACCGAGCGGGGGCGCCGGGCGACATGACGGCCATGGAACCGCACGAGATCATCGCACCCGACGCGCCGCCCGAGGGCCTGCCGCCCGAGCGGCTGTCGCGCCGGCCCGACTGGGTCTACCTCCTGCGCGAGTTCGGCGAGATGTACCGCCGGGGCTCCTCCGGCGGGTCGAAGGCCATCCGGTCCCACCAGCGCCGCGTGCGCGAGGCGATCGGCCGGGTGCTCGCCGACGACCCCGGCGTCGCCCACCGCCATCGCGAGGACAAGCCCGTGACCGCCCATCTGCGCCGCGCCCTCGACCAGGGGCGGCGCGAACGGACCGAGAGCGTGGTGCGCGCCATCGACGCCGTGCGCGACGAGCTGTCCTGGCTCTACGGCTACGAGAGGGTGCCCCGCGGCCTCGCCCAGAAATTTGCCTATGCCGAGTTCGCGGGGCCGCAAGGCCCGGTCGTGACGGAGCATCTGATCCTGGGCGTCGTGCTCTTCGCGCCCGGCACGACCTATCCCGCCCATGCGCATGAGGGACTGACGGAGAGCTACTACACCCTGTCGGGCAGCGTGTCGGAGAACGACGACGGCGTGTTCGCGCCGGGCTCCATGATCTTCAACCCGCCCGGACGGCGGCACCGCATCACGACCGGCGATCATGAGCCGGTGCTGCTGACCTATGCGTGGGAGGGTGCGCGCGACAAGCTGGTGGCCCAGAAGATGACATTCGCGAAAAGGGGAAGGGCATGAAGACGCTGAGCGATATGGTGGCGGCCGCGAAGGCCGAGGTCGAGACCGTGACGGTGGCCGATGCGATGGGCCTGCACGGGCGCGCGGACGTGACCTTCGTCGACGTGCGCGAACCGCCCGAGGTGGCGCAGGGCCGCATCGCGGGCGCGGTGCCGGTGCCGCGCGGCACGCTGGAATTCGCCATCGACGGCCCGTCTCCGAACCCTGCAATGGCCGACAAGGGGCGCACCTACGTCTTCTACTGCGCCGCCGGGGGACGCGCCGCGCTGGCCGCGGCGACGGCACGCGAGATGGGCTATGCCCACGCCAAGGTCATGGAGACCGGCTTCGGCAACTGGAAGGAGGCCGGCGGGCCGGAGGAGGGCCGGTGATCTTCGTGGAGGATCCAGCCGAACTCTCCCGCTACCCGGGCTGGAGCTGCATCGTTCTGACCAAGGGGATGGAGGCGGGTGAGGCCATTGCCGCCGGTCATTTCGACGCGCTGGCCGAAATCGGCTTTCACGGACCCGGTGCCGAGGCCTGGTTCCCCGCCATGGACACCTACTTCACCGAGACGGGCGGCGGGCCGCAGCTGCGCACGCTGGACGAGGCGCTCTTCGCGCAGGTCGTCGCCGATGCCGTCGTCACCGGGCGGCACGAGCGGCTGGTGGTGCTGCGCGCGGCCGAGGGCGACGCGCGGCGCGGTGCCGACAGGATGGTGGCGCAGGCGAACGGGGTCGTGGAGCACATCGCCGCCGCCGACGCCCTCGCGCTCGTCGAGGATCCCGACGTCCAGTTCATCGACCTGCGCGACGTGCGGGAGGTCCACCGCGAGGGCCACATCCCCGGCGACTACCACTGCCCGCGCGGGATGCTGGAGTTCTGGCTCGACCCGAGCTCGGAATATGCGAAACCGGTGTTCCAGCAGGACAAGAAGTACGTCTTTTACTGCGCGGCCGGCATGCGCTCCGCCCTCGCGGCGAAGACGGCGGTGGAGATGGGGCTGCAGAACGTCGCCCATATCGAGGACGGCTTCGCCGGCTGGCGCACGGCCGGCGGACCGGTGAAGGAACGACTGAGGATCCTCTGACATGCTGACCGAAGACCAGACCCTGATCCGCGACACGGCGCGCAGCTTCGCGCGCGACCGGCTGGCCCCGGGCTCGCTGAACCGCGAGGCAGCCGGCGAGGTCGAGCCGGAGGTGCGGCGCGAGCTCGGCGAGATGGGGTTCCTCGGCATGACCATCGATCCCGACTGGGACGGGGCGGGTGCGGATTACGTCAGCTACGCCGTGGCGCTGGAGGAGATCGCGGCGGGCGACGGCGCGGTCTCGACCATGGTCAGCGTGCACAACGCGCCCTTCCTCGCGATCCTCGACCGGTTCTGCACCGACGGGCAGAAGGAGACGTGGCTGAAGCCCGCGGCGCGCGGCGAGCATATCGGCTGCTTCGCGCTGACGGAGAGCCATGCGGGCTCGGATGCCTCGGCGCTCCGGACGCGGGCGGAGAAGCGGAACGACCGCTACGTCGTCAACGGCTCGAAGCAGTTCATCTCCTCCGCCCGGATCGGCGGCGCGACGATCCTCTTCGCCGTGACGGATCCGGCGGCGGGCAAGCGGGGGCTCTCGGCGTTCTACGTCGAGAACGACACCAAGGGGTTCCACGTCGCCAAGGTCGAGGAGAAGCTGGGGCAGAAGGCCTCGGACACCTGCGCACTCGCCTTCGACGACATGGAGGTGCCCTTCGAGAACCGGATCGGGGAGGAGGGCGAGGGCTACAAGATCGCTTTGTCGTCGCTGGAGACGGGCCGGATCGGCATCGCGGCCCAGGCCGTGGGCATGGCGCAGGCGGCGTTCGATGCGGCGCTGGAATACGCGCGGGAGCGGGAGAGTTTCGGCCGCCCGATCTTCGACCACCAGGCCGTGCAGTTCCGCCTCGCCGACATGGAGACGGAGATCGAGGCGGGCCGCCAGATGGTGCTGAACGCCGCGCGGATGAAGGACGCGGGCGTCCCCTGCCTGCGCGAGGCGGCGATGGCCAAACTCTACACCTCCGAGATGGCGGAGCGCGTGTGCTCGGCCGCGATCCAGACGCTGGGCGGCTACGGATACCTGAGCGAATATGGGATCGAGAAGATCTATCGCGACGTGCGCGTCTGCCAGATCTACGAGGGCACGTCGGACATCCAGAAGATGCTGATTGCGCGGCAGATGGCGGGGTGATCGGGCATCCGGGAAATCGTCCAGTGGAAGATTTCGCCCGATCACGGGCGGAGCCCCGGCACGGCCTAGTATTCATGAGATAAGGGCAGCGGCCGACCCTGGGTGGGCGCACTGAGATGCCTGAACCCCTCGGCCGACTGGCTACACCGAACAGTTCTCCGGCTTGAGCCGTGGCAAGAGCGCCCTCCCGTGGGGAGGGTCGGGCGCTGCCCGGCCTATCAGCCGGGCGGGACATTTAGTCGATGTGATGCGCTCCTGATCGGGCGGTCCCGGCGCTTCGGCCGGGACGGTGGCTTTCCGTCGCTACCGCCCCGGACTTGATCCGGGGCCGCCCGAACAAGCGCGCTCTCATTTCAACGGCGCGTCATGCTCCGGCTCGACCGGAGCATCTGCTGCATCGGGAGATCCTCGGGGCGAGCCCGAGGACGACGACACAGAAAACTAAGCTCATATCCTAACTTTTATTGACACGACTCACCTTGGCGCTCAAAGTTAGGCACATGGCTAACCTTTCGCAGAACCTCGACGCGATCTTTCGCGCCCTTGCCGACCCGACCCGCCGGGAGGTGCTGGCCCTGCTCGAGCGCGAGCCGGCCAGCGTCAAGACGCTTGCCGCCCGGTTCGACATGGCCCTGCCCTCCTTCCTCGCGCATGTGAAGCTTCTGGAGGATGCGGGCCTGATCGAGACCGAGAAGGTGGGCCGCGTCCGCTCCTGTGCGATCCGGCCCGACGGGCTGCGCGCGGCCGAGCGATGGCTGCGCGATCGCAGGCGCTTCATCGACGAGCGGCTCGATGCCCTCGGCGACTTCCTCGCAGAAGACACCGACGAAGGAGACACCACATGACCGGCTTCCGGGACCATGCCTTTAGCCTCACCCGAGAGTACGCGGCCGCGCCGCCCCGCGTCTTCGACGCCTGGGCCGATCCGCAGGCCAAGGGCCGCTGGTTCGCGGCCAGCGGACCGGGCCGCGGCGCGGTCTTCGACTGGCGCATGGAGTTCCGGCCCGGCGGACGGGAGGAAGGGCGCATCGAGACGCCCTTCGGCCCCGTCACATATCACGGCGTCTACCACCTGACCGAGCGCCCGCAGCGCATCCTGCACACCTACGAGATGCGGATGGACGGGCGGCTTTTCTCCGCCTCGCTCACCTCGATCGACTTCGCCGAGCACGCGGGTGGCTGCCGCATGACCTATGCCGAGCGGCTGGTCCACGTCGACGCGCCCGAAACGCTCGACATGCGCCGCACGCCATGTGCCGAGATGCTCGACCGCCTCGGCGACCTGCTCGTCACCGCCTGAAGGAGGACACCATGACCGGCCTCGACCACCAGACCTTCACGCTCACCCGCGACTACAAAGCCGACCCGGCGCGCGTCTACGACGCCTGGGCGCGGCCCGAGGCAAAACGCCGCTGGTTCGCGGAGAACCCCGGCAAGCCGGACGTCGAACTGCGCCATTGGGAGATGGATTTCCGCCCCGGCGGCAGCGAGCTGGGCGAGTTCCTCTTCAAGGGCAGCGATATCGTCTATCGCGGCCGCTACGTGGTCTGTGACCGCCCCGGACGGCTGGTCTACACCTATTCGATGGACAGCGAGGGCAGGACGTTCTCCGCCTCGCTCGTCACCGTGTCGATGAAGCCGGCGGATGACGGCTGTCACCTGACCTACACGGAGCATGTCGTGTTCCTCGACGGGCGCGACGTCCTGCACCAGAGGGTCGGCGGCACCGAGGAGCTGCTCGACAAGCTCGGCGCGCAACTCGTGCCCGCCTGAGAGGAACGGCCCCTGCCCGGTTCGCGTTTCCCTTCCATTGGTTTTGGCCGTTGGTTTGGGAGGCTTTCGATGAGCAAGCAGGATCTGAGCTGGGCGATCCCCGTCATGCGCGCGGGCTATGCGGGGCGCGGGATCGTCTATGTGGTGGTGGCGGGCATCTCGCTCTTCGCCCTGACACGCGGGGGCGAGGCCGAAGGCACCTCCGGCGCGCTGGAGCAGCTGGAAGGCTCCGCGTGGGGCAGCGTCGTGCTGTTCCTGATCTTCCTGGGCATGGCGGCCTACGCGATCTGGCGCTGGGTCGACGCGGTCTATGACCTCGAGGAATACGGCAGCGAGGCGAAGGGCCTGATCGCCCGCGCCGGCATGATCACGACCGGAACGATCCACGGCGCGCTCGGCGTCTTCGCCTTCGTGCTGCTGTTCACGTCCGGCGGCGGCGGTGGAGGCGGCGGCGGCTCCACCATCTCCGAAGTCGTAGGCTGGGTGATGGGCCTGCCGGCGGGGATCTGGCTGGTGGGGATCGCGGGCGCGGTCACCGTCGGGGCCGGCATCTACTACGTGGTCAAGGCGGTGAAGGAGAAGTACCGCAAGCACCTGAGGGCCAACCACTTCACCCGCAACTGGAACCCGGCGCTGAAGGCCGGGGTGCTGGCGCAGGCGGTCATCATCACGCTGATCGGCTTCTTCCTCGTCTTCGCGGCCCTGCAGGCGGACCCGAGCCAGGCCGGCGGCGTGGGCGAGGCGTTCTCCTGGCTGCGGGACCAGGCCTACGGTCAGGCGCTTGTGATCGCGGTCTGCATCGGACTTCTGGGCTTCGCGCTCTTCTGCTTCGTGAATGCCGCCTACCGCGTGGTACCGCGGGTCGCGGGCGACGATGTGGAGACGCTGGCGCGGCGGGCCAAGGGCAAGGCGCAGGCGGCCGTGGGCTGAACTGGACTTCCCTCCCGGGCCGCTCCACACTCCGCGGCAAAACGGGAGGGAAGCGCATGGAACTCAACGAAAACATCGCTGCCGTGGTGACCGGCGGCGCGAGCGGCCTGGGTGCCGCGACTGCCCGTGCGTTGGCTGCCGCGGGCGTAAAGGTGACGATCCTAGACCGCGATGCGAAGAAGGGTCCGGCAGTGGCCGCGGAGATCGGCGGCCACTTCGCTCAGGCCGACGTGTCGGATGCCGGAAGCGTGGCAGCGGCGCTTGCTGGCGCACGTGCGGCGCACGGGCAGGAGCGGATCTGCGTGAACTGCGCGGGCCTCGCCTGGGCGGTGAAGACGGTGGACCGCGACGGGCAGTCCCACGATCCGGACAGGTTCGCGATGACCATCGGCGTGAACCTGATCGGCACCTTCAACGTGGCGAGCCAGTCGGCGGCGGGGATGGCGGCGGCCGAGCCCCTAACCGCGGATGGCGAACGGGGTGTGATCGTGAACACGGCGTCCGTCGCGGCCTTCGACGGGCAGATCGGGCAGATCGCCTATTCGGCCTCCAAGGGCGGCGTGGTGGGGATGACGCTGCCGATGGCCCGCGACCTTGCCCGCTCGGGCATCCGGGTGAACGCGATCGCGCCGGGGCTGTTCCTGACGCCGCTTCTGGAGAGCCTGCCGGAGGAGGCGCAGCAGAGCCTCGGCGCGCAGGTCCCCTTCCCCTCCCGCCTCGGCGATCCGGCGGAATTCGCGGCGCTGGTCCGGCACATGGCGGAGAACCCGATGCTGAACGGCGAGATCGTGCGGCTCGACGGGGCGATCCGGATGGCGCCGAAGTGACGGGCGGGGGCTCTGCCCCGTCCGGGCCTGACGGCCCGAACTCCCCGGGATATTTCCACAAGCTGGAAGGTTAGATCAGCCCGTCATAGGAGCGGCGGGGGATCATGATTTCGAGGAGGACCGGGCCGTCGGCGGCGAGGGCCTCGGCGAAGGTCTCCTCCAAGCTCGCGGCGCTGTCGGCCTTGAGGCTCTTCAGGCCCATCGCACCGGCAACGGCCGCGTAGTCGGTCGCACCGAAATCGACGCCCGCGTTCTGCTTGCCGTCGCGGCGCTGCTTCATCTCGATCAGCGCGAGGGAGCTGTCGTTGAGCACCGTGCAGATGACCGGGGCGGCCGTGTCGCGCAGTGTCGCGAGCTCGCCCAGGATCATGTCGAGGCAACCGTCGCCCATCACCGCGAGGCTCCGCTCCCCGCTGGCGAGCCCGTGGCCCATGGCGAGCGGCAGGGCGCAGCCCATGGTGCACAGGCCGGTGGACTGGATCAGCGTATGAGGGCGGTCGCAGTGCCACATCTGGCTCATCAGGATCCGATGCGCGCCGCTGTCGACGCTGGTCATCATCTCGCCCGGGCGCATCCGGTCGAGGATGGAGAGCGCCCGCGCCGGCCCCCAGTCATCACCGGCCGGAAAGGCCGCGGCAAGGGCGTCGCGCGTCTCCGCGATACGCCCGCCCCAATCCACGGTCAGCTCGATCCCGTCGAACAGCGCCTCCAGGCTGCGGCCCGGATCGCAGACCCAGGCCTGCGAGACGCCGTGCATCGCCTGCCTGTCCGGCACCGCGGTGAAGGAAATGGCGTTCGCGCGGTCCCAGGGATCCTGCCAGCCGGTGCGCATCTCGATCGGGTCGTAACCCGCGCAGATCACGAGGTCCGCCTCCGCGATCAGCGGCATCAGGATGGCGTCGGATTTCGGACTGAGCCCGTGACCGCCCAGGCTGAGCGGATGCCGCTCGTCCAGCACGCCCTTCGCCTTGTAGGTGGTGACGACCGGAATGCCGTGGGTGTCCGCCGCAGCGGCGACCGCTTCGGGCGCACCGGCGGATTGCAGCAGGTCGAGGCCCACGACGATCAGCGGGCGTCGGGCCTCGGAGAGACGCCGCCGCGCGGCGTCGAGCCCGGTGGGAAGGCTGGGCGAGACCGGCGTGAGATAGCCGACGCCGGGCGCCGGATGCTCGGCGGCCGCGACCTTGACCGGTAGGTCGATATGGACCGGGCCGGGTTGCGGGTCGAGCGCGATGCGCACCGCCTTGTCGATCATCACGTCGCAGGCCCCGGCGCGCGCCTCGAAGCTCGCCTTGACCACAGGCTTGAGCACGGCGCGATGGTCGAAGATCTGGTGGGTGTAGCGCAGGGTCGTCACATCGTCATAGGCGCCAGTGATGACGATGAGCGGCACGCGGTCCTGTTCCGCATTCGCGGTCACGTTCACCGTGTTCGCCATGCCCGGGCCGACGGTGGCGACCAGCACGCCCGGCGCGCCGGTTGCGTGCCAGGCCCCCTCGGCCATGAAACCGGCGGCGTTCTCGTGCCGGGCGAGGACGAAGCGGATGCCGATCCGCTCCATTGCGTCGATCAGTTCCAGCACCTCACCGCCGGGTACGCCGAACGCGTGGCGAACCCCGGCTTCGTAGAGGCGTAAGGCGATGATTTCGGCTGAGGTCGGGTTCGGCATGGGCGAGGCTCCCAAGGATCTTGTGCCGATCCTGCGGGTGGTCTCGCAGGTGTCAATCCCTCACCCCGCACCGACGCTTCACCCGCAGTTCACATCCACGATGGTTCCGGTCTCATCCAGCATGAAATTGACGCGGTCCGGGTTGAAATCCTGCGTGACGACATCGCCGGGCCGGATGATCCGCATCGGAGCGGGGAAGGTGGAACGCGTAAAAATCTCCTCACTTTCCCCGATGAAGGCCGCGTATCCATAGGCGTCGCAGCCGGTGGCGCCGGCTTCCGTCGGTGGCGTGCAGGCGGCGAGCGGCAGGGCCAGACAGACGGCAAGCTGGCAGAGATGGACAGGACGCATGGCGCAGGTTCCCCGGATGGTTGCTGCCTGCACAAAGGCATACCGCCCGCCGGCGATCAAGACGCCGACGGGCGGTGGCCTGTAGCAAGTCCTGCCTGTCCCAAACAGGTTGCCCCGGAGCTTTGGTCCGGTTGGGAGCAGGGAGACGGATGTCGTTCCGGGCCGCCGGGTTTGCGGCGGGTCCGGCGCGGCGTCTGGCTACTCCCCCACGAAGAGCGCCGCCGCACCGGACCTTCTACTCACGCGGAACGTCTCTACGTCCCCCCACTCCATGTTTCAGACTTTCGACTCGGCCTGTGGCGAGAATTGGGCAGGTTGTGGGCAAATGTTAGGACTCACCCTTGAGTTGCAACCGTTTGGTTTCCTTCACGTCTGAGGCCGGTTCGCGATCAGATGATCGACCACCTCCGGCTCGGCCAGCGTCGAGGTGTCGCCCAGGCTGCCGAAGTCGTTCTCGGCGATCTTGCGCAGGATGCGGCGCATGATCTTGCCGGAGCGGGTCTTGGGCAGGCCGGGCGCCCACTGGATGACGTCGGGCTTCGCGATCGGGCCGATGTCGGAGCGCACGTGGGCCTGAAGCTCCTTGACCAGGTCGTCGGTCGGCTCGCGCCCCTCCATGAGGGTGACGTAGCAGTAGATGCCCTGTCCCTTCACCTCGTGCGGGTAACCGACCACGGCGGCCTCGCTGACCGCGGGGTGTGCCACGAGGGAGCTTTCGACCTCCGCCGTGCCCATGCGGTGGCCCGAGACGTTGATGACGTCGTCGACCCGGCCCGTGATCCAGTAGTAGCCGTCCTCGTCGCGGCGGCAGCCGTCGCCGGAGAAGTAGTAGCCCTTGTACTGCTCGAAATAGGTCTTCACGAAGCGCTCGTGATCGCCCCAGACCGTGCGCATCTGGCCGGGCCAGCTGTCGGCGATGGCCAGCACGCCCTCGGTCGCCGTCTCCTCCTGGATGGCGGCGGTCTGCGGGTCGAGCACGACGGGCTGCACGCCGAAGAAGGGCGTGGTGGCCGAGCCGGGCTTGGTCGGCGTCGCACCGGGCAGCGGGGTGATGAGATGGCCGCCCGTCTCCGTCTGCCACCACGTATCCACGATCGGGCAGCGGCCCTTGCCGACGACATCGTTGTACCAGTTCCACGCCTCGGGGTTGATGGGCTCGCCCACGGTACCGAGGATGCGGATGGAGGAGAGGTCGTAGCCCTCCACGAAGCTGGTGCCCTTGCCCATCAGCGCGCGGATCGCCGTCGGCGCGGTGTAGAACTGGTTCACCTTGTGCTTCTCGCAGCAGGCCCAGAAGCGGCCCGCGTCGGGATAGGTCGGCACGCCCTCGAACATCAGCGTGGTCGCGCCGTTGGCGAGGGGGCCGTAGACGATGTAGCTGTGGCCCGTCACCCAGCCCACATCCGCCGTGCACCAGAAGACGTCCCCGTCATGGTAGTCGAACGTGTACTGATGCGTGATCGCGGCATAGAGCAGGTAGCCGCCAGAGGAGTGCACGACGCCCTTCGGCTTCCCGGTCGAGCCGGAGGTGTAGAGGACGAAGAGCGGATCCTCCGCGTTCATCGGCTCGGCCGGGCAGTCGTCGCCCACCCTCTCCTCCATCTCGTGCAGCCAGTAGTCGCCGGTGGAGCGGAAGGCGACCTGCTGGCCCGTGCGCTTGACGATCAGGCAGGCGGGATCCTCGGCGCAGTGGGTCAGCGCCAGGTTCACGTTGTCCTTGAGGTTCGTGACCCGGCCGCCGCGCGGCGCGCCGTCGGAGGTGATGACGAGCTTCGCGTCGCAATCGTCGATCCGGTTCGCGAGCGCGTCGGGCGAGAAGCCGGCGAAGACGATCGAGTGGATCGCGCCGATCCGCGCGCAGGCGAGCATCGCATAGGCCGCCTCGGGGATCATCGGCAGGTAGATGACTACGCGGTCGCCCTTCTTGATGCCGAGCTCCTTGAGGACGTTGGCGAACTTGCTGACGCGGGCGTGGAGCTCGCGATAGGTGATGTGGAGCGCCTCGTCCGACGCCTCGTCCGGCTCCCAGATGATCGCGGTCTGGTCGCCGCGCGTCTCCAAATGCCGGTCAACGCAGTTGGCGGCGACGTTCAGCTCGCCATCCTCGAACCATTTGATGGAGACATCCGGGTAGGCGAAGGTGGTGTTCTTGATCCTGGTGGGCTGGGTGATCCAGTCGAGGCGCTTGGCCTCCTCGCCCCAGAACCCCTCGGGGTCGTTCACCGAGCGGGTATACATCTCTGCATAGCCGTCGGAATCGATGTGGGCGGCGCGCACCAGGTCGGGTGCGGGCTCGTGCATGTCCTTCATAACGGATCCTCCTGTCGTCGAGGGCCGATCGGCGCGACCCTTCCTGGGGCGGCGATCCCGGCCGTGGGCGCCGGGACCGGTCGTCAGATCGCGAGGTACTCCTCACGCATCTGCTTATTGTCCAGCAGGTGCTGCGCCGTGTCATCATAGACAACAGTACCGGTATCCAGGATGACGGCCCGGTCCGCGAGCTGGAGCGCGGCGACCGCATTCTGCTCGACGATAACGGTGGTGATCCCCAGGTCCCTGATCTGCATCAAGGTTTTCTCGATCTCGTGGACGATGACGGGCGCAAGCCCCTCGTAAGGCTCGTCGAGCAGCAGGAGCTTGATGTCGCGCGCGAGCGCCCGGCCGATGGCGAGCATCTGCTGTTCGCCGCCCGAAAGGGTGGTTCCCTCCTGCTTTCGCCGCTCGCCGAGTCGGGGGAAGAGGTCGTAGATTCTCTCCAGGCTCCAGCCCTTCGGGGGCGCGATCTGGGCAAGCTGCAGGTTCTCCTCCACCGTCAGCCCCTGGATGATCCGGCGATCCTCCGGCACCAGCGCGATGCCCGCCTGTGCGGCCTGGTGCGCGCCCATGTCGTGGACCGCCTGGTGGTCGAGCCAGATCTCGCCATGCGTGACCATGGGCGAGCCCGCCCGCGCGATGGAGCGCAGGGTGGAGGTCTTGCCCGCGCCGTTGCGGCCCAGCAGGGCGAGGATCTCGCCCTCGTGGATGTTCAGGCTGATGCCCTGAACGATGTAACTCTCACCGTAATAGGCGTGCATGTCCCAGACGGAGAAGTAGGCCGGTTCGGTGGGCCGCTCGGGCGCGCGAAGGGTGGACATCTGGTTCATGGCTTACTCTCCGTGCGCCTCGCCGAGATACGCTTCGCGCACCTTGGGGTTGCCCTTGATGAATTGCGGGTCGTCCTCGACGATCACGTGGCCCTGCGCGAGCACGCTGATCCGGTCGGCGAGGGAGAAGACGACGTGCATGTCGTGCTCGATGACGACGAAGGTGATCGGCCGGGCCTCCGCGATCGACTTCAACAGGTCGATCGTGTTGTTGGTGTCGGCCCGCGCCATGCCCGCGGTCGGCTCGTCGAGCAGCAGGAGCTTAGGGTCCTGTGCCAGGCACATCGCCATCTCCAGCCGCCGCTTGTCCCCGCGCGACATGGCGGAGGCGAGCATGTTGCGCTTGTCGAGGAGCCCCACGTCGCGCAGCATCTCCTCCGCATGGTCGCGGATCGCCGTCTCCGCCTTCACCGCGGCGAAGGGGGAGAGCTTGAAGGCGCCGTCGCGGTGGGCGAAGGCGGGGATCATCACGTTTTCCAGGATCGTGAGATCGGTGAAGATCTCCGGCGTCTGGAACACGCGGCTGACGCCCATCTGGTTGATCTCATGCGGCTTGCGCCCGATCAGGCTCTGCCCGTTGAACATCACCGTGCCCGTGTCCGGCGTCAGCCGCCCGACGAAGCAGTTGAGCAAGGTGGACTTGCCCGCACCGTTCGGCCCGATGATGGCGTGGACGGTGTTCTCCTCCACGTTGAGGTTGACGTTGTCGAGCGCCTGCAGACCGCCGAAGCGCTTGTTGACGTTCTGGACTTCGAGAATGCCCATCTCGCCCTCCCTATTCCGCTGCGGCAGGGTTGCCCTGCACGTTCGATCCGACCTGTTCGAGATCGTCCCGCTCCCTCCGGCGGCCGAGGAAGCCGAAGATGCGCTTTGCCCCTTCGACCAGCCCGCCGGGCAGGAAGATCACGACCAGCATGAAGACGAGACCCAGCGTCAGGTGCCAGCCGTCGCCCACGAAGGTGGAGACGACCTTGGTCACACCGTAGGCGAGGCTGTCGGGCAGCCACTCGAACCAGCCCTCGACCACGCTTTCGTTGAAGCGGGAGAGGCGGGCCTCGGCGAACTTGATGACGCCGGCGCCGATCACGGGACCGAGCAGCGTCCCCGCCCCGCCGAGGATCGTCATCAGCACGACCTCACCGGATGCGGTCCAGACCATCCGCTCGGCGCCCGCGAGCGGGTCCATGCAGGCCAAGAGCCCGCCGGCGAGCCCCGCGTACATGCCCGAGATCACGAAGGCCGCCAGCGTGTAGGGCCGGGTGTTGACGCCCGTGTAGTTCAGCCGGTTCTGGTTGGTCTTCACCGCCTTCAGCATCAGGCCGAAGGGCGAGCGGAAGATGCGCAGCGCCACCCAGAACGCGAGGATCAGGAAGGCCGCAGCGAAGTAGAAGCCCACGTTGAACTGCACCGGAATGCCCAGGAGCTCAACGGTACGCGTGGCACTCATCTCGATCCCGAAAAGGTCCGGCGTCGGCAGCCGTCCCGCGCTGGGTGCGTCGAGGATCCGCGGATCGTCGAGGCTCAACTGCAGCCCCGTCTCGCCGTTCGTGACCGGGGTCAGCACCGAGTAGGCGAGGTTGTAGCTCATTTGCGCGAAGGCGAGCGTCAGGATCGAGAAGTAGATGCCCGAGCGGCGCAGGCTCACGAAGCCGATGACCAGCGCGAAGAGGCCCGCGATGATCACGCTCAGGATCAGCGCGGGGAAGACGTTCATGCTCAGAAGCTTGAACATCCACACCGCCGAGTAGGAACCGACGCCGAGGAAGGCCGCGTGCCCGAAGCTGAGATAGCCCGTCAGCCCGAACAGGATGTTGAAGCCCACCGCGAAGATGCCGAAGATCACGAAGAACTGCATCAGCGCGGGGTAGCCCGCCCCGATGGGCGCCGCGAAGATCGGCAGCAGCAGTACCGCGGCGGTGAAGACCAGCATCAGCGCGCGGTCGGATTTCAGGTCGATACCGAACATGGGATCAGTCCTCCATCACGCCGGCGCGGCCCATCAGGCCCCGCGGACGGGTGAGCAGAATGACGACGGCGACCAGGTAGATGATGATCTGGTCGATGCCGGGCAGGAGCGACTTCACCTCGTTCATCGAGGCGAAGGACTGCAGGATGCCGAGCAGGAACCCCGCGGCCACCGCACCGGGAAGCGAGCCCATGCCGCCGACCACGACCACCACGAAGGAGATGACGAGGAAGTCCATGCCGAGGTGGTAGTCGGGCGAGAGGATCGGCGTGTACATCACGCCCGCCAGCCCCGCGACCGTCGCCGCCAGCCCGAACATCCAGGTGAAGCGCTTGTTGATGTCGATGCCGAGCAGCCCCACCGTCTCGCGGTCCGCCATGCCGGCGCGCACCACCATCCCGAAGGTCGTGTAGCGCAGGAAGGCGAAGACCCCGCCGATGATGAGGGCCGCGAAGATGAAGTAGACGAAGCGCCAGGTCGGATAGGGCACGACGCCCTCGGCAAAGCCCAGCCAGACGCCGAAATCCATCATGCCGCGCAGGCTCTCGGGCGCGGGCTGTGGGATAGGGTTGGCGCCGTAGAACTTCTTGATGATCTCCTGCAGCACGATAGCGAGGCCGAAGGTCACGAGGATCTGCTCGGCGTGCGGACGCGAATAGAAGAAGCGTATCAACCCGCGCTCCATCGTGACGCCAATCAGGAACATCACCGGGATCGCGACGAGGATCGAGACGGGCACGGAATAGTCGACGAGCCAGAGGCCGAAATCGCCGAACCAGCTCTGCAAGAGCGGCTCGCGGATCTCCAGCGCGGTGCCCCAGGCGGTGACCTCGGTCTCCGACAGGGTCACGGTCTCATAGGAGATCAGGGCGTTGAAGGTGACGGCGCAGAACGCGCCCAGCATGAACAGCGCGCCGTGGGCGAAGTTCACGACGCCCAGCGTGCCGAAGATCAGGGTGAGGCCGAGGGCGATCAACGCATAGGCGGAACCCTTGTCGAGGCCATTGAGGATCTGCAGGACGATCTCGCCCATGGTGCTCTCCCGCGGTTGGAATGGGGGGAGGCCGCCCTGCGATGAGGGCGGCCGGAAGCGCGATCAGGCGCCCGGATTGCACGCGCCGAGCTCGCCACCGGCGAACATCGGGTGATCCGGCTCGTAGGTGACCTGGCTGGCAGGCGTGACGTCCACGACTTCCAGGATGTCGAACTGGTTGGTCGGGTTGTCCTTGCCCTTCACCACCAGCACGTCCTTGAAGCACTGGTGATCCGCGCCGCGGTAGAGGGTCGGGCCGTTGCCCATGCCGTCGAACTCGTAGTCCTCCAGCGCCTCGACCACCGCGCACGGGTTGAAGTCGCCCGCGCGCTGCACCGCATCGGCATAAAGCAGCGTCTGCACGTAGCAGGTGTGCGCCGCCTGGGACGGCGGGAAGCCGTACTCCTGACCGAAGGACCGCACGAAGGTCTGCGAACCCTCGTCCTGCAGCGACCAGTGCCAGTTGGTGGAGCCGAAGATGCCCTTCACGTTCTCGCCCGCACCCTGCGCCATCAGGCGGGAGTAGAGCGGGACCACGATCTGGAAGTCCTTGCCGTTCGAGACCCGATCGCGCAGGCCGAACTGCACCGCCTGCGTCAGCGAGTTCACCATGTCGCGGCCGTAGTGGTTCAGGATCAGCGTGTCCGCATCCGAGTTCAGAACCGGCGTGATGTACTGGGAGAAGTCGCCCGCGCCCAGCGGCGTGCGCACCTTCTGCACCGTGTTCCAGCCGAGGTTCTCGGTCGCGGCCGAGATCGACTCCTCCTGGGTCCAGCCCCAGTTGTAGTCCGCCGTCAGGTGATAGGCGTTGCGGTCCGCGCCGTAGTTCGCCTCCAGCACCGGGGCGAGGGCCGCACCGGACATGTAGGCGTTGAAGAAGTGGCGGAAGCCGTTGGCGCGGCGATCCTTGCCGGTCGTGTCGTTGGCGTGGGTCAGACCCGCCATGAAGATCACGCCCGCGTCCTGGCAGAGCGCCTGCACGGCCACCGCGACGCCCGAGGACGAGCCTCCGGTGATCATGATCGCGCCGTCCTGCTCGATCATCGAGCGGGCGGAGGCGCGCGCGGCGTCCGACTTGGTCTGGGTGTCGCCTGTCACGTACTCGACCTTGCGGCCGAGGATGCCCGAGCCCTCCAGAGCCTTGGAGCTGAACGTGTTGAGCATGCCGCCGTCGCCCTCGCCGTTGAGGTGCTTGACGGCGAGCTGGTAGGCGCGCAGCTCGTCCGCGCCCTCGTCGGCATAGGCGCCGGACTGGGGCACGTTGAAGCCCAGCGTGACCGAGGATTCGCCCGGTGCGTTGGTGTAGGCGCGCGCCGCCGAGGTGAAGAAGGTGGGGGCGGCAAGCGCCGCACCGACGGCCGCGCCACCGCGCAGCACGCCCCGACGGCTGAAGTTGGATTTCGACATGAGGTTCCTCCCTAACGTGTCGGTGTGCCCGGGCTGTCTTGCCGCGTTCTGGATGCGCGATGACCGGGCGCGGGCCATTCGTGACCCAGCGTCAGGATGCGGGCGCAATGTCAACAAAGCAACAAGCCATTGCTTTAGTTGTATTTTTTTGTAAGTTATTTACAGGCTTTAACTGTTATGATGTAAAAAACATTACATTGCGTCGCAGCAAGACCCGTTCACGAAAGGATTTTTCGCGATGAGCCGATCCTTTGCCGGCCTCCGGATCCGGGAGCGGCGGCGCGCCCTCGGCCTCTCCCAGGCGGGTCTGGCGAAGGCGGCGGGCATCTCGCCGTCCTATCTCAACCTCATCGAACACAACCGCCGGCCCGTGGCCGGGCGGGTGATGACGGCGCTCGCCCGCGCGCTCGACGTGCCGCCCTCGGCCCTTGGAGAGGAGACCGCTTTGGGCGTCGTCGCCGCCCTGCGCGAGGCCGCCGCCGACTGGCCGGTGCACGCGCCCGAGATCGACGTGGTCGAGGAGTTCGTGGGCCGCTATCCGGGCTGGGCCCGGATGCTCGCCACCCTCGATCAGACCGTGCGCGCCCAGCGCACGAGCATCGAGGCACTGAGCGACCGCCTCACCCACGACCCGGTGCTGCAGGCCGACCTGCACGAGATGCTGACCTCGATCACCGCGATCCGCTCCACCGCCTCGATCCTCGCGAGCGTCGAGGATATCGAGGCGGGTCAGCGCCAGCGCTTCGTCGGCGCGATCCATGGGGAGAGCCAGCGGCTCAGCGAGGTGGCGGGCGCGCTCACCGACTATTTCGACCGCGCGATCGAGCGCGACGCGCCGCCTGCCACGCCCGAGGAGGAGGTGGCCCAGGCCCTCGAACAGGCGGGCTACGACATGCCGACGCTGGAGAACGGGGAGGAGACGCTGGACGATGTCGTCCGCCGCCTGCCCGTCCGCTCCGAGGCAGCACAGGCCGAGCTGCGCGGCTGGCTCACCCGCTGGCAGGCCGATGCCGCCGCCCTGCCCCGGACGGCGCTCGTGCCGCCGCTCGACCTGACGGCACTGGCAGCGGGGGCCGGGACGGACGTGCCGACGGTGATGCGCCGCCTCGCCTTTCTCGCCGCGCCCGACCTGCCGCAGATGGGGCTGGTGGTGGTGAACGGCGCGGGCCAGATGGTGCTGCGGCGGCCGCGGCCCGACTGGCCGTTCTCCCGCCAGCTTCCGGCCTGCGCGCTCTGGCCCGTCTTCACCGCGCTGCGCGATCCGGGGCTGACGCACACCGATATCGTGGTCAATCCCGACGGCGCGCGCTTCCTCGCGATCAGCCATGCGGAGCTTCACCGCCCGGCCACGACAGGCGCCCGGCCGCGGGTTGAGGCCACGATGCTGATCATGCCCGAGGCGCAGGCGGGCACCTTCGTCACCGGCCCGGGGCGTGAGCTGCGGGTGGGTCCGAGCTGCCGGATCTGCGCCCGCCGCGCCTGTGCCGAACGGATCGCACCGCCGGTGCTCGACATCGACGCGTGATGCTTTGCCCCTTGCCCGCGGCGCGCGCCACCCGCTACCGTCGTTCGAAACCCGCAGGATCGCCCCGGCAGAGGGCAGACCGCGGGACGGGAGGTTCAGATGCCGAAAACCGTTCTCATCGTCGAGGATGAGGCCAATATCGTGGAGTCTCTCGCGTTCCTGTTGCGGCGCGAGGGCTTCGAGGTGACCACCGTGCCCGACGGAGCGGAGGCACTGGCGGAGGCGACGCGGCTGCGGCCCGACCTGATGATCCTCGACGTGATGCTGCCCAACCGCTCCGGCTTCGACGTGCTCAAGGCGCTGCGTGCGGACGCGGTGCTGGCCCGGACACCGGTGATGATGCTGACCGCGAAGGGCCAGGCCCGCGACCGGGAGCAGGCGCTGGATCTGGGTGCGGACGTGTTCGTGACCAAGCCCTTCTCCAATGCCGAGATCGTGGCCGAGGCCCGGCGCCTGTCCGGCGTGCCGGCGCCGTGAGCGCGCCGCAGGACCGGCCCGGGCGCACGCGGAAGCGCCGCTATGACGGCGCGCTGGTCCTGCCGGTGCTCGCCGCGGTCCTGATGCTGCCACCCTTCATCGGGCTCGCCGCGGCCCCGGTGGACGTGGCGGGCGTGCCGCTGATCGTGCTGTGGCTCTTTGGGCTCTGGCTCGCGCTGATCGTCGTGGCGCGCTTCCTGGCCCGCCTGCTCCGCGAGGGCGGGGACGGCTGAGGCGATGCCGGGCTGGAACACCATCGTCATCGCCTGCCTCGCCTACGTGGCGGTGCTCTTCGCGGTGGCGTTCTGGGCGGAGAAGCGGGCACGGCAGGGCCGCTTCGGCTGGTTGCGCAGCCCGTGGGTCTACACCCTGTCGCTGTCGGTCTACTGCACCGCATGGACCTATTACGGCGCAGTCGGCTCCGCCGCGCGCAACGGGCTGGAATTCGCGGCGATCTATGTGGGCCCGACGCTGACGTTCCTCGGCTGGTGGTACCTCTTGCGCAAGCTGGTGCGGATCGCGCGGGAGCAGCGGATCACCTCCATTGCGGACCTCATCTCCTCGCGCTACGGCAAGAGCCCGGCGATCGGCGTCATCGTCACCGTGATCGCGGTGGTCGCCGCCACGCCCTACATTGCGCTGCAGCTCCAGTCGCTGTCGCTGAGCTTCGCGCTCTTCTCCGACGTGCCGACGCGGCCCGCGCTGACCGCGTTCTGGATCGCGGCGGGGCTCGCCGCCTTCACCATCCTCTTCGGCACGCGCCACGTGGACGCCAACGAGCAGCATTACGGCGTCGTCACCGCCATCGCGCTGGAGGCGATCGTGAAGCTTGTGGCCCTCGCCTCCGTCGGGATCTTCGTCGTCTGGGGGATCGCGGATGGCCCCGCCGACATCTTCAGCCGCCTGCCGGACCGGGAGCTGCTGGGCGGCGAGGTCTTCGGGCCGCGCTGGATCACCCTCGTCTTCCTGTCGGCCACCGCCGTGATCTGTCTGCCGCGCATGTTCCAGGTCGCGGTGGTGGAGAACGTGGACGAGCGCCATGTCGCCACCGCCTCCTGGGCGTTCCCGACCTACCTGTTCCTGATGTCGCTCTTCGTGCTGCCGATCGCCATCGCGGGGATGACGACGCTGCCGAGCCCCGCGAACCCGGATCTCTACGTGCTGACGGTGCCGCTGGCCACCGGCAACGATGCGCTGGCGCTGGTGGCGTTCCTCGGCGGCTTCTCGGCGGCCACGTCGATGGTCATCGTGGCGGCCATCGCGCTCAGCACCATGGTGTCGAACCACGTGATCATGCCGCTGTGGCTGCGCTCCGTCCGCGGCGCGCCCACGTCGAGCGGGGACGTCCGGGCGATGCTCCTGAACTCCCGGCGGGCGAGCATCGTGGGGATCCTCGCGCTCGGCTACATCTATTACCGGATTACCGGAGGGACCGGGGCGCTCGCCTCCATAGGGCTGATCGCGTTCCTTGGGGCGGCGCAACTCCTGCCCTCCACCCTCGCCGCGATCTACTGGCCGGGCGCGACGCGGGTGGGCGCGATCGCCGCCGTCACCTCGGGCTTCGCGGCGTGGGCCTACACGCTCTTCCTGCCAAGCTTCGACGGGGCCTTCCTGCTGTCGGCCGAGGTGATCGCGGAGGGGCCGTTCGGCATCGGGCTCCTGCGGCCGCACGCCTTGCTCGGCTCGGACATCGACGACCCGCTGGTCCACGCGACGCTCTGGTCCATGGCCGTCAACGTCGGCGCCCTCGTGATCGGCTCGCTCCTCTCCCGCCCCAGCGCGCTGGAGCAGCTGCAGGCCAAGCTCTTCACCGACGTCTTCTCGCTCAGCAGTGCGGAGATGGGGCTCGGCCGCACCGCGAAGTCTGAGGACCTCTTCGAGCTCGCCCAGCGTATCCTGGGGCGGGAAACGGCGTGGCATATGTTCACCGAGATCGCGCGCAGCCAGGGCAAGCCGCAGGGCCTGCCGGACCCGGCGCCCGAGCTGACCGAGCGGTTGGAAAAGGCGCTCGCCGGGGCGATCGGCGCCTCATCCGCGCACGCCATGGTCAGCCAGATCAGCGGTCATGGCACCGTTTCCGTCCCCGAGCTGATCCGCATGGCCGACGAGACCGCGCAGATCGTCGAATACGCCCACCGGATCGAGGAGAAGTCCCGGGAACTTGAGGAGACTGCCGCCGAGCTGCAGCGCGCCAACGACCGCCTGCGCGCGATCTCGGAGCAGAAGGACGCCTTCCTCAGCCAGGTCAGCCACGAGCTGCGCACGCCGATGACCTCCATCCGCTCCTTTGCCGAGATCCTGCGCGAGGGGCGCGAGGTGGAGGCCGATCAGGCGCAGCGCTTCGTCTCCATCATCCATGAGGAGAGCCAGCGCCTGACCCGGCTGCTCGACGAGATCCTTGACGTGTCGGTGCTGGAGACCGGGCGCGGGCCGCTCCACCGCGAACCACTGGTGATCGGCGAGGTGCTGGATCAGGCGCTGGCCGCGACCGAGCCACTGATGAGGCGGGAGGGTGTGCAGCTCATCAATGCCCCCGGCGCTGCCCACCGCGTCATGGCCGACCGCGACCGGCTCGCGCAGGTCTTCATCAACGTGCTGAGCAACGCGGTGAAGTACGGCCGCGGCGATCCGCCAGCGATCGTCATCCAGACCCAGGCGCAGGGCGAGGAGGTCTCCGTCCTCATTGCCGACAACGGCCCCGGCATTCCGGAGGCCGACCGCGAGCGCGTGTTCGAGAAGTTCAGCCGTCTGGGCTCCGCCACGCTGGCGGGCAGCGCGGGCCTCGGCCTGCCGATCAGCCGGGAGATCATGCGCAATCTGGGCGGCGACCTGGTGCTGGAGCCGGGCGGGCCGGGCGCGCGCTTCCGCGTCCGGCTGCCGCGCCCCAAGGGCCTGGCCGCCGCCGAGTAGACGTCAGGCGATCCCGAGCACCCGCAGGATGAACAGGATCACGACGATCAGGCCAATCAGGTAGATGATGTTGCGCACCATGGGGTCCTCGCCCTTGCTTCGGTTGTGCCGGGCAAGCTAGCCCGCCGCAAACCGTTGCCAAGAAATGGTGAATCAGGACCGGACCCGGTCGAGGATCACCTGCGCCGTCATCAGGTCGAGATGCGCGCCGCCGCCGTTCTTGAAGACGGTGATTTCCTCCGCCGTCTGTCGTCCGGCACGGCCCGCGACGATGTCCCGAAACTCGCCGAGCACATCGGCCTCCGAGATCACACCGGCCGCCATCGGGATGGTCAGCTCGCCGATATGCCCGATGGTCGAGGCGCGGGCATCGACGAAGAGGCGGCCGCGACGGAGCGCGTGGTCATCGGCCTCCCGCATCTCCCTGGTGAAGGCGCCGATCAGGTCCACATGCGTGCCGGGGGTGAGCCACCTGCCCTCCAGCACCGGTTCCTTCGCCATGGTGCAGGTCGCGACGATGTCGGCGTCTGCAACCGCGGCGGCGAGGTTGTCCGCCACGTCCACGCCGTGCTGCTCCGCAAGCGCCTCTGCCCGCTCCGGCGTGCGGTTCCACAGCGTGATGCGCTCGATGCCGGGCAGGACCACCGGATAGGCCTCGATCAGGCTGTCGGCCACGGCCCCTGCTCCGATGACGAGGAGGTGACGCGCGTCCGCCCGGGCGAGCAGCCGGGCGCCGAGAACGCTGTCCGCGGCCGTCTTCCACCGGGTGATGAGCGCATTGTCGATGACCGCCTTGGGCGCACCCGTCGTGTCGTCGAAGACGAGCATCGCGCCCTGCACGCTCGGCCGGCCGTGAACGGGATTGCCGGGCAGCACCGTCACGCTCTTCACCCCCGCACCGAGCCCGTCGATCCAGGCGGCGCGCGAGAGCATCACGTCGCCGCCGCGATGCAGGAACGTGTCGCCCATCTCCGGCGCCGGTCCCCGGTGCCCCGCCTCCAGCGCATCGCACAGCGCGGGCCAGTCGCAGGGGCCGACATCCTCGGCACGGATATGGGGCAGCGTGCTCAAGGCCGGGGCTCCGCCCCGCATCCTGGGCTCCGCCCGTCCGGGCCTGAACCGCGATGCGGTTCCGCGACGGCCCGAACCCCCGGGATACTTTCACAGAGAAGAAGGCAGGCCGTCATACCCCGGCGGCGGCCGCCGCACGGGCGAAGTCGCGCAGCTTGTCCTGCGTCAGGCCCGCGATGTTCATCCGGCTGTCGGTGACCATGTAGATCCCCGCCTCCTCGCGCACATGCTCAACCTGCTCCCTGGTCGCACCGAGGCGGGAGAACATGCCGCGGTGCTGTCGGATGAAGTCGAAGCGGTCGGAGTTCGTCTCCTGCCGCAGCGCGTCGGCCAGCCCCTCGCGCAGGCCGTTGATCCGGCCGCGCATCTCGGTCAGCTCCGCCTCCCAGTCCGCGCGCAGCTCGGGGTCGTTCAGGATGATCTCCACCAGCGCGGCACCGTGATCGGGCGAGAACGAATAGAGGAGCCGGTTGACCGAAGCCAGCGTCGCCTGGACCTTCGCCTGCTCGTCCGCATCCGTGCACTGGACCGTGGCGCAGCCCGCCCGGTCGCGGTAGAGGCCGAAATTCTTGGAGCAGGACTGGGCGATCATGATCCGCGGCACGCGCGCCGCCATCTGGCGGACGCCCTGCACGTCCTCCTCCAACCCGTCGCCGAGGCCCTGATAGGCGAGGTCGATCAGCGGCAGCCAGCCCTTCTCCACCGCACTGTCGGTGAGCCGCCCCCACTGGTCGGGCGTCAGGTTCGCGCCCGTGGGGTTATGGCAGCAGCCGTGCAGGATCACGACGTCGTCCGCGCCGAGGCCGTTCACGTAGGCCAGCATCTCCTCGAACCGCACGCCGCGGCTTTCGGGATCGAAATAAGGGTACGCGCCGGGTGCCATGCCCATCGCCTTCAGCATCGCGGCGTGGTTCGGCCAGGACGGGTCGGAGATGTGGAAGCGCGCTCCGGGCGCCGCCCGCGCGATCAGTTCGAAGAGCACGCGCAGCGCGCCGGTGCCGCCGGGCGCCGCGGCCCCGGCCAGCCGGTCCGTCGTCTCTCCGAGCGCGAGTTCCTGCATCGCGGCCACGAAGGCGGGATCGCCCGCGAGCTTGGTGTAGGTCTTGGTCGTCTGCCTGTCGTGCAGCCGCTGCTCGGCCTCGCGCACGGCGCGCATCACCGGCGTGTTCCCCTGGTCGTCCTTGTAGACGCCGACGCCCAGATCGACCTTGCCCTCGCGCGGATCGGCGGCGAAGGCGGCCATCAGGGCGATGATCGCGTCAGGCTGCGGTTCGGGAAGCGTTGCAAACATGACTGACCTCACATCTCACGATCTGCGCTGAGGACGCGCGTCGCCTCCTCCTGCGCAACGGGCACGAAACCCTGTTTCTGGTAAAGCGGCAACGCGGCCGGGTGGTCCAGCGTGCAGGTGTTCACCAGCACCTTCTGCACGCCCGGCCCGTCCCACGCCGTATGGATCGCCGTCTGCAGGAGCCACGGACCCAGCCCGGCACCCACCGCCTCGGGCACCAGCCCGAAATAGGCGAGGTCGCACTCCCCCGCCTCCCGGAAATCGAGGTGGAAGAAGCCGGCGGGCCAGCCCTCCCGCATCAGGGTGTAGTGGTGGAGCTGCGGGTCGTGCAGATAGGCCGCGACCTCGCCGACCGGCTGGCGCAGGCGGTCGGTCCACTCATGGGGTGTGCCCACCGCGCGGTAGAGGTCGAGGAAGAACCAGACAGGCGGACGCTCCGCCTTCAACAGCGCCACCGGCTTGCCCACCGGCGCGTGGGGCCGCGGATAGGAGGGGCGGGCCGTCATCTCCAGCCAGGTGACGGTGTAGGCAACCTCCTCCCCGGCGCGGTGCAGCGTCATCCCGTGGCCACCTTCAGATCGTCATACATGCCCCACTCCGCCCAGGACCCGTCGTAGAGCGCGACCTGCCCGTGACCGAGCTCCTCCAGCCCCAGCGCCAGGATCGCCGCCGTGACGCCGGAGCCGCAGGTGGTGATGACCGGCTTGTCGAGATCGACGCCGGCCTCGGTGAAGGCCGCACGCAGCGCATCGCCCTGCTTCAGGGTCCCGTCGCCGTTCAGCAAGTCCTTGTAGTAGACGTTGAGCGCACCGGGTATGTGGCCCGCACGCAGGCCCGGCCGCGCCTCCGGCTCCTCCCCGCGGAAGCGGGCGGGGGAGCGGGCGTCCACGATCTGCTCTTGCGAGAGCTTCACCTGTGCGGCGACCTGCGTGACGTCGCGGATGCGGGTGGCATCCCGGCGCGCGGTGAAGTGGCGGTCGCGCATCACGGGCGGCTCGTCCTCCAGCGGATGGCCCTCGGCCTTCCATTTCGGCAGCCCGCCGTCGAGCACGGCGACGTCGGTCTTGCCCATCAGGCGGAACAGCCACCACACGCGCGCGGCGGAGAAGAGCCCCGCGCTGTCATAGACGATCACCCGGTGCCCGTCGCCGATCCCCATGGCCCGCATTCGGGAGATGAACTTCTCCACCGGCGGGGCCATGTGGGGAAGGTCGGAGGCGCTGTCCGAGATCTCGTCGATGTCGAAGAAGCGGGCGCCGGGGATGTGCTCCGCGGCATACTCCGCCTTCGGATCGCGGTTGTCGGCGGGCAGGTACCAGCTCGCATCGAGGATGCGCAGATCCGGCGCGCCCAGATGCTCCGCCAGCCAGTCCGTGCTGACCAGATGCCCCGTCTCGCCCACCGCCATCGCGCTCTCCCTCGAAAATCGGGTCAGGAGTATAATGAGACCCCCGCGCGCGCAAGTTCATTGCCCGCGCTGCGTGTATCGCAGCGGCTTTCATCTTTCTCCAAATACGCACCTGCCGGGGCGCAGCCCCGGTCCGTCCGCAGGGCTCAGGGGGTGCGCGCCGCCAGGCGCTCCGCCGGTTCGAAGAAGAGCGTCATGCCAGCGCCGTAGCGGCCCGCGGGCCGGGCGGCGAAACCGAACTCGCCGTAGAACGGCTCCAGCCCCGCGACCGCCATCAGCCCGATGCAGGCACCGGGTGCCATCCGTACGCGCAGCTCCTCCATCAGCCGCGCCATCAGCGCCCGCGCGATCCCGTCGCCGCGATGGTCGGGATGGACGATCAGGTCCTGCACATAGGCGTAGAGCACACCGTCCCCGACCGCCCGCACGATGCCGACCAGCGCGCCCTCTCCATCACGGGCCGAGACCACGACGACGCTGGCATCGAGCGCCGCGCGCATCACCTCTTCCCCGACCAAGCCCCAGCCGGTCAGCGCGCGCAGGGCGCAGACCTCGGCCGGCGCGGGCGGCACCAGCTCGATCCGGATCACGGCGTGACCGGCTCCGCGCTCCATTTCGGACGGGGCGGCGCGTAGGCGTCGAAGGCCTCCAGCAGCGCCTCCGGCGTCTCGGCGAAGGTGAGCATCTGACCGTATTCCTGCTTCACGAAGCCCTCCTCCACTGCATGACCGACCAGGCTCCTGACCGTGTCGTAGTAGCCCGCCACGTTCAGAAACCCGCAGGGCTTGCGGTGAATGCCGAGCTGCGCCCAGGTGATCTGCTCGAAGATCTCCTCGAACGTGCCCATGCCGCCGGGCAGCGCCACGAAGCCGTCGGCGAGGGCGGCCATCTTTTCCTTCCGCGCATGCATGCTGTCGACCTCGACCAGTTCGGTAAGGCCGCGATGCGCGATCTCCGCCTCGATCAGCGCGCGGGGCATGACGCCCACGACCTCGCCGCCCAGCTCCAGCGCCGCGTCGGCCACGGCGCCCATCATGCCGACATGCCCGCCGCCATAGACCAGCCGCCCGCCGGACCGCGCGATGGCGTGGCCCATGGCCCGCGCCGCCGCGATGTAGTCGGGCCGCGCCCCGTCGCGCGCGCCGCAGAACACGCAGATGTCGATCATCCCTCCCGTTTCCGCCGCGCCTCGGCCCGGCTCATGATCTGCAGGCCCGCCAGCAATCCGATGGCCACCACCGCGATCACGATGGTGCCGAGCGCATTCACATCCGGGCTCACCCCGAGCCGGACCTTGGAATAGATTACCATGGGCAGCGTCGACGACCCCTGCCCGCTCACGAAGCTGGCGATGACCAGGTCGTCGAGCGACAGCGTGAAGGCGAGCAGCCAGCCCGACACCACCGCGGGTGCGATGACCGGAAGCGTGATGCCAAGGAAGATCCCCGGCTGGCGCGCGCCCAGATCCCGCGCCGCCTCCTCGATCGAGCGGTCGAAGCCCGCGAGCCGCGCCTGGATCACCACCGCGACGAAGGCCATGCCGAAGGTCGCGTGCGCGATCACGATGGTGAGAACCGAGCGGCCCTGCGGCCAGCCGAACCACTGCTCCATGGTGATGAAGAGGAAGAGGAGCGAGATGCCCGTCACCACCTCCGGCATCACGATGGGTGCTGTCGCCATCGCCGTGAACATCGTGCGCAGCCGGAACCCGCCGAAACGCGAGAGGATGTAGCCGATCACCGTGCCGAACACCGTCCCGACCGTCGCGGCGAAGATCGCGACGCGCAAGCTGACCAGTGCCGCCCCGATCACCTGCTCGTTCTGCCACAGCTCCGCATACCAGCGCGTCGACCAGCCGCCCCAGACGCTGACCAATTGCGAGGCGTTGAACGAATAGACCACCAGCACCGCGAGCGGCACGTAGAGGAGCGCGAAGCCGAGGATCGCGAGCGCGCGCAGCATCACGTCTCCCCCTTCAGGGCCGAGGAGTTGCGCAAGAGCATGAAGGGCACGACCAGCAGCACCAGCATCACGATGGCCACGGCGGAGGCGACGGGCCAGTCGCGGTTGTTGAAGTACTCCCGCCAGAGCACGTCGCCGATCATCGGACTGTCCTGCGCCCCGACGAGGTTGGGGATCACGAACTCGCCCACCGCGGGGATGAACACCAGCAGGCACCCCGCGATGATCCCGGGCAGCGAGAGCGGCAGCGTCACGGTCCAGAACGTCTGCCACCCCCGCGCGCCGAGGTCGGCGGCGGCCTCCAGCAGCGCCCCGTCGAGCTTTTCCAGCGTCGAATAGAGCGGCAGCACCATCAGCGGCAGGTAGGTGAAGACGATGGTCAGGTAGACCGCAAAATCGGTCTGCAGCATCTGGATCGGCTGGTCGGTGATCCCCAGCCCCATCAGCGCCGAATTGATCAGACCGCCGGGCCGCAAGAGCCCCATCAGCGCGTAGATCCGCAGAAGCGACGAGGTCCAGAACGGCAGGATCACGGCGAAGAGCAGCAGCGTCCGCCACTTCCCGTCCGCCCGCGCGATCATCCACGCCATGGGCCACGCGACCAGCAGGCACAGCACCGTCGCCCCTGCCGCGATCTGCACCGAGCCCAGATAGGCCCGCCAGTAAAGCGGATCCTCGGTCAGGAAGACGTAATTATCGAAGCTCCCCTGCCAGACCGGCCGCCAGCCTTCCCACACGATCGCCGCCTCGTAGGGTGGCTGGCCGAACGCGTAGCTGCCGAGCGAGATCAGGAAGACGATCACGAAAGGGATCAGGAAGAAGAACAGCAGCCACGCGAACGGCACCCCGATCACCAGCCGCCGCCCCCAGCCGTCTCGCATCTCGCGCCTTGGCGCACGGGCCTGGGCCAGCTCCGCCGGGGCCGCTTCGGTCAGATCGGCGCTCATGCGCCTACTCCTTCATCTTTCCCGAAGAACGCCCGCCGGAGGCATCCACGACCGATGCCGGGTGCCTCCGGCGGGGATATTTGGAGCAAGAAGAAGCGCACGCGCCTCAATCCCGGAGGACCACCGCACCCTCGGGCGCGAAGTCGTAATGGACGTGACTTTCCCAGGTGAGGTCCTGCTCGCCCGCGCGGACGCGATTAGCGCGGGAGACGTCGAGGATCTGCCCGCCCGGCAGGCGCAGGCGGTAGCGCGTGACCTCGCCGCGATAGGCGTAGTCCTCCACTGTGGCGGGATGCCCCTGACCGTCAGTGTGCAGCGTCACCTTCTCGGGCCGGATGGCAAGAGTGACGGGCGTGCCGGCCTGCGGGGCGGGGCCGTCGCAGGTCGCCCGCACCTCGGCCCCGATGGCCGGGCAGTTCACCCGGACGAAGCCGTCCTCCTCGCAGGCCACCGAGGCCTCCAGCATGTTCACGTTGCCCACGAAGTCCGCGATGAAGCGGTTCTGCGGAAACTCGTAGATCCGCCGCGGCGTGTCGACCTGCACCAGCTTGCCACGGTCCATCACGCCGATCCGGGTGGCGAGCGTCATCGCCTCCTCCTGATCGTGGGTGACGACCACGAAGGTCGTGCCGGTCTTGTCGAAGATGTCCATCAGCTCGAACTGCGTCTCCTCGCGCAGCTTGCGGTCGAGTGCGGACAGCGGCTCGTCGAGGAGCAGCAGCTTCGGTCCGCGGGCGAGCGCCCGGGCAAGTGCCACGCGCTGCCGCTGACCGCCCGAGAGCTGGTGCGGCTTGCGGTGGGCGTAGTCCTCCATCCGCACGAGGCGCAGCATCTTGGCGACCTGCTCGTCGCGCGCGGCCTTCGCCACGCCCATCCGTTTCAACCCGTAGGCCACATTGTCCGCGACGCTCATGTGCGGGAACAGCGCGTAGGACTGGAACATCATGTTTACGGGGCGGTCGGCGGGATCGACGCCGACCATGTCGCGCCCCTCGATCTCGATCGCGCCGGAGGTCGGCTGCTCGAAGCCCGCGAGCATCCGCAGCAGCGTCGATTTGCCGGAGCCGGAGCCGCCGAGCAGGCAGAAAAGCTCGTTCCGGCGGATGTCGAGAGAGACGTCATCGACGGCGCGCACGCCGTCGAATTCCTTGACCACGTTGCGGATGCGGAGGAAGGGCCCTTCCCCCGCCGCGGACGCCCCGCTCACTGGCCTGTCTTCACCTGGGTCCAGAGCCGGTTCACCGTCCGGTCCGTGCGCGCGTCATAGACCGCCGCGGGGTAGAGGACCTGCGCCGTCTCGTCCGTCGGGAAGATCGCGGGGTCGGAGGTGATCTCCTCATCCACCAGCTCCATCGACGCCTCATTGGCGTTCGCGTACCAGACATAATTGGTGATGTCGGCGGTCACGTCCGGGCGCATGATGAAGTTGATGAACTCGTGCGCGAGATCCGGGTTCGGCGCATCGGCCGGGATCGCCATCATGTCGAACCACTGCAGCGCGCCCTCGTCCGGGATCACATAGGTGATCTCGACCCCGTTCTCGGCCTCGGCCGCGCGGGCCTGCGCCTGGAAGATGTCGCCGGACCAGCCGACCGACAGGCACACGTCGCCGTTCGCGAGATCAGAGATGTATTGCGAGGAATGGAAGTAGCGCACGTGGGGCCGGATGCTCTCCAACAGCTCCGCCCCCGCCTCGAAATCGGCGGTGTCGGTGGAGCGCGGGTCGAGCCCCAGGTAATTCATCGCCGCCGGCAGCATCTCGGTCGGCGCATCGAGCATGGTGACGCCGCAATCGGCAAGCTGGCTGACGATCTCCGGATCGAAGATCAGCGACCAGCTGTCGAGCGGGGCATCCTCGCCCAGCCGCTCGGTGATCTTGGCGGCGTCGTAGCCGATGCCGGTCGTGCCCCACATGTAGATGACGGCGTGCGCATTGTCCGGATCATAGGCGGCAGCCGCCTCCATCAACTCGGCGTCCATGTTGCCGAGGTTGGGCAGCTTGTCCTTGTCGAGCGGCATGTAGACCCCCGCCGCCGCCTGCCGCCGCAGGAAGTCCGAGGTCGGCACCACGATGTCGAACCCGGTATTGCCCGCGAAGAGCCGCGCCTCCAGCACCTCGTTGGAGTCGTAGACGTCGTAGTTCACGGTGACGCCGAACTCCTCCTCGAACTGGGCGATCGTATCCTCCGCGATGTAGTCGGACCAGTTGTAGACGTTGAGCACGTCCTGGGCCATCAGCGCGGCGGGAAGGGTGGTCAGTAGGGCGGCGAGACGGGCCGTCTTTTGCATGATGCGCTCCCTGTTGGCATCGGTTTGAATGAGCATATGCAGCATTATCTGCACCTGTGAAGGGGGTCCCGCGTCGCGGTGCACAATCCCCTCATCCAATTGGGAAAGGAACGCCCCATGCCCCGCCTCGACGGAAAGCTCTGTGTCGTGACCGGAGCGGCCCGCGGCATCGGTGCCGCCATCGCCCGCGCCTTCGTGGCCGAGGGGGCCGAGGTCGTGCTCACCGACCTCTCGGCGGAGGATCTCGCCCCGCTCGCCGACGAACTCGGCCAGCTTGCCCTCCCCCTCGATGTCAGCTCGGAGGAGGACTGGGCCGCCCTCGCCGACGCGGTGCCCGAGTGCGACGTGATGGTCAACAATGCCGGAATCACGGGGCTGGAGCACGGCGCGGTGCACGATCCGGAGCACGCAGCACTCGCCGACTGGCAGCAGGTCCACCGGGTGAACACCGACGGCACGTTCCTGGGCTGCCGCTACGCGATCCAGGCGATGCGGCAGCGCGGGGCGGGCTCGATCATCAACATCTCCTCGCGCTCGGGGATCGTGGGCATTCCGGGGGCCGCGGCCTATGCCGCATCGAAGGCCGCGATGCGCAACCATACGAAGACCGTGGCGCTCTACTGTGCGGGCCAGGGGCTGAACATCCGCTGCAACTCGATCCACCCGGCGGCGGTGCTCACGCCAATCTGGGAGCCGATGCTGGGCGAGGGCGCGGCCCGGCAGGAGCGGATGGACGCGCTGGTCGCCGACACGCCGCTGCGCCGCTTCGGCCGGCCCGAGGAGGTCGCGGCCCTCTGCATCCTGCTCGCCTCCGACGAATGCCCCTACATGACCGGGTCGGAACTGACGGTGGACGGCGGCATCCTCGCCGGTTCCGCCGCCTCGCCCGGTGGGGCGGAGGAGTGAAGTACGTATCGGTTGCGCATATTAAAAATCACCAAAGGAAAAGAGCGTCGGTGGCTACTCCGCGGGACGAAGCGAGCTTTCGCTGCGCTCGCATGAAGGTCAGCTTAGCTGCATGGGTCAGTTTCTAACGATCTGTTACTGTTGTAGGCGTTTTCTATGATCAAACTTGTAGACCTTACCCGCTGGCCGTCGTTGGAGGATCAACTTTTAGTGGCCGAGCGACTATTCGGCGCTCAAGGCCAATCCTTGGTGCGTGATTGGCTCGAGGGCGAGGTCGGACGCATCGACGATCCAGCCTTTGCCAAGCTTTTCACCGACCACATAAGTCTGCCCGGTGTCGCTGATGCTGATTACACGCATCGGCACATCCGATCAGAAGCGGGGGAGTTAATCGGCGGAATCCGTTTCTACGCCCGTGACTTCAGCCGCCCGTTCGTGGAGATCGTCGCGCATTCCTTTTCTGACGCGACTATCACGGATAGCAATTTAGACCGGCTCCGTGACTGCATTCGATCAGAATGGTCGATGTTCGCTCCCTTCGACCTGCGTCTACGCGTCGCGCCCGGCGGGGTCGATCACCCGGCGGCGCGGACGGATGTTACGATCCATGCCGCCCGATACCAGGACATGACACCGCCGGACGGTCGCGTGCAGATGACCCCCTTCGCGGACGTCGAGGAGGCGATAGAGATCGTTCGAGATCGCTACGCGCAGATCACGAACCATGCGCCCGATTTGGCCAGGAATATCTCCCCCGCCGATCCAAAAGACCTGCGCGCGTGGCACGACGCTGACCTGCTCCGTGCAATCGTCTCCGAGACTACCATCGTCGGGCTTCTCGCCGTCGCGCCAGAGAGCGTGGCTTGGATCGAAGGGGATGAGGTCAACGAAGAGGTGATCGTGGCCGCACATGGCGGTCAGGGATATGCTGCGTCAGCTCAGGCTGCTTGGGCAGCAACGATGGCTCAGGACCGCAATCGGGTCTTGATCGGGACAATTGACCGCCTAAACCCAGCTTCCCGGCGATCTGCGGAGCGCGCGGGCAGACCAGCTGTGCTGGAAGAGATATTCCTTCCTCTTGCCTAAAGTTCGCGGGGGCGCACCCGAACCACGAGGAACAAGGATAAAGCGAACCTTCGTGCGCTTCGCAGCATCCGTAACTCCGGGCTCACAGCGGACCCTCCCATGCGATCCGGCGCCTGAGTCTGTTCCGGGCTCGCCTTCCAGTCCCCCCTTTTTCTTCTTGGTCCAAGTACGCCCGCGCGGCGCGCGGTCCCGCCCTCTCGGCCCTTACCAGACGGCCTGCCCCCGTGCTATGCGATTTCAGACACTTGCCGGAGCTTCCCGATGTCCACCCGCAATCCGCTCAGCCTCACCGCCTCGCCCCAGATCGACGGCGCGGCCCCCGATGCGCTGGAGCGGCTGCGGGGCTGGTGCTCCGAGTACGGGGTGGAGGAGATCGAGTGCGTAATCCCCGACATGGCCGGCATCGCGCGCGGCAAGGTGATGCCGGCCGCGAAGTTCCTGAGGGAGCCCGGCGTGCGCCTGCCGATGTCCACCTTCTTCGCCACGATCAATGGCGACTATACCGAAGAGGTCGGCCCGCAGCTCTACACCGACCCAGACCTCGTGCTGACGCCCGATTTCAACGCGATCCGCGCGGTGCCCTGGGCCAACGACCGCTCCCTTCAGATCATGCACGACGTGGAGCGGGAGGACGGCACGCCGTTCGAGATCGCGCCGCGCCAGGTACTGCGCAGGGTCGTCGATCTCTACGCCGAGCGGGGCTGGCACCCGGTCGTGGCCCCCGAGCTCGAGTTCTACCTCGTGAAGCCCAACACCGATCCAGACTACCCGCTGGAGCCGCCCGTCGGCCGCTCCGGCCGGCAGAGCCACGGGAACCAGGCGTTCTCCCTCTCGGCGGTGGACGAGTACGACGAGGTGATCGAGCTCATCTACGACTATGCCGACGCGCAGAACCTCGCCATCGACACGATCATTCAGGAGGCGGGACCGGCGCAGCTGGAAATCAACCTTCTGCACGACGATCCGGTGAAGCTCGCCGACGAGGTCTTCCTCTTCAAGCGCCTGATCCGGGAGGCCGCCCTGCGTTGCGGCACCTACGCGACGTTCATGGCAAAGCCCTATGGCAACCAGGTGGGCTCGGCGATGCATATCCATGTGAGCGTCACGGATGGCGACGGGCAGAACATCTTCTCCGACGCCGAGGGGCGGCCGACAGAGGCGCATGACGCCTTCGTCGGCGGGCAGCAGACGCATTTCCATGCAGCGACCGTGCTGGTCGCACCTTACGTGAACTCCTACCGCCGCCTGATCCCGGGCTGGTCGGCGCCGATCAACCTCGACTGGGGGGAGGACAACCGGACGACCGGCCTGCGGTCGCCCCGCGCCGCCCCCGGTGCGCGGCGGGTGGAGAACCGGGTGGCCGGAGCCGATGCGAACCCCTACCTCGCGCTCGCCGCCACGCTCGCCTGCGGGTATCTGGGCCTCACGCAGAACCTCGCGCCACGGGTGCTGGTCAAGGGCAACTCCTACAGCCGAGACCGCGACCTGCCCTTCTCCCTGCTCGATGCCACCACCGCACTGGACGAGAGCAAGGACCTGCGCGGCGTGCTCGGAGACAGCTTCGTGGACACCTTCACCGCGGTGAAGCGCTCGGAATACGAGCAGTTCATGCAGGTGATCTCCCCCTGGGAGCGGCAGCACCTCCTCTTGAACGTCTGACTTTCCCATTCTGCACAGCGCCCTAGCTCCCGAGCCAGAGGAGCGTTGCGCGATGGACGACACCGATTTCATCACCCTGATGATGCAGGAGATCGAAAGCTACTGGGCCGGGCTGATCGAGGCGCTGCCCCGCGTCGCCGCGGCCGTCATCATCATCCTGCTGACATGGATCCTGGTGAAGGTGATGCGCTGGGTCGTCTCGCGCGTGACGAAGCGCGCGCGGATGCGCCGCAACCTGCGCGAGGTGCTGATGATGCTCTCGGGCATCGCCATGTGGCTGATCGGCCTTCTGATCGCGTCGACGATCCTCTTTCCCTCGATCACGCCGGGCCGGGCGCTGACGACCCTCGGCCTCGGCTCGGTCGCCATCGGCTTCGCCTTCAAGGACGTGTTCGAGAACTTCCTCGCGGGGCTGCTGATCCTGCTGCGCGAGCCCTTCAAGATCGGCGACCACATCTGGACGGAGGAATCGGGGATCGAGGGCCAGGTCGAGGAGATCACGATCCGCGACACCCACATCCGGCAGACGGACGGCCAACTCGCCGTGGTGCCGAATGCGGAGCTGTTCCAGAACCCGGTCGTCGTTCGCACGGATACCGAGCTGCGGCGGACCACCATCATCTGCGGGGTGGCCTATGGCGAGGACGTGGACGCGGCGCGCGACGTGATCCTGGACGCGGTGCGCGGGGTGGACAGCGTGCGCAACGACGTGCGCGACGTGCAGGTCTTCGCCCAGGCCTTCGGCGCATCCTCCATCGATTTCGAGATCGCATGGTGGACCGGCTCGCGCCCCGTGGACATCCGCGCGAGCCGCGATCAGGTGGTCGCCGCCGTGAAGCGCGCACTGGACGAGGCGGGGATCGAGATCCCGTTCCCCTACCGCACCCTCACCTTCAAGCCCGACAGCCCGGTTCCGCTGCCGGGGGCCGAGGACGGGGCCGCGGCGCCTTCCACAGGGTGAAACAGCGCCCGTGGTGGCAGCGTCGGCCCGCACGTGTCGCCGCGCGTTGCAGTTTCACGCTTGCACCTGCCACGACGGGCTGGTCAGGCTTTCAGGCATGATCGTCGTCTTCGGCTCGATAAACCTCGACCTCGTCGTCCCCGTGGCGCGCCTGCCCGCGCCGGGCGAGACCGTGAGCGGCGGCGCCTACCGCATGCATCCAGGCGGCAAGGGGGCGAACCAGGCGGTCGCGGCCGCGCGTGCGGGCGCAAAGGTCGCGATGATCGGCGCCGTCGGAAAAGACGCCTTCGCCGCCCCGGCCTTGGGCGGGCTCCAGGCCGCCGGCGTGGACTGCACGCTGGTCGAGGCGGCAGGCGCGCCCACGGGCCTCGCCCTGATCGGCGTCGCCTCCGACGGTGAGAACAGCATCATCGTCGCGCCGGGCGCGAATGCCGCCACCCGCGCACGCGCGCTGCCCTCGGGCGGCATCCTCCTCACGCAGAACGAGATCGACGCGGATGCGGTCGCCGAGGCGCATCACGCCGCGCAGGGCCGTCTGCGCGTGATCCACAACGCGGCCCCGGCGGGCGAGATCACGTCCGACGCGCTCGCCCGTATCGAGATCCTCGTGATGAACGAGAGCGAGGCCTACGCGACCGCCCGGCAGTTCGACCTCGCCCGCGCCACGGCGGAGGGGGCGGCGAAGGCCATCGCCGCGGCGCATGACGTGACAACCGTCGTCACCCGTGGCGCGCAGGGCGCCACCGCCTTCGAGGGCGGGCTGGTCCATCGCGTTTCTTCGCCCAGCGTGATTCCGGTGGACACGACCGGGGCGGGCGATTGTTTCACCGGGGTGCTGGCCGCAGGGCTCGACGCGGGGCTGCCCCTGCCCGGGGCGCTGCACCGCGCCGCGGTGGCCGGCGCGCTTGCCTGCACGGCAGAGGGCGCGCAGTCGGCAATGCCGGATGCCGCGGCGATCGACAAGCTGATGCGCTAGGTCTGTGAGCTATTGGTCCGGGAAGTGAAGCCTGCGGCGTCCGGGCCTCTGCACTGCAACTATTGGTGAGGCAGGACAGCGCGGTGTCGGCCTCTCGGGCGACATCATGTGCGCTCGACGCGGTTGCGCGCAGGGGCGGCAGAGTTGTTTTGAGGGGTCACCCTGCCGCGCGGCCGTCGAGGGGATCGCCGCTTCGGCCCCCACGGGTGGCCAGCAAATTGCGGAGAGGGTCGGCCTCGCGGACATGATGCGCGATCAGCTTTCCGCTCGGCGCTACCGCCTCCACCCGCGCTCTGCCATGGCGACCTCGTTGCCGTTTCCGGCCGACGGTAGCAGCGCCGCCGTCCGCAGGAGCCCCTCGGCAACCCTCGCACCGTCGACACCCACCCTCCGCACCAGCGGCCGATGCCGTGGGCGAAGGCCCCGCTGTTGCGCGGTGCGCGCGGTGCACCGGTTGCCGGCCGAGACCCATGCGCGCGGCCTCGATGCGCGAATGGCCGGTCAGCGCCTCGCAAAGCTCGCGCCAGGGGTCGTGCATCGAAGCGGCTGTGAACGGTCTCGTGAGGACGGTAAATCTCCAGCCAGCCCCGCAATCGCGCACGCGGGCGGAGCATACGGACGATTCCGCAGACCGGCCGTCAGCCATCGAGTCTCCCCCGCTTCCCCAGCATGGCGGACGCAGCTCGATCCGCGCCTGCTATGCGTCGTTTCGAGAAGCATTCCGATCTCCTGCCCCTTCGGACCCTGAAAGGCGCCATGGATCGTGGCTGACCAGCGTCGAGCGAAGGGCATGGCGGACCGCCCGGGATCGGGTCCGGGGCGGTGCCGCGTCAGGCGGCCTCCGCCGGCGGCGCCTTGGCACCGGTCATGAAGGCCACCGCGTCCGACATCGAATGCGCCTTCGGATCGATCACGCAGAGCCTGCGACCCAGCCGGTGGACGTGGATGCGGTCCGCGACCTCGAAGACATGCGGCATGTTGTGGGAGATCAGCACGATCGGCATCCCCCGCTGACGCACATCGTTGATGAGTTCGAGCACCCGCCGGCTCTCCTTCACGCCCAGTGCTGCCGTCGGCTCGTCCATGATGATGACCTTGGACCCGAAGGCGGCGGCGCGGGCCACCGCGACCCCCTGCCGCTGGCCGCCCGACAACGTCTCCACCGACTGGTTGATGTTCTGGATCGTCATCAACCCCAGTTCGGAGAGCTTGTCACGCGCCTGCCGCTCCATCTCCTTGCGGTCGAGGCGGCGGAGGAGCTTGCCCATCAGGCCCGGCTTCCGCAGCTCCCGCCCCATGAACATGTTGTCCGCGATGGACAGGGCGGGCGACAGCGCGAGGTTCTGGTAGACCGTCTCGATCCCGACCTCGCGCGCGTCCTGCGGGGCGTGGAAGTCCACGACCTGCCCGTCGAGCCGGATCTCCCCCGCGTCGGGGCGCACAGCACCGGACAGCGCCTTGATCAGCGAGGTCTTGCCGGCCCCGTTGTCGCCGATCACCGCCAGCACCTCGCCGGGATAGAGGTCGAAATCGGCGCGGTCGAGGGCCGTGACCCGCCCGTAACGTTTCACGAGCCCGCGGGCGGTGAGGATGGGGGCGCTCATGACGACACCTTCCGGATCCATTGGTCCACGGCGACGGCGGCGATGATGAGCACCCCGATCATCAGATAGGTCCACTGCGGATCGGTCCCCATCAGCCGCAGGCCCAGCGAGAACACGCCCACGATCAGACCGCCGAAGAGCATCCCGAGGATCGAGCCGCGCCCGCCGAACAGGGAAATCCCTCCGATCACCACCGCCGTGATGCTCTCGATATTCGCGAACTGCCCCGCGGTGGGCGAGACCGAGCCGATGCGGCCCACCAGCACCCAGCCCGCCAGTGCGCAGATCAGGCCAGAGAGGACGTAGACGGAGATCAGCGTGTGCTTCACCCGCACGCCCGACAGCTCGGCGGCGTCCGGATCGTCGCCGATGGCATAGACATGCCGGCCCCAGGCGGTCTGGGTCAGCACATAGTGCAGCCCGAGCACCAGCAGCACCATCGCGATGGCGCCATAGGTAAAGACCGCGCCGCCGACCGTGATCCGCTCGCCGAAGAACTGCAGGAGCGGCGCCTGCTCGGCGATCTCCTGGCTGCGGATGGTCTCGTTGGCGGAATAGAGGAAGTTCGCCGCCAGCACGATCTGCCACATGCCCAGCGTCACGATGAACGGCGGCAGGCGCATGATCGCCACCAGCACCCCGTTGATGAAGCCGCAGAGCGCGCCGACGGCAAAGCCGCAGAGCACCGCGATCTCCGGCGGCAGGCCGTAACGGAAGGCGAACTGGCCCATGACGACCGAGCTCAGCACCATGATCGCGCCCACACTCAGATCGATCCCCGCGGTCAGGATCACCAGCGTCTGGGCCGAGCCCACGATGCCGATCACCGCCACCTGTTGCAGCACCAGTGTCAATGCGAAGGGGGAGAAGAAGCGTTCCCCAACGAGCAGGCCGAAGGTCAGGACGCTCGCCACCAGCACGATCAGCGGCACCGCCGAGGGGGTGGAATGCAGGAAGCCGTGGATGCGGTCGAGCGGACCTCTGCCGCTGTCGAAGCTCGCCACGTCGGTGGAGCTGCCCTCCAACCCGGATTCGTAGTCGTCGCGGGACGGGCCTGTCGTCTCGGTCATTCCATTCTCCCCGTGGCGGCCTCTTTGCGGGCCTTGGCGCGGGCGATCCTGCCGCCCGCACCGAATACTATCATGAATGGCTCAGCCCCAGCAGAGGTCCATGCCTTCCTCGACGCTGATCGACTCCACGCCGTCGGCGGGCTGGTCGGTGACGAGCGCCACGCCCGTGTCGAAGAAGTCCTTGCCCGGCGTGTTCTCCGGCAGCGTTCCGTCGGCGGCATAGGCGGCAATCGCCTCGATGCCGAGGGAGGCCATCAGCAGCGGATATTGCTGTGAGGTCGCTCCGATCACGCCGTCCGCGACGTTCTGCACGCCCGGGCAGCCGCCGTCGACGGAGACGATGAGCACGTCGTCCTGCCGCCCGAAGGCGCGCAGCGCCTCATACGCACCGGCCGCGGCGGGCTCGTTGATCGTATAGACCACGTTGATCTCCGGATCCTGCGTCAGCAGGTTCTCCATGGCGGTGCGCCCGCCCTCCTCGTTTCCGGCGGTCACTTCGTTGCCGACGATGCGCGGATCGTCCTCGTCGCCCCAGCGGTTGGGATCGCCCAGATCGATGCCGAAGCCCTGGAGGAAACCCTGGTCGCGCAGCACGCCGACCGAGGGCTGGGAGACGGCGAGGTCGAGCATCGCGATCTTCGCATTCGCCGCCTCATCGCCCAGCGTCGCCGCAGCCCACTGGCCGATCAGCTCCCCGGCAAGGAAGTTGTCGGTGGCGAAGGTCGCATCCGCCGCGTCGATCGGCTCCAGCGGCGTGTCGAGCGCGATAACGAGGATGCCCGCCTCGCGCGCCTGCTGCACCGCTGGCACGATCGCTGCCGTGTCCGACGCGGTGATCAGGATGCCGTCCGCTCCCGCCGCGATGCATGTCTCGATCGCGGCCACCTGGCTTTCATGGTCGCCGTCGATGCGGCCCGCATAGGAGTTGAGGGTGATGCCGAGCTCCGCGGCCTTGGCCTCCGCGCCCTCCTTCATCTTGACGAAGAAAGGGTTGGTGTCGGTTTTCGTGATGAGGCAGGCCGATTGCGCCAGCGCGCCGGTCGCCCCGAACGACAGGACGAGCCCTGCCGCGATGCCGAATGCTTTCATTGTATCCTCCCAGAGTGGATCGGCGCCGGGCGGGCTGCGGCTATCGCTCGTTCTGCGGCCACCCGGCGGAGGGGACCCGGCGGCCGGGCCCTCCCCAACGACAGATGACACACGCCGAAGCTGCATTCGTCAATAAGAGGTTGAGCTTACAGCTCCAGCTCGTCGATCAGGCGCGGGATCTGCTTCTTCACGGCGAAGAAGCCCTTGCGGCAATGGGGCCAGACAGCGGCGTCGTAGGGATCGCGGGTAAGATGGAGGGCAAGGCCCGCACCCTCCGCTGCCGCATCCAGCCCGTCCAGTCGGTCCGCAACGGGTCCTGTGAGGGGGCGGCGCACGGCGATGGCGTCCCGCCCGGCATCGCGGGCGGCCTGCACGATCTCCTGAACGCTGCCGACGCGCGTGGCGCCGAGGCGCCCGGCCGCATCGTCGAGCGCACCGCCGGTGAACGCCGCGGCATGCGCGCCAAGCTCCAGCGGGCTTCGCGCCATCGGACCGTCGAGAACCGCGACCGGCCCCTCGGGCGCGGGCGACAGGTCGTCCTCCGTCAGCAGCCACAGCGCCTCCGCCGGCTCCGGATCGGCTTCCGGCAGCGGCGCGGGATCGGGTGTCTCGGGCGCTTCGGGGATCGGATCGTCGTCCGACAGCCCCTCGGGATCGAAGCGCCCGCCGGCGTACTTGCGGATGTTGTCCCGCCGCGCGAGGTAGGTCTTGCCCTTCGTGTGAAGCCCTCCGACCCAGCGCCAGCTCAGCGTGTTCGACGCCGCGTCGCCGTCCATCAGGTGCCGCAGGAAGAAGTCGGCGCCCAAGCTCCACGGCAGCCGCAGGGTGAAGATCCAGATGCTCGCGAACCACATGCGGGCGTGGTTGTGCAGCCAGCCGTGTTCCACCAGCTCCCGCGCCCAGTCGTCGAATCCCTCGATGCCGGTGCGGCCCTCCACCGCCGCCTCCCAATCGGCGCGCATCGCCTTGTCCTTGTCGAGTGCCATCAGCGCCCGGTCCCGCGCGTCGAGGTACCGCACCCAGACGCCCGGCCGCTGCTCCAGCCAGCCGCGGAAATAGCCGCGCCACACGACCTCCTGCACGAACTTCTCCGCGCCCTCCGGCCCATGCTCGGCCAGCGCGGCGGAGATCACCTCGCGCTCATGCACCAGCCGATGCGCGAGCCAGGGCGAGAGGGCAGAGACGTTGGAGCGGTCCCCGGGACCGAAATCGTGGTTGCGCCGGTCGCGGTACTGGCGGCCGGCGCGAGGCAGGAACGCCTCCAGTCGCGCCAGCCCGGCGTCGCGGGTCGGGGTCCAGTCGGTCATGCGGCCTCCTCTTTGCGTGAGGCCGTCAGCTATCATGGCGCAGCGGCGGGTCAGCGGGGCGCGGTGCCGCAGGTCATCGGCGCACCTTTTCCAGCAGCCATTGCACGAAGCTGAGCACCAGGAACCAGCCGATCGCCCAGAGCACGATGTTGTAGGGCCGCAAGGGCGAGCCTTGCGTCCACTGCGTGACCAGATCGCCCTGGGGCCGGATCGCCTCGACCCCGAAGAGCCCCTCCCGCGGCCAGAGCGCGAGGTCCCAGTAGCGCGACGTGTACCAGATCAGCGCGACGAGCACGGTGGCGAGGATCAGGCCCGCGATCCGCATCACAGCACCTCGATCGTGTCGGGGTCGATCAGGAAGACCAGCATCTCGCCCCGGCGCAGGAGCTGCCCCTCCACCTCGATATAGAGTGCCATGTAGTCGTAGAGATCGCCCTCCAGCGGCCCGCCGTCCGGCCCGCCGAGCAGCAGGAACTCCGAGCCCTCCACGGCACGGGTCGAGACGAAGACCGGCGGCACGCCGCCCACGACGCAAAGATTGGCGCAGGCCCTATGACCGATGCCGCGACCGGGGCGCATCGCACCGGCGAGGCACTTGCCGTCGCACATCTCCCCGGCCAGACGCCAGCGGCCCAGATCCTCCTCTGCCACCTCCGGCCCCTCGCCCTCCTGCGCAGCCAACCCGTTCTGCCCGCCGCGCACCTGGATCATGTCGAGATCGCCGCGTTGGAGGAGCTGGCCGGACGCGAGGAACAACCCGCCCTCGCCCACGCGCCCCTGCACACCCCGTTTGCCCCCGCCCGACAGCAGGATGGAGCGGCCCGCGGGCACGGCCTCCGTCCCCTCGCTCACATGCAGGATCGGGTAGGGCTCCATGGTGATCACGCCGGTCACGTCCTGCCGCCCCAGATCGAAGCGGAACGCCCCCGTCCCCGGATCGGCCTGCGTCACCCCGATGATCCAGGCGGCGAGGCCGAACCCCGCGACGAGGCCGGCAGCGATGGCGAGCAGCCAGGCCCGCAGCCCCGCGGGCACGCCGAGGTAGCCGACGAAAAAGGGACGCTCGCTCATGGGATCTCCTCCGGCAGCGGCACGGGCGGCACGGCGGTGCCCGGCGGATTCGCGTGGCGATCGACCATCACCGTCGGCCCGTCGAGGCGCAGGTTGTAGGTCGGCACCTTCTCGGTGAAGGGCTCCGGCGAGCGGCCGTCGCTCAGCCGATACTGGAAACCGTGCCACGGACAGGTGACGCAGCCATCGAGGATCCGCCCCTCGCCCAGCGGCCCGTTCTGGTGCGCGCAGGCGTTGGAGATGGCAGAGAGCCGCCGCCCCTCCCGGAACACCGCCACCCGCTCGCCCCCGCCGAGATCCACGATCCGGGCAAAGCCGTCGCGCAACTCCCCGGCCTCGCAAACCGGCACCCAAGCCTCGACCTGCGGTTCGTGCCGCGCCTTCGCCGCCGCGGCGACATGCAGCCCGCCGACCAGTGCTGCGGAGCCCACCGTCATGATCGCGAGCGCCGGGTGCGTCTGGTCCTGCAACGCGCCCAGCGCCACGTGACCCACGACGGCGGCATAGGCGGGATAGATCAGCCAGTGCAGCCGCTTCCACAGCCGTGGCGTCAGGAACTTCAGCCAGAAGTCGTGGCTCGTCGCCGCCATCACCAGCAGCACGATCAGCGCGAAGATCCCCAGCGCCTCGAACGGGAAGCCGAGCACCTGACCGAAGGCTGTGTTGGCGGTCAGCAGCCCCTCCAGTTTAGGCGTGGGCGAGAAGGCGTAGTACCAGTCGAGGATGAAGCCCAGATGGGTCAGCGCCACGAAGCAGGTCAGCACCCCGAAATGCCGCCGGTTGTAGAGGAGCGGCAGGAACCGGTCGTCGAGCCGGGCGAGCGGCCCGATGCACAGGATCACCGTCAGCATCAGGAAGGCGCAGGTCCCGAAGGCGCGCGCATTGTGGATCTGGCCCGTGATCTCCCGCTCATGGTCGAGCGCCGGCGGCACCAGCGTGACGAAGACCCACAGGTAGAGCCCGGCTGCCGCGATCAGCACCCCGTCATAGAGCCACTTGTTCCGGTTCCACTGGACGGGGATGTACTTCACGCTCATGGGCTTATCCCGGAATGCCGATCCGCTCGGGCTCGTAGTCGGCGGGCCATGTCTGGCGGATGGTGAAGCCCGCGGTGAGCAGGAGCAGCAGCGCGCCCGCCAGCAGCACCGCCCAGATCCGGTGCGCGCGCCGTTCGGGCAGGTGCCGCTTCCGCCAGTCGTCGCGCCCGCTCTCCAGCACCCACCAGCGCCAGAGCACCAGCGGCCAGATCAGCAGGATCCCGGGCACCAGCAGCGGGCGGAAGACGTAGGCGCCGCGCGCATCCTCGTCGATCCGGTCGACGCCGATCAGCAGGAAGGCGACGGCGACCACCGCACCGATCCAGAGCCAGTATTCGCCAAGCGTCAGCAGGATCACGCAACCCCTCCATAGGGAATGCCGGTCAGGTCCCGCATCTCCGTCTTCCAGGTGGTGAGGTCATCGGGATTGAACTGGCTCACATGCGTGTGCCCGCAGGCCCGCGCCATGACCCGCATCAGCTCGGTGGCCGACGCAAAGAAGTTGGCCAGCCGCTCCGCCGACTTGTCCACCACGATGCGGCTGACGAGCTCGGGCCGCTGGCTCGCGATGCCGACGGGGCAGTTGTTGGTGTGGCAGGCGCGCATGGCGATGCAGCCGATGGCCTGCATGGCCGCATTCGACACCGCGATCGCATCCGCGCCCAGCGCCAACGCCTTGATGAAGTCCGCGGGCTTGCGCAGGCCGCCGGTGATGACCAGCGTCACGTCGCTCCGGTCCTGCCGGTCGAGGTGCCGCCGCGCGCGGGCGAGCGCCGGGATCGTCGGCACGGAGATGTTGTCGCGGAACAGGATCGGGGCCGCGCCCGTCCCGCCGCCCCGCCCGTCGAGGATGATGTAGTCGACGCCGACCTCCAAAGCCGCGTCGATATCCTGCTCGACATGCTGGGCCGACAGCTTGTAGCCGATGGGAACGCCGCCCGTCCGGTCCCGCACCTCGTCGGCGAAGGCGCGGACATCGCTCACCTCGGTCCACTCGGGGAAGCGCGCGGGCGAGATCGCGTCCTCGCCCGGGTTCAAGCCCCGGACCTCCGCGATCTCGGCATTCACCTTCTCGCCCGGCAGGTGGCCGCCGGTCCCGGTCTTGGCCCCCTGCCCGCCCTTGAAGTGGAACGCCTGCACCTTGGCGAGCTTGTCCCAAGTGAAGCCGAAACGGGCCGAGGCCATCTCGTAGAAATAGCGGGAGTTCGCCGCCTGCTCGTCGGCCATCATGCCGCCCTCGCCGGAGCAGATGCCGGTCCCCGCCAGCTCCGCCCCTTGTGCCATCGCGCGCTTGGCCGGGGCGGACAGCGCACCGAAGCTCATGTCCGAGACGAAGAGCGGGATGTCGAGCACCAGCGGTTTCTGCGCATTCGGCCCGATCACCGTGTCGGTACCGACCGGATGGTCGTCGAGCAGCGGCATCCGGTGAAGCTGTGCGGTCAAAAGCTGGATGTCGTCCCAGTCGGGCAGCTGCGGGCGCGGCACGCCCATCGCATCCATCTTGCCGTGATGGCCCGCATGGACCGGGTTCGCGGCATAGGCATGGATCAGCCCGGTATGCGGCTCCTCCTCCGTCCCGTGGCTGGTGTCGGCGTAGAGCCCCAGATAGGCGTCGCGGTTGAAGGGCTGGGGGTGGTCGTCCTCCCACGCCTTGATCTCGTCGGCATCGACCCAGACCTCGCCGCCCTCGACCCAGGACGTGAACTTCGGCAGCACTTCCTCGTTCGCGTATTCGGACACACCGGTGTCGAGCCGGTAATCCCAGTCGTGCACCCCGCAGATCAGGTTGCGCCCGCGTACGAAGCCGTCGGCCATCAAGGCACCGCGGTGCAGGCAGCGGCCGTAGAAGACGGAAACCTCGTCGTCCCAGCGCACGACCACCAGGTCGACCTCCCCGACGAGGGCGTAGGCCGGCTTCCGATCCTCAAGCTCCGACCACGCCGCAACCGCCTCTTTCCGCATCTCTGTCCCCGTCCGTTCTGATTGACATTCATCGTGGCACAGTCCGACGACAATTCAACGCCACGGACCCACCGGATTGAAAAAGTGATCGAAAGCTAAGTACCGCATGAACCGGATAGGGTTCAGATGTGAACACAGGGGACGGGCCGAAAGTGTTAGGCTCGACTGACATCCGCTCAAGCCCGGGGAGACAGCCATGAGCCTGGATACCGAGACGCAGCCGCTCGACTGGTACAAGGTCGGGCACGTGGACGACTTGCCCGAGGGCCGGGTGAAGACGGTCACGGCGCGCACCACGACGCTCTGCCTCTCGCATTTCCAGGGCCAGTGGGCCGCGATGGACAACCGCTGCCCGCACCAGGGCGGGCCGCTCGGCGAGGGCTCCATCGAACAGGGGGTGGAGGGCCAGTGCTGGATCCGCTGCCCGTGGCACGGCTGGGACTTCGATCCGCTGACCGGCGCCCCTCCCGGCGGGCATGAGGATACCGGCCAGCAGCTCTATCCGGTCGAGATCCGCGACGACGAGGTCTGGGTGGGGCTGGAAGCCGAACCGCCGCACGAGCGCACCACCACGGACGTGATGGCCGAGACGTTCGAGGCGTGGGGCGTCCGCCGCGTCTTCGGCATGGTCGGCCATTCCAATCTGGGCCTCGCCGACGCGATCCGGCGGCGCACGGCGGGGGGCGCGATGAGCTATGTCGCGATCCGGCACGAGGGGGCCGCGAGCTTCGCCGCCTCCGCCTACGGCAAGCTGACGGGCGTGCCTGCGGGCTGCCTCTCGATCGCCGGACCCGGGGCGACGAATATGCTGACCGGCCTCTGGGACGCGAAGGTCGACCGCGCGCCGGTGCTCGCCCTCACCGGCCAGGTTCAGACCCAGGTCTTCGGCCCCGGCGCCTTCCAGGACATCGACCTCGCCTCCGCCTTCGATGCCGTCACGCGCTTCAGCCAGATCGTTCTGCCGAGCTCCAACCACGCGGAGCTTGCGAGCCTCGCCTGCAAGAACGCCATCGTGGAGCGGGACGTCGCACACCTGATCTTCCCCGACGACGTGCAGACCATCCCCTCCGACAAACCCGCGGGCGGGCCGCAGGGCCGCGTCGGCCCCGCCACGATCCGCGCGGGCGAGGACGACCTCGCCACCGCCGCCGACATGATCGCCAGGGCCGAGCGCCCCTTCATCGTCATGGGCTGGGGTGCGAAGGACGTGGCCGCCGACGTCATCGCCCTGGCCGAGGCCATGGGCGCCCCCGTCGCCACCACCTTCAAGGGCAAGGGCCTGATCCCCGATACGCACCCGAACGCGGCAGGCGTGCTCGGCCGCTCCGGCACGCCGATCGCGAGCTGGTTCATGAACGAGTGCGACCTGATCCTGACCCTCGGCTCCTCCTTCGCCAACCACACCGGTATCGAGCCCTCGAAGCCCATCATCCAGGTGGATTTCGAGCGTATGCAGCTCGGCAAGTTCCACCCTGTCGCCCTCCCCGTCTGGGGCGAGATCGGCCACTTCGCGCGGGAGATGGCGGGCCGCGTCACCCGCCACGGCCCCGACCAGGTCACGGAGCTGCGCGAGCGTTGGGCGATCTGGCGGGACGAGAAGACCTCCCGCCTCTCCGACGAAAGCCCGCGCGGCCTGTCGGCGGCGACGCTCTTCCACACCCTCACCGACCTCTGCCCCGAGGACGCGATCATCGCGGTGGACGTGGGCAACAACACCTACTCCTTCGGCCGCTATTTCGAGGCGAAGGGCCAGTCCGTGCTGATGTCGGGCTATCTCGGCTCCATCGGCTTCGGCTTTCCCGCCGCGATGGGCGCCTGGGCCGCTGTACAGGATTTCGAGCGGTTCCGGGGTCGCAAGGTGATCTCCATCTCCGGCGATGGTGGCTTCGGACAGTACGCGATGGAGTTCACCACCGCCGTGCGCCACGGCATGAACATCACCCACGTGCTGATGAACAACGGCCAGCTCGGCAAGATCTCCAAGGAGCAGCGCGCGGGCGAGTTCGCGGTCTGGCAGACCGACCTCGTGAACCCCTCCTTCGCCGCCTTCGCCCGCCTCTGCGGCGGCCACGGCCACAAGGTCGCGACGAACGACGACCTGCGCCCCGCGCTGGAGGAGGCGCTGGTCCTCGACGGCCCCGCGCTGGTGGAGGTGATGACAGATCCGGAACTGGTCTGAGCGGGCGTTCCGCGGTATCGCGACCGTCCCGGCCAGGGATTTCCCTGCGGAGAACTCCGACAGAAATCGAAGACGGTTCCGGGGATCACCTCAATCCCGTCAGATCGTATGTGTGCTGCCGGTCGTGGCCTCCGGCTCGGCCTCGACCGGATCAGCCCGACGCGCGACCGGTGACAGGAGACCGGAGCCCGTCACGGAGAGCAGTCCGGCCTTGCGCAGGCTGTCGACCGGGTAGCTGTCGCTGGCCATACGCTCGAGACTGAAGTCGGGCTCCAACGCCCGCAGGCGGAGCAGGCTCGCCTCGGCCTGTTCGACGTCCCCTTGCGAATAGTGCAACGCTGCAACGGCACGGTGGGCGGCGCGCAGGTCCGGCGCCCGTTGCACGGCGGCTTTCGCCCAGAGCAGTGTCGTTGCCGCTTAGAACTGGGCCATGACACTGTCCGTGGGAGGGGGGATTGTGCATGGCGAGGAAGCGACACTCCGACGAAGACATCCTGAAGCTGTTGCGTGAGATCGAGCTCAAACTGACTGGGGGCGATGATGTGGCCTCTACGTGCCGCAGTGTCAGGATCAGCGATGCGATGTACTGCAACTGGCGGAAGCGGTCCGGCGGGATGGGCCGGTCGCAGCTGTCGGAGATGAAGAGCCTTGAGAAGGAGAACGCGCGGCTGAAGAAGATCGTCGCGGAGCTCGAACTGGACAAGCTGATCCTAAAGGAAGGCCTGAACCGCCTGAAGCCCAGGGCCTGACCACAGAGGGGCTCCGTCAGGCCGCACCTCACACACGCTACAAGCTCGCGACATCCGAGCGACGAACGTGCCGGGTGATCGGCCTGACGCGGAGCCCCCTGCAATATCGACGAACTCAGAGAGACGACGATGAGCTGCGGTTGGCGATCATCCGGTTGGCAAAGCAGGACGGGCGATATGGGTACCGCAAGGTCACCGAGCTGCTTCACGTTGAGGGATGGAGGGTCAATCACAAGAAGGTCGAGCGGCTTTGGCGCGAGGAGGGATTGCACCTTCCGCAGAGGCACAAGAAGCGCAAGCGGCTCTATCACAACGACAGTTCGATCATCCGCTTGAGGCCCACGCATCCCAACCACGTCTGGGCGATCCATTGCCCGGCAGGCGATTGCAAAGCAATCTGCCGAGAGGGGACTTCGTGCATGACAGCCTCAGCAACGGGCGGAGCCGCAGGATGCTGACCATTCTCGATGAGTACACCCGGCAGGCATTGGCGGTGATCGTACGCACCAGGATGGGCGCAGACGACGTCCTGGAGGCGCTTTATCCGCTCCTGCCGAGGCACGGCACCCCCGAATACATCCGATCAGACAACGGTCCCGAGTTCGCGGCCGGGGCCATGCGGAAATGGTTGCAGAGAATTGGGATCAAACAGATCCGCATCTGTCCGGGATCGCCTTGGGAGAACGGGTCTAACGGGCGCTTCAATGGGACACTCCACTGGGTAGTTCTCAACGCGGAATGGTTCGCGACAACGAAGCAGGCTTAGATCGTTATCAATCAATGGCTCAGACAGTACGACTACAACCGCCCGCATCCGGCGCTCAACATGCGTCCACCGGTGCCAGAAACCCTTATTGGAGAAAGTCCAGATCAGCGGCCCTGAAACAGGGGGCTGGGCACCTGATCCTCAGGAATGGATAGGAAGCGGATCTCGTCTTCCGGTCTTCTCCACGAGATCACCATAAATACTTTACACAATATTGGAACGACTTGCGTATAATTTGGGCAAGAGACCCGATGTCAAATTACGACAGGGCATTCTTTGGATGGTTCGCGCTGCAGTTAGCGCGCCCAACAGGCGCAAATGCACTATCCACCGCCTTGTCAGTGATCGAGTTCTCCGGATCGCTTGAAACGAACCCCGTAACGCGATCTGTCCGAAGACTTCGGCAAGTGGTCGAGCCTCTACCGATCATTCTGGCGTTCTACGCAATGCTCGCGTTGACCCAGTCCCTTTGAATTCAGCTGGCCAGAGCGAAAGACTGGCCAGTCAAGAGCGGCAGAGAAATATTGCCCGAAAAGGCAAGCGAATTAAGAATTATATATTGATTCATAAAATATAATCATAGAGAATACTACGAATAATTATAATCAACGGAAAAATAAACAGCAATGCTGAGCGCAAAGAGCCCGAGATGATCACGGAACATGAACTGCGAAACCATCTACCAACATAGATGAAGCTCATCAAACCACGATTACGCCTGGGATCAACCTAAGAACGCTTCAGCCGGAGTAGAGCCTCAACGTAAGACGAAGGTTCAGCCGAAGACCTCCGCGATTCGCGCCGCGATCTGGTCGCGGACCGCGCGGTAGTGGACCAGCTTCTCCTCCCGCCCTTCGCCGAGGCCCGTGGGGTCCATGATCGGCCAGTGCAGCACCTCGACATGGGTAGTGCGGGTCAGTTCATGGGCATGGCGCAGGCTCGCGGGGCTCAGCGCCACGATCATGTCGAAGGCGCCCAGGTCGTCGCCCCATTCCGCCATCTCCTCGAAGGAGCGGGAGCGGTGGCGTTCGAGCTCCACGCCCAGTTCCTTGCACACCGCGATGGCGAAGCCGTCGATCTCCTGTTCGTGACGGACGCCCGCAGACTGGACATAGACGCGCCGGCCGAAGCGCTGCTTCATCAGCCCCTCGGCCATCGGGGACCGGACGGCATTGTGATCACAGCAAAAGAGCACCGATGTGGGCAGCTCCGTCATCAGCCCTTGAAGTGCAGCACGCAGATCAGCGTGAAAAGGCGCCGGGCCGTGGCATGATCGGTCTCCACCTTGCCCTCCAGCCGCTCGGTCAGGATGCGCGAGCCCTCGTCATGGATGCCGCGGCGGCCCATGTCGATCGCCTCGATCTGGGCGGGGGGGAGCTTCTTGACCGCCTCGAAATACGCCTCGCAGATCTGGAAGTAGTCCTTGATGACTTGCCGGAAGGGGCTGAGCGAGAGATGGAATTCGCCCGCCGGGGTTCCGTCCTCCTCCCTGATGTCGAAGACGAGGCGCCGCTCCTGGATCGAAAGGAAGAGGTGGAAGGGCCCGTCGCCCGTCCCTGCCGGGCAGAACCGGTTCTCCTCCATCAGGTCGAAGAGGGCGACACGCCGCTCCTGCTCCACCTCCGGCGTGGGCGGCGGCAGGCCCGCATCGTCGAGCTCCACATGGGTCAGTCGGCACATCGGTTCAGCCTTTCCAGCCGGGCGCGGACGGAGAGGCCGTGCGCCTCGAGGCCTTCCGAGATCGCCAGTGTCTCAGCCGCCGGGCCGATGGCGGCGAGCGCCTCGGGCGTCATGCGCGCGATCGTCGTCCGCTTCATGAAATCGAGGACCGAGAGGCCGGAGGAGAACCGGGCCGAGCGTGCCGTGGGCAGTACGTGGTTCGGCCCGCCGACATAGTCGCCGATCGCCTCCGGCGTCCACGACCCGATGAAGATCGCGCCGGCATGGCGGATCTTCGCCGCGATACCTTCGGCATCGGCGCAGGCGATCTCCAGATGCTCCGGCGCGATGCGGTCGGAGAGACGCACGGCCTCGTCGAGGTCGCGGACCGTCACCACCACCCCGAAATCGCGCCAGCTCGCACCCGCGATGGCGCGCCGCTCCAGCACCTCCAGCCGCTTCTCGACCGCCTCGGCCACGGCCCGCCCGAACGCCGCATTGTCTGTGATCAGGATCGACTGAGCGCTCTCGTCGTGCTCAGCCTGGCTCAGGAGATCGACGGCGATCCAGTCGGGGTCGTTGTCCGCATCGGCGATCACCAGGATCTCCGACGGACCCGCGATCATGTCGATCCCGACCTGGCCGAAGACGCGCCGCTTCGCCGCCGCGACGAAGGCGTTGCCCGGCCCGGTGATCTTGTCGACCGGCGCGACGCTGTCCGTGCCGTAGGCCATGGCGGCGACCGCCTGCGCCCCGCCGATCCGGTAGATCTCGTCGACCCCGGCGAGCTTTGCCGCCAGCAGCACCAGCGGGTTCACCACGCCGTCCGGCGTCGGGCAGCAGATGCAGAGCCGCTCGACGCCCGCCACCCGCGCGGGGATCGCGTTCATCAGAACCGAGGAGGGGTAACTCGCCAGCCCGCCCGGCACGTAGAGCCCCGCCGCCGACACCGCCGTCCAGCGCCAACCGAGCTCCGCCCCCGCCGCATCGGTCCAGCGGGCATCAGCCGGCACCTGCCTCTCGTGATAGGCCCGGATCCGCTCCGCCGCGAGCTCCAGCGCTTCGCGCTCGGCCGCGGGCACCTTGGCGATCTCGGCGTCGATCTCCGCTTCGGAGAACGCGAGCGCATCCAGATCCAGCCGGTCGAACTTCGCCGTCAGTTCCCGCACCGCCACGTCGCCGCGCGCACGCACGTCCGAAATGATCGCCGCCACCGCCGCATCCACGTCCTCGTCCGCCTCCCGCTTCATGCCGAGCAGCCCGGCGAAGCGCATGTCGAAATCGGCATCGGTGGTGTCGAGGAAGATCGGCATGGGGTCTCTCACGGAATGGCGCATCCCGCTTAGCCCGCGCCGCGCGTCACCTCAAGCCCGGCTCTCTCTTCTTCAAGTATCCCCGCCGGAGGCATCGAGCCGCAGCATCATGGTGATCTCGTCGACATAGCGTCCGCCGTGGCACAGCGCGCGGGGCATCCGCCCGACCTCCACGAAGCCGTGGCGCGCATAGAGCGCCCGTGCCGGAGCGTTCCGCGTCCCGACGCCGAGCTCCAGTTGCACGACCGTGCCGCGAGCCTCGTCGATCACCGTCTGCATCAGCCGGTCGCCCGCCCCGCGGCCACGCGCCTCGGGTCGGACATAGACCGAGACGACCTCGCCCCGGTGCCGCACGGCAGCGCGATCCGAATGCCACAAGCCGACCGTCGCGAGCGCGCGGCCATCCTCGACCAAAGCAAAGATCCTGATCCGCCGCAGCCAGTCCGCGAAATCCTCCAGCGGCCGGTCCACTCACTCCGCATGGACGGAGCCGAACGCCTCGGGCATGTCGAGCAGCATGGCGAGCCGGACATCGCGCCAGATCGCCGCGTCCTCCGGTCCCAGCACCCGGATCATTCGTGCTCCGGCACCTTCCGCGACGGTGCGAGATAGGGCCGCGTCACATCGGTCAGCATCACGTTGAGCGCCTCCACCTCCACCGCGATCTCCCCATCGCCCGCGAGGATCAGGCGCAGCGTGCCCTGCCCGTCCTCGCCCGGCTCGAACTCCACCGACAGGAGCGACAGGATCAGGTCGCGCTCCGCCGGATCGACCCCGTTCGCACGCACCTTGAGCGCATCTTCGACCACCAGCGTCGACTGCACCCGCTCCGCCGGCTGGCCCGGACGGTTCGCGTGATACTCCCAGCGGAAGCGGTTGAGCAGCAAGGCGAACTGCCGCTTCGACGGTTTCCACGACATCTCCGACGTCTGGGCGACCGCGTCCTGGCAGAGGGCCGAGACCACACGCAGGTCCTCGGCATCGGCCGCCATCAGGCGCAGCGGCTGCTCGGCGCCGTCCTCGAAGCGCGCGTCTTCGGTGCTCATTCGCTCACCCGCTCGATATCCGCCCCGCAGGCCGACAGCTTCTCAACCACGTTCTCGTAGCCGCGGTCGAGGTGGTAGACCCGGCTCACCGTACTCTCCCCCTCCGCCGCGAGCGCCGCAAGGATGAGCGAGACCGAGGCGCGCAGGTCCGTCGCCATCACCGGCGCGCCCTTGAGCGGCACGCCGCCGTGGACATGGGCGGTGCCGCCCTTCACCTCGATCTGCGCGCCCATGCGCTGCAGCTCTGGCGCGTGCATGAACCGGTTCTCGAAGATCCGTTCCTCCAGCACGCTCTCCCCGTCGGCGAGCGTGAGCATCGCCATCATCTGCGCCTGCAGGTCCGTGGGGAAACCCGGATAGGGCTCGGTGACCACATGCAGCGGCTTCAAACCGTTGCCGTTGCGGCTGACACGCAGGCCAGTCTTCGTCTCCTCGACCTCGACGCCCGCCTCCTCCAGCTTGTCGGCGAAGGCGCCCACGAGGTCGCGCGTCCCGCCGAGCAGCTCGACCGAACCGCCGGTCATCACGGGCGCGAGCATGTAGGTGCCAAGCTCGATCCGGTCGGTCACCACCCGGTGCGTCGCCCCATGCAGCCGCTCGACGCCCTGCACGGTGATCGTGGAGGTTCCCTCGCCCTCGATCTGCGCGCCCATCGCGCGCAGGCAGCGGGCGAGGTCCACGATCTCAGGCTCGCGCGCCACGTTCTTCAGCACCGTCGTGCCCTTCGCGAGCGTCGCGGCCATCAGCGCGTTCTCGGTGGCACCGACGGAGACCAGCGGAAACGCGAACTCCGCCCCCTTCAGCCCGCCGGGGGCGGCGGCATGGACATAGCCGTCGCGCAGCTCGATCTCGGCTCCCATAGCCTCCAGCGCCTTGAGGTGCAGGTCCACGGGCCGCGCGCCGATCGCGCAACCGCCCGGCAGGCTCACCACCGCCTCGCCATCGCGCGCGAGCATCGGCCCGAGCACCAGGATCGAGGCGCGCATCTTGCGCACGATGTCGTAGTCCGCCGTGTGGTTCGTGATCTTCCCGCAGGCGAGTGCGAGCACCTGCCCGTCGCTCAACCGCGCGACCTCGCAGCCCAGCGACTGCAACAGCTCCGTCATGGTGCGGATGTCGCTGAGCCGCGGCGCGTTGGTCAGCGTCAGCGGCTCCGACGTCAGCAACGCCGCCGGCATCAGCGTGAGGCACGCATTCTTCGCCCCCGCGATCGGGATGCTGCCATTCAGCGGCCGGCCGCCGCGCACGATGATCTTGTCCATGCCTGCTCTCTACTGCTGCCCGTCATCCGACGCCTTGCGCGCCCGCGCCTGCGCCTTGCGCCGCTGGAGATTGGCGCGCAACTGCGCGGCCAGCCGGTCCTTGCGCTCCGTCTTCGCGGGCTTCGGGGCGGCATCGGGATCCCGCGACGTCTTGTCCTCATCACTCATGGCACCCGACATAGGCCCATCCGAGCACAGGGTCCAGATTGGCCTTGCGCACCGAAGTGAATCGGCTAAAAGACCCGCCACGGGCTGCCGTGGCTCAGGGGTAGAGCACCCCCTTGGTAAGGGGGAGGTCGAGAGTTCGAATCTCTCCGGCAGCACCATTTTCCACCAAGGCACTGAACTTGCGGGCTTTCGAAGCGCAGCGAATGACCCGCGTGCAAGGCGCGCCCGCAAAGACCCAGCAATCGATGGAGGGTATCATGGCCGGACGCATCCACCCCGAAGATCGCCCATCCTTTCGAGGCGACCTCCAAACGCCGCCATTCTTTCCCGTCGGAGACCCGTGTGAAGACGGGTCCGCAGACGGTGCGCGGGCGATGTGGAGCTGATCGAGAAGCTCGGGCGGAACGATCCCTGCCCCTGCGGCTCGGGCCGCCGTTACAAGCGGTGCTGCCTCAAAGGCGGCCGTTATGACGGCAGCAACCGCCATCACTACTTTCAGAGAGCGCCGGTAACCCCGGCGCTCCCCGTTTCGAGGGGGCCGTGAGCCCCTACTCCTTCTTGCCGAGCTGCTCCATCAGCGCGAGGCGGTCGGCCATCTTCCAGCTCTCCACGATCTCGCCATTGCTGATCTGGTGCACGGCGATGGCGCCGAAGGCGACTTCCTCGCCCGTGGGCTCGGCACCGTAGAGCACGCCCGTATGCGTGCCGCGGATCGTGCCGACCACCGTCACCACGTCCTCGGCGACGTGGACGTCCTCGACGTCGAAGCGCACATCCGCGAGCCCCTCCTCGATGCCGGCGACCTGGTCGAAGAAGCCCTGCACGTCCATGGTTTCCGCCGACTCGCCATGCACGACCCAGCGGTCACTCAGCAGGTCCTCCATCATATCGATGTCGCCGGCGTTGATCGCGTTGTAGTAGCGCGCGACCATGTCGAGCGCCTGCTCCTCATAGAGCAGCGGCGATTCCAGCGCATCGGCGAAGTGGCCCACATCCGGCGAGGCAGAGCGCAGCCGCAGCGTGCCGAGCACCTGGTTGTTGCGCTGGGGATCGAGCACGAGGATCTCGCCCTCGAACACGCCGAACTGGGTCAGCTCCTCGATATTGGTGTAGTGCGTGATGATGAGCAGCGGACCGGACCGGTCCGGATCCCCCTCCCACGCGGAGATGCGCTCGCGCAGGGCCGTGACGTTCTTTGCCCCCTGCAGCGACAGAAGCAGGTTCAGCTCTGCATCCGTCTGCACCGGCACGTCTTCCAGCGCACCGGGCGTCGCGCGGTTGTAGCCCGCCGTCAGATGCTCCAGCGTCTGCTGGTTGCGGCACCACTCGCTGACCACGATCTGCGAGGGCACGATGTCGTTGAAGGCGAGCAGGCTGCCCAGATCGCGCATGTTCTGCGCGCCCTCGGGGCTCATGATCCGCTGGTTCTCGCAATCGGTCGGGCTCACGTCGACGACGTCGAGCTTGCTCCAGTCCGTGGGCCCATGGCGCATCAGGTAGACCACGTCGTCGCGCAGGATCATCTCGCCGAAGAGCTGGAACGGCTCCAGCCGCAGCCCGTCCGCGATGTCCTCCTGGTCGATGGTCGCCGACATCTCGCCCACATGGGTGGAGATCTGGCGCAGCGTCTCGCCGCGCTCCGGCTCCGCCGCGCTCTGCGCGAACAGCGCCATCGGAGCGCATACCGCAACCGTGGCAATGACATTCAAGGCGTAGTTCATGAGTGCGATCTCCTGAGCTCAAATGGGGTCGGGCAGCAATCGACGGCGAACGACGCACCCGCCATGATTGAAATGGCGTCGAACAACCAATCATCAATGGATCGTTCTGGTGAGTGGCAGGTTCTCCCGCCGGGCAACGGCTGATCGACCTCGGACAGGACCATACGCGGCACGGATGAGGGCCGGGGTTTCCCATCAAGAACGGACGCGGCCTTTCTTCGACCCGCCTCCGCTCCGCCCTCTTGTCGGAGTGACGCGGACACCTGCTCCGCAGTTGCCCGCCGGTTCGGCCGGCAGTGCCCTGTGTCAGGGCGCCGCCATCACCCGCTCCCACCCGACGCGGAGCTGATCGGCGGTGAAGCCGTGGCCGCCGCCATGCAGGCAGAGCGACAGCTCCAGCCCTTCGGGCGACGTGCGGACGGTGCAGTCGAGCGGTCCGGCCTCGACCTCCTCCGCCGGGCCGAAGTTGCCATGGGCGGCGTACATGCTCAGAACCTCCTCCACGTCGCCCTGGTGTGCATCGCCGATCGTGCGGCCCGCCATCGGCACGATCTCGTCCGTCGTGCCGTGGATATGGACGATGCTGACCGGCGGCGTCGGGCAATCCTGCGGGATCGGGTCCCAGAACGTGCCGGCGATCGGCACCGCACCCGCCAGCCGGTCGCCCATCTCGCAGGCGAGCGTCCATGTCATCATCCCGCCGGCGGAGAAGCCCGCGGCCACCGCCCGCTCCGCATCCAGCCCGAAGCGCTCGATGGCGTCGTCGAGCACCGCCTCGGCGTATCCGCGCGCATCCCAGTCGAGCGGGCCGGTCTCGGACGGTGCGTTCGGCAGCGCCCAGTCATCCCCCGGCGACTGCAGCCCGATCAGCGCCACGCCCAGATCGTCCGCCATCTCCTGCAGCGACGGGGTGCCGACGATCCGCTCCGCCCGGCCGCGGTAGCCGTGCGCGAAGAGGATCAGGCCCTGCACCCCGTCCGGCACATGCGCCCAGTATTCACCACCGCCCGCCGTGCAGGGGGCGCAGTCCTGCGCCGCCGCCCCGCCCGCCGCCAGAACCGCCGCCGCCGCGATCCACCGCATGTCGTCCTCCATCGCTGACCCGGCGCATCCAGATAGCGCCCCGCGCGGCCCGGCCCCGTCGCGTTCGCGTGACCGCCCACTGGCGCCGGCCCGCCCGATCGGCTAGACCCCCTCGCGCGAACCGCATGAGGACAGACATGGCCCGCTATCTCGTCACCTCCGCCATTCCCTACATCAACGGGATCAAGCATCTGGGGAACCTCGTCGGCTCCCAGCTGCCGTCGGACGTCTACGCGCGCTACCTGCGCGGGCGGGGGCACGAGGTCATGCATATCTGCGCGACCGACGAGCATGGCAGCCCCGCGGAGCTTGCCGCCGCCAAGGCCGGCAAGCCCGTGGCCGAGTACTGTGCCGAGATGCACGAGGTCCAGGCCGAGCTCGCCCGCGGCTTCCGCCTCGCCTTCGACCATTTCGGCCGCTCCTCCTCGCCCCAGAACCACGAGCTCACCCAGCATTTCGCCGCCAGGCTGCGGGAGAACGGCCTGATCGCCGAGGTGACGGAGCACCAGATCTATTCCGTCACCGACGGCCGCTTCCTGCCCGACCGCTATGTCGAGGGCACCTGCCCCAACTGCGGCTACGACCGCGCGCGCGGCGACCAGTGCGAGAACTGCACCAAGCAGCTCGACCCCACGGACCTGATCGCGCCGCGCTCCGCCATCTCCGGCGCCACCGATCTCGAGGTGCGCGCGACCACGCACCTCCATCTCAAGCAGTCCCAGCTCAAGGCCGAGCTTTCCGACTGGATCGAGAGCAAGCACGACTGGCCCGTCCTCACCACCTCCATCGCCAAGAAATGGCTCAACGACGGCGACGGCCTGCAGGACCGGGGCATCACCCGCGACCTCGAATGGGGCGTGCCGGTGCCCGAGCTGCCCGGCAAGGTCTTCTACGTCTGGTTCGACGCGCCCATCGCCTACATCGCCGCCACCGCCGAGAAGTTCGGGGATTGGGAGCGCTGGTGGCGCACGGACAAGGGCGCGGAGGACGTGACCTACGTCCAGTTCATGGGCAAGGACAACGTCCCCTTCCACACCATCAGCTTCCCCGCCACCATCCTCGGGTCGGGCGAGCCGTGGAAGCTCGTCGACTACATCAAGTCCTTCAACTACCTCAATTACGAGGGCGGACAGTTCTCCACCTCCCAGGGCCGCGGCGTCTTCATGGACCAGGCGCTCAGCGTGCTGCCTGCCGACTACTGGCGCTGGTGGCTGATGTCGAACGTGCCCGAAACCTCCGACAGCCAGTTCACGTGGGAGAGCTTCCAGGCCGGCTGCAACAAGGACCTCGCCGACGTGCTCGGCAACTTCGTCAGCCGCGTGACCAAGTTCTGCCGCTCCAAGTTCGGCGAGACCGTGCCCGACGGCCCCTATGGCGAGAGCGAGCAGGCCCTGATCGACGAGCTCACCCGCCGCACCCGTCTCTACGAGGAGCACATGGCGGCGATGGAGTTCCGCAAGGCCACCGCCGAGCTGCGCGCCATCTGGGTCGCGGGCAACGAGTACCTGCAGGAGACCGCGCCCTGGGCCGCGTTCAAGGAGGACGAGGGCCGCGCCGCCGGCATCATCCGTCTCGCGCTGAACCTGATCCGGTTCTACGCGGTGCTCTCGGCGCCCTTCATCCCGGATGCCGCGGAAACGCTGCGCGACGCGCTGAACACCGACGAGGCGTGGCCAGAGGACGTCGCAGGCGCGCTGGAGGTGCTGAAGCCCGGCCACGCCTTCAGCGTGCCCGACAACCTCTTCGACAAGATCACCGACGATCAGCGAGAGGACTGGCAGGAACGGTTCAAGGGCCGGTGAGGCTGGTCGTGTCGGGGCCGAACGGTCCGGGTGCGGAGGCCGGGACGGTTGGAGGCTGCGTGCGACCATTTCGGCTTGACTACCGCGCTCAGTCGACACCATCCGGCCGTCCAACCGATTTAAAGGAGGTTCCGGTGAGCCGGACGCGCGCCGGCCCGTGGGATGGCGCTCCCGCTCTTGGAGCGACGCACTTTATCACCGCAGTGTCATTGCTCCGCCGGAACCGCCCCGCCCGGCATCAAAGCGCCAGCCCGTCGGAACGGGCCGGCGCTCGTCCGGCGCCTTCGGCTTGGCTCCGGGCCAAGTTGAGCGCGCAACGCACCGCCAGCTCCCCCGCTCCACCCTTAAAGAAGAAAACCCTCCTCCCTCCGAGGGGGAGGAGGGAGGAGGGGGCACGCCGATCACAAATCCACATCCACCCAGATCAGATGATGATCCGACGCCGCGTGCTGCGGCCGGGTCAGCTCCGGATAGACCTCCCAGCGCGGCGGGCGCGAGCCCGGCCACGCGCCCTTCCTGAACAGCCCGCCCCGCTCGACCCGGTCGAAGAGCGCGGGCGACAGCAGCAGGTAGTCGATCTTGTCGTTGTCGTTGCCCAGGTCGATCGTCCCGATCCCGCGATTGCCGTTCTCCGCGCGGAACTCGAACTCGGTGAAACCCGGATGTTCGGAGGCGTCGCGCAGGTCGGTCTCCGCCAGCAGCGGCGCCAGCTCATCGCTGTCCGGCGTGTCGTTCAGGTCGCCCACCACGGCGACGAACGCGCGCCCCTCCTTCCTCAGTCGCCGATAGTACCCGGCCACCGCCTCCGCCTGCGCCCGCCGCCGGGCGCGCGAGGAGGGCGAGTTGCCGCCGAACTTGCTCTTGAAGTGGTTGGCCAGCACCACCAGCACCTCGCCCGACGGCGTCGTCACCTCGAATTCCGGACAGTCGCGGCTGAAGATCCGGGTACCCTCGGGCGTCAGGTCGTCCACATGGCTCAGCACCCGCCCGATGGGAAAGCCCGCGCGCGTCGCCAGCCCCACATCGATCCCCCGCCGGTCGTTGCCGTCGATCAGCATGATGTTGGCGTAGGTCTCCGCGAGACCGAGTGCGCGGGCCATCTGCTCCTGGAACATCACGAGCACCGGCCGGCTCTCCGCCTCCACCACGGCGAGCACGTCGGCGCCCGCGTCGAAGATCGTGCGGGCGGTCAGCAAGAGCGCCGTCTCCTCCACCGCCTCGGTCTTCAGCTCCACCCAGCCGATCCAGTCGCCACGCCCCCCCGCCTCGATCCGGACCGGCGTGCCGCGCACGATGAGCCGCCCCCGGATCCGGCGCAGCCGCGCGAACGGCCCCTCGTCGCCACGCAGCAGCCCGAGCGCCTCCAGCAGCTCCAGCATCCGTGCGCGATCCGCGTCGTCGTAGGAGACCTTCTCGAAGAGTGTGTTGAGCTCCGCGAAGGCATCGAGCACCGCGCCCGGCGCGCCGTCGTTGAAGACCCGCGCCCGGTCGAACAGGTTCTCGACATTGTAGGCCGCGATCCGCATTCCGCCCTCCGGCCGCCGTCCCCCGCGCCATAGCACGAACCGCCGTCCCGCTCTACCGCGCCGCGGCACCGGTATGACTTGATGTCCCACGCCCGCTGCACGCATGGTGCACCGGTCACGCACCCCTGATGTCGGAGCCCTCCAGTGCAGCAATCCCCGCCCGGCGCGGCCCTGCCCCACCCGGCCCGCAGCCACGCCGACAACCTGCGGGGGCTGGGCTGGATGCTGTTCTCGGTCGCCACCGCCTCGGCCATGTCGGTGGGCGTGCGGGTGGTCAGCCTCGAAATCGACAGCCGGATGATCGTGACGCTGCGCGCCGGCATCACCACACTTATCCTTCTGGTTTTGCTGCCCTTTCTCTGGCGGAGGCTGCGGATCACGAGCTGGCGGGACCATATCATCCGTGGCGCGCTGATCGGCGTGTCGACCCATCTGGGCTTCTACACGCTGGCCGAGATCCCGCTGGCGACGGCGACGGTGCTGTTCTTCACGGCACCGATCTTCGCCACGATCCTCGCCGCCCTCTTCCAGAACGAGCGTGTCGGTCCGCGCCGCTGGGCCGCCGTCGCCGCGGGCTTCCTCGGCGCCGCCATCATCCTGCGCCCCGGCTTCAACGAGCTGCACCCCGCGATGCTCGCAGCCCTCGCCTCCTCGCTGCTCTTTGCCATCGCGCTGTCCATGAGCCGCCGGGTCGCGACGGCGGACGGGCCGTTCTCCGCCTTCGTCACCTCGGTCGTCGTCACACTGGTGCTGAGCCTGCCGGTCGCCGCCCCGGTCTGGTCGCTGCCGCAGAGCACCCTCGGCTGGTCGGTCATGGCCCTCGTGGTCGCGACCGGAGCCATGCGCAACATCGGCGACATCCAGGCCTACCGCTATGCCGAAGCGGGGCTGCTCGCCCCCGTCACCTACCTGCGGCTGGTGCTGATCGGACTGGCGGGATACGTGCTCTTCGGCGAGGTGATCGACAGCTATACTGGCGTCGGCGCAACACTCATCGTTGTCTCCACGCTCTATATCGCGCACCGCGCCCGTGTCGCTTCCAAAGCGGGGCGGCGCGGCGCATAGTCCGCGCGACACGCCATCAGACCGCATGGAAACAACATGAATCCCGAGCTCACCCTGGGCGGCGCGAACATCGTCGTCCTCGCCGTCGCCGCCTTTCTCATCCTCGTCGTCTTCCTCGGTGTGCGCATCGTGCCACAGTCGGAGAAGCACGTGGTCGAGCGTCTGGGCCGCCTGCAGAAGGTGCTGGGCCCGGGCGTCAACTTCATCGTGCCCTTCCTCGACCGGGTGAAACACCGGATCTCGATCCTCGAACGCCAACTTCCCACCGCCAGTCAGGACGCGATCACCGCCGACAACGTGCTGCTGCAGGTCGAGACCAGCGTCTTCTACCGCATCACCGAACCGGAAAAGACGGTCTACCGCATCCGCGACGTCGACGCCGCGATCTCCACCACCGTGGCGGGCATCGTCCGGTCCTCCATCGGCGCGATGGAGCTCGACGCGGTCCAGTCCAACCGCGCCCATCTCATCGACCAGATCAAGGACGCGCTCGTCGCCGTGGTCGATGACTGGGGCATTATCGTGACCCGGGTCGAGATCCTGGACGTCGATCTCGACGAGGCGACCAAGGCTGCGATGCTCCAGCAGCTCAACGCCGAACGCGCCCGCCGCGCCCAGGTGACGGAGGCCGAGGGTACCAAGCGGGCCGTAGAGCTTGCCGCCGACGGCGAACTCTACGCCGCCGAGCAGGCCGCGAAGGCGCGCCGGATCACCGCGGACGCAGAGGCCTACGCCACCTCCGTCGTCTCCGCCGCCATCGCCGATAACGGGCTGGAGGCCGCACAGTACAACGTCGCGCTCAAACAGGTGGAGGCGCTGACCGCTCTCGGCCACGGCGATGGCAAGCAGACGATCGTGCTGCCCGCCAACGCGGTCGATGCCTTCGCCGACGCGTTCCAGATGCTGAAGGGGCGTGGCTGATGCTCGCGCTCTGGTGGGTCTGGGCGCTGGCGGGCCTCGCCCTGCTCGCCCTCTGCGCCGTGGCGCCCGAGGCCGTGCTGCTCGGCTTCGCCTTCGGGGCGCTCGTCACCGCACTGGTCCTCGGCCTCGGCGGTCCGCTCGACACGGCGCTCACCGGCAGCGTGCCGCTGACGCTGCTCTTCTTCGCCGCCGTCTCGCTGGTCGCGTGGCTCGCGATGCGCCGCCTGCTCGGCGTGCGGCCGGGGCAGGCCAAGACCTTCGAGCGGGATATCAACGAGGACTGAAACCGGGACCGGGAGCGCCTTGAGCCCCCTCCCCCGGGGCTCTAGCCTCTGACACTCAGCGACTCGGGGGACCCCATGAGCGAGACCGCCTACCAGGTGCTGGCCCGCAAGTACCGGCCGGAGACCTTTGCCGACCTGATCGGTCAGGACGCGATGGTGCGCACGCTCAAGAACGCGTTCGAGTCGGACCGGATCGCTCATGCCTTTCTGATGACCGGCATCCGCGGGACCGGCAAGACCACCACCGCGCGGATCATCGCGAAGGGCCTGAATTGCATCGGGCCGGACGGCACCGGCGGCCCGACGGTGGAGCCCTGCGGCGTCTGCGAGCCCTGCGTGGCGATCAGCGAGGGGCGGCATGTCGACGTGATGGAGATGGACGCGGCCTCCCGCACCGGGGTCGGCGACATCCGCGAGATCATCGACAGCGTCCGCTACCGCGCGGCCTCCGCCCGCTACAAGGTCTACATCATCGACGAGGTCCATATGCTCTCGACCAGCGCCTTCAACGCGCTGCTCAAGACGCTGGAGGAACCGCCGGAGCACGTGAAGTTCATCTTCGCCACGACCGAGATCCGCAAGGTGCCGGTCACGGTGCTCAGCCGCTGCCAGCGCTTCGACCTGCGCCGGATGGAGCCGGAGGAGACGATCCGCTACCTCGGCGAGATCGCGGGGAAGGAGGGCGCGCAGGTCTCCCAGGACGCTCTCGCCCTGATCACCCGCGCGGCCGAAGGTTCGATGCGTGACGCGCTCTCCCTGCTGGATCAGGCGATCGCCCATGGCGCGGGGGAGACCGGGGCGGACGAGGTCCGCGCGATGCTGGGTCTCGCGGATCGCGGCCGCGTGCTCGACCTCTTCGATCTGGTGATGCGCGGCGATGCGAAGGGCGCGCTGGAGGAGTTGTCGGGCCAGTACGCCGCCGGCGCCGACCCGCTCGCCGTACTGCGCGACCTGGCTGAGATCACCCACTGGGTCAGCGTGGTGAAGATCAGCCCCGACGCCGCCGAGGATCCCACCGTCAGTCCCGACGAACGCGCCCGCGGGCTCGACATGGCCGGGAAGCTGCCGATGCGCGCCCTCTCCCGCGCCTGGCAGATGCTCATCAAGGCGCTGGAGGAGGTCGCGGCCGCGCCCAACGCCATGATGGCGGCCGAGATGGCGATCATCCGCCTCACCCACGTGGCCGACCTGCCCTCGCCCGAGGAGCTGATCCGCAAGCTGCAGGACACGCCCGCCCCCGCCATGGGCGGCGGCGCCCCCCCATCGGGTGGCGGCACCGCGCGCATGGCGCTGGCCGGCGGCGCGCCGCTGGCGATGGCGGCCCCCGCGCCGGAGCCCGTCGCAGGCGAGGAGCCGCTCGCACGCTACGGCTCCTTCGACGACGTGGTCGCCCTGATCCGCAAGCGGCGCGACATGAAGCTGCTGGTGGAGGTCGAGGATCACGTGCGCCTCGCCCGCTACAGCCCCGGCCGGATCGAGTTCCAGCCGACGCCCGATGCGCCGCAGCACCTCGCTGCGACACTCTCGCAAAGGTTGTCTAGCTGGACCGGCAACCGCTGGGCCGTCACCATCGTCTCGGAGGGCGGGGAAGAGACGCTGGCGGAGCTCCGCTCGGCGCGGCGCAACGACGAGGAAGCGCAGGCTCGCGCGCATCCGCTGGTGCGGGCGGCCCTCGATGCGTTTCCCGGTGCAACGCTGCGGGAAATCCGCGCTCCGGCAACCGAACCGGATCCGGCCGAGGCAGTGTTGCCGATTGATCCCGATGACGCCCCCGACGACTGGGAACCGTTCGACCCGTTCGAATAGCGAATATATATATTTCAAATACTTGAACAGCGAGGCGGATGTTAACGCCACGTTATGATCAGCATTTGCGACATATTGTATTGATCATTCCGTTGCGCCGAAATATCGGCTGCGGCCACTTTCGTGCAACGCGCACGCCATCGCGCTCAACTCACCTCATGGGAGAACCCCAATGACAACTCGAGATTGTATCTCGAACGTTCTGCTCGTTGCCGCGCTCGCCATTGGTGCGCCGACGGGCGCCACCGCAGACGCAGACACAGCCGCCAGCGCCCCGGTCACCGCCGAGGAGGCCACCCGCCGCGTCAACGTGGCCGGGCGCCAGCGGATGCTGTCGCAGCGCATCGCCAAGGCCGCCTGCCTCGCCTCGACCGGCATCTCCGCGGGACCGCATCTCGACCAGCTCGACGCGGCCTATACGCTGTTCCGGCGGTCGGACGCGGCGCTGCGTGTCGGCGACGCCGAGTTCGGACTGCCGGCCGAGCGCTACCAGAGCGTGCTGGCCGCACTGTCCGAGATCGACGGCCCGTGGCGTGCCTACAGCCGCATGATCGACACGACAGTCGCCGACGGATCGATCGAGGACGAGCGCCTGCTGGTGCTCGACGCGGCCAGTGTCGAGGTGCTCGACCGGATGAACGCCGCGGTCAACCGCACAGCGCGCGCCTATGGCGATGCCGGGCCCCGGATCCCGCTCGCGCTCACCGTCACCGTCGACATCGCCGGGCGGCAGCGGATGCTGACCCAGCGCGCGGTGAAGGAGGCCTGCCTCATGCAGGTCGCAGGCAACCCGCAGGACTACGCCGACCGGCTGGGCCGCACGGTCGAGCTCTTCCAGCTTTCGCTCGCCGCCCTGCAGGACGGCCTGCCTGACGCCGGCGTGCTGTCCGCACCCAACGCGGAGATCGAGGCGCAGCTCGCCGAGGTCGAGCGGCTGTGGCAGGAGGTCGAGGGCACGTTCGCGCGCGCCGCGGCTGGCGAGGTGCTGGACGCCGGCGCGCTGGCGAGCCTGGCCGAGCGCGTCGAGCCGCTGCTGGCCGCCATGCACGCGGCCGTCGGCATGTACGAGGACGTCGACCTGACGACCCCGAGCTGAAACGAGCGCCTTCCCGTCACGACGCGATGGGAAGGCCCGGCCGCGCGAGGTCGCCGACGCTCGACAGCGGCGCGGTGATCGTCCAGCGAAGACCCTCCACGGGCAAGTCGAGCGCGATGTCCGCGCCCAGCGCCTGGCGCACCATCCGCTCGGTCGTGACCCGGCCGAACCCCCGGTGACCCGTCTCCTTCACCGGCGGACCGCCGGTCTCGCCCCATGTCATCGAGAAGACGCGTTCCGCCCCCTCCGTCACGCTCCATTCGATCGCGATGCGGCCGGTGCTGCTGGACAGGGCGCCGTGCTTGATGGCGTTGGTGGACAACTCGTGCAGGGCGAGCCCGATCGCCTGCGCGGCCGCGGGGTTCAGCTCCACCGCGGGTCCGCCGGCGGAGATCTGCTCCGCCCCCAGCCCGCCCAGATGCGCCAATTGCGTCTCGATCAACTCCTCCAGCGCCACCGAGGTCCAGTCTCCGGCCACGATGAGGTTCTGCGACCGCGACAGGCTCTGCAGCCGCTGGCCGATATCGTGGGCGAAGGCCTGCGGATCGGAGTTCGTGGCCGTCAGCCGCACCATGGCCTGCACCACGGCCAGGAGGTTCTTCGCCCGATGATTGACCTCCCGCATCAGGAGGCGGATCTGCGCCTCGCGCATGCGCCCGTCGGAAACATCCGCGAAGGTCACCGCGAAGCCGTCTTCGACTTTGACCGCGGTCACCCGGAACCAGCCGTCGATCCCGTCGAGGGCATAGCGGAACTCGTCCTGCCAGGGATCTCCGGTCTCGACCACGTTGCGATACGCGTCGAAGAGGCCGGTTTCGCCGTGGCCCGGCATCTCCTCCAGCATGCAGCGACCGATGATCTCCTCGGGCCGGGCGCCGAGGACCGCCGCCCCGGCCGCGTTGGCATATATCCGGCGGAAGTCGACGATCCCGCCCCCGGCATCGCGCACGGCCTCGAACAGCATGAAGCCGTCGGGAGAGGCGTCCTGCACGGTTCGGAACCGGGCCTCGCTCGAATCGAGCGCGCGCCGCGTCGTCTCGATCTGACCGACGAGCGCGTCACGCGCGGCCTCCAATTCCACGAGCGTGCGGCGATGTGCCCCGATTTCGCGCGTCAGCGCGTCGTTCGCGGCCTGCAGGGCCGCCGGTGCCGGAATGGCGAGGGCCCGGGGGATCAGGAAGAACACGGCCGCAGCGGTCACGATCGACACAACCGCCGTCAGCGCCTTGGCGAGGCCCTGCACCAAGTAGATCGGCTGCCACAGCGTCACGAGGCCGATCACGTGCGTGATGCCGCACATGAGGATGAAGGCCGCGAACATCGCGGCGAGGCCCTTCATCTCCAGCTCCGGCCGGCGGCGCAGGAAGATCAGGATCGCGATCGGAATGGCGAAGTAGGATGCGGCGATCAGCAGGTCGGAGAGCGCATGCAGCGTGAGCAGGCCGGGTTGCCAGAGCAGGCAGTACCCGTGTGGCATGAAGGCCGTCCCGTCCAGCAGTGCGTCGAACATGAGCGAGCTTTCCTCTGAACCCTGCCGACGCAGCATCTAGCAGCCAAAAGTTAACGAACCCTGAGCGAGCTTGCGGCCCGACGGGTCGGTTGATAATTCCAGCGGACCAATCGACGGCAGGAGCGCGAGGATGGCCGACACCACAGAAGAGCGCGCGCGCGCCTCCGGCCTCGGGCCGATCCGCGGCCTGGGACCGTTCCTTCGTCCGTACCGCGCGTGGATCGTGGCGGCGGGGGCGGCACTTGTCCTGACCGCCTGCCTGACGCTGGTCCTGCCCATCGCGGTGCGGCGCGTCGTGGACAACTTCCTCGGCGACGATATCGCCCAGACCGATGCCTATTTCGGGGCGGCGATCGGCATCGTGGCCCTTCTCGCGGCCGGAACGGCGCTGCGCTACATGCTCGTCACCCTGATCGGCGAGCGCGTGGTGGCCGACATCCGGCGCGCGACCTACGACAAGGTCATCGGGATGAGCCCTGCCTTCTACGAGCGGCTGATGACCGGGGAGGTGCTGAGCCGCCTGACCACGGACACGACGTTGATCCTGTCGGTGGTCTCCTCCTCCATCTCGGTAGCGCTGCGCAACGTGCTCACCTTCATCGGCGGGCTGATCCTGATGCTCGCCACCTCGCCGAAGCTGACGGCGGCCGTGCTCGTGCTGGTGCCGCTCGTGATCCTGCCCATCGTGATCCTCGGCCGCCGCCTGCGTCGGCTGAGCCGGGAGAACCAGGACCGGATCGCGGACAGCTCGGCCCAGGCGTCCGAGACGCTGATGGCCGCGCAGACCGTGCAGGCCTACACCCATGAGACGGTGAGCCGGAACGCCTTCGGCGCGCTGACCGAGGCGTCCTTCGATGCCGCCCGCCGGCGCGTGCGGGTGCGCGCGGTGATGACGGCGATCGTGATCTTCCTCGTCTTCACCGGCGTCGTCGGCGTGCTGTGGCTCGGCGCGCGCGAGGTGCGCGAGGGGCTGATCACGCCCGGCACGCTGGTGCAGTTCGTGATCTACGCGGTGCTCGTCGCCGGCGCCGTCGGCTCGCTCAGCGAGATCTGGGGCGAACTGATGCGCGCCGCGGGCGCGACGGAGCGGCTGGTGGAGCTCCTCGAGGCCGAGGACCCGATCAGGGACGCAAGTCCCGCCGCCGCCCTGCCCGAGGCCCGCGGCGCCGTGACCTTCGACGGCGTCTCCTTCCGCTACCCCGCACGACCCACGGTGCCCGCGCTCGACGACGTCACGCTGAAGGTGCAACCGGGGGAGACGGTGGCCATCGTCGGCCCGTCCGGGGCGGGCAAGTCCACGATCTTCCAGCTCCTCCTGCGCTTCTACGACCCCGATGCGGGTCGCGTGGTGGTGGATGGCGCCGACATCGCGACGCTCGACCGGGCCGACATGCGCACCCGCTACGCCCTCGTCCCGCAGGAGCCGGTGATCTTCGCCGCCTCGGCCCGCGACAACATCCGCTTCGGCCGGCCCGACGCCAGCGATGCGGAGATCGAGGCGGCGGCGAAGGCCGCGGCCGCCCACGACTTCCTCACCGCCCTGCCCGACGGCTACGGAACCTATGTGGGTGAGCGTGGCGTGATGCTGTCGGGTGGCCAGAAGCAGCGGATCGCCATCGCCCGCGCCATCCTGCGCGACGCGCCGATCCTGCTCCTCGACGAGGCGACCTCGGCCCTCGATGCGGAGAGCGAGCGCGCCGTGCAGCACGCGGTCGATGCCCTCTCCGAAGGGCGCACGACGCTGGTGATCGCCCACCGCCTCGCCACGGTGAAGAAGGCCGACCGCATCGTGGTGATGGAGCGCGGCCGCATCGTTGCCACCGGCACCCATGAGAGCCTGGTAGAGGAAGGCGGCCTCTACGCCCGCCTTGCCCGCCTGCAGTTCACCGGAGGCGTGGCGGCCTGATCCCGGTGGGGTGGTAGGCGCCAAGAACCTCCGCGAAGGAAGATGAGGGTCGCGCCCGACCCGGGGCACGCTTGCGGAACTGTGTCGATCGGTCCGCGCTCACAAGGATCGAAGTCGCGATTTCAGCGGGCGGCACCTCCAAGGCGTCCTCGGTGGAGTGGGTCATCGGACTTCCCGGAAATCGTCCGGTGGACGGTTTCGCTCGACGACGGGCGGAGCCCCGGGCGAGCGCGGCCCGGCTTATCAGCCGGGCGGAACAGATATCCGATATGATACCGCCCCGGACGTGATCCGGGGCCTTCGGCTACAGACCGCCTCATACGCAACGATCACGGCACTTCGGCCGGGACGACGCGTTGGAGTGCCGCTATCCTCGGGCCCGACCCGAAGATCCCCCTCAGGGCAGCGCCCGCGTCATCCGCGACGGCCCCGTGAGCACGTCGAGGATCCGGACCGACACGTCGAGGATGCGCGGATCGGCGCCCGGCCCCTTGGCGAAGATCTCCTCGAAATACATCCGCGCGTTGCGCCGGCAGTCGAAGAGGTAGTTGCCCGCCGCCTGCCCGGCCCCGTCCTCCGCCCAGAGCTTCGAGATCAGGCCGGGTACATGGGACAGGAAGGGGGCGGCCTCGTCCATCTCCCGCCGGAAACGCTCGGGCAGTTCGGCGTAGCGGAAGGTGATGTGCAGCATCACCGGTCCGCCCTGCGGCCCCTTCGGTCCATCCGGTTTCAAGGCATGGCCGGCCGCGATCCCGCGCATCACCAGCCGTGCCACCACCGACGAGATCCGCTCGCCCCAGCCGCGCGCAGACCCCCCGGGAGCGGGCGTGCCGGGGCTGCGGAACAGCGCCTCGAACGGCGCGAGCCCTCCCAGCGGGCGCGGCAGCAGGAACGCGGGACGGATCACGGCGGGGCGGGACATCGGCGGAGTTCCTTCTCGAACGAGTGAACGCTGATCACAATGTAAAGGTGCATTACATCTGGACTTGGGTCAAGTGAAAAGTTATCAGTGTTCACATGGACATCCCGACGCCCCCGATCCGCGCTTCCGAGGAACGCCCGAGCTATCACCACGGCGACCTGCGCCGCGCGCTGCTCGACGAGATGGGCGCCGTGGTGCGGGAGGAGGGCGTGGACGCCGTCAGCCTGCGCGCGCTGGCCCGCCGGGTCGGCGTCGCCCCCTCCGCGGCCTTCCGGCACTTCCGCGACAAGCGCGCGCTCTTCACCGCCTTCGCGACCGAGGCGCTTCAGGCGCTGGTGGCCAAGGTGCGCGAGCTTCAGGCGGCGGCTCCACCCGGCGACAAGCAATTCGAGGCGATCGGGCGGGCCTACATCACCTTCGCCCGTGACGACCCGGGCCGGTTCCGCGCCATGTGCCGGCGCGAGCTGATCGATGTCGACGACCCCGCCTACCGCGCGGGCGGCGAGGCGATGGACCAGCTCGTCTTCGACACGCTCAGCACCATCGCGCCGCACGCGGTGACGCCCGCGAAACAGAGCGACGGCCGCGGGCTCCTCGCCTGGGCGGCGGTGCACGGCCTCGTCACGCTCGCCCTCGACGGCTGGATCGACGAGGCCGATCCGGCCGACCCGCTGGGCTCGCCCGAGGTGGAGGAGGCCTTCCGGCACCTCGGCCGGATCCTCGGTCCCGACTGAGGCCTCAAGGCATTTTGACGCCGCGTCCCCCTTGTGTCACGGTCGCCCCTGCGCGATGTCGATTTCGCAACGATACCTGCCTTGAAGGCGGGAGGGTGACAGCGGAGGGACCCCCATGACGGAGATGGCGACACTCGCCGACAAGATCAGCATCGAAACCGCCATGCCGGTCAGCCAGCGCTGGACCGCCAAGACGGTCTACGAGCAGCTCGGCCAGACGGCGGAGGCGCATGGCGGCCGCCCCGGGCTGAGCTTCCAGATCAAGTCCGGCCCCAAGGACAAGGCCGAGACGCTCACCTGGTCGGAGGTTCACGGCAAGGTCACGCAGGCCGCCAACCTCTTCCGCAAGCTCGGCGTCGGCGATAACGACGTCGTGGCCTACCTGCTTCCCAACTGCAACGAGACGGCGATCGCGCTGCTCGGCGGCGCGACGGCAGGCATCGTGAACCCGGTCAACCCGCTCCTCGAGCCGCACCAGATCGGGGCCATCCTGCGCGACACGAAGGCCAAAGTCCTCGTGACGCTCGCGCCGATGCCCAAGACCAACGTGGCGGAGCTCGCCGCCCAGGCCGCGGCCGAGGCGCCGAACATCACGCATATCCTGGAGGTGGACCTCACGCGCTACCTCACGCCACCCGTGTCCTGGATCGCGAAGCTGATCCGGCCAAAGCCGACCGGCGGGCACGGCGCCAAGGTCCTGAACTTCAACGCCGAGATGGCGAAGATGAACGCGGGCGCCCTCGATTTCGAGGAACCCGCCGATGACGGCATCGCTGCCTACTTCCACACCGGCGGCACAACCGGCATGCCGAAGATCGCGCAGCACCGCCATTCGGGCATGATCTACAACGGCTGGGCCTCCAACGAGCTCCTGTTCTCCGAGAAGGACGTGCTGCTCGCACCCATGCCGCTCTTCCACGTCTTTGCCGCCTATCCGATCCTGATGACCGCCGTCGTCTCGGGCGCGCACATGGTGATGCCGACGCCGCAGGGCTATCGCGGCGACGGCGTGTTCGACAATTTCTGGAAGCTGGTGGAGCGCTACCGCGCGACCTTCATGGTCACGGTGCCCACCGCCGCCGCGGCCCTGATGCAGCGCAAGGTGGACGCCGACGTCTCCTCGCTGACCTACGCGCTCTGCGGCTCCGCCCCCCTGCCGGTCGAGCTCTTCCGCCGGTTCGAGGAGGCGACGGGCGTCCGCATCCTCGAAGGTTACGGCATGACCGAGGCGACCTGCCTCGTGAGCTGCAACCCCGCGGTGGGCGAGCGCAAGATCGGCTCCGTCGGTCTGCCCTTCCCCTACACGAATGTGAAGATCCTGCATTGCGACGAGGCGGGCAACGTCGTGAAGGAATGCGGGACGGACGAGGTGGGCGAGATCTGCGTCTCCAACCCCGGCGTCAATGTCGGCGCGACCTATACCGAGGTGTCGAAGAATGTCGGCCTCTTCGCGGGCGACTACCTGCGCACCGGCGACCTGGGCCGGATCGACGCGGACGGCTTCATCTTCATCACGGGCCGCGCGAAGGACCTCATCATCCGCGGCGGCCACAACATCGACCCCGCGATCATCGAGGAGGCGCTGTCCGGCCACAAGGACGTCGCCTTCGTCGGTGCCATCGGCCAGCCCGATGCGCATTCCGGCGAGCTTCCGGCCGCCTACGTGGAGCTTGTCGAGGGTGCCTCGACCTCCGAGGGCGAGCTGATGGCCTATGCCGAGGAGCATATCGGCGAGCGGGCCGCGATCCCCAAGCACCTGGAGATCATGGGCGAGCTGCCGAAGACCGCGGTCGGCAAGATCTTCAAGCCCGACCTGCGCAAGGCCGCGATCGCCCGGATCTACGACAAGGCGCTGCGCGACGGCGGCGTCGAGGCGCATGTCACGCAGGTCGTCGAGGACAAGAAGCGGGGCCTCGTCGCCCAGCTCAAGTCCGACAACGCCGCCGTGACCGACGAGGCCGTGACCCAGGTCCTCGGCCGCTTCGCCCGCCCGTGGGAATGGGCCGCTAAGTAACGGCTGCGTCGCACCGTCCGGGGTGACGGGATCGTCCCGGTCCCACCGCCCCGGACCCGATCCGGGGCCGTTCACACGACATCCGCGGGACCTCGCAACCGACCTCCCGCGGCTTACCCCTCAGCGAACGGTCCCGGCTCTACGGCCGGGACGGTTCCAAGCAGAACCACCCCGGGCTCGAGCCGGGGCCGCCCGCCAATGCGGTGCCAGAAAGATCCCGGCGCGTCGGTCAGGACGCCTTCCGGACGGACCCGGCACCGCCCGGAAGGCATCGTCCGCGACCGTCTCCATCCCGCCAATAAACTGTCGCCGCCTGTAGCGCGGCGCCCGCCCTTTTCCTTTCCCGTCCGCCCTCTAGCTCGTCGGCCATCAATGACAGGAGGGCCCCATGGCCAGATTCGACGGAAAGCGCATTCTCATCACCGGCGGCACCAGTGGCATCGGGCTGGCCACCGCCAAGCGGATCGTCGAGGAGGGGGGCGAGGTCGGGGTGACCGGCCGCAGCCAGGAGCACCTGGACGAGGCGGGGCGCAGCCTGCCCTCGGGCTCCCTCGTGCTCAAGAACGACGCCGCCTCGCCGGAGGAGGCGAAGGACCTCGCCGACAAGGTCGCCGACAGCATGGGCAAGATCGACGGCCTGTTCCTCAACGCGGGTTTCGGCAAGTTCGGCCCGGTCGAGGAGATGACCGCCGATTTCGTCGATGCCCAGTTCGACGTCAACGTGCGCGGCCCGGTCCTGCACATGGCCCACCTCAAACCGCATCTCGCCGACGGCGCGTCGGTGCTCGTGACCGCCTCCGTCGCACCCTATCTCGGCCAGGCACCGGGCGCGGTCTACGGCGCCACCAAGGGCGCGGTCACCGCGCTGGTGCGGAGCTGGGCCCGCGACCTCGCCGAAGGCGGGCGGCGCTGCAACTCCATCGCGCCGGGCCCGATCGAGACCAACTTCTTCGAAGGCATGGGCATCCCCGACGATCAGATCGAGGAGCTCGGCGAGCAGATCAGGGCGCAGGTCCCGCTCGGCCGCTTCGGCAAGGACGAGGAGGTCGCCGCGGTCGCCTGCTTCCTGCTCTCGGACGACGCCTCCTACGTCACCGGCTCGCAATACATGGTCGACGGCGGGATGGTGATGCGCTGACGGAACGCCTCCGGCGGGCGTATTTGGCGAGAGTGATGAGGCCTTCATCTTTCTTGAAATACGCCCCTTCCGCGCCGCAGGCGCGGCCCGGCCCAACTCCGGGGCGCGCGCGAGCGTCCCGAGGGGGCGGGAGCCTCTAGAGCCCCAGCACCTCGCGCGCGAAGGGCACCGTGATCCGACGGCGGCGAGCCAGCGCCGCGGCGTCCAGCGTCTCGACCGTGCGGGCCACCATGGACAGCGAGCGGTCGAGGCGGCGGGCGAGGAACTCCGGCAGGCGGGGATCGATCTCCATCTGCCGGTCGGTCGCGACCTTCACGATCACCGCCATCAGCAGCGCATCGTCCGGTGCGCCCAGCGCCACATGTGCCGCGGATTGCAGCCGCGAGGCAAGATCCGCCGTCGCCAGACGCCAGGTGAGCGGCGCGCCCTGCCCCGTCACCAGGAGCCGCCCGCCGGTGGCCGCCAGCATGTTGTGCAGGTGAAAGAGTGCGGCCTCCCGCGGACGCGGATCGTCGAGCTCGGCCAGCGCATCGACGCCCTCGACGGCGGCGAAGCCTCCAGCGGCCAATGCAGGCACCTCCACCTCGGTCAGGGCCGCCGCCTCGATCACCGGCGCGCCCGTCGCCTCGGCCCAGACATGGGCGAGATGGGTCTTGCCCGAGCCCGCCCCCCCGGTCACCGCCAGCTTGCCGCCCGGCCAGTTCGCCCAGTCATCGACCATGGCGAGCGCGGCGGCATTGCTGGTGGAGACGAAGAAGGCGTCGCGCCCCAGCGCCGTGCGCGCCGGCAGCGCCAGCGGCAGCTGGACCGCGCTCACGACCCGTCCGGGCCGCGATAGAGCCGGCCCTTCATGTACTGCTCCAGCCCGAAGCGGGCGAGCACGCCGATCACCGCGGCGATCGGCACCGCGATCATCAGCCCGGTAAAGCCCATCAGCGAGCCGAAGGCGGCGAGCGCGAACATCAGCCAGACGGGGTGCAGGCTGACGGACTCGCCCACGAGCTTCGGCGTCAGGATGTTGCCCTCCACCATCTGTCCGACGACGAAGATGGCGAGCACGACCACGATCCAGATCGGATCGCCCCAGAACTGGAAGAGCGCGACCCCCACCGACAGCGCCCCCCCCACGATGGAGCCGACGAAGGGAATGAAGGAGATCAGCCCGGCAAAGAGCCCGATGATCAGCCCGAACTGCAGGCCGACAACAGTCAGCGCGATGGCGTAGAACGTGCCGAGGATCAGGCAGACCGTGAGCTGCCCGCGCACGAAGCCCGCCAGCACGTCGTCCACCTGCCCCGCAAGACGGCGGATCGTCGGCCGGTGCTCCCGCGGCAGCCAGCCGTCGATCTTCGCGATCATCCGGTCCCAGTCCATCAGCATGTAGAAGGCGACGACCGGTGCGATCACCAGTAGCACGAAGAAGTCGAAGACCGCGAGGCCCGAGGTGAGGATCTGGTTGGCAATGGTCGGGATCCGGTCGCGCAGCGTCTGCGTCGTGGTGTTGATCGCGTCACGCAGCGCGCTGCCTTCCTCCAGCAGCTCCGGGAACCGCGCCGCGAGCCCCTCGCGCAACGTCTCCGCATAGGAGGGCGCCACCTCGATCAGCGCCTGCGTCTGATCGACCGCGACCGGGATCAGCAGCACCAGCACCATCGTCGTGGTGAACAGCAGCCCCGCCGTGATCACCACCGTGGCCCAGAGGCGGGAGAAACCCGCCGCCTCCAGCCGGTCCGCGACGGGATCGAGGAAATAGGCGATCGTCATGCCCACGAGGAAGGGCAGGAGCGTATCGCCCACCAGCCACAGGAAGAGGACGAAGACGACGGCGCCCAGTCCCCAGTAGCGCAACTGCTCGCCGGTGCTCAGTGCCATGCTCCGCCTCCCTGCCGTTCCGCGAAGATGTGGCAGATCGCCCCGCGGGCCGCAAGGCGGCGGCTAGAGCGTGATCGGCCGCATCACCTCAGGCTCGATGACGTTGACGTTGGGCAGCCCCTTCTTCAGCGCCTCCGCCGACTGCTCCAGCACCTCGAAGGTCTGGTAGTGGCAGGGGATCACCGTCTCGAAGTTGAAGAACATCTTCGCGGCAAAGGCCGCGCGCCTCATGTCCATCGTGAAGTGACCGCCGGCGGCGAGGATGCCGATCTGCGGCTGGTGCAGCGCCTCGAACACCTCCATGTCGGCCATCACGTCCGTGTCGCCCGAGAAGTAGATCGTCTTGCCCTCGCCCGCGATCATGAAGCCGCACTCCGCCCCCGCGTAAAGCGGCCCGTCCGGCGTGGCGACGGAGGAGGAGTGGACCGCGTTCACCATGGTGATCGCCACCTCGCCCACGCGGATCGTACCACCCTTGTTGAAACCGATGGTGGGGACGTCCTCCGTCTCCTCCCACCAGCTCATCAGGTCGAAGATGCCCGCGATGGGAATACCCAGCTCCTGCGAGATCGCGAGCACATCCGAGGCATGGTCGCCGTGCCCGTGGCTGAGCAGGATCAGCGTCGCCTCCTCGATCGCGCGCCCCCGTTCCGCCTCCGCAAATAGCGGATTGCCCGTCAGCCAGGGATCGACCAGCAGGACCTGGTCCGCGATCTCGATCCGGAAACCGGAATGACCGAGCCACGTGATTCTCATGTTGTCTCTCCCTGCCCTCACGATGCTTTCGCTTTGATACCCGAGCTTTGCGCGGCATTCGAGGGGCCGCGGGCCCGGAGGTGCTGCGCGAGCCGTCGAACGGCCACCCCTCCGGCCGCACTGGGCGTCATTCCGCCCATCGGACGCGTTGCACCGGCGACCCGGCGCCCCTAGCTTCGGACCACAGGACACGGAGCACCCGATGGACGGCCTCACCCGGCAATTCGACAGCTACTGCGAGCGTACGGACTTCACCTTCTGGTCCGAGCCGCTGAACGCGGTGACCAACGCGGCCTTTCTGATCGCGGCCCTCCTCGTCTGGCGCATCGCGCGGCGCGAGGACCGGATGGAGTGGGGCATCGCCACGCTCATGATCATCCTGACCGCCATCGGCATCGGCTCGTTCCTCTTCCACACCTTCGCCACGGTCTGGGCGGCGACGGCGGACGTGTTCCCGATCATGCTCTACATCCTGGTCTACCTGTGGCTCGCCACGGTGCGGATGATCGGCCTGCCGCGGTGGGCGGGGTTCGCGGCGGTGGCGCTGTTCTTCCCCTACTCGGCGGCGGTCGCCTCGGCCATCACCGCCGTCACCGGCGGGCTCAACGGGTCGGAGGGCTACGTGCCCACGCTGCTGCTGATCGCCGGCTACGGCCTCTACCTCTCGGGCCGCAAGCCGGAGACGGGCCGCGGCCTCCTGATCGGGGCGGGCATCCTGGCGCTTTCGCTGACGGCCCGCACGGTGGACGAGGCGCTGTGCGACGTGTTCCCGATCGGCACACACATCTTCTGGCACATCCTCAACGGCACCATGCTGGGCTGGATGATCGTCGTGATGATGCGCCACGACGCGGCCTACCCGCCGGACGACCCCGACCCGGCAGAGGAAGCCGCCCGCCGCCAGGCCGCCTGACCGCAACCTCTCTCACCGGGGGCACTCCCGCCCATCGGTCGCCTACCGGCTCCCTCCCGCCCGAGCCAGGCGCGCCTGCGGCGCGATCATGGCGAAAGTCATAGAGAACTCGTGCCGAGGGCATGGCGCGCCTCGAAGCGCCGAGCCCGCCCCTTCTTCTTGCCCGAAGTATCCCCGCCGGAGGCATCCCGACCCTGTCTCCCCCTCCACACCACGGGAAAGGGCGCGCCAGCCCTCGCGCATCACTCTCGCCAAATACGCCCCTTCGGACCTTGCCCATCTTGCGACGCGGCTCGATATTGCGTGGATGAGCCTCCCACCTGCCTTCTTCGACGAGCTGCGTTCGCGGACCTCGCTGTCCGCCGTCGTCGCGCGCAAGGTGAGCTGGGACAACCGCAAGTCCAATCCCGGCAAGGGCGACATGTGGGCGCCCTGCCCGTTCCACCAGGAAAAGACCGCCTCCTTCCACGTGGATGACCGCAAGGGCTTCTACTACTGCTTCGGCTGCCAGGCGAAGGGCGACGTGATCCGCTTCGTGATGGAGACGGAGAACATGCCGTTCATGGAGGCGGTGGAGACCCTCGCGAAAGAGGCCGGCATGCAGATGCCCGCCCGCGATCCCCGCGCGGTGGAAAAGGCCGAGGCGCGCGCGGGCCTCTCCGAGATCATGGAGATGGCCGTCCGCTTCTACCGCGCGCAGCTCTCGGGCGCGAAGGCGGCGGACGCGCGGACCTATCTGGAACGCCGCCAGCTCACCCCCGACACCCAGTCCCGCTTCGAACTCGGCTTCGCGCCGGACAGCCGCACGATCCTCTTCGAGCATCTGCGCGGCAAGGGCGTCTCGGCGGAGGATATCGTGGCCGCGGGCCTTGCCATCCAGCCCGACAGCGGCACGCCCTATGACCGGTTTCGCGGCCGCATCATCTTCCCGATCCGCGACGTGCGCGGCCGTGCGATCAGCCTCGGCGGGCGCGCGATGGACCCGAATGCCCGCGCCAAGTATCTCAACGGGCCGGAGACGGAGCTCTTCGACAAGGGCCGCGCGCTCTACAACCACGGCCCCGCGCGGGAGGCGGCGGGCAAGACCCAGAGCCTGATCGTCGCCGAGGGCTACATGGACGTGATCGCGCTCGCGCAGGCGGGGCTCGGCCATGCGGTGGCGCCGCTCGGCACCGCGATCACGGAGAACCAGCTCCAGCTCATGTGGCGCATCGCCGACGAGCCGGTGATCGCGCTCGACGGCGACAAGGCGGGCATCCGCGCCGCGCGCCGCCTGATCGACGTCGCACTGCCGCTCCTGCAACCGGGCAAGGGCCTGCGCTTCTGCATCCTGCCCGAGGGCCAGGACCCCGACGACCTGATCAAGGCAGGCGGCGCGCAGGCGATGGAGACCCAGCTTTCCGGGGCCCGCCCCATGGTCGACCTCCTCTGGGAGCGGGAGACCGAGGGCAGGACCTTCGACAGCCCCGAGCGCCGCGCGGCACTCGACGCCGCCCTGCGCAAGCTCCTCGCCGCCATTGCCGATCCCAGCCTGCGCTCCCACTACGCCGCCGCGATCCGGGAGAAGCGACAGACCCTCTTCGGCGGGCCGCCAGCGCAGCGCGGCACCTGGTCCCCGCGCGCCATGGCCGAGGCACCGACGGCGGGCGCCCGCGGCTCCATGCTCACCAGCGCGGACGGCGCCGCCCGCCTGCGCGAGAGCGTGATCCTCGCCCGTTGCCTCGCCCATCCCGACGCCGCGATCCGGCGGGAGAGCCTGCTGGAGCGCCTGCCGTTCACCTGCGACGATCTCGGCGCGATCCGGGACGCTCTCTTGTATCGGCTCGGCTCCCCCTTACATGCGACGCTTGATGCCGCGATGGATGCGCTGGCGCGGGATCTCGGCTTCGACCCCGTTGCCCGCCTTTCCGCCGTTCCCCATGTCCGCATCGATCCGCACAGCCGGTCGGACGCCGATTTGGACCGGGCCGAGGCGGCGCTGGTCGAACTGATGGAGCTGCACGCGGGTTTCCTCGGGGTCGGGCACGAAGTGCGCGATGCGGAGGAGGATCTGGACGGCACCGCGGACGAGGGCGTGACGTGGCGCCTGAAGCAGGCCGGCATCGCGCGGGACCGCGCGATGCGCGGTCATCGCGACTTTAAGGCCGCCGATGGTGGCGAACAGGAATTATCGGACCATCTTTCGCGTTTAATCGCCGATGAGGTCTGGATAAAGAAGCGTTAAGGCAGAGTGTGAACGAATCAATCGCGATTCAGTACCCTGCGCGGATACCTGCTGATTCGGCGGCGAACGGGCCACGGCGCGGCGGGACGGGATGACGGAGTAGTAGATGGCAGCCAACGACCTCGAACAGCGCAAGGACGAGGACCAGGAGAGCGGCGCAGGCTCCATGCTCGACATGAGCCAGGCTGCGGTCAAGAAGATGATCGCGCAGGCGAAGGCCCGCGGGTACATCACCTATGACGAGCTCAACCAGGTGATGCCGCCGGATCAGGTCTCCTCGGAGCAGATCGAGGACGTGATGGCGATGCTCTCCGAAATGGGCATCAACGTCATCGAGCCCGAGGAAGCGGAGGAGGACGGCGACAAGCCCGCCGAGCCCGAGGCCTCCACCTCCCGCGAAGTGGCGACGACCTCCGCGTCCAACGAGACGCTCGATCGCACCGACGACCCCGTGCGCATGTATCTGCGCGAGATGGGCTCGGTCGAGCTTCTGAGCCGCGAGGGCGAGATCGCCATCGCCAAGCGGATCGAGGCCGGGCGCAACACGATGATCGCGGGCCTCTGCGAAAGCCCGCTGACCTTCCAGGCGATCACCATCTGGCGCGAGGAGCTCATGGAGGAGCTCATCATGCTGCGCGACGTGATCGACCTCGAGACCACCTTCGGCGCGTCGATGGACGACGACGAGGAAGAGGAGGTCGTGGCCGACGAGGAGCAGCCCGCCGCCGAGGAGACCTCCGAGCCGAAGGCCGAGGGATCCGGCGACGAGGAGGACGAGGAGGACGAACAGGCCAACCTCTCCCTCGCCGCGATGGAGGCGCAGCTCAAGCCGCAGGTGCTCGAAACCCTCGATCGCATCGCGGGCGACTATGCGCGCCTGGCCGAGATGCAGGACGACCGCATGTCGGCCGCGCTGAACGAGAGCAGTACCTTCACCTCGGCGCAGGAGCGCGAATACCAGCGCCTGCGCTCGGAGATCGTGGAGCTGGTGAATTCGCTGCACCTCCACAACAACCGGATCGAGGCGCTGGTCGACCAGATCTACGGCATCAACCGCAAGATCATGTCGCTCGACGGCGAGATGGTGAAGGTCGCCGACCAGGCCCGCGTGAACCGCAAGGAGTTCATCTCCGAATATCGCGGTGCGGAGCTGGAACCGGGCTGGCTGGATCGCGTCGCCGCGAAGTCGGGCCGCGGCTGGTCCACGCTCGGCGAGCGCTACCGCGAGAAGATCGACGACATCCGCTCCGAGATGGGCGAGGTCGGCCAGTATATCGGCGTCGACATCTCCGAATTCCGCCGCATCGTCGCCCAGGTCCAGAAGGGCGAGAAGGAAGCGCGCATGGCGAAGAAAGAGATGGTGGAGGCGAACCTCCGCCTCGTGATCTCCATCGCGAAGAAGTACACGAACCGCGGCCTCCAGTTCCTCGACCTGATCCAGGAGGGCAATATCGGCCTGATGAAGGCGGTGGACAAGTTCGAGTACCGCCGCGGCTACAAGTTCTCCACCTACGCGACGTGGTGGATCCGGCAGGCGATCACCCGCTCGATCGCGGACCAGGCGCGCACGATCCGTATCCCGGTCCACATGATCGAGACGATCAACAAGCTGGTGCGCACCGGCCGCCAGATGCTGCACGAGATCGGCCGTGAGCCGACGCCGGAGGAACTGGCCGAAAAGCTCCAGATGCCGCTGGAGAAGGTGCGCAAGGTGATGAAGATCGCCAAGGAGCCCATCTCCCTCGAAACGCCCATCGGCGACGAGGAGGACAGCCAGCTCGGCGACTTCATCGAGGACAAGAACGCCGTCCTCCCGCTCGACGCCGCCATCCAGGGCAACTTGAAGGAGACGACGACGCGGGTGCTGGCCTCGCTCACCCCGCGGGAGGAGCGGGTGCTGCGCATGCGCTTCGGCATCGGCATGAACACCGACCACACGCTGGAAGAGGTCGGCCAGCAGTTCAGCGTGACCCGCGAGCGGATCCGCCAGATCGAGGCGAAGGCGCTCCGAAAGCTCAAGCATCCGAGCCGGAGCCGCAAGCTGCGCAGCTTCCTCGACCAGTAAGTCCTTCGGGATGAACGCCAACGTGCCGCGGTGATCCGCGGCACGTTTTGGTTTAGAGCTTGCTCGCAAATCGTGTTGGCTCGCATCCGCTACCGCGAGTTCCAACACATCAGAAGCAGGGCATCTGCGACGGCCGAATGTCCGTTCCGAGCCCTTTCTGGACATTCGCGCCGGGTCGTCTTGTGGTATCCATGGCGATGCGTAAGCAGAAGGCCCTCGTCTCGTTACCGATTGGACCGAGAAATGCACAACCTCATTTTGACCCACTCTCTAAGTGCCGGGGGCACAATCCGCCAATTCTTCCGGAAAGTCTGGCCAAACGGACCGACACGCGTCGTGGCTTGCTATGATGACTATTCACACGGTCCGCTTTTTGCTTCTGACTCAAGCAACGCTTTTTTCCTCGCGCGGCAAGAGTTTTGGAGATCACTTGATCTCTACGGTTCCGACATTGCCTACGACGATGATCTAACCGATGAGCATGGGTCGTTGATCAAGCAAGTAGGGTCCGCCAAGAATGTGGAGATATGGATTGCCGACAGCGTTCAAGACGCATTCTACGCTGTGGTTACTCTTCACCTATTGGCTCTGGACAACATCGATACGTCTGACTTTTCCGTAAGATACTTCAGCGGCGAGCAAGTGAAATGGGGACTTGGCACCGTGAATGTCGAGAGACTTGAACAGTTATATGCCTCCACGGATGCCGAGAAAATCGACCACAAGCTTTTTTGTGATGCTTGGAAAGTTTTATCCACGGGGTCAGGAACCGCGATCAAGACCTTCATTGGAGAACGTGACCCCTCAACTCCGTTGGCAAAGGCGCTCGCAGCATATTTGCTGCGGTTCCCTGAATTCAACGGCGGACTTGGATCAATCGAACGTGCTTTGCTCGGAGCTGGAACGGATGAAATGAAAAAGTCTGCGTACACCGTCGGTCATGCCATGGTTTTGGGCAAGCCGGAGAGTGATAGGATTGGTGACTTGATATTGTTCAAGCCACTAGTGTCGCTTTGCAGCGAAAATAACCCCTGGTTCAAAGTCGAAGGCGACTCTCGAAACATGAGAAGCTGTTCAGCCCAGATTACCTCCAGTGGAAAAACGGCCCGCAAAAAATACTCCGTAGAAATCCTTCAAGCTGAATAGCTAAACTGAGCCGACACGCGCAAACCAAACCCAAAGTCCGCTCTGTCCGCACAGCCGACCAACACGATTTGCGGACATGCCCTTGGTTTAAGGCTTGGCATGGAGGATGAGGTGCCCGACCGCGTCGCCGATCTGCCCGAGCCCTTGCGCCACCGGATCGCCGGACGCGACCTGATCGTGTTCGACGGCGAATGCGTCCTCTGCTCCGGCTTCTTCCGCTTCATCGTGAAGCACGACAGGGCGGAGCGCTTCTCCTTCGCCATCGCGCAGGTGCCGCTGGGTCAGGAGCTCTATGCCGCGCTCGACCTGCCCACGGACGATTTCGAGACCAACCTGATCATCGTGGACGGGATCATCTATCGGAAGGGCCCCGCCTTCGCCGCCGCGATGAGCGCACTCGGCTGGCCTTGGCGGGCGCTCGGCGTGCTGCGATACGTGCCGCGGGTGATCTCGGAGCCGGTCTACAACCGGATCGCGCGGAACCGCTACCGGATCTTCGGGCGGCACGACACCTGCCTGATGCCGACGCCGGAACTGCGTGGTCGGTTCCTCGATCGGAGCGAGCCGCGGGCGGCTTGAATATGTTACAGACTTCGGCGCAGGGCAGAAGACCTGTAACATATTCGGGTGCACTCTGACGGATCCGAAGCGACACAGATCGGAAGGCCCCGGATCAAGTCCGGGGTGGTCGTTTTCCTAGCAACCGTCCCGGCCAAAGCGCCGGGACCTCTCGCCCCGGCGCCTGCGAACGAGAGCCACCCCACGTTCACCCCGTCGGCATCAGGAACACCTCGCGGATCGCCGCGCGCTCCGGTTGCTCCAGCGCGTAGACGACGGCGTTCGCGACGTCCTCGGGCTTCAGCTTGTCGGGCTTGGGCTCGGAGAAGAAGGGCGTGTCGACCATGCCCGGCGCGATCACGGTGCAGCGCCCGCCCCATTCGCGCATCTCCTCGGCCATGTTGCCGGCATAGCCGTGCACGAACCATTTCGTCGCCCCGTAGATCGAACCCGAGATGTGGCGCCGCCCGGCTGCCGAGCCGGTGAGCACCAGATGCCCCTTCCGCTCGCGCAGATGCGGCAGGCTGACCCGCGCGGTGTAGAGCAGGGCCATGATGTTGACGTCGACGAGTTGGCGCCATTCGTCCGGGTCGCCCTGCTCCGTTCCGGGCGTGTCGAGCCCCTTGCCCGCATTGGCGAAGGCGGCGTCGAGCCCGCCGAACCGGTCCACGAGCCGCGCCACCGCATCCTCCTGCGCCGCAAGGTCGGTCGCATCGCCCGGCAACGCCAGCGCGGCCTCGCCAAGGTCATTGACCAGAGCCTCCAGCTTGTCGACGCTGCGGGCCATCAGGCCGACGGACCACCCGGCCGCGACCGCCGCGCGGGCCGTCGCCTCCCCGATCCCGCTCGAGGCGCCGGTGATGAAAAGAACCTTGCTGGCCATGATATCCTCCTGCGATCGTGCCGGTGCCGGTGCCGGTCAGAACTGGACCGGTGCCGCTCCATTTCGAGGGATCATGCCTGCGACAATCGCAATAGAGACCGCCGGACCGGGCCTCTACGAATTTACCCGGGAGGCGGTGTCGGTCGCGGGCCGACATGGCGGCGACGGCGTCCTGCACCTGATGGTGCGCCACACGTCCTGTTCGCTGCTGATCCAGGAGAACGCCGATCCCGACGTGCAACACGACCTGCAAGGCTTCCTCGAACGGCTGGCCCCGCCCGCGGACGATCCGTCGATGAGCTGGCTGACCCACGTGCTGGAGGGGCCCGACGACATGCCGGCGCATATTAGGGCAGCGCTTCTGCCGGTGAGCCTGTCGATCCCGATCGCGGGCGGCCGCCCGATGCTGGGGACCTGGCAGGGCATCTACCTCTTCGAACACCGCACGCGGCCGCATGTCCGCGAGGTCGCCGCGACCTTCGTCCGCGAAGGATAGCTGTGGCGGCGGAGACTCAACCGCGCCCAACCGCACCTGGCCGCGCTGCGAGACTTGCCACACAACACGTGGGGCGGCACAGTAAGCACCGCACCACTGCTGGCGAGGGGCGCGACATCTCGCGTCCGATGGACGGAGTCTCACGATGCGCTGCCCCTTCTGCGGAAACACCGACACCCAGGTGAAGGACTCCCGCCCCGCGGAAGATCATGTCGCGATCCGGCGGCGGCGCTACTGCCCGGCCTGCGCGGGGCGCTTCACGACCTACGAGCGGGTGCAGCTGCGCGACCTCGTCGTGATCAAGAAATCCGGGCGGCGGGAGAGCTTCGACCGCGACAAGCTGGAGCGCTCGATCCGCATCGCGCTGCAGAAGCGGCCGATCGAGGCGGAACGGGTGGACCAGATGATCTCGGGCATCGTGCGGCGGCTCGAAAGCATGGGCGACAGCGACGTCGCCTCCGACACGATCGGGGAGATCGTGATGGAGACGCTCGCCCGGATCGACACGGTGGCCTATGTGCGCTTTGCCAGCGTCTACAAGAACTTCCAGGCGGCGGACGATTTCGAGGAGTTCGTCCACGAGCTGCGCCCGCCTGTGAAGGCCGGCGAGGATGACTGAGCCGGACGACCCCCGACATTTGCGACAGGCGCTGGCGCTCGCGGCGCGCGGGCTGGGGCGCACCTGGCCGAACCCCGCTGTGGGCTGTGTGATCGTGGCCGGGACCCGCGTGGTCGGCCGCGGCTGGACCCAGCCCGGCGGGCGCCCCCATGCGGAGGCGATGGCGCTGGAGGCGGCGGGGGGCGCGGCACGGGGTGCCACGGCCTATGTGAGCCTCGAGCCCTGCGCCCATCACGGGCGGACGCCGCCCTGCGCCGATGCGCTGGTGGCGGCGGGCGTGGCGCGGGTCGTCGTGCCGATGGAGGATCCGGACCCGCGTGTGTCGGGCCGCGGCCTCGCCCGCCTGCGGGAGGCGGGGATCGAGGTGGTGGTGGACCGCCGCTTTCGCGAGGCGGCCGAGGAGATTAACGCGGGCTTCTTCAAGCGCGTGCGAGAGGGGCGTCCGCTGGTGACGCTGAAGCTCGCGACGTCGGTGGACGGCCGGATCGCCACCGCGACCAGGGAGAGCAAGTGGATCACCGGGCCCGAGGCGCGGCGCGCGGTGCACCTGATGCGCGCCCAGCATGACGCGGTGCTGATCGGCGCAGGCACGGCGCGGGCCGACGACCCGATGCTCGACGTGCGGGAGATGGGGCTGGAGGGGGCGAACCCGGTGCGGATCGTCGCCGACGGCGCGCTGTCGCTGCCGCTGACCGGGCGGCTCGCGCAGACCGGGCGGGACGTACCGCTCTGGATCCTGCACCGCAAGGGCGTCGATCCCCATCGCTGGCAGGGGTGGGAGAGCGTGGGCGCCGAGCTGATCGAGTGCCGCGTGGACGGGACCGGCGCGCTCGACCCGGTGGACATGCTCGGCCAGATCGGCGCGCGCGGCGTGACGCGGGTGATGTGCGAGGGCGGCGGGCGGCTTGCGGCCTCGCTGCTCCACGCGGGGCTGATCTACCGGCTGGTGCAGTTCCAGGCGGGGCTGACGCTGGGCGCCTCGGGGCTCGCGGGACTGGGCGAGCTCGGGATCGAGCGGTTGGGCGACGCACCGCGGGCGGAGCTGTTCTCGGTGCGCCGGATCGGGGCGGACACGGTGGCGGAGTGGCGCTTCGGCTGAGGGCCGGGCGCCGGTGGGGGTGTGCGCCTCCGGCGGGTATATTTCGGGCAAGAAGAAGCAGCAGGCGTGCCGCGTTGCCGTAGCCGCGGCCTTCGGCATGAGCGCATGAGGATTTCAGCTCCGATCACGCCGCAGGCGCGCCTGGCTCGGGCTGGAGAGTGCCGTCGGGCGCGTGACGGGCGGGACTGCCGCGGTTCTGATGGCCTGGCAGATCGATCGCGTCAGCGGCCGCGGAAGAGGCCGCCGAGGATGCCGCGGGTGATCTGGCGGCCGAGCTGGGTGCCCATCTGCCGCGCGAAGGACTTGCCGAACGCCTCCATCGTGGTGTCGGAGCGGCGGCGCGGCTTGCGGTTGGTCGTGGGCGAGTAGCGGCGGGCGCTGCGGTATTCGCGGTCGCGCCAGCTCGGCGCGTCGTCGCCGCCGCGATAGGTCCGGTCGCGGGCGGGGGGCGCGTCCTCGGGCTCCGGCGCCTCGGTCTCGGCCCGGGCGCGCAGCTCCTCGAAGGCGGAGGTGCGGTCGACGGTCTGGTCGTACTTGCCCTTGAGCGGGCTTGCGGCGAGGGTCTCGGCCCGTTCGGCCTCGGTGATCGGGCCGAGGCGGGAGGATGGCGGGCGGATCAGCGTGCGCTCGGCGATGCCGGGCACACCCTTCTTCTCCAGCATCGACGTCACCGCCTCGCCGATGCCGACCTCGCGGATCGCGTCCTCGGTATCGAAGGCGGGGTTGGGACGGAAGGTTTCGGCCGCGGCGCGCAGGCCCTTCTGGTCGCGCGGGGTGTAGGCGCGCAGCGCGTGCTGGATGCGGTTGCCGAGTTGGCCCAGAACGTCCGCCGGGATGTCGTCGGGGTTCTGCGTCACGAAGAAGACGCCGACGCCCTTGGACCGGATGAGGCGGGCGACCTGCTCCACCTTTTCGATCAGCGCCTCGGGAGCGTCGTCGAAGAGGAGATGCGCCTCGTCGAAGAAGAAGACGAGACGGGGTTTATCGGGGTCACCGACCTCGGGCAGTTGCTCGAAGAGCTCGGAGAGCAGCCACAGCAGGAAGGTGGCATAGAGACCCGGCGCGGCCATCAGGCGATCGGCGGCGAGCACGTTGATCCGGCCCTCCCCGCCCTCCGTCGCCATCACGTCGGCGAGGTCGAGCGCGGGCTCGCCGAAGAAGCCGGTGGCACCCTGGTTTTCCAGCACCAGCAGCGCGCGCTGGATCGCGCCGACGCTGGCGCGGGAGATGTTGCCGTAGCGCAGCGAGAGATCGGGGCCGTTCTCCCCCACCCAGACCAGCAGCGCCTGGAGGTCCTTGAGGTCGAGGAGTGCGAGCCCCTGCTCGTCGGCCACGCGGAAGGCGATGTTGAGCACGCCCTCCTGCGCGGGCGAGAGGTCCATGAGACGCGCGAGGAGCAGCGGGCCCATCTCGGCCACGGTGGTCCGTACCGGGTGGCCCTGCTCGCCGAACATGTCCCAGAAGACGACCGGGAAGGCGCGGTAGGCGTAGGGATCGAGGCCGATGGTCCCGGCGCGCTCCACCAGCTTGGGATGCAGCGGCGCCTCCGCCGAGCCGGGACGGGCGAGACCGGCGAGATCGCCCTTCACGTCCGACAGGAACACCGGGACGCCGGCGGCGGAGAAGCCCTCGGCCAGGATCTGGAGCGTCACGGTCTTTCCCGTTCCGGTCGCGCCCGCGATCAGGCCATGGCGGTTCGCGTATTTCAGCTTGAGCGCCTGGGGGTTCGCATAGTCCTCGGCCCCGCCACCGATGAAGATCGTGTCCGTCATGTTGGTCTCCCCGAGCATTCGTCGGGCCGACAATACATCGTTAACTCCGCACGGCTATCCTTTGACGAGGTTCGGTGCTTCGAACCCCGTTTCTCCCTGTCAACTGGCCGTGCCCTGTCGTGGCACGGCGCCTTTTCTGGTGTGTCGCTCGAACTGGTGATGCCCGCGGAGCGCAGGCGCGCCGTCGCAGGGCGGGTCCGACATAGTTTTGCCCCAAACGAGTTTGCGTCCGATCACGAACCGGAGTGTTGACGGGGCTGTGACGATTCCGTAGCGTTCCGTTGAGACTACGGTTCGGCCAGTCTGACAGGGACATCACCGTCAAAAGGTGACGGAAAGGGGCGCTTCGGCGCCCTTTTCTGATGTCGGGGGCGCAAAAGTTGACAGCACGGTGTCCGGCTGCCACCTCTCCTGCACGAATGCGCAGAGACTGACAGGGACCTCCATGGACTTCCGAACGATCGCCACAATTCTGGCGCTGAGCCTCGCGGCGCTGCCCGCCGCCGCACAGACCACCGGCCCGACCACCGGTTTCGACGCGCCGCCCCCGCCTCCTCCACCCGCGCCGGAGCCCGAGCCCGAACCGGAACCGGAGCCCGAACCGGAGGCGCAGGCCCCGCGCGAGCCCGCCGGGCCCGAGGAGGTTCGTTCGGTCCACAACGACTGGGAGGTCCGCTGCTTCGGCGACAGCGACGACTGTTTCATGTTCCAGCTCGCCAACAATTCCGACGGCCGGCCGGCGGCGGAGTTCAACCTCGTCAAGCTGCCCGAGGGCCAGCAGGCCACCGCGGGCGTGACGGTGACGCTGCCGCTTGGCGTCTTCCTGCAGGAAGGTGTCGTGGTGCGGGTCGATCAGGGGCGGGCACAGCAGTATCCCTACAACTTCTGCGTGGACAACGGCTGCATCTCACGCTTCGGGCTCAACGACGGTTTCGTGGAGACAATGCGGGCGGGCAACAACCTGACGCTGCGGGTGGCAGCGATCAACGTGCCGCAGGACCAGAACCCGATCACGCTGACGATCAGCCTGGCGGGGTTCACGGCGGCCTGGAACGCCCTGCCCTGAGGGGGGTGCTTTCACACCATCGGCTGAGCTTTCACCCCCTCCCTAACCCTCCCCCTCAAGGGGGAGGGGATGGGTTGAGTGGGTCAGATACGTCTGCGCCCTGGCCCTTCCCCTAGAGGGGAGATCAGGTGGCTTTGCGGATGGCGAGGACGGCGTTGAGCCCGCCGAAGGCGAAGGCGTTGGTGAGGGCCACCTGCACGTCGGCCTGCCGCGCCTCGTTGGGGACGACGTCGAGGTCGCAATCCGGGTCCGGCTCCTCGTAGTTGATCGTCGGAGCCACGATCCCGTCCTTCACCGCCATGATGCAGGCGAGCATCTCGACAGCGCCCGTACCGCCGATCAGGTGGCCGTGCATCGACTTGGTCGACGAGATCATCAGCCGGTCCGCGTGGTCGCCGAAGACATCGCGCACCGCGGCGCATTCCGTCCGGTCATTCGCGGCGGTGCCGGTGCCGTGGGCGTTGATGTAGCCGACCTCGTCGCCGTTCAGGCCGGCCGCGGCCAGTGCACCCTTCATCGCGCGGACCGCACCGTCGCGGTTCGGCATCACGATGTCGGAGGCGTCGGATGACATGGCGAAGCCCACGACCTCGGCCAGGATCTCGGCGCCGCGGGCCGTCGCGCGCTCGTACTCCTCGAAGACGAAGATCGCCGCACCCTCGCCCTGGACCATGCCGTTGCGGGTCTTGGAGAAGGGGCGGCAGCCGTCCTTCGACATGACACGCAGACCCTCCCACGCCTTGATGCCGCCGAAGACGAGCATGCTTTCCGAGCCGCCCGTCACCATCACGTCTGCGACGCCGGAGCGGATCATCTCAAAGGCCTGGCCCATCGCGTGGTTCGAGGACGCGCAGGCGGTGGAGACCGTGAAGGTCGGCCCCTGCGCCCCGTGCTTCATCGAGATGTGGGAGGCCGCGGCGTTGTTCATCAGGCGCGGGATGACGAAGGGATGGACGCGGTTCTTCCCCTCCTCGTAGACGGTGCGGTAGTTCTCGTCGATCGTCTGGAGCCCGCCGCCGGAATTGCCGAGCACGACGCCAGCACGCGGGGCCGTCGCCTCGTCGAGCGCCACGCCAGACTGGGCGATGGCCTCCTCCGCGGCGATCAGGGCGAACTGGGTGAAGGGATCGTAGAGCGTGATCTCTTGCCGGGAGAAGTGGGCGGCCGGATCGTAGTCGCGCACCTGCCCGCCGATGGTGATCGACAGGCGGTCCACGTCACGGAAGTCGAGCTCGCCGATACCGCTGAGCCCGTCGCGCATGGCAGACAGGGCCGCATCCGCGCCCCGACCCAGGGCGCTGATGGCGCCCTGCCCCGTGATGACGACGCGTCGCATTCAGCCGGCTTTTTCCGCGACCAGCGCCTTGACCGCGTTCACCATGCTCTGAACGTTGGTGATGTCGAAGTCGGAATCCGAGGGATCGTTCGCGTTGAACGGAACCTGGACGTCGAACTCCTCCTCGATGGCGAAGACCGCCTCGACGAGGCCGAGGCTGTCGATCCCGAGATCGTCGAGCGTCGCGTCCATGCCGACCTCGGACGGGTCGAGCACGGCCTGCTCGGCGATGATGGCGCGCATTTTCTCGGTCACTTCGTCGGACATCTTCGGCCCCTTTTTACACCTGCGGCGTCTTTATCCCTTGTGATCGGGCTTTGAAACCCGATTCTGAAGCTCCGCCACCTTCTCCGCCAAGCGTGGCAAACGGCGCATCGCCTTGAATATGTTCATGAATACCTCCTGCTTGAGCGCAGGGTATCCCATCATGACCGATTTGGGGGGCACACGGTTCGTCACGCCCGAGCCTGCGAGGATGATGGAGTCGTCCCCGATGGAGATGTGATCGGCCACGCCCACGCCGCCGGCGAGCACGACGCGGTTGCCGATCTCGGTCGAGCCGGCGATGCCGGTCATGGCGCAGAGCAGCGTCTTCTCCCCCACCTGCACGTTGTGGCCGACCATGACCTGCGCGTCGACCTTGGTGCCGTTGCCGATCCGCGTGTCGCTCACCGTGCCCTTGTCGATGACGGAGTTGGCGCCGACCTCCACGTCATCGCCGATCATCACGGAGCCCAGCGAGTTGATGCGGACATATTCAGTGGGGTCGAGGCTCTCGGCAATGGAGCCCTTGGCCATGTAGTCCTCGACCTTGTTGGGCTGGGGCGTGACGAAGGAGAAGCCGTCGCCGCCGATCACGGCGTTGGCCTGCCCGATGAAGCGGTCGCCGATGATGACGTCCGAGCCGATGCGGCAGCCGGGCATGAGGTAGGCGTCCGCGCCGATGGTCGCGCGGTCGCCGATGGTGACCTGGCCGGCGATGCGGGCGCGGGGGCCCAGGGTGACGGATGCTCCGATCACCGCGTGTGGGCCGACGCTCACGCCCTCGCCCAGGGTCGCGGTCGGGTCGATCACCGCCGTGGGATGGATGCCGGGCCCGGGTGCGGGGTCGCGGTCGAAGATCCGGGAGAGCCCCGCCATGGTGTAGCGCGAGCGGCCCGAGAAGATTGCCGCGTCAAGGCCCATCCCCTGCCAGTCGGCCCCGTCGGCCACGACGGCGGCGCGCACGGGGCGGCTGTCGAGCTTCGCGGCGAATTCGGGCTCGACGGCGAGGGCGAGATCGTTCGCCTCCGCTTCGTCGGGCTGGCGCAGGCGGTTCACCTCCAGCGACAGGTCTCCGGCGGCTTCCGCACCCAGACGCGCCGCGATATCGCCGATGGTGAGTGACATGCCTGCTCCCGAAGATGTGCAGGCACATATATCCCCGCATCTCGCCGGTTGGAAGATGCGGGGTCGGTCGTGCCGCGCCGTCAGCCCTGGCCGGGCATGAGCTGGACGCCCTGCGCCTGAAGCGCCTCGAGCACCAGCGCGTCGCGGCCGTAGACGTCCTGCCGGAACTGCAGCACGCCGTCCGCATCCTGCCAGACCGTACGGTAGTCGAGATGCACGGGCACGCGCTGTTCGAGGTTCACCTGCGTCTCCCGCCCCGTGGCGCGGTAACGGTCGAAAAGCGCCATGGGATCGCCGGTCTGCGGACGCAGCAGCACCTCGGCCAGGCCGCGCGGATCGGCGACCCGCACGCAGCCATGGGAGAAGGCGCGCGCATCGCGGGCGAAGAGGCTGCGCGACGGCGTGTCGTGCAGGTAGATCGCGAACTGGTTGGGGAACATGAACTTCACGTTGCCAAGCGCATTGCCCGGCCCCGGCCCCTGGCGGATCCACCAGGGGAAGAAGTCCTCGGAAAACACCTGCCAGTTGATGATCGACGTATCGTCCGGCGTCCAGATGCCGGTGCCGTCGTCGATCAGGCTCATGTTGTTTTCGTTGAGGTAGTTGGGGTTCGCCCGCAGCTGCGGCAGGATCTCCTCCGTCGCGATGGAGCGCGGGACGGTCCAGGTCGGGTTGATTACCATGTGGGTCATGGTGTCGGAGAACTCGACCGTCTGGTGGCGCGCCTTGCCGATCACGACGCGGGTGGTGAAGATCTCCTCCTCCCCCTCGCGCAGCCACATGCGGTAGTCGGGCATGTTGACGTAGATGTGCCGCTCGTCGTCGTTCCAGTCGGTCCAGCGGACGCGCTCGAGATTGACGAGGATCTGGGCCAACCGCTCTTCCGCGGTGGTGTTGAGGGCGGCGAGCGTCTTGGGCCCGATCACACCGTCGTCGTTGAGGCCGTGGCGGCGCTGGAAGGTCTTGAGCGCGGCCTCGGTCGCGGGGTCCATCACCTCAGACGACATGGGATCGGCGGGCTCGGTCGTGGTCGCGGCGACGGGCAGGGCCTCGCCCAGGTCCAGGTTCGCGACCTCGCCCGGATCGCCCTCCAGCGGCAGGTCGTCGTCGTCGCTGCTCACATTGTAGTCGGGCTGTACCGTGCCGGGCTCGGGCGGCGTGTAGTCGCCCATGGACGCGAGGCGGGCGCGGATCGCGGGCACGCGCGGATCGCTTTCGCCCAGCTCGATGGAGCCGCCGCCCGGGATCTCCTCCCCGTCCCAGCCGCCGGAAGCGACCAGCGCGCGCAGGTCGCGCAGGGCCCGGACCAGCTCTATATAACCCTCGCGCCGCGGGGCGACGGCGAGGATGTGCTGCGCGGGCCGGTCCGCCTCGGCCAGTGCGGTGAGCTCTGCCACCGCGTCGATGTCCTCGGGGAAGACATGCATGTTGGCGCTCAGCGACGACGGCTCGATCAGACCGACGAGGCGGGTGCGCACGAAATCGAGATAGGCTTGGGCGAGTGCCAGCTCGCTCTCCGCCGGGGCGCCGCCGTCATAGGCCACCTCGACATGGGGGGAGAGGCGGTCGATCGCGTCGGTGTCCACGGGCAGACCATGCTCGACCTGACGCGACATCGCCTCGATCAGCGCGCGGGCGGCGGCGGCGTCGCGGGTGGTGAAGAGCGGGGCATAGTCGCGGGCCGCGTAAAAGGCCTCGATCTCGACGGAGTCCGAGGCCTGCAACAGCTCGGCCAGTTCGGGCCACACCGGATCGGGAGCCGGCGTAGGCGCCTCCGGCGTGGTCAGCGACGCCTCCAACGGCGCCTCGACGGCTGATTCCTGCCCGTAGCCTGCGATCGGCGCGGCGGTCGCCAGCAGTGCCATTACGGCAACTAACCCTAGGGTAGATGGGATTCTGTTACTTGAATGCGACACTTATTCTGTCCCTTGCAACGATCACTCTTGCCTCATTTACGGCGGAAAACCGCCGATACAATGCGGGCCATGCGGTGCGGCCGGCAAATTTCTGCCGATCAAGTGATGGTGAACGATCCGTGACCGGGGGGTTCGGAACATTCGTGAACATCATGTGGCCTTCCCGTGTCCTTATAGCGTGAGAGCACGGAAAAAGGCGCTGCACAACTGCCACTTGGCGCAAAAAAGCCCTCATGTCATAACGCTCGACAAGCAATCACGGTTTCACCCCCGAAGGTTGCATTGAGGGACAGATAGGGACTTTTTTCTATGACGAAGAGTAACGTCGTCGGCCGACGTGCTGTGCTTGGTGCGTTCGCCGGCATCGCGGCCATCTCCGCTGCGCCGGTTTTCGCCAACGCGCCGGGCCTCCTGACCGGAGCTGGCAACATTCGCTCCATCAAGCTGACCAATCCGCGGACGGGCGAGAGCCTGGACAGCGTCTACTGGGTCGAGGGGGAGTACATCCCGCAGGTCCTCGACGAGATCAACTTCATCTTCCGCGACTGGCGCCAGAACGAGGTGCACGCGGTCGACGTGCGCACGATCGACATCATGGCCGCCGCGGCGCGCCGGATGGAGACGTCCGAGCCCTATTCGCTGCTGTCGGGCTACCGCAGCCCGGCGACCAACCGCATGCTGCGCTCCCGCAGTCGGGGCGTCGCACGCAACTCCTACCACATGCAGGCGATGGCGGCGGATCTGCGCCTGTCCTCGCGCAGCGTCCAGAACATGTACGATGCGGGCGTGGCCTGCAACGCGGGCGGCGTGGGGCGCTACGGCCGCTCCAACTTCGTCCACTTCGATTGCGGACCGGTGCGCACCTGGCGGGGCTGACCCCCGGGGCCATCGGCCGCCAACACGCGGAAAACGCACCACGAGGGGCCTCGCCACGATCGGCGGGGCCCCTTGCCGTTCGGATCGGCCCTGCGGGGTACGGCGCGCCCTTCCCCGCGGCCACATGCGCCGATGCCCGGACATGGAGCCGGATCGCGGCGCGGACAGCCCGGCCCCCCTTGTCCTGGAGGGCAAGACGACGCCTTCCGGCGCGGCGGCGAGGTCTTGGAGGCGGCGCGGCGCCTGCCTAAGCTGCGGATCATGGGGTACGTCACGTCCTTGTTCGCACGCAAGATGGTCGCCGCGGCGCGCGGTGACGTGGACGCGTCCGACATCCTCGCCGGCGCGGGTCTCGACGCGGACGCGCCGTGGGATCCCAAGGTGATGATCCCGGCCGAAACCTACTACGATCTGCTGGAGCGCATCGCGGAGCGGACCGACGTGACCGACCTGCCGGTCCGCGGCGGCGCCTCCATGCGCTGCGACGACTATGGCGCGCTGGGGCTGGCGTGGAAGGCGGCGCTGGATCTGCGCGGCTCGTTCTCGCGGGTCGCGCGGTATGCGCGGCTCTGGACCGGGGTGGTGAGCTACGAGCTGCGCCCCGACCCGCGCGGCACACTGTTCATCCTGCATCGTTCCGGCGCGCGGCGTCTCGGCCTGCGCCTGTCGAACGAGGCGACGCTGGCAAGCGGCGTCTCGCTGGCGAGGCAGGTCTGTCCGGTTCCCTTCGCGCCGCTGGAGGTGCTCGTCCGGCATCCCGCGCCGCACTCGACGGCCGCGCACGAGGACTGGTTCCGCTGTCCGGTCCGCTTCGGCGCCGAGCTCGACGCGCTGCTGATCTCGGATCAAGCGCTGGATCAGCCGAACATCCTGGGCGACGAGGGGATCTCGCGATATCTCATCTCGCATCTGGACGCGGAGCTGTCGGAGGTCGGCGGCGAGGCCTCGCTCGTCACCCGGGCGAAGGATGCGATCGCGCAGTCGCTCAACGAGGGCGCGCCGAGGATGGCCGACATCGCGCGGGGGCTCGGCATGAGCGACCGCTCGTTCCACCGGCGCCTGTCGGATCACGGGATGAGCTTCCAGGCGCTGACCGAGGATACGCGCCGCGAACTGGCCGAGGGGCTGCTGAGGGACGAGCGCCACTCGCTGGCCGAGATCGCGTTCCTCACGGGGTTTTCAGAGCAGAGCTCGTTCACCCGCGCCTTCAAGCGCTGGGTCGGCCGGACGCCCGCGAGCTACCGCAGGGACTGCCTCGGCCGCTGATCGCGAGCCTGGCAGCGAAGGTCAAAACCGTGGCGGGGCCGGTCAATACCTAGACACGCCGCACGGTCTATCCCCGGATGATCGAACCGAACCAGGGAGCCAGAGCCATGCAGACCAGACCCATTCTCGTCATCGGAGCCACCGGCAAGACCGGCCGCCGCGTCGCCGAAAAGCTGGAGGCGCGGGGCCTGCCCGTCCGCCGCGGGTCGCGCAGGTCCGCGGTCCCCTTCGACTGGGACGCGCCCGAGACCTGGGCGGCCGCCCTCGACGGCGCGGGCGCCGCCTACGTCACCTACTTCCCCGACCTCGCCTTTCCGGGCGCCGTCGAGAAGCTTGGATCGCTGTGCGAGACCGCGAAGGCGGCGGGCGTCGAGCACCTCGTCCTCCTGTCGGGGCGCGGCGAGCACCACGCCCGGCTGGGCGAGGAGGTCGTGCGCGGCTCCGGCGTCGACTACACCATCGTCCGCGCGGCCTGGTTCGCGCAGAACTTCTCCGAAGGCTACCTGCAGGACCCCGTCCTCGCCGGGGTCCTGCCGATGCCCGGCGGCGATGTCGTCGAACCGATCATCGACATCGAGGACATCGCCGACGTCGCCGTCGCCGCGCTGACCGACCCGCGCCATCGCGGCGCGCTCTACGAGGTGACGGGACCCCGCCTGTTGAGCTTTGCCGACATGGCGCGGGAGCTGTCCGCGGCCATCGGTCGCCCGATCCGGCACGTCGCGATCCCGTTCGAGGCGTTCCATGCGGAGATCGCGCGGGCCGGTGGCGACTTCGTTGCGGACGTCTTCACCGCGATCGCGCGCGAGACGCTGGACGGGCGCAACGCGCATCTCGCCGACGGCGTGCAACGGGCGCTGGGACGCCCGCCGCGGGACTTCCGCGACTTCGCGAGGGCGGCGGCGGAGGCCGGGACGTGGGCGGCCGTCGCCTGACGCAACCGCATTTTCAGGAAGGGAAGGACTATCCGATGAAACTCACGCGTTTCCAGAACATCGTGCTCGGCATCGGCGGCGTCACCGCGCTCGGCGTCGGGCTGTCGATCCTCGCCGTGCCGCACGCCTTCTATGCCGGGTACGGCATCGGGCCCGGCACCGGCCCCGACCTGCTGAGCGAGTTGCGCGCACCCGGTGCCGGACTTGCCGCCCTGGGGGCCGTCATGCTCGGCGGGATCCTGCGCCGCGCGCCGGCCCCGGTGGCCGTGGCGGTGGCGCTGATCGTCTACCTCGCCTTCCCGGCGGGACGCCTCGTGGGACTGCTGGTCGACGGCGTGCCGTCGGCCGGCATCCTCGCGGCGCTGGCGATCGAGCTCGCGATCGCGGCAGCCTGCCTCGTCGCCTTTGCTGGCCCGTCGCGATCGGGAGCCTCTTCCGTGGGCGGTGCGCGCGTCTCCGCATCCTGAGACATCCCGCGGCGGGGCGGCGATGTCGTCCCGCCGATCCACCCCCAGCGAAAGGAGACTGCTCATGTCCCCGACTTTCCTCTTCCTCATGCAGTTCGCCGTCCTCGCCTACGCCTTTGTCGGCGGCGTCTTCCTCGCCTTCTCGGACTTCATCATGCGGTCGCTTGCGCGGACCGACGGGACCGCGGGGGTGGAGACGATGCAAGTCATCAACCGCGAGGTGTTCCGCTGGATCTTCATGGCGCTGTTCCTGGGGCTGGCCCCGCTGTCGCTCGCAATCGCGGTGCAGGGCGGCATCGCGGTCGGGGGCACGGCGGGCACCGTCGTGACCCTGGCCGGCCTCGTCTACCTCGTCGGCTGCTTCGGGGTGACCGTGCGCTTCAACGTGCCGATGAACCGGGCGCTGGACGGCATGGACGTCTCGGCCGATGCGACGCGCGCGTACTGGGTCGATACCTATCTGCCGCGCGGGACCTTCTGGAACACCGTCCGGACGGCGGCCTGCGGCATGTCGGCCGCGCTCCTGTTGTCCGGGCTGGGGCTGATGGTCCAGTCTCAGGTGCAGCCGGCCTGACGGGGCCTCGTCCCGGCCCCGCCGCCGGGACCATGCCGAAGGGGAGTGGTGTCATGCCGTCCAGGGAGCCGACGCTGCACATGCTGTGCGGCAGGATCGCGTCGGGAAAGTCGACACTGGCCGCCGAGCTGGCCCGCGCCAAGGGAACCGTCCTGATCTCCGAGGACATCTGGCTCGATGCGCTCTACGCGGACCGGATGTCGTCGGTACGGGATTACGTGCGCTGTGCGGCGCGGCTTCGAGGCGTGATGGGCCCGCATGTCGCCGCCGTGCTGGAGGCCGGAACCTCGGTCGTGCTCGACTTTCCGGCGAACACGGTCGAGACCCGGGCGTGGATGCGCGGCATCCTGGAGCGGACGGCGGCGTCGCATGTCCTTCACGTGCTCGACGCCTCGGACGCGGTCTGCCTGTCGCGGCTCCAGCAGCGCAATGCAGGGGGCGATCATCCCTTCGTGGTCACGGACGCGGAGTTCCGCCGGATCACGGCCCATTTCGTCCTGCCCGCGCCGGAGGAGGGGTTCGAGGTGGTCGTGCACCGGCAGATGCCCCTTCCCTGAAGGGCGGAGGCGCAGTCGGTGCGGGCCTCCGCCGGTGTCGCGATCGCGCCGTCAGCGGATCCGGCCGCCGGGGTGGACCAGGACCTGCCCGCCGGGCCCGACCTCCAGCGCGCGCTGGTCGAAGGCGATGTCGAGCGTGGCATTCGGCAGCACGATCAGCCGGCCGTCAGTCCCGACCTGGACGTCCTGCGGGGCCGACAGCGCGCCCCTCACCACGCAGGGTCCGCTGACCGACCAGTCGCCGGCGGCGGGCGGGACGCATTCGGGGTGGAGTGCGGCGTCGATGGCGCCGCGCAGGTTCGGCAGCGGACCGATGTTGCGCGCGTCGGCCGCCTGCGGCGTCGCGCCCGCCTGCAGGACGTCGCGCATCTCCTCCGAGGTGAGCGGGCTTCCACCGGCGGCCAGGGCGGCCCCCTGCACCACTGCGGCCGCGCCTGCCACGATCGGCGAGGCCGAGGACGTGCCGTTGAAGCCTCCGATGTAGCGCTGATCCTCGTCGCCGGCACCGCCCGGAGGCCCGACCCCGTCGAAGAGCCCGCCATAGCCCAGCGTCGCCACGTTCTGTCCCCAGCCCTGGAGATCGACCCGGTCGCCGAAATTGCTGAAGCAGGTGGGCGCGCGGGTATCCGATGTCCCCGCGCCCACGAGGATCGCGCCGGAGTCGCGCTCCGCCCGGTCGAAGAGCCCGCCATAGGCCGGATCGTCGAAGTCGGACCGTCCGTTGCCCGCCGCCTGAACCACGACGATGCCGTTTGCCGTCGCGGTCTGGATGGCGTCGAAGTTCGCCTGCCAGAACTCGACGGCGATGGCATCCTCGGAGCACGCGCCGCAGCCCGCGGGACAGGTCTGTCCGTCCGCGGGACCGGTCCGCTGGATCTCGATCAGGATGACGTCGCCCGCCTCCAGCAGTCCGGCCGCCGTGTCGATGGCGTCCGCGTCGGTGGGCGGGCCGGCATGGCTCTCGAACCCCGCCTTGGCGCCATGCGCGATCCCGGTGATCCCGTAGCCGTTGTCGGCGGCCACGAGCACGCCCATCACCGCGGTGCCGTGGTTGCGGGAGCCGGCCACGATCGTTCCGCCGACGGAGAAGAGCGGCGGCAGGTCCTCGTGGGTGACGTTGATCCCCTGCTCCACGTCGATGATCCGCACGCCCGTGCCTGTGCCGCCCGGAACGCCCCAGGCGTGGCGCGCGTCGATGCCGACGGGCGCTGGGTCGAGGTATCCCTGCTGGAACTCGAAATCCGGTGTCGGCGGCGGGCTGTCGGCCTGCGGGTCCGTGGCGGGGTGCACGGCATAGGCCACCTCGACGATGGCCAGCGCGTTGAGCTCTCGCAGGAGCGGGGCCACGTCGCCGTAGACCGCATCCTCGCCGAGCGGGAGCGAGTGGTAGAGCGTGAGGTCGGCGAGCGGTCGCCCGCCGCGCCGCTCGCCCTCCTCGCGCCGTGCCAGCAGCGTGGCGGGAGGCGCGGTGAAGGTCGGCCGGATCGCCTCACGCGCGATCCCCGCGGTGCCGTCAACGAGCCGGTTGGCGGTCTCGAGCGCGGTCGCGACATCGCCGTCGGCCAGGCCGAACTCGCGCAGGACGCGCCGGTCGCGGTCGGTCCGCGCACCGATCGTGAAGCGCGTGTCTTCCAGCCGGATCGCGCTGCCTTCGCGAAACTTCACCACGATGCTCTCGACCGGCGTGTCGTCGGGCAGGACGTAGGTCTGCGCCGGGGGTGTCGCGCGCAGGTCGCCGATCGGCTGGGCCCCGGCACCGGTCGCGGCGAGACCGGCGGCGAGGACGAGGATGGTTCTCAACATGACATGTCTCCTGTCTCTCTGGCGGTTCAGCAGTTGCCGATGCAGACGGTGCCGTCCTCGCCGAGGCGGATGCGCGTCTGTCCGTCGGTGAAGAGCACCATGGGGTGATCGGAGATCGTGCCGATCTCCGCCCGCTCGACATCGGCGCTGCCGCGCGCCTGCACGGTCAGCCGCACCTCCTGCGCGGGATCGTCGGCGATCATCCGCATCCGCGCGAAGCGGTCGTCGCGTACCAGAAGATCCCTGCCGTCGTTGTTGCCCTGGATGTGGAGCTTGGTCGTCGGCGCCGTGGTGCCGATGCCGACATCGCCGGTCACGGTCATGTCGCCCTCGAACTGACCGGCCTGTCCGCCACCCGAGTGGATGGCGTGGAGCGCTGAGCTCGTGCTCTGACCGTTGAGGATGTTGGCGAAGAGGGCGCTGCCGCGGCCGTCGGTCGTCGCGGACAGGGCCGCGGCGATGTTGGAGCGGTTCTCGGTCCGGAAGAACCCCGCCCGCCCCAGCCCGTCATTGCGCACGGCGAGCTTGTCATCGGGCTCCGCCACGCCGAGGCCGAGATGGCCGTCCGCGTCGAGGATCAATTCGGGCCCGGACGCGCCGAAGGTGCGCACGTGCAGCGGATCCTCCCCGCCCTGGGCGTTGACCTGGAGGGCGGCGGCCGGCACCGACGTGCCGACGCCGACCTGGCCGTCGGCCGCCACGACGAAGGACGTGATGCCATCCGCGCGGGCACGGATCGCCTCCTCGCCCTCGGGCGCGTTGACGGTGAGCCGCGCGCTGGTGCCGGAGATGCCGCCGAGGACGGTCCTGCCGTCCGGCCCGATCCGGAGCGCCTCGCTGTCGGCGTCGGGGTCCGCCACGACGAACGCGGGCTCGCTCCCGCCATCGTAGGCGACATGCAGCCGGCCCTCGGGCTCCACGTCGCCGACGGCGACGTGGTCGTCAGGCTGCCCGGTGCGCAGGGCCCCGGTACCGGCCCCGGTCCAGTCGTCGTCGTCCAGCTCGAGCGGCGCCCAGCTGCCGGGCAACTGGCCGCATTCCTGGTCCTGCTGCATGGCGATGACGAAACCGGCATTCTCCTGGGCGCAGAGCCGCAGCATCTGCGCGTTCGCGGCCGTGCCGGATGCGGCGAGGATGAGAAGGGATGCGATGGGCAGGCAAGGTGTCGACATGGGTCTCTCTCCACTCAAGGCATGAACGCCGCCGGGGGGTCGGCTGCTGGCGTCCATGATGTTGCGGGTTGGCGGGCCGGGTCGGCCGGCCCGCCGCCTGATCAGGCATTCGCAGTCACGTCGTCGGCCCCGACGACCGAGCCGCTGGACGCTGCCCTCTCGCGCCACTGCACCACGATGTTGGCGACGCGGAAGCGGTCGACGGCGCGGCGCCGGACGGTCAGCCGGTTCTCGCCCCGCCTCAGGAAGCCGACCGGGATCCGGTCCATCCACAGGTTCCAGCCCTCCCGGTCGACCATGTCGAAGGCCGGAAGGTGCTGGCCGTTGATCAGGATGCGGTGGGTGATCGCGTCGCCCTCCTCTGTGGACGAGTTGCCGACGTCGTGGGCCTGGATCACGATGTAGCCCTCTGCGCTCACCGACTGGCCCTCGCGGCTCGCTGGGATCGGATCGTCGTCGACGAAGAAGGTCCGGGTCGCCTCTTGGTTGGGCTGGACGAACTCGGTGTCGAAGTTCAGCCAGGCGAAATCGGAACGTGTCATCTGCTTTCCTCCATGGGTGCGGCACCGGCGTTTGCGCCGGGCGGAATGGAGGTTAGGCGACGGGGCGTTTGCTAGGCGTTGGATGGACGCGCGCGCGCGACGCGCGCCGCCTCCAGCGTCGCCGACCGTGCCGCCTGCGGAGCGGCGAAGCTGGTGCCGCGCACAGGGACACGGGAGCCGCTGCGGGCTCCGGCGACGATGATCCAGGGCCAGGCGGCCGGTCCCTCGGCCAGCGCCGCGTGATGCTCCCGCCCGAGTGCGGAGAAGGGTGCGTGGGACGCAGTCGCGGGCGCGTTCGCGCGCAGCCCGGCGACGAACCGCGTTCCGGGGCCTGCGGCGATGGCGTTGAACGTCCCCTCGCGCCGGACGGGCCCGGGCGCTTCGGGATCGGTCAGAATCGTCCGGCCGGCCTGATCCCGCCGGACGTAAAGCGGGTCCTCGAGCCAGGACTGGCGGCCGCGACGCGCATAGCCGGGCAGCGTGTCGTCGCGCTGGACGTAGATGTCGAGCGGCGTGCCGCCATCGCCGAGCGGCGCGATCCGCCAGCGGCCCGGACGGATGAAGGCCCCGCCCGCCTGCCGGGGCCGTGTCGGCCGCGCCGCGAGCAGCAGGCACTCCCGCCCCGGTCCGGGCGCCGCCGCCGGGTCCGGATTGAGTGGATCGAGCGTGGTCGGCACCCAGCGCGCATAGGCCCGCATCGCGACGTCGCCCTCCCCGGTCAGGAGGTCGGCGAAGGTGTCGAACGCTTCCGGCATGGGGGAGGACAGGGGGACGTCCGTGCCCGGGGCAGTCACCACCACGCGCAGATCCGGCTGCTCCGGCCGGACGGGGTGCTCCGGTCCCCAGATCTCCACGAAGCTCGGCGTCGGATCGTCGGGCGGCAGATGCCAGAAGAGCGGCTCGGGCGCGCCGGGCGCGACGCGCGCGCGGGACTGGGTCAGGCGGGTGTTCCCCGCCGGGACGAAGAAGCTGAGCGGCGCGTGCTCCAGGTCCCAGCCCGCCAGCCTCTCCTCGACATACCGGCCCAGGAGGCCGCGACCGTCCTTAGGCCCCGCGGTCAGACCGTAGCTCATGTTGATGGTGACCGGTACGTGCACGTCGGGATGGCGTTCGGCGAGCTCGCGGACACGCTTGAGAAGCTCGTGAAGCGCGAGGAGGACGAAGAAGGGAATGAAGGTCCCCGAGGTGTCATGCGTGACCCGCGGCGGCAGGCCCACCCACATCAGGTGCACCCTGCCCGGCCCCTCCTGCGCGCCGCCCTCGCCGGGCCAGGCCGGGCGCAATCCGGGGCCCGGCCCGCTCAGCAGGTCCATGACCGCCATGCCATGGCTGGTCCGCTGCGCGGCGCTCTGCGGCTGGCGGGCGCGCATGTCGATCAGGCCGACCTCGCGGTAGAGCGCGTCTTCGTCCACCCCGCCCCCGCGCCGGTGCATCTGCCTGAGCCGGTCGATCTCGCCGCGGTGCAGCTCACGGCCGCAGACGAGGGGGCTTTCGCCATGCCAGGGCGCGCCTTGCAGCCACACCCAGTCGAGCTGCAACCGGTCGTCCATGTGCAGCCGCTCGTGGGCGAAGAGCGCGCCGTCGTCGATCGCCGCCATGATCGTGTCGCCGGGCTGCAGCGTCGTGCGCAACGGCGCGACGGGCCGGACGGGCGCGCGGTCGGCCGGTTCCGCCGGCCTGAGCGAGGCGGCATCCAGCAGCGCCGGCATGGCTTGCGCGAAGGGGAAGTTGGCGACGATGTCAGCGGCGCGACCGCCCGTGCCGCGGCTGCGCAGCTTCTCCTGGTTCGTGAAGGCCGTAAGCGCCGCGCGCTGCGCGGCCGCGTCGCCCTGCGCCGCTTCATGCTCCAGCCACCAGTGCGTGTAGGGATAGCGCTTCTCGTCGCCCGAGATCGCCCGGGGATCCGTCCAGCTCAGGACCACCGCGCGCTCCAGTCCTCCGCCGCACGGTTCCAGAGCCACGCGAGGCCGGGATCGGCCAGCGGCGTGTCCGCCTCCGCCGACACCGTGATCGCCTCCGTTCTGTCGGATCCCGAAAGGGCGCGCTCCATCTCTCCAAGGTGGAAATCCCTGTCGACCCAGGCAGAACCGTCGAAGCGGCGGTGCGGCACCTGCGTTCCGGTCGCGCGCCCCGCGAGGTGATCGGCGAGGGCGAGGCCCAGCACCGCACCTGCGGCGCTGTCGGCGGGGAAATGCACGCCCGCGACCGTCCGGTTCACCGCGATCCGGGCGGCCAGGCGGAAGCGCGGCGCATGGGCAAGCAGCGCCTCGACCGGGTCCTCGCCCGCGATATGGGTGAGGAGCCCCGCCAGCATGAACGCTTCGGTCGCGTGACCGCTCGGCAGCGTGCCGTGGGGCGGGGTCCCGATCATCGGCTGGATAAGCGGAGAGAACGTCGCCGGGCGCGGGCATCCCAGCACATGCTTGACCCGCGCGCATACGACGTGGGTGATGCGCAGCCCCAGTTCCATGAGGTCGAGGATCCAGCGGGAACGATCCGGACGCAGGTCGTCGATGGAGGCGAAGAACGAGACGAGGTCGGAGATCTGCACGAGGATTTCCGGCGTGCGTTCGGCGCGCAGTTCGGCATAGCCCCGGACGAAGTCGAGCATCGCCGCGAACTCGGCATTGCCGGGACGGATCAGCGTGGCGATCGGGGCGCAGGTCCGGGTGAGGCGTCCGTCCCCGGCGCTTTCCGCGAGGACCTGGAGGACCTGCGCAGCACCTCGCCCATCGGCCGTATCTGCGCGCACCGCGAGACCGTCGAGAAGACCCGCCGCGAGCGTCGAGGACCTCCAGACCGCGTCGAGCGAGCGGAGCCGTTCGGGATCGTCCGCACCCGCGTCGTCCGGCAGCGATCCGGTATCGATCTCGGCGAGGGCCTCCGTTCCGAGGATCCCGTCGCGGCTTATGTCGAGAGCCGAGGCGAGGAGCGGCGAGAGGGCCGCGGGCGGGCCGGCGCCCATCTGTCCCATTTGACCCATCTGTCCCATCTGTCCCATTTGGCCCATCTGTCCCGACAGGCTGGAAATCGGCATCACGCACCTCCCGCACGTCGTTCGAGAAGGAATCGTCGAAATCTGGCATACTCGCCAAGGTAGCAGTAAACGCGTTTTCATTCTGCCTGGGGGAGAGTCGAACCGATGGCCCCGGTCCCCTTGACCCTCGAACTGGCCGGTCCCGTCCGCCTGCACGACCTGGCCGGATGCGATCTGACGCCCAGGCTCACGCGGTCGCGGGCGGTGCTCGCCCTGCTCGGCGCCACGCGGGGGCATCGGCGGAGCCGTGCGTGGATCCAGGACAAGCTGTGGAGCGACAGGACCGCGCCGGACGGCGCCGCGGCATTGCGCTACGCGCTGTGGGACCTGCGCAGGTCGCTTGGCAAGTACCGCTCCGCGCTGCTGTCGGAGGCGGGCTGGATCGCGCTCGACGACCGCGCCGTCCGCGTGCGGCTCCCCGACACGACCCCCGACGTGCCCGACGCGCCGGTCTTCGCCGAGGGGCTGGACGTGGACGACGTCGAGTTCGAAGCGTGGTTGAGGGCGCAGCGCCACGCGGCAGTCCCGGTGCCGGCGATGCCGTTCCTGGACGAGGGCCGCCGGTGTCCGGTGCGCAGCTTGGTCCGGATCCATCCCGACGGCGGGGATGACGACCGCCTGACGGGGCTCGCCCGGACGCTTGCGGCCCGCATCGCGGCGCGCCTGACGCGGGCAAGCGGCGCCCTGGTGCACATCGGTCCGGGCGCGGAGGACGGACCGGACCATGCGGGCACCGAGCTACGGGCCGACCTGCGGCTGTCGCGCATTCGCGGGCGGATCCTCGCGCAGGTCTCGGTGACGAACGTCCGGCGCGAGGAGGTGGTCTGGACCAACGACCGCGACCTGCCGCGCGGGCTGTCCGGGCAGGACCCGCTCAATCCCTCCGCCAACCTCGTGGCCGGGGGCATCGCGCGCGCGCTCACGATGCTGCCGCGCGATCCCTCCGATGCCGAGAGGGCGGCCGCGGCCTTCTGCCAAGCACTGTCCGTGCCGCGCAGCTTCGAGGCCGGCGATCTGCTGGCGGCCATCGACACGCTGCGCACCATCGACGTCGCGGAGGTCTCCGCACGGGCGGCGGCGCGGCGCGCGCTCTATCTCGGCTGGCTCGTCATCGAGCGAAAGGCGCCCTGCCCCGACGCAGCGCTGGAGGAGGCCCGCGACCTGAGCCGGAGATCGATGGAACTGGACCCGACGCTCTCCGAAGCCTTTGCCGTCCGCTCCGAACTGGCTGATTTCGATCGCCGCCCCGAGCTTGCCCACGACCTGGCCATGCGCGCGGTCGCGATCGATCCGTTCGAACCGCTGGGCGTCGCGGCGCTGGCGAAGGCCGAGGCGCGGCTCGGCAACGGCGAGGCGGCGTACAGGAAGGCGCTCTTCGCGCAGCAGCTTGCTGTCGGATCGCCCAACCCGGCGTGGTGGGCGGCGCTGTGCTGCACGACCGCCATGGAGCACGGCAACCACGGCGCGGCCCTCCGGCATGCGGAGACGGCGCACGAGCTCGCGGCCGGGTTTCTTCCGCCCGTCCGGTTCCTCACCGCGCTGCGGTTCGAGGCAGGCGACATGGACGGGTGCCGCGAGGCGCTCCTGACGCTGCTCGCGCGCGAACCGGGCTTCTCCCCTGAGCGGCTGACGGATCCCGAATATCCCCTGCGCTCGGTCGACGTCGCCGTCCTGCGGCGGATGCGGCGGGCGAGGCTCGTCTGACCGGGGCGCTGCGCAACCGTCCGCGGTCGGCACGGACCCGGTCGCGGCGGGTGGCCCGCCGCCGTCGGAAGGGCCCTGCCCGAGCGTCGTTGAAGGCGGCCTTGGGCAGGCGGGAGGGCGCGCCCGGATCGGCGAGCCGCGCACGGGCGACCTCACCCTTGGGCGAGGGATGTTTCAGTATGGTTGGAGGACCGCAGCACCTCCCCTACCTGTGACCGGGCGACGCAGGGAGGATGCGATGAGCAGCGAGAAACTGAGCTTCAGGGGCCATTCGGGCGAGATGCTCGCGGCCCGCCTCGACCGGCCGGACGGGCCGCACCTGGCAACCGCGCTGTTCGCGCACTGCTTTACCTGTTCGAAGGACATCCCCGCGGCCCGGCGCATCGCCGCGCGGCTGGCACAGGCGGGGATCGCGGTGCTGCGCTTCGATTTCACCGGTCTCGGCCATTCGGAAGGAGAGTTCGCGAACACGCACTTCTCCTCCAATGTCGAGGATCTGGTGCGGGCCGCAGCACATCTCGACGGGCTCGGCATGCCGCCGGACCTGCTGATCGGCCACTCGCTGGGCGGGGCGGCGGTGCTGGCGGCCGCGGGCAAGGTCGCCTCGGTCAAGGCCGTCGCGACCATCGCGGCACCTGCCGATCCGTTCCATGTCACCGCCCATTTCGGACCCGCGCTCGACCGGATCGAGCAGGAGGGATCGGCGGAGGTCAACCTGGGTGGACGTCCCTTCACCATCCGCCGCGATTTCATCGAGGACGTACGCGGTGCCCGGCTGCAGGAGGCCGTGGGCGCGATGCGCACGCCGCTCCTGATCCTGCACTCGCCGGTGGACCAGACCGTGGGGATCGAGAACGCGACGGAGATCTGGGGGGCTGCGCGGCACCCCAAGAGCTTCGTCACGCTGGACACGGCGGATCACCTGCTCACGAAGGCCGCGGATGCCGAATACGCCGCGGGGGTGATCGAGAGCTGGGCCTCGCGCTATGTCGACCTGACGCCGCCGCCGACCCCGTCGGACGTGCCCGAGGGGATCGTCCGGGCGAGCGAGAGCGATCCGCGCGGCTTCCTGCACGACATCAATGCGGGGCCGAAGCACCATGTGCTCGCCGACGAGCCGGTGAGCTTCGGCGGTACGGATCTCGGCTTCACGCCCTACCAGCTCCTGTCCGGGGCGCTGGCGGCCTGCACCTCGATGACGATCAGGATGTATGCGCGGCACAAGGAGCTGCCGCTCGACCATGTCTCCGTCGACGTGACCCATGGCAAGATCCACGCGACCGACGCCGACCGGGCCGAGGCGAACCCGCAGATCGACCACCTGCACCGGGTGGTGCACCTGCAGGGCGCATTGACCGGGGAGCAGCGCGAAAAGCTCCTGGAGATCGCCAACAAGTGTCCCGTTCACCGGACCCTGGAACGGACGGCCCACGTGACGACCGAGCTTGCGGAGGAGCCGGCGCTCGCGGCAGGCTGAGGCCATGATCCGCGAAACGCTCCTCGATATCGGCGGTGCGCCGACCCGGCTGCTGGCCTCCGGCCCGGACGACGCCCCGCCGCTCCTGCTCCTGCACGGGTTTCCGGAAAGCAGCCTGAGCTGGCGCGGGATGATGGAGGCGCTGCCGGAGTTTCGCTGCCTCGCCTTCGACCAGCGTGGTTTCGGGATCAGCCGCAATCCGTGGCCGGACCTGAAGGGCCTCGCGATGCCTGCGCTGGTCGGGGATGTCATGGCGGTGCTGGACGCTCACGGCATCGAGCGGGTCACGCTGGTGGGCCACGACTGGGGGGCGGCCGTCGCCTACGCCGCGGCCTTCGCGATGCCGGATCGGATCGACCGGCTGGTGATCCTGAACGGCGTGCATCCGGTGCTTTTCCAGCGCGCGCTTGCCAAGGGCGGTGAGCAGTCCGAAGCAAGCCGCTACATCGACTGGCTGCGTGCCGAGGGTGCGGAGGAGAAGCTGCGCGCCGATGATTTCGCGATGCTCGCGGGCCTGTTCGCCGGCGATATGGACATGAGTTGGATGACACCGGACCTTCGCGCCGATTACGTCCGCGAGTGGTCCCGCCCCAACGCGCTGGAGGCGATGCTGGGCTGGTACCGCGCCTCCTCCATCGAGGTTGCAAAACCCGGCCAGCCCATCCCCCTGCCCACCTGGGCGGAGACCGAGATGCGGGTGACGATGCCGCATCTGCTCATCTGGGGTTTAGACGACACGGCGTTGCTGCCCGAGGCGACGGAGGGGCTGGAGGCGCTTTGCAGCGACCTCACGCGGGTCGAGCTGGACGGCTGCGACCACTGGCTCCACCACCAGCGCCCGGATGCCGTGGCGGGCGCCATCCGTGAGTGGATGTCGTTGCGGACGTCCTCGGGCGAGGCCTAGGGATCTCGTCGCACTGAACAGATGCTCCGGTTCCGCACGGGTGACCACAGATGCTACCGTCCCGGCCGAAGCGCCGGGACCTTCTTCAGCCCTTAGGACTCGCGAGCCGAGGACCCCGGATCAAGTCCGGGGCGGTACCAAGTGTTGGCATCCGGGCCCCTTCGAAACATGCGGCTGGACGTCTCCACCATATTCGGACAACTGCACTTGCCGAGGATGCGACAGCGACGACATCCGCCGTATCGAAGACCTGACTGCCAGGCATAGGACTACGGCGCCACTCCCCCCAATCGCCGCCGCCCCATTGCACTGGACCGCGGCGTGCCTAATGTCTCTCCCAACCGAGCAAGGAGCACATGATGGACGAGGCGCAGAGCTTCATCACCTGGGAGCCGACGATGTGGGGGCCGCTGATCGCGATCCTCGTACTCCTTTGTTTCTCGGCCTTCTTCTCGGGCTCCGAGACCGCGCTGACCGCCGCCAACCGGGCGAAGTTGCATGGCATGGGCGATGGCGGAGCATCGCGCGCGCTCAAGCTCAAGGAGGACAGCGAGCGGCTGATCGGGGGGATCCTGCTCGGCAACAACCTCGCCAATATCCTCGCGACCTCGCTCGCCACGGCGCTCTTCACCGTGATGTTCGGCGAGAACGGCGTGGCGGTGGCGACGCTGGTGATGACGCTGCTCGTCCTGATCTTCGCCGAGGTGATGCCGAAGACCTACGCGATCATCAATCCCGAGCGGATGGCGTCGCTCGTCTCGCTGCCCATCGGCATGGTGGTCAGGGTCCTCGCGCCCGTGGTCAACGTCGTGCGGCTGATCGTGCGGCTGACCTTGCGCCTCTTCGGCGTCGCGACGGATCCGGAGGCGCAGATCATGGCGCATGAGGAGATCGCGGAGGCGATCACGCTGCACGCCTCCGAAGGGGCGGTGGAGAAGGACGACCGCGACCGCCTGCTCGCGGCCCTCGACCTCAAGCTGCGCACGGTGGAGGAGGTGATGATCCACCGCCGCAACATCGAGATGATCGACGCCGACAGCCCGCCGGAGGAGATCCTGACCGCCTGCCTGCGCTCGCCCCACACGCGCATTCCCGTCTTCAAGGACGAGCCGGAGAACATCGTCGGCATCATCCATGCCAAGGATCTGCTGCGCGCGGTCGACGCGCTGGTGCGCGGCACGACGGGCGGGCTCGACAACCTGTCGGAATTCGACGTGATGGAGGTGGTGATGGAGCCGTGGTTCGTGCCCGACACGACCACGCTCGACGACCAGATGCGCGCGTTCCTGCGCCGCCATTCGCACTTCGCCCTCGTGGTCGACGAGTACGGCGCGCTGCAGGGCCTCGTGACGCTGGAGGACATCCTGGAGGAGATCGTGGGCGACATCACCGACGAGACCGACGTGCAGGTCGAGGGGCTGGAGCGGACGACCGACGGCAGCTACCTGATCGACGGGTCGATGACGATCCGCGACCTCAACCGCGCGGCCGACTGGTCCCTGCCCGACGAGGAGGCCAACACGGTCGCGGGCCTCGTGATCCACGAGGCGCAGACGATCCCGACGACGGGCCAGGTCTTCTCGCTGCACGGCTTCCGGTTCGAGGTGCTGGAGCGCGAGCGCAACCGCCTCACCCGCCTGCGGATCCGGCCGCTCTAGCGCGGTCCCGGGCCGGTCCGGTGACGTCCGGTGGCGCGAAGATGCGCCAAAGCGGGCGCCCTAGTCGATCCGCGCATAGCCGCCGCGCATCCGGGCGCGGCGGTGGCGGTCGGCAGCGCGGGAGGCTTCGAGCAGACCTTCGAACAGATCGACCCGCGCGCAGGGCCGTCCGCCGATGCGGCCCCATTCGCGGATGACGGAGAACTCGCCGAAGAGGTTGCGCGCGATCTCGATGCGGTAGAACGCAGGGCGGAGGCGCCGTGGCCCCGGACGCGTCAGAAGACAGGCGGTCATCGCATCGCTCCCATGACTCGCATCCTATCGCCGGTGCACCGCCGGGACAATCCGCTCGGCCCGCCCCGTCTTCCCTGTCCAGATATCCCAATGGACGGGGCAAGGGTCCCCAGCGTCGCCTACCGGGCAAGCGCCAGCAGCCGGTCGAGGTCGAGATGCGCCTCCATATGGTCGGCGAGGCGGTCGAGGACCTCGTCCACGATCGCCTCGTGTTCGGCCCCCGCGCTCGGCACGCCGAGCCTCGCCAGCCACGCCGCCCGAAACGGGCCCGAAGAGAAGAGGCCGTGCAGGTGTGTTCCCGCGATCCGGCCGCTGGGCGCGACCGCCCCCTCCGGTCCGGCGGGCAGGTGGAACAGGGGCCGCTCCGTATCCGGCCCCTCGATCCGGCCCATGTGGATCTCGTAGCCGCGGACCGGGACGCCGTCGGGCGTCGCGCCTTCGGTGGTGCCCAGCCGCTTCTCCGGTGCCATCACCGTCGTCAGGTCGAGAAGGCCCAGCCCCTCGGCGGCGCCCGGCCGTCCGTCGACGCCGTCGGGATCGTCGATATGGTGGCCGAGCATCTGGAAGCCGCCGCAGATCCCCAGCACGTGCCCGCCGCGCCGGACATGACCCGCCAGATCCACGTCCCAGCCCTGTTCGCGCAGGAACGCCAGATCGCCCAGCGTCGATTTCGTTCCCGGCAGGATCACCGCGGCCGCGTCGCCGGGCAGCGGCGCGCCGGGGGGCACCATCACGATCTCCACCCCCGGCTCGGCGGCCAGCGGGTCGAAGTCGTCGAAATTGGCGATGCGCGAGAGCTGCGGAACCGCGATCTTCACCGGACCGTCGCCGCCGCCGGCAAGCTCCAGAGCGTCCTCGGCCGGCAGGCGGCGCGCCTCGGCGAACCAGGGGATCACGCCGAGGCAGGGCCAGCCGGTGTGGCGCTCGATCTCCGCCACGCCCTCGTCGAAGAGGGAGACGTCGCCGCGTAACTTGTTGACGGCGCAGGCCGCGACCTGCGCGCGGTCGCCCGCCTCCATCACCGCCGCATGGCCCGCAAGCTGCGCGATCACACCCCCGCGATCGATGTCGCCGACGAGCAGCACCGGCACGTCCGCGGCCCGCGCGAAGCCCATGTTCGCAATGTCGTTGGCGCGCAGATTGGTCTCCGCCGGGCTGCCTGCGCCCTCCACGATCACCAGATCGGCCTCGGCGCGCAGGCGGGAAAAGCTGTCGAGGACCGGAGCCATCAGCTCCGCCTTGCGCCGCCAGTAGGCCCGCGCCTCGGCCCGGAAGGCGACCTTGCCCTGCACCACGACCTGCGAGCCCGTCTCCGTCTCCGGCTTCAGCAGCACCGGGTTCATGTGGACCGAGGGCGAAACGCCGCACGCCACGGCCTGCAGCGCCTGCGCGCGCCCGATCTCGCCCCCCTCGGGCGTCACGGCAGCATTGTTGCTCATGTTCTGGGGCTTGAAGGGCCGCACGCTCAGGCCGCGCCGCAGATAGGCCCGGCAGAGCCCGGCCACGAGCATCGACTTGCCCACGTTCGAGCCCGTCCCCTGCACCATCACGGCCTTGCCCATCCCGCGCGCACCTTCCATCTTCTTCCAAAGGCACAAGGAGGCCCCATGAGCACGACGAATGACGCCCATCGCGAGGCGATGCAACAGGCCCAGACCGAACATCGGGAGAAGATGGCGCAGAAGACGCGTGCCGATCGCGGGCTCGTGCTCATCCATACCGGCGACGGCAAGGGCAAGAGCTCGTCCGCCTTCGGCGTCGTCGCCCGCGCACTCGGCTGGGGGCAGAAGGTCGGGATCGTGCAGTTCATCAAGGGCAAGTGGAAGACCGGCGAGCGGGAATTCTTCGCCCGCTTCCCCGAGATCGACTGGCACACGATGGGCGACGGCTTCACCTGGGATACGCAGGATCGCGAGCAGGACACGCAGGCCGCGATGGAGGCGTTCGCCCATGCCTGCGCCATGATGGCGTCGGGCGAGTACGACCTGATCGTGCTCGACGAGATCAACATCGCGTTGCGCTACGACTATCTCGACGCGGCAGCGGTGCGCGACGGATTGGAGGGACGGGCGAAGCAGACCTCGGTCATCCTGACCGGACGCGACGCGAAACCCTCGCTGATGGAATATGCAGACCTCGTGACCGAGATGGTGGAGGTCAAGCACCCGTTCCAGGCGGGGATCAAGGCGCAGCGCGGCATCGACTATTGAACACGCCCGCGCACCTGGTCCTATCCGCGGGGCTCTTCGCGCGGCCCGACGCGCAGAGGGTGACGGCGGCTGCCCTCTTCGGCGGACTGCTGCCGGACCTGTCGCTCTACCTGATCGGTGCGTGGTCGATGACCGTGGGCGGCCAGTCGGCGGAGACCTTCTTTCGCGAGACCTACTACAGCGCCTGGGTCCAGCAGGTCATGGCGGTGGACAACTCCATCCTGCTCTGGGCGCTGGCGGCGGTCCTGGCCCTCGCGCTGCGCAGTGCGGCGGGCGTCGCCTTCGGCCTGTCGGGGCTGCTGCACGTCGTCACCGACTTCCTGCTCCACAACGACGATGCGCGCCAGCATTTCTGGCCGCTGTCGGACTGGGTCTTCGTCAGCCCGGTAAGCTACTGGGACCCCGATCACCACGGAACCGTCTTCGGCGCGCTGGAGACGATGGGCGTGCTGGCGATACTGACCCTGCTCTGGCGCCGCTTCGAGGGGCGGCTCGCCCGGACCGTCATCGCGGTCGCCGCCGTCGCTCAGCTTGCCCCCATGTTCTTCTGGGCGATCGTGTTCGCCTGAGGAGAGATATGCCCCTCATGTGCCGGCAGGCTCGGCGGGCGCGACTGGCGACGTGCGTCCGGACGCAGGGCCGCCGATGCCGCTGCGACGCCGTTCGGATGTGCGCGCCGACCGCCCCCGCCCCGCGTGAACCTGACAGCAGGCTCGTGAGCGCTGCAACCGATGACGCGCGCGTCGGCGGCCATCGATCAGGGCGTGCCGCGCACCGGCATCATCGCGTCGGTGATCGTGCCGTCCTCGCCCGCGACCTCGGCCAGCGGGCGGTACCCGCGCTTGCCCCAGGTCCGCTCCAGCACCGTGGGATGCACCCGCTGGTGGGGCCCCGGCTGCACGAGGCGGCGGGAGCGGTAGAGAAAGAGCTTGCCCGATCCCGACCAGTTGCCGAGCGAGGGGGCGAGCGGGTCGCAGGGAAAGCGGCTGCGCCAGCCCTCGGGCAAGGTCACGCCGATGCGCTCCACCCGTTCCAGCATCCAGACGAGCGGGATGTTCGCGAGCCCTCGCGCCCGCGGCTTGCGCCAGACCTGCCCGCCCACGTCACCGTGGTTGCCCGCGAACCAGACCTGCTCCATCCGCCCCTCCCAACAGGGCGGGCGGTGCCAGAGCACGGGAGAGTACGCGACCCGCATCTCGTCGAGCGCCAGCGCCTGCGCGGCGAAGCGGACAGCGGGGCTGACGTTGTCGTCGTGGAAGTCGGTGGCCATCGGGGCCAGCCTGCTGATGAGCGGATAGGGCAGGCCCAGTGCGCGCACCGTGTCCCAGACCCCCACCATCTCGATCGGCACGTCACGGTGGCAGAAGAGTTCCGAGAAGCGCTGCGCATCCCGCGTCCACCGCATCCGCTCGTAGTAGCCGAAGGACCGGTCGACGCGCCGGACAGTGGCGTGCTTCGCCTTCAGAAGCCCGATGCGCTCGATCCAGCCGGCGAGCGAGCGCACCGCGTAGGCGCCGCGCGAATAGCCCAGAAGCACGATCCGGTCGCCGGGGGCGTAGCGCGAGGCGATGGTGGCATAGGCCTCCGCAATCGCCTCGTTGACGCCGATCCCGGCCGCGGCGTGAAGCCATTTCGACCAGCCCCGCCCCTGTATGCCGGGATGGTAGCCCACCGACTGCCGCGCGGTCTGGCCCACCTCCTCCAGCAAGCGGAAGGCGAGGCCCGCATTCGTCTCATGCCCTTCCGTGAGACGCGAGAACGTCCCGTCGATGATGAAGACATGGGTGCGGGGCGAACGCTGCGGCATGCCGCCATTTCAGCGGCTTGGCCGATCACTGGCAAGTCAAGGCTGCGTTCCGGTTTGTTTCAGAGGTCGTATGCCTCCGGCGGGGATACTTCGGGAAGAGAGAGATCAGGGCGCGATGTCGAGCGTGCCGCCCGGTTCAGCTGCGCGGGACTGGCAGAGGATCATCGCGGTCTCGCGCTCGGCTTTCGACAGGACGAAGTCGCGGTGGTCGACGGCGCCGGCGGTGACCGTGCATTTGCAGACACCGCAGAGGCCGTCGGCGCATTTCACATCCACCTTGATCCCGGCGTCGATCAGGGCGTCGGAGGCGGTCTGTTCAGCCGCCACGGCGATCTCCCGCCCATCGGGCAGGCGCAGGGTGAAGGGGTGGTTCTCCCGCTCCGGCGCCTCGGGGACGGAGAAGTATTCACGGTGCAGCGTCTCCTCCGGCCAGCCATTGGCCTCCGCCGCCTCCAGCACCGCGCTCATGTAGCGGTCGGGGCCGCAGGTGTAGAGATGCGCGCCCTCGGTGTGGGCGGTGAGCGCCGCGAGGTCGGCGCGGGTCTCGTCGGAGAACCACAGACGCACCCGGTCGGCCCAGGGTGCTGCTCCGAGATCGCGGAGATATGCGGCCGATGCTCGGGTCTTGCAGGAATAGTGAAGCTCAAAGTCGCGGCCCAGCGCGTGCAGCCGGTGCGCCATGGCGATCGTCGGGGTGACGCCGATACCGCCGGCCATCAGCAGCGTCCTCGGCGCATCCTCCACCAGCGGGAAATGGTTGATCGGGCGGGAGATGAAGACCCGCCGCCTTTCGGAGAAGATCCGGTGCATGAGGGCCGAGCCGCCGCGGCCCGCATCCTCGCGCAGCACACCGATCTGGTAGATGTCGCGCCGCGCCGGATCGCCGGACATGGAGTATTGGCGCAGGAACTCCGGGGCCACCACCACGTCGAGATGCGCGCCCGCCTGCCATTCCGGCAGGTCGCCGCCATCGGCGGCGCGGAACTCGTACTTGGTGATGTCCCCGGTCATGTGCTCAACCTTCGAGACCACGACCGGCAGCACCGGCGCCTCCGCCCCGAAGTCGCGCAGCTTGTGCGAGGGGTCCTCGCCCCGCGCGATCCGCCGCTTGTACTCGCCGGCGGAGATCAGGGCCTTGTAGGCCGCGATCCCCGCCTCCCGGTCCATCGGGTCGGGAAAGGGCCACGGGTGCGGCGCCAGCGGTGCCGGGTAGACGGCAAGCGTCTGGTCCTCGTGGCGCAGGTCGAGATCGGGGGAGATGTCGCGCCGGTTCACCGGTTGCGCGGCGGGGCGGTAGGGGCCGTCGCTCTCCATCTCCAGGTCCCACCACCATTTCTTGGCCGGGTTCATGTTGCCCCGGCCAAGGCGGTCGTCGAGGGCCGCCAGATGCTTCGCCGCTCCCGGCACGTGCATCGCGGCCCAGCGGAAAGGCGCCTCGGCGAACAGCCCTTCGAGGTTCCACGGGCAGGTCTTCATGCAGCGACCGCACATGGCCCCGCCCGCCGTGCCGATGCGGTAGGTGGTGCATTTCTGGCTGTCGGACTTCCAGATCTCGTAGCCGTTGAACATCCGCTTCGGCCCGGCGGTGATGGCACCCGACGGGCATTCGCGGGCGCACTTGTTGCAGGCTTCGCAGAACCGCTGGAGCCCGAAGTCGATGGGTTTGTCGTGGGCCATCGGCATGTCGGTCGTCACCGCCCCGGACTTCAGCCGCGGCCCGAGGAAGGGGTTGAGGATGACCTCCCCGATCCGGGAGACCTCGCCGAGGCCGGAGAGCAGGAGCAGCGGAGGCTGCAGCACCTCGCCGTCGATGACGGAGTGGACGCGCGCCTCGTGGCCCATCTCGCGGATTGCCTCCGCGATCACGCCGCCGAGCAGGGAGAACCGCAGGTAGGCGCGCATGGACTGGGCGCAGGCGATCCAGTCGTCGCCGCTCGCACCCTCCATCGTCTCGTGCCCCTGATCGATGATCATCGAGACGGCGTTGGAGTGGTAGGCGGGCAGCGGATCGCCCTTCGCATCGTGCGAGTAGTAGGCCCAGTCCGGGCAGCGGCTGATCCCCACCGCATCGACGCCGAGGAAGTAGCTCGCCGCCTTGATCCAGTCGGCGTTGCGCTCTGCCTCGTCGGCCTGCGGGTCCTTCGCGTGCGCCGGGCCGTCCTGCAGCAACGTCAGCGCGCCGAGCGCCCGGCGGAACGCGAAGGCGGAGGCGGACTTCCTCACGTAGTTTCCGTTCTTCGCGTTCTCCTGCGGGGCGCGGCCCATGTCGCCGAACAGCGCGCGGGAGAACATGTCGGCGCGCTTCGGCACGCGGGGCACGCGCGGCTCGTCGATATAGGTGGTGGGCTCATCGACCCGCTTCAGCGTCTCGAAGGGATGCGCGCCGTCGGCATAGTTGCGCCGGGCGAAGGGATCGGCGTTGAGGGCGGTCTTCGCCTGCGCGCCGAGATACCACTGGACGCCCTTGCCACCCGGATCATCCGCGAGCGGCTGGTCGGGGGCGATCTCCAGCGTCGTGGTCACGACGCCGATGCCGAAGCGCTTCCCGAACCACGGGTTGACCAGGCGGCCGCCCTCGACCCGCGCGAGGCCCGCCGCCACGGCGAACCGGCCGAGATGAACATCCGACGCGGTGCCCTGATGCGCCCGCGCATCGTGCCCAAGCAGGCGGATGTAGCTCGACAGGACCGAGCCGGTCTCCCCCGCTCGCAGGGCTGCGCGCGCGCCCTGCGCGCCCTCCAGCATCCACTCGCCCGGCGCGTCGCGCGGGTCGCGCGGCCAGGCGTATAGGTAGACGAGGGCGTGCGTGTGGTGGCGGCAGTCGCCGGGCGGGACGGCCGCGCTTTCCTTCAGCTCCGCCATGATGACGTCGATCCCGGCCGAGAGGGTGGAGGTCTGGCGGGTCCGCAGCTCCTGCGCCAGTGCCGCGACGCCGGGATTGTGGAGCGGCGCATCGCGCCACATCTCGGGACGGATCGCGCAGGTCCCCGCAAGGCTCGCGTCGCAATAGTAGGCGAAGCTCTTCAGGTGCCGCGCCCGCTCCTCCAGATCGTCCGGGATCACCGCCCGCTCCCGCTTCACCAGGCCGTCGCGGGTGGCGTCCAGCATAGCCTGATAACGGGCGAGCGCCCGACCGAGCGGCGTGTCGGGCACCGCCACCGGCGCATCCTCCGGCACGGCCGCCAGATCCGGCATCGGCCCGCGCCGCAACGTCTCCGCCGGGTAGGGGCCGAGATGGAAGGGCCGGTCGGCATAGGAGCGCAGGCGCATGTCAGAGACCTTTCAGCGGGCCGGGCCGCGCGGCGTTAAGCTCGGTGAGCAGCGCGAGCAGCCGATCACGGGAACAGGGATCGAGATCGCGGGTCATCTCCTCGGCATTGGCACGCGCCTCCGCGATCGCAAGGTCGAGCACCGCCCGTCCCTCCGGCGTGATCGCCACGTCCCGCGCGCGCCGGTCCCCGTTCGACGGAGTGCGCACCACCCGTCCTTGCCCTTCCAGCACGTTGAGCGCACGGGAAATGGCCGCGCGGTCCACCCCGATGAAATCGCCGAGGCCCGAGGGCTGCCCGATCCCCTCCTGCCCCACGCCAAGCAGGACGCACCATTGCAGGCGGGTGAGGTCCAGCGGCTCGAGCCGCGCCTCGAACCCCCGCTCCACGGCGCGGGCAAGGCGGGAGAGCTGGTAGCCCAGCGAGGAATGCAGGTCGTAGGACATGATTGACAGGATCAATCAAACTGATTGCAGCTGTCAATCAGTTTGCAGGCTCTCCACCGCCGCCCGGAACGGATCGGGCAGCTCCACCGGCCGCCGCGTGGTGCCGTCGACATAGACGTGGGTGAACCCGGCCTCGGCCGACGAGCTCTCCGCCGCACCGTCGAAGAGCCCGACCTCGTAGCGCACCGAGCTGCGCCCGACCTTTCCCACCCGCAGGCCCGCGGTCACCGGCGTTGGAAACCCCAGGCTCGCATGGAAGATGCAGTCCGACTGCACCACGAGGCCCACCACCGGCCCGTGCGGTATGTCCAGCGTGCCCGTCCCAACGATCCAGCCGTTCACGACGCTGTCCACGTACTCGTAGAACACCGCGTTGTTCATGTGCGCGTAGACATCGTTGTCGCGCCACCGGGTCGCCATCGTCACGAAATGGCGGTAAGCCGCGCGCGTGGCGGGAGCGGGTCGGGTCATGGCGCGTCTCCGGATGGCAATGGAGGCCAGCATGGTCAAAGCCGTGATCTTCGACAAGGACGGCACGCTGTTCGACTTCACCGCGACGTGGGGACCGTGGACGGCGGACCTGTTGCGCGACCTCGCCGACGATGCGGAGCATGCGGACCGGCTGGCACGGGCCGTGGGCTTCGACCTCGCCACCTGCCGCTTCGACCCCGCGAGCCCCGTGATCGCAGGGACGCCGGGCGACTCGGCCCGGGCGCTGGAGGCCGCCCTGCCCGGCATGACGCTCGACACCATCGTGCGGATCCTGATCGAGCGCAGCCGCGACGTGGTGCCCACGCCTGCCGTACCGCTCGCCCCCCTGCTGAGCGAACTGAAGGGCCGGGGCCTCGCGCTCGCCGTCGTGACCAACGACGCCGAAGGTCCGGCGCTCGAACAGCTCGACGGTCATGCGCACCACTTCGCCTTCATCGCCGGATGCGACAGCGGACATGGGGCGAAACCCGATCCCGACCCGCTGCTCGCCGCCGCCCGCGCGCTGGGTCACGCGGCGGAGGACTGCATCATGGTCGGCGACAGCCTGCACGACATCCGCGCGGCCCACGCCGCCGGGATGCGCGCCCTCGGCGTGCTCACCGGTCCCGCGACCGAGCTGCCGGGGGCCGAGGCAGTGCTGCCCGATATCGGCCACCTGCCCCGCTGGCTCGACACGACGAAATAGGCCCCGAAAACGACACCGATCCGTCGCGCCCGTCACAGAATGCCCCCACCGACCGGCCTTTCCTGTCTCCATGCGGAGGAGACCGACATGACGATACAGACCCGCCGGCGGGGCGGCGGACGCGCGGGAAACACCCGGCGCAGCACGGCCAGGGCCATCGACCAGATGCCCTGGGGCCCACCGGTCAACATCGACCGCCCCACCGAACCCCTCCCGGAGGAGGGCGTGGCCGCAATCCACGGCACCGCCATGCGCATCCTGGAGGAGATCGGGATCGAGTTCCTCAACGGCGAGGCGCGCGACTACCTGCGCGAGGCGGGCTGCACCGTCGAGGGCGAGAACGTGCGCATGGACCGCGACTGGGTCATGGCGATGGTGGGCCGGGCGCCCGACACCGTCACGATCACGCCGCGCAACCCGGACCGCGCGATCACGCTCGGAGGCCGGAACATGGCCTTCGTCAACGTCTCCTCCCCGCCCAACGTGATGGATCTCGACCGCGGGCGGCGCGTGGGAGACTTCGAGAGCTTCCGCGACCTCCTGAAATTCACCCAGTATTTCAACTGCATCCACGTGGCGGGCGGCTATCCGGTGGAGCCCGTGGACATCCATGCGGGCATCCGCCACCTCGACTGCCTCTACGAGAAGCTGACACTGACCGACAAGGTCTGCCACGCCTACTCGCTCGGCCCCGAACGGGTGGAGGACGTGCTGGAGATGACGCGGATCGCCGCCGGGCTCACCCACGAGGAGTTCGACGCGGCCCCGCGGCTCTACACCAACATCAACTCCTCGAGCCCGCTGAAGCACGACTGGCCGATGCTCGACGGCGCCATGCGTTTCGTGAAGCGCGGGCAACCGGTGATCGTGACGCCCTTCACGCTCGCAGGCGCCATGGCGCCGGTGACCATGGCCGGCGCCGTCGCGCAGTCGGTGGCGGAGGCACTGGCGGCGATCGCCCTCTTCCAGCACATCCGCCCGGGCGTGGGGTGCGTCATGGGCTCCTTCACCTCGAACGTGGACATGAAATCCGGCGCGCCCGCCTTCGGCACGCCGGAATACGTGCGCGCGACGCAGATGACCGGGCAGATGGCGCGCTTCTACGGGCTTCCCTTGCGCGCCTCGAACGCCTGCGCCTCGAACGCGCCGGACGGACAGGCGATGTGGGAAAGCTCCAACTCGCTCTGGGCCGCGGTCAATTCCGGCGTGAATCTCGTCTATCACGCGGCTGGCTGGCTGGAGGGCGGGCTCATCGCCTCCTACGAGAAGTTCGTGATGGATTGCGAACTGCTCCAGCAGATCCAGCGCTACATGGACCCCGCGATCACCGCGACCGATCCGGGCAGCCTCGCCTTCGACGCGATCCGCGAGGTCGGGCCCACGGGCCACTTCTTCGGCACGCAGCACACGCAGGACCGCTACCAGACCGCGTTCTACGCCCCCTTTCTCAGCGACTGGCGCAACTACGAAGCGTGGCAGGAGGCCGGCAGCACCTGGACCGCGGACCGGGCGAACGCGACGTGGAAGGCGATCCTCGCCGAGTTCGAGCCGCCCGCGATGGATGCGGGTATCCGCGACGAACTCAAGGACTTCGTTGCCCGGCGCAAGGCGGAGGGCGGCGCGCCCACCGACTTCTGAAGGCACCGCCTCCGGCGGGCGTATTGGGCGAGAGTGATGAGGGGGGCAACCGCCCCGGCCCATCACTCTCTTCAAATACGCAAATCGGCGCTCAGAGGTAGGACGCCACGATCTCCGCCATGCGCTCCGGCCCCAGGATGGGCGGGAGCAGCGTGAGGAACTCGCCCTCCGGATCAAGGACGTAGATGAACGAGCCGTGGGAGAAAATGGTGCCGTATTGCGGATCCTCGAAGACCGGCTTCGCCTCGATCTGGTAGGCGTCGCGCAGGGCGGCGAGATCGGCCTCGGCACCGGTGAGGCCGACCATGCGGGGGTGCCGCTCGGGCACCGCCTCGGCCAGGGCCGCGACCGTGTCCCGCGCCGGATCGACCGTCACCAGGATCGGGGTCACCGTGTGGCCGTCGACCGCCAGCATATCCGTCACCTCCGCCATGCGCGGCAGCGCCGTGTCGCAGATCGCCACGCAATTGGCGTAACCGAAGAACAGGAGCTGGTGGTGGCCGTCGGGATCGGTTTGCGTCCGCTCCGTGCCGGTCTGGTCCGTCAGCGCGAACGGCCCGCCGATATTGCCCGGCAGCGGCAGGGCCGTGTCGGGCAGCGGCGGCGCGTCGCGCCGTGTCTCGGCGAGGTGGCGCGCGGCCTCCCCCGCCGTCTTGTGCTCGACCCCGTCATGGGCCGCGGCGGTGCTCGCGACGAGCGCGGCCAACAGGACGTACCGCATCAGAACCAGTCCTCGATGAAGGCCGCGTCCGCCTCCTGGCCGAGGCCGAGATAGCCGTCACGCTCGATCAGAGCGTTGATGCGGGGGTCGCGGCGGAACCACGGGCCGTCTCCCGCGGCCTCGGGGAACTGCTCGTCCCAGACCGTGGTGAAGCGGTTCGCGCGGGCCCATTCGCCGTCGGGCAGTTCGCGGATGCGCTGGACCTGGTAGAACTTGGTGGGGATGCCGGTCCAGTCCTCCTCGTTGATCATGAGCCCGTCGACCTCGACGTCCATGCCGCAGTAGGGCAGCAGGTCCTCGACCGCGCCGGAGAACACCGGCTGGCCGTTCTTGAGCACCATGACGAGCTGATCGTCGGCCGCGCGCACGAGGCCGAGCTGGCGCGCGCCCCCGCCGCAATCGTCGGGGCAGTCGCCGGTCAGCTCGCACGCCACATCCACGACGCGCGCTTGGAAGAACGCCTTCTCCTCCCCGATCAGGCCCCAGGAATTGGCCTCGGACCCTTCGGAGAAGTCCTGCGCCCCCGCGGCGGTCGCGGTCAGCAGGAGGGTGGTCAGAACGCGCTTCATTCGGCCGGCTCCGGAATGACGAAGCCCGGGATCACGCCCCATTCGTCGTGGTTCTCGTTGGTGATGCCGGAATTGTCGACGACGGTCTCGACCACAAGGTAGTCGATCCCGTCGCGGCGATAGTGCAGCCCGTCCGCGACCAGCCGGTCCGATTGCAGCTCCAGCAGCGTGTCCATGTCGGCGAGCACGCCCTCCCCTTCGAGTTTGAGGATCATGTAGACCTCGCCCTCGTCGGTCAGCAGCCCGACCGGGATGCCGCCAGCCGCGCACCACAGCGCGCAGGTGTGGTGCGCGGAGCCCTGCACCGCCTCGGGCGCGCCCATGACGCCGGAGAAATAGCACCATGTGTCGATGAACTCCCCTTCGACCTGGATGCGGTCCGGGGTGGTCTCGGCCCTGAGGGGGGCGCAGAATGCTGCAAGCAGCAGTATTGCGGAACGAGCTGATTTCATTACGGCACTCCTGTTGTCAGTTCGACTTTACACGCAAAATGCGAAAATTTGTCTTCACGTTTTCGCTTCGGTTGAATCACGACCCCGTCGTCCCCTCGTCCGCAAGGATGACGCAAACGGACCTCGTTTTGTCTCGTTCGGTCTTGGCAGGGCGGCCGGGCTCGCCTGTCATGGGCCCGAGCAAGGAGACGAGCCCATGACCCAGCACTACCGCGCCATCGTGATCGGGGGCGGCGTCGTCGGCGCCTCGGTCCTCTATCACCTGACCAAGAAGGGCTGGACCGATGTCGCCCTGCTGGAGCGCGACGTGCTGACCTGCGGCTCCTCCTGGCACGCGGCGGGGGGCTTTCACACGCTCAACGGCGATCCGAACGTGGCGAAGCTCCAGCAGTACACGGTCGATCTCTACAGGGAGATCGAGGAGATCTCGGGCCTTTCGTGCGGCGTGCACCTGACGGGCGGCGTCCAACTCGCCAAGACGAAGGAGCGGATGGAGAGCCTCTACATGGCCCAGGCGCGCGGGCGCTACATGGGTATGGAGCTGGAGATCGTGACGCCCGAATGGACCAAGGAGCGCTTCCCGATCCTCAACGAGAAGGAGTTCCTGGGCGGTCTCTGGGATCCGATCGAGGGGCATCTCGACCCGTCCGGCACCACCCACGCCTACGCGAAGGCGGCGCGGATCGCGGGGGCGAAGGTGCACGAGAAGACCAAGGTCGAGGATCTGCGGCGGGACGAGACCGGCACGTGGCGGCTCACCACCTCGCAGGGGGAGTTCACCTGCGATCACGTGGTCAATGCCGGCGGCCTGTGGGCCCGCGAGGTCGGCCGTATGGTGGGGCTGGAGCTGCCCGTGCTCGCCATGGAGCACCACTACCTGCTGACCGAGGAGGTGCCCGAGGTCACCGCCTTCAACCGCGAGAGCGGGCAGGAGCTGATCCACATCATCGATTTCGAGGGCGAGATCTACACGCGGCAGGAACGCGACGGCGTGCTGCTCGGCACCTATGAGCGCGCCGCGACCCCGTGGATGCCGAAGGAGACGCCGTGGAATTTCGGCTCCGAACTGCTGGAGCCCGATTTCGACCGGATCGCGCCGTCGCTGGAGGTCGCCTTCCAGCACTTCCCGGCGCTGGAGAATGTCGGCATCCGCCAGGCGATCAACGGCCCCTTCACCTTCGCCCCCGACGGCAACCCGCTGGTCGGGCCGGTGCGCGGGCTACCCGGCTTCTGGTGCGCCTGCGCGGTGATGGCGGGCTTCAGCCAAGGCGGCGGCGTCGGGCTGGCACTGTCGAACTGGATGGTGGACGGCGATCCGGGCTTCGACGTCTGGGGCATGGACGTGGCGCGCTACGGCGACTGGGCGACGCTCTCCTACACCAACGAGAAGGTGCGGGAGAACTATTCGCGCCGCTTCCGCATCCGCTTTCCCAACGAGGAGCTGCCCGCCGCGCGGCCCCTGCGCACCGGCGCGCTGCATGACCGGCACGTAGCATTGGGCGCGCAAATGGGCGACAACTGGGGGCTGGAGACGCCGCTCTGGTACGCGCCCGAGGGGGTGGAGGAGACCTTCTCCTGGCGCCGCTCCACCGACCACGAGCACGTGGCGCGGGAGGTCGCGGCGGTGCGCGAGGGCGTGGGGATCATCGACATCACCGGCTTCTCCAAGTTCGCGGTGCATGGGCCGGGCGCCGAAGCCTTCCTCGACAAGGTGCTGGCCTGCAAGCTGCCCGCCGAGGGCCGCATGACCCTCGCCCCGATGCTCAACGAGAACGGCAAGCTGATCGGCGATCTGTCGGTCGCGAATCTCGGGCGCTACTACTGGATGGCCGGGTCGGGCATCGCGCAGGAATACTACCTGCGCCATTTTGAGGCGTATCGGCCCGAGGGCGTGACCATCGACGCCAAAGGCCCCGCCATCTGCGGCATCTCGATCGCCGGACCGAAGGCGCGGGACCTGCTGGCACGTGTTGCGGGCGAGGATGTGAGCCACGAGGCGTTCCGCTTCATGGCCGCGCGCGAGATGCTGATCGGTCACGTGATGTGCACCGTCGGCCGCGTCTCCTATACCGGCGATCTGGGCTACGAGATCTGGATGGAGACGGAATTCGCCCGCTATGTCTGGGACTTGCTGATGGAAGAGGGGGCTGATCTGGGCATCGCGCCGGTCGGCATGCGGGCGCTCAACTCCCTGCGGCTGGAGAAGAACTGGTCCTCCTGGGCACGCGAATACCGCCCCATCTACGGTGCGCTGGAGGCGGGACTCGACCGCTTCGTCGCCTATGACAAGCCCGCCGACTTCATCGGCAAGGCGGCCGCGCGGGCCGAGCGGGAGAGCGGCGGGGCGTTGCGCCTGCTCACCTTCCGCGTCGATGCGATCGACAGCGATCCGATCGGGGACGAGCCGATCTGGTGGAACGGCGAGGTGAAGGGCTGGATCACCTCCGGCGGCTACGCCCACAACCAGGGCACCTCGATGGCGCAGGGCTACGTCCCGAAGGAGATCGCGGGCGAGGCCGACGGCTGGGAGGTCGAGGTGCTGGGCGACCGCCTGCCGATGCGGCCCCAGTTCGCACCGGCCTTCGACGCCAATGCCAGCCGGATGCGCAGCTAGAAACCTGCGCCTCCGGCGGGGATACTTAGAGAAGAGAGAGCGCTACGCCTCTGAGAAGTAACGCATATCTCCGCGATGGATCACCTCGTCACCTTGCGTGACCGCGTCCGGAGCGATGTCCTCGCCGCCCTTCAGGCGGTCGTAGAGCGCGGAGAAATCGCCGTAGCACTCGGACAGTAGCGATTTGAAATCGTTAATGACGAAGTAGGTCTTCTGGTAGTCGTCGATCTCGTATTCGGTGCGCATCACCCGTTCCAGATCGAAGCCGATCCGGTTGGGAGATGTATCTTCGAGGCTGAAGCGGATCTCCCCGGTTGAGCTCAGGATCCCCGCGCCGAAGATGCGCAGGCCGTCCGCGTGGCGCATCAGGCCGAATTCGATGGTGTACCAGTAGAGCCTTGCGAGGTTATGAAGCTGGCCGCGTTCCATCGCGGCCTGCCCGCCCTTGCCGTAGGCCTCCATGAAGTCTGCATAGGTCGGGTCGGCGAGGAGCGGGACGTGGCCGAAGACGTCGTGGAAGATGTCGGGCTCCTCCAGGTACTCCATCTCGGCCTCCGACCGGATGAAGGCACCGGCCGGGAAGCGGCGATTGGCGAGGTGGTCGAAGAACACCTCGTCGGGCACGAGGTCGGCGACGGGCACCACCGACCAGCCGGTGAGCGGGCGGAGTTTCTCGGAGAGCTTCTCCATGTCCGGCACGCCGCCGCCGGAGAGGTCAAGCGCCTGAACCGCCTCGATGAATTCGGGGGCGGCGCGGCCGGGTAGCAGCTCCGTCACGGCCCTCGCGAGGCGGTTCCAGCGGTCGTGCTCCTCGGCGCTGTAGCTGTGCCACTGCTGGTCGATCGTGTAGTCCGCGCGCTTCGGCGCGGTACGGTAGCGATTGCGGGCGTCGGGTTCGTCGAGCATGGGATTCTCCTGTCGGATCATGCGAGTAGGATGCCCCGCCGGACCGGACGGCTCGTTTCTTCGTTACTTGGATTCCATTGAAATCCGGCAAATCTGCCGGCACTCTTGGCCCATGGTGAAACAATCGTCTCTTTCGCTGACCGAGCTCGACCGCCTGATCCTGCAGGCGTTGCAGCGGGACGCGACGCTCTCGGTGCGCGGGCTGGCGGAGAAGCTCGACCAGTCGCAGTCGACGATCTGGCGGCGGCTGACGAGCCTGGAGAAGGCGGGCGCGATCCGGGCGCGGGTCGCCCTGCTCGACCCCGCGCGGGTGGGTGTGCCGGTCTGCGTCTTCGTCCAGATCAATCTCACCGGGCACGGGCCGGAGGTGCGCAAGTCCTTTGAATCTCTTGTGGAACGCACGCCGGAGATCCTCGACTGCTACGCGGTCACCGGCACCTTCGACTACACGCTGATCGTGCGCTGCGGCTCGGTCGAGGATTTCGAGGAGTTGCTGATGCACCGCATCCTCAACCACGACAGCGTCGCCAACGCGTCGAGCCAGTTCGCGCTGCGCCAGATCAAGAGCGAGACGGCGCTGCCGATCTGAAACATCCGTTTCATCCGATGCGGCGCGAGGGGCGCATGATCGACAGCGCGGATCAGCCGTGGATCGCGCGGCTGTCCTCAGGCGCCTCGGCCCGTTCCGTCATCCCGTAATCGCGGATGATCCCCGCGACGCGCAGGCGGTAATCGGCGAAATGGACCTTGCGCCCCATCGCCTGCGCGCGGCGATGCTCATGAAGCTTGCGCCACTCCTCCAGCGCCGCCTCGTCCCGCCAGATCGAGAGGGACAGGAGCTTGCCGGGTTCGGCCAGGCTCTCGAACCGCTCGACCGAGATGAAGCCGTCGATGGCCTCGGCATGGGCCCGCATCTCCGCGGCGATGTCGAGATAGGGCGCGCGGTGGCCGCCCTTCGGCCAGACCTCGAAGATGACGGCGATCATTGGGGGCCTCCGATGCGGTGGTAGAAGGCGCGGTCCTCGCGCCGGATGAAGCGGCGCTCGGCCGCGAAGGCATAGTTTTGCGCGCCTTCGGGGCTCGCGGCAAGGCGGGCGCGGTAGGCTTTGTAGGCGGCGAGGTCGGCGATCTCGTAGACCCCGTAGGCTGTGGTCGCCGTCCCCTCACGCGGGGAGAAGTAGCCGGTGAGGCGCGCGCCCGCGGCGGGGATCGCGGCGGCCCAGGTCTCGGCATAGGTCTCGAACTCGGCGCGCTGGAAGGGTTCGATCTCGTAGCGGATGATGCAGGTGAGCATGGTGGTCTCCTTTCGTGGCGGACCGTGCCACGGACGGGCGCGCGAACGGTTCGGGCGGGGCCGTAGCATCGGCGCGCGGGAATGGCCTAGGATCGGGCCATGGCAGACGGACCGGATATCGCGCGCATCGCCACCCTGATCGGGGAGCCCGCGCGGGCGCGGATGCTCTCGGCGCTCATGGGCGGGCAGGCGCTGACGGCGAGCGAGCTGGCCGAAGAGGCCGGGGTCACGCGGCAGACGGCGAGCGGGCACCTCTCGCGGCTGGAGGACGGTGCCCTGATCGCGGGCGTGAAGCAGGGGCGTCACCGGTACTTCCGGCTCTCCGGTTCGGATGTGGCCGAGGCGCTCGAGGTGCTGATGGAGGTGGTGGACCGGCGGGGGCCCGCGCGGGTGCGCCCGGGTCCGCGCGAGCCGGAGATGCGCCATGCGCGGGTCTGCTACGACCACCTCGCCGGGACGCTCGGTGTGGCGCTGCATGACGGGCTGCTCGCGCGCGGCTGGCTGGCGCCGGGACTGGTGCCGACCGCGCAGGGCGCGGCGGCGTTCGAGGATCTGGGCATCGACATGGATGAGTTGGGCAAGGCGCGGAGGCCGCTCTGCCGCGCCTGCCTCGACTGGTCGGAGCGCCGGACGCATCTCGCCGGCGGGCTGGGGGCCGCGCTCTTTGCGGCATTCGAGGACCGGGGCTGGTTGAAGCGCGTACCGGGCGCGCGGGTGGTGCGCTGTCCCGGAGAGGCGGCGCTGCGCGACTGGCTCACGATATAGGCAGCTCCTGCCGAGCCAGTGTCTGGAAGGCCTTCACGGCGGCATCATGCAAGCGCCTCGTCTCCGGATCGGACATCAACCAGTCATGGTGATCGACCATTCGGGCCAGCAGGCGCTGGGCCGAGCGATCCTCGACGCCCCCCGTTTGGAACCGCCTCCAGTAGGCGTCGTAATCGGGGTCCTTCCGCAGGTCCGAACCACGCCCGCTGATCCGCTTGACGCGAAAACTCTCCTCGTCGCGGGTGCCGTAGTGGTTCAGTTGGGCGAGCGTCTGCGCCGGGTGGTTTTCGACGACGCGCGCCTTCCCCTGCACGAAGCGACGCGACATGCGCTGACCGGCGCCGTCGAACCACGCGAAGTCATGGTTGCGGAACCGTGCCGTCACCATCGGCCTGTGATTGCGGAAGGCAAGACCGCGGCGGACGCGCATGAAGGTCTTCACGTGCCGGTGTTCGCCATGCGGTGCGGTTGCAGGCTCCGCTTCGGTAAAGCGCCTGATCACGAAGTCGTCGGCAAAGGAGGTATGCCCGCAGGCCGAAAAACGACGCTCCACGAGGCTGATGGCATCGAACGGGCCCACGGCATCGAACAGATCGGCAAGCGTGCCTTTGCCCACATGGATGGCCACAAATTCATCGACATCGATGGCAGCGACGATCTCGGGGTTGTGCAGGGCGATGTAGTCCAGCGCGCCGATGATCGCCGTCTGTTGCGGCTTGGTTTCGTCGCGGATGAGGCGATAAGGATTGAGCACGTGCCGGATCACGCCACGCCTATCCAGGCGATGGAGCAGCGCCGCGGTACCGTCGACACTATCATTTGAGTAGATGATGAATTCGCCGACGCCCAGCGCGCGATTGTAGGCGATCCATTCCAGCAGGAAAGGGCCCTCGTTCCGCACACTGGTCACGACAAGGATGCCGGTCTCCGTCACGGGTTCGGTCATCGTCGCAATCACCTTCCATTTTTCCGAGACGGCGCTTCGTTAACCTGCACCTCATTGTTTCGCAGGTTGAAGATAGAGATGCCGGGGAACAACGCCATATTGCCCCTCAGGAAACACCATGGAGATCCGTCATGAGCTGGAACCCCGCGCTCGACCCGCATTGCCCGACCGGAGACGAGGTTGACGCGATCGAGACGCTGATCGTGCCGCGGGCCCGCGATCTGGGCGGGTTCGAGGTGCGCCGCGCCCTGCCCGCGCCGCAGCGGCAGATGGTGGGGCCGTTCATCTTCTTCGACCAGATGGGCCCGGCGGAGTTCATCACCGAGAAGGGGATCGACGTGCGCCCGCATCCGCATATCGGGCTGGCGACGGTCACGTACCTCTATGACGGAGCGATCCATCACCGCGATAGCCTCGGCAGTTCGCTGGAGATCAAGCCGGGGGCGGTGAACTGGATGATCGCGGGGCACGGCATCACCCATTCGGAGCGCACGCCGGGCGACGAGCGGGCGAAGGACGGATCGAAGCTCTTCGGCATCCAGACCTGGGTCGCCCTGCCCGAAAAGGATGAGGAGGGCGAGGCCGGGTTCGAGCACGTCGCGAAGGAGCAGCTGCCGTTTCTGGAGGGTGAGGGCAAAGAGGTCCGCCTGATCCTCGGCTCGCTCTACGGCGAGCGGGCGCCGGTGAAGACCTTCTCCGAGATGTTCTACGCCGACGTCGTGATGAAGGCTGGGTCGAAGATCCCGCTGCCCGACGAGCATGAGGACCGGGGGATCTACGTCGTCTCGGGCGAGGTCGAGATCGCCGGCACCCGCTACGAGGCGGGGCAGATGATGGTGTTCCGCCCCGGCGACGCGATCACGGTCAGCGCGACTCGCGACACGCGGCTGATGCTTCTGGGCGGCGAGACGCTGAACGGCCCGCGCTACATCTGGTGGAACTTCGTCGCCTCCTCGAGGGAGAAGATCGAGGCGGCGAAGGAGGCCTGGCGCGAGGGGGATTGGGAGCATGGCCGCTTCCAGCTTCCGCCCGACGACCATGCGGAGCACATCCCCCTGCCCGACCGCTGATCAGCCGTCCGAGAAGAACGCGGCGATGCGGTCGGCGAGGAAGGCCGGCCGATCCTCGCTGACCCAGTGGCCGCACTTCTCCACCACCTCGTAAGTGGCATTCGTCGCATAGCGCTTGATGGTGCTGTAGGCCGCGCGCGTCTCCCCGCCCAGATGCCCGCCGAAACCCTGGTCGGCGCCGACGAAGTGCAGCGGCATGGTGAGCGAGTCAGGCGGCAGCGGCCCGCCGCCCTCGGCCTGGGGCGTCGCGGAATGGTAGTAGGACGCGCCGCATTCGATGACGCCGGGCCGGCTGTTGACGCGGATGTACTCGGCGATGTCCTCGGGCGCGATTGCCCCGACATTGTAGACCCATTCGGTGAAGAACTGCGGGATGAACTGCGCCTCGCGCCCGGCGGCGAAGGTGGCGGACAGGCGGGCTGCGTTCATCGGGAAGTGCCAGATCTCGTTGATGTGCCGGGCCAGGATCTCCCCCATCTCGGGGCCGGGGATCGAGGTCTCCGTCAGGAAGAGGCGGCTGACGAGGCCGGCCTCGTGCGCGGCCATGTGGATCAGCGGCGGGCCGCTCACGTCGTGGCCCACGGCCGTGACGCTGTCCTGCCCCAGCTCTTCGCGGATGAAGCGGGCGAGGAGCGCTCCGACCGTGGCCATGTCGAAGGCGGGCGGCGGCGCGCTGTCGCCAAGGCCCGGCATGTCGAAGGCGACGCAGGTGAACCGGTCGGAGAGGCGCGGCATCACCTTGCGCCACTCGTACCAGGAGGCAGGCCAGCCATGGCCGAACACCACGACGGGGCCCTGCCCGCCGATCACGTAGTGCAGCTTCACCCCATCCACACGGGCGATGCGATGCTCGAAGGTCCGGGCGAACTCCACCCGGTCGAAGGGCGCAGCCGCGAGCAGCCGGTCCTTCACGTAGGGATCGTCGGGATCGGTGGCGACGGCGGTCCGGGGCACGGTCAGCTCTCCTTCGTCGGGGTTTCGCAACGGGTCGTCATCTCCCTCACGCCCTCCTCGACGGTCCGGAAGCAGGGGACGTCGCCGGTGGGGCTGGCCGCCATCAGCGCGTCGTGGACCGGAAGGTGCAGGGCGGCGAAGGCGATGAGCAGGTCCTGATCTGATAGCGTGTCGCGCAGGCGGTCGAACATGCGCAGGGCGCTCGCATCGACGGCGTTCACCCCGCGCATGTCGAGGAGCAGGCAGCGCGCCTTGGGATGCCGGGCGATGATGTCGCCCAGCCGCGTCTCCACATGGCCGACATTGCCGAAATAGAGCGAGCGGTCGATGCGCACCGGCAGCACGGGGAGCGTGTCGACCTCGACCCGGTCGCGGTCGGTGGAGCGGTAGTTGTCCGCGTCGTCCGCCCGGCCGATGCGCGTGACCCGCGGCTGGCTGGAGATCCACAGGAACACCGCAAGGCCCGAGACGGCGCCCGCCACCAGCCCCCAGCGCACGCCGAAGAGCACCGTGGCCAGGAAAGTCGCGGCGACCACCGCACCCTCGCTGCGGCTGTGGGCCCAGACGGCGCGGATGTCGTGCACCTTCACCAGACCGACGATGGCGCTGAGGATGAGGGCCGCGAGTGCGGCCGTGGGCAGCATGGCGAGGAGCGGGCCGGCGAAGAGGATCACGGGCAGCACCATCAGCCCCCCGATTGCGCTGGAGACGGGCGAGCGCGCACCGCTGCCCTCCACCAGCGCGGAGCGGCTGAGGCTGATGCCGGGCGCGAAGCCGCCCGTCGCCCCCGCCGCGACGCTCGCGGCCCCGATGGCCAGCGCCTCCCGATCCGTGTCGAGCGCGTCGTTGCGGCGGCGTGGCAGGGACTTCGCGACCGCCGTGCCGGACACGAAGACCACGAGTGCCACCAGCGCGCTGGAGGGCAAGAGGTCGAGCCAGGCGCCCGGATCGCCGAGCGGCAGCATCGGCCGTGGCAGCCCGTCCGAAGGCTCCTGCACCCGCGCGACGTCGAAGGGGCGCGCGACGATGGCCGCCCCGGCGATGACCAGGAGCGGCAGGCCCTTCACGAGCACCAGCCGGGCGGCCCGCGGCAGGCCGAGCGGCGCCACCGCCCGGTCGGCGAAGGTGTTGGCGAGAAGGAGCAGCGCCAGCACAGCCACCCCGATCGCGACGGTCGTCGCATCCGGCGGCCCGGCCCCTGCGAAGGTCGGCACCGCATCGATCAGATTGCCCGCGCGCGGCAGGTCGAGGCCCAGGATCGCGGGAAGCTGGCTGACGGCGATCAGCACCGCGATGGCCGCCGTGAAGCCCAGCAGCGCCGGCTCGCTGACAAAGTTCACCAGCCGCCCCAGCCGCACCGCGCCCAGCGCCAGCAGGATCGCGCCGCTTTCCACCGCGATGATCGCCGCGGCGGCCATGGGCTCCAGCTCCGTGCCGGCGATGGCGTCGGCCACCACCAGCGAGGCGAGCGCCACCGGCCCGACGGAAACGAAGGCGCTGCCGCCCCGGGCGGCATAGAGCAGTGGCGCCACCATCGCGGTGTAGAGCCCGGCCTCCGGCGGCAAGCCCGCGAGCAGCGCGTAGGCCATCGCCTGCGGAATCAGCAGGATGGCGAGGATCAGCCCCGCGAGGATGTCCGCGCCCAGGCCCGCGCGGTCGTAGCCGTCGACCCAGGGCGGGATCAACGCGGCAGGGCGAAACGCCATGGCATGTCCTCCCTCCCGCTAGGTAAACCGTTGCGCGCGCGGGTCGAATTTCTCCCTCTCGCCCGGTGACTCGTGGTACAAAACGCGCGTCGTGGTCACCCCCTGCGGCCAAGGTCCGTTCGGGCGGGGAAATCCGCCGGTGCGGGTCCCAACCCTGACCATCGGAAACGGAACATCACGTGACTTCTCTACATTCTGACCGACCCGCGTCCGGCCCTGCCGGATCTCCGAACCATGCGCGCCGCGCCTTCTGCCTGGGCGCGCTGGCGAGCGTCGCGACGGGCCCGGCGCTCGCCCATCCGGGCCACGAGGGCGGGCATCCGAGCATCACGCTCGCCGTCCGGCTCCTCGGTGCGCGGCGGGTGGATGACGCGGTGGCGGTGGAGATCGCCTTCGCCAACGGGGGCCTCTTGCCCATTGTGGTCCGCGAGCTCTCCACCCCCGACGGCGAGATCGTGGAGGACCGGCTGCCGCTGGTGCTGAACGCGGGCGAGGCGGTGCTCTGGAACGGTGACGAGGCGATCATGGTCCGCGGCATCGGCGGGGATGTGGAGAGCTTCCCCCTCGACATCGCGACCAGCAACGCATCGGCCCGGGCGACCGTGCGGATCCCCGCGTGAGGCTCGACCACGCCGAAGTCCATGTGGTCGGCAACCCGCCGCCGGGCTTCGGCGGGCGCTATTTCATGCTGGTGAAGGTGGTCGCGGAGGACGGGCTGCACGGCTGGGGGGAGGTCTACGCCGCCGCCGCGGGGCCCGAGGCGATGCGCGCGGTGATCCTCGACGTCTTCGCCCGGCACATGCGCGGGCGCGACGTGGCGGAGGTCGAGGCGATGTATCGCGCGGTCCATTCCTCCGGCTTCACCCAACGGCCCGATCCGACGGTGATGGGCGCGTTCTCGGGGCTGGAGATCGCCTGCTGGGACATCCGCGGCAAGGCGCTGAGCGAGCCGGTGCATCGCATGCTCGGCGGCCGCGTGCAGGAGCGGGTGCGCGCCTACACCTATCTCTATCCGCGGCCGGGCGAGGATGCGGCCGCCTTCTACGCCTCGCCCGAGCGCGCGGCGGAGGCGGCGGCGGAACGGACGGACCAGGGCTTCACGGCGGTGAAGTTCGACCCGGCGGGGCCCTACACGGTGATGGGCGGGCACCAGCCGGCCCTGTACGACCTGGAACGGTCGGAGGCGTTCTGCGCAGCGATCCGACGGGCGGTAGGGCCGCGCGCCGACCTCCTCTTCGGTACCCATGGGCAGTTCACACCCGACGGCGCGATCCGCATGGGGCGACGGCTTGAGGCGTTTGACCCGCTGTGGTTCGAGGAGCCCTGTCCACCGGACACGCATCCCGACGATCTCGCCCGCGTGGCGCAGGCAGTCCGGGTGCCGGTAGCCACCGGGGAACGGCTGGTCACACCGGTCGAGTTCGCCGCGGTGCTCCGCGCGGGCGCCGCGAGCATCCTGCAACCGGCCCTGGGCCGCTGCGGGGGGCTCTGGGCCGCACGCAAGATCGCGGTGCTGGCGGAAGCGTTCGGAGCGCAGGTCGCGCCGCATCTCTATGCGGGACCGGTGGAGTGGGCGGCGAACGTCCAGCTCGCGCTCGCCTGCCCCAACTTCCTGATCGCGGAGACGATCGGCGACGGCACCGGTTTCCAGGCCGATCTGCTGGTCGAGCCGATCCGGGTGGAGCGCGGCCACATCGTGCCGCCCGAGGCGCCGGGCCTCGGCATCGACGTGGACGAGACCGTGCTGGCCGCGCACCCATGGGACGGCGACCGCCTGCATCTGGAGATGCAGACAGCCCCGCACCGCTACGACGCGGAGGAACAGTTCGGGGGCGGGTGAGAGGGCTGAGTGAAGAACAAGCATCCCTGTGTCTACGTTCTTCCACCTCGCTAGAGAGCGGCGGCACCCCGAAGAATCCTTCGGCCCGGCTGACAGGCCGGGCAGCGCCCGACCCTCCCCACGGGAGGGCGCTTTTGCGACCCATCAACCTTCGGAACGGTCGAACTCATTGAGGAAGGCGCGCATCGTGGAGAGCTGGCAAAGCGCCCACCCAGGGTCGGCCGCTGCCCTCTGCGCTTCCAGATATTCTACCCCGTCCCCCGCAGCATCGCCGTGTGATCCGAGCCGATGACGAAGAGCCGCGCGCCGGCCGCGCGATGCGGTGCGAGGTCCTCGCCCGGCGCGCAGTAGAGACCCGTGGCAACCGGCAGGGACAGGACGCGGCGGGTCGTCTCCAGCACCTCGGGCGCGCGCATGTCGGCGTGGCCCGTGCCGACGGCGAGATCGGCGCGGCCGACGAAGAGCGCGTCGACGCCCTCCACGGCCGCGATCTCCGCGGCGGCCCCGGCGCCGGGCGGATCCTCGATCTGGCAGATCAGGAGCGGCGGGTCGGCGGCGAGGTGCTCCGGGATGGTGCGCCCGCCATACTCCGCCGCCCGCGTGGTCGCCGCAAAACCCCGTCCTCCGGGGCCATAGCGGGTGGCGCGGACCAGCGCCTCGGCCTCCGCCGCGCTGTTGACGTGGGGCACGAGGACGCCTGCCGCGCCGCCATCGAGGGCACCCTGCAGGTGCTCCGGCGCCTGGGACGGCACGCGGACGAGCAGCGGGACGCCTGCGACGCGGCCCGCGATCAGGCAGGCGTCGATCGTCGTGCGGTCGAAGGGGGCGTGTTCCGCATCGAGGATCAGGAGGTCAAGGCCGGTGCGGGCCATGACCTCGACGACGATCGGATGCGGCGTCTTGATGAAGGTGCCGGTGAGCTCGGCGCCGGAAAGGAGACGGGTGCGCAGGATGGTCATGTCGGAAGCCTCACCGTTCGTGCAAAGCGACAAGGGCGGCGCCCGACCCTGGGTGGGCGCTGTTGATACGAGACTGCGTTGTATCGACCCCGAAAAGAGCGCGGCGGGCGTACAGCTTGATACGGCGAAAAGCGCCCTCCAGGGGGAGGGTCGGGCGCCGCCCCGGCGTGGCCGCCGGGCGATTGGGTGCTTCGAGGCGATACCGCCCCGGACTCGATCCGGGGCCTTTCGATGCCGGACGCTTCGTTGCGCAGCGGTCCCGGCGCTTTGGCCGGGACGGTCATGGTCGGGCTTGATCCGGCCATCGGCCGCTTCGGGATATCCTCAGGGCGAGCCCGACGATTGGGGTGCCCGATGACCACCGCGATCCTCATGTCCGCAGCCGGAGCGTGACGATCTGGTAGGGGGTGAGGTCGATCTCCACCATTCCGTCGCGGATGGGCAGAGCCTCGCCGGGATCCTCCAGCAGACCGGCGATCTCCACCTCCGCCACGGCCTGCGACACCGCGAGGCGGACGGGGCCGCGGTTGCGGTGGGCTTCGTAGAGGCGCACGATCAGGCCGTCGCCGTCCTCCGCGGGTTTCACGGTCTCGATCACCACGTTCGGGTCGAGGGCGCGGATGGGCGGCTCTGGCACCTCCCCCGACGGCGCGCGCAAGGGGAAGACGCGGACGGGGTGGTTGAGGGCGTAGGCCTGCGCCGGGACCTCGCCGCGCCAGTCGCCAGGATGGGGCATCAGGCTGTAGGTGAAGGCGTGCCGCCCGCGGTCGGAGATGCGGTCGGGCATCGTCGCGGACTTGATGAGCGACAGCCGGATCACGTCGCCCCTTATGTCGTAGCCGTATTTGCCGTCGTTGAGCAGCGCGATGCCGTAGTTCCCTTCGGAAAGATCCGCCCACTTCTGGGCCGGCACCTCGAAACGGGCGGCATCCCAGCTCGTGTTGCGGTGGGTGGGGCGCATGATCTGGCCCCACTGGATCTCGTAGGTGGCCAGCGGGCTGCGGACGCTGACGGGGAAGGCGGCCTTGAGGAGCACATGGCTCTCCTGCCAGTCGATTTCCGTTACAAAATCCAGCCGCCGGGACGAATGGTGTAACACGACGCGCTGGCGGATGGTCGAGTCGCGCCAGCGGCGGTGGATGTCGACGGCGGCGCGCAGGGGGCCGGTCTCGATCAGCTTCAGGCTTTCGACATGGGTGATCGCGTCGGAGCGTTCCTCGAAGAAGATGTCGATGTCCCAGGCGTCCCAGGAGATCGGGCGATCCTCGAAGGCCTGGAACTGGTTGCCCTTCGCGCCGGGACGCAGGATCTCGCGCCGCATCTCGCGGTCGTAGAGGCGGTGGATCAGGCCGTCCGGTCCGATCTCCACCCGCAGGAGCGGGTTTTCGAGGATGGTCATCCGCTCCTCCTGCCAGGCGTGAAGGCCCTCGGGGCGCGGGGGCGCGGCCTCGACGGGGTGGAGGGCGGTGAGGGTGTAGGCACGGCCCGGCAGTTCGACGAGGAGGCCGCCGGGGATGGGCTGGGCGGGCAGCACGCGGCCCTCCTCGTCCGCGTAGGCTGTCGCATCGCCCTCGATCACGGCTTGCCTCGGGATGTCGAGGGGCGTGGCGTTGACGAGGAGGTGGCTCGCGCCGGGTGGGGCGAGAAGGGGTGCTGCGGCCTCCATCGCCTCCCCGCAGGTCCACGCGATGATGCCGTGGTCGCGGCGCGCGTCATCGTAGACCGCGCTGATCGAGGTGCCCGTGAGGATGTCGTGGAACTGCGTCGTACAGAGCCGCCGCCATGCGTCGTAGAGGTCCGGCACGTCGTGCCCGGCGAGGCGGAGGAGCGAGGCCATGTACTCCGTATCGTGCAGCAGGACCTCGGCCCGGCGGTTGGCGCCCTTGATCCAGCCTTGGGAGGTGAGGACGCCGCGGTGGCCCTCCAGATAGAACTCGCCGGACCAGAGCGGCAGGTCGTGGGCCTGGCTCTCGATCGTCTCGAAGAAGCGGCGGACGGTGGAGGGGACGACGCGGGGCGCGCCGGGCATGGCGCCCCAGATCCCGGCCTTGCGGATCAGCTCGTCGGTCGGCCCGCCGCCGCCATCGCCGTAGCCGTAGCAGATCATGAGGTCGCGCAGGGACGACTTCATGGTGGAGCGGGTCCAGGTGCCGACGACCTCGCCCGCGCTGAGGTCGGACTTGTAGTTCGTCGGGAACGGCAGGTGCTGCACGTCGCGCGGCGTGGTCAGGAACTGGGCGAGCACCCGCGAGCCGTCGATCCCCTCCCACCAGGTCGTCGACGACGGCATCTGGTTGTACTGGTTCCAGCTCACCTTGTTGGTGGCGAACCAGCGCAGGCCCGCCTGCTTCATCAGTTGCGGCAGCGAGGCGGGAAAGCCGAACGTGTCAGGCAGCCAGAGCACCGGCGTCTCCGCCTCCTCGCCGAAGCGGGTGCGGACGTACTGGCGGGCGAGGAGGATCTGGCGCACCAGCGCCTCGGCCCCCGGCATGTTGGCGTCGGGCTCCACCCACATGCCGCCCAGGATCTCCCACCGCCCGGCTTGGACCTGCTCGCGGATCTCCTCGAAGAGCTCCGGATAGTCCTCCTCGGTCCAGGCGTAGAGCTGGGGCTGGGAGTGGGAGAAGAGGAAGGACCGGTGCCGCTCCATCAGGCGCAGGACGTTGGAATAGGTGCGCGCGTTCTTCCGCCGTATCTGCGAGATCGGCCAGAGATAGGCCACGTCCATATGCGCGTGACCGATGCCATGGAGCGTGACGTCGAGCGGGCTGCCGGCATGTTCGATGGCGCCCGTCAGCCCGGCGAGGGCGGCGGGAACGCTCGCGCGAAAGGCGCTGCCGAGCGGGTCGCGCGTGTCGAGGTCGAGGAAGGCGCGGTCGAGTGCGTTGAGCAGCGCGTGCTTCTCCGGCCGGTCGTCGTGGAGTGCGCGGGCCATGTCGAGGGCGACCTCGGCCAGCGTCACGAACGCCTGGAGCGGCCGGTCGAGGTCGATGACGCCGCATTCGCGGATGAAGAGCTGTGTGCGGTCGTTGGGGTCCGGCGGCCAGCCGGTCAGCCCGGTCCAGCCATGCAGCATCAGGTCGTGCGGCTGGCCATCCGCAAGCTCCGGGGCGAGGTCCACGGTGTGGTGGTAGCGGTCGGCCGAGGCGAGGGGCTGCCCGTCGATATGCAGCAGCGCCTCGGGGTGGGTGAAGATGTCCCCCGCCTCGCCCAGCGGCAGGTGCAGCGCGGGCTCGCGCCAGCCCTCGGGCACGGTGAAGCGGGAGCGCAGGACGAAGTGGAGATCGGCGCCGCCCCAGTAGCTCTCCCACTCCAGCGGGCCGAGATTGGTGCCGGTGCCGGGCTCCGCCCGCGCGCTCTGCAGGCGTTCGAGGTGGAAGGGTTCGATGGGCACCCGGGCCTGCGCGACGAGCGGGCGGATCAGGTCGAGCCGCTTGCCGATCTTCTCGGCCGTCAGGCGCAGGCTGTGGGCCATCTAGAGCGTGAAGCCGGGGATCTGCCCGCGGAAGATCGTGGCGCCGGGTTCCAGCCGGTCGAGCGCATCGAGATCGGCCCGCGCCTCCTCCGCCGAACCCCAGTCGCGGTCCACGTCCGGCCAGGGGATCGAGGAGATGAGGAGGCGGGTATAGGGATGCTCCGGCGCGCCGATCACCTCCTTCGGCGGCCCCGCCTCCACCACCTGCCCCTTGTAGAGCACCATGACGTAGTCGCTGACATGGTAGGCGGTGGCGAGGTCGTGGGTGATGTAGAGGATCGAGATGCCGTGCCGGTCCTTCAGGTCGTAGATGTTCTTCAGGATCGTGGCGCGCAGGCTCGCGTCCACCATCGAGACGGGCTCGTCGGCGATCAGGAGCTTCGGGCTGAGCATCAGCGCGCGGGCCACGATCAGGCGCTGGCGCTGGCCGCCCGAGAGCTGGTGCGGATAGCGGACGAGCACGAGATCGGGGTCGAGGCCGACGGCGGCGCACGCCTCCTCCATCGCCTGCCGGGTGTGCTCCTCCGACCGGGCGAGGCCGAAGCGGCGGAAGGGAAAGCGCAGGGCGTGGTCGACCCGGTAGAACGGGTTGAAGCAGGCATAGGGGTCCTGGAACACGGCCTGCACGTCCTTGCGGAAGTCGAGCCCTTCGGCCTTCGTCAGCCGGTTGATGTCACGGCCCTGGAAGCGGACGGCGCCTTCGGTGGGCTCGGTGAAGCCCAGCATGAGGCTGCCCATGGTGGACTTGCCGGAGCCCGACTGCCCGACGATCGAGATGATCTTGGGCACCGCGCCGTCGAGACGGAAGCTCAAGGGGTGCAGCGCCGTGACCTCGCCGTATCGCTTGCAGACGCCGTCGAATTCGAGGAGCGGGTCGGCGGGGAGTTCCTGCGGGGCCGCAGCCTCCCCCGGCGGGTTGTCGAGGAAGCTCTCCCCGCCGACGAGGGGGACGGAGGAGATGAGCTCGCGCGTGTAGGGGTGCTTCGGTGCTTCGAGGACCTGGCGCACGGGGCCGAACTCGACCAGCTCGCCGAGGCGCAGGACGGCAAGGTCGTCCACCGATTGCGCCATCAGCCCCATGTCGTGGCCGATCAGGATCAGGCCCGCGCCGATGCGGCCCTGCACCTCGCGCAGGGTCTGCATGACGTGGCGCTGGGTGATGACGTCGAGCGCCGACGTCGGCTCGTCGGCGATGATCAGGTCGGGGGTGAGGCAGGTGCCGATGGCGATGCAGACCCGCTGCTTCATGCCGCCGGAGAGCTCGTGGGGGTAGAGGCGGCCCACGTGAGAGGGGAGGCCGACACCGGCGAGCGCCTCCTCGGAACGGCGCCTGAGTTCCTCGGGCGGGCGGCGGCCCTCATGGGCGACGATGCCGTCCCAGAGCTGATCCTCGACCCGCATGACGGGGTTGAGGGAATTCATGGCCCCCTGCGGGATGTAGCTGATCCGCGCGAGGCGGGTGCGGCGCATCTCCGGATCGGTGAGGGTGAGGATGTCGGTCTCGCCGAGGTGGATCTCGCCGCCAGCGACGAAGCCGGGGGCCGCGAGCATGCGCATGGCGGCCAGCGCGGTGGTGGTCTTGCCCGACCCGCTCTCCCCGATGAAACCGATGCGACGGCCCTGCGGGACGGAGAGCGAGAGGTTGGTGACGGCATGGACGACCCCTGCGGAGGTCGGGAAGTTGATGGACAGGTCGCGGATGTCGAGGACGGTCATGGGGCGCTCCCCTGACGAACTGCTGCCGTCCACGGTGCCGCCTCAAAACTGAGGATCGCGCCCGATCCCGAGGGTGGGCGTATCGCGCCCGCCCTGGGGGGCGGGGTCGGGCGCGATCCGGGGCTGACGCCCGGGGGCGACGGGTGATCGGTGTGACCGCCCTTTCGTACGAAGACCGGCAACCGGATTGGTTGCAACAGAACCGCTTCAGAACCGAGGATCGCGCCCGACCCGAGGGGGGCGCAATCGCGCCCGCCTGTGGGGCGGGGCGGGCGCGATCCGGGGCTGACGCCCCGGGAGGACGGGTGATCGGTGTGCCGCTTCATTTGCAAGGTCGATGCCTTGCGTATGTGGCGATCGCCTGGACGCGGGCGCGAACCAAAGCCGACACTCAGGCGAAACGGATGATCCACGTACAGCGCAGCCATCATAGCTTCCTCAGGCGGGGGTTGGAGACCTCGTCGAGGCCGAGGTTGATGAGCAGGAGCCCGATAAACATCACCGCCAAGAGCAGCGTCGGGATCGCCCACCACCACCAGAGGTTCTGGATGAGCGCGCCTGCGTTGATGGCCTCGTAGATCGTGCGGCCGAGCGTCGGCACGCGCTGCGGACCGAGGCCCAGGACCTCGAGCCCCACCGCCGTCACGATCGACGTGGTCACGTTCGCGATGAACGAGCCGAAGAGGTAGGGGACGAGGTTCGGCAACATCTCCCGGAACATGATGTGCATGGTCGAGGCCCCCGACAGCCGCGCCATCTGCACGTAGCCGGCCTCCCGCATGGACAGCACCTGCGCCCGGATCAGCCGCGTGGGCGACTGCCAGACGAAGCCCGCGATCAGCACCGCCATCATGGTGAGGCTCACGTCTCCGAACGCCGACTGGAAGACGACGAGGATCAGGAGCGGCGGGATCGTGATCATCACGTCCGACAGCACCCGGATCACGTCGTCCACCCGCCCGCCGACGAAACCGGCGGTGAAGCCCAGGAAGATCCCGATGCTCATCCCGATCAGCGAGGCGAGCACGCCCACGAAGAGCGAGTTGGGCGCGCCGATGATGAGCAGTGCGAGCACGTCCCGCCCTGCCCCGTCGGTGCCGAGCGGGTTGGCGAGCGTGCCCGCCTGCCCGCGGATGTTGTCGAACCCCACGGGCGGCAGGCGCAGCATGCTCGACCCGGTGAAGACCAGATCCGGGTCCCACAGCACCCGCCCAATCAGGCCGAGGGCGACGATGCCCAGCAGCAGGCCCGCGCCCCAGATCAGCTTCGGATTGCGCCAGGGATTGTCGAAGCGGCGCATGCGGCGGGCCTCGGCGCGGGTCGGTTGCTCCTCCGTCGTGATCTCGGCCATGGCTCAGCGCCCCTCGTGCCGGATGCGGGGGTCGATCAGCGGGTAGATCAGATCGACGAGAAAGACGCTGAGCGCCGTCATCAGGATTATGACGTAGCTCACCCCCTGGATCACCGGGAAGTCCTGGTCGAGGATCGCGTCGTAGAGGAGCTTGCCCATGCCGTTATAGGCAAAGATGCGTTCCACCAGCACCTGCCCCGCGATGAGGAGACCGATCTTCAGTGCGAAGGCGGTGATCTGCGGCAGGATCGCGTTGCGGATCATGTAGCGGTAGAGGATGTAGCGCGGCCTCAGCCCCTTCGCCTCGGCGAGCTTGGTGTAGTCCTCGCCCTGCACGGTGATCATCAGGCCGCGCATGCCCAGCGCCCAGAAGCCGAAGGACACCACGACGATCGAGAGGGCGGGCAGGAAGCCGTGATAGATCACGGATTGTACGAAGGCCCATGTCCACCCCGGCTCGACGAAGAGGCCGTAGGCGCCGGTCAGCGGAAACCACTGCATGTTGGCCGCGAAGATCCACATCAGCAAGAGCCCCGACAGGATCGGCGGGATCGAGGTGAAGACCATCGCCGCCGGGATCGCGACGCGCACCAGCTTCGGCGAATGGTCCCAGACCATCAGGGCACCCAGAAGGTTGCCGATGATGAAGGTGATGACGATGGAGACGAGCATCAGCCCCACCGTCCAGGGCAGCGCGTTGCCGATCATCGTGGCGACCGGCGTGGGGAAGGAGGCGGTGGAGAGCCCGAAATCGAACTGCACCACGTTCCGCAGGTATTTGACGTATTGAACGATCATCGGATCGTTGAGACCGAATCGCTCCTGCAGGGTCGCGAGGATCGCCTCGGAGTTCGCGACCGTGCCCGCCCCCGCCGTCATGCGGCCCAGCATGATCTCCGCCGGGTCGACCGGGGACAGCCGCGGGATGATCCAGATCAGCGTCGCGGCGATCCACACGGTGAGCAGCAATGTCACCAGGCGGTTGAAAACATAGGCCCTCGGGATGCGTCCCATGACGTTCTCCGTCGTACGGGGGGAAGAGGGCGGGCCGTCGGAGGGGTAGACGGCCCGCCCCGGCTCACCGAGCGGTACGCCACGGTCGCCGGGGGGCGGCCGGCCGCGGCCTGCACTCAGTTCGCCTGTTCGAGATTATGGATGATCTGGTGGGTGTGGTTCCACCAAAACGCGGGATGGTTGTACGCATTTTCCGCGGTGGGCCATCCCGTCCAGTAGGTCTCGTTGTAGGGCAGCAGCTTCGCGGCCTGCACCAGCGGGATGAACGGCATCTCCGCATCGAGGTGCGCGTAGGCCTCCGCAACCATGCCGGGCAGCGCGGGATCGTCGGGGGCCAGGCCGCCCATCTCGTCGACGATCGCGGTGTAGGCCTGTGCTGCCTCGCTGTCCCACCGGGCGGTGTTGTTGAAGCCGGGCGAGCGTTCGCCGACCGGCACCACGTTGTCCGCGGTGTAGCGGGTCATCGAGGTCCAGGGCTCGTTCACCGACCCGCACGAGAGCCAGGAATAGGTCATCTCGTAGGCGCCGAAGGGCAGGACCTCGCCCCAGAACACCCCGTTCTCCACCGGCACCGCGCGGGCGGAGATGCCGGCGCGGTTGAGCTGCTCGACCACCACGTCGATGGTGCGGGTGTATTCGGGGGAGGCGGAGTTGACGTGGATCGCGACGGTCAGATCCTCGCCCTCCCGCTCGTAGATGCCGTCGTCTCCCTTGGCATAGCCCGACCCCTCGATCAGCGCCTCCGCGGCCGCGACGTCGGCGGTTGCGGACAGGCCGTAGCCCGCGTCCCTGATGGCGCCGATGAAGGGCTCCATCGCGCCGTACTGGACGAACATGGTCTCGGATGGGACGGTCGTGCCCTCGTAGGCGACGTTCACGATCTGGCTGCGGTCGATGATGTGGGCGACCGCCTTGCGCATATCGGGATCGTCCCAGGGGGCCACGGTCGTGTTGATCTCGAGCTGGCGGGTGCAGGGATCGGGCCAGGCGTAGGGGTAGTCGTCATACCAGGCGATCACGGCGGGGTTCTGGGCGCGGATCGCCTCCAGCGTGCCGACGGTCACGTTCTGCGCGACGTCGATCTGGTTGGTGGCGATGAGCTGGGCGCGGCTCTCCTCCCCGCCCGTCTCCAGCCAGATGAGGCGCTGGGGGGCCGGCAGATCGGCGAAGCCCGTGGCCGCCCCCCACCAGTCGTCGTTGCGGTCCCAGATCGCGCGGTTCGTGGCGGACGAGGTGTAGGTGTAGGGCCCGGTGCCGATCGGCGGGAAGAAGGCGAAGGTCGTGGGATCCTCGCCCGCCCAGACATGCTCCGGCATGATGAGGAAGGAGCCGAAGATGCGCACGCCGAAGTTTTCCACGTCGAAGCGCGGGTTCGCCTCGGTCAGCGTGAAGCGGACGGTGAGGTCGTCGACCTTCTCCACGCTCGCGACCTGGGCACGGATCGTCGCGGCCTCCCGCTCGGAGAGCTCCTCGTTGTCCATGGCGGTCTCTACGGTGAAGATCACGTCGTCGGCGTCGAACGCCTCGCCATCGGACCAGGTGACACCCTCGCGCAGGCTCAGCGTCCACTCGGTGAAGGCGTCGTTGGCCTCGAAGGCGGTGCCGAGCCACGGCTCCAGATCGCCCGTGGTGTAGTTGAGGATGAAGAGCGGCTCCCACATGGCCTGGTGCGCGCCGTGCTGGCGGCGGCCCGGCGCGGTGAACCAGTTGAAGTTCTCCGGATCGCGGATCGTCTGATCGAGGTCGAAGATCACGGTATCGGCGCGGGCGACGTCCTGTGCGAGGGCCGGAGCCTCCGCCATCAGGACGATGGCCGAGCCGAGCAGCGCGGCTTTGGTCAGGTTCATCGAAATCCTCCCTGTGCAATGGCCGGTCCTTGCTGGCCGGGCCTTGTGGTTGCCCGGGCGCGTCCTCGGCCCCCGGGGAAGTCTGTCTCTCCTACCGCAGGTAGTCCATCACCAGCACGCGGGTGCGCGCAGGAATATCGTTGCGGGTCAGGACCGTCCGGGGTCCGAAGGCGAAATCCACGTCATCGTCCCTGAAGTGGCTGAGGAAGCTGCCGATCCAGTGCGTGTTGCGCGGCCGGTAGGTGAGCGTGCGGAAATGCATGGGGATCACCAGCCTGGGCCGCACCCGATGGATCATGTGCATCAGGTCCGGCAGCTCGATGGTCAGATACCCTCCGGCCAGCGCGAAGAGGACGTCAGTGTCCTCGAAGAACGCGATCTGGGCGTCCGTCAGCGGATTGCCGACGTCGCCCATATGGGCAAAGCGGATGCCGTCGAGGGTGAAGCGGTACATGCCGTTCTGGCCCGGTACCGCGTGCTCCGGATGATGGTCCCACTCGGCGGCCTCGATCGCCGTGACCTCCAGCCCCGCCGCGCCCGCCGTACCGCCGTTCTGCGCGATCTCCAGCGCATTGAGCACCACCGGATCGCCCGGGATCAGGTCGGCACGGCAATGGGCATCGTCGTCGTCCGAGGAAATGAGGACGAGGTCGGCGCTGTCGGTGATCGGTGCGTAGCCCACCCCCTCCGGCGTGTAGGGATCGGTGATGACGGACGGCCCCGTGTCGGGGCGCAGGCCGAAGGCGGCGTGACCGTACCAGGTGATCTCCACGCCCGCGCGCCTCAGTTGTTGCCGACGACATGGGGGCTCGACGTCGCCCGGATGTCATCGTTTGCGGGCCGCGGGTAGTGCTGCCAGAGCCCGGTGGGATCGAGGCCGCGGCAGATGATCGGCTCCACCCCGCGAGCCCATTTGGGATCGGTCACGCGGACGCTGGGCGGGCAGTAGCGCAAGGTGAGCCCGCAGCGGCGGCGGTCCGAGGCGTTGCCCTCCGAGCCGTGGACCAGCATGTCGGCATGCAGGGAGATCTGGCCGGCGCGCAGCGCGTTGGTCACGGGTGCTCCCAGCGCGTCGACGCCCGACGTCTCCTTGTGGAAGACCGCGTCACCGCCGGTCTGGCCGGTGGACAGCGATCCCTTGTCATGGGTGCGCGGAATGAAGCGCATGGCCGCGTTTGCCGCATCCGCGTCATCGATGGCGAGCCAGACGGTGACGGTGCGCGCCGGGCTCAGCGACCAGAAGCTCGCATCCTGGTGCCAGGGCACGCGGCGCGGATCGCCCGCCTGCTTCGACAGGACCGCGGTGGCCCAGCAGACGATGTCGGGTCCCACGATGTCCTGCACGTGATCGAGGATGCGCGGGTCGGTCGCGATGTCCCACAGCCCCGCCAGCCGCGCCTGGTAGCAGTTGATGCCGTAGGCGCCGTCCGGGCCCATGTCGGCCATCAGCCGGTCCACATAGGCGCGGATGCGCGCGATCTCCTCGGGCGGGAAGATGGTGAAGGGTGCGACCCAGCCCTCGCGGTTGTAATGCGCGATCTCGGCCCCGGTCAGGCGGCGGCGCGGGCGGTCGGGCACGGGCGCGAAGCGCAGGTCCTGGCGTGTGGTCTGCATCGGATTTCATCCTTCTTTGCCACCAGCCTGACCTGCCCCGCGCGGGCAGTGGAGACCCCAGCTTGACAAAAGGGTGTGCCCCCTTGACTTTGTTCCGGTTGAATGTTGCGCCGCAACAGGGGTTTGCCCGAGCCAATGCGCGAAGCCGTGTTCAGAATTGACACATACCTGCGGGGCGACGAGGCCTATCACTTCGCGCGCAAGGAGCTGTCCTCGCAGCGCCCGGCGCTGCGCCACCGCCACGACTACTACGAACTGTTCCTCATCGAACGCGGTGCGGCCAGTCACCGGATCAACGGGACCGAGGAGCGGCTGGCGGCGGGCGACATGGTCTTCATCCGGCCCGACGACTGCCACGCGCTGCAGGCGGAGGACGGGATCGGCTGCCGCATTCTCAACGTGATGTTCCTGCCGGGAACGGCCGACCACCTCGCCGCACGCTACGGCGGCGATCTGGCCGAACGGTTCTTCTGGTTCGGGGGCGAGCTGCCGATGGTCCTGCACCTGACCGGCGCGCAGATGGAGCGGGCGATCAACTCGGCCCAGCACCTCGGCGGCTCGCGGCGGACGCTGGCGCGGATCGAGCACTTCCTGCTCGCGATCATGACCCATGTGCTCGACGAAGTGGCGACGATCGAGCGGGGCGCGCCGCGTTGGCTGATCGCGGCCTGCCAGGCGGCGCGGCGGCCGGAGGTGTTCCGCGAAGGGGCGGCCGGGTTCGTCGCCGCCGCCGGGCGCGGGCACGAGCACGTGTGCCGCCAGGCGCGGCGACATCTGGGGGTCTCGCCCACCGTCTTCGTCAACCGTATCCGCATCCAGCATGCCGCGATGCTGCTGTCGGCCACCGACCGGCCACTGGCGGAGGTGGCGGGCGACTGCGGGATCGAGAACCTGAGCTATTTCCACAAGCTCTTTCGCGAGCAGTATGGTACGACCCCCGGCGCCTACCGCGAGCGGCGGCAGCGCGATCCGATCCAGAGCGGGAGCGGGACTGTCACCGAAACGTCAGTCTAGCTTGCTACCCGACGAGACGGGGAAATGGGGGTGGTCATGTTTCGGGTGATCGGAGCGACGGTGATCCTGCCGGACGGCGTGGCGCGCTGCGAGGTCAGCGTGGAGGACGGGTGCATCGCGGCACTCGACGCCCCCGCGCGGCCGGGCGAGGTCAAGGTGGACGGGCGCGGCAAGGTGCTCGCACCCGCGCTGATCGACATCCACGGCGATGCGTTCGAGCGGCAGCTGATGCCGCGGCCCGGCGTCCTGTTCCCCCTCGATACCGCGGTGCTGGAGACGGACCGCCAGCTTGGTGCGAACGGGATCGCGACGGCGTTCCACGCGGTGACGCTGGGATGGGAGCCCGGGCTGCGCTCCGTCGAGCAGGGACGGATGCTCTACGAGGCCCTCGTCCGGCTCGCCCCGCGCCTCACGGTGGACAACGCCGTGCAGTTGCGGTGGGAGACCTTCGCGTTCGAGGCCGTCGAGCTGATGGAGGAGCTGCTGGAGGGTCCCCTGCCCGCCGCCATCGCCTTCAATGATCACACCACGATGTCGATGCGCGACCCCGCCATACGCGTGCAGGACCGGCCCTTCGACCACGACCCTGACTTTCCGGCGGTCGGCATGGATGCCCCGCACCTGCCGCGCAAGATGGCGGGCTCGGCGCGGCGGGCCGGTCTCGACATGGAACCTTATCTCGCCCTGATGGGCGAGGTCTGGACGCGGCGCGCGGAGGTGCCCGCCATGATCGCGCGGGTGGCCGCGGCGGGGCGCCGGGCCGGGGTGGGCATGTTGAGCCACGACGACACGCAGGACGAGACGCGGGCGTTCTACCGCGACCTCGGCGCGCGGATCAGCGAGTTTCCGATGCGGGTGCCGGTGGCCGAGGCCGCGCGCGCGGCGGGGGACGCCATCGCCTTCGGCGCGCCCAACGTGGTGCGCGGCGGCAGTCATATCGGCTCGCCCTCCGCGGCGGAGATGGTGGAGGCGGGGCTCTGCGACATGCTCGCCTCCGACTACTACTACCCGGCGATGCTGGCCGCGGTGGCGCGGTTGCATGAGGAGCGGCGCGCTCCACTCGACAAGCTATGGCGGCTGGTCTCCGCCGGACCGGCGGAGGCGATGCGCCTGCCCGACCGGGGCGAGATCGCGGTGGGCCGGCGCGCTGACCTCGTAATGCTCGACTGGCCCGAGGGCGAGGTGCCCGCAGTGCGGCGGACCTGGGTCGGCGGGCGGCTCGCCTACTCGGCGGGCTGAGCGGCGCGGGAAGGCACGAAGACGTCCGCCGGCCCGCTCCCGTCACCGGCGTGGCTCGTGCGAGGATCGTCGGCGGGAACGGTGCCACGTCGCGCCACGGATCGGGCGACGGCGGAACGGGCGGGGCGAAGTGGTGCGCCGCGGGCGTGGGGGCTATCCCGCGCCCGGCATGGCGGCAGGCGGGCAAGCAGGAGTTGTCGGACGGCGAGTTGATCGCAGCCCTGACGCGCCCGTCCTTTCGCAGGCCTCTCGACATCGACGAGCGGGCGCGGCGGGCGCTGGCCGATCCCGCGCGTCCGCCGCGGGCGGTCGACGCGCTCTCGGTTGATCGGTCGCTGTCCGCGCGACAAGGCTCCGCCGCAGGATGGACGGCAGCGGCGATGCGGGGGCCGTCGCGGCGGTGCTGCGGGCGATGGACGCATGGTCGGCGCAGGAGCAGGCGGATCCGGTAGCGCTCCGGGCCGGGCCAGCGGGCCTTGCGGAGGGGATGCGGGTGCTGGTGAAGCGCCATGGCTGGATGCCGAAATACGATCCGGGTCGGCGGGAGGGCGGCGCCCGGGCTGCCGCCCGAGGCCGAGCTTAGCTCGCCTCGCTGACCGTGCCGCCAAGCTGGAGCGCGACGCGCTTGGCCGCGAAGGCCAGCACCTCCTGCCGCGTGTTGCCCGCGACGCCTTCGAGGAAGGGCCAGTCGGCCTCCATGGCAAAGACGATGCCGTCCATCTCCTCCGGCGTCAGTACGTCGTCCCCGTCGAGTGCGCCCGCCACCCGGTCGCGCAGGGCGGTGAGGAAGACGCGCTGGGCCGCGACCTCGTCCAGGTCCACCGGCGACGGGCCATGACCGATATGCAGCCGATCGTCGACATCGTAGCGGGTGGTCAGCGTGTCGAGCTGGTCGAGCCACGCCTCCACGTCCTCGAACGGCACGGCGGGTGCGCCGACGTTGACGAGGTCGCCGATGAAGGCGAGGTCGGCCTCCTCGATCGTGACGGTGAGGGTGGATTCCGCCTCGCTCGGCCCGAAAATGTCGAAGCGCAGCGTGGTGCCGCCGATCTGGCGCACCTCGCCATCGGAGACGACGGTGGCGTCGGCGACGGCTTCCGTCAGGGCGTCCTGCGTGGCAAACCGGTCGCCGTGGCGCTGGTTGCGCATCTCGATGAAGCCGCGGGCGTCGCTGCGGATCGAGGCGAGCGTGGTGGCATCGGTGATCACCTCGGCCTCCGGAAACGCCTCCAGCCAGACGGGCAGACCGCCGTAGTGGTCGGTATGGGCGTGACTAACGATGATCGCCGTCACCGGCTGCTCGGTCGTGGCGCGCAGGTGGCGCAGGGCGCGCTCGGCCTCCGGCAACAGGCGCTGGGCGTCGATGAGGACGGTCCCGGCGTCGGTCTCGAACCAGTGGGAGTTGACGCTGTCGACGTCGCGGACCTGGCTGGCATAGCTGTGGACGGCGAGGTCGGCCAGCGCCGTGGTCGGCATGAGCGCGAGGGTCAGGGCGAGGCTGCGAAAGTGGGTCATCTCGATACTCCAATGCTGCGGTCGGGCGTCCATTCTTGACGCCTGTGTCAAATTTGGGGCTGGAAGGCATTCTTGACGAGGGTGTCAAAGACGGAGATGTGGAAACAAACCGTCACCCGCGGGAGGTGCGAATGGTCGGCATCCGGAAGTTCGACGAGGCGAAGCTGATCGAAGACGCGATGCGTACCTTCTGGGCGCGCGGGGCGGGTGCTACGACGATGGCGGACCTCGCGGCAGCGACGGGAGTGCAGCGCGGCAGCCTCTACAACGCCTATGGCGACCGGGAGACGCTGCTGATTGCCGCGCTGGACCTCTACGCAACGCGGTGGCGGGCGCAGGCGGTGGAGGCGCTTGCCGATCCGGAGCCGGAGGCGGCAGTGGCGGGATTCCTGCAGGTTCACACCGACCGCATGGCCGATCCCGGCAATCCGCCGGGCTGCCTGATGACGCAGGTCTGCATGGAGCTCACCGGACCGTCGGATGCCGTCGCGAAGCGGGTCGAGATGCACTTCCGGCAGACGGAGGATGCGCTGGAGGCTTATTTCGAGGCGGCGCGGGCGCGCGGAACCCTGCGCGCCCCGCTGCAGCCGCGGGCGAGCGCGCGGTTCGTCGTCGCCACCAGCCGCGGGATGGCGGTGATGCACAAGGCCCATGGCGGACGGATCGACGTGGTGGAAGATATCGCCGCCTCGGCCAGCCTGCTCTTTCACCGGCCGAGGTGAGGGGTGCTCAGCCGACGGCCCGAAGCTCCGGCGCGTCGGCCTGCGGCACCGGCTCCCACCGCAGATCGCCGGCGTAGCGCCACGCCATCCGCCCCGTCTCGTCCAGCGCGAAGAGGTGGAGCCAGCGGTTGTCGAAGAGCGCCCGGACGCCGTCGTGGCGGTCGAGGATCCCGGCCATCGCCTCGCGCGGGGCCTCGATGCAGACCGACAGGCGCAGGGGTTCGTGGACATGGCCCTCGCCATCGTGGACCGATTGCCAGGGCAGACCGGCGCGCAGGATGCCGCCGTTCCCTTCGATCACGCCGATACCGCCCGTCACGTTGTGCAGGAGCTTGTTGCCAGAGCCGAAGAGCCCTGGCGCTACGGTCGAGCCGTAATATTGCAGGCTGATCCAGCTCGCGACCACGACGGGCGCGGTCATGATGAGTTCCAACACGCCGAAGCCGTCGTCCTGCGTCCAGTCGTAGTCGTGGAGGAAGGCGCGGCCGGCAAGGCTCCTGCCCGCGGTCCGCCGGCGTGGTGCTGCGACGAAGGCCTTGCACCCGGCGAGCGCCCATTCGGGGCGGGTCTCGGCCCAGTCGCGGCTGCGGATCGCGATATCCTCCTCCCCCGCGGCGCGCGGCAGGCGCAGCGCCCGCTCGGCCCGGGTGCTCTGCCCGGCGGTGGCGAGCCAGCGCTCGGCCCGGTGGAGGTCGTCGGCGTGGTCCTTCGACGGGTGGTCATCGGCATAGATCGTGACGGCGTCGGTCGTGGTGTCGTGCAGCGCGCCGAGGAAGAGGGTATCGGCCGGAACCTCGATCCCCCGCGGCTGGAGCGCCGCGCGGACCTCCGCATCATTGAGCAACGCCGCGAGCAGACGGGCGTTGACCTCGCCGGAATAGCCGCCGCACGCCCCGCAGTGCAGGCCGCTCGCATGGGGGTTGTTGACCACGTTGGCCCCATGACCCGCGAGCAGGATCAGCCGGGCGAAGTTGCCGGTCAGCGACATGGCGCGCAGCACCGTCTCCGCCGCATCGGTCCGCGCATCGAGGTCGAGCGCGGGATCAAGGCGCGGGGCGGGTTCGGCGGGCGCGGACGAGGGCGCGAGGCCCAGCGCGTCGCGCACCAGCTTGCCCGCGTAGATCGGGCCCGTCGCCTCGACGAACGCGAAGGAGGAGACGGCGGCGAGCTTGAACCGGCCCCAGGCGCGGGCGGCGCGGGCCTTAAAGCGGGCGGTGAGATCCGCCTCCTCCTCGCCCGCCGCGGTGGTGGAGACGCCGGGGTTCAGTAGCACCGGCAGCCGCCGCTCCTCGACATCGGAGGCGAAGGACTTGTGCGCGACCGGCAGGCCGAAGAAGCCCGCGAAACCAAGCGTGCGGATGTCGGGATCGACCGCCTCCAGCGCGCGGCGGAAGACCTCCGACCGCACGTCGATGCAGAAGGCGGCCTGCAGCGCGGGGCGTGTGTCGGTGGCCGCGGGTGCGGGCGCCGCGAAGGTCTGCGCGAGCTCCCGCTGGGTGGCGCGCTCGGCGGCCTCCTGCAGGAGGGCGTCGGCAACGTGGTCCGCGGTCGGGGCGAGCGGAGCGGCGTGGGCGGTGCGCACCTCCGCCCACCGCGCGGCGATCCGGTCGCGGTACTGGAGAAACAGCGCCTCCTCCCACACCAGCCGGATCGCGAGCAGGTCGGTGATGGTCGCGTCGTGCTCGCCCGCGAGCTCGGCCTGCCAGAGGGTGTAGCGCGCGTATTGCGCCCAGCCGCCGAGGGAGAGCAGGAGCTGGTAGAGGTAGGTCTCCAGCGCGTCCTCGGTCAGGCCCAGCGTCTCGATGGCACGGGCGGTTGCGGCGGAGGGGCTCTCCGGCGCGTCGGCGACGAACTGGGCGAAGCCTGCGAGGCCCGCGATCTCCGGCGTCAGGTCGTGGGTCGCGACCTCGCGCCAGGCGGCGTAGGCCCCCCTGCCCTGCGGCGCGGCCCAGAGCGCCTGGCCCTGGTCGAAATAGCCCGCGGTCCAGGCGCCGATACGCTCGGCGAGGAGGCCGGGCCAGTCGGTGCCCGATGCCTCCGCCGCGAGATCGGCGATGGTGGGCAGGGCTTCGGGCGCGGCGCGCTCGGCCCCCGCCGCGATCCGCAGGGCGGCGAGGTCGGCCGGGGCACCCGCCGGTGCGGTGGCGAGGGCCGCGGTCAGGTCCTCGTCGGTGATGGTGCCGTCGGCGATGCGCGCGGCATACCACGTCCGGTCCATGGTGACGGGCGCTCCGGCCACCCGGCCGAGCCGGGCGGCGACATCCGCAAGGCCCTCCCCGGTCTGGCCGAGGAACGGGTTCACCGCGACGGAGGAGGCGAGCGGCCAGACCGGCGGGATCGCCCGGGCGGCGGCATCGGTGGCGGCGCCGAGCGCTTCAGGGGAAAGCGAGAGGGTCATCGTGCGTACTCCTTCGCGACAGATCAGGACGTGGACCGGCTCGACCAGCCGCCGAGCAGCCGGTCGAACACCGCGTTGGCATAGAGCCCGTTCGAGAGGTGGACGCGCAGGCCCGCCGCCGCCGGGTGGTAGGCCCAGAGCGGGAACATGGCCTGTGCGACCGCCACGAGGCCGAAGCTGACGAGGGCGAGCACGATCAGTGCCCATTCCAGCGGCCCCGGCGCGGGCGTCGGCGGCAGGGTGCCGGACATCAGGCCCTCTGCCGCGGTCTGCAGCGCGAAGTAGCCGATGGCGGCGGCGACCGAATAGGCGGCGGTGCGGCGCGTCAGGATGCGCGGCGCGGCATCGGCAAGTCCCTGCGCCAGCAGGTAGGCGACGCCGAAGATCAGGATGGCGCCCAGCGCGATCGCCTGCGGGGACTTGCCGGTGAAACCGAAGATGAGGCCCACCACCGCGTAGATCGCGAGGGCCAGCAGGAAGGCGCGGCCCACCGCCGCCCCGTTCGGGATCGCCACCGGCCCCGGCCGCCGTATCGAGGCCACGCCCTCCACCGCCATGCCGGAGGCGAGGAACGCGTGCGCCTTGTAGAGCGAGTGCGCCACGATGTGCAGCAGTGCGAGCGGGAAGAGCGCGAGGCCGCATTGCAGGATCATGAAACCCATCTGCGCGACCGTGGACCAGGCGAGCGAGGTCTTCACCGCCGGCTGGGTCAGCATCACCAACCCGCCGAACAGCGCCGTGAACCCGCCGATCATGACGAGGACCGCCAGCACGCCGGGGGAGAGCAGCATCACGTCGGCAAAGCGGATCAGCAGGAAGCCGCCCGCATTGATCACCCCGGCATGGAGGAGAGCGGAGACCGGCGTCGGCGTCTCCATCACCTCGGTCAGCCAGCCATGGGTCGGGAACTGCGCGGATTTCAGGAGGGCCGCGACGGCGAGCAGGATCGCAACGGCGACGGCGATGCCCCCACCCTCGCCAAGGCGCGCGGCAGCCAGGATCTCCGCGATGTCGCCCGTGCCGTACTGGACCAGCAGGAGGACCGCAGCGCCGATCAGGGCGGCGTCGCCGAGGCGGGCGGTCACGTATTTCTTGCGCGCCGCCCGCTGGGCCGCCACCCGCTCGGGGTAGTGCAGCAGGAGCTTGTGGAGGAAGAGGCTCGTCGCGATCCAGGCGGCGACCAGTTGCAGCAGGCTGCCCGCCGTCACCAGCAGCATGACGGCGGCGAGCGTGGCGCAGAGCCAGCCAGTGAAGCTGCCCTGCCGCGCCTCGCCGTCCATGTAGGTGGCCGCATAGCGCAGCACGACCCAGCCGACGAAGGTGACGAGGAGGAGCATCACGGCGCTCAGCGCATCGAGCCGGATCGAAAGGCCGAGGCCCGCGACGCCCAGCAGCGGGGTGGTACCGCTGCCCGCCAGGATCAGGACGAGGGCCGAGAGCACCGCCACGGCGATGGCGGCGAGCGCCGCGATCTCGACCATGCGAAGCACAGGGCCGGGTCGCCGCTCCGGTCCGCGAAACGCGAGGAACGCGGCGAGCACGAGCGCGAGCGGTGCGAGGGCAGGCAGGAGGGCAAGCGGCATAACGGGTCTCTCCAGGGTCGCGATGACGGCTGCGACGCCATGTAGAGGCCAACCAGCATTATAAAAAATTCATTGTTTATCCGATTTCGTTCGCTTCAATGGAACATATGGCCGAGCTGAACTATCACCACCTGCGCTATTTCTGGGCCGTGGCCCATGACGGGAACCTGACGCGGGCCGCCGAGCGGCTGAACCTGTCGCAGTCCGCCGTCTCGGTCCAGATCCGCACGTTGGAGGAGCATCTGGGTCACGCGCTCTTCGAACGGCGGGGGCGGCAGCTTCATTTGACCGAGGCCGGGCGCATCGCACTCGACCACGCGGACACGATCTTCGCCGCCGGATCGGAGCTCGTGGGCACGCTCCGGGAACGGGGCCGGACCCGGAAGGCGATCCGCATCGGTGCGCTCGCAACGCTGTCGCGCAACTTCCATATCGGGTTCCTGCGCCCCATCCTGGGACGCCCGGACGTGGAGGTCGTGCTGCGCTCCGGCACGACCGCGGACCTGCTGCGGGGGCTGGAGACGCTGAACCTCGACGTCGTGCTGATCAACCAGCCGCCGCCGCAGGACGCGGCGACGCCCTTCGTCTCCCACCGGCTGGCGGAGGAGACCGTGAGCCTGGTCGGTACGCCGGACCGTGCGGTGGAGGGCGCGCGGCTGCGCGAGGTCCTGGGCGCGCAGCCGATCATCCTGCCGACCCTGGGCACGACCGTGCGCATCGGCTTCGACGCGCTGACCGACCGGCTGGGCATCCGGCCCCAGATCGCGGCCGAGGTCGAGGACATGGCGATGATGCGCCTCCTCGCGCGGGAGGGAGCGGGCCTCGCCGTGCTGCCGCCGATCGTGGTGCAGGACGAGCTGGGCGACGGCCGGCTGGTGGAGGTCGACCGCCTGCCCGGCATCAGCGAGACCTTCCACGCCATCACGATGAAACGGCGCTTTCCCAACCCCCTGCTCGCCGAACTGCTGGAGCCGGTGGGCGACGGGGCCGATCAGACGTAGGCGCCCGAGGAATAGGTGAGCTCGTAGCTGTGGCTGTAGAGCTCGAACACGATGCCGAACGGGTCCTCGACATAGACCATGCGGTAGGGTTTTTCGCCCGGATAGTACTTGCGCACCGGCATCCGCTGCCGTCCGCCCGCGGCCACGATGCGCTCCAGCAGGCCTTCCACGTCGGGGTCCTGGACGGCGAAGTGGAAGACGCCATGGCGCTTGTGGTCGAGGTTGTCGTCCGGAGCGTGGTTGTCCGGAAACTCGAAGAGCTCGATGCCGATCCCGTCGGCGGTGGACAGGTGCGCGATCCGGAGCGCGCCCCAACCCTCACCGAAGACATCGGTGCACATCGCGCCGATTGCGGTGTCGTCCTCGACGGCCTCGGACGGCGGCATCACGACGTAGAAGCCGAGGACCTCGGAATAGAACGTCACCGCCGCTTCGAGATCGGGGACGGATAGACCGATATGCGAGAAGGTGCGCGGGGTCGTTGTCATGCCGGTATCCTTTCCGAAGGGAAGCGACGTCGGACCGCCGCCGCATGACCGTTATTCTGGTCCGGGCGGGTGCCCCGGCAAGCGTGGGACGGCCTATGATACCGTCAGCCGATACCGGCAAGATGGCACGCCCGACCGGAAAGGGCCTGACGGACCACGCGAGACGAGGATGCAAACTCCTCGTGCGCCATGGAGCCACGATGAAATGAGGACATCATGCGCCGTCGTGATCGGTTCTCCGAAACAGCTCGCAAACGCATTGGATCGACGTACGCACACCGCGGGCCATCCGAACACCTTGTCACTTCCGATGGCCCTGAGCCCGTACTCTCCTGAATGCAGCGTTTTGCGCGAATGACCGCATAGGGAAAAAGCACACCATGCAACGCGGCTGTCCCGAAGTGAATTTTCGAGGTGCGCATAAGAGTGAAGACTTCAGTGCATTAGACAAATGGATCGTGCGCTCCAGAATGGCGCAGCTATGCTTCGCTCATGAATGCGATCACCATGTCTTTCGACCCTGGCGCATTCGATTGGATGCACCTCAACACCAGCCCCCGTCTGAAAGCTGGCGTGCTCGCAATGGGGACCGTCATCTTGTGGGCAACTTGACCAGCGCTCGCGACGGCGCCGGCACCCGCACCGCCGTTTCTCGTCTTTGGTCTTGCCGCAGGTGTCGGGTTCATTCTGTCTATGCTGCCCGCCCAAATGCGAGGGAAAATCAAGGCTGTGTTGCGTACACCACCGCAAGCGATGCTCACCGTCGTCCTCGGGCTTCTGGGTCACAACGTGCTGTTTCCCTACACCGTGCCACGGATCGGTGCATCGAAGGAAAATGTGCTCGCCTATCTTTGGCCGATCATGGTTGTCATCATCATGGCCTGGGTGCCTGGTACGCGCCTACGGGCTGGTCACTGGCTTGGCGTGGGGCTCGCGTTTGGTGATGTCACCCTTGCAATTGGCCCTAGCTTTGCGCAGGCGGCTGACCTCTTCGGGATCGGACTTGCGGTCTTGTCGGGATTGGCCTTTGCCGTCATGTCGGCCATTCGCAGCCGAGGTAAAGAGGCCCATGACGTGATCGGCCCTTTCTATGGACGTGATCGCCGTGCTTGCTCCGTGCGGTCACTTTCTCTTTGAAGAACGCCCCGCTTCGACGCTGTCACAGTTGCCGATCATTGCGGGCATAGGCACAGCGCCAGTAACGTTGGCAAGCGCTTTATGGGACAGCGCCACACGTCTGGGACAAGCACCCCTGATCGCCGGGATCGCCGGGATCGCCCATGCAACACCCATCGTTGCGCTTGGCATACTCGCGATCTTCGGCCTCGCAGCGGTTACGCTGCCTCTCGTTATCGGCGCGGTACCGGTCGTCGGAGGAGCCGTGGTTAGGGGTGGCCTGCTTCGGAAGCATGAATAGCCGAAGCGGGCATTCAGTCGTCTACCTGCAACGGCAGCTCTGTCGCGCTTAGCGGCCATCAAACTGGGGTCGTAGAATGTCGTACGGCGCGCGGCGATTGGCGGAGGCGGTGGGATTCGAACCCACGAGACGGTCACCCGCCTGCCGGTTTTCAAGACCGGTGCCTTCAACCGCTCGGCCACACCTCCGGACGGCCGATCCCTACACGGGCCCGCGCGGGGCGTCCAGCGCCGCCCTTTCCTTGGCCGGAACCTTCCTGTAGGCTTTGCTCAGCAGCAATACGACGGGGCGCATCACGCCTCGCGACCTGATCGAGGCGGGGCAGACGGCATGGAACGGCGTGCATTGGTGGCGGTTCTCTGGACAGGGGCCACGGCCCTCGCACTTTCGGCCTGCGAACCCCGGGAGGACGACACGGCGGCGCTGACGCGCGAGACCCCTCCGATCACGGAGGCCGGGCCCGAGCGTTCCGCACCCGTTGTCGAGGAGCGGCTGACGCCGCGCCCCGACCTCTTTTCCCTTCAGGACGAAGCGATCTGGGACGGGCGACCGTCGCTCGGCGGCGCGTGGATCGCGCATCCCGATGTCGGCAATCCGGAGCGCGTCGAGGTGACGGACGTCGCGAGCGGGCAATCGATCACCGCGGCCCTCTTCCGCCGCGAGGCGGGCCTGCCGGGACCCGTCTTCCAGCTATCGGCCGACGCGGCCCGGGAGCTCGGCGTCGAGCCCGGCCTGCCGGTCGAGGTCGAGGTGGTCGCGGTGCGTCCCGAAACGGTCGAGGTCGTGCAGGACACGCCCGACGCCGAGGAGGCGCAGGCCGATGCGGCCGACGGCGACCTGGCAGAGGCCGATCCGGCCGACATATCCGAAGCCACCGAAGAGATCGAGGACGCAGCGACCGTCGTGGACGGGGCCGCCGAGCTTCCGGCGGAAGAGGCAACGCAGGTGGAGCTGGCCACCGACGAGGACGCGATCGCGGAGATCGCCGCGGCCATCGTCGCGGCACCCGATCCGGAGCCCGCCGTCGAGGACGCAGGTCCGACCCTTGAGGAGATCGAGGTGCCCGAGCCGACGGCCGAAGCCGTGGAGGCCCCTTCCCCGACCGCCGCACCCGACACGCCCTTCATGCAGGTCGGCATGTTCGGGGTTCCGGGCAATGCCGAGGCGCTGGTCGAACGCCTTCGGGCCGAGGGGCTGGCGGCGCAGGCCCTGCCCGCGGGAAGCCTCACCCGTGTCGTAGTGGGCCCGGCCCGCAGCGACGCGGAGCTTGCCGAGACGCGCGCGCGCCTGCGCGAGCTGGGATTCTCGGACGCGCTCGCCATTTCCCTTTAGAGTAACCGTCGGTTTGCCAAGGAGTGTCCGACCCGTGTTCTTCCGTCCGCTGTTCGCCCTCGCCCTGATCCTTCCGCTCGCGGTGGGGGCGCAGAGCCTCGACACCGCCGCGACCTCCGCGCTCGTCGTCGATTACGAGACCGGGGCGGTGCTCCTCGAAAAGAACGCGGACGAGCCGATCCCGCCCGCCTCCATGTCGAAGCTGATGACGCTCAACATGCTGTTCGAGGCGATCCAGGAGGGACGGGTGGGTCTCGAGGATACCTTCCCGGTCTCCGAGAACGCGCACGGCTATGGCGGCTCCACCATGTTCCTGGAAACGCGGCACAATCCCACGGTGGAGGATCTGATCCGCGGCATCGTCGTGCTGTCGGGCAACGACGCGTGCATCGTGGTGGCCGAGCAGCTCGCGGGCTCCGAACGCGCCTTTGCCGACCGCATGACGGCGCGGGCGAGGGAGCTCGGCATGAACGATTCCACCTTCATCAACTCCACCGGCTGGCCGCATCCGGAGCACCGGATGAGCGCGCGCGACCTCGTCACCGTGGGTCGGCGTATGATCGACGAGTTTGGCGAATTCTATCACTACTGGGCCGAGACCGAGTTCACCTGGAACGACATCACCCAGCGCAACCGCAACCCGCTGCTCTACTCCGACGTCGGCGGCGACGGGCTGAAGACCGGGCATACCGAAGAGGCGGGCTACGGCCTCGTCGGCTCGGCTGTGCGCGACGGGCGGCGGGTGATCTTCATGGTCACGGGGCTCGACAGCATCGCGGCCCGGACCACCGAATCCGAGCGGATCGTGAGCTGGGCCTTCCGCGAGTTCGAGAACGTGACCTTCTTCGAGGAGGGCGAGATCGTGGCCGAGGCCGACGTCTGGCTGGGCGAGGAGCGCAGCGTGCCGCTCGTCGCCGCCGATTCCGTCGTGGCCACGCTGCCGATCGGCCAGGCGGCGAATGCCACGGCCCGCGTGATCTATGACGGGCCGATCCCCGCGCCCGTGCGCGAGGGTGATCACGTCGCCGATCTGGTGCTGGATACCGGCACGGTCGGCGCGATCACGATCCCCCTCGTGGCGGGCAGGGAGGTGGCCGAGGGTGGCGCGATGACCCGTGTCCTGTCCTCGGGCCGCCTGCTGGCAGAGCGGGCGCTCGCCCAGATCGCGGGCGGTGGCGAAGAGCCCGTGGCCGAGCCGGCGACCGAATAGGGCATGTTCGTCACCTTCGAGGGGATCGACGGTTCCGGAAAGTCCACGCAGGCGCGGCGGCTCGCGGCCGCGTTGGAGGGGCGTGGCCAGACCGTGCGCCTGACCCGGGAACCCGGCGGCTCCCCGGGCGCGGAGGAGATCCGGCGCCTGCTCGTCGAGGGCGACCCCGGCCGCTGGTCGGCGGAGACTGAGATCCTGCTCTTCACCGCCGCGCGGCGCGATCACGTGGAACGGCTGATCCGCCCGGCGCTCGCCGCGGGCGAGACCGTGGTGAGCGACCGGTTCGCGGATTCCACGCGGATCTATCAGGGGGCCACGCGCGGCGACCTGCGCGGGATCGTCGATGAGCTCCATCGGCTGATGATCGGGCTGGAGCCGGACCTGACCTTCGTCATCGACATGGACCCCGACGTGGCGCTCGCACGCGGCCTCGCCCGCCGCTCCGGCGAGGACCGGTTCGAGGATATGGGCGCGGGTTTCCAGGCGACGCTGCGCGAAGGGTTCCGGGCGCTGGCGCGGGATCTGGCCGAGCGCTGCGTGCTGATCGACGGCCGGCGGGGCGAGGATGCGGTCGCGGCCGACGTGCTCGCCGCCTACGACGCCCGGACCGGGGTGCGCGCATGAGCGACGACGCCCTGCCCGAACCGGACCGCGTCGAGGGCGCGCCGCATCCGCGGGAGACGGCCTCGCTGCACGGCCAACACGTGGCGGAGGACCGGTTCCTCGATGCCGCTGCCGGACGGCTCCACCACGGCTGGATGCTCACCGGGCCGCGGGGCGTCGGCAAGGCGACGCTCGCTTGGCGGATTGCGCGGTTTCTGATCGACGGGGCGGAGGACCGGGGCACCGGCCTCTACGTCCCCCCCGACAGCTCCACCTTCCGCCGGATCGCGGCCCTCGGCGAACCGCGGGTCCATCTGACGCGCCGCCCGTGGGACGAGAAGGCCAAGCGCCTCCGTACCGTAATCGGGGTGGAGGAGGTACGGTCGCTCAAGTCCTTCTTCACCATGAGTGCCGCCGATGGCGGGTGGCGCGTGGCCATCGTCGACGCGATGGACGAGATGAACGTCGCAGGGCAGAACGCCCTCCTCAAGGTGCTCGAAGAGCCGCCCGAGCGCGCGCTGATCCTGATGGTCTGCCACCAGCCGGGGCGGTTGCTGCCGACGATCCGGTCGCGCTGCCGCGAGCTGCGGCTCGGCACGCTGGATGCGGCGAGCCTCGACAGCGCGATGATGGACGCGGGCTTCCCGCCGGAGGGGAACGCGGCGGCCCTCGCTGAGCTGTCGGGCGGCTCGGCAGGCGAGGCGATCCGCATGATCGCGGACGATGGCGTCGCGGTCTACGCGGCCCTCGTCAAGCTGCTCGACGGTGCGCCGAAGATGAGCCGTCCCGCGATGATCGGGCTGGCCGAGACGGCTGCGGGGCGCGCCGCGGAGACGCGCTACGACCTGATGGTGCGGCTCGTCACCCGCCTGCTGGGGCGCCTGTCGCGCACCGGCGCCATGGGCGAGACGCCGGTCGAGGTGGTGCCGGGCGAAGCGGCTGTGCTGGCCCGCCTCGCGCCCGGACTGACCGCCGCGCAGGGCTGGGCGGAGCTGGCCGAGACGCTGGCGGGCCGGGTCGGACATGCGCGCGCGGTGAACCTTGACCCCGCGCAGGTCATGCTCGATACGTTCGTGCAGATCGATGCCACGGCCCGGCGGGTCAGTTGAGGGTTCCGATGCTGACCGACAGCCATTGCCATCTCGACTTCCCCGATTTCGACGGTGAACTCGACGAGATCGTCGCGCGCGCGGCCGATGCGGGCGTCGCGCGGATGGTCACGATCTGCACCCGGCGCGAGGGGCTGGCCCGCGTGACCGGGATCGCCGAAAGCTACCCGAATGTCTGGTTCGCCTACGGCATCCACCCGATGCGCGTGGCCGAGGAGCCGATGATCGAGGTCGCGGAGCTGGTCGAGGCCGCGCGGCATCCGAAAATGGTGGCGATCGGCGAGACCGGGCTCGACTACCACTACACGGCCGAGAGCGCGGACGCCCAGCAGGAGAGCCTGCGCCGCCACATCGCCGCCTGCCGGGAGACGCGGCTGCCCCTCATCATCCACGCCCGCGACGCGGACGAGGACATGGCGCGGATCCTGCGGGAGGAGCATGGCATGGGTGCCTATGCGTGCGTCATGCATTGCTTTTCCAGCGGGCCCGCGCTGGCGGAGGCGGCGCTGGAGCTCGGGTTCTACCTCTCCATGTCCGGCATCGCGACCTTCAGGAAGTCGCAGGAGCTGCGCGACATCTTCGCCGCCGCCCCGCTCGACCGGGTGCTGGTGGAGACCGACAGCCCCTACCTCGCCCCGGTACCCCACCGCGGGAAGCGCAACGAACCCGCCTTCACGGCCCATACGGCGCGGGTGGGGGCGGAGGTCTTCGGCATCGGCGAAGCCGAGTTCGCCGCGGCCACCGAGGCCAATTTCGAACGGCTGTTCCCGAAGGCCGCGCGGGCGGAGGCGGCTGCCTAGTGGCGCGTCTGGTCTTCACGATCCTGGGCTGCGGCTCCTCCGGCGGCGTGCCGCGGCTGGGCGGGCACTGGGGCGCGTGCGATCCGCAGAACCCGAAGAACATGCGCCGCCGCTGCTCGATGCTGGTGGAGCGGTTCGAGGGGGAGGCCGTCACGCGCGTGCTGATCGACACCTCGCCGGACATGCGGGCGCAGCTCCTCGACCTCGGGATCGGGACGCTCGACGCCGTGGTCTACACCCACGAGCACGCGGACCACGTCCACGGGCTCGACGACCTGCGCATGATCGTCTTCAACACGCGTCAGCGCCTGCCGGTCTACGCGGACGGGAAGACGACCAATTCGCTGATCGACCGCTTCGGCTATGCATTCATCCAGCCCGAGGGCAGCCCCTATCCGCCGATCCTCGACCTGCGCCCGCTCGCCGGACCGATCGAGATCGAGGGGGCGGGCGGCGCGATCCCCTTCGTGCCGTTCGAGGTGAACCACGGCTCGATCGACGCGTTGGGGCTGCGCATCCATGACCTCGCCTACCTGCCGGACGTGGCCGTTATGAACGACGCGGCCTTCGCGGCACTCAATGAGTTGGATTGCTGGGTCGTCGATGCGCTGCGCTACAAGCCACACCCGACGCACGCCCATCTGGAGCTGACGCTGGAATGGATCGCGAAGGTGCGCCCGCGCCGTGCCGTGCTCACCAACATGCATATCGACCTCGACTACGCGACCGTCGATGCGGAGACGCCGGAGCATGTCACCCCCGCCTTCGACGGGATGCGGATCGAGTATGAGATCTGAGCACGCGCGAGCCTGCGGCGGACGCCTCCGGCGGGGGGATATCTGGGCGAATCCGAAGGCGGTGCGGTGCTAGGGATCCTGGAAACGGTCATCCCGGTCTTCCTGGTGATCGGGGCCGGGTGGCTGGCGGTGCGGGCGAAACTCTTCACCTCGGCCCATGTGGACGGGCTGATGGTGTTCACGCAGGGCTTTGCCATCCCGTGTCTCCTGTTCGCGGCACTGGCCCGGCTCGATCTGGGGGCGGTGTTCGACTGGCGGTTGCTGGTGAGCTTCTACACCGGAGCCACCGTGTGCTTCGCGCTGGGGATCATCGGCGCGCGGCGGCTGTTTCGGCGGCGGCCGGGCGAGGCGGTGGCGGTTGGCTTCGGGGCGCTGTTCTCGAACTCGGTGCTGCTGGGCCTGCCGATCATGGAGCGGGCTTACGGCGCGGCCGCGCTCGATGCGAATTTCGGGATCATCGCGATCCATGCGCCCTTCTGCTACCTGCTGGGGATCACCGCCATGGAGGTGGCGCGCGCCGACGGGCGCGGGCCGATCGGGACGCTGCGCGCCATCGGGCGGGCGATGTTCCGCAATGCGCTGATGATCGGGCTGGCGGCGGGGTTCGCCGTCAACCTCTCGGGCGTGAGCCTGCCGGAACCCGTCTGGGCTGCGGTGGACCTGGTGGTGCGCGCGGCCCTGCCCGCGGCGCTGTTCGGGCTGGGGGGCATTCTCACACGCTATCGCATGGCCGCGCAGGTGCCGCAGGCGCTGATGATCGCGTTCCTCTCGCTGGTGGTGCACCCGTCCATCGCGTGGGTGCTGGCGGTGGAGGTCTTCGCGCTGCCCCTGCCCTTCGTCCGGGCGGCCGTCGTCACGGCCGCCATGGCGCCGGGGGTGAACGCCTATGTCTTCGCCTCGATGTACGGTCGCGGAGAAGGCGTGGCGGCGAGCGCGGTGCTCTTGTCCACCGCCCTATCCGTTCTGAGCGTCTCCGTCTGGATCTGGCTGCTCTCGGGCCTCTAGGTGGATGAGATTTGAGAGCCGCGCGGTGTCGGTGAGCAGTCCGCAGCTCTCCCCCTCCGACACGCAGAAATCGTAGGAGCCCATGTCGAGGTTGAGCGCCATGTCCGGCGCGCAGGCCGCCCGCAGGCTCGCCGCGGCGGTGTGCAGCGTCACGGGACCGGCGCTCTGCCACAGGCCGAGGCCGCTGCCGGTCTGGAAGAGGAGCCGCCGGGTGAAGCTGGGCGCATCCTCGACGGGGCGCAGGTCGAGCTCGCCGCCATCGATCAGCAGGTGGGTTTGGAGGATCGACAGCCCCTCCTGTCCCGCCCGTCCGGCCATCGCCGCGCGGCCTTCGGACGTATCGAGGCCGGTGCGGTCGCGGCGGGTGATGGTCGCATGCCCGTCCTCGATCATCAGGACGCCGTCGACACGCGCGCCGATCTGGCTGACGACCTCGCCGCTCCGGGCGAAGAAGCCGACGGGCAGCGGCTTGTCGCCCGCCCGCGGCTCGGTCGCCGTATAGGTACCGGTGACGGAGATGCCGCCCTCGGGCACCGCATCCTCGGGCAGCAGCACGATCTGCACCCGCGGGTCGGCATCGAAGAACAGCACGCCCGGCGCCTCGCAGGCGAGCCCGGGGCCCGCCGCCAGCGCCAGCAGCAGCCAGCGCATCAGCCCGGGCTCATGCCGCGCAGGCGTTCGGAACGGCGGCGCAGCATCTCGACGGTCGCGAGCAGCACGATGGAGATCGCGACGAGGATGGTGGCGACGGCGAGGATCGTCGGGCTGATCTGCTCGCGCAGGCCGGTGAACATCTGCCAGGGAAGCGTCTGCTGGCTGGCCGAACCGATGAAGATCACCACGACCACCTCGTCGAAGGAGGTGATGAAGGCGAAGAGCCCGCCCGAGATCACGCCCGGCAGGATCAGCGGCATCTGCACCTTGAAGAAGGTCCGGACCGGCCCCGCGCCCAGATTGGCCGAGGCGCGCGTCAACGACTTGTCGAAGCCCACCAGCGTCGCCGTCACCGTGATGATGACGAAGGGAATGCCCAGCGCGGCATGGGCCAGCACGATCTTCACGTAGCCCACGAAGTTCTGGCTGAGGCCCAGATTGTCCTCCATCCAGTTCCCCATGGCCGAGTAGAAGAAGAACATGCCGGTCGCCGAGATGATCAGCGGCACGATCATCGGCGAGATCAGGATCGCCATGATCGCCCCGCGTGCGGGCACGTGCGACTGCGAGAGCCCGATGGCCGCGAGCGTGCCGAAGGTCACGGCGAGGATCGTCGCGATCGGCGCGATGATGAACGAGTTCTTCAGCGCCTGCTGCCAGTCGGGATTGGTGAAGAAGTCCCGGTAGTGCTTCAGCGAGTAGCCCTCCGGGTCCAGCCGCAGCATCTCCGGCGTGAAGGTGAAGAAGTCCTCAGCGTTGAAGCTGAGTGGAATGATGATGAGGATCGGCAGGATCAGGAAGGCGAAGATCAGCCCGCACAGGATGCGGAACCCGTAGTGCCAGGCCTTCTGACCGGTGGAGGCGTATGCAGGAAGGGCCATGGCTTATCCCAGCTTCACGTTGTCGATGCCGACGAGGCGGTCGTAGACCCAGTAGAGGACCAGCACGGCGGCGAGCAGGATGCTCGCCAGTGCCGCGGCCAGCCCCCAGTTCAGGCTCGTCGAGATGTGGTAGTAGATGCGGTTCGAAATGAACGTCCCGTCCGTGCCGCCCACCAGTTCCGGTGTGATGTAATAGCCGATGGCGAGGATGAAGACGAGGATCGCGCCCGCGCCGATGCCCGGCACGCTCTGCGGGAAATAGACCCGGCGGAAGGCGGTGAAATCGGTCGCGCCGAGGGATTTCGCCGCGCGCACGTAACTCGGCGAGATCGTCTTCATCACCGAGTAGAGCGGCAGGATCATGAAGGGCAGCAGGATATGCGTCATCGCGATCACCGTGCCGGTGGCGTTGTTGATCAGCGCGAGGCGGCCGCCGTCGCCGACCAATCCGATCCAGACCAGCGTGTCGTTGATGACCCCCTGTTGTTGCAGCAGCACTTTCCACGCCGAGGTCCGCACCAGCAGCGATGTCCAGAACGGCAGCAGGACGAGGATCAGCAGCAGGTTGGCGGAGCGTGCGGGCAGCGTCGCGAGCAGGTAGGCGATGGGATAGCCCAGCAGGAGGCAGGTGAAGGTGATCGTTACCGACAGGATCAGCGTGCGGATGAAGAGCTTGACGTAGATCTGCTGGAAGCCCGCGACGGGCTCGATCCCCTCCGGCGTCCGCTGCAGGTCGACGGCGGCGAGGAAGTAGCCCGCCGTGATCCGGTCGGAGTTCGACTGGATCGTGAACCAGACGTCCGGATCGAGCCAGTCCTCGTCGATCTCGGCGAACTGCTCGGAATAGGGTACCCCCTCCTCGAACCCGCCGAGGCGCCGCTCGTTCGTCTTGCGGAAGAGCGACGACATGCCCGACATCTCGTAGTTCAGGCGGCTGCCCAGGCGGGTGTGGATCTTCGCCTCGGTGGCCTCCAGCATGTCCTCGTAGAGCGCCTCGAAGATCGGCTCGCCGGGCGGATCCTCCCCGAACTCCCAGCCCTCGAGCGCGACGACGGTGCGCGGGATGGTGGCCGAGACGATGTCGTTGCTGATGGAGCGCAGCAGCATCTGCCCGATGGGCACGATGAAGGTCAGCAGGATGAAGAGGAGCAGCGGCGCGATGAGCAACAGCGCCCTGATCTTCTGGCGGCGCAGGGCGCGCGCCAGGCTGCGCTTGAGCGGCGTTCCGTCGGCGGCGAGGACCGGACCCGACGCGTCGCTGTCGGCGATGCGCAGACCGTCATCGGGCGTCGGGGCGAAGGTGCCGGTGGTGGCGTCGGTCATCGCATCTCTTCCTCGGCGCGGGCGGCGCGCTCGATCTCTTGCGGGGTGAGGTCCCGCTCATGGGTGGCGATCCACCACAGGTTCCCGGCCATGTCCTCCGCCCCGCCGTCGCGGTCGCCGTAGAAGCGGGCGTCGGGGTGCATGACCGGGCGCGCGCCGCTCTCGACGGCGCGGGCGAAGGTGGCGTCGACATCGGGGACGTGAATGTGAAGAAAGCCCGGGCGGTTCATGCCGGGCTGGGCATCGCCCAGAAGGATGGAGCACTCGCCGATCCGGATCCCGTGATTCCAGAGCGCGCCGTCTTTGCGGTAGAGCGGCTCGCCGACGGGCGCGGCATCGAACACGGCTTCGGCGAAGCGGGCAACGCGCATCGCGTCGGGCACCACGACGAAGGTGGAGACGCGGGACCGTTCGGGGGCCATCCAGTTGGGGCGCGGGTCGTTCATGCGGGGCGTGAGATGTCCTTGCTACCGCCCCGGACCTGATCCGGGGCCTTACGATGCGGGACGCCCTGCGGCGGGCGTCCCAGTGTCAGCGTATCGTGTCGCTTCGAGAGATCCCCGCCTGCGCGGGGATGACGCCTGATTTCCAACGTCACTCCCGCGAACGCGGGAGTCTCTCGCGCCTCGATCTTACTGCAGCAGCCAGGCCTGGAACTGCGCGTCAATGTCGTCGCGGTTGTCGGCCCACCAGTTGTAGTTGAAGAGGAAGGTGTTCACGGCGTTCGCCGGATCGGTCGGCATGTGCGGTGCCATGTCGATGCCGAGCTCGGCGTGCTGACCCACCAGCGGTGCGGAGGACGCGCGTGCCGGGCCGTAGGAGATGTACTTCGCCTGATCGGCCAGACGCTGGGTGTCCGTCGCATAGCGCAGGAAGTCCAGCGCGCGGTTCAGGCGGTCCTCCGGCAGGCCGGCGGGGATGATCCAGCCGTCGAGGTCGAACATCTGCCAGTCCCAGAGCATCGCGACCGGCTGGTCCTGTTCCTCGATCACCGAGAAGAGGCGGCCGTTATAGGTGGAACCAAGCACCACCTCGCCATCGGCGAGGAGCTGCGGCGTCTCGGCACCGGCGGACCACCAGACGACCTGATCCTTGATCTCGTCGAGCTTGGCGAAGGCCTGCTGCACGCCCTCTTCCGTCTCGAGCAGGTCGTAGACGTCCTCGATGGCCACGCCGTCGCAGATCAGCGCCCATTCCATGTTGGCGATCGGGCGCCGCTCCAGGCTGCGCTGGCCGGGGAAGTCCTCGGTGTTCCAGACGTCGCAGACCGTCGACGGCGTCGCGCCGTTCCATTCCTCGATATCGGTGCGATAGCCGAAGGTGGTGGAGTACACGATCTGCGGCACGAAGCAGTCGGAGACGATCAGGTCGCCGAAATCCTCGGACGCCGGCGTGCCGTCGGGTGCGGGCGCGAGCATCTCGTCATGGTCGATCTCCATGGCGATGCCTTCGTCGCACAGGCGCATCGCGTCCGCCGCGACCACGTCCACCACGTCCCACGTGATGTTGTCGGCCTCGGCCATCGCGCGCAGGCGGGCCACAGCCTCGGCCGAGCTCTCGTCCCACGTGAACTCGACGCCGGTCTCCGCGGCATAGGGCTCGGAATACGCCTTCTGCTGCGAGTTCTGGTACGCGCCGCCCCAGCTCACGACGGTCAGCTCGTCGGCCATGGGGCCGTCCTGTGCACCGGCCACCGTGGCGAGGGCGAACGCCGAGGTGGCGCCGATCATGAATGTCTTGAGTTTCATATCCGTCTTTCCCTGTGCCCGGTCTGATCTCTCGGTCCGCGGGTCGCCTGCCGGGCATCGGCCCCCGCGGTATGTGCCGCGCCCCCTCCCGGTGCGCGGCGAATTTCGTGGTCAGGCGTCCAGCGCCCGCGCGTCCTCCGGCGCCCAGCCGATCTTGATCCGCTCGCCCTTCGCGAGGCGGCGCTGATCGCTGGAATTGCGCGACTTGATGACGAAGTCCTCATTGCCCGCGACGCGCAGCCGCGTGCGGAAGATGTCGCCCATGTAGATCCATTCGAGCACCTCGGCGTCGATGGTGTGGGCGTTCTCGGGCAGGCGGGTGTGGTCGATCTCCACCCGCTCGGGCCGGATGGAGATCGTGGTCTCCTCGCCCGGCCGCGTGACGTTGACGGGCGCTGCATCGATGATCTCGCCGGAATGCAGGCGAACCTCGGCGACGCCGTTCTCGATCTTCTCGACCTTGCCGCCGAGCGTGTTGTTCTCGCCGATGAACTGCGCGACGAAGCTGTTCTCGGGCCGCTCGTAGAGGTCTTCGGGCGGGGCGAGCTGCTGGATCCTGCCGTCGTTGAAGACCGCGACCCGGTCGGACATGGTCAGCGCCTCGCCCTGGTCGTGGGTGACGTAGACGACGGTGATGCCCAGCTCCTCGTGCAGGTGCTTGATCTCGAACTGCATGTGTTCGCGCAACTGCTTGTCGAGTGCGCCCAGCGGCTCGTCCATCAGCACGAGCTCCGCATCGAAGACCAGCGCGCGGGCGAGCGCGATGCGCTGCTGCTGTCCGCCGGAAAGCTGTGCGGGCCGCCGCCCGCCGAACGCACCCATCTGGACCATGTCGAGGGCGCGCTGCACCTTCTGCTCCCGCTCGTCCCTGGTCATGCTGCGGACCTCGAGCGGAAAGGCGAGGTTCTCGGCCACCGTCATGTGCGGGAACAGTGCGTAGTTCTGGAAGACCATGCCGATCCCGCGCTTGTGCGGCGGGATGTTGTTGATGGGCCGTCCGTCGAGGCGGATCTCGCCATGGGTGGCGCTTTCGAAACCGGCAAGCATCATCAGGCAGGTGGTCTTGCCGGAGCCGGATGGCCCCAGCATGGTCAGGAACTCCCCTTTGGCGATGGAGAGGTTCAGATCCTTCACGACGAGCGTTTCGCCGTCATAGCTCTTTTGCACGCGATCGAATGTGACGAAGCCTTCCGGCGTTGCGGTGTCGGTCAAGCAGTCGGTCCCTGTGTCTTGCCGGAACGGCTCCGGCTTTGATTTGCGTAAAAGCGTAACAGGCTTGCCCCCAGATTCAACGCCCCGCCGATTCGGGAGGCGAAATCGACCACCCTGCCGAAAGTTGCGGCACCGACTGTGCACGCATGAGGCGATCAGTCCGCCACGGCGTCGAGCGCCATGAGGTAGCCCCGGGCGCCGAAGCCCGCGATCACCCCCGTCGCGACCGGCGCGATATAGGAGCGATGGCGGAAGGGCTCGCGCGCATGGGGGTTGGACAGGTGCAGCTCGACCACCGTCGCACCGGGCCGGGACTTCAGCGCATCGTGGAGCGCCACGGACGTGTGCGTATAGGCCCCCGCGTTGAGGATGATCGCGGCTTCCGCCCGATGCGCTGCCTGGATCAGGTCCACCAAACCACCCTCCGAATTGGTCTGCGCGAAGGTAAGCTCGACGCCCAGCTCCGCCGCCCGCGCCGCACAGCGCGCCTCGATGTCGTCAAGCGTGTCCGCGCCGTAGATCTCGGGCTCGCGGGTGCCCAGCAGGTTGAGGTTGGGGCCGTTGAGGATGTGGACGGATCGGGTCATCGGGCTCTCGCTGAGGTCGGTCGCGACACCGTGCCGCGCCGTGCGGCGCCGGGCAAGCCCGTCATCCCAGCCACGCGTCGAGCATCGCGCTCTTCGGGTCGGTCAGTCCGTCGATCACGTCGAAGTGGTGGCGGCCCTGCTCGATCTCCAGCAGCGTCGTCGCACCGCAGCCCGCCCAGATGTTGGCGATCAGCTCGGACTGGCGGAGGAACTCGGGCCGCTCGTAGGCGCCGACCCATGCGATGTGACGCGTACCCTCGCGCGGGGGGTGGAGCGCCGGGCTCTCCGCCGTCGCCTCCTCCCAGTCGAGGCGCAGGTCGCGGTTGAGCGTGGTGCGCAGGAGCGGGCGCAGGTCGTGCAGGCCGCTGATCGACAGCACGGTCTTCAGGCGCATCGCGCTGCCCTGCCCCAACGGGCTCGCGGCACCGGCCATGCGCGTGACGAGATGGCCGCCCGCCGAGTGACCGGCCAGGAAGATCGGCCCCGGCACGATGCCCGCGGCCTGCGCGATAGCCCGGGCGACCTGCCCGGTGATCGCCGCGATCTTCGCCTCGGGGCACAGCGTGTAGGACGGAATGGCGACCGCGTAGCCGCGCGCGACGGCCCCTGCGGCGAGGTGCGACCAGTCGCCCTTTGCGAACTGCCGCCAGTAGCCGCCATGGACAAAGACGGCGAGGCCCCGCGGCGCGCCTACGGGCAGAAAGAGGTCGAGCGCCTCGCGCGCTCCGGCGCCGTAACCGATGTCGAGCCGGACCTCGGGCGCGGTCTCCCGGAACGCGGCAGCGGCACCGGCCCAGCGCGGCGGAAAGCCCTCCGCCCCTTCGATATGCGCGCCGTTCGCATAGGCGTCATCCCAGTCGTCTAGCGCACGGACAAGCATGTCTGACGGTTCTCCCTCACACTTCCGGCGCCGTTCTGACCCTCGCCGGAACGCCAGCGGTACCACAGCCCTATTCCTGCCGCATGACGGTTATGGCGGCCTTCGTCGCTGTTTTCGCAAACTGTTGTCGGACAGGCTCAAGCATATTGCGCTCCGAACACTAAACCCAAGGTTGTATTTACTAATCAGATGGTTACGGATGTCACATTTTCGTGGCCTGCCCGTTACAGTTGGGGTTAACAAGGTCTTAGGAGCCGGCCCGAACCACATTTCGGACACAGCGCGAGACTAGGCGCCATGGGCAAGGGAGCGATTGGCGGACAGCACGCGGGAGAAGCGGAACCGTGGCGAATATCTTTACCTATTCCATCTTCACGGCGGCCGATATCGGCCTGACGGGAAGCGGATCTTCGCGCCAGATCACGGTGCCGACATCGGCCCCGACGCTCCAGCTTCACCTGACCGACGACGACAACAACTTCGAGAGCCAGCTCGACGAGAGCGGCACGACGCCGAGTACCTCCCAGCTCGGCTGGGTCTTCGACCCGACCTCGGGCTATTCGACCACGCTGGCGGGCATCGAGACCTATATCGACAACGTCATCACCTTCGACGTGGGTGGCGGAAACACCGTCGACGTCTACGAGATCTTCCTCGACAGCGGCAGCGGGGGACAGACCTTCTACATCCTCTCCGAACCCGACGTCACCGCGTTCGGCGGATCCACGGGGACCAATCCCAGCGACGATTTCTTCCCCAGCGGCCTCACCTACGACGACGTGCCGACCTGGGACGAGACGCTGACCGGCCAGACCGGCGGACCCAATCTCGGCGGCGATGACAGCATCCAGGGCTTCGAGGGGGACGATTCCCTGCGCGGCCTCAGCGACGACGACACGATCGATGGTGGCGAGGGCGACGATTCGATCGACGGCGGCTCCGACGACGACAGCATCTTGGGCGGCAGCGGCAACGACTCGCTGATCGGGGCGGAGAACAACGATACCGTCCTGGGCGGCGCGGACGATGACATCGTCTACGGCGACGGATCGGACGTGCGCAATCCCGCGCAGGACGCGGCGAACTTCAACTTCAACCGCTCGAACGTGGACGTGACCGGGTCGAGCGCACCTGGCGGGGTCGGGGCCGAGTCCGCCGGCGACTTCATCACCTACGAGAACGTCGCGACCACTGCCGGCGGCCAGGCGATCGATGCACGCTTCGTGCTCGTCGACGTGACGGAGGCGGACGGGGTCACAGCATCCAGCATGCCGGTCGACCTCAACAACTCCGACACGACCGATCCCAACATCGTCATCCTGAACCTCGGCGCCACCACCACGGCCGCGGGGTCCACCTTTGCCGGGCACCAGGCCAGGATCCGGGTGGAGTTCTACCTCAGCGGCACCGAGACCGCGGTTACGGTCAACGGCACGTTCACCTTCCTCGACCTCGACGAGACCACGAGCGGCGGCGCGACGACGGACCGCGAGAAGATCACGGTCAGCACGACCGAGTTCACCAACTACACCGTCACCGACACCACCAACCTGCTCATCGAGGACAACGGCTCCAGCTTCTCCTTCTCGGGCACGCAGAACAACAACCAGAACACCCAGACCGACGAGCAGGAGCAGAATTCCCAGGTCAATCTCGACTTCACCAACCGGTCCAGCTTCGAGATCACGCTGACCTCGCGCAACGTGAACTCGGGCTTCACCTTCGACACCTCGAACTTCACGGTCGCGACCACGTCCGAGAACATCTCCGACGAGGGCGACGACAGCGTGGACGGCGGCGCGGGCAACGACACGCTGTTCGGCTCTGCGGGCCGGGACACGCTGTCGGGCGGCACCGGAGACGACGTCATCGACGGCGGCGCCGATCCCGATCTCATCCTGCTCGAGGACGACTTCGGCGCGGATTCCATCGACGGCGGCGCACAGGGCGGCGACCAGGACACGCTGAGCGCCATCGACGTCACGGGCGAAGGGATCGACGTCGTCCTCAACGACTTCAATTCCGGCACCGTGGTCGGGCGCACGACCGGCGGCACGGCGGCGAGCTTCGACGAGATCGAGGTCTTCATCGCCACGGAACAGGACGACACGTTCGATTCCACCGCCGTCACGCAGGGTACGGAGATCAACACCGAATCCGGCTCCGACACGATCACAGCGGGTAGCGGCGACGACACGATCAACGCGGACAGCACGCTGGCCGGGCCCTCGTCGGCCAGCGGCAACGACGTGGTCGATGCCGGCGGCGGCGACGACGTCATCACGACCGGCGACGGCGCGGACACGATCACCGGCGGAACGGGGAACGACGACATCACGGCGGGCGGCGGCAACGACACCATCCTGCTGACCGATCTCTTCGGAACCGACACCATCTCGGGCGGTGGCGGGTCGGACACGCTGGATGCAAGCGGCCTCACCAGCCACGGCGTGACGATCGAGTACACGGGTAATCAGAACGGTACGGTCAGCGATCAGACGAATGCCGCCGGCAGCTTCACCTCGGTCCGCAACCTGATCCTCTCCGATCAGGACGATATCGTGGATGCCGAAGCATCGCTGTCCTCGCAGACGCTGGACGGGCGCGACGGCGACGACAGCCTGACGGGCGGCGGCAACCGGGACAACATCTCCGGCGGCGAAGGCAACGACACGCTGCGCGGCGGCGTGACCAACAGCGAGACCCGCATCGATACGCTCGACGGCGGCGCGGGCGCGGACCTCATCTTCTACGGCAGCCGGGAGCAGATCGCCGGCGGCACCGGCAGCGACACCATCGAGTTCGAGGATGACGGCCAGACCGGCGGCGTGATCATCGACGGTGGCGAGGATGCGGATGACAGCGATATCGACGTCCTGCGCCTCGACGGGACTGGGCTGCGGCGCGGCGATGTCACCTTCACCAGCGCGGACGAGGAAGACGGCTTCTTCATCGTCAACGAGGGGGCGGCGGACGAGTACACCGTTACATTCTCGAACATCGAATCCGTGGTGTGCTTCGCCTCCGAAACGCGGGTGCTGACGCCGCTCGGCCTGCGCCGGGTCGATGCGCTGCGGATCGGCGATCTCGTCGTCACGCGGGACAGCGGGCTGCAGGCAATCCGCTGGATCGCGCGGAAGGAGGTGCCGGCCGTCGGCGCCCTCGCCCCCGTGGAGATTGCGGCCGGGCGTCTCGGCAACACCACGCCGCTTCGCGTCTCCCCCCAGCATCGGATCCTGATGCGCGACGGCGGCCTGCGGCTGTCGCATGGCAGCGACGAGATGCTGATCGCCGCGCGCCATCTCGTGGATGGCGGCGGCGTCCACCTGCGCCCCGGCGGCACGGTGGAATACGTCCACCTGATGTTCGCACGGCACGAGATCGTCTTCGCCGAAGGGATCGAGGCCGAGAGTTTCCACCCCGGCGAGATGTCCCTCGGCCGGATCGCGGATGCGGCGCGCGAGGAGCTGTTCGGGCTCTTCCCCGAACTGCGCGTTTTCGGTGCCGCTGCCTACGGTCCCTCTGCGCGCAAGACGCTGCGCGCCCGCGAATGGGCCGCACCCCTCGCGACCCACGCTTAGAGCGATAGCGCCTCCAGCAGACGCTCCGCCCCGACCTCTTCGGCAGGCGCGTCGAGTTCCACCACACCGCGGCGCAGCGTGACGTAGCGGTCGGCGAGGCCGCGCGCGAAGTCGAAGTTCTGCTCGACCAGCACGATGCACATCTCCCCTTCCGCGCGCAGGCGCCGGATCACCTCGCCGATCTGGGCGATGATGTTGGGCTGGATCCCTTCCGTCGGCTCATCCAGCAGCAGCACGCGGGGGCGGGTCACCAGCGCCCGCGCGATGGCGAGCTGCTGTTGCTGGCCGCCCGACAGGTCGCCGCCACGGCGGCCGCGCATCTCGGCCAGCACGGGGAAGAGCTCGAAGACATCCTCGCGCACCTTCCGCGCATCCTTCGGCAGGCAGGCAAAGCCGGTCTCCAGATTCTCCGCCACGCTCATCAGCGGGAAGATCTCGCGGCCCTGCGGGACGTAGGCGATCCCGGCCCGCGCCGCGCGGCTGGCGCTCAGATGGCCCAGCGCCGCCCCGTCCAGCGTGATCTGGCCCTCTACATAGGGATGCCGCCCGGCGATGGCCTTCAGCAGGCTGGTCTTGCCCATCCCGTTGTTGCCCATGACGCAGGTCACCTCGCCCGGCCGCGCCGTCAGGCTCACACCGTCCAGTATCTGGCTCTGCCCGTAGCGCAGCGTCAGGTTCTCAACTGTCAGCATCGGAGCGCCCCAGATAGACGTCGATCACCTGCGGATCGTTCGTGACGTGGTCGAGGCTGCCCTCGGCGAGGACCGAGCCTTCGTGCAGCACCGTCACCCGGCAGTCGAGGCGGCGGACGAAGTCCATGTCGTGTTCGACCACGATGACGGCGCGGGTGCGCGCAGCGCGCTTCAGGATCTCGGTCGTGTGCTCCCGCTCCTCGACGGTCATGCCCGCCGCGGGCTCATCGACCAGCAGGAGTTGCGGGTCCTGGGCGAGCAGCATCCCGATCTCCAGCCACTGCTTCTGCCCGTGGGAGAGCTCGCCGGCGGGCCGGTCGAGCTCAGCTGTCAGCCCCACCTCCTCGGCCAGTTCCTCGATCTTCGCCACATCGTCCGGCGTCGCGCGGAAGCGGAGCACATGCCACCAGTCGCGCAGCTTGCGCAGGGCCAGCGTGAAGTTCTCCCGCACGCTCTGCGCCTCGAACACGGTCGGTTTCTGGAATTTGCGTCCGATCCCCTCCAACGCGATGCGCGCCTCGTTCAGCCCGATCAGGGAGAGATTGTTTTCTCCCCAAAGCACCTCGCCTTCGTCGGGCCGGGTCTTGCCGGTGATGATGTCCATCATCGTGGTCTTCCCCGCCCCGTTCGGCCCGATCACCGCCCGCAGCTCCGCCGCACCGATGGAGAGCGAGAGGTTGTCGATCGCCTGAAATCCGTCGAAGGAGACGGAGACGCCGTTCACTTCCAGAAGCGCGCTCACCTGCCCCTCCCGAACCGGTCGAAGAGCCCGCCGATGCCCTGCGGGAAGAAGAGCGTGACCGCGACGAAGCTCAGGCCCAGCAGCACCAGCCACCAGTCGGTCCACTGCACCGTGTAGAAGCCCAGATCGACCGGCGGCGCCCCGCCCCCGGTGAACCAGCTCGACAACAGCGACACGAAGGCCGCGCCGATCACCGCACCATAGAGCCGCCCGCGCCCGCCGATCGCCACCCAGACGGCAAGGTAGATCGAGGCGATGGGCGCCAGCTCCGCCGGGTTCACGATGCCCGCCTGCGGGTAGTAGAGCGCCCCCGCGATGCCCGCGACCACCGCCGTCAGCGTGAAGACGAAGAGTTTGTAGTGCTCCACCCGGTAGCCGAAGAAGCGCACCCGCGCCTCGTCGTCGCGAATGGCGCGGATCGCACTCCCCATCTTGCCCGAGACGACGCGGGCGAAGAGGACGTAGCCCACCGCCAGCGCCACCGCGGAGGCCACGAAGAACACGATGGAAATGGTGGACTGCGGCACGCGCTCGAACCCCGGGATGTTCTGGAGCCCGGATAGCCCGTTGTTCCCGCGCAGCCCGCTGTCGTTCTGGAAGAGCCACAGCGACAGCGCCAGCGTCATCGCCTGCGTGAGGATCGAGAGGTAGACCCCCGTCACCCGGCTGCGGAAGGCGAGCCAGCCGAAGACCAGCGCCAGCAGACCAGGCACCAGCACCACCGCCAGCAGTTGCAGCGGCAACGAGTGGGCGAAGGCCCAGATCGGCGGGAACTCTGACGAGCCGACGACCCCGAAGATCTGCGTGGCGATGGCGTCCCTCACCTCCCCGTCCGTCGGCGGCAGGGCGCCATTCGCAAGGCTGCGTTCCACGATCCCTTCGGTCCGCGCATACATCAGCCACATCCCGACCGCGTAGCCGCCGATCCCGAAGAACGCCATGTGGCCGAGGCTCAGGATGCCGCAATAGCCCCAGACCACGTCCATCGCGACGGCGACGAGGCACAGGCACAGCGTCTTGCCCAAAGTCTTGACCATCGAGGTGGAGACGAGCCCCATCTCCGCCATCACGACGGTGGCGAGCGTGAAGAGCGACAGCGCGATCAGGAACCACATGACCGAAGGGGTGCGCAGCAGGGTCGTGTTCCGCATGGCTCAGTCCCCCGCCGCGCGGCCCTTGAGCGCGACGATGCCGCGCGGCCGGACCTGGATGAAGAGGATGACGATCAGGATCATGTAGGTCTGCGCGGCGAGCGTGTTGGACGGGTTCAGCCACTCGATCCCCTTCTGGAACCCGCCGATCAGCCCTGCACCCGCGAGCGTCCCCCACACGTTGCCGACGCCGCCGACGACCACGGTCATGAAGCTCTGCACGATATAGGCCTGACCCATCTCGGAGGTGACCTGCGCATAGAGCCCGATGGCCACGCCCGCGATCCCCGCGATGCCGGAGCCGAGGCCGAAGGTCAGCATGTTGATCCGGTTCGGATCGATCCCCATTGAAGCCGCCATGCCGGGGTTCTGCGTCACGGCACGCACCTCCAGCCCCAGCCGGGTCCGTTTCAACACGAAGAGGATGAGGGCGAGGAACATCAGCGCCAGCACGAAGATCGCGATGCGGATGTAGCTGATCGAGATCACGTCGTTGATGGCCCACGACCCGTCGAGCCAGGCGGGCGACGTGAGCGGCCGCGCCTGCGTGCCGAAGATGTTCTTGGCAAGCTGCTGTAACGCGATGGAGATCCCGAAGGTCGCGAGCAGCGTCTCCAACGGCCGGTGGTAGAGCCAGCGGATCACCAGCCGCTCCATCGCCACCCCGGCGCCAAAGGTCACGGCGAAGGCGAGCGGCAGGGCAAGCAGGATCGACAGCGTGTAGTCCGGCACGAACTGCTGGACGACGAAGCCGGTATAGGCCCCCATCATGATGAACTCGCCATGGGCCATGTTGATGACCCCCATGACGCCGAAGGTCACGGCGAGCCCGATGGCCGCAAGGAAGTAGATCGAGGCGAGCGAGAGCGCGTCGAGCCCCAGATCGGCGGCCTGGCTCACGGCCACCCGTGTCTCGATGCCCTCCAGCGCGTCCTCTGCCGCGGCCGTGATCTCCGCATCGGGCTCGTCATAGATCACGTAGAAGACGTGGGAGGCGAGCGCCTCGGCCCGTGCTTCATCCGTGACCCGTGGCGCGACGTCGCCTGCAGCAGCGAGGGCGTCATAGACGGCGAGCCGCGCCTCCTCGGTATCGAGGCTTTCCACGGGGACATCGCCAACCATGCCGTCGGCGATCCGCAGGACTAGCGCGTCGCGGATCCGACTCGCCGAGATGAGCGGCGGCGCCAGCTCCGCAGCGATGAGGCGGGCATAGGCCTCCTCCTCCGAAAGGTCCTCGCCGGGTTCAAGGATCGCCGCGACGTTCGCACCCTCCGGCACCTCGGTCCCCACGCCCTCCTCACGCGACAGGATCTGGTTCAGCGTCGCGCGGGCATCGACCGACAGATCGCTCGCCAGCCCCCGGATCGCCGCGATCCGTTCTTCGGGGTCCTCGGCAAAACTGGCCGCGAGCATGTTGGCCACGCGCGTCTTGCGCAGGCGCAGGCCGCCGTTCGGCTCGTCCTCGATCGAGGCGCGCAGTGGCGCAAGCTGGTCGGGGTCCATGTCCCGCGCGATCGCGTTCACGGCCGAGATCCGGCGCGAGAGATCCTCGGCGGAGAGCTGGAACTGGACCAGCGCCGATCCGATCTCCCGCCGCACGCCGCCATTGGGCTTCACCTGCGCGAAATCGTCCTCGAACACCTCGCCGAGCTCCGAGCGGTCCGCGATGTCAAAGAGCGCCAGCCGGTCGTCGCCCAACTCCTCCGCGATGAAGAACAGGCCGTCCTCCTCCCGCTGCCAGACGCCCTTGTCGCGCCAGGCCTCCAGAAAGCCCTCGATCTCCGGCAGCCCGGAGGCCGCGAGATCGTCGAGCACGACGCCCACGGTGCGGCGGCCGGGCTTGGCCACCTCCTCCGCATGGGTCTGGAGCAGCGTCTGAAGCTCCTGTGCCGCGGCGGGCGGCGTGAACGCGAGCAGGGTGAGTGCCGCGAGAAGGATGCGGATCATGGGGCGTCCGGTCTTTCAAAAACGGGCGGCGCGCCCCGCGAGAGGCGCGCCGCATCTTCGATCAGTAGTTCGACTTGATCTGCACGCAGCTCTCGGTCTGGGTGTTGTACATCCCGCATTCGAGCTCCTGCCAGTCGGAGACGAGCACGGCGCTTTCGGGCAGGAAGTCCGTCCACGCGTCGCCCTCGACCTCCTCGGTCTGGGAGATGATGTCGAACTGGCCGTCGGCCTGGATCTCGCCGATCAGCACGGGCTTGGCGAGGTGGTGGTTCGGCAGCATGACCGCCGTGCCGCCAGTGAGGTTCGGGAACTCCTGCCCGTACATCGCCTCGCGCACCGCATCGACCTCGGTGCTGCCGGCCTGCTCGACCGCGTTCACCCACATGTTGAAACCGATGTAGTGCGCCTCCATCGGGTCGTTGGTGACACGGTCGGCGCCCATGCGCTCTCGCCAGGCCGCGACCCACTCCTCGTTGGTGTCGGTGTCGGCGGACTGGAAGTAGTTCCACGCGGCGAGATGCCCGACGAGATCGGAGGTATCGAGGCCCGACAGCTCCTCCTCCCCGACCGAGAAGGCGACGACCGGGATGTCGTCCGCGCTCACGCCCTGTGCCGCGAGCTCCTTGTAGAAGCCGATATTCGCGTCGCCGTTGATGGTGGAGATCACGCCCACCTGCTTGCCGTCCTCGCCCAGCGCGATGACGTCGGACACGATCGTGGCCCAGTCGGAATGGCCGAAGGGCGTGTAGTTGACGAAGATGTCCTCTTCCGCGATGCCGTTGTCCTGCAGGTAGGACTCCAGAATGTTGTTCGTCGTGCGCGGATAGACGTAATCGGTGCCGAGCAGGGCGAACTTCTCCACCCCCAGCTCCTCGAGGAAGTAGTCGGTGGCCGGGATCGCCTGCTGGTTCGGCGCGGCACCGGTGTAGAACACGTTGCGCGAGCTCTCCTCACCCTCATACTGCACCGGGTAGAAGAGGAGACCGTTGAGCTCCTCGATCACCGGCAGGACGGACTTGCGGCTCACGGACGTCCAGTTGCCGAAGATCACGTCGACCTCGTGGACCGTCAGCAGTTCGCGCGCCTTCTCGGCGAAGAGCGGCCAGTCGGAGGCCGGATCGACCACGATCGCCTCGATCTCGCAGCCCAGAAGCCCGCCGGCCTCGTTCTGCTGCTCGACGAGCATGAGCATCGTGTCCTTCAGCGTCGTCTCCGAGATCGCCATCGTGCCCGAAAGCGAGTGGAGGACGCCGACCTTGATCGGTTCCGCGCAGTCCTGCGCGGCGGCACCTGTGGCTGCGGCCAGCGCGATTGCGGAGACCGTCGCGAGGGGGCGAGTGAGAGACATGAGCGGATAGCTCCCCTGTCAGGGTGCCGTGTGTCCGCGACCGGCGTCGGTTGAGCGTTCCGCGCCACATGCTAAGTCCGGACCACAGCACGTTTCGTGTTGAGGCCGCCGGGTGGGACGTTCGTGCAAAGATGACCCGCCCGGTGGCCGCTCGAGCCGTAGTGGCGTCGTCACCCTAGTCACCGCGGCGGCGGGGAAACTAGCAGGTTTGCCCATTTCCCGATGTCGCAGGGTAGAATTCGCACAACGAAAAAGCACTGATCGGCTCATCGGCTAAAATATGAGCAAACGGCGCCGGCGAAATTGAATTGATTTACGCAGCATCTCGCCGCGGCTCTCCCATTTCGCGATTCGCCCCGCCTGGTTCGACCGCCGTCCGCCGTCGTAGGGCCACGGGGCCCCGCCGGCCGGTCCCGGCTTGTTCGGGCGCCCATGGGAGGGCTTTCGTAACGCACGCCACCGATTGCGTTCACCATGTGGTCCATCATCGATGCCGGGGCAAATTGCCGTGTCGAGAACGATGCGAATGCCGCCCTGCAAGCCTCACAAACGAATCGCAGTGAGGTCGCCCCGGCTCAAGACAGCCGATGTGCGGCGTCGGGTCGGCGATAATCCGCCCAGCTAATTTTGAATAATTTTAGATAGTTATCTACCTAACGGCATCGAAATGCGTCGGAATGCCCCGATGTTCTTATTTTGTCCGGAAGATTTGAACGCGTGGCACCCCTGACCGCGTTACACGACCTGCCTCTTTCAAAATCGACCGTTGCCTTCTCACGCGCCATTCCAAATCCTCTTTAAGGAGAACAGGGAGACATAAAACAAAGCTCCCAGTTGATCCCGGGGGAGGGACGTCATGGGCATGGTCTTCGATGCTCTGTTTCAGAATACGCCGTCGCGCAGCGTCGAACAGACTGGTGCGCCGCGGATTGATCTGCCCGGTTTTTCTGCCGGAACCCGCATCGCAACTCCGGCAGGACCGCTCGATGTTTCCGATCTGAAGGTCGGCGACCTCGTGCGCACGGTCGACCACGGTGACCTGCCGGTGCGCCGCGTCGCGCGGAGGACCTGCTCGCTCTGGCGGACATCGGCGGCCAGCCGCCTGATCCAGGTGAAGGCGGGCAGCCTCGGCCCCGGCAGGCCGGCGGCAGATCTCCTTCTGTCGGCCAACCAGTCCGTTGTCGTGTCGGATCCCGGATGCGTCGCACTCTTCGGCACGGCCGAGGTTCTGGTCCCGGTCGGCCTGCTGACCGGGCTCCGGGGTGTCTCGACGGTCTTCAACCGCTTCGCGACCGACTACGTGACCCTCGTGACGGAGCGCCACGAAGTGCTGACGGCGGAGGGGCTGGAGGTCGCGACCCCCTACCCGACCCCGGCCCTGCTCGGCCAGCTCGCCCCCGAACGCCCGGCCCCGCCGCCCGCACGGCCCGGCATTCCGCGCAAGAGCATCGACATGCTGGTCACGCTGCTGGAGTTGGGACACGCGATGGGCACCGGCCCCACGAAGATGGGGCGCCACGGCAACTACCTCTACCTCGTCCAGGATCCACAATAGCAATAGCGCCTCAAACGGTGGAAGGAGGCGGCGTTCGACCCCGGCACACTCCTGTCGACCGCCGCATCTCGAAGCCCACGCACGCCATGTCGTCGTTACGTCACCAAGATGTCGTGCTTTCGAAGACTAAGCTGGTCCAGAACACCGGGACCTGGTTGTCCGTCCTTCTCAATTGCAGGCAAGACTTCCTTTCAGGAACGACCGCCGGGTGATCGACGGGATCATTCGCGCGTTCCGGTCGGTACGTCGGCGAAGGAACGCGCAGACCGTCTGTTGTCCCATGACACGCCCTTCGACCGGCTCGCCCGATGAACAGCGAAAGGCACCGGGAGGAAATCTTCGCGCACCTCGCCGAAGCAGGCGGGCGGCCTGAAATGCTCATGGTCGATGTCGTTCACGTCAAGGCGCATCGGTACGCGGCAGACGGCAAAGGGGAGCCAAGGCGCAGGTGATCGAACGATACCGGAGCGGACAAACTACCAGCATCCACGGCGCCCACAACGCAATCCTGCGCCTGCGACGCCTGATCGTACGCCCGGATCATCGCGGCGATGCCCCATCACCAGCGAACCGATGGCGGCTCAACGCCCGCTTTCTGCCTCACGGACGCCACTCACAACACCACCGGAGCCCAAGCCGAGACCACGCGACGAGGGATGCTCGCCGGCGCGGCCACAGCGGCTGCGAGCAGCCTTGCTCTGCGACCCGGCGCGGCAATCGCTCGAGGGCGGCCGCACCAGCTTCGAGCGGACAAGCGGGATCGCCAAGTTCAGCCTCGACGCCTTCCTTGAGTGGTCCCCCCGCACCGGGCTGGCCGTGAAGCTGGGTGTGAAGGAAGCGGTGCAGGTGTCTCCGGCAGCGTGCTCGTTTGGAGAGGCCGTACTTATTCAATCAGCGCTCTCTTACTGGAGCGTCGAGATACGCCACCGAAGCTGATCGACATCAGGAACCGGGTGAGGCGCGCCTGTCTTCCACCGATTAATCATGCTCTTCATCTCCTCCGCGATCTCCCTTCTGAAGACCGCCACCTTCGCCATTCGCTTCACGCGCTCCGGCGGCTGGCGACCGAACATATGCGGCGGACGCTGGACGTGTCCGAGTGGCGCGCCTGTCGCGTGCTGCGCCGCTCGACGCAGAGGAAGGCGCCGCGGGGCCGGGACGGTGAAGGGGCGCGGACCGCGGACATCGTCGCGCTGGCCAGCCGGTACGGGCGATACGGCTACCGCCGGGTGGCAGCACTTCTGCGCGCCGCCGGCTGGCAGGTGAACCGCAAACGCGTAGGGCGGATCAGGCAGGCGGAGCGGGACGATGGCAGGCGTGCTGATAGTCCGAGCAGTGAAGAGCGCGATGAGTTGCGTCGACTTCGTCGCGAGAACAAGCAGCTCCGGCAGGAGGGAGGTATCCTGTCAAAAGCCGCGGCCTGGTTCGCTCAGAACGACGCGATGAACATGGCGGTCGGCCAGCGCAAGCCCGCGGACGTGATCCACCACGGCGATCGGGGTTCACAATACAAATCCGCGACAGCTCCGTGGCCTTCGGTTTCAGGCGCAAAGAGGCGGGCGTCAGGCCGTCCATGGGACCGGTCGGTGACGCCTGCGACAACGCCATGTGCGAGAGCTTTTTTGCCACGCTCGAATGCGATTTGCCGGATCGCAGAAAGTTCCGGACCAAGGCGGAGGCGCGCATGGCGATCTTCGAATTCATCAAAGGCCGGTACAATCCCGGCCGTAGTCGCTCGGCTCCGGGATATCTCTCGCCCATCGACTACGAAAGGAGCGCCCTCGAGACGCTGGAGGCCTCTCCCCCGGAACCGTCCACGAAACCGGTGGAACTCCAACTCCATACCAACGCTGACGTCGTTAATGGAGACTGATTAAAGGAGACTGGCCGTGAACCGGTTCTGCGCACCCGTCGACTGCAGCGGCGCAAGCGGTTGGAACAGACCAACGATCGGGTCCTGCGCCGCAGTCCCGTCGATAGACCGAACGGCGAAGAAGCGATCGATGAGGCGATCGACCCGCTCTGGTTCGGTGAACTGCCCGACCCCGCGCTGCCCGAAGACAGCAACTGCCCGCCCCTCGAAAACGTCGCGCTGACGCTCGATGTCGAGCTGGGCGACTTGGCCGGGCAGGTTCAGCGCAGCCTCGAAAACGGTACGCAGCGGCGCGGAGCCCATGATCCGGAACCACCCCGCGGTGTCGGCGGTCGGCGACGCGGCGATCGCTCCGATCTCCCGTTTCAGTTCCAGCGCCAGCCGGAAATCCGTGTTCTGCTCACCGACCGCGACCTCGAACTCGCGGATCCTGTATTGCTCGGCGATCGCGTCCGCGAAGCCGGGCACCCGGGTCCGGGCACCGCCCGGGTCACCGAACCCGAATGCTTCGGAGAAGGCGCGGTAGCGCGGATCGACCAGCTTGCGCGCCAGCGCATCGGACGAAGTCGTGCCGTCCTCCAACACACGACGCAGGAAGTACCGTTTGTCGATCTCCTCGCCGAGACCGAAGGCGCCGAGCGCGACCCGAAGCAGCCGGTAGTCCCCGACCAACTCCTCGGCGGTCTCGATCTGCGCGATGCGCTCGCGAAAATAAGCCAGCTCCCGTTCCACGCGCGCACCAGACACGAACCGGTCCTGCTGATCGGCGAGCGACCGCTCCAAGAAACGGAAACCCAGAATACCATCTAGAGGGAGCAGAGGCTGCATCAGCCCGGCGCCATCAATTGCCGCTCGACCGGCATCAACCGGCGCAGGGTACGCATGGTCTGGTAGACCCGGCCCTCACGCAGATGTTCCGCGGCCTCGTCGATCAGCAGACGCCCCTCACCATCCACGAAGACATTCGCGAGCTGCGCGATGCCACTGCTGAGCTGGGAATGCGCATCGTCGGGGTCGGCCTCGCCTGCAAGGAACAGTTGCGCGACGTAGCAAACCCGCGAGACCGGCGTCGTCGCCTCCTCGGGATGGATCGCATCGCGCAACCGCAGCACGTTGGCATCGCGGGTCAGGATGTGCAGTCGCGTTCGGCGATCCCCGTTCTCGATCACGACGCCATTAATGAGCAGACGCTCGGACGGGCGAAGCTTCAGGACAAGACCCGACATCATGCCACCTGCCGCTCGGCGGAAAGTCCGCGCATGATCGCGCGGTTGACGTCGATGAGAGGCGCCGCCCCTGCCTCATCACGCAGGACCTGCGCGGTATGGCTCTGCACGAAGCCGGCAAGCGCGATCAGGCGCCGCCGCGTGTCGTCGGGCAGCCGGTTTCCATCGCTCATGAGATCGCGGGCAAGCGCAAGCCAGAGGCGGCAATTGTCGTGCAGAGCGCCAGCAAACTGCGGATAGTCCTCCGCCGCGCCCGTCCGCGGCGCGTCGAGGCGGGCCGTGATCCGCGCGAAGGCGTCGTATTCTGCGGTGCGCGGCGTGGCCGTGCCGGTACGGGCCGCTCCATAGGCGCGGCGGGCCTGTTGGGCGTGGTTCATCACCCTCTCCTCCAAGGCTGATCGGTCGGTCCGAGGGATCCGGGCCGGCGGCAGCGGCCCGGATCAGGTTTCGGATCAGCGGAACAGCGCGAGGATGTTCTGCGGTGCCTGGTTGGCAATCGACAGCGACTGGATGCCGAGCTGCTGCTGGACCTGCAGCGCCTGCAAGCGGGCGGAGGCCTCCTCCATGTCGGCATCGACCAGCGCACCCTTGCCGGTCGTCAGCGAGTCCGTAAGGCTCTGTACGAAGCTCTGCTGGGTTTCGATCCGGCCCTGTACCGAGCCGAAGGCAGCCGCGGCGTCAATGGCCGCGTTGATCAGCGTCTCGATGTCCGTCAGCGCCTGCGCCGCACCATTGGTCGTCGTGACGTCCATGGCGCCCAGTTCGCTCAGTCCGCCGGCTGCAGTACCGCCGGTGAACTCCTGAAAGCCGACATTGATACTGTCCGTGCCCTGGCCGCCGCCGAGAGCGATGGTCAGTTCACCCGTCGTTGCATCCTGTGCGGTGGACAGGTCGGTCAGGTTGTTGTCGGCCACGAAGGTGTCGATCTGCGCCTTGAGCGCGGTCGACACCTGCAGTTCCGTCTCCGTTCCGTTGGCGACATAGGTGAAGGTCTGCGCGCCCCCGGTATCCACGGTTGCGGCACCGGTGCCTGCCAGCGTGATCTGGTAGGTCGCACCGGCCTCCACACCGCCTCCAGTGAACGCGACGAGGGCATTCGGAGTGCCGGCGTTGCCCGCGACCGCGGAGCCAGTCCGCGTTCCCGTCATAAGCGAGCCCGCAGTCGCGGCATCCGCGCCCACGACCTCCACCGCCGCCGACAGATCGGTCCGGCCCACGGAGATGGCGGATGTCGAGACAGTGCCGTCGCTCGCGCGGTCGAGCGACGACAGGATCGAGATGTCCTGCCCGGGCTGAAGCAGGTTGACGCCGTTGAACTGTGCGGCGTTGACGATGGAATTCACCTGATCGCGCAGCGCGACGATCTCGGTCTGGATCTTGGCCTTGTCGTTGCCCGACTCCTGCGCCGCCACGACCTGGGTCTTCACATCGCCGAGCAGGTCCACGATGGATTCCGCGGCCTTTCGCGCCACGGCGACGGTGGAATTGCCCAACGACAGGTTCTCGGAAATCGCTCCGAAGCCGTCCACGTCGCTCTGCATGACCTGGCTGATGGACCAGATCGCGGCGTTGTCGGCCGCCGAGCCGATCTTGAGGCCGGTCGAGATTTCCGATTGGGTCTTCGACAGGCTCATATTGATGTTGCGCAGGGTATCCAGGGCCACCATGGCGCTGTTGTTCGTGAGAATGCTGGACATATCAGTCCTCCGGCGAGCGGTGCGTTCGACACCGCGTTTACGGTTCTGGCCGGACCGTCCGGTCCGACCGCGGTCGCCGTTCTGACGCGTACGGCGCCGGGCTTTGCCCTTCACCGTGCCGATCTCGAAGATCGCATGTCCGATCTGCCACCCCCTGCCCTAACAGGACGTAAAAGAAACGACCGATCAGCGTTAACGGCGCAGGGAGACACCCGGAGATCCACCCAATGTCGCGCGTCGCCCGTCCGGCCCGTAGGCAAAACCGGCGTCGCGCCTGCCGGCGCGGCTTTCCGCAACACCGGCGCGCGCGGCGTCGATGAGCTTCAGGTTCCGCTCCAGCCGCGCGCGAACCGCAGCCATCTCGTCGGCTCCCAGCGGCGCGACCAGTGCCTCGACCCGGTCGAGCACGGGTGCCACATCGTACCGGCCGCAAAGCAGTGCCATGCGTTGCGCATCGAGCAAGCCGAAGATCCGTTCCAGACGACGATCAGGCATCCCGTCCCTCCACGAGGCTATCGAAGACATGCCGGGCAAGGCCGATCCCACCGCCGTCCGCGAAGGCCTTCGCCTGTTCGCGCGCGAGAAGCGATGCGAACGCATCCTCCCCTGCCCCACCGCCCATGGCGCTGCGGGCCCGTCCCATGCCGGAATGCTGAAGCATCTCCGACAGGAATGCCGCCTCGAACTCCCGCGCGGTCCGTTCGAGCACGGTATGCCGGTCGACCGGCAGGGGCGTGGGTGAAGTGACTGCAACATCCATGGTTTGCTCCTTCTCATACGATCGGAAGCCATCATGACCGGGTCGGGTAAAGAAATCGTAAGACTTCGGCGCGTATGACGGGGATAAAGCAATGCGAGAAACCGATGCAGATCCTGCTCCAACTCCTTGGAATGGCACCGATAAAAGACTCGGTGACGCCCGACGCACCGCCGGCCTCGAACGACTTCGCCGAGATCATGGAGGGGGCGGGCGCCGACGTCGTTCCCCTCTCGCCGGCCGGGCCTGGTCGGGGAGAGGGCCAGCCTGAAACGCAGGAGATTGCGACAGTTCCAATGGAGCCGGGATCGCCGCGAACCGGTCCGCCTACAATACGGACCTTGCCGGCCGAACGAACAATAACGGACGGTCAGATCGACGAAACCAGTGCTCCACCGAGCGATGATCGACCCCAAACGGAGGCGGTTGCCGAGCAGCAGCGCCCCCCACGGATCGAGGCCGCTCCATCAGACATTACTCGACCGGCATCGCCGAGCGCGGAAGCGCAGCCGGCACGTTGGCTCATTTCGAATGATGATCCGCCCGCCGCATCCACTGAGCAGGAGGTTCGGGTGGCGGGCGAAACGCAACGTGATATGCGCCTCACTCAAATCGCCAATCGCGATGTAGCGACTTTGATGGCGGACCATCAGAGCACGGATCGACCAGCGCCAGACGGACCAATTCGGGAATCGTCGCCACGCCCCGTAGCGATCGCTGCTGGAGAACCACCGATCGTTACCGGTGGGTCTGTCGCATCGCCATCCGAACCGATCCGGTTCGATGATCCCATAGTGATGACTGGCAACGGTTCGCCGATCGCGCATATGACAGAGCCTGCAGTGCAGGAGAGGCAAGACCAACCTATGCGGTCCCCCGTCCTGATTCCGGTCATCGCTGCGCAATCGGTTGTCGATATCGCAGACATTTCGATTTCCGCGATCCCGTCGGAACCGGTCCCCGAACCGGCAACGCACAGATCTGAAGGCCCCGCGCGGCCCGTTATGCCATTGCCGCTGACCGCGCCCGTCCAGCTCGCGACGGAAATCGTGCGTCTGGCAGCGGATGGGCAGACGCGCATCGCCGAACTGCGGCTCGATCCGCCGGAACTCGGGCGCCTCACGGTCACCCTCAGCTTCACGGAGGACGGGCTGTCGGCGGTGATCGCCGCCGATCGGGGCGAGACGATGGACCTGCTGCGCCGCAATGCCGATCACCTGATGCGGGAACTGTCGGCGGCGGGCTTCGAAGGTGCCGACCTGCAGTTCTCCGATGGTTCGCAGGGCTCCGCGCAATCCCATTCGGACCGCGACGAGACCGATACCTATGCCCCCGTCTCGGCCGAAGTCGCCTCGGCCCAGCGAATGCCGGCCGATGGCCTCGACCTCAGAGTTTAGGAAAGCCCCCATGGACGCCGTCACCTCGACCAATCCCGCGCAGACAACGACATCGACCGCCACCGCAAACAGTTCGGCGGTCACCGACTATGAGACGTTCCTGACGCTGCTCACGGCTCAACTGCGCAACCAGAATCCCCTCAATCCGATGGAATCGACGGAGTTCGTCGCGCAGCTTGCGACCTTCACGTCGGTCGAGCAGCAGATCCTCACCAACACGAAGCTGGACGGCCTGACCGCGGCGCTTCGCGAAAGCGACGTCTCCGCCCTCGGCGGCTGGATCGGGCGGGAGGTTGCGACGGCAGGGCCGCTGCCCTTCGACGGGACGCCCGTGACGCCCGAATTCGACGCGGATCCGCCCGCGGGCGGGCGGCTCGTGGTGCGCGACGGGCTCGGTGAGATCGTGAGCGACCAGCCCTATTCGGGCGGCGCGTGGACCGGTGTGTTGGACACGGGCCTTCAAGCGCCACCGGGGTCCTACAGCTTCGAGCTGCGCGGTCCCGTGGACCAGGGGGATCGGCTGATCGCGACCGGCTACGGCTTCGCTATGGTGGAAGAGGCGCGTTTCGCCCCTGACGGCAACAGCCTTCTGCTGTCCGATGGGCGCGAGGTTCCCGCAGGTAGCGTGAGCGCGCTGCGCTAAAGACCGGTCAAACTCGGAAGACCCAGAAGCGATAGAGGATGTAGTTGAGGATCGGCAGCGTGAAGATGACGCAGGCCGCGGCGCCCCAATCAGGCCAGTCGAAAAACGGCGTCAGCTTCGTCGTGACGACGAACGAGTAAACGACACCGATGCCGATCACGACCAGGAACTTGGTCTGCTGTCCGGTATCCCAGATCCGGCTCTGGAACGTCCACTTGGTATGCGCCACGTATTGCAGCGCGGTGGAGACCGAGAAGGCGATACCGTTTGCCTCCCACCGGGCCAGACCGAATTCGCGCAGCCCGAGGAAGAGGCCGGCATAGGTCGCAGCAAGACAGATGCCGACGATGCCGAAGCGCACCAGCCGCCAGAACTCGCGGCGCGTCAGCACGTGCAGGCGACGTTTCTGGAAGGATGTCATGCTCACCCGTTTGCGACGGCGCGGAGCTTTCCCCATACGCGCCCCGCGCCCGTCCGTCCAGCCACGCCGTTTATACGAAACGGTTTACGTGGTTTTCGAGCCGCTCCTGCCGCCCGGACACCGGGTTCGGGTTGATGCCGTCCCGTGCCACGCGGGCCGCGATGTCCTCCAGGCTTTCCTCGTGGAGCATGTGTGTGGCGTCCGCGCCCTCCCACCCGGCGTAACGCTCGGCGAGCGCGGTCTCCAGCCCCCCGTCCTCCAGTATCGCCGCGGCCGCCTTGAGGCCACGGGCACAGACATCCATGCCGCCGACATGCGCCGCGATCAGGTCCTCCGGATCGAGAGACTGGCGCCGCAACTTCGCGTCGAAGTTGGTGCCGCCATTGCCGAACCCGCCGCCCTTCAGGATGTGATAATAGGCGAGCGCCACCTCCGGCACCGTATTCGGGAACTGATCCGTGTCCCAGCCGGACTGGTAGTCGTTGCGATTCATATCGATCGAGCCGAAGACACCGAGCGCCTGCGCCAGCGCGATCTCGTGCTCAAACGAGTGCCCGGCGAGTATCGCGTGCCCCTGCTCCAGGTTGAGCTTCACCTCGTTCTCCAGCCCGTAGCGCTTGAGGAAGCCGTAGCAGGTGGCGACGTCGTAGTCGTATTGGTGTTTCGTCGGCTCCTGCGGCTTCGGCTCGATCAGGATCGTCCCTTCGAACCCGATGCGATGCTTGTGATCGACCACCTTCTCGATGAACTTCGCGAGATGGTCGAGCTCGCGACCCATGTCGGTGTTGAGCAACGTCTCGTAGCCTTCGCGCCCTCCCCAGAGCACGTAGTTCTCTCCGCCCAGGCGGTGCGTCGCGTCGAGGCAGGTCTTCACCGTCGCCGCGGCGAAGGCGAAGACTTCCGGATCCGGGTTCGTCGCTGCACCTGCCATGTAACGGCGGTGCGAAAAGAGATTGGCCGTGCCCCACAGCAGCTTCGGCCCGTCCTTCATCTTCTCCGCGAAGAGATCGACGATGGCCTCAAGGTTGGCGGTGTTCTCTGCGAAATCCGCGCCCTCGGGCCGGACATCGGCATCGTGAAAGCAGAAATAGGGCACGCCGAGGATGCGGAACATGTCGAAGGCGGCATCCGCCTTCGCCCGCGCATGGTCCATCGTGTCGCCGAACCAGGGCCGCTCGAATGTGCGCCCGCCGAAGGGATCGCCACCCTCCCAGGCGAAGTTGTGCCAGTAGCAGACGGCGAAGCGCAGATGGTCCTCCATCCGCTTGCCCAGCACCACCTCGTCGGGATCGTAGTGGCGGAAGGCGAGCGGGTTGCCGCTGTCCAGTCCCTCGAACCGGACTGCTTCGATACCGTCGAAATAGCTCATGAGACGCTCCTGATGGCGGAATAGGCGGCGCGATAGCGGGCGTGGCCGGCGGCAAAGGCGTCGGCCAGCGCCGGGTCGGGTTCGATGGATCGCGCGATTACAGGTGGCGTGGCGATCTCGGCCCCCGCGCCCTCTGCGGCCATGATCCCGAGCCGGGCGGCACCGAAGGCCCCGCCGAAATCCCCGGCTTCGGGCACGTCGATGATCAGGCCGGTCGCACTGGCGACGATCTGCAACCAGTGGGAGGAGAGAGAGCCGCCGCCCACCGCGGTCGCCCGCTCCAGCCGCGTACCGGTGGCCGCGAGCGCATCGCGGCTGTCGGCGAAGGCGAAGGCGACGCCCTCCAGGACGGCGCGGGTCATGGCGTCGCGATCGGCCGCGTGCTCCAGCCCCAGGAAGGCGCCGCGCACCGCAGCATCGTTGTGCGGCGTGCGCTCGCCGCCCAGATAGGGCAGGAACAGCGTGCGACCGGGCGTGGCAACCTCGCCAAGCCCGCCGGTCAGTTCCTGTGCGGTCGAGCCGGCGACCCCCGCATACCAGTTCAGCGCGTCGGTTGCGGCGAGGATGACGCCCATCTGGTGCCACGTCTTCGGCAGCGCATGACAAAACGTGTGAACCGCGCTGCCCGGATCAGGCGCGAAGCCGTCATTGGCTGCGAAAAGCACGCCCGACGTTCCGAGCGACAGGAATGCCTGTTCCGCCTTCACCACGCCCATGCCGACGGCTGCAGCGGCGTTATCGCCCGCTCCGCCAGCCACAGGTGTTCCCGCCTCCAGTCCCCAGCGTTGCGTCAGTTCGGGCCGGGTGCCGCCGGACACCTCGGTCCCCTCGACGAGCCGCGGCATCTGTTCGCGCGTCAGCCCCGTGGCGGTGAGCAGGGGATCAGCCCAGTCGCGGGCGGCGACATCGAGCCAGCTCGTCCCGGCAGCATCCGACATCTCCGCCACGTGCTCGCCCGTGAGCCAGAGCCGCAGGTAGTCCTTCGGCAGCAGCACCTTGGCGACCTTGGCGAACACCTCCGGCTCGTGCGCCCGGACCCAGGCGAGTTTCGGCGCCGTAAAGCCGGGAAAGACGATGTTGCCCGTCAACTCACGGAACACCGGATCGGTGTCGAGCTCCGCCGCCTCCTCCGCCGCGCGGGTATCGTTCCACAGGATGCAGGGCCGCAGCACGTCATCGGAGGCATCGAGCAGGGTCGCACCGTGCATCTGCCCCGACAGCCCGATGCCGCGCACCGCGGACAGGTCGTGCCCGGCGGCCAGCGCATCGAACACCGCCTCCGCGGCGCGCAGCCACGCCACCGGCGACTGCTCCGACCAACCGGAGGCCGGCCGGTCCACGCTCAAGGGTGCGGTCGCCTGGCCCGCGACCGCCTGGGTCTCATCGATCAGAACCCCCTTCAGCGAGGAGGTGCCGAGGTCGAGCCCCAGATACATCAGGCCGCCCGGTGTTCGGGCTTCTTGCCGAGGATGATCATGCCGAGGACATCGTCCTCGGTCACGTCCTCGACCCGCTCGGTGCCGACGAGCTGGCCATTCTTCATTACGCTCACCCGGTCGCAAAGCTTGAAGACGTCCTGGATGTCGTGGGAAATCAGGAAGATGCCGATTCCCTGCTTCTTCAGCTCCTCGATCAGCTCTGCGACCATCTGCGTTTCGTGCACGCCGAGCGCCGCGGTGGGCTCATCCATGATCAGGATCTTCGCGTTGAAATAGACCGCGCGCGCGATGGCGACCGACTGGCGCTGACCGCCCGAGAGGGCACTCACGGGGGCCGCGAACTTTTTGAAGTTCGGGTTGAGCCGCGCCATGATCTTGCGCGTCTCCGCCTCCATCGCGTCGTCGTCCACCATGCCGAAGGCATTGGTGATCTCGCGCCCCAGGAACAGGTTCGAGGCCGCGTCCAGATTGTCGGCAAGCGCCAGCGTCTGGTAGATCGTCTCGATATTGTTGGCGCGCGCGTCGCGCGGGTTCTCGATCGTGACCTTCTCGCCGTTGACGAAGATCTCGCCCGCATCGGCGCGGTAGGCGCCCGACAGGATCTTGATCAGCGTCGACTTGCCTGCGCCGTTGTGGCCGAGCAGCCCGACGACCTCGCCGGGATGCAGGTCCACGCTCACATCGTCGACCGCTTGCACACCGCCGAAGGCGATGGACATGTTGCGCATCTCGACGAGGGGGGTTCCGGTGTTCATGACTGTCACTCCCCTCAGAGGCCCGCGCGGCGGCGGTAGATGATGTCGACCCAGACGGCGAGCACGAGGACCGCGCCGACCACGATGTTCTGCAGCGGTGCATCGACACCGACCATGGCCATGCCCGATTGCAGCGACTGCATGATGAGCGCGCCGAGGATGGCGCCGTAGATCGTGCCGATCCCGCCTGACAGCGCCGTGCCGCCGATCACCGCCGCCGCGATCACCCGCAGCTCATCGAGCGTGCCGATGTCGTTGGAGTGGTTGGTCAGGCGCGCGGAGGCCACTACAGCCGACAGCGCGCAGAGCGCCCCCATGATGGCGAAGACCTTGACCGTCAGCAGCTTGGTGTTGATGCCCGAGAGCTCCGCCGCGTCCGGGTTGCCGCCCGTCGCGAAGATGTAGCGACCCAGCCGGGTGCGCTGCGCGATCACCGTCATCACGATGGCGATTACGATCAGCAACAGGACCGAAACCGGCAGGCCGTAGCCCTGCACCAGCCCCTCCGGCATCACCTCGCCGCGGGCCTCGAACATCCGCTCCAGCCGCCGGCCGGGGATCGAGTAGCTGTTGAGCACGAAGATGAAGGCGAGGATCGCAGCGGCGAAGATCGCACCGAGGGCCATCTCTGCCCCCATCGGCTTCACCGGGAAACCATGCGACGCCTTCCGCCGGCGCGAGGCGAAGAGCATGGCCAACGCCGCCGCGGTCAGAACCATGCCGACGATCCAGCTCCATGTCTCACCCAGCGTGCCATTGATGCCGCCAAAGATCTGGAAGGTCGGGTCGAGCGGGCCGATCGTCTGTCCGTTGGTCATGTACCATGCCACGTTGCGCCAGATCAGCAGGCCGCCGAGTGTCACGATGAAGGCCGGGATCGACAGGTAGCCGACCATCCAGCCCTGGAACGCGCCGATCGCGGTGCCCACCAGCAGCCCGCCGATCACGGCGAAGATCCAGATCATCGGCGAGCCGAGGCCGAAGATGTCCGGCAGGTACTGCGTCTGCAACACCGCCATCGCCGCCGAGCAGGTGGCCAGCAGCGAGCCCACGCTGAGGTCGATGTGGCGGGTCACGATGATGAAGACCATGCCCGTCGCCATGATCGCCACGCTCACCGTCTGGATCGTGAGGTTGAAGATGTTGCGCGGCGTCAGGAACCGCCCGTCGGTGAAGGCCGCGAAACCCACCCAGATCACGAACAGCGCCGCGATCATGCCGATCAGCCGCATGTCGAGTTCGAGCGAGGTGAAGAAGCTCTTCGGCGTCTGCGGAACCGTGGTGGCACTGTCGCGGGTATCTGCGGGGCCGGTGTCGGTCATCATACTCGTATCCCTGTGGATCGGTACCGCTCCGGACGCCGTCCGGAGCCGCCCCGCTCGTCACGCGGGGCGAGAGGTCCCGGCCCGAAGGCCGGGACGGTTGCGCTGCTTAGCGATCAGCCGCAGACGTCGACGCTGCCCGCGGGCACGTTCTGGCAGAGCGCTTCCTGCGTGATCCAGCCTGCGTCCACGACGGCAGCAAGGTTGGATGCCGTCACCGGCACCGGCTCGAGGAACTCGGCGTACATCGTCGTGCCGCCCGGGGAGGTCCACTGCTCCGCGCCGTCGATCTCGGCGAGGTCGGTGCCGCCCGCGAGTGCCACGGCGATCTCGCCGGCCGCACGGCCGAGATCCCGCGCATCCTTCCAGACGGAGACGGTCTGCGTGCCGAGTGCGACGCGGTTGAGGGCCGCGTGATCGCCGTCCTGGCCGGAGACCGGGATGCCCTCCATGCCCTGTGCCGTCAGCGCCGCGACGACGCCGCCCGCGGTTCCGTCGTTGGAGGCGACGACCGCGTCGACCTCGTTGGCCTGCGCGGTCAGGATCTGCTCCATGTTGCGCTGGGCGTTCGCGGGCAGCCAGCCATCAGTGTAGGCCTCGCCCACGATGGTGACGTTGCCGGCGTCGATCGCCTCCTGCAGGACCTCCTGCTGACCACCGCGCAGGAAGTCCGCGTTCGGGTCGGTCGGCGAGCCCTTGATCATGACGTAGTTGCCCTCGGGCTGCGCCTCGAGCACCGCGCGGGCCTGCATGCGGCCGACTTCGACGTTGTCGAAGGTCAGGTAGAAGGCGCGCGGATCCTCGATCAGGCGGTCATAGGCGACGACCGGGATGCCCTCGTCGGCCGCCTGCTGCACGGCCGGACCGATGGCGGAGGCATCCTGCGCGAGGATGATCAGCGCGTCGGCACCCTGCGCGATCAGCGACTCGACGTCCGACAGCTGCTTGGCCGAGGACGACTGCGCATCGGCGGAGACGTATTCCGCGCCGGCCGCTTCCAGAGCGGCGACGATGGCGGCCTCGTCGGTCTTCCAGCGCTCTTCCTGGAAGTTCGACCAGCTCACGCCGACGGTCAGGTCCTGGGCGAGTGTGGGGGTGGCGAAGCCTGCGGCAAGCACGACGGCAGCCGCAACGGTCTTGTTGAAGTTCATGATGTCCTCCCGAGTTGGTCCGACGGCTCTTGATTCGAAACGGCTGCCGGATCGTGGGCTCACCATGAACGATTAAATTTGAAAGTCAAAAAATATTTGACCGGAGCCACCCCGATATGCACGCTTCAGGACAAGAATAGTGCGGACATAGCCATTTCGCAGGTGCAATATGGTAAATCCAAACCGCTTTAAATTGAGTGATCGAATTTAATTGGAGGCCTCATGACCGGCTATGGCCCGCAGGGACTGGCGCTCACCCCCGCCGGGGGAAGTGCGCGCGACCTGATCTTCGAGCGGATTCGCGCGGCCGGTCAGATCGCCCGGGTCGACATCGCACGCGATCTGTCCATCAGTCCCGCCACTGTGACCACGCTGACCGCCGACCTCATGAGCCGGACCCTGATCGAGGAGACCGCGGACGGCCCCGGAGCGGGGGGAGCGCGGGGCCGGCCACGCGTGGCGCTGCGGCTGCGGGCCGATGCCCACGTGGTCGCCGGGCTCAAGCTGGGCGACCGCGGCGTGACCGTCGTGCTCCTCGACTTCGCCGGGCGGCAGCTTGCCGAGGCGACGACGCCGGCAGGGCCCATTCCGTGCGATGCGGAGGCGGTGATCGCCGCCGTCGAAACAGCGCTGGACGAGGGGCTCGCGCAGGCTGGGCTCAGGCGCGCCGACCTCGCCTTCATCGGGATCGGCGTCCCCGGCTTCGTTGCCACGCAGACCGGCATCGTGCACTGGTCGCCCGCCCTCTCGGTCCGCGACGTGCCGCTGGCGCGCCTTTTGCAACAACGCCTCGGCCGCCCGGTCGTCATCGACAACGACGCCAATCTGCTCGCCATGGCGGAGCTGTGGTTCGGCGTCGGCCGTGCCATGCGCGACTTCATCGTGGTCACCATCGAACAGGGTGTGGGCATGGGCATCGTGCTCGGCAACCGGCTCTACCGCGGCACCCGCGGGCGCGGGGTGGAGTTCGGCCATATGAAGGTCCAGCCCGAAGGAGCGCTGTGCCGCTGCGGCCAGCGCGGATGCCTGGAGGCCTACGTGGCCGACTATGCGCTGCTGCGCGAGGCCGAGACTGCCTTGCCCCATGCGCCCCCCGCGTCGCAGGACCGGCTGGAAAAGCTCTTTGCCGAGGCGAAGGCCGGGAACCTCGCCGCCCGCTCGATCTTCCACCGGGCCGGGCGGCTTTTCGCCATCGGGCTTGCTAACATCGTCAACATCTTCGACCCGGAGTTGGTGATCCTGTCCGGCGAGCAGATGCGCTACGACTACCTCTACTCCGATGCGGTGCGGGAGGGTATGGAGGCCAATTCTCTCGACCTCGGCCACCCGCCGGTGGAACTGCGCATTCACAAGTGGGAGGATCAGCTCTGGGCCAAGGGGGCGGCGGCGCTGGCGCTGGACCGCTTGTCGGAACAATTGGTAGCGGGGGAGATGGCAGATGCGTAAGGCTCTGATGCTAATCGTACTCTCCGGCACAGCAGAGGCCGGGCCGCGTTTCGTCGATCGCGCACCGGAGCAGGATTTCACGCACGTCTACGCTGGCGGGTGGGAGCATTTCGTCGGCGGTGGCGTCGCCATCCTCGACTGCAACGGCGACGCGATGCCGGACCTGTTCTTCGCCGGGGGAGAGAACCCGGCGACCCTCGCCGTGAACCGCACATCGCCCGGCGGCCACCTGCGGTTCGAGGGTCGGGAGGTGACGGTAAATGCAAACGCCCTGATATCGCAGGCCGACCTCGCAAACGGTGTCCCGGACACTCGAACCCAGACGACCTCTACGGACTTTACGGATGTCGGCGTAAACAGTGACGACACGGCCTCCCCGGTGCGCGCCTCCATGCCGTCCGCTGGCGCCGGCCCGACCGCCGACACCAGCGCTACCGCCCGAGCCGATGCGCCGACACCGCCGCCGATCAGCTTTTCCCCCCCCACCGATGGCCACCAGTCCGGCGAGTTGGCCGGATCGCCCGAAGAACGCCCGCTGACCGGCGTCACCGGCGCCTGGCCGCTCGACATCGACGGCGACGGCGCGCTCGACCTCGCGGTACTGCGGGTCGGCGCCAACCTCTTGCTGCGCGGCGACGGCACCTGCGCGTTCACACCCGGCCCCTGGCCCTTCGCTGCGGGCGACGGCTGGTCCACAGCCTTCTCCGCCACGTGGGAGGGCGACGGCCTGCCCACGCTGGCCATCGGCAACTATGTCGACCGGAACGATCCGGAGGGCCCGTTCGGGGCCTGCGACTCCAGCGAGCTGCACCGCCCGGAGGGGGATAGGTATTCAGCGCCAATCCCGCTGGAGCCAGGCTTTTGCCCATTATCAATGCTAATTTCGGACCCGTTAAGAACCGATGAACCGACGCTCCGCCTCTCCAACGACCGCCATTATTACGTGCGCGGCGGGCAGGAGCAGATGTGGACGCTGGACTCCGAGCCGCGCCTGCTGACGGAGGACGATGGCTGGCGGCGGCACATGTTGTGGGGCATGGGCATCGCATCGCGCGACCTCGACGGCGACGGGGTAGCGGAGGTGATGCTGACCTCCATGGGCGACCAGCGGATGCAGATCTCCGAAGGCGGAAACGGCTGGGTCGATGCGCCTTATGTCGTTGGCGTCACATCACAAAAGCCCTACGCGGGCGGCGACGGGCGACCCTCCACGGGCTGGCATGCGGAGTTCGGGGATATCGACAATGACGGGCGCGACGACCTCTTCATCGCGAAGGGCAACGTCGATCAGATGCCTGACGCGGCGAACCTCGATCCGAACAACCTGCTGATGCAGAACGCCGACGGCACCTTCGCCGAGGCGGGGCTGGAGGCCGGGCTCGCCACCTTCGAGCGGAGCCGCGGCGGCGGGCTGGCGGACCTGAACGCGGACGGGCTGCTGGACCTGGTCGTGGTGAACCGGCGCGCGAATATCGAGCTCTATCAGAATGTTACGGAGGGCGCAGGCAACTGGCTGACCCTCGGCTTGCGCCAGCCGGGTGGCAATGCACGTGCCGTCGGCGCCTTCATCGAGCTCATCGCCAACGGCCGGACTTACTGGCGCGAGCTCACCGTCGGCGGCGGCCATGGCGGGGGCCAGGCGGGGCCGCAGCATTTCGGGCTGGGGGCCGCCGAGAGCGCCGAGGTTCGAGTGCACTGGCCCGATGGCGAGGTGTCGGAGTGGCGCGCTCTCGATGCCGTTAACCGTCATCTCTGGGTCCGATAGCGGCGGTATGAAAAGCGTATGACTCTCGTGCACCAAGCGTATGACACCTGTGCACCGCTGCAACGGCGACTGAAAGGTTAACGCGGAACGGGAAGACCACTCGGCACCGTCTCGGGAATGCCGCTGCGTCCCGCGATGCTGGTCTCGTCGGTGAGGGCCTCGAGGAAGGCGACCAAATCGGCGACCTGCGCGTCGCTGAGTGCTACGGGGGCGAGCCGGTTTGCCGCCAAGATCGCCACCGCGTCGGAGCCGTCCATCAGCGCCCAGTCGTCGAACCCGCTGACAAGTTGGACCTGCGCCCGGTCGTAGTCCTCGAACTCCGCCACGGGATCGAGGTGATGGCGGATCACCCCCTCCAGCGTCGCATAGGCACCGGCATGGCCGTAGGGCGCGGTCGCCGCCACGTTGCGCAGGGACGGCGTGCGGAAGGCGTAGGCATCCTCCGCCCGGCCCGTCACGCGACCCCGCCCCTCATCGCGGGCATGCGCCTCGAACCGGGCGGCCTTGCCGGGGCCGAGCTGCGGCATGGCGATGGCGTGGAAAGCGTGGTCGGTCTGGAACGGGCCGGCGTGGCAGGTGCTGCACCCGGCCTCACCGTAGAAGAGACGCCGCCCGGCATCCGCCTGCGGCGGCAGCTCGGCTTCCCCCCGCAGCCAGCGGTCAAAGGGGCTGTCATCGGCGCGCCACTCAGCCTCCATGAACTGGGCGACGGCATCCGAGATGTCGGTGAACGCGATCTGAGGCCGTCCGGCGGCGGCAAAGCGCTCGGCATAGGCAGGGATGGCGGCGACGCGGGCGCTCAGGAGGTCCCACGCTCCGCCAGCACCGGTGATGCGACCCATGCGAACGGCCTGCGCGATCTCGTTCTCGGAGTAGTGCCCGGCCATCTCGTCGGCGCTCAGCACCGGGAACATCGTCTGGGCGGAGAGGACGGAGGCGAAACCGCCGACCATGTCAGCGCCGATCGGCGTGCGGATGCCGCCGGGCTGCTCCGCGTTCTCCTCCAGCCGGCCGTCATGGAACATCACCGTGAACTCCCGCGCGCCGAGGTTGAAGAGCGCGGGCGCGTTGCGCGGAATGCGCTGCTCGGGCGGGTTATCGGGATCGATCCGGCGCTCCGGGCCGAGGCCGATGCCGCCGTCACCGAGGCCCAGCGCAACACCGTCGGCGGTAGCGTGCTTCGGATGGTGGCAGGTCGCGCAGGCGACCTCTCGATTGCCAGACAGGATCGGGTCGTAGAAGAGGTCGCGGCCCAGCGCCACCAGTGCCGGGTCCGTCGGCCGGTAGTCCGCATCGGTGACGGGGCCGAACTCCTGCGCGGCGAGCGGGTTGGCGAGGACGAGGGCGGCGATCAGGCGTTTCATGGCGCCACCTTGGCGGGCTCGGCGCGGGCAGGCAAGCGCCAGAGAGTTTGCTTATTTTAAGAGAGTGATAACCCGGGCCGGCGCACCGTGATCCCGCGGTACAGGCGGGCGCGCCGATGACCGCGAGAGTGATGCGTCACCCCCGCGGCACGAGCGGCCGTGCGGGGTGACGGCCCCCCCAAGCCCATCACTCTCTTCAAATACGCGTGCGGCCCGAAGGGCTCCAAAGGAGCGCGCGAAAGCGCACTCAGAAGGCCTTGAAGGTCAGCGTCGTGAGGCTGCGCTCTACGTTGGCAATGCTCGCCACGTTCTCGTTGATCCAGTGGCCGATGTCCGCGCCCTCGGGCGGGTAGAGCTTCATCATCAGGTCCCACTCGCCGGACGTGGAGTAGAGCTCGGAGACGATTTCCCGCGTCCAAAGCTCGTCGGCGACCTCGTAGGTCGTGCCGGGCTTGCAGCGGAGCTGGACGAAAACGGCGCTCATAGGTCGGTCCTCACTTGCCAGAGTTCGGGGAAGAGTTCGGTTTCGAGCATCTTCTTGAGATAGGAGACGCCGCCGCTGCCGCCCGTACCGCGCTTGAAGCCGATGACGCGCTCGACGGTCGTGACGTGGTTGAAGCGCCAGCGGCGGAAGTAGTCCTCCATGTCCACCAGCTTCTCGGCCAGTTCGTATAGGTGCCAGTGCGCTTCGGGTGCGCGGTAGATCGTGGCCCACGCAGCGGTGACGCGGCCGTCGGCGCGGTAGGGCTGGGTGAGGTCGCGGGTCAGGACCTCCTGCGGCACGTCGGTGACTTCGGCGAGGCGGGCGAGGGCGACGTCGTAGAGCGAGGGACAGTGTCGTTCCGCCTCAAGCGCCTCCACCAGATCCGGACGATGGGCGTGGGGTTTCAGCATCGCGGGGTTGCGGTTGCCCAGCATGTATTCGATGCGGCGGTACTGCCAGGACTGGAAGCCGGAGGACTGGCCCAGAGTCTCGCGGAACCGGGTGTAGTCGGCGGGCGTCATGGTGCGCAGCACGTCCCAGGCGCCGTTCAGTTGCTCGAAGATCCGGGCGACGCGGGCGAGCATCTTGAAGGCCGGGCGGATGTCGGCCTCGGTCAGCGCCGTCCGGGCGGCATCGAGCTCGTGGATCGCCAGGCGCATCCAAAGCTCCGAGGTCTGGTGCTGAACGATGAACAGCATCTCGTCATGCGCGTCCGACAGCGGATGCTGCGCCGTCAGCACCGCATCGAGGTGCAGGTAGTCCGTGTAGGACATGCGGTCGGAGAAGTCGGTGATGGGCGAACTCATTCCGCGTCCTCCAGCGAGGCGAGGAGCCCGTCGAGCCGCAGACCCAGTACGCCCCAGATCGCGAGGAAGACCCAGCCCACGAAGAAGGCGCCGTCATTGTTCAGGACGAGTTGCACAACGTCGATCCCGAACGTTCCCACGACACCGACACGTGCAATCCGTCGCACCTCGCGGGGATAGCGTGCAAAGAGGCCGGCGGCGATCACACCGAGCGGTCCGCTGAACGCTCCATGCAGGAAGGGCGTCGTCCAAGTGGGCGCGTTCAGCGCGAAGAGGCCGCCGAGAAAAGCTGCGGCGGCTGCAAGGCCATAGGTCTTCATCGCCCATGCACGCGCCTCGGGGTCGCGGTATTCGATGCGGACGCTCATGTGACCGCCTGCCGCTGGTGGAATTCTGCCTGGTCCCAGACGCGGGTCGCAAGGATTTCGGCGAGGATCGTGGCAGCCTCCACCACCTCCTCTTCGCTCAGGTATAGCGGGGTGAAGCCGAAGCGGAGGATGTCGGGCGCGCGGAAGTCTCCGATTACCCCGCGGGCGATCAGCGCCTGCATGACCGCATAGCCGTCGGGGTGGCGGAAGCTGACCTGCGAGCCGCGCCGAGCGGGGTCGCGGGGGGAGGCAAGGACGAGGTCGGTCCGCGCCTCGACCTCGGCAACGAAGCGCTCCGACAGGCGCTGGGAGGCGGCGCGCAAGGACGCCATGTCCACGCCCTCCCAAGCATCGAGGGCCGCGTCGAGAGCGGCGAATTGCAGGATCGGAGGCGTGCCGACTCGCATCCGCTCGACACCCGCACCGGGGCGGTAGTCGGGATCGAAGGCGAAGGGCGCCTCATGGCCCAGCCAGCCGCAGAGCGCGGGCCGCGCCGTCTCTGCATGGCGCGGAGCGACGTAGATGAAGGCCGGCGCGCCGGGGCCGCCGTTGAGGTACTTGTAGGTGCAGCCGACGGCGAAATCGGCGCCTGCCCCGCTGACGTCCACCGGCAGGGCGCCGGCGGAATGGGCAAGGTCCCAGACCGTGACGATGCCGAGCGCATGGGCCTTCTCCGTCAGCGCCTTCATGTCGTGGAGGCGGCCGGTGCGGTAGTCGACCTCGGTGAGCATCAAAACGCCGATGCTCTCGTCGAGGGTGTCCTCGACCGCCTCCGGCTCCGCGACGCGCAACTCGTGGCCGCGGCCGAGCGTGCCGATCAGCCCCTCGGCCATGTAGAGGTCGCTTGGAAAGTTGCCGCTGTCGCTGAGGATCACCTTGCGGTCGGTCATGGCCAATGCTGCGGCGAGTGCCTGGTAGACCTTGATCGAGAGCGTGTCGCCCACCGCCACTTGGCCCGGTTCCGCCCCGATCAGCCGGCCGATACGGTCGCCCAGCGCCATGGGCTGCGCCATCCAGCCCGCCCTGTTCCAGCCGCCGATCAGCATCTCACCCCACTCGTTCCGTATCATGGCGGAGACCCGCGCGCTCGCGGACTTCGGCAGCGGGCCCAGCGAGTTTCCGTCGAGGTAGATCATCCCCTCGGGCAGGTGGAAGAGGCGGCGTGTGGCGGCGAAATCGGTCAAGGTGGGCTCTCCGACAGGGATGCCTCCCTTGTCTCAGGGAACCGGGGCCGCGCGCAAGGGTCGCCCGCGCCCGTGAAAAAACCCGCGCGTGCCGCCGATCATCTGTTAAGCACGATGATGGACTGGTTTCGCGTGCCCATGGGACGGGCGGGCGCACCACGGTTCGACGGGACTGAACGGGATCCTCGATGACGCTAGCCCTCGTGCCATCGCGAGCGGGCGGCCTCGACGCGCTATGGAGCGCGCCGGATGCCGTCGTGCTGCATGTGGACCTTGCGGGCTTCTCGACGCTGGCGCGCGCGCTCGCCGACGAGGGACCGCGGGGGGCCGAGCGGCTGGCCGGACATCTCGACGCCTTCTTCGAGGCAACGATCGGTGCGGTGCGGCACGCGGGTGGCATGGTGGCGACCTTCGCGGGCGATGCGCTGGTGGCGCTGTGGCCGGAAGCGGGCACGGACGGCGAGGGTTTCGCGGCGGCCGCGGGCGCGGGGCTCGATATCGCGGCGACACTGCCGCCGCCGCTCAAGGCGCGCATCAGCCTGGCAAGCGGCGCGGTGGAGCTTTGCCGGTTCGGCGGCGAGGACGGGGCGGAGATGTGGGCGACCCTCGGCCCGGCCATCAGCGAGGCGGCGCGGCTCAACGGGGCGGCTACGCCTGGGGAGATCGTGGTTTGCCCGGCCGACGCGGCACGGGCCAGCGCGCTTCTGGAGCTTGAAACGCGGACCGGGGGCATGGCCCGGCTGCTGCGGAGGCGCGCGGACACTCCGGCGCCGCGCAGCGATCCGGGCAGCCTTCCCCGGCCTGACCATGACCGGACGCCGCTGGCCTTGCTCTGGCGACAGCTCAACGGCTCGGCGACAGGCGGGGCGTTCCGCGACCTCGTGGTGCTGTCGGTGGACCTTGCGCAAGGCGGCGAAGGCGCGGTCGCAACGCCCGAGCGGCTGGCCGCACGGTTGAAGCGGGTGCGCGCGCAGCTCGCGCCCTGGGGCGGCGTTCCCGTCAACATGATGGCCGAGGAAAAGGGCATCATCCTGCACGCCGTCATCGGCCTGCCGCCGCAGGGCCCGGCGGAACGGGAGCGGCGGGCCCTGCGCGCGGCAGCGGCAATCTGGTCGGATACCGGCGAGGGCGGTGCGCGGATGCCGGCGGGCGTTGCGGGCGGCCGGCTCTTCTTCAGCCGCTACGGGCATCCGGACCTGCGCACCGTATCCACCTTCGGCTGGCCGTCGGCGCTGGCCACGCGGTTGATGCAGGGGGCCCATGAGGGGCCACTGACCGACGCGGCGACGGCCTTGCGCTCGGGCGCGGGGCTCGCTTTCACAGGCGCGCATATGCGCGAGGTAAAGGGAGCGAGCGCACCGGTGGAGGTCGTGCGCCTCGCGGATCCAAGTATACCGCATCGGCGGCAGAAGGAGGCCCGCGCTGCGGCCCCGGCCGTCCTCGCCCCCTGGCTGGCCCGGCCCGGCCGGCCGCGCGCCCCGGCGGAGATCGTGGGACCGCGCGGCATCGGCAAGAGCCACATGCTCGCCGCCCTCGCCGCCGCGGCCCATGGCGACGGATGGACCGTCGCCGAACCGGTGTTGCGCCCCGACGGCGCGGACCTGCCCTACGACGCGCTGTTGCGGGTGCTCGGTTCACTGGGGGCGGAGGTGCCGGCACTCGGCCGGCCCCATGGCGCCGGCGAACGGCAGCAAAAGGATATCGAAGACGATCTCGCGGAGCGGCTGAGTGCAGCCTGCGGGACAGGCACCAAATGCCTGATCCTGATCGACGACGCGCAGTATCTCGATACCGGCTCGCGCGTGGTGCTGGAGCGGTTGGCGATGCGCGGCGCGCTGCGTGTGGTCCTTGCCCGACGGGGCGCGACGGAGCCCGCACCGGCCATCGCCGTGCCGCCCCTGACCCCGCGCGACAGCGCCCGGCTGCTCTGTACGCTTCTGAACGCGCGACTTTGCGAGCCGGAGACCGCGCGCCGGCTTCATGCGGCGAGCGAGGGCAATCCCCTGTTCCTCGAGGAGCTCGCACGGGGTCTGGCGGCCGAGGGGCGGCTGTCGGTCACCGGCGATACGGTGCGGTTGCCGACGGCGGAACCCGCGAGCCCGGACCATCGCAGCCTCGCCCCCGGCACGTTGCGGGACCTCGTGGCCGCGCGCCTCGACCAGCTCGAGACGGCGGACCGGGCGCTGCTGAGCGCTGCTGCGGTGATCGGGCGGCGGTTCGGAGCGGGTGCGCTCGCGGCGCTCGCGCAGGAGCCGGAGGTCACCACACGGCTCGCCCGGCTGGCGGAGGCAGGGCTGGTGCGCCCCCTGGGCGAGGATCAGCACGCCTTCGGCAACGACCTCGTTTGGGAGGTCAGCTACGACGCGCTGTCCTTCGCGCAGCGGAGTTGGCTGCACGAACGGGTGATCGAACTGAGCCTCGCCGAGGACTTGGCCGAGCGCGCGCGCCACTTCGCCGGGGCCGAGCGGCAGACCGAGGCTGTGGCCGCCCATCAGCGGCTCGCCGAGCAGGCGGTCGCGCTCTTCGCCCATGCCGAAGCGCTGTCGCATGCGAGCGAGGCGCGGCGGCGGGCGGATGAACACGGCGTGGCGCTGGCCGAGGAGGACCGGCTCTCGCTCCTGATGGTCGAGGGCGAGGCGGGGCTCGAGGCGGTCGAGATGCGCATGGCCGAGGCGCGGCTGCAGGAGGCGCTGGCGCTGGCCGGCACGCCGGTCGCGGCCGGTGCAGCCGGCCGAATGGCGCAGCTCCTTCCCGCGCTCGGGCGGCAGGTGCTGCACCGCGTGGCGGGGCATTGGGGCGGGCCGGTGCGGCACGGCGCACTGATGGCCCGCGCGCACCGCCTGCTGGCAGAGATCGCCTATTTCGACAGCCGGATCGACGCGGTGCTGCTGCACACCCTCGCCTCCCTGAACACCGCCGAAAGGGTCGGCCAGGTGCGCGAGATCGTGGCGGGCTTCGCAGCCCTTTCCATCGGGTTCGAGACGTCGGGGATGCACACGCTCGCCGACTTCTACTCCGGCCGCTCGCGGGAAGTGGCCGAGGCGCGCGGCGACCGGCACGACGTCGCCTTCGCCTCGCTGGTCGCGCAGGTCATGTACGGCGGGCGAGCCGACTGGCCGCGCGCGCGGGAGATGGGCGAGCGGGCCATGGCGCTCTACGCCGATCTGGGGGCGACGGGTCGCTGGCGCCAGACGGTGGCGACGATCCTGCACAACCGGATGGCGCAGGGTCTGCTGACGCCCGAAGATCCGCTGCTCGACGCGCTCGGCGCGCGGATGGACAGCCGCGTGAGCGCGCAGATCCGCTCCTGGTGGCTGACCGCGCGGCTGGGCGCGGCGTTCCAGAAGGCCGATCCCCTGCCCGGCTCGGCCAAGGATGCCCTGCGCGCGCTGCGGACCCACCCGCACCTCAACCCGGCCGAGCAGGTGCTTGCGCAGGCGACGCTCGCCATGGCGGAGCTGCGGGACGGCGATCTGGGCGCGGCGCGGGAGGAGGCGCGACAGGCGCTCGATCTCGCCGAAGCGCGGCCGCCCGCCGCCTGGCATGTTCATGCCGGACTGAGCTGGCTTGCCACGGTGACGGGCGTCGTGGCCGAGGCACGGCCCGACGACACACGCGCGGCGGCGGAGGATCGGCGGGCGCTGATGGCCCTCGCCCGCTTCGCCAAGACCATGCCCGTCGCGCGACCGGCCGCGGCCTTTCACCGGGATGTGCGAAACGTCACAGAATGGGCCGAGGCCGCGTGCATGATCGACGAAGCCGGCCCGCCGGCGACGGCGCATATGGAGGCGCGGCGGGCGGTGGGTCTTGAGACATAAGGGGTGGGCATGACGCGGCAGAAGGTCGCCATTCTCGGCGGTGGATTCGGCGCGCTGACGACGGCGTGGAACCTGACGGCAACGCCGGAGCAGCGGGAGAAGTACGAGGTCGAGATCTGGCAGATGGGCTGGCGACTGGGCGGCAAGTGCGCCACCTCGCGCGATGCCCAGAACCGGGTGCTGGAGCACGGCCTGCACTTCTGGTTCGGCTGCTACGACAACGCTTGGTCCATGCTGCGCGATCTCTACGAGGAATGGGAAAAGCCCGCGGGCTGCCCCTTCCAGACCGGGCTCGACGCCTTCGACGCGCAGGACTTCACCCCGCTCTGGACCCGGCAGGCGGACGGGAGCTGGGGCTTCTGGAACGTGACCTGGCCCACCAATGACGAATATCGCGGCAACGGACAGGTCGAGCTGTCGGTTCGCGGGATGCTGAGCCAGCTCGCGAGCCTCCTTAAACTGGTCCTGAAGAAGAGCGACATGGAGGACCACCCCGCGCACGCGACGCTCGACCGGCTGGAGGACGACCTGCTGGCGGAGGGCGTCGCGGTAGCGCATCACGAGGATTTTCGGGACGTTCAGCAAGCCTTCGCCCCGCATCACGAAAAGAGCCTGCCGATGGGCGATCTCTTTCGCGACGTTCTGCATATCGGTGCCGCGTTCGCGGCCGGGATCGTCTGGGATGTGCTGGTCCGGCGCAAGTCGCTGGATGCGCTGAATGCCGTGGAGTTCCGCGAGTGGCTGAAGTCCCATGGCGGGAACGCGGCGATCGTCGATGGCTCCTCGGTGGTGCGGGCGATTTACGACTGCTGCTTCTGGTATCAGGAGGGCAGCCATGCGAAGCCCTCCGTCGGAACGGGCACGGCGGTGCGGGTGATCCTGCGGATCGTGACGACCTACAAGGGTTCGGTCATGTACACGCTGAAGGCCGGGATGGCCGAGGCAGTGGTCGCCCCGATGTACGATGTGCTGCGCGCCCGGGGCGTGAAGGTCCACTTCTTCCACAAGACCACCGGCCTGCATCTTGACGCGGACGGCAGGGGGATCGAGCGGATCGCGCTCGCGAAACAGGCGGTGACGCCCAACGGCTACGAGGCGACCACGGTGGTGGACGGCGTGCCGACCTGGCCGGTGGAGCCTTACTGGGACCAGCTTAAGAACGGGGCGGCACTGAAAGCGGCCGGTGTGGATTTCGAAAACCACTGGTCGCCCGCCTATCCGACTGAAGACGTCGTGCTGACCCGCGGCACCGATTTCGACCACGTGGTGCTCGGCATCTCCATGGGCGGGTACAAGCCGCTCAATGACAGCGAGCCGAGCCTTGCGCAGGAACTGATCGACGCTGGCGGACCCTTTGCGCGGATGGTCGAGGGGATCGGGCTCGTTCCAACGCTCGCGGCGCAGGTCTGGCTGCCGGAGACGACAGAGCAGCTCGGCTGGGACGCGCGGCCCGCGACGGTGGGCGGGCCCGAGGCCTACGACATCTGGGCCGACATGAGCCAGCTCAACGGCGTCGAGGGCGGCTCGGGCTCCGTCCACTACTTCTGCGGCGCATATGCGACGACGGCCTACCGCGAGCCTGCCTCGGCGAGCGGCACGCAGGGCGCGGCCCTCGCCGATGTCACCGCGCAGTTCGGCGACTGGGTCGCGGCGAACGGCACGGTGAACTGGTGCGGCCGCACTGCCGGGCCTGTCCCGCCTAACGAGAGCTATATCCGCGCAAATATCGACCCCGCCGAATGCTGCGTCGGCTCGGGCGTGGGCGAGGTCTCGCTCCGGCTCGCCACCGACGAGACCGGCTTCGACAACCTCGTGCTCGCGGGCTGCTACGTGCGCACGGGTCTCAACACCACCTGCGTGGAATCCGCCGTGATGAGCGGGATGCAGGCGAGCCGTGCGATCTCGGGCTTTCCCGAGACCGTGCTGGGCGAACACTATCTTTGAGGACGCATGACATGACCGATGTGAGCAAGTTGCCGAAGTACGTGGACCGGCTGGGGCACGGGGAGATCTGCTTTCCACAACCGCTGCAACTGAAGGGCACGACCTCCTATGCCTTCGCCGTCGCGGCGGACCGGGACGCGGTGCAGGCCTTCGTCGACAGCCAGCTCAACGCGGCCTGCGCGCCTGAGCTGCGCTACACCACCGTCACCGACACGGTGCTGCTGACCTATCTGGAGGTCGATGCCGCCACCTCGCTGAGCCAGACCATCGGGATCCAGGGCGACCGGGAGTGCATGTTCTGGGTGCCGCTGTGGGAATGGCGGGAGGGGCATACCTTCCCCCGGCTGACCTTCTGGGTGCCCTACCTGCTGATCAACGTGGACACCGGGCTGGTGGTCGGCCGCGAGATCTGGGGCTACCGCAAGGCCATCGGCGGGATCGACCTGCCTGCCACCGGGGAAAGCACCTGGGTCGCACGCACGACGATCTTCCCTGAGTTCTCCGACACGCAGCGGGCCGTGGAGGGCGCAGAGCTCATCAAGGTCACCGCAGACGCTCCGATCGGCCGGCTGGAAACGGATTTCGAGGACATCAAGGGTCTGATCGCGACGCTCAAGGGCCAGATGCGCCGCGGCGAGGGGCTGTGGGAGACCATGGTGGAGGGCGCCGCCTTCCTCTGGGATCTCGGCAAGCTCGCCCACGACTTCATCGTGCCGGTGGTCAACATCAAGCAGTTCCGCGCGGCGGAGGACTGGACCCGGGCCTGCTACCAGGCGATCTGCGAGAGCCCGGCGCGTCTCGATGCAGTGCACAGCGGCGGGCTCATGCCGGGGCGCTACCACTGCTCGGTCTTCGACTGCGCGTCGCACCAGATCATCAAGGATCTCGGGCTGAAGGGCGAGATGAAGGACGGGTGGCTGACGACGGAAGTGCGGTTCGCGTTCTGGGTGAATTTCGACTTCACCACGCTGAACGGAAAGACGCTTTGGCAGGCTATGGGGTGACGGGCGCTCCGTGGCGGTGAGGTTGGGGACTTAGATCAGCGAGTTGCTTCGACATCTTCGAGCCTCCAAGTCGCTTCCTCGATGAACGGCATCTCCGATGCGTCCTCCGGGGGGGGAGGGTGATCGGGCTTCCCGGAAATTGTCCAGTGGACGATTTCGCCCGATCACGGGCGGAGCCCCGGGCGGGCGCGGCCGGGCCTATCAGCCGGGCGGACCACCGTCCCCTCCCCCCGCGGGGGGAGGGTTAGGGAGGGGGGAGGCCCGCGTAGCGCACTCACTTTAGGCAGTTACCACCCCGGACTTGATCCGGGGCCTTCTGCAAACGGCATACCCTTGCGAAGCGGTCCCGGCTCTGCGGCCGGGACGGTGGGGAGGGGTGTCGTGGTCGGGCTCGACCCGGCCGTCTGCTGCATCGGGAGATCCTCGGGTCAAGCCCGAGGATGACCGGTCCAGAAATCAACGTTCCGCAGAACGAAGCAGATTACAGCTCAAACCACACCCAGCTTCGCCGCCAGCGCGTCCCCGGCGGCCTTGCCGGACTCGATTGCAGCCTCGGCGGAGCCGCCATTGATCGAGCTCAGCGTCCAGTCGCCGGCGAGGCTCATGTTCGCCACGCCGTCCCAGTCCGGCGGCAGGCGGTCCTGCACGGTACCGGGGGGCGTCCTGACGTAGAGCTCGGAGGGCGCGATGTTGACGTGATCGTAAGCGGTGACCACCGCGCTCTCGTCGAAGACGCCGTTCTGCACGAGCGCGGGCCACGGCCCGGCGGAATGGGCGTCAAGCCAAGCCTTCGTGTCCGCCTGCCCCGCCGCATTCGCGGCCGCTTGCACCTGCGGATCCTGCGTGCCGGGGGGCGGCAGGTCGGGCAGCGGGGTGACGCTGACGAGGTACTGGCAGCTCATCGCCTCGGGCATCGGCCAGTCCTCGTCCTTCAGGAGGTGGCTCATATCGGCCCAGGTGCCGAGCGCCGGCGCGTAGGCGCCGGAGACGGTATCCGGCTGGCTCCACCCCGCCGCGGGCGTCGGCCGATCGAACCAGAGCTGTACGGAATGGGTGGCGACCGACGCCCCGGCAAGGGTCGAGATCATCCGGGTCCAGTCCGCAGTGTCGATGCCGGTCACCAGGTGCTGCGCGGCCGCGGGCGGGATCGCGAGAACCACATGGTCGAAATCGGTCCCGGCTTCCAGCACCTCCTCGCCAACATGCGTGGTGTCCCACGGATTCTCGAAATCGGCGCAGGGCGTGTCCGGGGCGAGGCGGTCCCAGATCGGCTCGGACGGCCAGCAGTCGAGACCCTTCACCCGGATGAAGGGGTCGTAAGACGCGCCAGCGGGCCGCGCCTGCACCTGCATCTTCACGCGGGCAACGGCGCCGTTCTCGACCTCGATCGCGGTGATGCGGCGGAAGAGCCGGATCTCGCCCCCCGCCTGCTCGACGCATTTGACGAGCGGGGTAAAGATCGTGTCGCCCATGCCCGCATTCATCCGCCACATCGGCGCCCCGCGATAGCCGCCGACGAGATCGAGCATCAGCTTGAGGCAGGCGCCCGCGGCGATGTCGGCGGTGCCCGGCCCGGTCCCCTGCCCGTCGCGATAGGCGAAGGCGAGATCGTAGATGACGCGGATGCTCTCGGACCACGCCGCAGTCTCGCTCGCGCCATGGGAAATCAGCCAGGCGCGGAAGTCGTGGCCGTTGATCGCGTCCCAGGCGTTCCAGCCATGGGGCAGGATGTCGGTGAAGTAACCGCGCAGCACCGCGCCGCCGATCTCCAAGAGGTCGTAGAGGACGTGGAGGCCCAGCGCGGCCTCCGCCCGCAGCTCCTTCACCCGGTCGAGGAAGGAGCCGAGTGCCTTCGGTTCGGTATCGAGATGCGGGTGCAGCTCGGCGAGGCCGTAGGCGGCAGCGTGGTGCCGCAGAAGGCCGAGAGTCCGCTGCGGCGCGGCGCGCAGATCCTCCTCACTCCCCTGCCACGGCATACCGGGCCAGCGCGGCATGGGCAGGGTGTAGTGCCGCCAGTCGCCGCTGCCGCCATTGTCGGGCGAGGCCCAGAGCGTCACGTCGTGCTGCGGGGTGAATGCGTCGGCGACCGACGGATAGACCCCGTCCGCCGCGCCATCGAGCCGGTCATAGGCCTGATCCAGCAGGGAAAAGGCGGTGCGGTAGAAGCCGAGGAAGATGTGCAGCCCGTGCTCCTCGATCCGCATGGAATGGGCGGCGTTGCGCCCGCTCGCCCCCTTGCCGCCGATGCGCCAGCCTTGGCTCACCACCGTCACGTCGAAGGCCGCGTGCCGCGCCGGATCGGCCGTTAGCGCATAGGCGGCGGCCATTCCGCCGCAGCCTCCGCCCAGAATGAGAACCCGCGTTTTGCTTGCGTCGCCCATGGCCCTGCCCTACCAATCTGCACCTTGGACGAGTTAAAGCGTGCCGGGAGACCCCTGAACAGTGCGCTTTCGCACGTTCCGCAGCGCCGGAGGCCGTCGCCGATGACCAGCCGACCCGATCTTGCCACGCGGCTCGCCTCCGTCCCGTTGCTGGCGCCGCTGTCCGACGACGCGCGTAAGCGGCTCACCATGCGCGCGGACCCGGTGAAGGTGCAGCGCGGCGCGCTCGTCGTCCAGCATCAGGAGGTGAGCGACGACGTCTATTTCGTGCTGTCGGGCGAGCTGACCGCGATCCTGATCTCCGGGCGCGGCCGGGAATTCGCGCTGGGCGAGATCAAGGCGGGGCAGTATTTCGGGGAGATCGCCGCTTTCTCCGACGGGGAGCGGTCGGCGACGATCTACGCGCGGACCGATGCCGAGCTGGTACGGGTGCCGGGCAAGGCGTTCCGCACCTTGGTCGAGCAGGAACCCAACGTCGCACGCACGCTGATCGTGGACATGGTCGGGCGCATCCGGCAGCTCACCCAGCGCAGCTTCGAGCTGACGGCCTTCAAGCTTGCCGACCGGCTGGCGTTGTTCCTGCTGCGCGCGGGGCTGGAGGCCGGGGTGTTCGAGGCGGGGGGTGAACTGAAACCCGCGCCCACACATGCCAACATCGCGGCACGCGTCGGCGCGAACCGGGAGGCGGTGAGCCGTGAGCTCAGCGCGCTCGGGCAACAGGGCGTCATCGCCACGCGCCGCGCGGCCATCACCTTTCTGGACCCGGAGGCCTTGCTGGCACTGGCGCGCGACGCGGACGAGGCTTGAGAGCCCCTTGGAGGGTCGCCGGGACGCAGGCGGGGGGCCGACCCACGTCCCGACTGAGCCGCCGGATCCGAAACGTCTCTCGGGCGACGGCCTGGCGTTGAAAGGGGCGAGCCGGCCTGCGAGGTGGTTCTGCAGAAACCTGGCCCACAACCGAGCCCGCCTGCTTCCTCACGCAGTGGGACTGCCGTGATCCGCTCCTTTCGACACCGACGTGATGCCGCGATTCGGGGGATCGGTTCCGTGCGCTAGCGCACCAAATGTTCAGGTTCCGTAGCGGGAGAGGAAGGTGCGCACCGCCTCGTCGGCGATCCGGTCGAGCTCGGTCACCGGAACCGCCGCTTCGAGGCCGAGGATGCGGGGCAGGAAATGCTTGGCATGGCAGAGCTCGGCGAACTGGCCGGCGGCAAGCTCCGGATCGTCGATGGCGAGCTCGCCGCGGGCGACGCCGATCTTCAGCACCTCGATCAGGCTCTCCATCATAAGGCCGGGACCGGATTCGTAGAAGCGGCGGGCGAGCTCGGGGAACCGCGTGACCTCGCCCACGCAGGTGCGGAAGACCTGCAGCGCGATATCGGTGTCGAGGAAGCGGACGAAGTCGCGGGCGATGCCGGTCAGCACCTCCTCGCTCGGCCCGTCGGCGCGGCCGGGGGAGAAGGTCGCCTCGGCCTGGCGGCGGCATTCCTCGGCGATGACCTCGCTGAAGAGGAGGCGCTTGTCGGGGAAGTAGCTGTAGAGCGTCGCCTTCGAGACACCGGCGGCGCGGGCGATGTCATCGACGCTCGCCCCCTCGAACCCCTGCTCGAGGAAGATCAGGCGGGCACCATCGAGCACCTGCTCGTACTTGCGGCCCTTGCGGGTGGGCTGGCTCTGGGTGGACGGCGCGGCGGCGTTGGCCATGTTCGCTCCCGAACGGTCGTGTAATCGGACGATACCGTTCAGTTCACTTGTGTCAATTCTCCCCTCCGCGCCGGTGATTTGCGCGGAGGGAAGGGACGCGGCGCTCAATCTTCCGCTTCGTTCTTTTCGAGGGCAAGGCCGCCGAGGCTGCGGGTGCCGCACTCCGCCCCGCGGATGCCCATCTGCATCTCGAGCTGGGTGCACTGGACCGTCGGCTCCGCATCCGGGTTGCGGGTGGTCTGCTGCTGGGCGAGCGCCGGCATGGCGAGGGTCGCGGCGAAGGCGGCGATCAGGAAGGTCTTGAGGGTCATGTCATGGCTCTCCGATAAATGAACCGAACCGTTCAGTTCATACCTCACTGTATAAACCAAACGGTTCAGTTCACCAAATCGACATTGCGTTTCCGAAAGTGAACCAATCGGTTCAGTTCAGACCGCTTCGATGGCGAGCGCGACCCCCTGCCCCACGCCGACGCACATGGTCGCCAGCGCCCTGCCGCCGCCGCGGGCCTGAAGCTCCAGCGCCGCGGTTCCGGCGAGGCGCGCGCCGGACATGCCGAGCGGATGGCCCAGCGCGATGGCGCCGCCATTGGGGTTCACGTGGGGCGCGTCGTCCGGCACGCCGAGATCGCGCAGCACGGCGAGGGCCTGAGCCGCGAAGGCCTCGTTCAGCTCGATCACGTCGAAATCGGTGGGGGTGAGGTCGAGCTGCGTGCAGAGCTTGCGCGTCGCGAGCACCGGTCCGATCCCCATCACCGCGGGCCGCACCCCGGCAGATGCGCTGCCGAGGATCCGGGCGAGCGGGGTGAGACCGTGACGCTCTACCGCCTGCCCCGACGCGATCAGGAGCGCGGCCGCGCCGTCATTGACGCCGCTCGCGTTGCCTGCGGTGACGGAGCCGCCGTCGCGGAAGGGCGTGGGCAGCTTGCCGAGCTTTTCCAGTGTGGTCGCGCGGGGATGCTCGTCGCGGTCCACCACGACGGGATCGCCCCTGCGCTGCGGGATCTTCACCGCCACGATCTCCTGCCCCAGCCGTCCATTCGCCTGCGCGGCGGCCGCCCGCTCCTGCGAGCGCAGGGCGAAGGCGTCCTGATCGGCGCGGGAGACCTGGTGCTCGGCTGCGACATTCTCCGCCGTCTCGGGCATGGAGTCGGTGCCGTACTGCTCCGCGAGCGCCTCGTTGACGAAGCGCCAGCCGATGGTGGTGTCGTGGATCTCCGCATGGCGGGAAAATGCGGTCTCCGGCTTCGGCATCACGAGGGGGGCGCGGCTCATACTCTCCACCCCGCCCGCGATGGCGAGGTCGATCTCGCCGAGACGCACCGCGCGGGCGGCGGAGGCGACAGCGTCGAGGCCGGAGGCGCAGAGGCGGTTGAGCGTGTGGGCGGACACCCCCTCCGGCAGCCCGGCGAGGAGCGTGGCCATGCGCGCGACGTTGCGGTTGTCCTCGCCCGCCTGATTGGCGCAGCCCAGCACCACCTCCTCCACGGCATCGGGGGCCACGGCGGTGCGTGCGACGAGTTCGCGGATCACATAGGCGGCCATGTCGTCGGGCCGGACCGGGGCCAGCGCGCCGCCATAGCGGCCGATCGGCGTGCGGACGAAGCCGCAGATGAAGGCGTCGGGCATCGGGGCCTCCGTTCAGTCGAGGGTCGTGAGGAAATCGGCGATCAGGGCGGCGAGGGCCGAAGGTTGCTCGATGCAGGGCAGATGGCCGGCACCGGCGATCACCTCGAAGCGGGCGCCGGGGATGAGTCCCGCAAGCTCCCGCACCAGATCGGGCGGGGTGGAGCCGTCATGCTCGCCCACCACGCAGAGGGTCGGGACGCGCAGCGCGCGCGTGCTCTCGGTAAAATCGCTGTCTCGGATCGCGGCCGAGGTGGCGAGGTAGCCCGCCTGCGGCGTCCGCGTGAGCATCTGGTGCCACCCGGCGAGCTCGGTGGTCCGCGTCTCGCGAAAGGTAGGGGAGAACCAGCGGGCGAGGATGCCATCGGCGATGGCCTCGATCCCCTGCGCATTGACGGCGGCGATGCGGTCGTCCCAGAGCTCGCGCATGCCGATGACGTGGCCGGTGTCGCAGAGGATCAGCGCGCGGACCAGATCGGGCCGCGCAGCCGCAAGCCCCTGCGCGATCATCCCGCCGACGGAGAGGCCGCAGATTGCCGCCGGACCGGTACCCTGTCCCTCCATCAACGCCGCGACATCGGCGACATGGTCGTCCATCGAGGCAGGCACCCCGGCGCTCAGCCCGTGGCCGCGCTTGTCATGGCGCAGATGCCGCCCCGGCAGGGCTGCGACGACATTGTCCCAGATCCGGAAATCGGTACCGAGCGAGTTGATGAAGACGATGGGCGCGCCCTCCCCCTCATCCCGGTAGTGCAGCGTGGTCCCGTTCGCGGCGGCGAATGTCAGCATGCGACCCTCCCCTAATTTCGCGGGCAGAGTGGCACAGCGCGCGCACCGCCGCACGGGAAAAGCGGAGGGCACTCTCGCCCGAAAACCGTGATGTCAGAGAGGTTTGGCTCCGGCGGTAGGGTTCGAACCTACGACCAATTGATTAACAGTCAACTGCTCTACCACTGAGCTACGCCGGACCAGAGCCGCTTAGGCATGGGGTCATCTAGCAAAGCGGTTCGAGGGCTGCAAGGGGGATTTTCGGGGGCGCGACGGGGCGGAAATCGACGGCCGTCAGCGCCCCGGCCGCCCCCCGAACTCGGCGGTGATATCCGCGGCGACGCGGGCCACCTGGTCAGCAAGCTCCTGCAGCCGGTCGTCGGTCAGGCGCGCGGCAGGACCGGAGACGGAGACGGCAGCGACCGGCTGCCCGGTCTCCGACCAGATCGGGGCGGCGGCACAGCGCAAGCCCGCCGCGTGCTCCTCGTCATCGAAGGCGACGCCGCGCTGTCGCGCCTCGGCCAGTTCGCGCTCAAGCCGCTCGGGATCGGTGATGGTGTTGGGCGTCAGCGCGTCGAGCGGATGGCCGCCCAGCACGGCGTCGCGCCGGTCCCGGCTCATGAGCGCGAGCAGGATCTTGCCCGAGCCCGAGGCGTGCATCGGCATCCGGCCGCCGACCTGCGTGATCGCGCGCATGGTATGGCGGCTCTCGGCCTGGTCGAGGCAGACGACCTCGCCCCCATTCTCCACCAGGATGTTCGAGGTCTCGCCCGTCAGGTCGACGAGGCGGCGCAGATAGGGCTTGGCGAGCATCAGGAGGTTGCGGGTGCGCACGAAGGCCGATCCGGTGACGAAGGCCGTCACGCCGATCTGCCAGGTGCCCGCGGCAACGTCATAGCGCACGAAACGCTCGCTTTCGAGCGTCGTAAGCAGCCGATGGGTGGTCGAGGGCGGCAGCCCCGCCCGCTCCGCCACCTCGGTCAGGGTCAGGCCCGGTCCCTCGGCCGCCGCGATCTCGCGCAGCAAGGACATGGCGCGAACCACCGCGCGCACCTGCCCGGTCCGGTCGCCCTCACCCGGGGCGAGGTGCTGTGAATCCCTCGACATGAACGGGACTTAGAGCGCAGCAGGCCCAAGGCGAGCCGCGCATTCGCGGGACGGAAGCGATGCTTGCAGAGCTGCCACGAATAGGGAAACCTGCCGCCCATCCGGCCCGGCGATGGAGTCCTTCGCGATGAGTTTCACCCCCTTCGACAGCCCGCTGGCGCGGGAGCTGTTCGGCGATGCCGAGCTTGCGGCCCTCTTCACCGATGCGGCCGAGATCCGGGCCATGCTGCTCTTCGAAGGCGCCTTGGCCGAGGTACAGGGCGAGGTAGGGCTGATCCCGGGCGACAGCGCGTTCTTCATCAAGCGCGCGGCGATGGAGGTCCAGGTGGATGCCGCCGCGCTGGCGCCGGGTTATGCGGCAGCAGGCGTGCCGGTGCCCGCACTGGTCGAGGCGTTTCGCAAGGCGATGGACGCGCCGGATCACGCGGCCTGGGCGCATTTTGGCCCCACCTCGCAGGACGTGATCGACACGGGGCTCGTGCTGCGGCTGCGCCGGGCGCTGGAGATGCTGGAGGGCCGGATCGAGGGGCTCGCCGCGGCGCTGGGCGCGCTGGCCGGGCGGGAGGCGGAGACGGTGATGGCCGCACGCACCCGCCATCAGCCCGCGACACCGACGACCTTCGGCGCGCGGGCGGCGACGTGGCGCGCGCCCCTGCCCCGGCATCTGGAGCGGCTGGCCGCACTCCGGCCGCGGCTGCTGGTGGTGAGCCTTGCAGGAGCCGCGGGCACGTCGGCGGCGCTCGGCCCCCACGCGGCGGGGGTGGAGGAGAAGCTGGCTGCGGCTCTGGGGCTCGGCGTGGCGGAGCATCCGTGGAACGCGACGCGCGACGGGATCGCGGAGCTCGGGCACTGGCTCGCGCTCGTCGCCGGGGCCTGCGGCAAGATCGCGACGGACGTGCTGCACATGGTGCAGATGCAGCCCGCGGGGCTCCGGCTGGGTGCTGCGGGCGGCTCCTCGACCATGCCGCACAAGCAGAACCCGGTGGCCGCCGAAAGCATCGCGGCACTGGCGCGGCACGTGGTGCAGCTCTCCGGCGGGCTGGGACAGGCGCTGTTGCAGGAGGGCGACCGGGACGGCGCGGCCTGGGCGCAGGAATGGCTGACGCTGCCGCAGATGATCTGCGCCACCGGCGTGGCGCTGCGGCTGACAGTCGAGATGGTCGAAGGGCTGCAGGTCGATGCGGCGGCCCTGCGCGCGGAACTGGACGCGACGCGAGGGCTGGTGTTCGCCGAGGCCGTGACCTTCGCCTTGAGCGCTCACATGCCGCGGCCCGAGGCGGCGGCGCGCGTGAAGGCCGCCTGCCGCACTGCGATCGACGGGGGGCGCGAATTGCGGGAGGTGCTGGAGGCCGACCCGCCCGCGCCGCTCGACTGGAACACGCTCTTCGACCCGCTCGCCCAATCGGGCCGGGCGATCGAGCTTGCACGGAGGGCCGCCACATGACCCCGCAGGAGATCGTCGAGATGCTGGAGCTGCAGCCCCATCCCGAGGGCGGCTGGTATCGCGAGACCTGGCGGGCGGAGGCCCCAGAGGGCGAGCGCGCGGCGGGCACCGCGATCTACTACATGCTCGCGGCCGACCAGATCTCCCACTGGCACCGGGTCGATGCGGCGGAGATCTGGCACTGGTATGCAGGCGCGCCGCTGGTGCTGTCCATGAGCCCCGATGGGCATGACGCGGAGGCGCATATGCTCGGGCCGCATCTGGAGCAGCGCCAACGGCCGCAACTCGTGGTGCCGGAGGGCTGGTGGCAGAGTGCGGCTTCGGTGGGGGCGTGGACGCTGGTGGGCTGCACGGTCAGCCCCGGCTTCACCTTCGACGGCTTCGAGATGGCGCCGCCCGACTGGCGACCGGTGCCGCGCGGCTGAGGCCTTCGCCTCCGGCGGGGATATTTCGGTCAAGGTGGAACGGGAAGAGCGTCGAGGAGGAAGGCGGCGCGCTCGGTCGGGGTGACGCGGGGGACTTCGATGAGGTCGTAACCAGCGGCGGCATAGGCGGCGACGTTCGCCTCGTAATCGGCGCGGGCGGCGGCGAAGTCATGCTAGCGCTCGGCGTCCTGGGGTAGATCTCGGGCCACGGTGGGCAGATAAAAACCGGCTGCGCGAAGCGGCGAGTTCGGGCGGCGGGCTCCATCTCGTCGGGGACCGGTGTGCCAGTACTGCGGGACCAGGCAATGGCTTCGATGAAGGTTCGGTCGAAGAAGACGGGACCTGTTGGGCGCTCGGCGGCCCAGCGATCGTAGGTCGCGACGGAGCGGTCGAAGAAGAGGTCGCGGAAGGCCATGGGCTGCGTCCATGGCAAGGCGCCGTCGGGCATCTCCTCCCGCACGATCATGCGCCCGATCTCCGGCTGGACGGCTTGGCCGCGGGCGGCAAGCTCGCTCAGGATCGTCGACTTGCCGCCGCCCGAGGCTCCGGTGATCGCGATGAGGCGGGTTGGGTGCATGCTGCTCTCCCACGCACGGGTCTGGCGGGGGATTGTGACGCCCCGCGCGCTGGTCTAGATGTCCGCCACTTGGACAGGAGGACCCCGCATGGCCGAGACCGACGCGCCGCAGCTCTATCTCGTGACGCCCCGGCGCTTCGAGCTGAGCGCTTTCGCGCCGCGGATGGCCGCCGTGCTGGACGCGCGGGAGGTCGCCTGCGTGCGCCTGCGGCTCGATGCGCCTTCGGATGCGATCGCGCGGGCGGCAGACGGGCTGCGCGACATGTGTCACGCGCGGGACGTCGCCTTCGTCATCGAGGACCATTGGAAGCTGGTCGGACCCCACGGCCTCGACGGTGTGCATCTGAGCGATCCGAGGGGCCTGCGCGATGTGCGGAAGGAGCTCGGCAAGGATGCCATCGCGGGGACGTTCTGCGGGACCTCGCGCCATGCGGGGATGACCGCGGGGGAGATCGGGGCGGACTACGTGAGCTTCGGTCCCGTGACCTCCGACCCCATGCTGGGCAACGGGGAGCTGGCCGGGGCGGAGCTTTTCGAATGGTGGTCCCAGATGATCGAAGTGCCGGTGGTGGCGGAGGGCGGGCTGACGGTGGAGATGGTGGGGACGCTGACGGCGTTCGCCGATTTCCTCGCGGTCGGTGACGAGATCTGGTCGGCAGACGATCCGGTGGCGGAGTTGCGCGCGCTATTGGGGTGAGGTTTTGAGGGCTTCCAAGGCGGATCGCTAGGTTAACTTGTGACCGTCCCGGCCATTGAGCCGGGACCTTCTGGCTCAGAGACTTACACGGTGGGCGCCGGTCTAGACCGCTACCTCAATGCAAATCAAATCGTTCTGGCCGGAGCGCGGGATCGTTTTGTGCGGCCGACCGCAAGGATGTGAGCGGCCCCGGATCAAGTCCGGGGCGGTTGTCCCTATTGACGCTGAAGGCCGAGAACTCCACCGTCCCCGCCGGAGAGCCGGGACCGTTTGCTTCGACATACCAAGAGGTCTTGGAGCGGCCCCCGCTTCAAGACCGGGGGGGGGCGCATCCCTCAGTCGTAGCTGCGCTGGTCGTCGATAACCTTGCCGTCGTTGGGCAGGGTGCCGGGGGCCACGATCTCGACCTCACCGGACAACTTCAACGCCTCCCGCACACTCGCGCCCACCGCGGCGGTGTCGAGGCCTTCGCCCTCCACCTGCACAGTCATCACATCGCGCTCCTCGGCGCGGGTAGCGATGACGCGGGCCTTCGTCAGCCCATCATGCTTGGCCACGAGGGCGGCGACCTGCTCGGGGCGGACGAACATGCCCTTGATCTTCGTGGTTTGGTCGGCACGGCCCATCCAGCCCTTGATGCGCATGTTGGTGCGGCCGCAGGGGCTCGCGCCCTCCATCACCGCCGAGAGGTCGCCCGTGGCAAAGCGCACCAGCGGGTAGTCGCGGTTGAGCGTGGTCACGACGACCTCGCCGACCTCGCCATCGGGGACGGGATCGCCGGTGCCGGGGCGCACGATCTCCACGATCACGCCCTCGTCGACGATCATGCCCTCCATCGCGGGGCTCTCGTAAGCGACGTTGCCCAGATCGGCCGTCGCGTAACACTGCAGGCATGCGATGCCGCGATCCGCGTATTCCTGCCGCAGCGAGGGGAAGAGGGCGCCACCGCCGACCGCGGCCTTGGCGATCTGCGTCTTCAGGCCCGCGGCGTCGGCGGTGTCGAGGATGACCTTCAGGTAGTCCGGCGTACCGGCGTATGCGGTCACGCCGAGATGTGCCGCCGCCTGCGCCTGCATCTCGGTCTGCCCGGTCCCGGCGGGGAAGACACGGGCACCGATTGCGGCAGCCCCGCTCTCGAACATCATTCCCGCAGGCGTCATGTGATAGGAGAAGCAGTTCTGCACCAGATCGTCCGCGCCCAGCCCCGCGGCGTGGAGGAAGCGCCCCATGCGGTACCAGTCAGCGCCCGTTCCGCCCGGCTCGTAGATCGGGCCGGGACTCTGGAAGACGTGATGGGTCCTGCCTGCGTCGAAGCCGCCGAAGGGCGGGCTGCCTGCCTGCGCCGTGCCGAGGTCGGACTTGCGCAACACGGGCAGGCGGGCGAGTGCGGCACGATCGGTCACCTCGTCCGGATCGATGTCGCCCAGTTGCGCGGCCAGCCCCGGCGCATGGTCCATCGCGTGCCGCAGGAGGGCGGAGAGCGCCATGCCCTGCTGGGCGGCACGCTCATCGGCGCTTCGGGTCTCGAGCGCGTCGAAATGGGTCGTCATTCAGGGTCCTGTCCGTTGGAGAGCGGGATGTCCGTCCTCCTCGGTGTCCCCGATCTTGCCCTCCTCGCGCAAGGACTTTGCGACGGCCTGCACCTTCGCGTCCCAGTCGGCGACATGGCGACGCTCGTCCGGAGGGATCGCGACGGCGGCAGGCAGCTCGTCCATGCGCACGGGACCACTGTCGAGAAGGGTGAGGATGCGGTCGCGGATCGCGTCGTCCACGTCGTTTGCGTCGAGTTGGGTCATCGTCTTCCTCCAATTGGCGCACCAGATAGGGCGGCTTTGGGCGGCGTCCCGGCTCTGCGGCGGGGAACGCTGGTGAGGGTTTCCCGGGCGCGGCGGTCGCCGTCGTCTGCCTCGATAACGTGCAGAGCCCCCACCCGGCCCTGCGGCGTATCGCCGAGGGTGATCCGGGCCGCGGGAGGACAGGGTCAAGCCGGCGCAACCCTGACCGACTTGCCGGGCACGTGGTTCGGCTCGCCGCGCACTTCCATCTCGGGCCAGCCCCATGTCGTGCGCCAGCGGACGGAGAAGGTGCCAGGGCGTTCATCACCGGTGGGGGCGGCAATCATCGGGTCGGCGAGGTCGGGCCGCGTCAGCGGCACCTTGGCCAGTACATCGCAGAGCACGCGGGCGAGCACTTCGAACTTCCGCATCGGCATGTCGGTGCCGTCGCGCTCGTCACCGAGCGCACGACGATGAATGCGGTCGTCGGACGTTTGGGGCCCTTCTGACATGCCGGCGGTGGGCCATCACGGGAGCGCGGCGACTGCTCGTCCGGCGGGGCTCCACAGGGTCCAAAACGGTTCGCCCGCCGCGAAGTACGCGGCGGGCGATGTTTTCAGAGAACCCGTCCGATCAGCCGTTCGGGCAGCCGGTCCGGATGATGCCGTTGGCATCCGCAAACGCTTCGGAGGCCGTCACGATCTGCGGCTCGATCAGTTCGTCGTCGGGCTCGTAATAGTCGGTGACCTGCACCCAGCGACGCTGGCGCGCGTTCCACTCCTTGACAGCCACGAGGCCGGCGCCGCCATGGTCCTCGCAGGTGATCTGCATGGGCGGGGTGAACCCCTCCATGCCCAGCTCCTCGAAGCGCTCGTCGTCCATCACCAGGTTCTCGAACCCGTCGCGCACCATGTCCTGCGTAACGTCGGCGACGCCGTGGAGCTGTTGCGCCGTGCGGATCGCCTCGGTCGCGTAGATCGCCGCCGCAATGCCGCGGTTATAGAGCACCTCACCGATATTGTTCATCTGGCCGCGGGCCTTGCCGCCGAAATAGACCAGTTCGTTGAGCTCGTTGAAGATCTGGAAGTTGTCGCCCACCGCGTGGAAGGTCACGGCACGGTAGCCGTCGGCCGCGTCGCGCAGCGGCTTCACGTCCCCTTCGGAAGCCGACCACCACACGCCCATCATCTGCTCCATCGGGTAGCCGATGTCGCGCGCGCCTTCGAGGGCCCGGCGGTTCATGATGCCCCAGCCCCACAGCAGGATGTAGTCGGGCTGCTCTGCCTCCACCACGGGCCAGATCGCGGACTGGTCCTCGCCCGGATGGTCGATCGGCTGGAGGACCAGCTCGAAGCCCTCGCGCTCCGCCAGCGACTCCAGCGTGGTGATCGGCTCGCGGCCGTAGCCGGAGTTGTGGTGCATGTGCATGATCCGCAACCCTTCGAGGGAGCCGCCGTTCTGCTCCTTGATGTAGCGGATCTGGGCGTTCGCCGCGTCCCAGTAGTGGGCCGGGAAGTTGAAGACATACGGGTACATCCCGCCGTCCGAGGCCGCGGTCAGACCATAGCCCATAGTGTGGAGCACCACGCCGTCGCGCTGAGCCCGCTCGATGAGCTGATAGGTGAGGCCGGTGCTCATCGGCTGGTAGACGAGCGCGTCCTGCCCCACCGTCTCGTCATAGCAGGAGAGGCCCTGCTCGGTGTTGTAGCCAAACTCGCATTCGATGAGTTCGATCCGCTCCCCGCCGATGCCGCCATCGCGCTCATTTAGGAGCGTCAGGTAATCGGCGAAGCCGTCGGAATAGGGAATGCCGGAGGGCGCATAGGGCCCCGTCCGGTAGGTCAGGCCGACCAGTGTCAGATCTGCGAAAGACGGAGTCGCCGTCAGGGCCAGTCCGGCGAGGACCAGCGCACGAAGTGCTTTTGTCATGTCTCCCCCTCGAGACGCGCCCTGGTTGTTTTTGGTGGGCGCTTGGTGGTGCTTAACTCAGCCAGCGCTTGCGACGCCGGTAACTGCGCACGTCCCGAAAGCTCTTGCGGCCCTCTTCGGACATGCCGAGGTAGAACTCCTTCACATCCGGGTTCTCCCGCAGGTCCGCGGCAGGCCCGTCCATGACGACACGTCCTGACTCCAGAATGTAGCCGTAATGTGCGTATCGTAGGGCAACATTGGTATTTTGTTCGGCGAGAAGGAAGCTCACACCCTCGTTTTCATTTAGGGATTTCACGATGCCGAAGATTTCTTCGACCAACTGTGGCGCAAGTCCCATAGAGGGTTCATCGAGCAACACTGTCTCGGGCTTCGACATTAGCGCGCGGCCGATGGCGCACATCTGCTGCTCGCCGCCGGAAGTATAGCCCGCCTGCGATTTCCGCCGCTCCTTCAACCGGGGGAAGTATTCGTAGACCATTTCGAGGCCCTGCTTGGCCTCCGCCGAGGACCGGGTATAGGCGCCGGTCATCAGGTTCTCCTCGACCGTTAGGTGCTCGAAGCAGTGGCGGCCCTCCATGACCTGGATCACGCCGGATTTCACCAGTTCGTTCGGACTGAGATCCTGCATCCGGCTGCCGCGATAGAGGATCGAGCCCTTCGTCACCTCGCCGCGTTCGGAGGCGAGGAGGCCGGAGATCGACTTCAGCGTCGTCGTCTTGCCCGCCCCGTTGCCGCCCAGAAGCGCAGTGATCCCGCCCTTGGGCACGGAGAGGCTGACCCCCTTCAGGACGAGGATCACGTGGTTGTAGATCACCTCGATATTGTTGAGCTCGAGGAGCGTCTCCTGGGTCTTGGCGGCGTCGAGCATCGGTCCCTCCGGTCGGTCAGAAGGCCCCCGGCGCGCCTGGCGCCGGGGGCGGTGCGCATCACTCGCAGCGCGTCTCGGGCAGGTTGTTCTCCGCCGCATAGGCGAGGCTGTCTTCCATGATCAGCGGCTCGATCACGTCGTTGTCCGGCGCGGTGAAGTCGGAGATCAGCGACCATGTTTCGGTCTCCGCGTCCCACTCGGCGATGGCGGAGTTGCCCGGCCCGCCATGGTCGGTACAGCTCACGGAGAATTCGGGACCGAAGCCCGGCAGCCCCAGTTCGGCCATGCGCTCCTCGGTGATCTCCAGCGCCTCCATCCCGTCGCGCATCATCGCTGGCGTGATCTCTTCGGTGCCGTGGATCTCCTGCGCGGTGCGCGCGGCTTCGGCGGCCAGCATCGCGGCGTAGAGCCCGCGGTTGTAGAGCACCGTGCCGACCTGGTCGCCTGCACCCGCGGCGAGACCGGCGTCGACGACATATTGCTGGATGTCATCGAAGATCGGGTACTCGTCGCCCACGCCATGGAAGGTGACCGAGCGGTAGCCGTCCGCCCCCGCACCCGCGGGAAGCACGTCGTTCTCCGAACCCGACCACCAGACGCCGTAGAAGTTGTTCATGGGGAAGCGGATATTGGCGGCCTCCTGAATGGCGACCTGGTTCATGACACCCCAGCCCCACATGATGACGTAGTCCGGACGCTGGCGCCGGATCTCCAGCCATTGGGAGCGCTGCTCCTGACCCGGATGGTCGACCGCAAGCTCCAGCAGCTCGAAACCGTGCAGCTCGCCCAGCTCGTTGAGCGTGCGGATCGGCTCCTTGCCGAAGGCGGAGTTGTGGTAGACCAGCGCGATGCGCTTGCCCGACATGTCGCCGCCGTTCTCCTCCAGCATGTGATTCACGATGCCGGACGCCGCCTGCCAGTAGTTGGCAGGATAGTTGAAGGTGTGGCTGAACACCTCGCCATTGGCAGCGGAGGTCCGGCCGTAGCCCATGGAGTGGATCGGGATGTCGTCCGCCGTCGCCTTTGGGATCAGCTGGTAGGTGATGCCAGTGGACAGCGGCTGGTAGACCAGCGCACCCTCGCCCTTGGTCGACTCGTAGCATTCCACCCCGCGCTCGGTGTTGTAGCCGGTCTCGCAGGCCAGCACACGCGCCGGAACGCCGCCGATGCCGCCGTCGCGCTCGTTGAGCAGCGTGAAGTAATCCGCATAGCCGTCCGCGAACGGAATGCCGCCGGCGGCGTAGGGACCGGTGCGGTAGTCGAGCGACGGGAACACCAGTTCCGCAGCCGCGGGACCGGCCAGGATCGCGGTCGTGCAGGCCGCGAGGGTCAGGGTCTTCAGTTTCATGTCGGAATACCTCCCTTGGACATGATGTGCCCCGGTTGGCCGGGGTCTGGTTAGTGGTTTCGGGTTCAGTGGGGGAACGGCCAGAGCCGCAGCTTCTCCTTCACCGTGCGCCAGAGCGCGGCGAGGCCGTGCGGCTCCACGATCAGGAAGAGAACAATCAGACCGCCCGCGACAATGAAGTTGATGTGCGCGGCGATATCCGTCGGCCAGCCCAGCGTGTCCACGAAGAAGAGCTTCAGGAACACCGGCAGCAGCACCATGAAGGCCGCGCCCGCAAAGGAGCCGAAGACGGAGCCGAGGCCGCCGATGATGATCATGAAGAGGACGAGGAACGATTTCTGGATCCCGAATGCCTCGCCGACCTCGGCCGCGCCCAGATAGACCGCGAAGAAGAGCGAGCCGGAGATGCCGATGAAGAAGGATGAGATCGCGAAGGCCGAAAGCTTCGTGCGCAGCGGGTTCACCCCGATGATCTCGGCGGCGATATCCATGTCGCGGATCGCCATCCAGCTTCGCCCGATGCGCCCGCGCGTGAGGTTCCGCGTGAGCCACGCGAGTGCGAAGACGAAGACGAGGCAAAAGAGATAGGCCACCCACGGCTCGGTCTGCGGTCCGGTGATCGGCTGGCCGAAGATCGTCCGCTCCGGCGCCGTGATCTGGCCGGAGGCCGAATAATTGTAGAACCAGGAGACCTTGTTGAACATCCACACGAGGAAGAACTGCGCCGCCAGCGTCGCCACCGCGAGGTAGAACCCCTTGATCCGCAGGCTCGGCAGGCCGAAGAGCAGGCCCACGACAGCCGTGATCAGCCCGGAGATGATCACGATGAAGAAGATGTTGAAGTCCGGGAACGCGGTCATGAGCTTGTAAGTGGAATAGGCCCCCACCGCCATGAACCCGCCGGTGCCCAAGGACACCTGCCCGCAATACCCCGTCAGGATGTTGAGCCCGAGGGCCGCGATCGAGAAGATCAGGAACGGCAGCAGGATCGCGTTCACCGTGTAGTCCGTGACGAGGAACGGCAGCACCACGAAGATGACGGCGATCAGCCCGAAATACCCCCGCCGGTCGAAGGCGATCGGAAAGGTCTGGCTGTCATCCACATAGGACGTCTTGAAATCGCCCGCCTCACGATAGAGCATTGCGGTCCCTCCTGTTCCGTCGCTGGTCCGGGCTCGACCCGGACCCTCTGAGTGTCACGAGGCTCCGGCCGGCGCCGGAGCAGCGGTATCCGTTTCTCATCCCCGTACCTCCGCCATCTCGGCGAAGTCCGCGTCCTGCGGCTTGACCACGCAGAAGCGGTGGCCGGTCGGGACCTCCATCACGGTCCAGCCCTTGATGTCCGCGACGCGGGTCGCGCCGAGCCTCTCCAGCCGCGCGACCTCGGCCGCCTGATCATCGGCCTCAATGTCGAGGTGGACGCGCGGGTCGTGGTCGACCGCCTGCAGCAGCACCATCGGGCCGGCATGGCCCGAGAGCTTCGCGTACTTGCCGTCCGGATCGACCTCGACCTCCGCGTCGTAGAGCCCGGCCCAGAAGCAGGCGGCCCCGGCCAGATCGTCGGTCTTGCAGTCGATCACGATGATGCGCTGGAGGGACTTGTGGGTCATGCAGCACTCCACCGTCCCGGCCGCAGCGCCGGGACCGCCTGCCCCGTGCGGCCCCGGATCGGTTGCGCGTTATCAGACCGCATCCCCATCACACCCGCTCGATGATCTTTTCGCCGAAGAGGCCCTGCGGGCGGAACACCAGGAAGATCAGCGCCAGCACGTAGGCGAACCAGTTCTCCGTGGCACCACCGAGGAACGGCACGCCGATCAGGTATTCGAAGAGCTTCTCGCCCACCCCGATGATCAGGCCGCCGACGATGGCGCCGGGGATCGAGGTGAAGCCGCCCAGCATCAGCACCGGCAAGGCCTTCAGCGCGATCAGCGACAGCGAGAACTGCACGCCGGACTTCGCCCCCCACATGATGCCCGCGACGAGGGCGACGAAGCCCGCGATGGACCAGACCATGATCCAGATGCGGTTGAGCGAGATGCCGACGCTGAGCGCCGCCTGGTGGTCGTCCGCCACCGCGCGCATCGCCGTGCCCGCCTTGGTATACTGTGAGAAGGAGGTGAGGGCGACGACCAGCGCCACAGCGATCACCGCAGCCCAGATGTCGAGCACGTCGACATACATGCCCCAGTAGTTCTCACCCTCCGGCCCCCAGGCTGCGGTCACGTCCTCGATCCAGAAGGAGCCTCCCGAGGGCAGGCCGACGTCGAGGGTCTTGAGCTCGGCGCCCCACATCAGGTCGCCAAAGCCTTCCATGAAATAGGCGAGGCCGATGGTGGCCATGAAGAGGATGATCGGCTCCTGGTTCACCAGCCGCACCATGATCTGGCGCACCACGACCCAAGCAAAGAGGATCATCACGCCCGTCGTCAGCGCGATCGAAAGGAGCGACGGCAGGTCCCAGCCGAACCTGTGCACATGAGTCCCGAAGACCGCGTTGATGAGGTGGGCGAAGGGCACGAGGCCGGTCTGGATCCCCACCAGCGTCTGAGCCGCAAACAGCGCCATGACCCCCTGCGCATAGTTGAACACGCCCGAGGACTTGAAGATCAGCACGAAGCCGAGGGCCACCAGCGAGTAGAGCACGCCGGTCATCAGCCCGTTGATCGAGACCTCGATGATGTTGAGCAACTCGATGGGCATCAGTTCCCTCCCAGGATGGAGTTGGTCCAGTCATTGGCCGGCAGGCGCAGCGCGTTGAGCACCGCGACGTTCTGGCCCGGCGCCGTCATGGCAAAGAGCATGGCGACCTCACCGTCCCCGGCATCGGCGAGGAACCGGCGGGTATCGCCTTCGCGCGGGGCCTCCACCATGCCCATCCCGTCGACCCAGCCGTCGATGGCGGCGAAGAACTCGGCCTGCGGCACGCCCGCGCCGAAGACGCCGCACGACGGCGCCCCCTCGTAGTCGAAGAGCGCGATGGCCGGGTTGGCCGCCGTCCACGCCCGCCCCGGCTGCCCGTCGAGCAGGCTGTCGGCGATCCCGTCGGAGGCCCGCTCCAGCGGCGGGTTCACGGCCGCGTCGCTCTGGACCTTGGGCATGCAATGCGCCTCGAGCAGCGCCAGCATCTCCGCGCTTTCCTGCGCGGCGAGCGGCGTGGCCAGCATCGCAAAGGCGAGCGCCTTAATCATGCGAGACCCCCAGATAGGCGTCGATCACCTCGGGATTGGAGCGGACCTCATCCGGAGTGCCATCCCCGATCTTCTTGCCGTAATCGAGCACGACGACCCGGTCGGAGATGTCCATGACCACGCCCATGTCGTGCTCGATGAGCGCGATGGTGGTCCCGAACTCGTCGTTCACGTCGAGGATGAAGCGGGACATGTCCTCCTTCTCCTCCACGTTCATGCCGGCCATCGGCTCGTCGAGCAGAAGGAGCTTGGGCTCCGCGGCCAGCGCGCGGCCGAGCTCCACCCGCTTCTGCAGGCCGTAGGGCAAGCGGCCGACGGGCGTCTTGCGGATCGCCTGGATCTCGAGGAAATCGATGATCTTCTCCACGACCTCGCGGTTCTCGATCTCCTCCTGCTCGGCGCGGCCCTTCCACAAGGCCTGCGCCCAGATCGGCGCCTTCATGTGGGTAAAGCGGCCCGTCATGATGTTGTCGAGCGTGCTCATCCCCTTGAAGAGCGCGATGTTCTGGAAGGTGCGCGCGATGCCCTGCTGGGCGATCTGGTAGGGCTTCATCGGGCCGCGCTTCTGCCCGCGGAAGAAGATCTCGCCCTCCTGCGGGTGGTAGAAGCCGTTGATGACGTTGAGCATCGAGGATTTGCCAGCGCCGTTCGGGCCGATGATGGCACGGATCTCCCCCTCCCGGATGTCGAAGGAGATGTCCTTGATCGCCACCACGCCGCCGAAGCGCAGGGTGATGTTCCTCACCTCCATCATGACGCCGCCGATCGTGCGGCCATCTGGGGTGGTGTAGCTGTCGGGGCTCATGTCGTTCATGGATTTGCCTCCGAGGGGACGCCCCCCTCCTGTCCTGCCCCCGCGGGCTGGGGGAGGCACGATGTGATCAGCGGAGCGCGACGCGCGGAGCGGAGTGTCTGCCCTCGTCCGTGGGCGGGGCAGGATTTCGAAGGGATCGCGCAGATCATTCCGCCGCCACCTTCTGCTCCTCGACCGGCACGGTCTCGACGTCGCGGATCTCCAGCGTGCCCTTCACCCGGCCCTTGCGGCCGTCCTCGTAGGTGACTTCGGTATCGGCGAAGACAGTGGCGGAGCCGTCGTAGAGCGCGGTGATCAGGTCGGCATACCGCTCCTCGATGATGCGGCGGCGGACCTTCTGGGTCCGGGTGAGCTCGCCGTCATCCGCGTCGAGCTGCTTGTGGAGGATCAGGAAGCGGTGGATCTGGCAGCCCGCCAGCATCTCGTCCTGCGCGATGCTGCGGTTCACCTCCTCCACATGCGCCTGCAGCGTCGCCTGCACCTGCGGGTGCTGGGCGAGCTCCTGGTAGGAGCCGTAGGCGATGTTGTTGCGCTCGGCCCAGTTGCCGACGGAGCCGAGGTCGATGTTGAGGAACGCCGTGCAGTACTCCCGCCCGTTGCCGAAGACCACGGCCTCCAGGATGTTGGGGAAGAACTTCAGCTTGTTCTCGACGTATTTCGGGGCGAAGAGCGCGCCGGAGGCCATCTTCCCGACGTCCTTCGCGCGGTCGATGATGCGCAGGTGGCCGCTGTCCTTCTCGATGAAGCCTGCGTCGCCGGTGGCGACCCAGCCGTGCTCGTCCTTGGTCGAGGCCGTACTGTCCGCGTTCTTGTAGTACTCCACGAAGGTGCCGGGCGATCGGTAGAAGACCTCGCCGCTATCCGCGATCTTCAGTTCGACCTCCGGGCTCGGCACGCCGACCGTATCCGCCCGCACCTGGCCATCGGGCTGCTGGGTGATGAAGACGGACGCCTCGGTCTGGCCGTAGAGCTGCTTCAGGTTGATGCCAAGCGCGCGGTAGAACTCAAAGATCTCGGGCCCGATCGCCTCGCCGGCGGTGTAGCCGACGCGGACCTTCGACAGCCCCAGCGTGTTCTTCAGCGGGCCGAAGACCAGCAGGTTGCCGATGCCGTAGCTCAGTCGGTCGCCCAGGCTTACCTCCTCGCCGTCCAGCAGCCGCGGCCCGACCCGCTTGGCCACCTCCATGTAGCGGTGGAAGAGCTTCTGCTTGATCTTGCCTGCATCCTCCATCCGGATCATGACGTTGGTCAGCAACCCTTCGAAGAAGCGCGGCGGCGCGAAGAAGTAGGTGGGCCCCACCTCGCGCAGGTCGGTCTGCATGGTGTGCTGCGCCTCGGGGCAGCACACGCAGAAGCCGGTCCACTGCGCCTGCCCCATCGAGAAGATGAAGTCCCCGACCCAGGCCATGGGCAGGTAGGCAAGCACGCTGTCGGTCTGGCGCAGGTGGTCGAACTCCGCGGAGTTCTTGGCCGTCACCAGGATGTTGCGGTTCGACAGGACCACGCCTTTCGGCCGCCCGGTGGTACCGGAGGTGTAGAGCATCACGCAGGTGTCGTCCGCGCCCTTGGCCGCGATCGCGGTGTCGAGCGCGGCGCCCAGCGCGCCCTCGGCCTTGCGCCCCTTTTCCAGCATCTCGTCGAGCGGATGCAGGTGGGTATGGTCGTACTTTCGCAGGCCGCGGTTGTCGCGATAGACGACGTCGCGCAGGTCGGGCAGGCGATCCTTGATCTCGAGGACCTTGTCCACCTGCTCCTGATCGTCGCAGAACGCCATCCTGGCCGAGCAGTGGTCGAGGACGTAGGCGATCTCCTCGGCCACCCCGTCCTGGTAGATCGGCACCGGAACCCCGCCCGCGGCCGAGATCGCGGTCATCGCGATGTAGAGCTCCGGCCGGTTCGAACCGATGATCGCCACGTGGTCGCCCGGCTGCAGGCCAAGCTCCATCAGCGCCAGCGCGGTGGCGCGCATGTCCTTGTAGGCCTCGGACCAGGTCCAGCCCTGCCAGATGCCGTATTCCTTGACCCGGTAGGCGGGTGCGTCCGCGAAACGACGCGCATTCTCCGCCATCAGCTTCGGAAACGTGTCGAGCGTGCCGAGATCGCTCTCGCCCATGCATGGCCCTCCCCATCAGATACCCGGCAGGCCGCTCGTTCGGTTGGCGACAGATTCTTTCTGCACAGGGTTCTTCGTGTTTGCGAAAGGTTCCAACAGATTTGCCGTTCCGTAAAGACTTAAAAATGAACTAGCGTTCAATTTTGCGGCGCACAACGATCCGGGGCAGTCGGTCGCGGCGTGGAACCACGTCGGTCGGGGGGCGTTTCCGATCTATATTTCGTGATCGATTGGAGTACCGATAATGGATGTGAACGTTCTGATCCCGGCCCTTGCGCTGATGACCCTGGTGGCCTTCTGCGTGCTCGGCCTGATGGGCAAGATCGCAGTGGTCGAGCGTAAGAAGGACGACGATGCGCCGAAGTCGACGCTGGCCGCCGACAAGTCCAGCACCGGGACGCCGGCGGACGTCTGATCGCGGACGTCTCGATCTGAGGGGGCCGCTGCGCGCGGCCCTTTTTCATGGAGGTCAGGGCGTTTGCAGGGCCTCCAGCCGTGCGATCAGGTCATCGCAGACCAGGATCGTCCGCCCATTGCGCGACCACGACGCCCCGCCGTCGCAGTGATCGAAGTGCAGCGTGATCTGCGAATGCCAGTCGAAGGCAGCGAGCAAGTCGCCCATGGTGTCCGGCAGGCGACTGCGCTCCAGCGCGGTCGTCCACGGCCCCTCCCCGATCAGCACGCGCGTCTCGACGACCTGCGCACCATCCGGCATGCGGAGCGGCGCCGCGATGCGCCGCCACGACCGCGCCACCTCCGTTGCCCGCTCGCGGCAATCGGCCGCGTCCTCACCGTCCATGCCATCCGCGCGCGCCGCCAGTTCGAACCGATCGGGGTCGAGACCGTAGAGCAGACACATCGCCTGCGCCGCTCGGCGCACGTTCGACGGATGCTCATCGTAAGGGCCACCTTCGCCCTCTGCCGCCCGCCAGGCCGCGATCCGCGCGCGCACGATCTCCTCAACCCGGTTCGGCATCATCTCGTGCAATGCGATGGTAGCGAAGGCATCCGCCATCACCTCCTCGTTGCCGAGGACCGGCAGATCGAACTCCCGGATCAGCGCGTGTCCGATCTCATGCGCGATGATATGGGTGAGCACCCGTTCCGTGCTGGACGAGAGGCGATCCTGCGCCGCCGCGGGCAGCGCAAGGCACAGCGCGAACAGGCCGATGATGTAACGCATGACTGATCCCCCGTCGGCAGTGTCGGGCCACGGGGGCGATCTCGCAATGGCCGAATACGAAAAAGCCACCCCGCACGGGGTGGCTTTGATCCGTTTGAAGTCCATTGCTGAGTGGGCTGATCAGGCCTCGACGGAGCCCTCGATCGCCTTCGTGCCCTGGATCTCGATCCGGCGCGGCTTCAGTGCCTCGGGCACCTCGCGCACGAGTTCGATATGCAGAAGGCCGTTCTCCGAACGGGCGCCGGTGGCACGCACATGCTCGGCGAGCTGGAAGCGCTTCTCGAATGCGCGGGTCGCGATGCCGCGATGCAAGAAGGTCCGCTCGGTCTTGTCCTCGGCCTTCTTGCCGGAGACGACGAGCTGGCCGTCACGCGCCTCGACGTTCAGCTCGTCCTCGGCAAAGCCGGCGACGGCGATCGTGATGCGGTAGGCATCCTCCGCGGTCTTCTCGATGTTGTACGGGGGATAGCCGGTCTGGCCGTTGTCGGCGACGCTGTCGAGCAGGTTGAACAGCCGGTCGAAGCCGACGGTGGTCCGGTAGAACGGCGATAGATCTTGGGTACGCATGTCGCATCCTTCCAAAAAGCGATACTGTCGTGCCGGGCCCTCCATCGCGGACGGACCCATCTTGTCGCGGAACCCGGTTCCGGCGTCCCGCATCGCATATCTGGGAATCGTTCTTCTCCGTTCAAGACCCCGGCGACACCGAGCAGATGTCAGCGCCTATCCCGTTGAAGTCAGGCGGAAACGGGACGGGCCCGCGGCCGCGGCAGCCTGTCGCAGCGCTATTGGCCGAGGGTGCTGAACGTCGCCGCCTCGGCCGACCCGCGCCCGAGCTGCTCGGCGATGGACCCGCTGCCCAGCCGCCGCACCCCGCGATCCGCATCGCCGTGCACCATGTCGCGCAGCACCGACTCCAACGCCCCGTCGTCGAGAGCGGCGCCATAGGCCACCTGCTGGTCCGAGTTGCCCCGCGTCCCGATGGCGGACACCACCGAGGAGATCCGCGGCCGCCCGTTGCGGATGGTAAAGACCGGCGAGCCCGACGCGCCAAAGGTCACGTCGCAATCCATGACGATGAAGCGCCCCTCCACCGCGATGGTCTCGCACGGCTCCTGGATCGACGGCGCCTCGGGCCGGTCGCGGGCATAGGAGACCACGGCGATCTCGTCACCCGCACGCGGGCGCACTTCCCGTTCGAAGGGGCGCACATCGTTGATCGGCTCGGCCAGCTCCAGCACCGCGATATCGGCCGTGATCATCTGCTGGCTCAGCTCGCGGCCCGGATCGAAGCTGCGGTGGACCATAATGCGCCGCACCTGCCGATGCGCGGTGTAGTCCTGCAACCGGTAGCCCGCGACGAAATGCAGCCGGTCCGGGCGGTAGAGCCGTCGCGACACGTCGGAGAACACGCAATGCGCCGCCGTCAGCACCTGGTCGGGCGCAATCAGCGCCCCGGTGCAGAACTTCTCCCCCGCGATGTTGACGCGGCCCACGGCCTGCCAGTCGCGGGCCTCCGTTTCCGTGAGCATGCGCCGGCCCTCCGCCCATGCGGGAGCTGCCAGAAGCATGGCAAGAAAGATGGCGCGCAGCATGTGATCCCCTCGATTGGGGATGAGTGTGCCAGCGTGTCGGGCCCGGATCAATCGGACGCGGACAATGCGCGCGGTTTCGGACCACCTGTGGCCCAGTCGAGCAACTCAACCGTATGGACGACCGGGACACCGGCGGCGGAGCCGATCTGCATCATGCAGCCGATATTGCCGGCGGAGATCAGATCCGGCTTCGTCTCCTGCAACGTCTCGACCTTGCGCGCCTTCAGCTCCCCGGAAATCTCGGGCTGCATCAGGTTGTAGGTGCCCGCGGAGCCACAGCACAGGTGGCTGTCGCGTGGCTCCACGACCTTGAAGCCGGCCTTTTTCAGGAGCTTCTTCGGTGTGTCCTTGATCTGCTGGCCATGCTGCAGGGAGCAGGCGGCGTGATAGGCCACGCGCAGCGGCTCCGCCTCGCCCTCGATGCCGATCTGCTCCAGCACTTCGGAGATGTCCCGGGCCAGCGCCGAGACGCGCGCCGCGTCCCCAGCCAGCGGATCGTTGCGGAACATGTGCCCGTAATCCTTCACCGTCGTGCCGCAGCCGGAGGTGTTGATGACGATGGCATCGAGTCCCTCGCCCTCGATCTCCTGCGTCCAGGCGCGGATGTTGGCGGCGGCGGAACCGTGGCTCTCGTCGGTCTTGCCCATGTGGTGGGTGAGCGCGCCGCAGCAGCCCGCACCCTTCGCGACCACCACCTCGATCGCGTGGCGGCGCAGGATGCGGATGGTCGCGTCGTTGATGTCGGTGTTGAGGGCCCGTTGCGCGCAGCCGGTCATGAGCGCGACGCGGCCCTTCCGCTCCCCCTGCGCCGCGAAGACCTGCGGGCGGTCATTGCGGGAGGGCGGCGGGATGTTCTTCGGCGCCATCTCCAGCATCGCGCGCAGGCGGGCATCCGGCATCAGGCCCTTGAACGGCCGTCCGAGCTTCGCCAGCCCCAGCGCCGCGCGGAAGCGATTCGGATAGGGCAGGATCCGCGCCAGCGTCCAGCGCAGGAGCCGGTCCATCGGCGGACGGTCGTAGTGTTCGTTGATGTACTCCCGCGCGTGATCGACGAGGTGCATGTAGTGCACGCCGGACGGGCACGTCGTCATGCAGGCGAGGCAGGACAGGCACCGATCGATATGCTTGACCGTCTTCTCGTCCGGCTTCCGCTCGTTCTCAAGCATGTCCTTGATGAGGTAGATGCGGCCCCGCGGGCTATCGAGCTCGTCGCCCAGCACCTGGTAGGTCGGGCAGGTCGCGGTACAGAACCCGCAATGCACGCAGGTCCGCAGGATCTCGTTGGAGCGCGCGACGGCGGGGTCCTTGAGCTGATCGGGCGTGAAGGTGGTCTGCATCGTCTCTTTCTCTTCGCCGGTCTTGCCCTCGCCGATCGGCATGGCTCAGCCCATGCGGCCGGGGTTCAGGATGGCGTGGGGGTCGAACTGGGCGCGCAGCTCCGCGGCGATCTTCGCCAGCGGAGCCGACTCGGGATGGAAGGCGGGCTGCCCCGTGCCACGGATCAGCGTGGCATGGCCCTGGATCCCGGCGAGGCGCGCACGCAGGTCCGTGCCGGGCTCCGCCAGCAGCCAGACGAGCCCGCCCTGCCAGTCGTAGAAGTGCCCGTCTGCACTCGCAGCCTCGGCCACGCGCAACCCGTCCGAGGGTTTGACGGAGACGCGCCAGACATCGCCGTCCTTCCCCGCAAAAGGCTCGGCATCGCGGAAGCCGGCCCACCCGAGGTCGGTTCCGCCAGCGGCATTTGCGGCCACGGCCGTCTCGACCATCGCGACGTCGGCGGTTCCGAATTGCTTCAACGTCTTGGCGAGCGCTTCCGCACGGTAGCTCACAGATCCTTCAAGCCCCTCCAGACGGAGGAATGTGCCCCCGGGGCTGGTGCTCGTCTTCGGCCGATGTGCTGCCCCGCTCACGTCGAAGGGGGAGCCCATGGCAGCAGACATGCACTCTACGGCACGCCGGTCGTCCATGCCGGTCATGAGGAGGGTCGCAGCCACCTCTGGTCGCGGCAGCACCTTGAAGCTCACCTCGGTCAGGACGCCTAGCGTGCCGTGGCTGCCCGCCATCAGCTTCACGAGGTCATAGCCGGTGACGTTCTTCATCACACGGCCGCCATTCTTGATCGCGTCGCCGCGCCCGTCGACGAAGCGAACGCCGATCAGGCTGTCGCGGCAGGCGCCCGCCTTGATCCGGCGCGGGCCCGAGGCGGCGGTGGCGACCACGCCGCCGATGGTGCTCTCTCCGGTCGTGCCGAGGAGCCCGTTCAGTCGCGGCGGCTCGAAGGGCAGCATCTGGCCCTCGGCAGCAAGCGCGGCCTCGATCTCGGTCAGCGACGTGCCGGCCTCCGCCACGAGAGTCAACGCGCCGGGCTCGTAGAGCGTGATGCCGGTCAGCCCGCCGGTCTCCAGCATGGCGTCGGCCTGAACGGGGTCGCCGATGGGCCGGGTGCCGCCGCCGCGGATCTCCAGCGTCGTGCCGGAAGAGGCGGCCTCGCGCACGGCGTCGGCGAGCTCGGCCTCGGAGGTCGGGCGCCGGGTGCGGTCGAGGGTCGTGGTCATGCGTGGCGCTCCGAAGGCCCCCGCCCTGACCCTCCCCCGCGGGGCGGGAGAGGGGACGGGCATCCTGCGGGTTTGGTCAAATGGCGGGAGAACCCGATGAGCTGTCCGTGGTCGATTGCGGCACCGCCGGGCAGTGCCCGACCTCCCTCACGGCAGGGCTCTTCACGCCCACCCGAGGTCGGGCGCGGCCCTATGCACTCCGGGACGAACGGTGATGTCATGCAGCCGTCCGCCGCGCTTCCGTCGCGTCCAGCGGGAACACCTTGGAGGGGTTCAGCAGCCACGATGGGTCGAACACGTCCTTCACGCGGAGCTGCGCCTCCATATCCTCCGGCGTGAACTGCACACCCATCAGGTCGCGCTTCTCCACTCCCACGCCGTGCTCGCCGGTCAGGCAGCCGCCGACCTCGACGCAGAGCTTCAGGATCTCGGCGCCCAGCGCCTCGCAGGTCTCCAGGTCGCCGGGCTTGTTGGCGTCGAACAGGATCAGCGGGTGCATGTTGCCGTCGCCCGCGTGGAAGACGTTGGCGACGTCGAGACCGTACTCCCCCGACAACTCCTCGATCCGGCGGAGCACGCGGGGCAGCTCGCTGACCGGGATCGTGCCGTCGAGGCACATGTAGTCGTTGATCTGGCCCATGGCGCCGAAGGCGGCCTTTCGCCCTGCCCAGATCGCCTTCGACTGCGCCTCCGATGTGCTCTCGCGCATCTCGACCGGGTCGTGACGGGCGGCGATCTCCTTGATCTTGGCGAGCTGCTCGTCGATCTCGGCATCGCTCCCCTCGACCTCCACGATCAGGAGCGCCTCGCAATCGGGATAGCCGGCCTTGGCGAAGGCCTCGCAGGCGCGGATGCAGGGGCGGTCCATGAACTCGATGGCGACGGGCAGAACGCCCGCGCGGATGATGTCGCTCACGCAGGCCCCCGCCACCTCGTTCGCATCGAAGGCGAGGAGGATCGGCCGGGCGCCCTCGGGCTTGGGCAGGATGCGCAAGGTCGCCTCCGTCACGACGCCGAGCTGCCCTTCGGAGCCGCAGATGAGGCCCAGCAGGTCGTAGCCCGCGGGGTCGAGATGCGCACCGCCGATCTCGACCACCTCGCCGTCCATCGTGACCATGGTCACGCCCATCAGGTTGTTCGTAGTCACGCCGTACTTCAGGCAATGCGCCCCACCCGAGTTCATCGCGATGTTGCCCGCGATGGCACAGGCGAGCTGCGAGGACGGATCGGGCGCGTAGAAGAAATCCTCCATCTCCACCGCACCGGTCACCGACAGGTTCGTGCGCCCCGTCTGCACCCGGATGAAGCGGTTCTCGTAATCCGTCTCCAGCACCCCGTTCATGCGCGCGACGCCGAGGATCACCGCGTCCGCCGTCGGCAGCGCCCCGCCCGCGAGCGAGGTGCCGGAGCCGCGCGGGACCACCGGCACCCGCTCCTCGTGGCAGATCTTCAGGACGGCCGCGACCTCCTCGGTCGAGCTCGGCAGGACGGCGGCGAGCGGCGGACACTTGTAGGCGGTCAGCGCGTCGCATTCATAGGCGCGGACCTCGTTGTCGGAGTGGATGACGGCGTCCTCCGGCAGCACCTTCTGCAGGCGCGCCACGATATGCGCCTTGCGGTCGAGGATCATGCGGTTCGGATCGGGCATCTGCATGGGACATCTCCACTCCACAGGGATTGGTTAGATTATATGACCAATTCCGGACAAGGCCAGCCCTTTTCGTTGCGCCGCTGCGCCGCATTATGATCCGCACGAAAGGAGCGCCCGATGACCTTCGACGAGGTGATGCTGACCGACCTGATCGCTGCCCTCGGATGGGCCGATGGCGTGGCGCTCGCCCTCTTCGTCGGGCTGTGGTTCGCGACCACCTGGCGGATCGAGAAGGACGAGACGAAGCGGCCCTCCGTCCACGTCCTCATGAAACGCTTCCGCTACCGCTGGATGAACGAGATGGCAGCGCGCGAGGTCCGGATCTTCGACAGCGCGATCCTGAACGGGATCCGGCAGAGCACCGCCTTCTTCGGCTCGACCACGCTGCTGGCCATCGGCGGGATCGCGGCGGTGATCGGCCAGCCGGAGCTGCTGCTGGGCGCGGGCCGTGGCATCCTGCCGGAGATGCCGGTGCAGGTGGTGCAGCTCAAACTGTTGCTGGTGCTGGCGACCATGGCCTTCGCCTTCCTGCGCTTCGTCTGGTCGAACCGGCTGTTTTCCTACTGCGCGATCGTGATGGCGGCGATGCCCAATGACGGCACGACGGAGGAGGCGAAGCGGACCGCGATCCGGGCGGCGCGGCTCAACTCCTTTGCCGCGCGCAGCTTCAACCGCGGACTCCGGGCGATCTACTACGCGCTGGCGGCGCTGGCCTGGCTGCTGGGACCGGTGGCGTTCATCGTGGCACTCGCACTCACGAACTGGGAAGTGATCCGACGCGAGTTCTTCTCCGCCTCCCGCAAGGCGCTGCTGGCCGACTGAGGCTGGATCAGGTCGAAGTCGTCGGCTCCGGCCCGATCAAGGGCGTATTTGGACAAAGAAGAAGGGCTCAGCGGCTCTCCAGCCGCCAGGCGCCGATGATGCAGGCCGAGGCGAGGAGCAGCACGAGCCAGGCTGGGGCGAGCGGGCTCAGGCGCACCTCGCGCACCGTGTAGGCCTCCCGGTCCGTCAGGCCCAGCCAGCCGCGCCCGGCGGCTCCGCGTCCCTCGCGCACGCGGCGCAGGTCGGGCACGCCGTCGGTGATGCGCCAGGCGCCGCCGCGAGTCTCGGTCAGCAGCGGGTCGAGCACGTCGGAGGTGGAAAGCGCGTTCTCGAATTCCCGCGGCGCGGCGGGGCCGACAGCGGCGACGCCGGTCACGTCACCGTCGCGCAGGCGCCACAGGCCTTGCGGATCGGCGGGCAGCACCGCCTCCCACTCGCCCGGCGACACCTCGTTCATCTCCGGCGTCAAGGTTCGGCCATCCGGGGTCTGCACCTCGAGCTGCGGCGGCTCCTCGGTCAGCGTGCGGCGCGTGAGAACCAGCTCGCCGCCCGCGTCGTCGCCGATCAGGACCTCTTCCTCCAGCTCCGGCTCCTGCATCAGCCAGTGGGCGAGGCGACGCAGCATCTCCGTCTGCGGGCCGCCGCCCTCGTAGCCGCGCGACCAGAGCCAGGCGTTGTCGGAGGCGAGCATCGCGATGCGCCCCTCCTCCACCCGGTCGAGGATCAGGAGCGGGCGGCCGTCCGGCCCCTCCATCACCCGGTCGCCGGAGGTCTGCGCGAGGTCGATCAGGCGGAACCAGCGGCCCCAGCCGGGCACGCCATCCTCCATCGGCCGCGGCGCGAAGTCGGCGAGGCCCGACGTCACCGGATGCCGCGCGCCGAGCTCGGAGATCGTGGGCACGTAAGGCTGCTCGATCACACGGGCGGTCGGATCGGCCGGCAGCACTTCGGAGAGTGGCGTGCGCCACAGGCTCTCCACCCCCGCAAAGGCCGGGCCGGAGGCGACGAGCACGGCGCCTCCCTCCTCCACGTAGCGCACGATGTTGGCCAGATACGGCGTCGGCAGCACGCCGCGCTTGCGGTAACGGTCGAAGATGATGAGGTCGAACTCGTCGATCTTCTCCATGAACAGCTCGCGCACCGGGAAGGCGATCAGGCTCATCTCGAAGACCGGCACGCCGTCCTGCTTGTCCGGCGGCCGCAGGATGGTGAAGTGAACGAGGTCCACGGCCGGGTCGGACTTCAGCAGGTTCCGCCAGGTCCGCCCGCCCGCATGGGGCTCGCCGGAGACGAGGAGCACGCGCAGCCGGTCGCGGATCCCGTTGATCTCCACCAGGGCGGAGTTGTTGCGGTCGGTCAGCTCGCCCTCGGCCGGGGCGATGGTCAGCTCCAGCACGTTGAGGCCGCCGCGCTCGATCGGCACGTCGAAATCGATGGTCTCGCCCACCGGCAGCGGGATGGAGGCGACCACCTCCCCGTCGATGGAGACGTTGACGGGCACCGCACCACCCGGTGCGGGCACGCGGCCCAGCTCTTCGACCCGCACCGACATCTGCACGCTCTCGCCCACGATGCCGAAGGCCGGTGCGCGCTCGACGACGAGCCTCCGGTCCCATTCACGCTCGGTCCCGGTCAGGATCAGGTGGAGCGGCGCGGGCAGCTCCGGCGCGTCCGCGAGGTCGTGGACCTGCCCGTCGGAGATCAGGATCGCGCCCGCGATCCGGTCGCGGCTGACACCGGCCATCGCCTCGGTCAGCGCGGCCATCGCCTGCGTCCCGCGCTCGGCGGCGTCGCCGGGGCTGTTGCGCAGCTCGATCCGCCGCCATTCCAGGGGTGCGTCCGGGTCTGCGCCGATCTCGTCGAGGCGGGCGGAGAGCGTCGCCTCCGCCTCCGCGATCTGGTCGGGGCGCGGGGCGATGGACTGGCTGCCGGTGCGGTCCACGATCAGGAAGGCGATGTCGGTGAGCGGCGCGCGGTCCTCCTCCTTCAGGCTCGGTCCGGTGAGAGCGGCGACGAGGATCAGCGCGCCCGCCCCGCGCAGCGCCCAGCCCGACAGGCGCATCCAGGCGGCGTAGAGACACAGCACCACCGCGGTCCCGCCGAGGGCGGCCAGCGCCCAGATCGCCAACAGGGGCGCCAAGACGATTTCCGTGCTCATGCCCCTGCCCTTTCGACTTCGTTCAAATACTCGATCATCGACACGCCGCTCACTGGCCCAACCTTTCGAGCAAGGCCGGAACGTGCACCTGGTCCGACTTGTAGTTGCCCGTCATCACGTACATCACGAGGTTCACGCCGAAGCGCAGCGCGATCTCCCGCTGGCGCTCGCCGCCGACACCGCGCCCGACCGGGCGGATGAAGTTGCCCTGCTCGTCCATCGCCCAGGCGCCGGCCCAGTCGTTGGCGCCAATCAGCACCGGGCTCACCCCGTCGTTGAGGGTGCGGAAGGGCACGCCCTCGACCTCTTGCGGCGCCAGTGAGGCCTCGACCCAGACCGGCGGGCCGACATGGCGCCCCGGAAGCTGCTCCAGCAGGTAGAACGAGCGATTGATCACGTGATCGTCCGGCACGGGCTCCAACGGCGGCAGGTCCAGCCCATCGGCCAGCCGCTGCAAGAGCGCCCCGTTCGGCCCGCCGCTGCGGCTCGCCAGATGCGCGTCGCGCGTGTCGAACAGGATCATGCCGCCGCCGCGCAGATACGTGTTGAGCCGCTCCACCGCGTCGGGCGAGGGGGGCGACTGTACCTCCGTCACCGGCCAGTAGAGGAGCGGGAAGAAGGCCAGCTCGTCCTCTTCCACGTTCACGCCGACGGGCGGTGCGGGCTCCACCGCAGTGCGCCGGGTGAGCGTCACCGACAGGCCGGTGAGGCCCGCGCGGCTGATCCGGTCGACCTCCCCGTCGCCGGTCTCGACATAGGCGAGAACGGTCTCGGTCGCGGCGTAGAGCGCCTCGCTCTCCTCCTCCTCCTGCGCCCGCGCCGTTCCGGGAAGCAGCACGAGGGCGAGCACGACGCCGAGGCCCGCCCGCGCCGCGGGCCGCAGCCGGCCGCCGAGTGCGAGCGTCGCGAGGATGTCGGTCAGCAGCAGCAGCACCGCGATGGTGAGTGCCGCCGATTTCAGGTCGCGCTCCGCCCGCTCGGTAAAGCCCGTCACGGCGACACCCGACGGCAGATCGAGCGCGACCATCTCGGACGCGGCGCTCATGACGTTGATCGCCGCACGCCGCTCGCCGGCCACGTAGTAGCCCGGCGGCGCATCGGGGCCCACGGGCTCCTGCGCCAGCCGCTCGCCCTCGACACCGGACAAGCCCCGCGCCGGCCCGAGCTGACCGTAGCCGTCGAGCACCTGGTCCGCGGCCCAGACGGCCCCTGCGAGCGCCTCGCCCGCATCCTCACCCGCCTGCGCGGTACGCACGATCCGCTCCAGCATGTCGAGGAACAGGCCCGACAGCGGCAGGCTCGACCAGCTTGTGGTGGCGGTGACGTGGAACAGGATGACCCGGCCGCGATCGACGTCGCGCGCAGTGACGAGCGGGGTGCCGTCCTCCAGCGCCGCAAGCGTTCGCTCGGCGAGGTCCGGGTCGGGCTGGGCCATGACCTGGCTCGTGATCTCCACCTCCTCGGGCGGGGTGAGCCCGTCGAAGAGCGTCCCAGCCGGGAACGGGCGCAGCCGCTTCGGCGCACCCCAGCTCATCGTTCCGCCGACGGAGCGGCCGCCCGCGCGCAGCCGCACCGGCAGCAGCGGATCGCGCACGGTCTGGCCGAGCCCGCTCGCGGCGAGCCGCGGTCCGGCGAAGCGCACCAGCAGGCCACCGTTCTCCACCCACTCGGTCAGTTCCGTCGTTTCCAGGCTGGAGAGTGCTGCCACATCGGCGAGCATGATGACGTCCGGGTTGGTATCGAGCACGTCGGCAAGCGGCGGCTCCACCACGTCCGCGATCGGATCGAGGGCGGAGCGCAGGTAGTGCAGCGGAGCCGTAAGGCGCAGCCCCTCCTGCCGCTGGGCGCCCGCGACGAGGGCCACACGCCGCCGCTTCAGCCCGTCATCGGCCAGCGCCACCGCTCCGGCAGAGGCGTCGATGCCCTGCAATGCGACGCGCAAGACGCGGTTGCGCACCTCCAGCGGCAGGTCGATGGCAACCTCCACTTCGGTTTCCCCTGCCGGCAGGACGACAGGCACGGCATCGAGCACCCGCTCGGTTCCGGTGGTGTCCGCACCGATCACGTTGACCGTCGTGCTGCCCGCTCCGCCCGCCTCCGCGCGCAGGACCGTGGTGAGGAGCTGCCCGTCCTCGAAGCGCAGCGGCGACAGGGCCATCGGCTCGCGCAGCGGGGGAACGACGCGCACCGGGCCGCGGGCGAGCAGCGCATCCGCCAGTCCGTCCTCCGCCCCGAGCCCGTCCGACAGCCAGACCGTCTGCCCGAATTCCAGCGCATCGTTTTCCACGACTTCGGCAAAGCGGGCACGGTCCGGCGCCCAGGCCTGCGGCTGCAGCGTTTCGAGCCGGTTGGCCCAGTCCTCCGCCGGGCGCGGCTCCAGGTCGGGATCGGCATCCGACAACGAGACGAGGTGCACCGGCCGCCCGCTCCGCGCCGCCTGGTCGAGCAGCGTGCCGACCTCCGCCTGTCGGGTGGGCCAGTCGGGCGCGCTGCCCCAGCCGCCATCCATCAGAATGAGGAGCGGCCCGTCGCCCTCCGCCTCCGCCGCCGGATTCAGCACGGGGCCTGCGAGACCGATGATCGCGAAGGCGACGGCCAGCATCCGCAGGAGGAGCAGCCACCACGGCGTGCGGGCCGGCATCCGTTCCGGATCCTCCAGCCCCAAGAGCAGCGAGACACCCGGAAAGCGCCGGCGCACCGGCGCGGGCGGGGTCGCGCGCAGCAGCCACCACAGAACCGGCAGCGCGATCAGGGCCGCGAGAAGCAGAGGTGCGGTGAAGCCGAGGGCGCCGAGGGTCCACATCAAATCAGGTCCTTGTACTCAACCGCCTCACCGCACGTCCCCCAGCGCGCCGTGAAGCCAGATCAGCGCCGCGCGCGGCGACGTCTGCACATGATGAACATGGAACAGCCATCCGGCGCGGCGGGCAAGGGTCGCGAGCCGCCGCCGCCGCTCGTCGAGCTTGCTACGGTAGTCGCCGCGCAACGCTCGCGCACGCTCGGTCTCGAACCGGACGGCACCGCCCATCGAACGGAACTCGGTGCGGCCATCGAAGGGAAACGCCTCCTCGCTCTCGTCGAGGATCTGCACCAGAACGCCCCGCTCGCCCTGCCGTCCGATATGTGTGAGCCGCTCGAAGAGCTCGTCGCCCGGGGCAAGGAAGTCGGAAAAGAGGACATGCGTCGCCGTTCCCCGCGTCGCCGCCGGGGGCAGGCCGTAATCGTAGCCGCCACCCTCGCGGCCCAGGAGTGCGGTCAGCCGGTCGAGCTGGACCCGTCCGGTGCCCGCGCGCAGATCGGGCGCCGCGTGCCCCACCCGCTCGCCGCCCTGCGTCAAAAGGATCGCGAGCGACAGCGCGAGAAGCGCCGCACGCTCCCCCTTCGTCTCACCGGTCTCGGGATAGGCCATCGAGCGGGCCGCATCGGACCAGAGCGTCACGGTCTGCGCCGCCGACCACTCGGTCTGCCGGATGAAGGTCGCGTCCGAGCGCGCGGACCGGCGCCAGTCGATGGAACTCGCCGCATCGCCCGGAACCGCCTGGCGGTACTGCCAGAACTCCTCGCCCATGCCCGCGCGGCGGCGTCCGTGCTCACCCAGGACGACGGTCGCGGCCAGCCGTTCGGCCCGCACCCGCAGGGCGGGCAGCGGTGCGGAGGTGGCATCGGCGCGCGCGCGCAGGGTCCGGGCGGCGACGCTCAAGAACGACCCCGCGCCGCTGATGCGACGGCCTCCGGCGGGGATATTTGGACAGAGAAGAAGATGTGGCGCCTCATGCAGCGGCCTGCGTGCCGAGCCGCTGGGCGACCAGCCCGTCGATGAGGGCGCCGAGCGACACGCCCTCGGCCCGGGCCGCGAAGCCCAAGGCCATGCGGTGGGTGAGCGCGGGCCGCGCGAGGGCCGCCACATCGTCGAGGTCGGGCGCCAGCCGCTCGTCGAGAAGCGCGCGGGCCCGCACGCCCAGCATCAGCGCCTGCGCCGCACGCGGGCCAGGGCCCCAGGCGACGGCCTCGGACAGTTCGGCGCCCGCCTCGTCGGTACCGGGCCGCGCAGCGCGCACCAGGTCGAGGATCGCCTCCACCACCTGCTCGCCCACCGGCATCGCGCGCAGGGTCTGCTGCATGGCGATCAGTTTCGGCGCGTCGAGCACGGTGGAGATTTCGTCCACCTCCGCCCCCGTGGTGGCGAGCAGGACGGCGCGCTCCACGTCGCGGTCGGGGTAGTCGACGTCGATCTGGAACAGGAAGCGGTCGAGCTGCGCCTCGGGCAGCGGATAGGTCCCCTCCTGCTCGATCGGGTTCTGCGTGGCGAGCACGTGGAAGGGCCGGGAAAGGTCGCGCCGTTCGCCCGCCACGCTCACATGCCCCTCCTGCATCGCCTGCAACAGCGCGGACTGGGTCCGGGGACCGGCCCGGTTGATCTCGTCCGCCATCAGGAGCTGCGTGAAGATCGGTCCTTCGATGAACCGGAAGGCCCGCCCGCCATCGGGCGTCGATTCGAGCACTTCGGCCCCGAGGATATCCGACGGCATCAGGTCGGGCGTGAACTGAACGCGGTTCGCACTCAGCCCCAGCACGGTGCCCAGCGTCTCGACCAACAGGGTCTTCGCGAGGCCCGGAGCCCCCACCAGAAGGCCGTGACCGCCCGAGAGAATGGCTGCGAGCGCCAGGTCCACCACCTGTTCCTGACCGATGACGCGGCGCGCGACCATGCGGCGCACCTCGCCCATGGCGTGGCCCGCCTCCTCGATCTCCCGCAGCAGATTGTCACTCATCACATCGTTCCCTGTCGTTGTCGGCCCTCAGCCTATTATATGAAGCAGGTAATGTCGCCGGACAGAAAGGCACAGCTTGGTGAAGACACAAAATGCGAAGCCTTCGGCCGACGGGCTGGCCAGCGCGGTGCGCCGGGCGGCGCCAAAGGGCCCGCCCCCCGTCGAAAAATGGAACCCGCCCTTCTGCGGCGATCTGGACATGCGCATCGCGCGCGACGGAACCTGGTTCTACCAGGGATCGCCGATCGGCCGTAAACCGCTGGTGAAGCTGTTCTCCTCGATCCTCAAGAAGGAAGGGGACCGTTACTATCTCGTCACACCGGTGGAGAAGGTCGGGATCGTGGTGGAGGACGCGCCCTTCGTCGCCACCGACTTCACCGCCGAAGGCGAGGGTCCGGCGGCGCAGATCACCTTCACCACCCATGTGGGCGACAGCGTGCTCGCCGGGCAGGAGCACCAGATCCGGGTGACGCGCGATGCGACGACCGGCGAGCCCTCGCCCTACATCCACATCCGCCGCGGCCTCGATGCGCTCATCGACCGCAAGAGCTTCTACCGCCTGGTCGATATCGGCGAGGCGCATGGCGTCGAGGGCGAGGACTGGTTCGGCGTCTGGTCGGGCGGCGTCTTCTTCCCCTTCATCCCCGTTCGCGAACTGGTCGGGGTCGAATAGGAACACATGCGCTGGCTGATCCTTACGGCGGCTCTGACCGCCTGCGCGCCCATGGACGAGCCCGGCCGCGTGGTGCTCGCCCCTGACGGCATCGTCGTCTCCGCCCCCGGACGGCTGGAGCAGATCCCGTTCGGCACACCACGTGAGCAGGTGGAGCAGCAGGTGGGCGAGACGCTCGGCACGCGGCCTGTTCAGTCGAGCAATCCGGATTGCGAAGAGGGGCCAGCGGACATTTCCCGCTGGGCGGGCTTGGAGCTTCTGTTCCGCGACGGCGCCTTCGACGGCTGGTTCACCACCGCACCTACCAGCCCCCGTTCGCCGGAAGGCATCGGCGTCGGTGTGCGAGAGGCAACGTTGCGAGACGCCTACGCGACCGAGGTGCGGGCCACCTCGCGCGGTCGCCAATTCAGCGCGGAGGGCTTTTCGGGCCTGATCGACGGCGGCGAGGTCAGCGCCCTCTGGGCCGGAACGCCCTGCCTCGCCCGCTAGCCCGCGAGGTGCGGTGCGAACTCCCGCAGCACCTGCGCATAGACCGGGCGCTTGAAGGGGACGATGGCGGCCTCCAGCTCCGCCGGGGTCATCCAGCGCCAGGCGGAGAACTCCGGATGCTCGGTCGCGATATCGACGGCGTCGTCCCCGACATCGAGGCGCAGCAAGAACCACAGCTGCTTTTGCCCGCGCCACTTCCCCTTCCACACCACGCCGATCTTGTCGCGCGGCAGGTCGTAGTGGACCCAGTCTGCGGTGCGGGCGATTTCCGTTACGGCCTCTGCCGGAACGCCCGTCTCCTCCCACAATTCCCGCAAGGCGGCCTCCGCCGCATCCTCGCCCGGATCGATGCCGCCCTGCGGTGCCTGCCAGGCGGGCTCGTCCATGTCCGCACGCGTGCCCGCGAAGACGCGTCCGCGCCCGTCCGTCAGCATCACGCCGACGCAAGGGCGGTAGGGGAGTGTGGCGATCTCCGCGTCGGTCAGGCTCACCGGTTGGCGTAGACCGCGAGGCCGCGCAGCACGTCGAGCGCATAGGCAAGCTGGAAGTCGTCGTTGCGCAGCAAGGCATCCGCCTCCAGCCGCTCGCGCTCTTCCTCGAGCTGGCGCAGTTCGTCCTCGGTCAGGCTGTCATTGCTGATCGAGCCACGCAGATCGGCTTCGGAGCGCGGCGGGATCACGCCATCCTCCAGCTCCTCACCGGCGGCCCGCTGCGCGACGATCACGTCGGGCTCGATGCCGAGCGCCTGGATCGAGCGGCCCGACGGCGTGTAGTAGCGCGCCGTGGTCAATCGCATCGCGCCGCTGCCCTGCAATGGGACGATGGTCTGGACCGAGCCCTTTCCGAAGCTCTTCTCGCCCACGATGATCGCGCGGCGGTGGTCCTGCAGCGCGCCCGCCACGATCTCGGAGGCCGAGGCGGACCCGCCGTTGATCAGCACCACGATCGGCTTGCCCTCGGCGAGGTCGCCGGGCTCCGCGTTGTAGCGATCGCTCTCCGCCGGGGTGCGGCCGCGGGTCGAGACGATCTCGCCCTGCTCCAGGAACGCGTCGGAGACCCGAACCGCCTGGTCGAGCAGGCCGCCGGGATTGTTGCGCAGGTCGAGCACGACGCCGGTCACGTTCTCCATCCCGCCGAGCTCGGCGATCTGCTCCTCCATCTCGGTGCGCAGGTTGGGGAAGGTCTGCTGGTTGAATGTGGTCAGGCGCAGCACGACCGCATCGCCCTCCACCCGGCCGCGAACTGCGCGGATCTGAATGGTGTCGCGCACCAGCGTAACCTCGAAAGGATCCTCGCCCTCGCGCACGATGGTGATGACGATCTCGGAGCCCACTGGGCCGCGCATCAACTCCACCGCCTCGTTCAGCGTCAGGCCCAGCACGCTCTCGCCATCCACGTGGGTGACGAAGTCGTTGGCCATGATCCCGGCTTCGGCCGCGGGCGTGTCGTCGATCGGCGAGACGACCTTCACGAAGCCGTCCTCCTGCGTCACTTCGATGCCGAGGCCGCCGAATTCGCCCCGCGTCTGCTCGCGCATGTCGGAGAACGCATCGGGCGGCAAATAGCTCGAATGCGGGTCGAGCGAGGTCAACATGCCGTTGATCGCGCTCTCGATCAGCTCGCGGTCGTCGACCTGCTCTACGTAATCAGAGCGCACCCGCTCGAAGATGTTCCCGAACAGGTCGAGATACTCGTAGGTCGAGCGGGAGGACGGTCCGTCCTGCGCCAGAACCGGAGCAGCGAGTTGCGTCGTGACGAGAACCCCCGACAACGTGCCCGCGAAAGCGGCCAGAAACATCTTGTTCATCGGGATCTACCTCGTCACCTGTTCTACGGTCCCACTTCGAACCAGCTCGCGGGGTCTACCGGTACGCCCCCCCGCCGCAGCTCGACATATAGCAATCTCTTAGGATTTGGGCTGGATTCGGGGTCGGGTTCAAGTGCAAAGCCCGCGACGCGGGCGCGCGTTTGCGTGATCCGCCCCACGGGCTCGCCCCGAAGCACCACCTCTCCGGGGTCGCGCTGCACCTCGTCGAGCCCGCCGAGGATCAGCAGCCAGCCCGGCGCGGGCTCCAGCACCGCGATGCGCCCGTAGTCGAGGAACGGCCCTGTGAACCGCAGCGTGGCGGTCCAGGGAGAGACGACCTGCGTGACCCCCTCGGCGGCGATCACCACGCCCTGCTGCACCGCACCGTCAGGGGCGCGCGTGCCGAAGGGAGCGACGATCGCGCCGGGCAGCGGCAGCGTCAATCGGCCGCGCGCGTCGTCGAAATCCGCCGCCTCGCCCGCGGCCCGCGCCTGCCGCGCGAGCAGGCGCGCGAAGCCTTCCAGCGTATCGGCGTCGCCGCGTAGCCGGGCGAGCAGGTCCGCGTCGCCGGGCGCATCGGGCGCGCTGCGCCCCTCCAGCGTGGCCGACAGCGCGATGCGGGCGCGCCGCACGCCCTCCAGCCCCTCGCGCAGGACGCTCTCGGCCCGTGCCTGTTCGCTGGCGAGAATGTCGAGCTCGATCATCAGGGCGCGCAGCCCGTCCGCCTCGGCCTGGAGCTGCGGGACGACACCGCTCAACGCCTGTGCCGCACGCGCCGCGCCCTCGGGTCCCTGCGGATGGATCATCAGAAGCGGCCCCGGCGTGCGGACCACCTGGTGCAGCGCGCCGAGCACGGCCGACAGGCGCTCCTCCTCACGCGCCATCTCGGCGGCGAGCACGTCGCGGCGCAGGGCGAGGTCGCGGGCCGCCTCCCGCTGTGCCGCAAGCCCCGCCTCATAGCCCTGAACGATCCGCCCGAGCTGGGCGAGACGGTCTGCTCCGCCGCGCAGATCCTCCAGCGCTTCGGCCGCGTCGGCGATCTGCGCCGCGGCCGCCGCCGCCCGATCCGCGGGAGCCTGCGCGACCGCCGGCGCCGCCAGCAGCGCGAGGAAAAGGAGCGCGGCGCGCATCAGGTCGAGAACAGCGGCTTGCCGGTCATCTCCTCCGGCGCCTCCAGATCCATCAGCCGCAGCAGGGACGGCGCGAGATCGGCCAGCCGTCCATCGCGCATCACCGCCCCTTCCGGCCCGCCGATCAGCACCACCGGCACCGGATTCAGCGTATGCGCCGTATGCGGCCCGCCCGTCTCCGGATCGACCATGGTCTCGCAATTCCCGTGATCCGCTGTCAGGATCATCGCCCCACCGGCCTTCTCCAGCGCGGCAAGCACCCGACCCAGCCCGGCATCCACCGCCTCACAGGCGGCGATGGCGGCGTCCAGATCGCCGGTATGGCCCACCATGTCCGGGTTCGCGTAGTTCACCACGATCAGATCGTAGGTGCCGGCGCCGATCGCCTCGACCAGCTTCTCCGTCACCTCGCCGGCGCTCATCTCGGGCTGCATGTCGTAGGTCTTCACGTTCGGAGATTTCGGCATGGTGCGATCCTCCCCCTCGCTGGGCGTTTCCACTCCACCGTTGAGGAAAAACGTCACATGCGGATATTTCTCCGTCTCCGCGATGCGGAACTGATGTCTGCCGTGTTTCGCCACCCACGCGCCGAGCGTGTTCGGAATGTCCTCAGACGGAAACATCACCTCCATCCACGCATTGTGCCGGTCGGAATACTCGACCATCCCGACGGCGGCCGCCAGCTTCGGCGGCGTCCGCTCGAACCCGTCGAACTCCGGGTCGAGGAAGGCGGCAAGGATCTCCCGCGCCCGGTCCGCCCGAAAGTTGAGAAACAGGAGGCCATCGCCCTCCGCCATGCCGCCATAACCCTCGATCATCGACGGCGCGATGAACTCGTCGGTTTCCCCACGGTCATAGGCAGCGGCAATCGCGGTGTCCGCATTCTCGTAGGTCTCGCCGGCGCCCGAAGCGATCAGCTCGTACGCCGCCTGCACCCGATCCCACCGGTTGTCGCGATCCATGGCGTAGAAACGGCCGATGACGGTGCGCACCGCGGCCCCCCCCGGCAGCGCCTCCTCCAGCTCATGCAACTGCTCCCGCGCCGATTTCGGCGCCACGTCCCGCCCGTCGGTGAAGGCATGGATCGCCACCGGCACGCCCGCCGCCGCGACGACCTCCGCCGCCCGCGCGATATGCCGCTGGTGCGCATGCACCCCGCCGGGCGAGGCGAGGCCCATCAGGTGCGCCGTGCCGCCGGTCTCCGTCAGTTTCTCGATCAGACCGACCAGCGCCGGGTTCGTATCGAACGCCCCCTCCTCGATCGCATTGTCGATCTTCGGCAGGTCCATCCAGACCACGCGGCCCGCCCCGATATTGGTGTGCCCGACCTCCGAATTACCCATCTGTCCGTCCGGCAGGCCCACATCGGCACCGTGCGCCGCGAGCTTTGCATTCGGACACTCCGCCATCACCCGGTCGAAGTTCGGCGTCTCGGCCAGCGCGACGGCATTCGCCTCCCGCTCTGCCCGCAGGCCCCAGCCGTCGAGGATGCACAGGATCACGGGACGGGGTGCGGACATGGGACTTCTCCTGCTCGATGTCCCAGAGACATAGGCGGTGCGCCCGCCCCGCGGCAAGCACGCCTTCCAGCTTGTCCAAATATCCCAGCCGGAGGCCGCCACGGTTGCAACAGACCGGGCGCTCCGCCTAGATGCGCGCCAACATCCCGGGAGGCTCCATGAACATCCTCATCCTCGGCGGCGGCGGGCGGGAACACGCGCTCGCCTGGGCGATCTCGCAGAACCCCAAATGCGACCGGCTGTTCTGCGCGCCGGGCAATGCGGGGATCGCGGACGTGGCCGAACGCGTGCGGCTCGACCCCGACGACGGCGGCGCGGTCTGCGCCTTCTGCGCAGAGATGGCGATCGACTTCGTGGTGATCGGACCGGAGGCACCCCTGGCTGCCGGCGTGTCCGACGAGCTGCGCGCCGCGGGCGTGCTCACCTTCGGGCCGAGTGCGGCCGCCGCACAGGTCGAGGCGTCGAAGGCCTTTACCAAGGAACTCTGCGACGCTGCAGACGCCCCCACCGCCGCCTATGCCCGCTTTACCGAGGCACAGGCGGCGAAGGACTACGTGACCGCCCAAGGCGCGCCTATCGTCATCAAGGCCGACGGCCTCGCCGCCGGAAAGGGTGTGACCGTCGCGATGGACGAGCCCACAGCCCTCGCGGCCATCGACGATATGTTCGGCGGCGCCTACGGTGATGCCGGCGCCGAGGTCGTGATCGAGGAATTCATGATGGGGGAGGAAGCCTCCCTGTTCGTCCTCACCGACGGCGAGGCGACGCTGGCGCTCGAGGGCTGCCAGGACCACAAGCGCGCCTTCGATGGCGACGAGGGGCCGAACACTGGCGGCATGGGCGCCTACTCGCCCGCCCCCGTGCTCACGAAGGCCGTCCGCGACCGCGCCATGGCCGCGATCGTGGAGCCCTGCCTCGCCGAACTGCGACGCCGCGGCACGCCTTACCAGGGCGTGCTCTATGCCGGGCTGATGATCGAGGACGGCGCCCCGCGCCTCGTGGAGTTCAACGCCCGCTTCGGCGATCCCGAATGCCAGATCCTGATGGCCCGCCTCGGCGCGCAGGCGCTCGACGCGCTGCTGGCCGTGGCCGAGGGACGGCTGGCCGACGCCCGCCTCAACTGGGCCGCGGACCATGCGGTAACCGTGGTGCTCGCCGCGCAGGGCTATCCCGGAGGCTATGCGAAGGGTGAGGAGATCGGCCTGCCCGAGATCACCGACCCGCTGGTCCAGATCTTCCACGCCGGAACGGCGGAGAAGGGAGGGCGCTTCGTCTCCAATGGCGGGCGGGTGCTCAACGTCACCGCCCGCGGCGCCACGCTGGCCGAAGCTCGCGACCGGGCCTACGGCATCGTCGACCGGATCGACTGGCCCGGCGGCTTCCACCGGCGCGACATCGGCTGGCGTGCCCTCTGATCCACCCGCGCGCCCGGGGCAGCCCGGGCTGCCTCCGGCGGGGATACTTGAAGCAAGAAGAAGGTGCACCCTTCCTCCTTGTCCCAGGTATCCTCGCCTTGCGCCTTGTTCCGAGAGGACCCGCGCTACCCGCAGGCCAGCATGCGGTGGAGGTCCGCAACCGGCCCCGCATCCCCGGTCTCGTAACCCCGCGGTGTCCACCGTGTCAGGAGCACCCGCGACCACTCCGTATCCGCGGTGACGATCTCAGGCCCGGCGCCGCAGTCCCGGATGCCGCCCGGAATAAAGTCCTGCCCGATCCGATGGTTGGAAAAGCCCCGCGCCGCATATTCCTGAACCAGTGCCCCGTCCCGAAGCGTCCAGATCCGCAGCGTGCCGCCGATATGCGGCGTTTCGACATAGGCGATCTCCAGCCGTCCGTCCGCATCGAGATCGGCGATGCCCACGGGCGCAAGCCAGCGGAAGGTCCGCCCGACGAAGGGCGTCGCGGCAAGAAGCTGCGGCGCCCCCTCCTCGGGCAGAGCATAGACCGACAGGCGCGCGCCGAGGCCGGTGTCGCTCTCCACCACCACCGCCTCGTTCCGTCCGTCGCCGTCGAGATCGGCCAGTCTTGGCGCGAGATCCTCGAAGACCCGGTGTTCCGGCAGGGTGAAGCGCCCCCCGGGGCCGTCGAGCGCCGCCCATTCCGGTGTGTCGCCCAGCACCGCATGGCCGTAGCGCGCCACCGGCTCCACGAAGCAGACCGCCCCGTCGCAAGGTGCCTCGGCGGCCACTGGCCCCGCCAGCAACAGGCTCACGGCCAGCACCCCGCGGCGGGCGAAACGGCGCAAGCGGCGCGCCATCGGCCGCCGTGCCCCGCTCAGATCTGCTTTTCCGGCATCCGCACCACGAGCCCGTCGAGGTCGTCGCTCACCTTGAGCTGGCACGTCAGGCGCGAGGTCGCGGGATCGGGCTGCCAGGCGAAATCCAGCATGTCCTCCTCCATCGGGTCCTTCGCGGGCAGCTTCTCGATCCAGGCGGCATCGACATAGACGTGGCAGGTCGAGCAGGCGCACGCGCCGCCGCAATCGGCCTCGATCCCGGGGATGTTGTTGTCGCGAGCCCCCTCCATGACGGTCAGGCCGTTGGCGACCTCCACCACGTGCTCGGTGCCGTTGTGCTCGATATAGGTGATGCGGGCCATGGGGTCCTCTCGCGCCGTCTGTGCAGGTGTTCAGCAGGTTTACTAGCCGGTCATCCCCCTGCGCCACAATGCGATTCGTGCCGCGCGGCCCGCCCGTGCCGCGACGACGCACGTTAACCATCGGATGCCGGGTTGGATTGTATTTGAACGAAATACGCCTCAATACCGCGGTCGATACACTCTGCGAGGCCAGTGATGAGCCAGGATCCTCAATCAAACAGTGACGTGGGAAGCGTCGTCGTCGACGCCGCGGGCCGGCTGGTCGCGCTGAAGGTGCAGGCGACCGCGACCGTCCCGCTCGAACCGCGGCCTCTCCCCGGCACGGAGGTCGAGATCGGCCATGGCGGCGACGCCCGCATGGGCGGGCCGGAGGAGATCGGCGCCATGCGCGACGCCAACGCGGGCGGCACGCTGGAGGAGATCGACATCGCCATCGATCTTTCCGAGCCCGACTTCGTCTTCTCCACCCGGGCGGTCGACACGCCGGAGGTGACGGAGACGTCCGAGGCGGCGGAGGACGCGCCCACGGCATCCGCGCCCGCGCCGCAGGCGGACGACGCGCTCACGCAGGACGTGCCGGAGCCCGCCCTGCCGTGGGAGGTCGACCGGATCCTCGTGGGTCGCGAGCGCGTCTCCCCCGATGCGGACCTGCTCGACCGCGCCACCGGCGGCCGCCGCGGCGGGGAGGAGATCGTGGGCACCACCGGCGCCGACACGCTCACCGGAACCGCGGGCGACGACATCCTGATCGCCCTGCGCGGCGACGACGCGATGGCCGGCGGTGCCGGCGCGGACATCTTCGTCTTCGTGCAATCGGCCACGGGACACGACGTCATCGACGATTTCGAGGCGGGAGCCGACCGGATCTATTTCGGGCCGGAAACGGTCTTCGACCTTGCCGAGCTCGGCATCCGGCAGGACGGCGCGGACACGCTCGTGACCTGGCATCGCGGACACTCCGAAGTGGTCCTCAGGGACACCGACGCCGACATGCTGGGAACCGACACCTTCATTCTCGAAGCGCTCTGACACCGCTCCGCGAGAAAAGCGAGCAACAGGTCGTCGGCGCCCTTCATCAACGCACGGACGGAGTGTCGACTGCCGAGACCGATGCATGGCACTGATCCGTGCAATGCTGCCGATGCCGATCGACGCCCACCCGGGGCGCGACGTCCAGTGCCACTGGCATCGGCGGCCGCTCAAAACCGGAAAAGCACCCTCGGCTGCGCTTTTCCAAACCCCGCATCCGCCCGAACTTCGACGTGCAAGCGTACCCGCGCGCATCGTGCCGGAGGAAGGTTCAGCCGAGCCGCGGCCGCCAGATGTACCCTGCCGAAAACAGGGATGCCGGCACACGCGAGGTGCCGGCATCGTCCTTTCGAAACCGGACCGGGCAGTGCCCGGACCACCGGCCGTCAGCCGTTGGGGTCGAGCGCCACGAAGCGCGGCTCGCCGTTGTCGCGGATCAGCATCAGGACCGAGTTGCGGCCCGCTTCGCCCGCGGCCTCCACCGCCTCCTGCACGTCGCTGGGGCTCGCCACGCTACGCTGGCCGACCTCGACCACGACCTGGCCGGGGCGCAGGCCCTTCTCCCAGGCAGCGCTCGTGCCGTCCACGTCGGTGATTACCACGCCGCGCACGTCATCGGGGATGGCGAACTCCTCACGCAGGGCCTCGCTCATGGTCTCGAGCGTCAGGCCCGCGATCTCGGCCACCGACGAGCCCTCGCCCGGACCCTCGTCGGTCATCGACGCCTCGACGACGGAGGTGTCCTCGAGCCGCCCGACGGAGACGTTGAGCGTCCGCGTCCGGCCTTCGCGGAAGACGACGACGCGCACCGATTTGCCGACGGCGGTGTCCGCGACGACGCGCGGCAGCTCCCGCATCTCGCCGATCTCGGTGCCGTCGAAGGTCAGGATCACGTCGCCTGCCTCAATGCCCGCATCCGCCGCAGGGCCCGGCGGCACGTCGGCCACGAGGGCGCCGCGCGCCTCCTCCAGCCCCAGCGCCTCGGCCACGCCCTCGTCCACCGGCTGGATGCGCACGCCCAGCCAGCCCCGGCGCGTCTCGCCGAACTCGCGCAGCTGATCGATGACGCCGGTCACCACCGCCGACGACATCGAGAACCCGATGCCGATCGAGCCGCCGTTGGGCGACAGGATCGCGGTGTTCACGCCGATCACCTCGCCATCCATGTTGAAGAGCGGTCCGCCCGAGTTGCCCCGGTTGATCGCCGCATCGGTCTGGATGAAGTCGTCATAGGAGCCCGAAAGCTCCCGGTTGCGCGCCGACACGATCCCGGCCGAGACGGAGAAGCCCTGCCCCAGCGGGTTGCCGATCGCCAGCACCCAGTCGCCGACGCGGGCCAGGTCGCTGTCGCCGAACTCGACATAGCCGAGCGCATCGTTCGGCTCGACCTTCAGCAGCGCGATGTCCGTGCGCGGGTCGGTGCCGATGATCTCGGCCTCCAGCTCGCCGCCATCGAGGAACTCGACGAGGATCTCGTCGGCCTGTTCGATCACATGGTTGTTGGTGACGATGTAGCCGTCGGCCGAGATCACGAAGCCGGAGCCGAGCGCCGTCGCGCGCCTCTGCCGCGGCTGGCCGGGCTGACGCTCCATGAAGTCGCGGAAGAAATCCTCGAAGGGCGAGCCTTCGGGGATCATCGGCGACAGACCGGGATTCTGCTCGGTCACGGTCTGGCTGGTGGTGATGTTGACGACCGACGGGCTCAGGCGCTCGGCCAGCTCGGCGAAGCTGTCGGGCCGGCTCTGCGCCTCGACCGGCGCGGCATCGGCGGCGACCAGCGATACGCCCACCACGGCGGCGAGCGCCATCCGGGAAAATGCGGGGATGCGGATATCCACTACTCTTGTCCTCCTGTCGTTCTTGGGCCGCGCTGCATCGGGCGCAGGCCCCTTATCTATCTGCGGGGCGACTGTTGCAGGTGCAACGCGGCGCCGCTCCCGCCGCTTCACGCTTGCGTGACGTTCTCACTCATACTGCCACCGGGCGGGGATGAAGCGATAGCCCTCCCCTGCGGGTGCGACATGGCCGACACCGGGAAAGCCGATGTGAGCTCCCGCGACGAGCTGCCGGTCGCTCACGACACGGTCCAGGACCTCGGCCCGCGTCGCAGCCGCCCGTTCGGCATCGGTGTCGAAGGCGATGGTCACGGACGGATCGGCGAACTGCATGGGCGGGACATGCACGATGTCGCCCCAGATCATCAGGCTCTCGCCCCCGTCCTCGATCATGTAGCCGGTATGGCCCGGCGTGTGGCCCGGCAGCGGGATTGCCGTGACGCCTGGCGCGACCGGCGTCTCGCCCGAGAAGGCGGTCGTCCGCTCGGCATAGGCGCGCGTGACCCCGACGGCGAGGTCGAAGAAGCCGCGCACATCCTCCGGCGCGCCGTTGCGGATATCGGGATCGGTCCAGAAATCCACGTCTTCCTGCGCCACGACCAACTCCGCATCGGGGAAGGACGCGGTGCCGTCGTCGAGCGCGCCGCCCACGTGATCGGGGTGCAGATGCGTCGCCATCACATGCGTGACGTCGCCGGCCGCGACACCCGCCGCCTCGAGATGCGTGTCGAGCTGACCGAGATTGGGACCCATCGCCGTGCCGGTGCCCGCATCGATCAGGATGGTGTTCTCCCCGCTTTCCACCAGGAAGACGTTGACGGCTGCCAGGAACCGCGACGGGTCGAGATAGGCATCGGTCAGCGCCTGCTGCAGCCGCGCCTCGTCCGCGCCGTTCAGGAGAGAGGCGTCGAGCTGCAGGTAGCCGTCCGACAGCGCGGTCACCGTGATGCCGCCGATGGTGAAGCGCTGCACCGCCGCAACCTGGCTGAGGCCCTGGGCGAACAGCGGACGCGCGGTGAGCGTCAGACCGGCAGCGGGGGCGAATTTCAGAAACGTCCGGCGTTCCATGACCTGTCCTTTCGATGGAAGCATGACCCCGCAGGTAGCGCCGGGCGTGGGACGGTCTAGGTCTTGAGCGCCGCGACCAGCGCCTCGAACGCCTCGCCCCGCGCCTCGAAGCTGGGGAACTGGTCGAAGCTGGCACAGGCCGGGGCGAGCAGCACGGTCTCGCCCGCCTGAGCATCGGCATGGGCCGCCGCGATCGCCTCCGCCAGGGTGCCGGACACCACATGGGGGTGCGCGCCGAGCTGGGCCGCGAACGCGTCCGCCGCCTCGCCGATCAGGTAGGTCTTCTCGACCCGATGCATCAGCGGGAGGAGCGGCGCGATCCCGCCCTCCTTCGCCCGGCCGCCGGCGATCCAGCGGATGCGCTCGAACGCCTTCAGCGCCTGCTCCGCCGCGTCCGCATTCGTCGCCTTGGAGTCGTTGACGTAGCGCACGCCAGCGAGCTCCCCGACGATTTGGCAGCGATGCGGCAGACCGGGATAGGAGGCCATGCCCGCCTCGACCGCCCGCGGGGCGAGGCCGAGAGTGCGGCACACCGCATAGGCCGCGCACGCATTCTGGTGGTTGTGCGCGCCCGGCAGCGCCGGCATCGTTCGCAGGTCGATGGAGGCCACCTGCCGACCTTTGCGCCACTCGGCGAGGAAACCCTTGCGGGCGAAGACGTTCCAGCCCGCGCCCTGCAGCTTCTGGCCCGAGGAGATGCGGATCACCGGATCGCCGTTCTCCGCCTCCTCCCGCAGCTGCGCAGCGAGGAACCGCCCCTCGATCTCGTCCACCCCGATGATCGACCGCTCCGGCCCGCCCTCCGCGAAGAGCCGGCGCTTGGCCGCGAAGTAACCGCCCATGCCGCCGTGCCGGTCGAGATGGTCGGGCGAGAGGTTGAGGAACACCGCCACATCCGGTGACAGCCCGCGCGCAAGCTCGATCTGGTAGCTCGACAGCTCCAGCACCACGATCATCCCGTCGCGGGCGGGCTGCAGATCGAGCACCCCGCGCCCAATATTGCCGCCCATCTGCACGTCGTGCCCGGCGGTGCGCAGCAGGTGGTCGATCAGCGCCGTGGTGGTCGACTTGCCGTTGGAGCCGGTGACGCAGACCACCCGCGGGGGACGGTCGAAGTTCTCCCAGTCTTCCGTCGCGAAGGACCGGAAGAAGAGCCCGATGTCGTTGTCGATCACCGCCCCATGCGCCTGCGCCGCCACGATCGCGGGGTGCGGCGCGGGATAGAGATGCGGGATGCCGGGGGACGTGATGAGGGCGTCCATCTCCTCCCATGCACGATCCCTGGTGAGGTCGGCGACCTCGAACCCCTCGGCCTCCGCCGCCGCCCGCGCCGCTTCGCCATCGTCCCAGCACACCGGCACCGCGCCGCCTGCCGCGAGCGCCCGCGCCGCCGCGAGACCCGAGCGGCCCAGCCCCAGAACGCCGATGCGCCGCCCTTCATATCCGCGCACCGGGATCATCTTCTTCTTGCTCCAAATATCCCCGCCGGAGGCTCCCCTCCCGCGAACCGGGCGAAAGCTATGTAGGGAGAGACAAAGGTCATCCCCCTCCCCCGCAAACGGGAGAGGGTCGGGGAGGGGGCCGTCGCCACAAGCATCACCGCAGCTTCAGCGTGGCAAGCCCGATCAGCGCCAGGATCAGCGCGATGATCCAGAAGCGGATGACGATGGTGGATTCCGCCCAGCCCTTCTTCTCGAAATGGTGGTGGATGGGCGCCATCAGGAACACCCTCTTGCCCGTCCGCTTGTAGACCGCGACCTGGATGATGACCGAGAGCGCCTCGACCACGAAGAGCCCGCCGATGATCGCCAGCACGATCTCGTGCTTCGTCGCCACCGCGATCGCCCCCAGCGCGCCGCCCAGCGCGAGGCTGCCGGTATCGCCCATGAAGACCGCCGCAGGCGGCGCGTTGTACCACAGGAACCCGAGACCCGCGCCGATGACGGCCGCACAGAACACGGTGATCTCCCCGGTTCCGGGCACGTAATGCACATCGAGATACTCGGTGAAGTCCACGCGCCCCACGAAATAGGCGATCACGCCGAAGGAGGCGGCCGCGATCATCACCGGCATGATTGCGAGCCCATCGAGCCCGTCCGTCAGGTTCACCGCGTTCGCCGCCCCCACGATCACCAGCACCGCGAAAGGGACGAAGACGTAGGAGAGGTTGAGGAGCAGTTCCTTGAAGACCGGAAACGCCAGGTGCCCCGACAGGTCCGGCGTATGCAGCCACATCGCCCAGATCCCCGCGACGGCCGACAGCACGATCCCGATGGCGAGCCGCGTCTTCGCGGGCACCCCCTTCACATTGCCCGCACTCACCTTGGCGTAGTCGTCGGCAAAGCCGATGGCGCCGAAGCCGAAGGTCACCATCAACACCATCCAGACATAGCCGTTGTCCCACCGCGCCCAGAGCAGCGTGGACACCAGCAGTGCGACCAGGATCAGGACGCCACCCATGGTGGGTGTGCCCGCCTTCTCGATGATGTGGCGCTCGGGGCCATCGTCGCGGATCGGCTGGCCCTTCTTCTGGCGGCGGCGCAGCTCGTCGATCAGCGGGCGCCCGAAGGCGAAGCCGATGATGAGTGCGGTGAAGAACGCGCCGCCCGACCGGAACGTCAGGTAGCGGAACAGGTTGAACAGGTCGCCGCCGTCGGACAGGCCGGTGAGGTAATAGAGCATCAGGGCTCCTCGTCGTCGGGTTCGTGGGCGGCCGTGGCCTGCCCGAGTTTGAGAATGGCGTCAACGATCAGCGCGGCGCGCGAGCCCTTGGAGCCCTTGACGAGCGCCACGTCACCCGCGTCGAGCAGGCGCCCGGCACGGCGGGCCAGCGCCTCGGCCTCGCCATGCCACTCGCCGCGCTTGTCGTGGGGCAGCGCATGGTGCAGCGCCTGCATCAGCGGCCCGGCGGTATGGATCCGGTCGCAGGTGGCGAGCGCGGGGTGCTGCGCGAGCTCCGCATGATGCTCCGCCGCCTTCGGCCCGAGCTCCAGCATGTCGGTCAGGAAGGCCACCCGGCGGCCGCGGGCGACGCGGCCGATATCGTGCTTCGGCATGGCGGCCGCCAGCACCTCGAACGCGGCACCCATGGAGGTCGGGTTGGCATTGTAGGCGTCGTCGATCAGCACGATGGAGCCGTCGAGTGCTGCTTCGCCGAGGCTCACCCGCCAGCGCGCGCCGCGCCCCTGCGGCGCCTGCCAGTGGCCGAGCGCCAGTGCGGCCTGCGCGAGGTCGAGGCCCAGCGCCTCGACGGCGGCGAGCACGGCCATCGCGTTCTCCGCCAGATGCCGTCCGGGGGCCGCGAGCTTGAAGATCAGCCGATGCCCCCGGACCCGCGCCCGCGCGACCGTGGTCGCGCCCTTGAGCTGTGCGCTCACCAGCCGGAAGGGCGGACGGCCCCCGGCACCGAAGGTTGTGGTGCGCGTGCCCGCGACGAGCCGCCGCTTCAGCGCGCGGTAGCGCAGGATCGGGTAGGTGTCGATGTCGCGGTTCAGCACCGCGGTCCCGCCCGGCTCCAGCCCGTCGAGGATCGAGGCCTTCTCCCGCGCGATGCCGCGCACGTCGCGGAATGCCGCGGCATGGACCGCCGCGACGGTCGTGATGATCGCCACATGCGGCCGCGCGAGGCGGGAGAGCGGCGCGATCTCGCCCGGCGCGTTCATCCCGATCTCGATCACCGCGAAATCCGCGTCCCGCGGCATCCGCGCCAGCGTCAGCGGTACACCCCAGTGGTTGTTGAAGCTCTTTTCTGCGGCGTGCACCGTGCCGAAGGCGGCGAGCGTGGCGCGCAGCATCTCCTTGGTCCCGGTCTTGCCCACCGATCCGGTGATCCCGACCACCTTCGCCCGCGTCCGGGCCCGTGCCGCGGCACCCAGCGCCTCGAGCGCCGGAAGCACGTCATCCACCGTCAGGAGCGGCGCATCCTCCGCCACGCCCTCCGGCCTGCGGGAAACGAGGGCCGCGGCCGCCCCCTTCTCCAGCGCCTGAGCGACGAAATCATGGCCGTCGCGCACGTCCGTCAGCGCAACGAACAGATCGCCGGGTTCCAGCGAGCGCGTGTCGATGGATACGCCCGTGGCCGTCCAGCCGCCGGGGCCGGAGCCTCCGGTCGCGGCCTGCGCCTCCTCTGCCGTCCAGAGGGCAGTCATCGCCGGCCCCCGTCGGGATCTGCGTATTTGAAGAAAGATGAAGTCACGGCAGGCCGTCCAGCTCGGCGACGATGCGGGCCGCGACCTCGGCGTCGTCGAAGGGGAGGGTGACGTCGCCCACGATCTGCCCGGTCTCGTGCCCCTTGCCGGCGATCAGGAACACGTCGCCATCGCGCAGCAGGGTGCAGCCGGCGCGGATCGCCTGCTCCCGGTCGCCGATCTCCCGCGCGCCCGGCGCCCCTTCGAGCACGGCGGCGCGGATCGTGGCGGGATCCTCGGAGCGGGGATTGTCGTCGGTGATGATGGCGATGTCGGCGTTCTCCACCGCCGCCCGGCCCATCATCGGGCGCTTGCCCGGATCGCGGTCGCCGCCGGCACCCACGGCGACGATCAGACGGCCCTCGACATGGGGGCGCAGGGCCTTCAATGCGGTCGCGACGCTGTCGGGCGTGTGGGAGTAGTCGACATAGACCGTGCCGCCGGTCTGCCGGTGCGCCACCCGCTGCATCCGCCCCGCGACGGGCTCCAGTTGCGAGAGGGCGGAGAAGACGCGCGCCGGCGCGCCGCCCGCCCCGATGGCGAGACCGGCGGCGAGCAGCGCGTTCTCCGCCTGGAAGGCCCCGATCAGCGGCAGCTCCACCTGCGCCTCCACCTGGCCGTAGCGATAGGTGAGGCGCTGGCCGGAGGCGCGGAACTCGACACCGATCAGGCGGATGCGCGCCTCCTCGCCCTGCCCCAAGGCGATCACCCGCTGGCCGCGCGCGGTGGCGACGGCCGCCATGCGCTGCCCGGCCTCCGTGTCGGTGTTGATGACGGCCGTCGCCCCCTCGGGCAGCACCCGGCCGAAGAGCAGCGCCTTGGCCGCCTCGTAGTCCTGGAACGTCGCGTGGTAGTCGAGGTGGTCGCGGCTCAGATGCGTGAAGCCCGCCGCCGCGAGCCGCACCCCGTCGAGGCGACGCTGGGCGAGGCCGTGGCTCGACGCCTCCATCGCCCCGTGGGTGACGCCCTGCTCATGCAAGGCGCACAGCAGATGGTGCAGCGTGATCGGCTCGGGCGTCGTATGGCTGAGCGGCGCGGCGATATGCCCCTCGACCCCCGTGGTGCCGAAGTTGACGGCCGGAAGCCCCATCGCCTGCCAGATCTGGCGGGTGAAGGTCGCGACCGAGGTCTTTCCGTTCGTCCCCGTCACCGCCACCATCGTCTCGGGCTGGGCACCGTACCAGCGCGCGGCAGCGTGGGCGAGCGCGGCGCGGGGATCGTCGCTGACAAGCACCGGAGCGCTCTCGACAAGTGCAGCACCCTCCACATCGGTCAGGATCACCGCGGCCCCCGCGGCCACCGCCTGCTGCGCGAAGCGCGCGCCGTGCGCATTCGACCCCGGCAGCGCGGCGAAGAGATGCCCCGGCCGCACCATCCGGCTGTCCACCGACAGGCCGGTCAGCGCGATCTCCTCCCATCCCGGCGCCGTGCAGCGGACCTCGCCGGTCAGGCCGAGCTCAGCTAAGGTCCGGGGGGCGGCGGCGGTATCGGTCACGGGGCGCGGGCTCTCCACAAAGGTTGCGTCGCGCCACATCTACGCCGACCGGCGATGGGCGCAAGGGGCGATCATGGGCGGGATCCTGCGAGTGTCAGCGGCTCGTCCGACGCCTCGGACGCCTCCGGGACCGGGCGCAGGCCCAGTATCGGTGCGATCCGGCGGATGGTCTGCCCCGCGGTCGGCGCTGCGGTCCAGCCTGCCGTGCGGCGCACGACGGGGCCGGAGCGGTCCACCGGCTCGTCCAGCGTCACGATCAGAACGTATTCGGGGTCGGAGGCCGGGAAGATCGCGGCGAAGGTCGCGATCACCTTGTCCTCGGCATAGCCGCCCGCGATGGGCTTGTCCGCGGTGCCGGTCTTGCCGCCCACCTCGTAGCCTTCGATATCGGCGAAGCTCGCCGTGCCGTCCGCGACCACGGCGCGCAGAATGCCGTTCATCGTGGCCGACGTTGCGGCGGACAGCACACGGTCCTCCTCCGTCGGCGGGGGGGCGTCCGCGATCAGCGTAGGCTCCACCCGCAGGCCACCATTGGCGATCGTCGCATAGGCCGTGGCGAGGTGCAGCGGCGTGGCCGCGAGCCCGTGGCCGTAGCTCACCGTCATCGTCGACAGCTCCGACCAGCGCGGCGGCAGCAGCGGCCGGGCCGAGCGCGCCTCCGGCAGCTCCACCGGCGAGGGGTCGAAGAAGCCGAGGTCGCGCAGGAAGTCCTGCTGCGGGCCGATCCCGGTCTCCAGCGCCATGCGGGCCGTCCCGATATTGGATGACTTCACCATCACGTCCGTCACCGACAGCTCGGGGCCGTAATTGCGGAAGTCGCGGATGCGGAAGCGCCCCCAGGCAAGCGGGCCGCGGGTGTCGATGATGGTATGGGGTGTGACCTCGCCCCGCTCCAGCGCCAGTGCCGTGGTGAACGCCTTGAAGGTGGAGCCGAGCTCGTAGACGCCCTGGCTCGCGCGCGAAAACAGCAGATCGTCCTCCGGCCCCCGCGGCGCGGGCCGGTCATTGGGGTCGAAATCGGGCAGCGAGACCATGGAGACAATCTCGCCATTGTCCGCCCGCATCAGGATGGCGGCGGCGCCCACGGCATCGAATCGCTCCATCTGATGCGCCAACACGTCGCGCATGGCGTTCTGAACGCGCAGGTCGATGGACAGACGCAAGGGCGTGTTGACCTGCGCCGGGTCGCCGAGCCGGTCATCGTAGGTGAATTCGATCCCGGCCACGCCCGCGACTTCGGCCGCGCGTGCGCCCTCCCGCTCGAACCGCGCTCCGCCGAGGATATGGCCCAGCCGCTGGCCCTGCGGGTAGATCCGGGTCTCGCGCGGCCCGAAATAGACGCCGGGCTGGCCGAGGTCGTGGACGGCCTGCTGCTGCTCCGGGCTGATCTGGGAGCGGACCCAGTGGAAGTTGCCTCGCCCCTCGAAGCGGGTGAGCAGCGTCTTCTCGTCGAGATCGGGGAAGATCTCCGCAAGGCCGCGCGCCACGCCCGGCATGTCCACCATCTGCCGCGTCTCGACATAGAGCGCAGAGGTCACGATGTTCGTCGCCAGAAGCTCGCCGTTGCGGTCCACGATGTCGGCGCGGTGCGCGCGCATCGGATCGCCCGCGAACTCGGCCACGGGCTCCTCCGGATCGGTCGCGGCGAGCATGGTCATCCGCCCGCCGACGGCGAGGAAGCACATCAGGAACAGGACCGACAGGAGCCACAGCCGCCCCTCGGCACGCCGCCGCTCCTCGGCCCGCTTTGCGCGCAGGGCGGCCGCCCGGCGCTCCGCCTCGGCGATGTCGGGGTCGATGCCTTGGTTGCGCGCCGCGATGACGCGCGCAAGGGGCCGCAGGGGGACGCGGATCATCGGGCCACCCCCTCGACATAGGTCTGCGTCACCTCGTCCATTGTCATCGGCAGGCGGAAGTCGCGGTTGAGCGGCATGCGGGAGGAGATCGCGGCCGGGTCCTCCACGGGGTAGGCGACCATCGAGAGCTCACCGAAATGCTGCGGGTCGAGCGGCATCAGGCCCAGACGGTCGAAATGCATCGCGGTCAGCCGCTCCAGCCGCTCGGGGCGATTTAGCCAGGCCCACTCGACCCGCAGGACGGAGATCGTCTCGCGCGTCTGCGCAATCTCCGCGCGTAGCTCGGCCACGTTCTCCAAGGCGGCCTTCGTGCGGTAATTCACTTCGTAGGCCCAGGAGGCGACGGCGACGACGAGCGCCACGGCAAGGACGTAGATCGGGCTCTTCATGACGTCCCCCCGAGCAGGTCGAGGTCGAGGCGCGGCAGGCCGAGCCCCGTCACCTTCGCCGGATGGGCGGGAGCGGAGGTGCGGCGCGCCGCGCGCAGCTTGGCGGAGCGGGCGCGGGGGTTCGCCTCCAGCTCCGCGGGGCCGGCCGTGACGGCGCGTCTAGTGACGGGCTCGAAGCTGGGGGGGGCGGCGGCCTCCTCCACAGGCTGGTAGCGGTTGCCGCCGCCTGCACGGCCGGACCGTTCGGCGAGGAACCGCTTCACGATCCGATCCTCCAGCGAATGGAAGGTGACGACGACCAGCTTGCCGCCCTCCACCAGCATCTCCTCCGCCGCGAGCAGGCCGCGGACGAGCTCCGCCAGCTCCTCGTTCACCGCGATGCGCAGCGCCTGGAACGTGCGGGTGGCGGGGTGCGGCTGGCCGGGTTTCTGCTTCGGCAAGACGCTCGCCACGATCTCGGCCAGAGCAAGCGTGGAATCCGCGATGGGCCGGGCGGCAACGATGGCCTTCGCGATCCGGCGCGAGGCCCGCTCCTCCCCGTACTGGAAGATCAGGTCGGCGAGGTGCGCCTCGCTCGCGCCGTTCACGATCTCGGCGGCGCTCTCGCCCTCCCCGCTCATCCGCATGTCGAGCGGACCGTCCTTCTGGAAGGAGAAACCGCGCGCCGCCTCGTCGATCTGCATGGAACTCACGCCGATATCGAGCACGACGCCGTCCAGCGCCTCCACCCCGGCGGCGCGGGCCAGCGCGTCGAGCCGCCCGAAGGTGCCCGCAAGGAAGGTGAACCGCGTGCCATAGGCGTCGGCCCAGCGCGCGACCTCCGCCTCGGCCCGCGGATCACGGTCGACGCCGAGCACGCGCTCCGCCCCCGCATCGAGCAGCGCGCGGGTGTAGCCGCCGGCACCCAGCGTGCCGTCGAGCCACACGCCCTCCACCGGGCTCGCGGCCTCCAGCACCTCGTCGAGCAGGACGGGGATATGCGGCGCGTCGGTCATTGGACGTTGTACTTCGCCTTGGCCGCGCGGATCAGCTCGAAGAGGTTCTCCGGATCGGGCTCGCTCGGCATCGCGCCGGAGCTCACCGCCTCGAAGCCCTCGGGCGACCAGATCTGGAAGCGCTCCACCATGCCGGAGAAGACGGCCTGATCGCCGATCCCCGTCTTCTCTCTCATCTCCGCGGTGAGGCCGAAGCGGCCGTTCTCATCGAGCGTGAGGTTGGCGGAGCCCGAGGCAAGGCGCCGCGCGATCCGGTCCCGCTCCTCGGTGAAGCGGGGCAGCGCGTAGATCTCGTCGTCGATCAGCTCGATCTCGGCCACGGAATAGACGTTGAGGCAGGGCTGGCTGTCCTGGTTCTTGACCACGACGAAGGGGACGGGATCGCCGGACTGCCAGCCGGGCGCGCCGGCCTCCAGCACCCGGCGGAACGGCGCAGGCACGGAGACGCGACCCTTCGCGTCGACCTTGTGGGTCCATTCTCCACGGAACCTCAGCGCCACGTCTGTCCCTCACCCACGCGCGTTAACCGGGGTCGAGGAAAAGAAAACGGCGGGTGCGCCTGCTCAAACGCGCATCCCGCCGCCTCTGTCCCTCGAAGATCTGCCGACGCAGCGGCTGCTTGGTTCGGTTCGCGCCAGTCTTATCTGCGTCTTGTCTTCGCCTTCTTCTTCAGACGAAAGGGCGGCCTGATGAAACCTGCCTCTGATTTCGGCCGGCGCCTTTGCGGCGTCTCGACGTGGTGCTCTTTCATCTGATTCACGGTGTATCATGGGTAAGCATGGGGAACAAACAATTTCCATGGGCCACAATGGGATTTAGCTGGGAAACTGGAAGGCGAGTACGTCGCCGGGCGTTAACCCTTCGGCAGTTTGGTGGCTCATCTCGCTACAGAACCACTACATGTTGTGTTGTTGCGCCAATGACACGCGCCCCACATCGTCCCACGATGTCCCATGACAGATCAGGTGCGGAGGGTCTGTAAGCCGGATTCTGTCCGGGGGACCGTCAGACGTGTCCCCGTGGATGATCATTCATCTGGGCCGCCGCTTGCGCGGGGCCTCGAGCAGCCAACCCGGACCGCGGGGAGAAGCACCCCGTGTGCGATCCCTATTCGGCCTTGCTCCCGGCGGGGCTTGCCGTGCCCGGTCTGTTGCCAGCCCGGCGGTGGGCTCTTACCCCACCGTTTCACCCTTCCCCGTCGCCGGGGGGTCTGTTTTCTGTGGCGCTGTCCCTCGGGTTGCCCCGGCCGGGCGTTACCCGGCGCCGTCGCTTCTGGGAGTCCGGACTTTCCTCGGGTACACATGCCCGCGATCATCCAACCCTCCGCACGGCCCCTGCCCTAGTCCCTCGCACGCGTCCGGTCAATCGCGCAAAGCTCTCGATTCGCTGGACAGTCAACCGTTGAACGCGCGGAATACGCACTAATGTCTACGGCATTCCAGCCGCATCGGGCCGGTCACCACCCGCATCGACATCCTTCGAGAGTCCACGCGGCGACCCGGCGGCGTCCTGCGGCATTTTCCGCAGTTTCAATGAGTCCGGCACGCGAACCCGGCACCATCCGCTAGCTCAATCGGGAGGCCAGCCATGGCAGTTTCTTTCACCGTGAACGGGGAGCGTCGCAGCGTCGACGTCGATCCGGACACCCCGCTCCTCTGGGTCCTGCGCGACGAGCTGGGCCTGACGGGCACCAAGTTCGGCTGCGGCATCGCGCAGTGCGGCGCGTGCACCGTGATGCTCGACGGTGCGACCCGCCGCGCCTGCGTCACCCCGGTCTCCACCCTCGAAGGCGCCACGGTCGAGACGATCGAGGCGCTCGACAGCCCCGAGAGCCGCGCGATCCAGGCCGCCTGGACCGAGATCGACGTGCCGCAATGCGGCTACTGCCAGTCCGGGCAGGTCGTCACCGCCACGGCGCTCCTCCAGATGATCCCGCGCCCGACGGACGAGGACATCGACGCCGCCATGGCGGGGAACATCTGCCGCTGCGCCACTTATGTGCGCATCCGCCAGGCGATCCACCGCGCCGCCGACATGCTGGAGGCCTGATCCCATGACCATCATGAACGTCTCCCGCCGCGGCTTCCTCGCGCAGGCCGGCGGCCTCGTCATCGCCGTTTCCCTGCCCTCCGCGGGCCGGGCACAAGGCGCGGCCTCCGTCCTGCGGCCCGACACGGCGACCGGCGCCGTCTTCTCCCCCAACGCCTTCGTGCGGATTGGCGAGGACGACCTCGTCACCGTGATCGTGCACCATCTGGAGATGGGTCAGGGCTCCTACACCGGCATCCCGATGCTGGTGGCCGAGGAGCTGGACGCCGACTGGGGCCAGATGCGCGTGACCAGCGCGCCCGCGGATGTCGAGCGCTACGTGAACCCGATATTCGGCATCCAGGGCACCGGCGGCTCGACCGGTCTCGCCTCTTCCTGGGAACCGCTGCGCCGCGCCGGAGCCACCGCCCGTGCGATGCTGGTCGAGGCCGCGGCCCGCGAATGGGACATACCTGCCGAGGAGATCACCGTCGTCGACGGCCGCATCGCCCATGAGGCCAGCGGCAACGAAAGCGGCCTCGGCGCCATGGCGCAGGCCGCCGTGGACCGCGGCGTGGAGGCTCCGGCGGACGTTCGCCTCAAGGAACCCTCCGAATACAAGCTGATCGGCAAGCAGGCCGGCCGCCTCGACAGCGCGTCGAAATCCGACGGCTCCGCGATCTTCACCATGGACGTGATGCGCGAGGGCCAGGAGGTCGTCTCCATCGTCCATCCGCCGAAGTTCGGTGCGACGGTCGCCTCCTTCGATCCATCGGCGGCGCTGGAGATCAGCGGCGTGAACGCCGTGCGCGAGGTGCCCACGGGCATCGCGGTCTATGCCGACAACACCTGGGCCGCGTTCAAGGGCCGCGAGGCCGTCGACGTGACCTGGGACGACACGGGGGCGGAGACGCGCTCCTCCGAGCAGATGTACGAGATCTGGGCCGCCGCCACCCGTGCCTCCGGCCGCGTGGCCGAAGCCTCGGGCGACGTGGAGGAGGCGCTTGCGTCGGCCGCCACGACCCACGAGGCCGAGTACGTCTTCCCCATGCTCGCCCACACCCCGATGGAGCCGCTCGATGGCGTCATCGAGCTGACGGAGGATGGCGCGGAAGCCTGGCTCGGCTCCCAGCTTCCGACCGTCGACCATCAGACGGTGGCCGGGCGGCTGGGCATGGAGCTCGACCAGGTCCAGATCCATTCGATGATGGCCGGCGGCAGCTTCGGCCGCCGCGCCACACCGCAGTCCCACTTCGCGGGTGAACTGGCCGAGGTCGCCCGCGCCGCCGGGCCCGGCGCCTACAAGCTGGTCTGGACACGGGAGAACGACGTGCGGGGCGGCTACTACCGCCCGATCACGGTGCACCGCCTGCGCGGCGGGCTCGACGCCGACGGCAACATCGTCGCCTGGGACAACGGCATCGCCAACCAGTCCATCATCGCGGGCTCGCCGTTCGAGATGCTGATGGAGGACGGGGTGGACGCGACCTCGATCGAGGGGGCGACCCGGATGCCCTACGCCTGGCCCGCCCACCGGGTGAGCTGGTCGCAGATGGAAAGCCGGATCCCCGTGCTCTGGTGGCGGTCGGTCGGCCACACCCATACCGGCTACGCGACGGAGACGTTCCTCGACGAGTTGCTGGAGATGGGCGGCAAGGATGCGATCGCGGGTCGTCTGGAGCTCATCCAGGACAGCCCCCGCGACCGCGGCGTGCTGGAGCGGGTCGCCGACATGGCGAACTGGTCCGGCCCCGATGCGGGCAACGGCCGGATGCTGGGCGTCGCGCTCCACGAGAGCTTCCAGACCTACGTCGCCATGATCGCAGAGGTCGAGGAACGCAATGGCCTGCCCCACACCACCCGCATGTGGTGCGCGGTCGATTGCGGCATCGCGGTGAACCCCGATGTGGTCGTCTCGCAGATGGAGGGCGGGATGCTCTTCGGCCTGGGCACGGCGATGTTCAACGAGATCACCATGGCCCGCGGCGGGGAAATCGTTCAGTCCAACTGGCACGACTACCGCATGCTGCGCATCAACGAGCAGCCGCGGATCGAGGTCTCGATCATCGACAGCTCCGAGGCGCCGACCGGCGTGGGTGAGCCCGGCACGCCGCCGGTCGCCCCGGCCGTCGGCAACGCGTGGCGCGCGCTCACCGGGCGCACGCCGCGCCGCATGCCCTTCCAGCCCGTCAGCGCCGTGTGAGGAGACCCGACATGAAGATGCTACTTGCCACGGGCGCGGCCATTGCCGCGCTCGCCCTGAGCCTGCCGCTCGCAGCCCAGGACACGCTGCGCGAGGTCTCCTCCTTCGACGGCATCGAGGACGAGGAGGAGCGCGCCCAGGCCCTGTTCCGCGAGATGGCCAAGGTGCTGACCCACCCGCGCTGCATGAACTGCCACCCGGTCGACAACTTCGCGCGCCAGGGCGATGCGATGGCCATGCACGAACCGCCGGTCGTGCGCTACGACGAGGGCGGCTTCGGCGCGCCGGGCCTGCAATGCAATGCCTGCCACGGGGCGGAGAACGTGGCCTACGCCACCGGCAGCGGCTCGATCCCGGGCCACGAGCCCTGGCACCTCGCGCCCGCCTCCATGGGCTGGATCGGGCTCACGGTCGGCGAGATCTGCGAGCAGATCCAGGACCCCGCCCGCAACGGCGGCCGCTCGCTGACCGAGATCCACGAGCACCACGCCGAGGACGGGCTCGTCGGTTGGGCGTGGGAGCCGGGCGAGGGCCGCACGCCCGCCCCCGGCAGCCAGGCCCTGTTCGGGGATCTCACCCAGGCCTGGATCGACGCGGGCGCGCACTGCCCAAGCTGACGTGAACGCTGCCCGGCGATTTGCTGCCGAGGATGTGAACGAAAGCTGCCCCGCGGCCGATTGAAGCGGCCGCGGGACACGCCATCTCTGACCTAACGTCATTATGAGAATGGAGTGTGTGATGCTGCCCCTGAAATCCACCCTGAGCCGCCGCGCTCTTCTCTCCGGATCCGCCGCCATGGGGGCCGCCGCCCTCGCCGCCCCGGCCGTGCGCGCCCAGGGCACCCCGGCCGACAGCGCGGAAACCGAATTCGCCTACGAGATCACGCGGACCGAGGCCGAGTGGCGCGCGCAGCTCAGCGAACTCGAATACGCCATCCTGCGCGAGGGCAATACCGAGCGGACCTTCATCAGCTCCTATGCCAGCGAGGACAATCCGGGCCTCTACCACTGCAAGGGCTGCGACCTGCCGCTCTACAGCTCCGAGTGGTACTCCCCGCAGGAGATCGGCTTCGTCTTCTTCGAGCACTCGATCCCGAACGCGGTGCTGACCGGCATCGACATCACCGACTACAACGGCGCCCTGCCCGAACCGACGGAGTTCTTCCAGGTGCATTGCCGCCGCTGCGGCAGCCATCTCGGCCACATCGTCGCGATCCGCGGCCAGGTGCTCCACTGCATCAACGGCACGTCGCTGCGGCTGGAACCGGCGGAGGCGTGAGGCGGCGCAGCCTTCAGAGCTGCGCCATCACCTCGTCGGAGATCTCGAAATTGGCGGTGACGGTCTGCACGTCGTCATCGTCCTCCAGCGCCTCGATCAGCCTCATCAGCTTCTGCGCGGATTCCAGATCCAGCTCCGTCGTGGTCTGCGGTTTCCAGATCAGCTTGGTCGATTCGCTCTCGCCCAGCTCCGCCTCCAGCGCGGTGGACACGTCGTTGAGATCCGTGTCGGCGGTATAGATCACGTGACCGTCGTCGGAGCTCTCCACATCCTCCGCCCCGGCCTCGATCGCGGCCATCATCACGGTGTCGGCGTCGGCCGCCTCCGCCGGATAGGTGATCTCGCCCTTCCGATCGAACATGAACCCGACCGAGCCGGTCTCGCCCAGATTGCCGCCATTCTTGGTAAAGGTCGAGCGCACGTTCGACGCAGTGCGGTTGCGGTTGTCGGTCATCGCCTCGACGATGACCGCTACACCGTTCGGCCCGTAGCCCTCGTAGCGGATCTCGTCATAGGTCTCCGCATCGCCGCCCGTCGCCTTCTTGATCGCGCGCTCGATGTTGTCCTTGGGCATGGACTGCGACTTCGCCTCCTTCACGGCGAGGCGCAGGCGCGGGTTCTTGTCCGGATCCGGGTCGCCCATCTTCGCGGCAACCGTGATCTCCTTGGACAGCTTGGAGAAGAGCTTCGACCGCACGGCGTCCTGACGACCCTTGCGATGCTGGATGTTGGCCCATTTGGAATGGCCGGCCATGGGGGCCTCCGTTCATGCGTCGTGAAATCTGCCCTGCGGTATAGGACAGGCCCGCCACCCTGTTCAAGAAAGCGGCCTTCATCTTTCCCCAAATACGCGCCCTAGAGCGGCCAGATGAAGGGGATGACGATGGCCGAGACGAGGCCGAGGGTGATGTTGAGGGGTGCCCCCACCTTGATGAAGTCGGTAAAGCGGTAGCCGCCGGGCCCGTAGACCAGCGTGTTGGTCTGGTAGCCGATGGGTGTGGCGAAACTCGCCGAGGCCGCGACCATGACCGCGATCACCAGCGGGCGGGGGTCGACCCCCAGCTCCGCCGCGAGCCCGACCGCCACAGGCGTCACCACCACGGCGACCGCGTTGTTCGACACCAGTTCCGTCAGCACCGAGGTCATCAGGAAGATCGCCCAGACCAGCAGCACCGGCGGAAGGCCGGTCAGCGCGGGGGCCAGCGCCATGGCGATCAGATCGACGCTTCCGGCCGCACTCAGCCCCGCCCCGATCACCAGCATGGAGAAGATCAGCGCCAGCAGCCGCCCGTCCACGAGGCTCATCGCCTCGTCACTGTCGATCGCGCGTGTGACGAGCACCACGGCAACCCCGATCAGCCCAAGGATGTGGATCGGTGCAACGGAAAACGCTGCGAGCCCCACCACGCCGGCGAGAACGAACAGCACCATCGGCGCATGGGTGCGGCGGTAGGCGCGCTCCACCGGCTCGGCGAGGTTCACGAGGTCCACGTCGCGGGCCAGCCGCTCGATATCCTCCGGATCACCCTCGAGCAGCAGCGTATCGCCCACCCGCACGATCACGTCGTCCATCTGCCGGCCGAGATTCTGGTTCCGCCGGTGGATCGCCAGCGGATAGACACCGTAGCGCCGCCGCAGCCGCAACCCGCCCAGCGTGCGCCCGACCAGGCGGCAGCCCGGCGAGATCAGCGCCTCGACCGTGACCATCTGCCGCCCGTCGGCGCGGTCGACCATCACGACGTCCGGGCTCTCCTTCAGCCCCAGAAGCTCGTTGACCGCTGTGCGCAGCACCACGCGGTCGCCCTCCTCCAGCTTCACGTCCGGGAAGGCGCGGCGCAGCGAGGCATCACCGCGCAGCACGTCGATCACCCGCATCCCGTCGCGGGAAAAGAGGTCGATCTCCATCACCGGCTGCCCGACGAGGCGGGAACCGACGGGGATCGCCACCTCGGTGAAGAATTTCGGGCTCTTGCGATCGCTCAGGAACCCGGCCATCGAGTGTCGGTCGGGCAGCAGGCGCGGCCCGATCAGCCGCAGGTAGACCATGCCGACACAGGCGAGGATCAGGCCCAGCGGCGTGATCTCGAACAGGGTAAACGGCTCCAGCCCCAGGTCGCGGGCCACCCCGTCCACCAGCAGGTTCGTCGAGGTGCCGATCAGCGTGCAGAGCCCGCCGAGGATCGCGGCATAGCTGAGCGGGATCAGGAGCTTGGAGGGTGCCAGCCGCAGCCGCTGCGCCAGCCCCACAACGATGGGGATCAGCATCACCACGACCGGCGTGTTGTTCATGAAGGCCGACGCCACGACGGTGAAGAGACCCAGCGCCATGATGACCCGGATCGGCCGCTTGCCCGCCTGCTCCGCGATCCGGCCCGAGAATGCGGCCAGCGCGCCGGTGCGCACCAACGCCCCGGTCAGGATGAACATTGCCGCGATCGTCCACGGCGCCGGGTTGGACACCGCATCCAGCACCACCTCCTGCGGGGCGATGCCGCTGACGATCATCAGTGTGGCCGCGCCCATGGCGACGACCTCGACCGGCCAACGCTCGGTCAGGAACAGGACGAACATGACGAGGACGATGGCGATGCCACCCATCGCCGGACCCATGTTCGCGGTCATCAACTCGGTCACGGACGCCCATCCCCTCGGCAAAGCGGAGGCAGCATGGCGCATCGCCCGCGCGGCCTCAAGCGGTTCCGCGCGGACGCACCAGCGTCAGCCCCGCCAGCATCAGCAGAAGCGCGGCCCAAACCCACGGCGAGTAGCGCTCGCCGAGAAGCAGCATGGACCACAACACCCCGGCCCCGGTCACGACGTAGGCGACCTGCGAGGCGAAGACCGCGCCCGCCCGGCCGACCAGCGCGATGTAGCCCGCATAGGCCGCCACATGCAGCACGCCGTTCACCACGATGGCCCCCTTCGCGACGTCCCACGCCCCGGTGGGCGAGACCCATTGCCCGGAGCCCAGCGCCAGCGGCAATGCGATCATGACGCCGAGGGCCGAGGCGCCGAACAGCACCTCCACCGGGTCGAGGCCGCGCGTGCCGAACCGCGACAGGAGGTTACCCTCGAAGGCATAGGCGAGCGGTGCAAGCAGCGCGATCAGGACCCACGGCGCCTTCTCCGGCTCCGGCAGGCTCGCCTCAGGCCCCACGATCATCACGACCGCCACGGCCCCGAGGGCAACGCCGAGGAAGCGCATCAGCCGTGGCCGCTCCAGTCCAAGAAACAGCGCCACGGGCAGCGCGAACATCGGCACCATGGCGATCACGATGGCCATGACGCCCGCGGGCAGTTCCGCCGCGGCGCGGTAGGAGAAGCTGTTGGGCACCAGCGTTCCGAGCAGCGCCACCATTAGAAAGAGCGGCCAGGCGCGCGCCAGCGACGGCAGGCGGCCGCGCCACACGAGCCAACCGCCCAGCAGCATAGTGGCCATCGCTAGTTGCCAGAAGATCAGCCCGAACGGCCGGTAGCCGGTCGAAACCGCGAGCTTGGTCATCGGGATCGTCGCGCCCCAGGCCGCGCCGATCACGAGCAGCGCCACGACTGCGCGCCAGCGCGTTCCCGGCAGGGCGACGCTCATACGAGCCGCGCCACACTCATGCGGGCCGCGCCACACTCATGCGGGCCGCGCCACACTCATGCGGGCCGCGCCTCAGCCAGCCGCCCGCCGACCCGCACCGGCGCGCAGGCCAGCGCCTTGCCCGTCGCGTCATCCGTCTCGACAAAGAGGCCCGACAGCGTCGCCTCGCCCTCCGCCGGCTGGAACCGCCCCTTGGGCATACCGGTGATGAAGCGGCGCAGCGGCTCGTCCTTCACCATGCCGATCACGCTGTCGTAGTCGCCGCACATGCCCGCATCGGTCATGTAGGCCGTGCCCTTGGGCAGCACCTGCGCGTCGCCGGTGGGCACGTGGGTGTGGGTCCCCACCACGACGCTCGCCCGCCCGTCGCACCAGTGACCCATCGCCATCTTCTCGCTCGTCGCCTCGGCATGGATATCGACCAGCGTCGCGTTGACCCGGCCGCCCAGCGGCGCGCGCTTCAGCTCCGCCTCCACCGCCGAGAACGGATCGTCGAACGGCCGTTTCATGAAGACCTGGCCGAGCGCCTGGATCACCAGCACCCGCCGCCCGCGCGACACCTCGAAGATCCGCGCCCCGCGTCCCGGTGCGACCTTGGCGTAGTTCAGCGGCCGGATGATCCGGTCGTCGCCGTCGATATGGGACAGCATCTCCTTCTGATCGAAGGCATGATCGCCCAGCGTCACGCAATCGGCGCCAGCCTCGAACAGCAGGGAGGCATGGCCGCCGGTCAGCCCCATGCCGCCGGAGGCGTTCTCGCCATTCACCACCACGAAATCGGCTTTCAGCTCGGCCCGCAGGCCCGGCAGGCGCTCGACCACCGCCTTGCGGCCGCCCCGGCCCATCACATCGCCCAGAAAGAGAATACGCATGCCGTCCGGCCTAGCCTGCCTCTTTCGGTGCGGCAAGGCCCGGACGTGTCGCAGGCGTGACGACGCCGCGCTCCGTCACGATCACGTCGAGCGGTTCGTCGGTGGGTTCGGGCTGGAGCGCAGCCTCCTGTGCGGCATAGGCGAACCCGGCGGCGAAGACCTGCCCCGCCGCGCGCAGCCGCGCCAGCGTCCGGTCGTAGAAGCCACCGCCATAGCCGAGCCGATGGCCCGACCGCTCGAAGGCGACCAGCGGCACGATCAGCGCCTGCGGCGTCAGCCAGTCGCCCGCCGCCGGCACCTGCGCACCGAACGGACCGGCGACCATCTCGACCTCCGGCGTCCACGCCCGAAAGTCGAGCGGCTGGCCTTCCCCGGCAATCACCGGCACGCAGACCTGCCTCCCGGCGGCCACGAGAGCCCGCATCGCGGGCAGCGGATCGATCTCGGTCCGGATCGGCATGTAGCCCGCGACCACCCGCTCCGGCCGTGCGAGCAGCAGCGCCGCAAGCCGCTCGGCCGCATCGCCCGGTCCCGCCGCATGGGCCGCCTTGCGCCGCGCGAACGCGGCCTTGCGCTGTCCGGACTTGTCCATGCGCGCGACGTTAGGAGCGATGATCGGCGAGGGAAAGGGCGGCGGGCCCGTAGCAACCGTGGAGCTGCTCATTCTCGGGACCTGGTAAACCAGGTGGGCGCCGGGTGCGATAGGCCAGGACCAGTCGCAGAGCCAGCTCCCATAAGAATGAATAAGGCCTCGTGAATATAGAGCTCTCACGAGAGGAACAGAACCCGCCGGATCATGAAGATAAGGCGGCATCCGCGCGATGCAATCCTTCGCCGTCCGCGAGCGCGAAATCGAGTGCCGCCTCCACGTGCAGCGCCGCACTGTCGAAACACGGCACGGCGATCTCCTCCGGGCGCAACAGAAGGCCGACCTCGGTGCAGCCGAAGATCACGCCGTCCGCGCCGTCGGTTGCCGCTGCGTCCACGACCTCCATCCACCGCGCCCGCGAGGCGTCCGAAATCATGCCGCGGCACAGCTCCTCATAGATCACGTCATGCACCACGCTGCGCCCGGGCTCCGGCGGGATGGCCGCCTCTACCCCATGCGCACGCAGCCGGTCGCGGTAGAACGCCTCCTCCATCGTGTAGCGGGTGGCGAGCAGGAGCGGACGCCGCACCCCGGCCCGCGCCGCCGCGGCTCCCGTCGCGTCCGCGATATGGAGCAGCGGGATCGAGACCGCCGCCGCCACCTCGTCGGCCATCAGGTGCATGGTGTTGGTGCAGATCACGAGGCACTCCGCCCCGCCGCGTTCCACCGCCCGCGCCGCATCCACCATCGCTCGGGTGGCGGACGCCCAGTCGGCCGCGGCCTGCATCGCCGCGATCTTCCCGAAGTCCATCGACCACAAACACAGCCGCGCGGAGTGCAGCCCGCCCAGCCGTGCGGCCACGCCCCGGTTGAGGAGTTGGTAGTAGACGGCCGTACTCTCCCAACTCATCCCGCCGATCAGCCCTATCGTGCGCATGTTTCCACCTCCCGCAGCCCTCTTCTTCCTGCCCCAAATCGGCGCGCCCCGCCATTGACCATTCGTTCACCATCCGTTCCAATAGGGCGATGACCGAAACCCTCGCCCCCGGATTCGAGATCGCCCGCGGCGTTTGGCGCCATCTCGACACGCTCGACGTGACCGCCCTGCCGGAATTCGTGCCGGCGCGCGGCCTCCGCGTGGATCTCGCCTGTCTGACGCCGAAGGGCGAGATCTGGATCGTCGAGGTGAAGAGCTCCCTCGTCGATTTCCGCGCCGACCAGAAATGGGAGGGCTACCTGCCCTTTTGCGACCGCTTCTACTGGGCGGTCCCGGCGGACTTCCCCTCCGAAGTCCTGCCGCTGGAAACCGGCCTCATCATCGCCGACCGCTTCGATGCCGCCATCGTGCGGGAGGGGCCGGTGACGCCACTCGCCTCCGCCCGCCGCAAGGCCCTGTCGCTGAAGATCGCGCGCACCGCAATGCGCCGCCAGTTGGGCTGGCTCGAACCCGATCTGGGTCTCGCGCGCGCGGATGGCTGACGATGTGCGTATTTGAGGAAAGATGAAGGCACGGGGCGGCACCTCACCATTTCATCTTTCCCGAAATACGCAAAACAGGCCGCCCGCAACCGGGCACGCCGCCCGATCAGCCGCCGGTCCGGGCCGCCTCGATCGCCGGGCGGATGCGGGCCTCCAGCACCTCCTCGGTCACCGGACCGGGGAAGCGCAGGACGATCCGGCCGTCAGCGTCGAGCACGAAGGTCTCCGGCACACCGTAGAGCCCCCAGTCGATGCCGGTCCGCCCGGTCTCGTCGACGCCGATCGCGGTGTAGGGATCGCCGAGCTCGGCGAGGAAGCCGCGCGCGTCGTCGGGATCGTCCTTGTAGTTCACGCCCACGATGGCCAGCCCCTCCTCGGCGAGGTCCATCAGGTGCGGATGCTCGATCCGGCAGGGCCCGCACCAGCTCGCCCAGAAGTTCACCAGCATCACCTCGCCGCCGAATTCCGGCAGCGGCCGGCCGTCCATCGGCTCCACGGTCAGCGGAGGGGCGGCCTGCGCGATGAAGGTCGAGGGCAGCTCGTCTGGGTTCTCCCGGAACATCGCCCACAGGAAGGTGCCCAGGATCACGCCCGCGATCAGCGGCACCAGCAGGATCGGTCTGAACGTCATCTGCGTTCCTCCAGACGGTCGAGTTCACGCCGTACGCGGGCCGACCGGACCACCGACTGCGCCACCAGCCCGCCGATCAGCAGCAGCGCGACGCCGTAGGACGACAGGACCCAGACCGCGTATTCGCCCAGCATCAGGCCATCTCCCGCAGCATCAGTGTGCGCGCGCGGCGGGCCCTGATCTCCGTCCGGGTGCGCAGCAGCACGAGTGCGACGAACAAGAGGACAAAGCCCGCGATGCTCAGGAGCAGCGGCTGGTAGAACACGTCGGCCACGTTCTCCTCCCGATCCACCGACAGCGAGGCGCCTTGGTGCAGCCCCTGGTTCCAGATCAGGACGGCGTAGCGCGACAGCAGTGCGAAAACGGTGCCCACGAGGCACAGCACGCTGGTCAGATCCGCGGCCGTGTCGGGCTCGTCCACCGCCTCCCACAGCGCGATGTAGCCGAGATAGAAGACGAAGAGGATCAGGAAGGAGGTCAGCCGCGGGTCCCAGACCCACCACGTCCCCCACATCGGCTGACCCCACAGCGCGCCGGTCACCAGTGCGACGATGGTCATCACGGCCCCGACGGGGGCGGCGGCGCGGGCCGCCAGCGCACTGACGTGATGCCGCCGGATCAGCCAGATCAGCGAGGTCACCATCATCATGAACCACGCGTTGATCGCGATGAAGGCGGCGGGCACGTGCAGGTAGATGATCTTGACGGTGGAGCCCTGCCGGAAATCGTCCGGTGTGAAGAAGAAGCCCCAGACGAGTCCGATCCCGAGGCAGAACGCCGCCCCGCCCGAGACCCAGGGCAGCACCCGGCCGGTCAGGCGCGTGAACCGCGCGGGATTGGCGAACTCCCAGAAGGACATGGGATGGATGTATCGGCGCGGTGTTCCGCGTGCAAGCGGCTCGGCGTCACGGCTTTGTCAGGCTGACCGTTTTCGTCCGGATCGGTGGAGCGGCGGGCCTACGCGTCGACCCCGATCGCGTCGGTGACGGAAGCAAAGCCGTCCCGCTCCAGCAGGGTTTCGAGCTCCGCGAGGATGCGGGGGACGAGGCCCAGCCCCTCGTAGACCAGCGCGGAATAGAGCTGGACGGCCGACGCACCCGCTCGGATCTTGGCATAGGCCTGCGCGCCGGAGCCGACGCCTCCGACACCAATCAAGGGGATGCGGCCGCCGGTCAGACGGCGCACCTCGCGCAGCACCGCGGTGGATCTCTCGAAGAGCGGCGCGCCTGAGAGGCCGCCTGCCTCCCTCGCCTGCGGATCGGTCAGGCCCTCGCGGCCCAGCGTGGTGTTGGTCGCGACGATGGCGTCGATCCCGGCGGCCTCGGCGACGGAGCAGAGTTCCGCGAGTTCGGACGTGTCGAGATCGGGGGCGATCTTGAGGAAGACCTTCGGGGGTTTGGCGAGGCCGTCGCGCGCCTCCATCACACCGGCGAGCAGGCGGGTGAGCGCCTCGGCCCCCTGCAGGTCGCGCAGCTTCTCGGTGTTCGGGGAGGAGACGTTAACTGTTACAAAATCCACGAGCTCTCCGGATTCCTGTAACACGTCCGCGAAGTCGGCCGCCCGATCCGCGCTGTCCTTGTTCGCGCCGAGGTTGAGGCCGAGCACGCCCGGCTCCCGTCGCTCCGCGAGCCGCGCGGCGATCGCCGTCACCCCCTCGTTGTTGAAGCCGAACCGGTTGATGACGGCGCGGTCGCTGGTCAGCCGGAAGAGCCGTGGCTTCGGATTGCCGGGCTGCGGCCGCGGCGTGGCGGCACCCACCTCGACGAAGCCGAGACCCGTTCGCAACAGCGGATCGATGGCCACCGCGTTCTTGTCGAACCCCGCGGCGAGGCCCAGCGGGTTCGGCAGCTCGATCCCGGCGACGGAGGTCGCGAGACGCGGCGACGTGACCGGCCCCGGCTTCGGCGAGAGCCCGGTGCGCAGGGCGGCGAGCGCGAGGCCATGCGCCCGCTCCGGCTCGAAGGCATGGAGGGCGCGCAGGCCGAGGCGCTCGATCACGCGATGTCCTTGGGGAAGACGTGGCCTTCGGGGCCGAGGGGGAGTTCGCGGTGCCAGATGACTTCGTCACGGCGCAAACGTCTGTAAAGATGTGGGAAATCCATGCCGCTGCGGCTGGGCTCCCATTTCAGGGCGTCGAGGCCGTCGGCCTCCACGGCGGCGAGGACGAGGTCCTGTTCGCTCCCGAAATGCTTCGCTGCGGTCTCCCGCACGGTCTCGGCCGTGGAGAAGTGGATGTAGCCGTCGGCGAGGTCGACGGGGGCGCCCGCGGTGTCGCCGTCACGGTCCAGCTGGGCCCATTCGGCAGCGCGGAAGATTTTGTAGATCAGCATGGGGGTGGAGTAGCGCGTTGGTGGGGCGGTGTCATCAGCGGTTGGTGCATCGAACTGCTGTCCCGCCCGGCTGATAGGCCGGGTCGCGCCCGACCTCCCCCAGGAGGGCGCGTTGGCGATGCCGTACGCAGAACACGCGACGTCGATGCTTGAGAGCGCGGACCTATCAAAGCTGTCCCGAGTGCCCCCTCTAGGTCGGGCGCGGCCCTTGGTTCTTCTTTTGAATGGTCCGCGACTCCGCCCGTTCGGCGCTGAAAACGCTCCAGTGGAGCGTTTTCCGGGCGCGCCTCGTCCGAGGCTCCGCCAGCAATCGGGCGAAATCGTCCACCGGACGATTTCCGGGAAGCCCGATTACCCACGCCAGAAAGCCACGGTGAAGAGGACGTAAACGCTCATCAGTTCCAGCCGCCCGATCAGCATCGCCATCGCGAGCACCCATTTCGCCTGGTCCGGCAGGCCCGCGAAGTTACCCGCTGGCCCGATCTCCGGCCCCAGGCCCGGCCCGATATTGGCCACTGCCGTCGCCGCGCCGGACAGCGCGGTGATCATGTCGAGCCCCATCAGGCCCAGGATCGCCGTCACCACGCCGAGCGTCAGCATGAACATCACGAAGAAGGCGACGACGGAGCTCATGACGTCGTCGGCCACCGTCCGGCCCTCGTAGCGGGGACGGAACACGCCGGACGGACTGTGAAGCTGGCGGATCTGGCTCACCAGCGCGGCGTAGAGGAGCTGGAACCGGAACACCTTGACCGAACAGCACGTCGAGCCCGCGCACCCCCCGATCAGGCCGATGAGGAAGATCACGGCAACCGGGAAGCTGCCCCACAGGTTGTAGTTGGCACTCGCATAGCCCGTGCCGGTCATGATCGAGGTCGCGTTGAAGAGCGCCTTGCGGAAGGCGGGCTCCGTCGGCTGCTCGGACACCGCGGTCTGCCAGAGCGCGAGCACCACCACGGCACCCGCGAGGATCGCGAGGAAGGCGCGGATCTGGCTGTCGTGGAGGAGCGGCTGGTGCGCGCCGGCCACGAGCTGGATGTAGCGCACGAAGGGCAGGCTCGCGAGGATCATGAAGATCGCGGCCATGTATTCCGCCGCCGGGGTGAAAGCGGCGAAGCTGTTGTTGTAGTTGGCAAACCCGCCCGTCGCCACCGTGGTCATCGCGTGGGTGAGCGCATCGAAGAGCCCCATGCCGGCCGCCCCGTAGCTGAGCGCGCAGGCGAGCGTGAGCACGAGGTAGATGCCGGAGATCGAACCCGCGATCTCCGCCGCGCGGGGCAGGATCTTGCCGAACGTGTCGAACGCCTCCGAGCGGAAGAGCTGCATCCCGCCGACCTTGAGCATCGGCAGGAAGGCGAGCGCGAAGACGATGATCCCGACCCCGCCCATCCATTGCAGCAGCGCGCGCCAGAGCAGCGTGCCGCGCGAGAGCTGGTCGAGATCGGAGTAGATGGTGGAGCCGGTGGTCGTCAGCCCGCTCATCGCCTCGAAGAACGCGTCGGTGTAGGAGACGGGCACCGGCCCCGTCCAGAGCGGGATCGCGCCGAAGATCGGCAGACTGAGCCAGCAGGCGACCGTGAGCAGGAAGGTCTGGCGGATGTCGAGCCCGCGGGTCCGGCTGTTGCCGCAACTCAGGATCAGCGTGAGACCCGCCATCATGGTGACGACACTCGACAGGGCGAAGGTGGCGCTCGCCCCCGCCTCGTTCGGCAGGTCGATCAGGGCCGGCAGCAGCATGGCCGCGCCGAGGGCGAGGACGAGGAGCCCGACGACGTAACCGATTGGACGCAGGGAGATCATCCCGCGAGCCTTTGCGCCGCGGCCCGTTCCTGTCAAGCAAAGCGGGACGGCACGTGACCGGTGTCCGGCAGATCGGCGCATCCGGCCTCGGCACCGCGGCCCGCAGCGGCTGTCGTATCGGGCGAAGGGACGTCGCATCGCGCCGTCCCTTCGCCGTTTCGAATTCTACGAATGCAGCAGGTGCTGCGGGAGCGACGTGCCTACGGATGCAGTGTTCGGTGTTGCCGAGCGAGCCGGATCGGAGGCGAGCGCTCTCAGGCGGCGATGGGTGCTGCGAACCCCTTCACTCCGGTCGTCCACGATGCGTCGATGGCTTGCGTGGTCCGGCTCATCCATCTCGCCCTGGTTCGTTCGGATTGCTGGAGAAGAGGGCGATCTTGTTGCCCTGGGGGTCGCGCAGGTAGCCGACGTAGAAGCGAGGTCCATACGCGGCGCGGAAGCCCGGCCCACCTTCATCGGAACCGCCCGCGAGAAGCGCCGCGGCGTGAAGGTCACGAACCTGCTTCTGACTGCGCGCCTCGAAGGCGACCATGGAACCGTTGCCGGCCGAGGCAGGACGTCCATCGAAGGTCGGCTTGACGTAGAATTCGGGCGGAACCGGAGACTGACCCGGTTCCGCGGGCAAGGCGTAGCTCAGGCCCTCTGGACCCTCCTCGAGCTCGTAACCAAGAGCTGGCAGGAATGCGGAGTAGAACCGCTTCGCGCGCGCGATGTCGTCCGCACCGACGGTGATGTAGGCAATCATGCTTCGCGTTTCATTCTGGAGCTTCGGTTGTTCAAACGGGATTGATGCACTGTTAACGGCCGATACGGAATTCGGGGCGACAGAGGGCACCTGCTTGTCCCCGTGGAGGTAGCAGCATGGCCGCGCCGATGGCGAAGATCAGCAATCCGGCGGCAGCCGCTTCGACGCAGGGAGATCATCCCGCGAGCCCTCGCGCCGCACTGCGGCCGTGTCAAGTGGAGCAGCGCGGCACGTTCCGGGTGTCCGGCGCGCCGGCAGGCTCCGCCATGGGCTCTGTCCACCGGGCAGCGGCGGTCGCGGCGGGGGCCGAGGGATGGCTAGCCGATCCCGAAGACGCGGGAGAACGCGGTGCCGATCTGGCCGATGACATCGACCCATTTCCAGTCGGTGTCCTCGGGGCGCGGATAGTCCTGATATCGGAACCCGACAAACAGCAGAGCCAGCAGCGCGAGCCCCAGCGGTGTCCTGACCCGGTTGGGAAGGAACCGGGGTCTGTCGGGGCCGAAAAACGTCCTGCTCTCCGCGGCGCCGGTCAGCGGCAGCGACAGAAGGCTGACGACGATGAAGACATCCGCCCAGATGGTCATGGTGGTGCATACCTTTCCAACTGCTTGCAGCTCACACGATGGATATGTCCTTTCTGCGACGGTGCTTCCGATCCGGCCCGGAGCTTTGTCGATCATGCACCCTGCAGGCCCACCACGAATGTCTCGCGGAGTGCAGCCCTTCGTGATGTCAGGCTCGTTGCATCTGGTGGTTGGCGGCAGGAAACATGGTTCGGAGCGGCAAGCGCTCTCTGGCAGTTTGCGGAGCACGACGGACCATCACTCGAGCGACCTTCCAGCGCATGCAGGGGGCTGGCTGTCGGGGACAAGCAGGCTGAGACGGAAACGAGTTCTCCGCGGTCAAAGTAGAGCACATGACGCTGACAACTGCTGACAACTGGCGCCAGCTCCCGCATCTGACCGCGCCTTGACCTCAACGGCACTTGAGATCGGAGAGTCCGGCCCCGGAGCGATTCTCAGTGGAGGCAACGATGTCGTCTTACGTCGTCGTCGGAGGCAGTCGTGGCATAGGCGCCGCGGCAATCGAACACCTCGTCGGACAGGGGCATGATGTCATCGCCGTGTCGCGGACGCGCGCCCCGTTGGGCACATGGGTCGAGGCGGACATCGGGACCCTGGACGGCATCGACGGCGTCTTGGAGGGGATCGGAGATCGTCGCCTCGATGGCTTCCTGTTCCTTGGAGGCACCTGGGAACAGGGCGCCTTCACCGATCGCTACAGCTTCCTCGACAGTTCTGTCGAGGAGACGCTTCGGGTCATCGCCGTGAACCTCACGGCCCCCATACTGCTCGCGCAGGGGTTGGCGCGAAACCTCGCATCTGCGCCGAATGCCCGCATCATCCTCATGGGGTCGTTGTCCGGTCTGCCCAATGCGGCCTCCGCCGAGGTCGCGAACACGGCGTCGAAGTTCGGGCTGCAAGGAGCCGCGGAGGCGTTGAACCTTTCGCTGCGGCACATGGGAATCTCGACGGTGGTGATCAATCCGGGCAACATCGCGACGGCTGAAGTCCGGCAAGACATCGAGGATGGCCGTTTCGGCGAACAGGTGCCGATCCCGATGGCCGATGTGCTGAAAACGATCGATTACGCGCTTGCCCTGAGCGCAGCATCTGTCCCGGCTTCGATTTCGGTTCATCAAACCAATCCCGAAGGCTGACCGTTTCCGACAGTTCACAATCAGATGGATCGCACTGGTCACCGCACCCGTTTCCGCAGGCTCCAATCAGGGCAGGTCGCGCGGTTTCGAGGCAACTTCGGACCAAAGCTGCCGCTGCGCTCGGTGGTGGCGGCAGACCTTCGGGTTCCGGGAGAGAAGAGGCGGCACCGGCCCTGCAGCGGGCCGGTGCGAAGCGATCAGCTCATCCGGTTGGTCGGATTGCCGATGACGGTCATGAATTCCTTGCGCGTCGCGGGATCGTCGCGGAAGGCGCCGAGCATCGTGGATGTGACCATGCTCACCCCCGGCTTGTGGACGCCGCGAGTGGACATGCAATGGTGCTCGCCCTCCAGCACGACGGCGACGCCGTGGGGCTCCAGCGTGTCCATCAGGACCTGGGCGATCTGGGCGTTCATCTTCTCCTGCACCTGGAGGCGCTTGGCGAAGGCGTCGACGATGCGCGCGAGCTTGGAGATGCCGACGACCCGGCCCTTCGGCAGGTAACCGACATGCGCCTTGCCGATGATCGGAGCCATGTGATGCTCGCAGTAGCTCTCGAACCGGATGTCGCGCAGCACGACCATCTCGTCGTAGCCCTCGACCTCCTCGAAGGTGCGCTGGAGGAGCTCGGCCGGATCCTCCTCGTAGCCGCGGAACCAGTCTGAGTAGGCCTTGGTCACGCGCTTGGGCGTGTCGAGCAGGCCCTCGCGGTCGGGATCGTCGCCGGCCCAGCGCAGGAGGGTGCGCACGGCATCCTCTGCCTCCTGCCGGGTCGGCCGGACGGGCTTCGCGGTCTCTGTCTCGATGGTGATCTTGGGATCTTGGACGTTCATGGTCATCTCCCCGGATGCCGTTTCACACGGATACGTAGTCGGCCGGGGCATGGATCAGCTTCCGCCGACCGCTCCGGTTGGAGAGATAGATAGGGTGTCGGGCCGCCGTTACGACCGGTGCGGGGTCACGCCTTCGCCAGCGCCTGTGCGAAATCCGCGATCAGGTCGTCGGCATCCTCCAGCCCTGCGGAGATGCGGATCGTACCCGGCGTGATGCCGAGTGCGACCCGCGTTTCCTCGTCCAGGCGCTGGTGCGTCGTGGTCGCGGGATGGGTCAGGATGGTGCGCGCGTCGCCGAGGTTGTTGGAGATGATGGCGACGGTCGCGGCATTCAGGAAGCGGAAGGCAGCGGCCTGATCGGCAAGCTCGATGGCGAGCATCGTGCCCCCCGTCTCCATCTGGCTGGCTGCGACATCGTGCTGCGGGTGGTCGGCGCGGCCGGGGTAGAGGACGCGGGTGACCGTGTTCTTCTCCGCGAACCAGTCGGCGAGGCGGGCGGCGGTGGCGGCCTGCGCGCGGACCCGCAGGTCGAGCGTCGTGAGCCCGTTCAGCATGACCCAGGCGTTGAAGGGGGAGAGCGCGCCGCCGGTGTGCTTGAGGTAGGGCTCCAGCGTGCCGCGGATGAACTCCTCCGTTCCCAGCACGACGCCGCCGAGGCAGCGGCCCTGCCCGTCGATATGCTTGGTGGCGGAGTAGATGACGACATCCGCCCCCCGCTCCATCGCGCGCATCAGGATCGGCGTGGCGAAGACATTGTCGGCGACGACCATCGCGCCCTTGGCGTGGGCGATCTCGGCGACGCCCGCCACATCGATCACCTCGAGCACCGGGTTCGACATGGTCTCGAAGAACACGAGCGTGGTGTCCTCGCGCACGGCGGCGCGCCACTGGTCGAGGTCGGTGCCGTCGACGAACGTCACCTCGACACCGAAGCGGGGCAGCAGCGTCTCCACGATGTAGAGGCAGGAGCCGAACAGCGCCTTGGCGCTGACCACGTGGTCCCCGGCCTTGAGCATGGAAAAGAGCGCGCCGTTCACCGCGGCCATGCCCGACGCGGTGGCGAAGGCGGCCTCAGCCCCTTCGATCGCCGCGATCCGGTCCTCGAAGGCGGCGACGGTCGGGTTGCCGTAGCGGGCGTAGATGAACTCGTCCTCTCCGAGTTCGATGAAGCGCTGCTCCGCGGCCTCGGCCGTCGGATAGACGAAGCCCTGGGTGAGATAGACGGCCTCAGCCACCTCGCCGTATTGCGAACGGCGAGCGCCGGAATGGACGAGCTTCGTGCGGTGCTGCCAATCGGGGGCGTCGGTCATGGAGAGGTACCCTTTCCTCGCGCGGTCGATCGGCCCGCGCGGGGTCCGACCTCTTTAGCGGCTTGTTTTACGTGGCCCGCAATCCGGTTCGACAAATCGCCACGAAAGTCGCGATACGATGCGGACCGGGCGAGGTCAATGGCGCGGTCCGGCGCGCCCCTTTCGCAGTGCGTCACGGCTGCGCGAGGGCGCCCTGTGGAAAACGGGGACAAGCTTCGGATTAGGGCTCAAATGCAACAGCTTTGCCGGTTGGAGCACGGCGCTGCGCGGAGTCACGTTTTCTTCACGAAACCTAAACGGGCTTGTCGCAGGATGAGCCCATGCCTTCGCGAAACAAAATAATGCTGAGGCAGGCTGTCATGCGGTGCGTTGCAACGCCCGAGCAAGTGAGTGCCGATCGCACCGGCACTCCCGTCGATCCAGCGCTTGCGGAGCTGCTGGAGCGGCCCGGCCCCGTTACGATCCTGCTGCATGGCTTCAAGTTCTGCCCCCTCCACGAGCCCTCCGCGGGCGATCCGGCGCTGCGCGATCCGCACCGGCTGGTCTACGCGGCGGAGCCGGAGGTGCGCTGCGGGCGGATGGCAAGCTGGCCGGGTATGCTGGGGCGCAACGGACCCGTGATCGGGGTCGGCTGGCCCGCGATGCATCGCGGGCGCGGCACCTGGGGGGCCATCGCGGGCTTTGCCGAGGTCTACGAGCGCGCCGGCGCCGTCGCGCGGCAGGTGGCACAGCTGATGGACCGGATCGCCGTGCTCGACCCGCATCGGCGCATCGACCTCGTCGGCCACTCGCTGGGGGGCCGCGTGGCGCTGGCCGCCCTGCCCCACCTGATGCGGGCCGAGCCGCGCCGCGTGCTCCTGTGGGGTGCGGCGGAGCGGCAGACGGTGGCGGACGCCGCCGTGGCTGAAGCTCCTGCACGAACGGAGATCGTCAGCGTCACGGCCCGCAGCAACGCGCGCTACGACGCGATGTTCGAGTGCTTTGCGCCGGGCGCGGGCCGCAGCATGGGTCGCGGGCTCGACCGGCCCGGTCTCGCGACGCTGCAACTGGACGATCCGGTGACCGAAGGCGCGCTCGCCGCCCGCGGGCTGCCGCTCGACGCCTGGCCGCAGCGCCATTGCCACTGGAGCTTCTACCGACGCGGCGGGACCGGCGCGCTCTATGCCGACCTGCTCGACCGGCCCGAGTTCTGGAGCCTGGAGCGGATCCGGGACCTTGCGCTTGCGGACGAAAGCGACGCGCAAAGCGGCCTCTGGCAGGGCCTCGCCGCGTTCTTCCCGATGCAGGGGCCGCGGCGCGCCTGATCCTTCCCGGGGGGTTGCACCGGTCGGCGATCCCGGCATGTTGAGGTCCAACCAAGAACAGGGGAGGACCGCGACGTGCCGCAACCGATCGAGCTCTACTACTGGCCCACGCCGAACGGGTGGAAGATCACCATCGCGCTGGCCGAGATGGACCTGCCCTACAACCTCAACCTCGTGAACATCGGCAAGGGCGAGCAGTTCGCGCCGGACTTCCTCAAGCTCTCCCCCAACAACCGGATGCCCGCGATCCTGGATCCCGAGGGGCCGGACGGTGCGCCGATCTCGCTCTTCGAGTCCGGCGCTATCCTGCAATACCTCGCCCGCAAGACGGGCCAGTTCTGCGGATCGACGGAGCGGGAGCGGATCGAGGTCGACCAGTGGCTGATGTGGCAGATGGGCGGGCTGGGGCCGATGGCAGGCCAGGCGCACCACTTCCTGAAATACGCCCCCGCGATGGAGCCGCCCAATGACCTGCCCTATGCGAAGGACCGCTACCGGAACGAGACCGGGCGGCTCTATGGCGTGCTGAACAAGCGGCTCGCGGATCGGGAATACGTGGCCGGCGACTTCTTCTCCATCGCCGACATGGCGATCTGGCCGTGGGCGAGCCTGTGGGAGGGGCAGCAGCAGGACCTTGGCGACAAGCCGCACATGAAGGGCTGGCTCGACCGTTGCGCCGCGCGCCCCGGAGTGCAGGCGGGCCGGGCGGTGGCCGCCGAGCTGCGCCAGAACCTCCAGGATCAGAAGGACACGCACAAGGTCCTCTTCGGGCAGAAGGCAGGCGACTGATGAAGAGCGGACAGCACATCCTCGCCCTCGACCAGGGCACGACCTCCTCGCGCGCCATCGTCTTCGACGACAAGCTCAGGCCCGTGGCGACGGGGCAGTACGAGTTCACCCAGCACTTCCCGCAGCCGGGCTGGGTCGAGCACGATCCCGAGGAGATCTGGATCACCACCCAGCGCGCGGTGCGCACGGCGCTGACGGACGCGGAAATCACGGGCCGCGGGATCGCGGCGATCGGCATCACCAACCAGCGCGAGACGGTGGTCGTCTGGAACCGTGAGACGGGCGAGGCGATCCACCGCGCCATCGTCTGGCAGGACCGCCGCACGGCGGAGACGACGGCGAAGCTGCGCGATGCCGGCCATGAGGCGATGGTGGCCGAGCGGACGGGGCTGCTCCTCGACCCCTACTTCTCCGCCTCCAAGCTCGCCTGGCTGCTCGACCGGGTGGACGGCGCGCGCGCGGATGCCGAGGCAGGGCGCCTCGCCTTCGGCACCGTGGACAGCTGGCTGATCTGGAAGCTGACGGGCGGCGCGCGGCATGTGACGGACGCGACAAACGCGGCGCGCACCATGCTCTACAACATCCACGACGGGCGGTGGGACGGCGAGATGCTGTCGCTGTGGAACATCCCCGCCGCGATGATGCCAGAGGTGCTCGACTGTGCGGCGGAGTTCGGGGAGACCACCGACGAGACGATGGGCTGCGCCATCCCGATCCGCGGCGTCGCGGGCGATCAGCAGGCCGCGACCGTGGGCCAGGCGTGCTTCGAACCGGGGATGCTGAAATCGACCTACGGGACGGGTTGCTTTGCGCTGCTGAACACGGGCGAGACAGCGGTGCGGTCGGAGAACCGGCTGCTCACCACCATCGGTTACCAGCTCGACGGCACACCGACCTACGCGGTCGAGGGCTCGATCTTCATCGCCGGGGCGGCGGTGCAGTGGCTGCGCGACGGGCTGCGGATGATCCACTCGGCCGGGCAGACGCAGGGGCTGGCGGAAGACGCAGACCCCGCGCAGAACGTCTACCTCGTGCCCGCCTTCACCGGGCTCGGGGCGCCCTACTGGGATGCGGAGGCGCGCGGGGCGCTCTACGGCCTCACCCGCAACACCGGCCCGGCGGAGATCGCGAAGGCGACGCTGGAGAGTGTCGCCTACCAGACCCGCGACCTCTTCGAGGCGATGAAGAAGGACGGCGCAGGCGGCGACGTGGTGCTGCGGGTGGATGGCGGGATGACGGCGAGCGACTGGACGATGCAGGCGCTGGCCGATCAGCTCCAAGCCCCGGTGGACCGGCCAGTGGTGCGGGAGACGACGGCGCTGGGTGCCGCGTATCTGGCGGCCTACCAGTCCGAGCTCGCCGGACCACCGCAGGAGTTCGCCAAGGGCTGGCAGCGCGAGCGCCAATTCGCGCCGAAGATGCCGGCCGAGGATGCGGACCGGAAATACGCAGGCTGGCGCGACGCGGTGCGGCGCACCCTGAGTTCCACCTGATGTGGACCGCGGCCGCCCTGCTCTGGATCGTCGCGGTGGTGACGCCCGGGCCGAACTTCTTCGTCATCGCGCGGCTGGCGGCGGCGAACGGGCGGCTGGCGGCCCTGGGCGCGGTCGCGGGCGTCGCGGTGGGCACGGCGGTCTGGGGGCTGGCGGGGCTCTTCGGCATCCGGGCGCTGTTCGCGCTGGCACCGGGCGCCTTCGTGGTGCTGAAGCTGGTGGGCGGCGCCTACATCCTGTGGCTCGGGGTAAAGGCGCTGCGCGGGGCGCTCGTCGGAGGCGCAGAGCCTGAGGTCGCGCCGGGCCGCGGCTTCCGTCTGGGCCTCATGACCAACCTCGCCAATCCGAAGTCAGCGGCGTTCGTGGCGGCACTGTTCGCCGCGACCCTGCCGCCGGATCTGAGCCTCGCGGCGGGACTGACGGCGGTGGCGATGATCGTCGCGATCTCCGCCGGATGGTATCTGATGGTCGCTGTCGCCCTCTCCCGCCCGGTGGTGCGGCGGGGCTACCTGTCGGTGCGGCGCGGGGTGGACGCGGCGGCTGGGACGATCTTCGCGGTCTTCGGCCTCTCCATGATCCGCGACGCGGTCCGCCCATGATCTGGACCGTGGAGGCGCCGCCGGGCCGGATCGGCATCATGGGCGTGCCGCGCTCGGCGGAGGATATCGGGAGGATCGTGGACTGGGACGCCGGCATCGTCCTGTCGATGACGACCGCGGCCGAGATGCCGATCACGCTGTCGCAACTCCTGTCGGACCACGGCATCGGGTGGGAGCACCTGCCGATCCCCGACTGGGGCGCTCCGCCCGAGGAGGTGCAAGCCCTCTGGCGCGATGTCGGCCCGCGCGTGCATGCGGTGCTCGACGACGGCAAGGGGGTCATCGTCCATTGCCGCGGCGGCTGTGGACGCTCCGGCATGATGGCGCTGCGCGTGCTCATCGAGCGCGGGGAAGCGGCCTCGAAAGCCCTTGCCCGCATTCGCAAGGTCCGCCCCTGCGCGGTGGAGACCGATGCGCAGTACAGCTGGGCCGCCTCCGTTTGACGGTTGCAAATCGCGGTCGCAGCCTGACCTGAAAAACGGGGAGAAACGGCATGACGGTCCTGATCGCGGGCGCGGGCATCGGCGGGCTGACGCTGGCGCTGAGCCTGCACGAGGCGGGCGTGCCCGTCCGGGTGTTCGAGGCGGTGCGGGAGATCAGGCCGCTGGGCGTCGGCATCAACGTCCAACCTCATGCGGTGCGCGAGCTTCAGGCGATGGGCCTGTCGGATGCGCTCGACCGGGTGGGGCTGCGGACGGAGGAGGTCGCTTACTTTTCCTCCCACGGGCAGCTCGTCTGGGCCGAGCCGCGGGGGCTGGAGGCGGGCTACCGCTGGCCGCAATACTCGCTGCACCGCGGCGGCCTGCAGATGGAACTCTACCACGCGCTGATCGAGCGGGCGGGGCCGGAGGCGGTGACGACCGGCGCCATGGTCTCCGGCTGGGTCGAGGATCCGGACGGGGTGGAGATCCAGCTCACCGACCGCGGGAGCGGGGAGAGCCGGGGCACGGCGCGTGGCACGGTCCTGATCGGCTGCGACGGGATCAACTCGACGGTGCGCGGCACGCTCTACCCCGACGAGGGGGCGCCCGCCTGGGGCGGCATCATGATGTGGCGCGGCGTGACGGAAGGACCCCGTTACCGCACCGGGCGCACGGTTGCCATGACCGGCTGCAAGCGGCGCAAGTTCGTGGCCTACCCGATCGCGGATACCGAGGGTGGCAGCCTGATCAACTGGATCGCAGACCTCGCCTTCCCGCCCGCGCACCTCTTCGCCCGGCAGGACTGGAACCGGCCCGGGGATCCCGCGGACATCCTGCCGCATTTCGCGGACTGGTCCTTCGACTGGCTCGACGTGCCCGACCTGATCCGGCGGGCCGAGAGCATCTGGGAATACCCGATGGTCGACCGCGATCCCCTGCCCCGCTGGCGGCACGGGCGGGTGACGCTCTTGGGTGACGCGGCGCACGCGATGTATCCCATCGGTTCGAACGGGGCGAGCCAGACGGTACTCGACGCGCGCGTTCTGGCGCGGGAGATCGCGCGGCAGGGTGCGGGGGTCGCCGCGCTCGATGCCTACGAGGCGGAGCGGCGCGAGGCGACCTCGGCCATCGTGCTCGCCAACCGCGGCGACGGGCCCGACGCCGTGCTCGACATCGTGGAGGACCGCGCGCCGCAGGGCTTCGACCGGATCGAGGACGTGCTGAGCCGGGAGGAGCTGGCGACGGCGGCCGACGGCTACAAGCGGATCGTGGGCGGTGACATGGCGCGGCTAAACGCCACCGAAGCGATCCGGGTCGCATGAGGCTCGCCGCCGTCACGCTGGTGGTCCCGGACTATGACGAGGCGATCGCGTTCTTCCGCGCCATCGGGTTCGATCTGGCGGAGGACACGGATCTGGGCGGCGGCAAGCGGTGGGTGCGGGTCGCGGTCGGTGGCAGCGCCCTGCTCCTCGCCCGTGCCGCGGATGCGCGGCAGGCCGCGGCGGTCGGGGAGACGGCGGGCGGGCGCGTGGCGTTCTTTCTCGAAACGGACGACTTCGCGTTCGATGCGGCGCGGCTGGAGGCAGCCGGTGCGCTGTTCGAAGAGGCGCCGCGCGACGAGCCCTATGGCCGCGTCGCGGTCTGGCGCGATCCGTGGGGCAACCGCTGGGACTTGATCCAGCCGGCCTGAGCGGGGCGGAAGATCTTCAGGCGCCGCGGCGACTGCCGGGCGCGGGCGGTGGATGGGGCGGGCCGGCGAAGCACTGGGCGCTCTCCATCCAGCGCCGGGCGACCTCGCCTTCGACCACCAGCGACGTATCGGCCACGTTTCGGGTCTGGGTCACGACCTGGGCGAAGTGCTCGGCCGCACCTTCGATCCGGCCCGCGGCGGCATCACCCCACTCCTTCACCTCGTCGCCGATGGTCAGGCGGACGAGCGGCAGGGTCTCGGGCACCGGCCAGTCGCGCACCTTATGGGTCCAGCCGAAGGTGTTGATGCCGAGCATGACCACGTTCCAGAGCCGCGATGTCGGTTTTCGGTCGAGCCCCGCGACGTCGTAGATCGCCTGACCGTGCGACCAGACCTCCATGATCCGCGCGGTCATCGACGAGCGCACCGACATGGACGGCCCCGCCCATTTCAGGCGGCGCTTGGGGTCCTCCGCTGCCCATTCCGCGCCCATCCGTTCGTAGCGGGCCTGCCATGCGGCGACCAGCGCCCGGCCGGTCGCGGGCACCAGTTCGAGCTCGGTCACGCGCGTGTTGCCGCCCATCACGGCGGCCCCGGCCTTGGGGATAGTGGCGAGGAACGCCTCCTCATCGGTGCGCGCGAGGTCGGCGAGGCCGTCCCAGACGTGGAGGTGGCGGACGATCTCCTCCACCGTCCAGCCCTTGAAGAGGGTGGGCGTGGCGAGGAACGCCACCGGACGGGCGGCGATCACGCGGTGGAGCGCGCGGGCTTCCTCCAGAAAGTCGATGGCCTGCTGCATCATCCGATCTCCCAATCCTTGAGGACGTCGTCGAGATCCGCGCCGCGGGCGGGCGGCCGGCGGTCGAGCGCGCCCGGCGTCCGCGACAGGCGTGGGGCGGGCGCGGGCTGCGTGACGCCGTCGCAGGTCTCGAAGGTCCGGCGGGCGGCGTTGTGCGGATGCTCCGGTGCCTCGGCAAGCGACAGGACGGGCGCGACGCATGCGTCGGTGCCCTCCAGCAGTTCCATCCAGTCAGCTCGGGGGCGGGTGGCAAAGAGCGTGGCGAGACGGGCCGAGAGCTCCGGCCAGGAGGCCGGGTCGTGCTGGGGCGCGGTGCAGTCGGCCCCCGTGAGCTCCAGCAGGCGGGCGTAGAACTGCGGCTCGATGGCCCCGACGGCAAGCCACTTGCCATCGGCGCACTCATAGCAGCGGTAGTAGTGCGCGGCACCGTCGAGCGCGTTGCTTGTCCGCCGGTCCTGCCACAGCCCGTTCGCCGTCATCCCGTAGATCATCGCCATCAAATGCGCCGTTCCGTCGGTGATCGCCGCATCCACCACCTGCCCCTCGCCGGAAGTCGCCCGCTCGACCAGTGCTGCGAGCAGCCCGGCCACCAGGTACATCCCCCCGCCCCCGAAGTCGCCGACGAGGTTGAGGGGCGGCACCGGGGCCTCGCCGCCAATGGCGTGGAGCGCGCCGGTCAGCGCGATGTAGTCGATGTCGTGCCCGGCTGCATGGGCGAGCGGCCCGTCCTGCCCCCAGCCGGTCATGCGCCCGTAGATCAGCCGGGGGTTGGCGGTAAGCGCCACATCGGGGCCGAGCCCGAGCCGCTCCATCACGCCGGGGCGAAAGCCCTCGATCAGCAGGTCCGCCTTGCCGATGAGGGAAAGGGCGAGCGCCCGCCCCTCCTCCGACTTCAGGTCCGCCACGACCGAGCGGCGACCGCGCGCCAGCACGTCGTAGTCCATCGGGAAGAGATCGCTGCCGCCGGGCCGGTCGATCCGCACCACGTCGGCGCCCATATCCGCCAGCCACATCGCGGCGAAGGGGCCCGGCCCCAGCCCTGCGAACTCCACCACGCGGATGCCCTTGAGTGGCCCCACCGGTTCCCTCCCCGTCTTTTGGCCAGAGCGTGGCCGAAACCGCCCGCGGCCACAAGGGCTTGACCCCGGCGGGTGGCCCCGGCCTTGTGAGCCGTGGGACGAGGAGGACGAACGATGACCGGCGGCGAGCTTTTGATGCAGTGCATTCTGGCGCAGGGCGGCCGCATGGGCTTTGGCGTGCCGGGCGAGAGCTACCTCGCCCTGCTCGATGCGATGCGCGACGCGCCGTTCCGCTTCGTCAATGCGCGGCACGAGGGGGGTGCGGCCTTCATGGCGGAGGCGTGGGGCAAGCTCACCGGCGAGGTGGGTCTCTGCTTCGTGACCCGCGGGCCCGGGGCCACAAATGCTGCCATAGGCGTGCATTCGGCCATGCAGGCCTCCACCCCGATGATCCTCTTCGTCGGCCAGGTGGGGGCGGAGATGCGGGGGCGCGAGGCGTTTCAGGAAGTCGACTACCGCGCCGCGTTCGGCCCCATCGCGAAATGGGCGGTGGAGATCGAGCAGGCCGACCGCATTCCCGAAATCGTGGCGCGGGCGTGGGCGACGGCGCAATCCGGCCGTCCGGGTCCGGTGGTCGTCGCCCTGCCCGAGAACGTGCTGAGCGCCGAGGTCTCGGCCCCCGTCTGCCGCCCGGTCGTCGTCGCGGAACCGGCGCCGTCGGCGGAGGACGTGGCGGCCGCGATCGACGCGCTCGCCGCGGCGGCGCGCCCGCTGATCCTTGCCGGAGGCTCCGGCTGGCGCGACCCGGGCCGCGCGGATCTAAAGGCCTTCGCCGAGGCCGCGGACATCCCAGTCGTCGTGAGCTTCCGCCGGCAGGACGTGATGGACAACGCCTCGCCCTGCTATGCGGGCGACGCAGGCGTCGGGATGCCGGCGGCAACGGCGCGATTGATGCGGGAGGCGGACGTGATCCTCGCCATCGGGCCGCGCTTCGGCGAGATGACGACGGACGGCTACACGCTTCTGCGCGCGCCCGACCCGGAGCAGATGCTGATCCACGTGCACCCCTCGGGGGACGAGATCGGCAAGATCTACACGCCTCGCCATGCGATCGTGGCCGGGCCCAACCGGATGGTGGCCGCGCTGCGGGACGCGGGCCTTGGGTCGGTCGCGGCCCGCTCGGAGTGGCGGAAGACCGCCCGCGCCGGGGTCGAGGCGGTGTTCCACACCCGTCCCCAGCCTTCGCCCGTCGACATGGTCGCGGTCTGCGCCCGTCTGCGCGAGGTCCTGCCGCCCGACGCGATCCTGACCAACGGCGCGGGCAACTTCGCCGCCTGGCCGTCCCGCTTCGTGCCGCTGAGCGGCGGCCGGAGGCTCCTCGCCCCTCAATCGGGTGCGATGGGCTATGGTATCCCTGCCGCCATCGCCGCGAGCCTGGAGGCACCGGAGCGGACGGTTATCTGCTTCGCGGGTGACGGCGACTTCCAGATGACCGGCATGGAGCTCGCCACCGCGGCGCAGGAGGGCGCGCGGCCCATCGTGCTCGTCCTCGACAACCGCAGCTACGGCACGATCCGGATGCATCAGGAACGGCACTTCCCGGAGCGGGTGTCGGGCACCGACCTCAAGAACCCCGACTTCGCGGCCCTGGCGCGCGCCTGCGGACTGCACGGCGCGCATGTGGCGCGGACCGATGACTTTCCGGCCGCCTTCGCGGCCGCCCGGGCGTCCGGGACGGCGGCGGTGCTTCATCTCGACATCGCGACCGAGGCGATCACGCCGGGCCAGACCATCGCCGAGATCCACGCCACCGCATCCACCTGAGGAAAAGGCGCAAAGCCCCCTTGTGGCTCCCGCCGCTTTGCGGCTACACCCGTCGGCGGAGACGTGGCCGAGTGGTCGAAGGCGCTCCCCTGCTAAGGGAGTAGGCGGGAAACCGTCTCGAGGGTTCGAATCCCTTCGTCTCCGCCACTTATCTGCCCTCCTTGAGCAGAATACATCGTAAAAACAAGGCGCTTGAGGGTGGTGTGCTCCAAATCACCGTCGATTTGCTACACCTTTTGCTCCACATCTTCCTGCGCTCGCGCATGTTGTGGCGGCGGTCGCTGGCGAGCTGAGCAGTAGTTGTGCCTGAAGTGGGCTTTTCAAGCCAGATTGGCGCTCACCCTTGTCATGCTCCGGGACTGGAACGGGATCGTCTCGTTGGTGCAGTCCCGAACTGCACGTTTTGTCGTGCTTTTGCGGTTTGTCGCAGGAAGGTCCGCGAACATTTCGCCGATGAATGTCTGGGGACGCCTGTGCGTTTGGCGGGCGGTTTCCGAAGCTGTCGTGGGTTTTCCAGGTACCGAGGGTTCGGTTGCTGCGGCTGACAGCCTGCTGCCGCATCGCTTCGAGTTCGGCGGGTGGTCCTACTGCAGGATGAGGTCGCGGTCCCGGGCCGCCGCGACATGCTTGCGCTCTCTCGAGCGGAAGGCGGCGGCAACCTCGCCTTGAGCGCGGAGCCTTGCTCGGATGGCGTTCAGGACCGCCAGCGGACTGCCCGCGAGCCATCCGAGCACCGGCGAACCTATGGCGACGGACAGGCTGAAGCCGGGGTGACGGAGCGGCACGAGCCGGCGCCGTGCGCAGACGAAGCGGGTTCGCTTCGCTACACCTGCAGCCAGGCGGTCTTCGATGCTGCGGACATGGATCTCCAAACCCTTGTTTGCAGCCGTGCGCCGAGGTGCCGTAGGCAACGAGGGCGAGGCGCTCATCGTCACGGGCCACGACATCGAGCACGAGACAAGGCCGGATCTTCGGCGCCTGGCAGTCCTCGTCCTCATCTGCGTCGGCATGCGGGAACGCGCAGTTCGATGACATGGCCGGGACCGAGATAGCGCCACCATTCCGGTGTTTCTGCAAAGTCGGTTCTGCCGAACATGATCGATCCTCTTTTCGATGGTCTGACACGTTCGGCCCCTTCCCTCCTCTTCGTGGAGTTCGGCTCCGGTGCCGTGCACGTCATCGAACTGCGCGCGGCACCGGAGCGGGCCCGCTTTCACTGTTTTGTCTCTCGGAGGTGCGGTGCCTCGACCGCCCCGGCGCGGGTCTGCTCCTCGGCCACGAGACGTCGCGCGCCTGTTACCAGCGGTCAGGTCTCACGCTGCCGGTCGAGCCAGTCTTCGAGGTCACGCGGCGCGATGCGGGTGTTCCGTCCGACCTTTCGGGTTGGCAGACCCTGCGCAATCAGACGCTCGACGGAGCGGGTCGAGACAGCAGGGCTTGCCGCGACATCCTTCTTCGTCAGCAAGGGGCGTCGGTAGTCGTCCTCGGCCCGGTGCGCGGGCATTGCGCCCGCCTCGCAGCGCCAGGCCTCGCGCCAGCACAGCCGCAGCTGCCCGCCGACCCGGACGGCCGGCAAGCGGCCATCGCGGATCATCTCGCGCACGGTCCGCCGCCCAGGCCGCCAGTGCCGTGCGACCTGGTCGAGGGAGAGCGTGTAGTCGTGGGTGCCATCCGATCTCATGGCAGCGACATGGTCCCCGGCGGAGGGACTCCCAAAAAAATCCTCGGCCTGTTCGATCAGCTCTCCGCGATCCGGGCGCGGATCGCCTGCCATTGCGATTGTCCCGCGGTTGCGGCGCAGTCGGAGCGGTATTCGGCGCCCGCCTGCCGCGAGGCATGTCCGAGCAGAGCGGCGACGCGGTCGGCGGCGGTCTCCGCTGCGTGGCACCGCAGGTAGTCCGCAACCACCGTGCGCAGGTCGTGCGCGGGAAGGCCGGTCACACGCTTGACCTGCTCGGATGGCCATCTGCTCGGACGCGCCGCCGGACCCTGCGTGAGCCAGTTCGCGCCCCGCAATTGCGCGAAGCGGGTCGGTGCGAGCCGCGCGGGGCGACCGGCGAGCAGATGCAGATCGAGGATCTCGCCGGTTTCGGGCCAGAGTGGTCCCGCATTCGCCATCCGGCCGGTCTTCTCCTGCCGGTAGCGCAGGGTCCACTCGCCCCAGGGCGTGCGCAAAGGGGATCATTTTTGGACGCCGATAGTGGAGTGGGCCAAATTAGCCCGGACCGTCTTGTACTGGGTGTAGTTTTCGACAGCCTCGGCCCCTTGCTCCCTGCCACAACCGGACAGCTTGAAGCCACCGAAGGGCGCGTTCGGGTGGTACGCGTGCCAGGTGTTCAGCCGGACCGTTCCAGTCTTGATCCGCTCCGACGGACGCAGGGCTCTCGCCATATCGCCGGTCTGGATGCTGGAGGCGAGGCCGTAGGGCGTGTCGTTTGCAAGGCGAATCGCGTCATCCTCGTCTTCGAGCAGAATGACCGGGACGACGGGGCCGAAGATCTCCTCCAGGCTGATCTTGATGTCGTTCGTGGCGCCCGCGAACTCGGTCGCCTCGATGAAGAGGCCCTTGCCGTCGATTTGACGGGTTCCGCACCCAGCGACCGGCCGCGCGGGTTGCTTGCCGTCTTCGACATAGCGCGGCACCTTGTCGTACCCGGCCTTGCAGGCCATCGGCCCGATCTGAATCTCCGGATCCAGCGGATCGCCCATCACGGCCGCATTGGCGATCTTGGCGAGCCGCTCCGCGAACTCGTCGGAGATCGACCGCTCGACCAGAATGCGGCTGCCGGCAACGCAGACCTCCCCTTGTTCCAGAAGATGCCTCGGAAGGCAGCCTGCAGCGCGGCGTCGATGCTCGCGTCCGAGACGATGAAGTTCGGCGATCTGCCGCCAAGCTCCATGGTCCGGTACTTCAAGGTCTCGGCACCGTTGCGGATGATCCCCTGCCCGACGGCCGTGGACCCCGTGAAGGCGATCTTGTCGACCTTGGGGGTTCTGGACGAGCGCGCCGCCGATCTTGCCGCCAGGACCAGTGATGAGGTTGTAGACGCCCTCGGGCACACCGGCGTCGAGTGCGACCTGGGCCAGGGCCAGCGCTTTCAGCGGTGTGTCCGAGACCGGCTTGTGCACGACCGTGTTCCCCGCCGCGAGCGCTGGTGCGATCTTCGAGCAGGTAAGCGCCATGGGAAAGTTGAAGGGCGTGATCTCCGCCACGATGCCGAACGGTTCGCGGTGCGTGATGATCTTCAGATCGTGCTCGTAGGACCGGCGACAGCTGCCATCCGTGTGCCCCGAGGACTGCCCAGCGAGGAAACGAAACAGGCCGGAGCAGTGCGGCATGATGATGTCGCGGAAGTCGAGATAGGGCATACGACTAGAATGTTGGCCCCGCAGTACGTACAGAGGGTCCGGTCCAAGCCCTTCTCCACCGATGCTGCGCGTTCAAGGAATATCGCCTCGCTATGCGACACTGTCGAAGTCGTCGTTCGCTCAGCTTCTTGCAATGAGAGCTTCGAACCCCGTTCCTCCTGAGTTGGCGTCATTGCAGCAGCACTTTGGTCATGATGTGCTCCCATCCGATTGCCATAACAATTGGAGAGTAGACAACATGAGAACCTCCCTCAGAACCAAGGCAATCGCGGTCTGCAATGAGAGGATTGCCAAGAAGGGAGAGGCTGTAGGCCTTTCTTTCTAAGCGTTTTTCGCCAACAAGAATGATGATCCGGAGTTATCGATGGAAGCGGCGGAATGGTGGATCAGAACACACGAGTTGGACCACTTCGAGAAGGCAGTGAAAATTCGAGACATGATCATTTCGGGCGCCTAGGCCGTGTTGGCAAAGCCCTTACCCTGACGGCCTTGGCGTGCTTCACGCTGCCCGACTGTGATCGGGCGGGGTGATGCGTAGGCGTGGGATCTGATGTCGGATGCGGAGTGCGCGTTCTTCGAGCCGATCATCCGAAGCGTGCGGACGCCCGGTGGATGGTCCCGTCACCAATCCGGCGGTCCGCCCTCGATCGCCTGGTCGAAGGACGACCGACCAGGCGAACCAGTTCAGCGCCGCCTTCGCTCAACCCCCTTCGCCGATCGGGTTGGCGGCGAAGAACTCGAGCAGCCGTGCCGCCGTCTCGTCGGGCGCTTCTTCCGTCAGCCAGTGACCCGCACCTTCCACCGCGCCCCCGGAGACGGTCTCGGCCAGCGGCTCCATCATCTGCGTGACGTAGGGCACCGGCGCGAGGGCGCCCGCCGACAGCGTGAATACAGGCATGGCGAGGGGCGTCTCGAACTTGACGGCGTTGTCCTTGGTGTCGTGTGTGAGCGCGCGGTAGAACTCGAAGCCCGCGCTCAGGGTGTCGGGATCGGAATAGGCTTCGACGTAGGACTCTGTCTGTTCGCCAGAGGGACCGTCTCCAGAGCGCCAGAACGACTCGATGAAGTGAGTGACGAAGTAGTCGACATCGTTGCCGACGATCCGCTCGGGCACTTCCTCGACTGCGTTGAAGGCGAAGTGCCACGCCATGGGCGAGCCCATCGTCTGCACGAAGGTCTCGGTGCCGGGCAGCGGGACCTCCATGATCGTGACCGTCGCCACGTCGCCGGGGAAGGCGTGCGCCAGCGGGTAGGCGACCATGCCGCCGATATCGTGGCCCACGACGTGCATCGGCCCGATGCCCGCCTCGGCAAAGGCCGCGTGGATGTCGTCGGCCATGCCCGCCTTGGTGAAGTCGCCGTCGGCGTTGGTGCTGTCCCGAATGCCGGGCAGGTCGCAGGCGTAAACGGTGTGGGCCTCGGCCAGCGCAGGAAGGATCGGCTTCCACTCTGCGGCCGTCTGTGGCCAGCCGTGCAAGAGCAGAACCGGCTCGCCCGCGCCGCCCGTCATGCAGGTCAACGTCTCGTCGTTGCCGATCAAGTCGATGCGCTCGAAGCCCTCTGGGGGTTCCATGACGGCCTGAGCGTGGGCAGCGGGGGCCAAGGTGGTGGTCACGAGAAGGAAAGCGAGGGTCGGTCGCATGGCTTGCTCCAAGACGTAGAATTGTAGCGGATCAGTCGGACGCGGCAGTGCCCTCGCCCAGGAAGTCGAGCATCAGGTCGGCGGTGCGCTCGGGCGCCTCCTCCATGACCCAATGGGCGACGTTCTCGAGGATCTCGACACGCACGTCGGAGGCGACGCGGTTGATCGAGTCCTCCGCCGGGGAGGGATCCCCGAGGGCCGGGTTGCCGAGGGAGGCGGCCCCCGCGATGGCCAGCACGGGCTGCGAGATCGGCCCATCCAGCGAGCGCACGGCGTCCGCCGTCTTCTCCAGGTCGCGGTAGACCCCGAAGCCCGCGCGCATCGCGCCCGCGCGGCTGTAGGCGTCGACGTAGCCCTCGATCACCTCGTCGGTAAAGACGGTCGGGTCGTAGGCGTAGGGGCGAAAGAAGGACGAGTAGTAGACGTACTCGTTGCCCGCCACGAGGCGCTCGGGCAGGTCGGGGACCTGCTGGAACGGGAAGTGCCAGAGCGCGGCCGGATCGGCGGCGATCAGTTCCTCCAGCCCCGCGCCGGCGAGGACGAGCTCGATCACCATCAGGCGCTCCACAAGGTCCGGATTGTCGGCGGCGAACATGAAAGCCACCGGCGCGCCGATGTCATGGCCGCCCGCGAAGGCGCGGGTAACGCCCAGTTCGTCGGCCAGCAGGCGCAGGTCCTCCGCCATCGACCGGGCATCGAAGTCGGACCCGAGCGGCGCCGTGCTGTCACCGAGGCCCCGCAGGTCGACGGCGACGACGTCGAAGCGTTCGGCCAGCGCAGGCATCACCTCGCGCCATTCGAACCAGGTCGAGGGAAAGCCGTGGGTGAGGAAGATCGTCGGTGCGTCGCCGTCCGCACCGCCAGCCTGCCCGCCGCGCACGTAGTGCAGCTTGATGCCGTTCTCGAGCGCGACGGTGTGGTGCGAGAACGTGTCGGCGAAGCCGTCGGGCAAGGGCATGGTCTGGGCTCGGGCTTGTGGGGCCATCGAGGCGAAGAGGAGGGCAAAGGACGCCGCAAGCGCGGCGACCCCAGCCCGAGGGCGGCTCAAGGTCATGGACTGTCTCGTCTATGGCGTTGCAGGTCGGGGCGATATGACGGTCCAACCAGCGGGCATCCCTATGGTTTCCATTGCCATCTGCAACATGACGTTGCATCAATCGCGACATGAGCGATCTCGACGACATCGCGGCCTTCGTGGCGGTCGCGGATGCGGGCGGACTTGCCGCCGCAGAGGCGACCACGGGGCAGACGCGCGCGAACCTGAGTCGCGCGCTGAAGCGGCTGGAGGCGCGGCTGGGCGTGACACTCGCCCGCCGCAGCCCGCAGGGCTTCGCGCTGACAGACGAGGGTACGCGCTACCACACGGCATCGCGCGCGGCCCTTCAGGCCGTCCGCGCCGCCGATGCTGCGGTCTCCGAGGGCACGCCGACGGTGCGGATCACGATGCCCACCCTACTCGGCCACACCAAGCTCGCCGAGGGGCTCGCGCGGTTCCGACGGGACCGTCCGGATGTGCGGCTGGTCGTGCACGTCACCAACGAGAAGCTCGACTTGATCGCGGCGCGGGTCGACCTCGCCTTCCGCACCGGAGAGGCAAAGGGCGAGGCGCTGGTCGCCCGCACGCTCTTCACCGCGCGCGAGCGGCTCTTCGCCTCGCCCGCCTATCTCGACCGCGCGGGCGCGCCCGCTGCGCCCTCCGACCTCACGGCCCATGCCACGATCCACTGCACGCCCTCGGCCACATTCGAGGCGACGCCCACCTGGGCGCTGACAAATGGCACGGCAGAAGCGCGCGTGAGCCTGCCGGATGCGCTCGTCGTCAATGATCCAGGGACGGCCTGCCGCCTCGCGCACCTGAATGCCGGCATCGTGCGGACAACGGACTTCCTTGGTGCGGCCAGCGTGGCGGACGGGCGCCTCCGCGCCGTCCTTCCCGCCTGGAGCACCGCAGAGGTCCCGGTGCGGGCCGTCATCCTCGATGGCCGTCAAGCGGGCGAACCGGTGCGGGCCCTTCTCGATGCGCTCGTGGCGAGTGCGCGGGTGTCCTGAAATGTCCCGGTCAGGTGCACGCTCCCGGTACCGATTGCACGGTTCCAGAATGGTCTCATCGCGTGACGCGGCAGGGACCGACCCATACAGGACGGTCCCGATTGTGGCTCATGTTGACCTGAGCCCCTGAATTTCCTTCGTGGACTGGTAGGGTCCTCGCGACTGAGAGGACTGAGAACGAAGGCGAGATT